>JAHUUJ010000009.1 GCA_019218365.1 Actinomycetaceae bacterium TAE3-ERU4 | reverse complement strand
TTTTCCTTCTGCTGATTTGCTGGGTTTTCTGGTTTTTTGGTGGTTGTGGAGGGTGTTGTTTGATAACTCGATAGTGTGTTTTTGTTCTTTATGTTTTGTTTATTTTTTTGTTTTTGTTAGTTTTTTTGTTTTTTGGTTGGGATTGGCATGGCTGGCCTGTTTTTGGGTTGGTTGTGTTTTTTCTTTCTGTTTATGGGAAATGATATTTTTTGTATTGTTTTTTGTTCGGAGAGTTTGATCCTGGCTCAGGACGAACGCTGGCGGCGTGCTTAACACATGCAAGTCGAACGATGATGCGGTGCTTTTGTACCGTGGATTAGTGGCGAACGGGTGAGTAACACGTGAGTAACCTGCCCCCTTCTTTGGGATAAGCATTGGAAACGGTGTCTAATACTGGATATTCACACATGGTCGCATGGTTGTGTGTGGAAAGGTTTTTCTGGTGGGGGATGGGCTCGCGGCCTATCAGCTTGTTGGTGGGGTGATGGCCTACCAAGGCTTTGACGGGTAGCCGGCCTGAGAGGGTGACCGGTCACACTGGGACTGAGATACGGCCCAGACTCCTACGGGAGGCAGCAGTGGGGAATATTGCACAATGGGCGAAAGCCTGATGCAGCGACGCCGCGTGAGGGATGACGGCCTTCGGGTTGTAAACCTCTTTCAGTAAGGACGCAGGGCAATCTTTGGGTTGTTTGACGGTACTTGCAGAAGAAGCGCCGGCTAACTACGTGCCAGCAGCCGCGGTAATACGTAGGGCGCAAGCGTTGTCCGGAATTATTGGGCGTAAAGAGCTCGTAGGCGGTTTGTCGCGTCTGTCGTGAAATCCAGCAGCTTAACTGTTGGCTTGCGGTGGGTACGGGCAGGCTTGAGTGTGGTAGGGGAGATTGGAATTCCTGGTGTAGCGGTGGAATGCGCAGATATCAGGAGGAACACCGGTGGCGAAGGCGGATCTCTGGGCCATTACTGACGCTGAGGAGCGAAAGCGTGGGGAGCGAACAGGATTAGATACCCTGGTAGTCCACGCTGTAAACGTTGGGCACTAGGTGTGGGGACTTTTTTGGTTTCTGCGCCGTAGCTAACGCATTAAGTGCCCCGCCTGGGGAGTACGGCCGCAAGGCTAAAACTCAAAGGAATTGACGGGGGCCCGCACAAGCGGCGGAGCATGCGGATTAATTCGATGCAACGCGAAGAACCTTACCAAGGCTTGACATGCACTGGAACACTGCAGAGATGTGGTGGTCTTCGGACTGGTGTACAGGTGGTGCATGGTTGTCGTCAGCTCGTGTCGTGAGATGTTGGGTTAAGTCCCGCAACGAGCGCAACCCTTGTCCTATGTTGCCAGCACTTCGGGTGGGGACTCATGGGAGACTGCCGGGGTTAACTCGGAGGAAGGTGGGGATGACGTCAAATCATCATGCCCCTTATGTCTTGGGCTTCACGCATGCTACAATGGCCGGTACAGAGGGTTGCGATGCTGTAAGGTTGAGCTAATCCCTTAAAGCCGGTCTCAGTTCGGATTGAGGTCTGCAACTCGACCTCATGAAGGCGGAGTCGCTAGTAATCGCAGATCAGCAATGCTGCGGTGAATACGTTCTCGGGCCTTGTACACACCGCCCGTCACGTCACGAAAGTTGGTAACACCCGAAGCTCATGGCCTAACCGGTTTTCCGGGGGGAGTGGTCGAAGGTGGGATTAGCGATTGGGACGAAGTCGTAACAAGGTAGCCGTACCGGAAGGTGCGGCTGGATCACCTCCTTTCTAAGGATTGTTTTTTGGTGGACCGTTTTTCAGCTGATGGCTTTGTTTTCCTGCGTTTGTGGGAGGGTTGTTGGTTGTTTGGTTTGCTTTTTTCTTGGATTATTTTTTGAAATTTGATTTGCTAGCAGGGATGATTTTTTAGGCATTATTTTTCTGGGCTTTTTTGGTTTGGATTGGGAACAAGGGCATGCTGTCGGGTTGTGGG
>JAHUUJ010000008.1 GCA_019218365.1 Actinomycetaceae bacterium TAE3-ERU4 | reverse complement strand
TAATTCCCTGTTTGACTTCTGTTGGGCTGGCTTTTTTGGGTTGGTTTGGTGGTTGTTTGTGGGTTGTTTGTTAACTGTATAGTGGACGCGAGCATCTTAATTGTTTTGTTTGTGATTTTATTTTTTGTTTGTGTTTGGTTTGTTAGTTTTTAAGGGCATTCGGTGGATGCCTTGGTACCAGAAGCCGATGAAGGACGTGTTGGCCTGCGATAAGCCTCGGGGAGTTGGCGAATGAGCGTTGATCCGGGGGTGTCCGAATGGGGAAACCTAGCTAGAGTTGTGTCTAGTTACCTGCGTTTGAATTGATAGGGCGTAGGAGGGAACGCGGGGAAGTGAAACATCTCAGTACCCGTAGGAGAAGATATTCTGTTAGTAGTGGCGAGCGAAAGCGGATGATGGCTAAACCGTGTGCGTGTGATTACCCGGCAGGGGTTGCGTGTGCGGTGTTGTGGGGGCATGCTTTTTGGGGTCTGCCGGCTCCTTGCATAGTTATAAAGTGACATTGTAGGTGAATAGCATTGAATGGCTGACCGTAGTGCGTGATAGTCGTGTAGCTGTAGCAGTGTTGCCTGTGTTGTGTGTTTCCCGAGTAGCACGGGGCCCGTGAAATCTCGTGTGAATCTGCCCAGACCACTGGGTAAGCCTGAATACTTTCTGGTGACCGATAGTGCATAGTACCGTGAGGGAATGGTGAAAAGTACCCCGGGAGGGGAGTGAAATAGTACCTGAAACCGGGTGCCTACAAGCCGTCAGAGCCTTTTGGGGTGATGGCGTGCCTTTTGAAGAATGAGCCTGCGAGTTAGTGGTGCGTGGCGAGGTTAACCTTTGTGGGGTAGCCGTAGCGAAAGCGAGTCTGAAATATGGCGTTTTTTAGTCGCGTGCTCTAGACCCGAAGCGGGGTGATCTACCCATGGCCAGGTTGAAGCGATGGTAAGACGTCGTGGAGGACCGAACCCACCTAGGTTGAAAACTGGGGGGATGAGCTGTGGGTAGGGGTGAAAGGCCAATCAAACTCCGTGATAGCTGGTTCTCCCCGAAATGCATTTAGGTGCAGCGTCGCGTGTTTCTTGCCGGAGGTAGAGCTACTGGTTGGTCAATGGGCCCTCACAGGTTACTGAGATCTGCCAAACTCCGAATGCCGGTAAGTTAGAGCGTGGCAGTGAGACTGCGGGGGATAAGCTTCGTAGTCGAGAGGGAAACAGCCCAGACCATCGGTTAAGGCCCCTAAGCGTGTGCTAAGTGGGAAAGGATGTGGAGTTGCTCAGACAACCAGGAGGTTGGCTTAGAAGCAGCCATCCTTGAAAGAGTGCGTAATAGCTCACTGGTCAAGTGATTCCGCGCCGACAATGTAGCGGGGCTCAAGTACACCGCCGAAACCGTGGCACTACAACGTTTGCCTAGCTTCCTTTTTGGTTGTTCAGGTGTTGTGGTGGGTAGGGGAGCGTCCCATGTTGTGTGAAGCTTTGGTGTGAACCTGGGTGGATGGCATGGGAGTGAGAATGCAGGCATGAGTAGCGAATGACAAGTGGAAAACTTGTCCGCTGATTGACTAAGGGTTCCAGGGTTAAGCTAATCTTCCCTGGGTTAGTCGGGACCTAAGGCGAGGCCGACAGGCGTAGTCGATGGATAACCAGTTTATATTCTGGTACCGGCTTTGAACCGCCAAGTACTGAATCGTGTTTACTAACCTCCATTAGCTGGATTTTTCAGGCCTTTGGGTTTGTTGGGTTTGGTTTTTGTTGGGACCTGGCATGTAGTAGGTAAGCGTATTAACAGGGGTGACGCACAGTGGTAGCCGCCGCGTACAGATGGTTTTGTACGTTTAAGACCGCAGCCCGTTTCCTAGGTAAATCCGGGGGACGTTAAGGGTGAGGGTTGATGATGACACTTTTTTGTGGAAGTGGGTGATCCTGTGGTGCCTAGAAAAGCCTCGACGTGAGGTTCATTGCCGCCCGTACCCCAAACCGACACAGGTAGTCAGGTAGAGTATACCGAGGCGATCGAGAGAATCATGGTTAAGGAACTCGGCAAAATGCCCCCGTAACTTCGGGAGAAGGGGGACCATACTGGTGCAATTTTTTTTGTGCTGGTGGTGGTCGCAGAGAATTGAGAGAAGCGACTGTTTACTAAAAACACAGGTGCGTGCGAAGACGCAAGTCGATGTATACGCACTGACGCCTGCCCGGTGCTGGAAGGTTAAGAGGAGCGGTTAGCGCCTTTTTGGTGTGAAGCTGTGAATTTAAGCCCCAGTAAACGGCGGTGGTAACTATAACCATCCTAAGGTAGCGAAATTCCTTGTCGGGTAAGTTCCGACCTGCACGAATGGCGTAACGACTTCTCTGCTGTCTCAACCATGAACTCGGCGAAATTGCATTACGAGTAAAGATGCTCGTTACGCGCAGCAGGACGGAAAGACCCCGGGACCTTTACTATAGCTTGGTATTGGTGTTCGCTTGGACTTGTGTAGGATAGGTGGGAGACTGTGAAGCATTCACGCTAGTGGGTGTGGAGTCGTCGTTGAAATACCACTCTGGTTTAAGTGCGCTCCTTAACCTCGGTCCGTAATCCGGATCAGGGACAGTGCCTGGTGGGTAGTTTAACTGGGGCGGTTGCCTCCTAAAATGTAACGGAGGCGCTCAAAGGTTCCCTCATCCTGGTTGGTAATCAGGTGTCGAGTGTAAGTGCACAAGGGAGCTTGACTGTGAGACTGACAGGTCGAGCAGGTGCGAAAGCAGGAACTAGTGATCCGGCAATGGCTTGTGGAAGCGTTGTCGCTCAACGGATAAAAGGTACCCCGGGGATAACAGGCTGATCTTGCCCAAGAGTCCATATCGACGGCATGGTTTGGCACCTCGATGTCGGCTCGTCGCATCCTGGGGCTGGAGTAGGTCCCAAGGGTTGGGCTGTTCGCCCATTAAAGCGGTACGCGAGCTGGGTTTAGAACGTCGTGAGACAGTTCGGTCCCTATCCGCTGCGCGCGTGTGAAACTTGAGAAGGCCTGTCCCTAGTACGAGAGGACCGGGACGGACGAACCTCTGGTGTGCCAGTTGTACCGCCAGGTGCATGGCTGGTTGGCTACGTTCGGGAAGGATAACCGCTGAAAGCATCTAAGCGGGAAGCCTGCTTCAAGATGAGGTTTCTTTTGAGGCTCCCTATAGATTATGGGGTTGATAGGCCGGGCGTGGAAGCATCGTAAGATGTTCAGTCAAGCTGACCGGTACTAATTAGCCGACAACTAACAATAACTAGCACACGTTTTGTGTGTGGCATGAGCAAGGAATTGTTTACGTCAGATGTTTTTTCCCTTACTTTTGGTTTGGGTGTTTGGTGTTGTTATGAATGAGATGTTTTGAGTTTTGTTTGCGTCCACTGTATGGTTAACGACCAACCCGCTCCTGTTTGGAGTTAAATGGTTCCTTTCCCTTTTTGGGGTTTGGGGTTGTTTGGTTCGTTGGTTTATTGAGTTTTGTGGTGGTCATAGCGGCAGGGAAACGCCCGGCTCCTTTCCGAACCCGGAAGCTAAGCCTGCCAGCGCCGATGGTACTGCACTCGCTAGGGTGTGGGAGAGTAGGACGCCGCCACAATTATATTTGAATAAGATAAGAGCGTGTGATCGTGAAGAAGATAGAATAATTAATTTTTCTTTATGATCACACGCTCTTTCTATA
>JAHUUJ010000007.1 GCA_019218365.1 Actinomycetaceae bacterium TAE3-ERU4 | reverse complement strand
ATTTGAATAAGATAAGAGCGTGTGATCGTGAAGAAGATAGAATAATTAATTTTTCTTTATGATCACACGCTCTTTCTATAATTTGTATATCTATTTAACACACACGCAAACCAGCACAACAAGACCATGTATAGAGCACGTGTAGTGGGGTTTAGGGCGTGAGAAGCGCCTGACAACAACAGTGTACAGAAACCTCTAAAACCCAAAATTTCTTCGTCTTATTAGCCAAAAAGACTATAAAAATATTTCTCAAAGCCTTTCTAAAAAATCACCAAAGATTAGGCTTTCCTATTTTAGATAAGGCTAAACTTCGTTGAAATATCAACGAAAAGTGTGAATACTGGCAAGTGTGAAACACTTTTTTAAAACACTTAAAACTTACCCAAAATTAGGATTCATTCTATTTACTTTTCTAATCCTGATACCTCTTTCTCAACTTGGGTACAATGTACAATTTCCTGCCACTTTAATTGCCTTACTTATCGCCGCTTTACTATTCTGGGGAATGATAAAAGAGCTCCTAAGTGGCGCTATAGGAATTGACCTACTTGCGATAGTAGCAATTTGTGTAACTACCGCAGTTTCCCAATACTGGGCTGCCTTAGTAGTCTGTTTAATGCTCTCCGGCGGAGAAGCGCTGGAAGAGTATGTGGCCCGGCGAGCCCAACGTGAACTAACTTCACTTCTTGAAGGAGCCCCTAAAAACGCTCATGTACCTCAGGGAAAAAGCTATCGAACTATCCCGGTAGATAAAGTAGAAATTGGACAAACCCTTATCGTTCTTCCTGGAGAACTAATCCCCATAGATGGAATCTTACGTAGCCCACAAGCGGTGATAGACGAATCGTCACTAACTGGAGAAACATTTCCCGTCACTCACAATATGGGAGACGAACTAAAATCTGGGACTGTTAATACAACTTCTGTAATAAAACTTGAAGCGACGGCCCTCGCTAGACATTCGCAATACCAAAGCATCGTTCGGATGGTCAAAGCTGCACAAGAGTCAAAAGCACCTGTGGTGCGTTTAGCCGATCGAGTATCTGTCCCTTTTACTATTTATTCTCTCCTTCTTGCAGGAGCCGTTTGGCTAGTAACGGGGGAGCCAATACGTGCCGCTCAAGTACTTGTAGTAGCAACACCTTGCCCACTTCTCTTAGCTGCACCTGTAGCCTTTCTGGCAGGAATGAACCGTGCCGCGGGAAAAGGAATCATAGTTAAAGACTCCGGGACCTTAGAAAAACTCTCAAAGATTTCCAGTATTGCCTTTGATAAAACAGGAACTCTAACCTATGGAAAACCTTTTATCACTGAAATAAAACTTGAAGAAAATAAATTTGTAACAACGGAAAGGCAACTGCTACAAATAGCTGCTTCAATAGAGGCCTATTCCAAACACCCCCTAGCAAAAGCAATCACTCAAGCAGCTAAAAATAGTGGGATAAAACCATTACCCGCTAAAACCATAAGAGAACTTCCGGGCTCCGGAATGAGCGGTGTAATAGAAAAATACTCGCAAGTAATTCGAGTAGGTAGACCACAGTGGGTTAAAAAAGAAATTTCTTCTCCCCAAAACCTTCCGACAGCGGAGCAATATTCTCAGATTCAAGTAGGTATTTCCTGTGGAGGCCAATTCCTTGGAATCATAAAACTACAGGATGAAACCCGTAGAGAAACAACTCAAACACTTACTTACTTAAAAGCTATGGAAATTGAAAATCTTACTATGCTAACTGGCGACAGGCTTGAAAATGCACGTGAGATTGCAGCAGAAATTGGAATTAAAGACATACGCGCTGAGCTAACTCCCGCGGGTAAAGTAAAGCAATTACAGAATCTTAAATCTCCCACGCTATTTATCGGTGATGGTCTAAACGACGCTCCTGTACTCGCTGCTGCCGAAGTCGGAATTGCACTCGGACAATCAGGGGTCGCAGCAGCAGCGGAATCTGCAGATGTCGTAATTATGAACGATAACCTTTTTTCAGTTGTGCATGCTCTACAAATTGGAAAAGAAACTATGCGAGTAGCTAAAGAAGCTATTGGTATTGGTATAGGTCTTTCCGTATTCCTAATGTTTATCGGAGCAACTGGAATAATGCCCACAATAATCGGCGCCCTCGCCCAAGAAATTATTGACTTAGTCTGTATTCTTTGGGCCCTGAAAGCTAACCGTAAGCACTCCAATGATTTGCAAGTACAGAAAATTCCTTTTCCTACAAGCCTCGCATAGCGAGAAAAGTTTACACAGCGAGAAAAATACAAAAGCAAGAAGCAACAGAGGGAAAACGCTATGATTAAAAATCATGACTGAAACAGAAAACACCTGGAAAATTGCCGCGGGGACAATTACTTTAGCCGGAACTCCAATTGGGGACCCTAATGATGCGAGTCCCAAGTTAAGGAGCGCCCTCGTTCAAGCCGATATTATTGCGGCAGAAGATACCCGTCGCGCATTAAACCTAGCGCAGCGATTAGAACTAAATATAGGCGGAAAACTGATTTCACTGCATGAACATAATGAAGCAATTAAAGCTCAAGAAATAATTCTTGCCGCCCAAAGCGGGAAATCAATCCTAGTTATCTCAGATGCTGGAATGCCTTCAGTCTCCGATCCAGGATATCGCCTAGTACAAACCGCAATTCAAAAAAAAGTACCCGTAACAGTAATACCGGGGCCCTCTGCAGTTCTCACCGCACTTGCTATCAGCGGTCTTCCAACTGATCGCTTCACCTTCGAAGGATTCCTCGCCCGTAAAGATGGCCAACGAATAAAACAACTGCAGGAAGTAGCAAAGGACAAACGCACACTTGTCTACTTTGATTCTCCGCGTCGTGTCCACGATTCCCTGAAAGTAATGGCAGATGTTCTAGGTCCGCAGCGCCCTGCCGCCCTCTGCCGGGAACTTACCAAAACACACGAAGAAGTCCTCCGCGGAACGATAAAGGAACTTATCGACAAAACATCTCAAGGGGTACTCGGGGAAATATGCCTCGTTATTCAAGGAGCAAACCCCGAACCCGAAAAAATAGAAGACCACATCGATGCAGTTCTATCCCTAGCGGAGAGCGGCCTAAAGTTAAAAGCCGCCGCCGCACACGTAGCGGAGAGTACCGGACTGCGTAAAAACGAACTATATTCCGCTGCTCTAAAAGCCCGCGCGGGAGAAAACTAACCCAACTTTCACTGCAATGGAAGCAACCGGGGCACAACGCGTAAACTAGATACTATGAGTACTATTTTGTCTGCAGTTGCCTGGCCGTACGCGAACGGCCCCCGCCACATCGGCCACGTTGCCGGTTTCGGTGTCCCCTCTGATGTTTTTTCCCGTTACATGCGAATGGCCGGACACGACGTTCTCATGGTTTCCGGAACTGACGAACACGGAACCCCCATCCTGGTGGCTGCAGACGAAGCTGGAATGACCGCCCGCGAACTTGCGGACAAAAATAACCGACTAATTGTTGAAGACCTGGTCCAGCTCGGGCTTTCCTACGATCTATTCACCCGTACCACCACCGGAAATCACTACCACACCGTACAGTCCATGTTTGAGGTAGTCCGTGATAACGGGTACATGCTGGTACAAACTACCCGCGGAGCAATTTCTCCCTCCACCGGACGTACCTTACCCGACCGCTACATTGAAGGAACCTGCCCCATCTGTGGTGATCCCTCAGCTCGTGGAGACCAGTGTGACAGCTGTGGTAACCAGCTTGATCCCACAGACCTAATAAACCCCGTTTCTCGGATAAACGGGGAAACCCCCAAATTTATCGAAACAGACCACTACTTCCTTGACCTACCAGCACTCGCCGGTGCGTTGAGTCGCTGGCTGGACGAGCGCGAAGAATCGGGTACTTGGCGACCAAACGTTATCAAGTTCTCCAAGAACTTCCTCGAAGATATTCGCCCCCGTGCAATGACCCGCGATATTGACTGGGGAATCCCAGTACCCGGTTGGGAAGACCAACCCGGCAAGCGTCTCTACGTATGGTTTGACGCAGTAATCGGATACCTATCAGCCTCGATTGAATGGGCACGTCGTAGTGGCGACCCCGAGGCCTGGCGTAAATGGTGGAACGATCCAGAAGCTCTCAGCTATTACTTTATGGGTAAAGATAATATCGTCTTCCACTCCCAGATTTGGCCCGCCGAAATGATTGGATACAACGGCATGGGTGACAAGGGTGGGGAACCTGGAACTTTTGGAAAACTAAACCTGCCGACAGAGGTTGTATCCTCCGAATTCCTTACCATGGAAGGCAAGAAATTTGCTTCTTCCCGGGGAATCGTTATCTACGTTCGTGATATGCTTTCGCGCTACCAGGCTGACGCTCTGCGCTACTTTATTAGCGCGGCAGGTCCCGAAAACTCGGATGCTGACTTCACCTGGGCAGAATTTGTCCGCAGGACTAACTCCGAGCTCGTGGCCGGGTGGGGAAACCTAATCAACCGTACCGGCGCAATGATTGCGAAAAACTTTGGAGAGATTCCTCAGCCGGGAGAACTTGAAGAAATCGACCGAGAACTGCTTAAAGCAATCGAGGACGGGTTCGTAGAAATTGGAAATCTCATTGAACATCACCGTCAAAAGGCTGCCATTGCGCACGCTATGAAGCTGGTGGGGGACGCTAACAAGTACGTAACAGTAACTGAACCATTCAAGATGAAAGGTGAGGACCAACGTGAACGTCTAGCTACCGTTTTACATACTCTCGCACAGGCAGTTGTTAACCTGAACCTACTACTTAGCCCGTTCCTACCTTTTGCGGCAAACAAAGTTGACCAGGTCTTTGGTGGTGAAGGGAACGTCGCCCCTATGCCAAGAATTGAAGAAGTTATAGACCTAGACATCAAACGTGAAGACGGGAGCGATTTAGATTACCCAATCATCACTGGTGACTACACTAAAGTTCCCCAGTGGGCTCCAAGGGAAATTAAGATAGGAACTCCCGTTGCCAAGCCTAAACCTATTTTTGTGAAACTTGATGAATCTATCATCGAGGAAGAGCTAGAACGCTATGGCATGAAATAAATCATTTAAGGGGGGCGCAAAGGAGACTTTGCGCCCCCCCCTTATTTTCTTAAAGAAAGAAGCAACAAGAAAAACTATTTCCTAAAATAGACCTACCCCTCAGCTAAAGGTAGAAAAACAGCGGTCTTAGCTTTTCCCAGAGAATCAGGGGATATTTCCAAAGATAAAGAGCGTTTCCCACCAGAAACTAAAATACTTTCATAAAGTAACGCTGAATCATCAACAAAAATTCGGTGTGCGTGGCGTTGCCCAAATGGAGAAATTCCCCCGGTTACGTAGCCTGTTACACGTTCTGCTACGCATGGGTCCAGAAGGTGTGATTTTTTTGCTCCCACCGCTTTAGATAACAGCTTAAAACTAAGCCGTTTGCTAGCTGGGACCAATGCACAGACTATCTCTTTATCTGCCTGTGCCATTAAAGTTTTAAAAATACGTTCCGGTTCGACTCCTAAAACATTTGCGGTGTCTAAGGCATAACCATCATCCATGTGCTCCGAATGAGAATATGAAAAAAGACGGTACCCAACTCCTAAAGCAGATAATTCGCGTAAAGCCGGAGTACTTTCTGAAATTGATTTTCTATTCCCCACAACCTTATTCTATGCCGAAAAAATAAAACTACCTCACCTTTTATCTGAAGGGGGAAGCACAAAATTATCCATTTAGTGGATAAAGAATAGTAGAAATAAAAAGAATAAAGGAGTAACGTGAAAACAAATTTTTAATGTACATATTTGAGGAGAAAAGATGGCAACAGTAGCTGAAATGCTAGTTGAACAACTAGAACTAGCTGGAGTTGAGCGGGTCTATGGAATTGTTGGAGACAGCCTCAACCCCATTGTGGACGCCATTCGTCGATCGGGAAAAATCCGCTGGATACATTGCCGTCACGAGGAAGTTGCAGCATTCGCGGCCGGGGCAGAAGCGGAAATTACCGGAAAACTTGCAGTTTGTGCTGGATCTTGTGGACCCGGAAACCTTCACCTTATCAATGGGCTATATGATGCTCAACGAAACCGTGTCCCAGTTCTAGCTATAGCTTCTCACATCCCAGCTACCCAAATTGGAACCCAGTTCTTTCAAGAAACTCACCCAGACCGCATCTTCAATGAATGCTCTGTATTTTCTGAACTAATTTCTGACGCCGCGCAACTACCGCGAGTTTCTCGAACCGCAATTGAAGCGGCAATTACCTCACCGGGTGTATCTGTGCTAACGATTCCTTCAACCGTTACCCAGAAAAAAGCTCCCGAAGGACAAGCCCTGAGTATCACCACCCCGCGTAAGCCACGCATAATGCCTCATCCAGAAGACGTTAAGGAACTTGCTAGTGCCCTTAACGAAGCCGAAAAAGTAATGCTATTTTGTGGTGCAGGAAGCCGCGGTGCCCACGATGAAATACTTGCTGTAGCAGAGAAACTGAATGCACCTGTAGGACACTCACTACGAGGTAAAGAATGGATCCAATGGGATAACCCATATGACGTAGGAATGTCCGGTCTACTCGGGTATGGAGCCGCCCAAGAATCCATGGAAGAAGCAGACTTACTAGTTCTAGTAGGAACCGACTTCCCCTACAACTCTTTCCTTCCTGCTGATGTCCGTACCGCCCAAATCGACCTCGACCCAACACATATGGGACGACGTACCCGAGCTGACATTACAGTCCATGCTGACGTCAAAGAAACCATGCGGGAAATCTTGCCTCTTCTAAAGAAAAAGCGGAGCCGTAAATGGCTTGACAAGAAACTTAAATCTCAGCAATACCTAATGGATAAGGTAGTTGGAGCATACACTAAGCCCGGATCAAAACTGGTTCCAATTCACCCAGAATACGCCGCTGTTAAACTCGACGAAGCAGCAAGTGAAGATGCAATTTTTACAATTGATACTGGAATGTGTAACGTTTGGGGTGCTAGGTATATCACCCCTAACGGAAAACGTAGGGTAATCGGCTCTTTCCTCCACGGATCAATGGCAAATGCCCTCCCGCACGCTATCGGTGCGGCAGAGGCAAATCCCGACCGACAGGTAATCGCCATGTGCGGTGACGGTGGCTTATCCATGCTACTAGGGGACCTACAGACGATAAAGACAGAAAACCTTAACCTCAAAGCTGTAGTATTCAATAACAGTGCTCTATGCATGGTAAAGCTAGAAATGATTGTTGACGGATTGGTGGACTTTGGAACCACCAATGATGAGATGAACTTTGCCGCTATTGCTCAAGCAATGGGAATCCGTTCCGTACGCATTACCGACCCCAAGAAACTTGAATCGGTACTGAAAAAAGAACTTTCCCGTCCCGGTCCCGCTTTAATTGATATCGTCACCGATCCCAACGCCCTATCTATTCCCCCAAAGATTGAATTTGAACAGGCCAAAGGATTCGCCTTTGCGATGTCTAAACAGATTCTAAATGGAGGATTCGGAGAAGTGATGTCAATGGCTCGTTCCAACTTGCGGAATATCCCCCGTCGCTTCTAATAAACTAAAACTAAAGGTTGTCCGGTGAATAATTTTACTCACCGGACAACCTTTTATAAGAAAAACCTAAACCTAACTTACCGCTGCTAAAACCAGTGAATCTAGAGCCTCAAGTAAAGTTGGGAAAACTGGTGTGCCGGACGGAAAATCAGCGGGAGCGAACAACCCGGTAGAAACCCCGAGAAAATTAAAACCGGCCCCCTTTGAAGCCTCCAAATCCATCAGCGCATCTCCCACATAAGTTACTTCTTGAGGGGAAATCCCGCGTTTTTCTAGTTCCTCACGAACCGGGGTGAAGACACGATAATCGGGTTTGTGGAATTGCGTTGCTTCAGCACCTTGAAGAATTAAAAAATCATCTACGGGGAAACCTAAGCGAACCAAATCGGGATGAGCGACCTGGGAAAGCATGGAAGTAATTACCCCGACTAAAACACCTTGAGATAAAAGATTAGAAACTGCTTGTACAGCCCCAGGTTGTTCCAGTTTCGGAAAATCCGCATGGAACTTACGATACTCAGAAATCAAAACCTCTTGCGGAGCACTGTGCTCATAAATGCACTCAAGCATTGGACCAAAAGGTTTTCCCCAGTGTTTTGCCAGTGTCTCATCAGTTAAATTCACTCCGAAAGAATGCTTAGCCACAAACTTATGCTGTTCCCACTTCACATCCTTAGTTACTACAAGAGTGTCATCCATATCGAAGATGACCGCCCGTTGCGGAACAGACACAGTTTACTCCTTCGAAGAATTTGGCAAAAATGCCACCACTAAGAACAGAACCGCCAACGCTAAAGGAATGAAGATTAAAGCCCAACGCAACGGCAATGATGGGACAAATATTAGCAATAGGGGAGGGACCAACAAAATTAAAATCATCACTCCACCAACCAGTCCCCAAACATTCAAATCATTACGTACCTGCGGAGATAAAAACTCCTGCGAGGGAAACTGAGAGGACGTTGATTTCAGAGAATCATCCCATTTGTGCTTAGAAGTGTCCACAGACTCTTCACTCATTGGTGGCACACTATTAAACTCGCTCATAATAACTCCTAAATAAACTAAAACTAGTGGGAAACCGAGGTAGAAGCTGACGTCTTTGGTGCCGAAAGGCTTCCCTGACGAGAGGATGTGCCCTCAACAGTACGAGGCGTGCCAGTGGTCTCCGGGGTCTTTTCTGGAGTGGGTTTATGCGGAGAAACCGCTGCCGGGGACTCGGGAGAAACCTTAGAAGAATCCTGCTGCTTATCGGGAATAATCTTAATATTTCCCCCTTCGTTGATATTAATGTCACCAACATCAAGCCTAACCCAAACGTGCTTAATCTTTTCCGAGTCAGGCAACTCGCTAGCTTTCTTATTAACCAGTTCCAAATTGATGTTTATCCCAGACAGAGAACGCATGTTCTTATTAACATTCTCGAACTGTAGGAAATTACGATCTGCTTTTAAAGACAAACTATTCTTATTACCGCTTTCCCCATAATAATCTTGTCCCTCGACAACAGAGCTATTCCATGAAACCCTACCAACGTCTACGCTTACATGAAGAATCACCGGAATATTCTGTGGCACTGCGACATTAACGGTGCCTATCTGATAATTCCATTCCTGAGAATCGATAGAAGACGAGTACTGGGACAAATTAATATTTGCTTTTTCCTGGATTTTTCCAAACGAACTATTGAACAGACCAAAAGGCATGGTCATAATCATTAACCAAGCTCCAGTCCAAGCAAATGGACCAACCCAACCTGTCCGCCTACCCCGTACGGACAAGACAATCATTGCAATCGCCAAAATCAGCACCGGTGTGCAAAGAGCCAAAATAATAATGTCAACAGAAAACGACATACTAGGATTACAAAGCACAAATAGAATCGCAGAAATAGAAGCCAATAACATCGAGAATAGAACTAGCGAAAAACGACGACTTGGACCCAGTCTAATCGCTTTAAGAGGTGGCTGAGAAAATGGCGTACCTCCGTGGGACCTCTCGTTAAAGGATGGGTCTTGCGGGGTAAAAGGTGACGTGGAACTAAAAGCCGCTGACGAAGACTCGGAAGAGTGGTCTTTAGAGTCCGATGATTCACTTACCGGTTCCTTATCGCTCTTTTGAGCGGAAGAAGAAAAAGATTCCTCCTGACCCGACTGTGCAGGAAAACTCCCCTGAGCATAGGGGTTGTAAGGCGGTTGTGGCACAGAATTATTCGAAGACGAAAAGAAGAAGAAACCAAGCAATAACACCGGAACTAGTAAGCTCCAGAAACTAAGACTATCGAACCAAGGCAGAGAAACCGAACTTAGCATGAAGAAAATTAATAATACAAAAAATATCTTGTACCAAGTTCCATGCGTATTCCGACGAGAAAGGCCAGAAGAACGTTTACCTTCCAAGAGAATCGAACCATCTGCGCCCTCGGGCAGAATTAACCAAGCTAAGGGATAAAGAAAAATTCCACCTTTTACGAAAAATAAAATAAATGAGCACAGGCGTACCAAAGTTAAATCAAAACCGGTTTTATGTGATATTCCCGCGCAAACACCACCGAAGATACGTGGATGTGCACGGTAAAAACCCCACGAACGAACCCAATCAAAAAAACCGTTTTCCCCAGAAGACTCAGGAAACTTTTCATCTGACTTATAGAAAGAACTCATAACTCTATAATGAAACAAATACAAAATAAAAGTAATCGGGGGAGTCCCTGAAAAATCCCCTATTTAACACCAAAATTCCCCATAAGTATCGGGAAAATGGCAAAATGTAAAAGTGAGGAAAACGAAACGGACACAAACTTACATTGCCCCGCCCAAAGGTGGCTTCAACAATGCTGTGCCCGGATGGCAAATCCCGCGCGGGGTAAACTCCTCGCAACAGGCCTTTCCCCAAAGCGTTGGTGAAGGAATTCCCCAACGCAATTTCAACCTAAATAAGCACGCCCCAATTCTCGGGGGAGTAAGCCTTAACCTTGCCGCCGGAATGTCAGTTCCAGTTAGAACTGTACGCATCGCTTTCCTATTTTCCACTCTTTTTTTTATCGGCCCTTTGCTATACATACTTCTTTGGGTACTGCAGTCCAAAGACAATAAAAATATTCGACCATATATAAAAACCCTCTCGGGAAACCCGCCCCAAGAATTTCGTATAGCCACAAAACTTAACTATGACTTACCCGCGGAAAACAGAAAGAAAATAGCGCAAAATACCACCAAAGTAACGTTTTTAGCTCTCGCCCTAGCCGCAATCTTTACCAGCGTTTACAGCATTAGCGTAGGGAGTGAAAACAACCAAATAATTCCCCAAATTGCATCACTTTCCATCTCCGTTGTCGGATTTGGCTTGGCTTGGCAAAATATTGGACGGACACAACCTATATGGTCTCAGCTTATCCTCGGTGCACTAATTACAGTGTTGGGGGACATCATGATAGTTCGTGCCCTAAATTACGAAAACCAGTTTCTAAACTCACTGCTCATCCTCATAATAATTCTTCTCACCCTAGGAGTAATGATTCTGCCCCTCTGGGTAACCTTAAAAAGCCAGCTCATACATAGCCAAGAAAAAGAAATCCAAGAACGCACCCGGGCCGATATGGCCTCGCACCTACACGACTCCGTTCTACAAACCCTTGCTCTTATCCAATCTAATGCCGATGATCCAAGCAGAATTGCTGCGCTTGCTCGTCGCGAAGAAAGACAACTGCGAAACTGGCTTTATGGACAAAGTGCTACCACCGGGCAGCACGACAGCATAAAAGAACTACTCGAAAGTGTTGTCTCCGAAGTTGAAGAACGATACTCCACACCGATAGAACTAATCGTTACACATGACCGAAAACCTGGGAAACTTGCAAATCCCCTAAGCTGCATAGTACGTGAAGCTACAACTAACGCGGTTAAACACGGTAAAGCTCCCGTGAGCGTCTACGTCGAATGCGACAAAAAAATAGAAATCTTTGTCCGTGACCACGGCCCCGGATTCAGCTTAGAAGAATTAAAAAATGTTCCCTCCGACCGACACGGAATTCGCGATAGCCTCTGTTCTCGTGCAGAAAGAAACGGAGGAAACGTAAAAATCCGTAAGCTAAAAGACGGCACCGAAGTACACATCACCCTCCCGAGCGAAGCAGAAAAAACCGAAAGCAAAAAACATGACTGAAAAAAGTTCAACACCCAAAATTACCCTTGTAATAGTTGACGATCACCCAATGTTTCGTGCCGGTGTTCGAGGAGAGCTATCCAAATACGAAAATATCGAAATAATCGGTGAAGCCGTAGATGTCTCTAGCGCAATCGAAACTATCAACCGCACAGAACCCGACGTAGTCCTCCTTGATGTCCATCTACCCGGAGGCCACGGGGGAGGGGGAATTGAAGTCGCCAAAGCAGAACATCCGGAAAAAACCCGTTATCTTGCCCTATCCGTATCCGACTCAGCAGAAGACGTAGTTGGAGTTATCCGCGCTGGAGCTCGCGGATACGTCACCAAATCAATCTCTACACCCGAACTCGTAGATGCCATAAAAAGAGTCTCGCTCGGAGACGCCGCTTTCTCCCCACGGCTGGCGGGATTCGTCCTCGATGCATTCGGGAATAGTGAAATTAGCACTTCTGACGATGAATTAGACAGCCTCTCACGGCGTGAACGTGAAGTCATGCGCTATATCGCCCGCGGGTACACCTACAAAGAAGCCGCGTCTGAACTATATATTTCAATCAAAACTATCGAAACACACGTTTCCAACGTACTACGAAAGCTACAGCTTTCTAACCGTAACGAACTAACCCGTTGGGCGGCAGCCCGACACCTTATTTAAAAAACTAAAAACTATCCGGTTGGCATAAGTTAAACCCAGCTAGTGCACGTGGAGAATTAACTTGCCAATGTTTACGTTCCTGAGCAGCCCAACGCTCCCAATGCGGAGCAAAAACTTCACCGTCACGGGCCAAAGCACGCCGCTTTCGTTCCGGCGCAGAAAGCTCAAGCCAAATCTGAAAATCAGATAACTTGACGGTTTGAGCAAAGACCGAACCACACCCCTCAACAATTAGAGGGAAAGAAGGAGAAAGCAAATGCTCAGAACCCGCAATATCCAAATTCCAATCCCACCCCCGATAATACCCCGGTCGATTTTCTGAAAGAGGATACAAAATATCTTTCCACAAGATTTCTTGTGCAGCTTGTAAACCATCCCAGCCGGGATAAAAATCATCCAGCGGAAGTACCTTTACTCCTTCCCAACGGGCAGAATTAACTAACGGTAACTCACTCGCTAAAAAACGCGCTAAAGTCGATTTTCCCGAACCCGAAGGGCCATCGATTAACAAAATCGGAAAATGAAAAGCACAAGAGCGTAACGAATCATAAGCCAGATGAGAAAGTAAATCTTCAATCTGCGAAGAAGAAAAAACACCTAAAAAATTTTTGCTCACAAGCCAAACCACCGGAAAGTACCCGCCGCTACAGCAGCGCCCAACGCCGCAGCCGCTACCAACGCACCCACCAAAATTGCCATCCAATCACGTCCCCGCCACGGCGATGGGCGAGCCCAAGAACGAGGAATCTCGCTCCCAAAACCGCGCGCTTCCATTGCCGTAGACAAATCAGCTGCACGGCGTAAAGCCAAAACCAGCAGCGCAAAACTCATCTGCCCCAAGCGTCGCACTCGACCAGAATCGGATAGGCCACGAGCCCGCCGAGCTAGCTCCATAACTCGCCATTCGGAAAGTAACTGTCCGCTCATCCGCACTGCCGACAAAGAAGCCAAAACAAAACGTGATGGTAAACGGCCATTTTGCGCCAGCGCATCAGCCATCTGAGTAGGGTCAGTATGCAAGAATAAACCAACTGCTGGAAGGGCTAAAGCTACTACCCGAACCATCGTGGCAGAAGCCAACTCGACGGAATTCTCCGTAATATGCATCAACCCCCAAGACCAATACTCGTATCCACCCGGATGCGCATAGAGCAACATTGTCAAAGCCGTCAAAGGAGCAATCAAAAATAAAAACCAAGTGCGCTTCAACAAATATCGCACAGACAAGCCCGAAGCGGCCAAAATAAGCAACTCCAGCACCAGAGCAACAACCCCGCTGACCCAATCCACGCTGACCATTAAAGGAGTCGATAAAGCCGCTAATGCCAACAGACGAGCCAGCGGATTAATCGAAGCCAAAAAAGAAGGCGGAGGCAACAACGTAGGAGCACCCAAAGGCCCCAAAATCTCTTCCTCTTTACTCGAAAGTTTAACGCTCAATTTTCACCCCCGAAGTATTTACCGAAATGACTCGCTGCCCCAAAGCTGAAATGAAATCCGCATCATGCGTAACTGAAACTAAAGTTACCCCACGCTTTAACAAATCCTTCAAAAGAGAAATCAGCTCACGCCAAGTGCGTAAATCCTGACCAAAAGTAGGCTCATCTAAAAACAATAAACGAGGAGAAGCAACCAGCGCAGTTGCTACCGACAAACGACGTTTTTCCCCACCGGAAAGAGTAAACGGGTTAGCCTTTGCCAAACGAGCCAAATTAAGACGCTCTAAAACCTCCAACGCCCGCTCCTCTGCCTCCTCTTGTGAGAGGCCAAGTGCCCTTGAACCAACCGTCATCTCACCCAAAACCGTAGAGGTAACGAACTGATGCTCAGGAGCCTGAAAGACCGTGCCGATACGGGTTAACAAATGGCGTGAAAGCCAATCATGCGGGTCTGGCGGTAACTGGGATAAATTATTTTTTTGCCCACTCATAAATAAGGATTTCCACCACGAAGCAAGCGGTTGCGAATCAAACTCAACATTTGGGGCGCGCAATTTTGCGCAAGCTTCAACGCTTCCGCCCAAAGCAGGTAAAAGACCCGCCAAAGTCAGGGCCAAAGTAGATTTACCAGCGCCATTATGCCCCACAATACAGGTAGAAATACCCTCCAAAATATCCAAATCAAGATTTTCTTGAATAGGCTTGTCAGCTTCATAACCAATTGTTAAATTACGAGCTGACAGCAAAGGAGAAGAAGTCTCAAAATCGGCTGCTGGAAGGGGAATTGGGCGTGTAAAGTCGGCTGTCCAAACCCCCTCGGTAGCAAGTTGATCGCCCAATGCAGAAAGAACCTCCCGGGGAGAACCATCAGCGCGAACGCCACCACCACGTTCTAAAACCACAATACGATCAACTTCATCAGCCCAAATCGGAACCCTGTGTTCCACAACTACCAAAGTAGCTCCCGTCCGGGCTTGTGCAGAAATTACCGCATCGCGAACTTCGAGGACTCCCTGGGGATCTAGATTTGCAGTTGGTTCATCCAAGAGCAGCAGACGTGGTCCCATCGCTATTGCCCCAGCTAAAGCCAAACGTTGCTTTTGTCCACCAGACAGAGCTTGCGTTCGGTGTGGGAGGTCAACTTCCAGCCCAACAGCATCCAAGGCTTGCGTTACCCGACGCCAAATCTCTAAGCGTTCGATTCCTAGACTTTCCGGGCCAAAAGCAACATCATCCCCAACTTTCCCGACAATTATTTGGCTCGTTGGGTCTTGCAAAACCAAGCCAACCTGACCTCGTGCCTGCGACGCTGGAATCCCACAAACCTCTAAAGATCCTTCCTGCTCGCCCTCGTCAGCGCCCAGAACGCCAGCTAAAGCATGCAACAAAGTAGACTTACCTGCCCCGGAAGGCCCCAGCAGCAAAACTTTTTGCCCAGCTTCAATCCGTAAATCTAAGCCACGTACTGCAAAACGAGAACGCGTTGAATGACGCCATCCCCAGCCGCGAGCTTCGATAACTGCGCCACCTACACGCATTAAATCAGCCATAAAAACCTCAAAAAAGAAGGGGCGGATAATAAAAGATATCCGCCCCTACCCGATAAAATCAGTCAATCACACGTGCGCTACGACCCGCGGCAAAACGGTCCAAAGCGCCGGTAGCGGCCAATGCGCGAGTAATTAGCCAACCGACTACACCAGCTAGCAAGGCCCCAGAAATGATTAGTGAAACTAAGTAAATCGCATTGTAGGAAAAACCAAGGGCGATATTTGGAGTCTTACCAACAAAAAGTTCCAAAACCCAAGCTCCGACGCCGGCTCCAGCTCCCGAAAGCATCGCTACGGGTAGACCAAAACGACGGTAAGCAAAGAAAAGGAACACTAAACCGGCACCCAATCCCTGAGCCAAACCGGAGTAAATAGTACTAATTCCCCATTGGGAACCCAAAACGGCAGAAACGCTAGCGGCTAGAACCTCAACGAAAAGAGCAGCACCCGGCTTGCGGATAATTAATCCACCGAGAACCCCACCAAGCAGCCAAATGCCCACGGCCAAACCACCTAAACCGGGAGTAGCACTGTCAAACACTCCCCAAAGGTAGCCACCAAGATTGTTCCAAACCAAGAAAATAAGACCAGTAGCAACCCCTAGTACGGCTGCTGTAACAATGTCAATTACTCGCCAAGAATAGGCAGAAGGCTGATTAGCCATAAAAGTGCTCCTTGCAAATTACGCAAACGCACGTAGATTTTACGTGCGCGGGGCACGGAAATGAGGAAACCTCCCTGCGCCAGCATTATCTGGATCAGGTTAGACGGTCGAAAGATAACTTTCCTCTCAGCCCCCAAAGGGCTCCCGTGTTCACCGCAATTGTACATGTCAGGGAAGAAAAAAGAAGCTATGGGTAATAATCACCACTTACAGCGAAACCCTAATAAAAAAGAAAAGAAAAAATAGTGTCTTAAAAAACTTGCTCAGGTAGCTAACGCGCCGGAATGAAGAAACAAAAATGTCCCTCCCTTTAGCTACCCTAGAAGAACCATGGATACTCTCTTTTCTAATCTTGGACTAACAGCCAAAAAACAACGTCCGGCCGTAGCCGCTAGCCTGCCTGCCCTAGCGCCAGTTGAAAATCTGTCAGAAAACGAAAAGCAAGAGTACACCCACTCTAAAGCAGACGACTTAATTACGGGCTTAAATCCCCAACAGGCACAAGCCGTTACCCATACTGGAGGACCGCTTTTGGTAATTGCGGGAGCCGGATCAGGGAAAACACGTGTTTTGACACACCGTATTGCCTACCTGATAGCTACCGGGAAAGCTCGCCCCGGAGAAATCATGGCAATCACCTTTACGAATAAGGCTGCTGCCGAAATGCGTGAACGAGTAAGTTCCCTGGTAGGACCTGCGGCGAATAGAATGTGGGTTTCAACATTCCACTCTGCTTGCGTTCGTATTCTGCGTGCTAATGCTAATGCTGCTGGTCTAAAGAGTACTTTCAGTATTTACGATCAGGCTGATTCCCAACGCCTGGTGAGTATGATTGTAAAAGAGCGAAATCTAGATACTAAAAAGTTTTCACCCAAGAGCTTCGCATACCGAATCTCAGATCTTAAAAATGATTTGATTACCCCCGAAGAATATGCGCAAAATGCTCCAGCCGATCCGCTTAGTAGAGAACTGGCGAAAATATATCCTGAATACTGTCAGCGGTTGCAGCAGGCCAATGCCGTGGACTTTGATGATTTAATCATGCTTTCTGTGAAGCTACTGCGATCTCATCCGGCAATCGCGGAACACTACCAGCGTCGCTTCAGGCACCTTCTCGTCGACGAATACCAAGACACGAATCACGCCCAGTACCAACTGGTAAGGGCAATAAGTGGAATTGAATCCAACCGGGCGTCATCCACCGCTACGATTCCTCCGGCAGAATTAACTGTCGTGGGAGATTCCGACCAATCAATTTATGCTTTCCGTGGCGCTACTATCAGGAACATTGAAGAATTCGAAAAAGATTTCCCAAATGCGCGCACGATTACACTGGAACAAAATTATCGCTCAACTCAAAATATTCTCAGCGCCGCAAACTCCATAATTGCTCCCAACCAGGGACGACGTAAAAAACAACTGTGGACAGCTCACGGAGATGGAGCCCCAATCGTTACCGATGCGGCAGAATCTGATCGCGACGAAGCTAACTTTGTCGTCAAAGAAATTGATTCTCTGCTTAAAAAAGATCGAAAATACGGCGACATAGCAGTCTTTTATCGCACAAATGCGCAGTCCCGAGCACTTGAAGAAACACTCGTACGCAATGGTGTTCCCTATCGTGTAATTGGCGGAACCAGATTCTACGATCGTAAAGAAATTAAAGATGCAATCGCTTATTTACACGTCATAGACAACCCAGACGATACGGTATCCATCGTCAGAATAATCAACACTCCTAAACGGGCTATTGGCGATAAAACAGTCGCTACTTTAGGTGCACATGCACAACGTTTCCAAGTGTCCCTTGGGCAGGTGCTGTCGCGAATCGTGCTGCAGACTTCCCCGGAAAATACAGAATTAAATGAGTTCCTCGAAAACCTATGGCCGGGTTTGCAAGAGATTCCTCCGCTTGAAGAACTAACCCCTCGGGCAACTACCTCGATCAGTAATTTCTGGACCCAACTCATGACGCTAAAAATGCGGAAAGAAACTTCTGTCGCCGTATTACTAGATGACCTTTTAGAAAATACCGGATACCTAGCTCAGCTTAGAGCCTCTCAGGATATACAAGATGCCAGTAGAGTCGAAAACCTTGCGGAACTACATTCGGTAGCGCTTGAATACGATCTTGCGGATAAAGAAGACACTCCTGAAAGCGGTAGTGAACTTTCCCAATTTCTTGAAAAAGTTTCCCTGGTGGCAGATAGCGACCAACTGTCTGCAGATGAGGGTGGGCAGGTAACTTTGATGACAGTACATACTGCCAAAGGATTGGAATTTCCCGTAGTATTCGTCACTGGAATGGAAGATGGCACATTCCCGCATTCAAGGTCACTTGCAGATCATAGCGAACTCGAAGAAGAACGACGTCTCGCCTATGTTGCAGTTACCCGTGCGCGCGAAGCTCTTTATCTGACGCGTGCCGCTACACGTGCTTCGTGGGGAACGCCCGTAGACCTTCCAGCTTCGCGATTTCTTGCCGACATTCCCGCAGAAATAATCGAAACCCGGCGGGCAAAATCATTCTCCGAAAAAATATTCTCTTCGGGACACACCTCACGTGCTTCTAGTAGCTATAGCGGTTACGGGGCCGGAACAAGGAAAAATTACGGCTCTAGTGATGATGATTTTGCCCCTGCATTTGGCAGTGGAAGAGCCCCGCGAGAAGATAAAGACGCTAACCTAATGGGCGCCACCGCACGTGCTCGGGCAGCTAAAAAAGCCGCTGAAAAAGCCCAAAAGGCAGGTAGTAATACCGCTTCATACTTTGGAATTCATGCCGCCGACAGGATTCGTCACTCCACCTATGGAGAAGGGATTGTTCTGGAAGTTACCGGAGAAGGGCAATCTGAAATAGCAGTTGTTGTATTTGATAGTGGACAGAAGAAACGTCTCATGTTGCGTTATGCGAAGGTAGAAAAGATATGAGCCTGGAAAAGTACCCACTCCAGACGGTTAGCAGCACCCCACTGCCACCCAGTTCCAAGCGAATTGCCGGGCTAGATGGGCTACGTGCGCTGGCAATAACCCTGGTGTTAATTTTTCATTTTCATCCGGCAGCACTACGGGGCGGTTTCCTCGGGGTCGATGTCTTCTTCGTAATTTCCGGATTCCTTATCACCACAATTTTGCTCCGACAATATCAAGAACGTAACAGTCTTAATCTCGCTAATTTTTGGGTGCGTCGCGCTCGTCGTCTTTTCCCCGCGGTAGTCGCCGTTATCCTTGTGACCATTCCCGTTGCCGGACTAATTAATCGCGATTTAATCGTAGGGATTCGTCGCCAGGTGTTCGGAGCACTTACTTTTACCACTAACTGGGTAGAAATAATTGCTGGCTCCTCGTATTTTGACCGCACTTCTCCCGTTATTCTTGCTAACCTCTGGTCTCTTGCAGTAGAAGAACAGTTCTATCTTCTCTGGCCACTGGTACTACTTGCACTATTACAAGTAGCCCGAAAATGGCAGAGTCGAGCCGCGATAGTTATCAGTTTAGGAATGGTATCTGCACTGGCGATGGCCTTTACCTACACAGCTGGACAAGACCCCACCCGGGTTTACTACGGGCTGGATACCCATCTTTTTGGCCTGATGATAGGAGCGGCTTTAGCGCTTTGCTGGAATCGCCCAAACTCTCGTCTATTCGGTGGCCTACCCCCTAAAATCAGCGGTAGCGTAGCTACCATAATTGGGATTAGCGGAATAATTCTTCTATCTATTTTTCTTAGTGAAGACAGCGCATTTACCTATCGTGGGGGAATCCTCCTAGCGTCCTTCGCTACGGCCCTAACCATAGCCGGGTTACTCCAGATACCCGAAATCGCCCAAAAGTATGTGGATAATAAAATTTGTTCGTGGGTAGGGATTCGTTCGTATGGAATCTACCTATGGCACTGGCCGGTACTACTAATTGCAGAACAGGCTTGGATTGTCCCAGACGATACCTGGAAGTATTGGGTACTCCGGATTTTTGTCTTGGGAATTACGATTGCCGCTGCGGCAATTTCTTACCGTTACCTCGAAACGCCAATGCGTACCCAGGGGATAGCCGCCACCATCAGTCGAGCACGCACTATTAACCCTAAAATTTCTCGTCCCGCAATTTCTATCTTCAGCATTTTGCTAGGGGTATGTTTGCTGACGATTGCTGCCGCTCCCAAAGTATCTAGCGTAACGGCCCAGATACAGGGTGAGAAAATCACTAAATTAAATATTGTGACTGAAGCTGGAGCAGCTGCTGCACAGATGGAAAAACTACGCCTAGAGCAAGAAGCTAAAAAGAAAGCTGCTGAAGAAGCAGCTCGCGCGCAGGCTCTTTCTGAACAAGCACGCAAAGCAAAAGAAAAAAATATGCCCAATCCAGCTCATCCGCAGGGCGAAGAGATAACTGCTCTAGGAGACTCACTCATCTTTACCTCTAAACCTGGATTAGAAGAAAAATTCCCCGGAATAGCCGTATACGCAAAATCAAACGATCAGTGGAAACACGCCTTCGGCCTCGCTAAACAAGCAGAAAAAGACGGAAAACTACGACGAGCGGTAGTAATAGATTTTGGAACTAACGCAGGTTTAAACGACCCCCAAATAGTTCAAGATCTAATCAAATTTTTGGGACCGCAAAGACAAATTATTCTAGTAAATAACTATTCACGTTCATCTTTTAACGATGAAACTAACCAAAAGCTACAACAAATCGCAAATGGGCATACAAATGTAGAACTGGCAGATTGGTATAAATACGCTTCCAACAAGCCAGAAATTCTACAAGCTGACCGTATTCACCCAAATACAAAAGGAATGAAATACATGGCCGAGGCCATAGATGAAGCATTCCAGAAACTATCGGTACAATTACAAAAAGAATACGATAGTAAGTAGCGCTTGCCCCACCCAATCCGTTGAAAGGAACAACGTGGACCTCTACGAATACCAAGCAAGGGACCTGTTCAAAACACACGGTGTGCCAGTCCTTGACTATGCGCTCGCAACTACCGGCGAAGAAGCCTATACGGCAGCAGAAAAACTGCAAGCAGATTTGCTCGTTATCAAAGCCCAAGTAAAAACTGGGGGACGCGGTAAAGCCGGCGGGGTAAAACTTGCCAAAACAAGTGCCGAAGCAAAGGAAAAAAGCGAAGCTATCCTCGGGCTAGACATAAAAGGTCACCGCGTCGAAAAAGTAATGGTCAGCGTTGCCGGTGACATTGCTGTTGAATACTATTTTTCCATTTTGCTTGACCGTGCTGGGGGACAACACCTAGCGTTATGCTCAGCCCAGGGAGGGATGGACATTGAAACTCTAGCGAAAGAAAGCCCCGATGATTTAGCCAGGGTTCCCCTTCACCCAACTCGGGGAATTGATTCGCAAGTAGCGGAACAGATTTGCGAAAAAGCTAAGATTCCTGCGCTCCACCACAAACAGGTGGTACCGGTATTGTGCAAACTATGGGAAACGTACAAGGCGGAAGATGCCTTACTCGTTGAAGTAAACCCGCTAGTAATTACCCCCACGGGAGAATGTCTCGCCCTTGATGCCAAAGTCACTCTTGATGACAACGCACGTTTCCGCCACCCCGCCCACAGTCAGCTAGTAGATTATAAGAGCGTGGATGAACGCGAACAAAAAGCAAAAGATGCGGGGCTAAACTACGTTCGACTTGAGGGAGAAGTAGGAATTATCGGAAACGGTGCCGGACTGGTAATGTCCACCCTCGATGTGGTCGCTTACGCAGGCGAACAATACGGGGTGAAACCGGCTAATTTCCTAGACATTGGCGGTGGTGCTTCAGCACGAGTGATGGCACAAAGCCTAGAGGTAGTAATAGAAGACCCACAGGTAAAATCGGTTCTCGTAAATGTCTTTGGGGGAATTACCGCCTGCGATCAGGTCGCTGAAGGAATCCTTGAAGCTCTGAACCTACTTGAGACAAAGACCGCCAAACCCATCGTCGTTAGGCTTGATGGAAACCGTGTAGAAGAAGGACGCGAAATCCTAAAACGTGCCGCTCACCCACAAATTACCCTTATTGCTACGATGGATGAAGCTGCTGCAACAGCTGCTTCCCTCGCTGCCACCCCTGAAAAATAGGAGACCGAAATGTCAATCTTCCTAGATAAAAATTCAAAGGTCCTAGTCCAGGGAATGACCGGAGCTGAAGGTATAAAGCACACCACTCGTATGCTTAATTGTGGAACTCATGTAGTAGGGGGAGTGAATCCACGTAAAGCTGGCCAAACAGTGAAATTTAATATCCTCCCCTACGGTCCGCAGGCACCAGAACTAGAAGCCGGAGAAACTACCGTTACTGTTTACGGAAGCGTCGCTGAAGGCAAAGCGCAAACCGGAGCTAATGTATCCGTAATTTTTGTTCCTCCCGCTTTTACTAAAGACGCCGCGATTGAAGCAATTGACGCGGGAATGGAACTGGTAGTGGTAATTACCGAAGGTGTTCCCGTCGCCGACGCGGTCGAACTTTGCAGCTACGCCAAAGAAAAAGGAACTCGTGTAATCGGGCCAAACTGTCCCGGAATTATTAGCCCCGGACAATCAAACGTAGGAATTACTCCTGCGGACATTACCTCCGGGGGGAAAGTAGGTCTTGTGTCCAAATCGGGGACTCTTACCTACCAGCTAATGTATGAGCTCCGTGACCTCGGATTTACTACCTGCATCGGAATTGGTGGTGACCCAGTGGTCGGCACCAGCCATATTGATGCTCTCCAGGCTTTCGAAGCAGATTCAGAAACTGAACTTATCGTAATGATTGGTGAAATTGGGGGAGACGCAGAAGAACGCGCGGCAGAATACATCCGCCAGCACATTACAAAGCCCGTGGTGGCCTATATCGCCGGGTTTACCGCTCCGGAAGGAAAAACCATGGGGCATGCCGGAGCCATCGTCTCAGGCTCTGCCGGAACTGCCCAAGCCAAAGCGCAAGCGCTAGAAAAAGTTGGAGTTAGGGTAGGAAAAACCCCCACCCAAACCGCGCAAATTGCACGCGAACTACTATCTTGACAAGCGCCCGTCTAAACTCAGAAATACGGAAGAGAAACGGTGAGTAACTACAAAAACCCTGGCAGCCCGGAAACCCACCCCGCACAAGGTACAAGTTTTCACCTGCCGCACGGGTGGTCACGGATGTTCCTCGCGGGTATAGAAGTAGGATTGATTTCCTGGGCAATCTGTCTTTGCCTATGCGGAAGCGCATTTTGGGCAGAATCAAACAACCGTTGGCTTGCCGATACCTCCTGGGTCTCAACCCTAAATACTGCAACTACGCTATACGGGGCAGCTCTTTTTGGATCTTACCCACTAGGGGCAACATCTGCGACTCTCTTACCCAGTGGATTAACCCTTCTCATAATTGCACTTTCGCAAATTTCAATGCGGATACGTAAAGAAATTGAACTTGGTGCGCTGCTGGTATTCCCAGTTGGATTTTCACTAATCTCCGTACTCATATCTTTCGGCGGAGGGCCGAACGCCACTACCGGAAGAATTTTCTTGGGAGCTATATTCGTAGCTTTCCTTAGCGTGCTATGGCAGGCAATGAGCCGAGTTAGAAACTACCGCCTAGATTTAGATAAAACATTGGGCCTGGTAGGGGATTGGCGTTCAGAAGACCGCCTACTCACCCTAATTTGCGCGGCTCCGAGAGACGTCTTTAGGGGACTGGAACTAGGGTGGAAAATCATCATCACACTCGGTGTCTATGCGATTATCGCATTTGGTGCCGCTATCGCCATAAACTATGCAAAAATTGTTGAGATAACCTCTCTATTAGGAGCACGGGGCAGCGAAAATATCCTCCTTGTATTAGCCCAGCTTTCCTACCTACCAACTCTCCTAGTTTGGACACTATCATGGCTGGGAGGAACCGGGTTCTACCTCGGACAAGAAACTCTCTACGCCCCCGGTCTATATCCCCCGGGGCCTGTTCCGGCAATTCCCGTACTGGGAGCAATTCCTTCCTACGGAGCTGGTATCTGGCCGCTTATTTGGCCAATTTTCCTCACCTGGGCGGCAGTTTCTGCTTGGCAATCTCGCCGCACGCTAAAACAATTACGTCTCAGTTTGGGAGTAAGTGGAATCTTTACTTTCTTCTTCCTACTTATCCTTACCTGGGCTTCAACCGGCATCTTGGGAACCGGAAGACTCAGCCAAGTCGGTCCCTCAATCCTGACAACTTTCCTCACCCTATTCCTACAAAGCTGGGGAACTTATGCAATCGTGAGAATCTTAGGATCAATCGACGTAAGCGAAAAAATTAAATACTGGGGAAAATCATTGGGCGGAAAACTCGCGCGCGTCGGAGCTCCCTCAGGAAAATCAGTAATGGCTCTACTTCCCCTAAATAAAGCTGTCCCGGCTGAAGAATCTAATCTGGGAGATAACACAGAAACCTCCGATTCCGTCTTCGCAAAGCACAGAATCGAAGAAATAAAAATACAAAACGAATCACCCCAAACTGAATCCACGACCAACCCAGGTGAGGAAAATGTCCCAGAACAAAACAGTTAAACGCGCACTCGTCTCTGTTTACGACAAAACCGGATTAATTGAACTAGCCCGTGCCCTAGAGACTGCCGGAATTGAGATTGTCTCTACCGGATCAACTGCCAAAACTATTTCCGAAGCGGGAATTAAGGTAACTCCCGTAACCGAAGTAACGGGATTTCCAGAATGCCTAGAAGGACGTGTTAAAACCCTCCACCCAGCAATACACGCGGGTATCCTTGCAGACCGACGCAAAGATACCCACCTCGAACAGCTTAATGACCTCGGTATAGCACCATTTGACCTAGTGATTTGCAACCTTTACCCCTTCTCACAAACTGTTTCTTCAGGGGCAGGATTTGACGAATGTGTAGAACAAATTGATATCGGTGGCCCCACCATGGTTCGCGCGGCTGCAAAAAATCACGCTTCTGTCGCAGTAGTGGTAAATCCCAACAAATACGAACAGATAATCACCGCACTAAAAGAAACTGGAATCAGTGAAGAACTCCGTCGCGAATTAGCTGCTGAGGCATTCACCCACACAGCTCAATACGATACGGCTATTAGCCGCTGGATTACTCAAGAAACCCACCCCAAGACACCTCAAAACCTGCACCTGGAATACAAGTTACGCGAAGAACTGCGCTATGGAGAAAACCCTCACCAAGAAGCAGCTCTATACACTGACGGAAGTGAATACGGACTGGCGAACGCTCAGCAACTACACGGCAAGCCGATGAGTTACAACAACTACACAGACTCCGAAGCCGCCTTACGAGCCGCCTATGATCACCCAGAACCTTGCGTAGCCATCATTAAACATGCAAATCCCTGTGGAATTGCCATCGCCGATGATGTAGCCACCGCCCATCGGAAAGCGCACGCCTGTGACCCCGTATCTGCTTTTGGCGGAGTAATCGCAGTTAACCGTCCGGTTAGTGTAGAGCTGGCCGAACAGATTAAACCTATATTTACCGAGGTAGTTCTAGCGCCAGATTACGACCCCGAAGCTCTTGAGATTCTCCGCACCAAGAAGAACCTTCGTCTAATCAAAGTTAAATACCAACAAGAATCACAATTAGAAGTCCACCCCCTGAGTGGAGGCGCGCTAACACAGAGCCGTGACACTCTCGAAAACGAAAATGATCAGGCCGAAAATTGGATTCTAGCCGCGGGCCCGGCTGCTGATTCCCAGACCCTCAAAGACCTGCAATTTGCCTGGAAAACGGTGCGCGCCGTTAAATCTAATGCCATTCTCCTCGTGAAAGATCAAGCTTCTGTTGGAGTGGGAATGGGACAGGTCAACCGTGTAGATTCATGCAAACTTGCCGTAGAACGAGCGAACACACTCGGGGGACGAAGCACGGCGGATGCTGCCAATCAGCCCGAAGCGCCCGGCGGCGCTAAAGAAGAACCGCGCAGCGCCCAAGCTCCCTGCCGATCCCAAGGAGCCGTTGCCGCTTCAGATGCATTCTTCCCCTTCGCTGACGGTGTAGAAATACTCGCCGCTGCTGGAGTTAAAGCAATTGTCCAACCGGGAGGGTCAATTCGTGATGAAGAGGCAATCTCCGCGGCGCAGGCAGCGGGAATTACGATGTACCTAACCGGGATACGCCACTTCTTCCACTGATAGCTCACCAAATTATTATCTGCACCTCTAGACCTGTACAATTTCCAACGTGGAAAATAAACCAGCGCGCAATCGCCTAGAAGCCTGTGGGCTAATAGTAGCGCTCATCTGCACCGTGAGCGTCGCGGCATTTGGAATGCCCACCCTCGCCGTGTACATGCTGTCTGGAATCTGTATTGTAAACGCCCTTTCGCGACTTCTACGTCGCGATAAGAAAGCCTGGAATAAGGGTAAAAACTGGCAAATAGACACTGCTTTTTACCTTCTCCTGGCACTTGGATTAATCCTCCTTGCGCCAGCTACAAAAGTACCCGGAATAGGGCTTTAACCAGGCCAAAGAATCCTCAAAATAAGGAGCGAATAAATGAAAAAGCCCGTAGTACCCAACCAGACTGATGCCTGGCTGCGCTTAGCACAACTTAAAAATGAAATGGTCCCAGACCTACGTGCCTGGTTCGCCTCCGACCGCCAGCGCGTAGAAAAATTCACCTACCAGGCTGGTGATTTACACATTGACCTATCGAAAAACCTGATTAACGAAGACTTAATCAAGAACCTACTTGACCTTGCGGAAGAAACCGACGTACTCGGACGGCGCGACCGCATGTTTGCTGGGGACCATATTAACAACACGGAAAATCGCGCCGTACTACACACCGCCTTGCGTCGTCCCGAAACCGACAAATTAGCAGTTGACGGACAGGAAGTAATCAAAGACGTACACGCTACCTTGAAGCGGGTCTACCAGTTCGCCCAGCGAGTTCGTAACGGTGAATGGACCGGAATTAGCGGGAAAACTATTACTCACATCGTAAATATTGGAATTGGCGGATCTGACCTCGGCCCAGTTATGGTTTACGAAGCACTAAAACCCTACGTTAAGGAGGGAATTGAATGCCGCTTTGTTTCCAACATTGACCCTACCGACGTTGCTCAAAAAACAGCTGACCTCGATCCTGAGCGCACCCTGTTTATCGTTGCATCTAAGACCTTCACCACCCTGGAAACCCTTACCAACGCGCGTCTTGCTCGCACCTGGTTACTAGATTCTTTACATAACGCCGGTGCGCTTGAAGGAAAAACCGAAAACGAGGCCGTTGCCGCGCACTTTGTTGCTGTTTCCACCGCCCTAGATAAAGTACGTGAATTTGGAATCGACCCCGCTAACGCCTTTGGATTCTGGGATTGGGTAGGTGGGCGCTACTCGGTTGACTCGGCAATCGGAACTGTTCTAGCGATTGCCCTCGGTCCGGAAAACTTCACGGACTTCCTCGCCGGCTTTAACCTGATGGACACTCACTTTGCGACTGCTCCGGCTGAAGAAAACATTCCCCTTCTAATGGGAATGCTAAACATCTGGTACGTAAACTTCTTCCAGGCCGCCTCACATGCGGTTTTGCCTTACGCACAACAGCTCCACCGTTTCCCAGCGTACTTACAGCAGCTAACCATGGAATCTAACGGAAAGTCTGTTCGCTGGGATGGAGAAGCCGTGGACTACCAGACCGGAGAAATTTTCTGGGGAGAACCGGGAACTAACGGACAGCATGCTTTCTATCAGCTAATTCACCAGGGAACCCAGCTAGTACCGGCGGACTTTATTGCTTTTGCGAACCCCGCCTACCCCTTAAAAGACGGGGAAAAGGACGTACACGAACTATTCCTCGCCAACTTCTTTGCCCAGACCAAGGCACTAGCCTTTGGAAAGACCGCAGAAGAAGTACGCGCAGAAGGAACCCCGGAAGAAATTGTCCCAGCTCGCGTATTTACCGGAAATAAGCCCTCAACTTCCATCATGGCTCCGGCACTAACCCCCTCCGTAATGGGACAACTAATCGCACTTTATGAACACATCACCTTCGTTGAAGGTGCGGTATGGGGCGTAAACTCCTACGACCAGTGGGGAGTCGAACTGGGTAAGCAGCTAGCCCTGCAGATTTACCCGGCAATCACCGGCGATGAAACCGCCTATGACGCACAGGATGACTCTACTCGTAGCCTCATCAGCTACTACCGTTCGCACCGGGACTAATCTAAAGTAAGGCTGTGGGGGTGGAAAACTAGGTTTCCACCCCCACAGCCTTTATCACTCCAAAATTAGCGTTACATCATATTTGAAAGTAGAACTTTCTGTTCTTCCACATCGAAACTGGCTCTTGGCCACTGCAAATCCATCTCTTCTAAGGTGCGAGTCAACGCTTCTGAAACAGCAAGACGCGCATACCATTTATGGTCAGCAGGTAACACTAGCCAAGGAGAATCCTTCGTTGAAGTGTGACGCAAAGTCCACTGATAAATTTCCTGGTACTTAAACCACTGCGCGCGCACTTCCAAGTCTCCGGGAGAATACTTCCAATGCTTATCGGCTCGCTCCAAACGTTCCATCAGACGCCTACCCTGCTCCTGGTAACTAACCATCAGGCAAACTTTAATAATGCGACATCCCGAAGAAATTAGCTCCTTCTCAAAAGCCTTAATCTCCTCGGCTCGCTCTAACAGCATCTGTTCCTCGGCACCGTTTACTCCCGGAACTAAAATATCTTCATAGTGGCTCCGATCAAAGAAACCAATCATTCCCGGCTGCGGCAACGCGCGCTTAATTCGCTCAAGAAAATGCTCCGCCCGTTCTGCTTCAGTAGGTTTCTTAAAAGCCTTCAAAGAAACTCCCTGCGGATCAACCTGACCCATCACATGACGGGCTAATCCACCCTTACCAGCCGTATCTAGACCCTGCGCTACGACCAAAATGCGGTCGGTAGCACCCTCCTTAGAATTTGCAAAGAGTTTTTCTTGCAAATCTGAAAGGAACGGTTGGCGAGAAAGCATATATGTCTCAGCATCAGCTTTGTCGCCCTCCCAGCCGGGGGTAGAATCGCGAGTAAAAGCCGCTAAATCAAAATTAGTGTCAATTGCGAGGACTTCTCTTGGGTCTTTTCCCCAAAAGTTCTTCTTAGCCACAGTGCCTCCTTAAAAGTTTTAGCAATACTCTATACCCACTTGGGGACTTTCTTCCCAAAAGTAACAAAATAGTTTTTCACTTATCACTAAGAGCACCTCAAAGAAGGCCTTAAAGAAGAAAGAACCTGGGCTAAGAAAAGCCCAGCGCGCTAGACTAAAAAGCGGAGCCAAAACTGGCTAATGACCCACCATAAGGGGAAATAAAGCGGGCGACCGCGCGAACCTTTTCAAAGGAGATAAAATGACGAAAACCCCGGTAACAGTAACCGTCACCGGTGCCGCCGGACAGATTGGCTACGCACTTCTTTTCCGCATTGCTTCAGGTGCGCTCCTCGGTCCCGACACTCCCGTTAAGCTAAATATGCTAGAAATCCCGCAGGGCCTTAAAGCCGCTGAAGGAACAGCAATGGAACTCAACGATTGTGCTTTCCCGCTGCTGAGCGAAATTAACATCTACGATGATGCTAACAAGGCTTTCGACGGTGCGAACGTTGGTCTTCTCGTTGGAGCCCGCCCCCGTACAAAGGGAATGGAACGCGCTGACCTGCTCCAGGCCAACGGTGGTATTTTTGGCCCCCAGGGGAAAGCCATCAATGACCATGCAGCCTCCGATATCCGCGTACTAGTCGTGGGAAACCCAGCAAACACCAACGCGCTAATCGCCGCCGCTGCTGCACCAGACGTACCGGACTCGCGTTTTACCGCAATGATGCGCCTAGACCATAACCGTGCAATTGCGCAGCTATCCGAAAAAGTCAGCGCTCCCGTTAAGGACATTAAGAAGATGGTTGTTTGGGGAAACCACTCCGCGGACCAGTACCCTGATGTTTCCTATGCAACCGTTTCTGGAAAGCCCGCCGCATCCCTAGTGGAAGAAGCCTGGCTCAACGACTACTTCGTTCCCACCGTAGCTAAACGAGGAGCAGCAATCATTGAAGCGCGTGGTGCTTCCTCCGCTGCTTCCGCGGCAAACGCTGCCATCGACCACGTCTACAACTGGGTAAACGGAACCCCCGAAGGTGACTGGGTAACCGCCGGTATTGCCTCTGACGGATCCTACGGTGTACCCGAAGGCCTAATCTATGGATTCCCCTGCGTTTCCCACGGAAACGAATGGGAAATTGTAAAGGACCTTGAAATCTCCGACGCTACCCGCGCCGGCATTGAACACAACATCAAGGCCCTTGAAGAAGAACGCGAAGCCGTACGCACCCTCGGCCTTCTTTAATAAACACCTAAAACTGCCACCGCCTAGCTCTAAGATGTCTAGGCGGTGGTACTTTTTTATTTTCCGAAATAAAGAAAAACCCACAGAAAGGGCGGAAAACAGAAAGATAACAGTTTTGAAAAGTGGTCTAATTCGGTATGACTTAAAACACTGATAGTGCTAGACTGAGCACGAAGCTGAGAAAGTCACAGATGCCTTTACCAGCGACAACTTCAATAATTATCTTTCCAATTAGAATGAATAAATAATCGGCAACGTCGCCGGTTACAAAAGTGGAGGAACAAATGCGCCGTAAGCTATATGTTGTCGGTATTGCCGCCGCAATGACTATGTCCCTAGCCGCCTGTGGTGGAGCAAAAACCGATGGAAAAACTGCCTCGGGAGCAGATTCCGCGGGCGGAAAAGTGGTAGATGTAGTTTCTTGGTGGTCTGCCGGATCCGAAAAGGACGGACTCGATGCCCTAATTAAGGTATTCAACGAGCAACACCCCGGAATTAAGTTTGAAAACAAAGCAATTGCCGGTGGTGCAGGATCGCAAGCAAAGCAGAAGCTAGCTGCTGACCTCGCGGCAAAGAACCCACCAGACACCTACCAGGCACACGCGGGAGCGGAACTTCAGGAAGCTATCGACTCTAACTACTTGCAGGATGTTTCCGGCCTCTACGATGAATTCAAACTCCGTGAAGCATTCCCCAAGACCCTGATGGACAGTCTCACCGTTGACGGAAAGATTTACTCTATTCCCTCAAACATTCACCGCTCCAACGTGGTTTGGGCAAATGCTTCAGTGCTGAAAGAAGCGGGAATTGACCCGGCCACCCCACCCGCTGACCTAGATGCCTGGATTAGCGATATGGAAAAGGTTAAGGCCGCAGGTAAGACTCCAATCACCATCGGTATGGCCTGGACCCAGCTGAACCTGTTCGAAAATATTCTTCTCGCTGACCTAGGACCCCAGGGATACGTTGGACTGTTCAACGGAAGTACCGACTGGAAGGGCGATGGTGTAAAGAAAGCAATCGCCCACTACAGCAAGATTCTCCAGCTAGCCAACAAAGACCTCATGACCGAGGACTGGGAACCCGCGATGAAACCTGTCGTTGAGGGTAAAGCTGCCTACAACGTAATGGGAGACTGGGCACTAGCCTCGTTCAACGCGGCCGGAAAGAAAGCCCCAACCGACTACGTCTACTACGCAGTCCCGGGGACGAAGGGAACCTTCAACTTCCTTGCTGACTCCTTCACTCTCCCAGTGGGAGCACCTCACCCGGATAACGCCAAGAGCTGGCTGAACACAATTTCCACCAAGGAAGGACAGATTGCCTTCAACAGCATCAAGGGATCTATCCCGGCTCGTTCTGACCTAACCCCTGAAGAAATTGCCAAGTTCCCCGAATACCAGCAGAGCGCGATGAAGGACTTCGCTTCGGACACAATCGTCCCCTCGATTGCCCACGGTGCGGCTGTACCCGCCCCGGTATCGAACGACATGTCTGACGCTCTTGCCAAGTTCGCGCAGGGAGCTTCCGACGAAGCTAAGCTGCAGGACGAACTCGCGAAAGCAGCAATGAAGAACCAGAAGTAAAAACTCTGAAACTGCCCGAGGGCGGGTGCGCTACCCAGCGGCTCGCCCTCGGGCTATGAGAAGCCTGGACGCAAAGAAGCGTCGAGGAAGGGGAACCAACCATGGCTAAAAAAGCAAAAGCCGTCTCCTCAAGACGGAAAATATCGTCCTGGGGGCCAGGACTCCTACTGATATCGCCCTCGATTATCTTGGTGGGAATTTTTGTTTACGGACTTATCATCGCAAACTTTATAACTTCCGCGAAAGACGTAAATACAGCGCCGCAGGTAGCGGGAATTAAACCCACAAACTTTGTTTTCCTAGAAAACTTTAAAATGCTCTTTGGAGATGAGGATTTTCAACATTCCTTAATCAATCTAATCCTCTTCACTGTAATTTTCCTTATTGGGACTCTTGTAATTGGATTCCTGTGGGCTTGGCTGCTAGAACGTCCCATTAAAGGTGAGGGGATTTTCCGATCAATCTTTATGTTCCCCATGGCAATTTCCTTTGTTGCCTCCGGTGTGGTCTGGCGCTGGCTACTTAACCCCGCTACCGGCGAAAGCGCCTCGGGGCTTAACCGGCTTTTTCAAATGATGGGATTAGGATTTCTACAAAATAGCTGGACTCAAAACATTAGCTTCGGTATTCTCGCAATCGCTGTTCCTGCAATCTGGCAATTAGCCGGGTACGTCATGGCTTTGTTCCTTGCGGGATTCCGCGGGATTCCTACCGAGCTACGTGAAGCAGCGCGCGTTGACGGAGCTACCGAATGGCAGCTTTACCGGCAAATTATCTTCCCCCAGCTAGCCCCCATTGCTCTTTCTGCCGTGGTTATTATCGGCCACATGTCCTTGAAATCCTTTGACCTCATCATGTCAATTACGGATCAGAGAACTTACTCAACTAAAGTACCGGCAATTGATATGTACAACTACATGACCGATAACCAATACTCCAATGCCGCTGCCGTCGGAACTATCCTGTTAATTATTGTGGCGGTGTTCGTCGTTCCCTATCTAATTCACGATTCGAAGGGCGGTGGCCGGTAATGAGTGCCAACACTATAAATGCTGCGAAACAAGCAAGTACACTCGCTGCCAAGAAAAAAGAAGGCGGATTCCACTGGTCTTTAGCACTACGTTACCTAGCCCTAATTGTTTCTCTCGCCATTGTTCTTATTCCCGTTTACGTACTCTTTGTTACTTCCTTCAAGGGCAGTGCCGATGCTGACCCCTCGCGTACTTGGTTCTTACCGCAGGTATGGGATGCAACCAACTGGGGGAGGGCCTGGAATGACTTGGCACCCTCAATCTTGAACTCATTGATGTTGGTTATCCCTTCCTCCATCATTTCCGCAATTCTCGGATCGATGAATGGGTTTGTTCTTTCAAAGTGGCGCTTTCCCGGAGCTAATGTAGTTTTTACCCTCATCCTCTTTGGAATGTTCTTGCCTTACCAGGCTGTAATGATTCCCCTGATGAAGGTAATTATGTCCGCAAATATCGGATTTGGTATTCACACCCTAATCCTTGTGCACGTGGTCTACGGTATTCCCATTACCACCCTTATCTTCCGTAACTACTACGAAACCATTCCGGATGAATTGATTGAAGCATCGCGAGTAGACGGAGCTGGAATGCTACGCACCTATTTCTCGGTTGTGCTCCCAATTTCGATTCCTTCGTTTGTGGTTGTACTGATTTGGCAGTTCACCTCCGCTTGGAATGACTTCCTCTTTGCTCTCTTCTTTGGAGGCAACGACAATCGAGTAGTGACCGTGGCTCTAAACAACCTAGCACACGGATCTATCATGGCTGATTACGGTGGTTCCATGGCTGGAGCCCTAATTGCTTCGGTTCCTACTCTTTTGGTCTATATTGCCCTCGGTAAATATTTTGTGGGTGGACTAATGAGCGGTTCTGTGAAGGGATAATAAGCAAAAAATCCAATAAAGCCCGCCGTGATAAGAAGAGATTACAACTTCTTATCACGGCGGGCTTTACGCTAATAATTTGATTGGGTATCCTGGCGACATGACTAACAGTTCTTTGCAGCAAAATCTGAAAACCCTCGATCCACAAATCGCGGAGGCAATAGACGCTGAACTAGCGCGCCAACGTCAGACATTAGAAATGATTGCCTCGGAGAACTTTGTTCCCCAAGCAGTCCTGGAAGCTCAGGGGTCAGTCCTTACAAACAAGTATGCGGAAGGATATCCTGGACGCCGCTACTACGGCGGGTGCGAGCATGTAGATGTCGTGGAAGAACTAGCGCGATCTCGTGCTCGTGAACTGTTCGGGGCAGCCTGGGCAAATGTTCAGCCCCACTCTGGAGCGCAGGCAAACGCTGCTGTTTACCACGCTCTGCTTAACCCCGGTGACACCGTGCTAGGTTTGTCTCTTGCGCATGGAGGTCATCTTACCCACGGTATGAAACTCAACTTCTCAGGGAAAAACTACCGCGTAGCCGCCTATGAGGTGGATCCAGAAACAAACCTAATTGATATGGATAGAGTAAGAGAGATTGCTCTGGAAACCTCACCAAAATTGATTATTGCCGGATGGTCGGCTTACTCTCGTACCCTTGACTTTAAACGATTCCGTGAAATTGCAGACGAGGTAGGAGCTTATCTTTGGGTTGATATGGCGCACTTTGCGGGATTGGTCGCAGCAGGTCTACACCCCTCGCCAGTACCTTATGCGGATGTAGTTTCTACTACCGTTCATAAGACTCTAGGGGGGCCGCGTTCTGGTCTATTGCTTTCTCGTGATTGTGAACTTGGGAAAAAACTAGACTCGGCTGTTTTCCCCGGACAGCAGGGCGGTCCGCTTATGCATGTGATTGCAGCTAAGGCAGTAAGCCTTAAATTAGCCGCTACTGATGAGTTCAAAGACCGTCAGGCACGAACCCTTAGTGGCGCAAAGATTATTGCCGAACGTTTAACCCAAGACGATGTGAAAGAACAGGGAATCAAAGTTCTTACGGGCGGTACTGACGTACACCTAGTTTTAGTTGATTTACGTGATTCCCAACTTGATGGGCAGCAAGCAGAAGACTTGTTGCATGAAGTAAACATTACGGTTAATCGTAATGCGATTCCTTTTGATCCGCGTCCGCCCCGCGTAACCTCAGGATTACGAATTGGAACCCCGGCCCTAGCTACGCGTGGTTTTGGGGATAAAGAATTTGCTGAGGTAGCGGAAATTATTGCACAGACGCTAATCGGTGGGGCAAAGGGAAACCTAGACGTTACTTCTATGAAGGAACGCGTCGCTCAACTGACCGACGCTTTTGACCTTTACCCGCAGCTATGAGGGCGCCGTGGATGGGAAGAGCCATTGTCTTAGATGGGAAGGCATGCGCTCAAGAAATTAAAAATAACCTTGCGCTGGAAGTAGCAAAACTCAAACGACAGGGAAAAATTCCCGGATTGGGAACTATCCTTGTCGGGAAAGACCCCGGTTCTGTTGCCTACGTAAATGGTAAGCACCAGGACTGTGCTGAGGTAGGTATCAATTCAATTAGAGAAGATTTACCAGCCGATGCAAGCGAGGACGAGGTATTAGCTGCCGTTGAACGGTTAAATCAAAATCCTGATTGCAGTGCATATATTGTCCAGTTGCCACTACCTGCGCACATGGACACCAATAGAATCCTCAATGCGATAGATCCTCTGAAAGATGCCGATGGCTTGCACCCGCAAAACCTAGGGAAGCTTGTTTTGGAAACTGCGGGAAATTGGGATTTCCCGTTGCCCTGTACACCGCGTGCCTGTCTGGAACTATTACAGTACGGAGGAATTTCCTTAAATGGGAAAAATGTTGTAGTTATCGGGAGGGGAGTGACTGTCGGACGTTCTTTTGGGCTGCTTGCTGGAGCGAAAGCAATCAATGCAACTGTTACGACCTGCCATACCGGAACTAAAAATCTCACAGATCATACTCGACAAGCAGATATTATTATTGCCGCGAGTGGGGTAGCGGGAATCCTTAAGCCCGGAATGATTAAAACAAATGCGGTTGTATTGGACGTAGGGGTAAGTCGAGTTGAACTTGAAAATGGTAAAGCCCGACTTGAAGGAGACGTCGCTAACGGAGTTGATGAAGTCGCTTCCTATCTTTCTCCTAATCCCGGTGGGGTAGGTCCGATGACACGGGCAATGCTTCTAAAAAATGTTGTTGAAATTGCCGGAAGAACAGCCGTTAAAGAAAAGTTAGATTGGAAAAATGGAACTGCAAATTACCACCTGTAACGTAAATGGAATCCGGGCTGCTTTCCGCAAGGGAATGGGAGAATGGCTTGAAGAGTCAAACTCGGAAATTGTTCTTCTCCAAGAAGTTCGTGCAAACGATGAGATTATTAGGCAGCTAGTGCCTGAAGGATGGTATGTCTACAACCTTTCTAGTGAGCTAAAGGGCCGTGCTGGGGTAGCTATTCTTTCTCGTGAAGAAGCTGCTGAAGTCAGAGAAGGAATGGGCCATGAAGAAGAAATTGAATCCCACACTGGACGATGGTTGGAAGCAGATTATGAAACTGAGGCTGGAAAATTAACCGTAGTTTCTGCATACCTCCATTCCGGACAGGCCGGAACTGCCAAAATGGACTATAAATATCAGCATCTGGCCTGGGTAACCGAAAGATTAGAACAACTATCTGAACGGAAACTTGCGCTGGTGGCTGGCGACTTTAATATCGTTCACACCGAAAAAGACATCAAAAACTGGAAGAGCAACCATAATCGCACAGCCGGAGTTTTGGATGAGGAAATTGCCTACCTTGACAGATGGTTTGGTAGCGGTTGGCATGATGTGCAGCGTGAGCTAACAGGAGAGGAAGCACAAGGCCCATATACCTGGTGGTCCCAGCGTGGGCAAGCATTCGATAATAATGCCGGATGGCGGATTGATTATCAGATGGTCACAGATCAGCTTGCACAGGCAGCTGCAGACTTTGAGATTGGAAGGGCCAACTCGTATGCAGAGCGCTGGTCAGATCATGCGCCCTTGACCGTACGCTACAAGTTCTAAGATTTTTCCTCTAACGCAAGAGGGGAAATAAAAAATATTAGATATAAAAATAGCTGGTGGGCAGTAGTAAAACTACTGCCCACCAGCTATTTAGCTATGTAAATCAGGCAGACTTAGCAGTTACCTTTAACAAAGGCACGTTAAGCGCGGCTGAGTCAGCGAGGGGGCCTTCAACGGAGGCGAACTTCTTGCTGTTTGTTACCAAAACTGCAGTTATCGGTGAGAATCCAGCAGCTTCGATAGCGACACGGTCAAAACGGAGCAAAGGAGTGCCAACTTCTACACGGTCACCCTTGGAAACTAGAACTTCAAAGCTCTCACCGTTCATCGAAACGGTATCAATGCCAACGTGGATAAGAAGTTCTACACCGTTGTCTAGCTTTAGGCCTACGGCGTGGCCGCTTTCCGGCATTACCACTACGGTTCCAGCGGCAGGTGCAACTACCTCGTTACCTGAGGGATCAACACCTACACCCTGGCCCATCTTGCCTCCGGCAAATACGGGGTCGGGGATTTCGGAAAGTTCCAAAGCGCGTCCCTGGACAGGAGCGTCAATCAGGGTGGTAACACCAGCTTCCAAAGCGGTCTTTACCGGAGCGGTAGCAACTGCGGTTGCGGTTCCGGCTACAACAGCACCGGAAGCTTTCGCAGTTTCGGCCAGCTTCATATCCTCACGAGCCTGAGCGGCAGCAGCGCGCTGTTCAGGGGTGCGGTAGTCCATGAAGATAACCAACAGCATTGCGGTGAAGAACGCGACGGTAATCGCAATTAGGTATAGCGCCATCGGGTTGAATACCGGGAAGGTCAAAAGTGAGGTGAATACAAAGGCGTTTGCCTTAATTCCACCACCGATACCGACAATCAAACCACCGACACCACAGCCGACGAGCATGAGCGGGTAGATGCGCTTGTAACGCAGGTGAATACCATAGAGGGAGGGCTCGGAGATACCACCGAGCAAACCGGCGGTAAGAGCACCCAGGGAGACCTGGCGCATCTGCTTGTCCTTTTCACGAGAAGAGATGAATAGAACACCGGCGGTGGCGCCGAAGCAAGCGAAGTTCCAAGCACCCATTGGGCCCTGAATGAAGTCGTAACCCAAGGTGTTGATGTTTACTAGCATTAGGGCGTTCAACGGCCAGTGTAGACCTAGCGGAACCAAGAAGGGGTAGAGCAAAGGAATGATGATTGCAAAGACAATCGGTGCGTTTCCGTTCAACCAAGCAAGCCCAACACCGAGTCCGTTACCCAACCAGATGCCCAATGGGCCAATTAGGAAGGCAGTCATCGGAATCATTACAGCCATTGACAAGAACGGAACAAAGACCATGTGCAAGGAAGAAGGAATAACCTTCTGGAAGCCGCGGTAAACAAGGGCCAAAATTGCCACCATAATAAGTGGAACGAATACCTGGCCGCCGTAACCGTTTAGCTGCAGTGGGAGTCCGCCAAAGACGTGTGCGGTGCACTGTTCAGCCAAAAGAGTCTTGTTTTCCACACAGGTGGTGGTAACAGCTTCTGTAAGTTTTGAAAATTCGGGGGTCATTACTGCAGCCATAACTGCGAAACCAACCCACGGGTCAATGCGTAGCTTCTTTGCAGCGTTGTAAGCTACCATCATGGGGAGGAAGTAGAAGACCGAACGCCACATGGTGTCAATAAATACCCAGGTTGCGCCCTTGTCAGCCGCGCGGAAGTCAACATATCCGATAGCGTCGAAGATAGCCGCGATAGTAATGAATAGGGAAGCGCCCAAAAGGACACCTAGGAGTGGGCGGAACGAGTCAGAAAGATACTCGAAGAAAGCGTCAATAATGGCGCTCTTTCCCTTAGCCTTAGCGCGTGCGGCAGCTTTGATGTCGGCGTCCGACGCACCATCGCTTTCCCCGCGCCCAGCCATGCCCGGCTCGTGCATGATGGCGTCATAGACGGAAGAAACACCCCCGCCGATTACGACCTGCACCCCGGTGTTGCCCTGAGGAACAACTCCCAAAACACCGTCGATTGAATCAAGCTTGTCGATATTTGCTTTAGAAACATCGTTCAAGGTAAAGCGCAAACGTGTAGCACAGTGAGTCAAGAAACCTACGTTCTCAACACCGCCAACGTTTTTCAGAATCTCTGATTGTAGAGAAGCCATACGTTAGTCCTTCATGGTAAATACAACATGCGAGCCGGATAGCTACGCATAAAAAACAATTTCTGCATTGAAACGGAATTAGTTTACACAAACAGTAACTATGTATTAGCGTGTTGCGCTAGCTGAAATGCTCAATAAAGATGATTAAAGATTATTGTCACACTTTTGGGACTTTTGGCAGGAAAAGTGATAAAACTTGAAAAATCGTTGAAAATTACAGAAAAATTCAGAAAAAATCTTGTCGGCTAGAAAAAAACTGAATCTAATGGCAAAATGTTCAAGGACTTTCCGCCCTGGTGTAATGGCAGCACACAGGCCTTTGGTGCCTTGAGGTCCGGGTTCGAATCCTGGGGGCGGAGCGGGCGCGTATAATAAGGAATGGCGTGTCGGAACCTTATTAAGGAGAACATCCAAATGACAGGAATTGTCACTAGGGGAGAAAAACACCTTGTATTAGTTTCGGGGCGCGCACACCCCAAGCTGGCTGAGGATGTAGCTAAAAACCTCAATATTGAACTACTTCCCACAACCGCGTATAACTTTGCGAACGGAGAGATTTACGTCCGTTTCAACGAGTCGGTACGCGGTTGTGATGTTTTTGTCCTACAGTCGCACACCACTCCAATTAATGAATGGCTGATGGAACAGCTGATTATGGTTGATGCGTTAAAGCGTGCCTCGGCTAAACGAATCACTGTAGTTTCTCCTTTCTATCCCTACTCGCGTCAAGATAAGAAGCACCTGGGACGTGAACCAATTTCCGCTCGTTTGGTGGCTGACCTATACAAGACTGCTGGCGCCGATCGCCTAATGAGTGTCGATTTGCACGCGGCGCAGGAACAGGGATATTTTGACGGCCCGGTTGACCATCTTTGGGCAATGGACGTTCTGGTTGATTATGTTCGTACGCGTGTTGATCCGGCAGAAGTTTGCGTTGTTTCTCCCGACGCGGGTCGTATTCGGGTAGCGGAAAAATGGGCCGCTAAGCTTGGTAACTGTCCTCTTGCTTTCGTGCATAAGACTCGTGACACAAGTCGTCCTAACGTGGCTGTTGCTAACCGTGTAGTTGGCGACGTGCAAGGTCGCACCTGTGTAATTACTGACGATCTTATCGATACCGGTGGCACCATTGCGGAAGCTGTTAAGGTTCTGCTTGCCTCTGGCGCGAAAGATGTAATTGTTGCCGCTACTCACGGTGTTCTATCCGGTCCGGCAAAGGAACGTCTTTCCACCTGCGGTGCTCGTGAAGTGGTAATCACGGACACTCTCCCTTTAACTGAAGAGAAGCAATTCGATAATCTAACGGTACTTTCTATCGCCCCGCTCTTGGCTCGCGCGATTCGTGAGGTATTTGATGACGGATCGGTCACGTCCCTATTTGATGGAGTAGCTTAAAGGGTTGCTTTTGCGGTAGACTTTTCGGGTTGCCTCGGCGAGGGAGACCACCTAAGTGGTTGATCCGTAATCGACAGGGCTTTATGCCATCCGGGGCCACCCGTAACTAAAATTTACCCGGAGGTATTCCCCATGGCACTCAACCGCCTATCCGCAGAAGCACGCACAGACTTTGGTAAGGGTTTCGCCCGCCGGACCCGTGCCGCTGGTCGCGTTCCTGCCGTTATTTACTCGAGCCACCTAGAAGCTCCTGTACACGTTACTGTTGATGCTCACGAAATCTTCATGATTTTGAAGAGTTCCGCTAACGCCATTATTGATGTCAACGTAGAGGGCGAAAGCCACCTCGTGCTCGTTAAGGACGTTCAGCGTCACCCGGTTACTCGCATCCTGCAGCATGTTGACCTGCTGGCTATTAACCGTTCCGAAAAGGTAGACGTAGACGTACCTTTGACCGTTGTTGGTGAATCCGCTGCTGGAACAACCGTTTCGATTGAATCCCTCACCCTAGCTGTTTCCGCTCCGGTATTCGAAATCCCCGAGCAGATCGAAATCAACGTTGAGGGCCTGGAAGATGGTACCGTTATCCGCCTAGAGGACATTGAACTTCCCAAGGATATCGAAACTTCCGTTGACGCTGACACCACTTTGGTTACCGTTTCTATTCCGCAGGTTGAACTTCCTGAAGAAAGTGAAACTGAAGAAGAAGCTGAAGCTTCCGAAGAAGACGCAGAGTAGTAGTTCGCTGTATTGTTTATTTGTTGTCCCTTTATATAGGTGACACAGATTCCAATAACAAGGAGAAAAAAGTGAAAAAAGCTCTGACTGCAGTAGTTGCAGCTTCTGCACTAGCAATGACGCTGACCGCATGCGGTGCAGCTCCTGAGAAAGCAAAGACTGATGCCTCTGCTACCTCAGAAGCCAAGACCGCCAAAGACTTCACCGCCTGTATGGTCTCTGACGAGGGTGGTTTCGATGACAAGTCCTTCAACCAGTCCGGTCACGAAGGCCTAGAGCGCGCTAAGGCCGACCTGAAGATTAACGTAAAGACCGCTGAATCCTCCAACCCGGCCGAGTTCGCTCCGAACTTGGAGAAGTTGGCTGCGGAAAAGTGCAACGTCATTTTTGCGGTTGGTTTTAAACTGGCGGACGCTACTTACGCAGCCGCTAAGGCGCACCCCGAAATTAAGTACGCGATTATTGACTCGACTGAGCCTTTTGACAAGGCTTCCAACAAGCCGATGCCTTCGCTACCTAACTTCAAGCCACTCGTATTCAACACTTCTGAAGCCGCCTACTTGGCTGGCTACGTTGCCGCTGGTATGAGCAAGACCGGTAAGGTCGGTACCTACCTCGGTATGAAGATTCCTACCACCGCGATTTTCGCTGACGGTTTTGTTGACGGTGTTGCTAAGTACAACGCTGACAACGGAAGCGACATCAAGGTACTGGGCTGGGACAAGGAAAAGCAGGATGGCCAGGCCACCGGTGACTTCTCAGATCAGAACAAGGGTAAGGTAACCACCACTAACCTGATTAACCAGGGAGCTGACATTATTATGCCGGTCGCTGGTCCGGTTGGTGCGGGAACCTTGGCTGCTGTAAAGGAAGCTAACGCTGCTGGTAAGGATGTATCGGTTATCTGGGTAGACGCCGATGGTGTACTAACCAACCCCGATGCCAAGAACATCATTATGACTTCTGTGACCAAGCAGATTGGTGAGTCTGTGTACACCACCATTGACGAACTAGTCGCGGGTAAGGAATTCAGCTCTACTCCCTACGTTGGTACTTTGGCTAACAAGGGTGTTGACATTGCTCCGTTCCACGAGTTTGACGCAAAGCTACCCGCTAAGTTGAAGGAAAAGGTGGACGCACTGCGTAAGCAGATTGCTGACGGTGAGCTGAAGATTGAGTCTAAGAACTCTCCCAACTAATAAAAAAGCCTAGGATACTGGGCATAGTGAATTCAGTTCGCAAAGACGTGCCCCAAGCCTTAAGCTTGGGGCACGTCTTCTTTTTTAATCCTAAATAAGTAACAGTCAGGAGCCACTGTGAAGCTTGAATTACGAGGGATTACCAAAGTGTTTGGCCCACTTGTTGCCAATGACCATTTAGACGTGGTGATTGAGCCGGGGACAAATCACGCGCTGTTGGGTGAAAACGGGTCTGGTAAATACACATTAATTAATTTTTTGTAAGGTTTGTATAAGCCCGATTGTGGG
>JAHUUJ010000006.1 GCA_019218365.1 Actinomycetaceae bacterium TAE3-ERU4 | reverse complement strand
AAGCGAAACCACCAAGGCTCTCTACGGCGCAATGCAAAAGATGCTCAAGGACGTAGGCATCAACCTGATAATTGACCAGAAGAAGCCCACCGACTTCGCCTCCACCATGAAGAACAAAGACTTCGACATGGTCCTCAATGGCTTTAGGCAGACCAACCCATTCGGTATGGCTGATTTGGGTCAGATTTACAAGAGCGATTCGACTCTTTCCAAGACTGGTCTAGGCTCTCCTGAAATCAACGCGATGATTGAAAAGTCTACCCGCGCTGACAACGAAGCCGACTCAATCAAGTACGGTAACGAAGCCGAAAAGGCCGCCTTGGCCCAGGTCGGCTGGCTACCTCTCTACATGGGACCATCCATGGTTGCCACCCGCGAAGGCCTAGCCAACATGGGAGCAATGGGCTACACCGTAATGCCACGCGAAATGATCGGCTGGAAAAAGTAAAGTTTCCAACCTATCTAAATAGCTAATTTTGGGGCGTAAGTTTTAACTTACGCCCCAAAATTATGCATTCACTTCAAAATTCTAGCCGAGAAAAGTAGACTTTAAGTATGGATTTTCTTACTCTCTCTAGTTCATCTTCTACGGCCGTTGTACGCCATCTAGGAGCTCAGGTTTCCTCTTGGGGGCTTAATGACCAAGAACCTGTATTATTTCTTTCTCGTCTTGCTTCATTACAAAACCCTACTCCTCTACGCGGAGGAATCCCGATTATGTTCCCTTGGTTCAACCAAGGACGCCGTCCCGGCATGCTTCCTAAACATGGATTTGCTCGTTCTTTACGTTGGGAATTTGAGAATGAGGGAACCTCCGCGGACGGGAGCACTTCTTGGGCCAGCTGGCACCTGGACAAAGAACTAAGTAGCAATACGCCAGGTCACGCTTTATTTCCCTATCGCTTTTTAGCTCGCTACTTAGTTAGTCTTTCAGATACTCTCCGCGTTAGTTTAGAAGTGACAAATCTAGACGAAGTAGAATTCGACTACGAGATTGCTTTTCATACATATCTAAAGGTTGGGGAAATAAATCAAGTTGAGATATTAGGAACAAATGGAATTGAAGCCTGCGACCCATTTATTTCTAAAGAACATTTCCAAATTGAAGGGAACTTAGAATCTCTTTGCAAAATTGATCGAGTACTATACGAAGCTCCACAACTAGTTGTCCGTGACCACTATCTAAAACGGGATATTACAATTTCTTCCACTGGAGCTTCCAATCTAATTATTTGGAACCCTGGAGCCGAGGGCGCCAAGACCATAGCAGATATGGAAGACAATGAATATCGGCAAATGCTATGCGTGGAGGCCGGCCGGATTTACGATAAAGCAGTATCGTTAGAACCCGGCCAGAGCCATGAAATTAGCTACGAATTAGCCGTATCAGCTTTCAAATAGGCACGCATTACAAGACCTAAAGAAATTAGGTCGTCTATGTGACAGAGTTCCCGAACTGAATGCATAGAAAGAATTGGGATACCAACATCAAAAGTTGTAATCCCAAGACGTGTAGCAGTCAAAGGGCCAATTGTTGAGCCACAGGGCATATCGTTATTCGAAACAAATGCCTGATCTTCTACTCCAGCCTGAGCTAAAGCAGACCTCCAAATCGCAGTTCCGGGTGCGTCTGTTGTATAGCGCTGGTTAGCGTTAATTTTCAAGATTGGTCCACTTCCCATAACAGGACGAGTGTCTGGATCATGGCGTTCAGCATAATTCGGGTGAACAGAATGCCCTACATCCGAAGACATACAGTTAGATACAGCCAATGCGCGACATAAATCTTCTTGGTTTCCCCCCAACGCTAGGTTGGTTCGTTTTAAGACATCTTCAAGAACGGGTCCGCACGCCCCGGCTCTGGTAGATGAACCAATCTCCTCATGATCGAAAGCCGCTAAGACGCTAATCGATCCATCTGCACTTCCGCCGTCCTTTGCAAGTTCAATAATAGCCTTGAGACCAGCATGGACAGAGACAAGATTATCCATGCGAGCACCCGCCATCAGTTTTCCACTATTTCCAAGAAAAGCGGCCGGCTGAGTATCCACGGAAATAAGATCGTAGGAAAGAATGGAACTAGAACCTTCTAGACCAGCTTTTTTAGCAACAAAATCTAGAATATTACAGTCTTCGTTAACCCCCCATACTGGATGAATGTGTTTCTGAGGCTGTAGTTTAATTCCTTCACTGTTTGCGCTACGATCTAAATGAATAGCTAGGTGCGGAACACGCATTATAGCGCCTGTACGCACAAGGTGAGTTTTTCCAGTGGTATCTACAATTCGTCCGGCTAATTCTAAATCCCTATCAGCCCAACTATTTAGAAGTGCTCCTCCGTATACTTCAACCCCTAATTGCGCAAAGCCATCTGGAGTAGTTGAATCCGGATTTGGTTTTAATTTCAAACCGGGCGAGTCTGTGTGGGCACCGATTATTCTAAATGGGCTTAAGGAAGTAGCTCCATCCGGTACGTAATAGGCAATAATCGCCCCGTCACGAATAATATAGTGCCCTCCCGGAGTGACGTCCCAAGCGCAACTTTCATCCTGGTAAGAAAAACCAGCTTCTTCCAAGCGCTCTGCTGCCTTATGGGCAGCGTGATAACACGAGGGAGATTGAGAAATAAAATCGGCAAAATCTTTAGCATTTTCATTAGCATTAGTAGACATATTCATATAATACTACCTATCTGAATACAGTTGGGCTCCTGCTTTCTACTTAGAAAGCAGGAGCCCAACTAAAAAAGTTTTACCAGATTTTACTTCTTCTCTACACGCCTAGCCTGCGACGGGGTGGCAGGAGAAGAAATTACCTTAGCAGGCTGTTCCCCAGAAGAACGTGCTGCACGACGTGCTTCATCTGCAGCAGCAGCCTGGCGGAAAGCAGCACGAGGGCTGGTAAGAGATCCTAGCGCTACCACTTCACGCTGGAATAGCATCGCCATTGTCCAGTCAGCAACAATACGCGCCTTTCGGTTCAAGGTCGGCATGGCAAGCATGTGGTAGGAACGGTGCGCGAACCAAGCAACCGGACCGCGGAGCTTAATGCCCATAATTTCGGCAACGCCCTTTAGTAGTCCAAGAGAAGCAACAGTTCCGATATTTTCATGCTTGTAATCGGTAACCGGCTCACCGGCAAGGACAGCAGCAAGGTTCTTAGCCAAATGACGTCCCTGGCGAACTGCATGCTGAGCAGTTGGAGGGCAGGTAGCACCCGGCTCTCCCTTAGCAATATCTGGCACCGAAGCGCAGTCACCCGCAGCCCAAGCCCCTTCAACTACCCTATCTCCGTCAGTTACCTGCAACGCAGCATTAGCGCACACCCGATCGCGCTCGTCCAAAGGCAAATCGGACTTAGCCAAAACCGGATTTGCCTTTACACCAGCAGTCCAGACTAGCGTGTCAGCCTCAAATTCTTCACCGTCTGAAAGAACGATATGACCGTTCTCGCAAGAGTTCAAGAAGGTGTTTAGCTTAACTTCAATTCCGCGACCACGAAGCTGTTCAAGCGCGTATCCCCCGAGTTCTTCACCCAGTTCAGGAAGAATACGACGAGCACCTTCTACCATTACAAAACGAAGCTGGGACATCTCCAAATTATCGATACGGCGCACCGCAGCACGAGCCATATCCTCAACTTCACCAATGGCCTCAATACCGGCAAACCCACCACCAACGAAAACGAAGGTCAAAAGGCGCTTCTTTTCTGCTTCGTCACGGGAAGAAGACGCAGTTTCAATCTTGTTTAACACGCGGTTACGCAGGTTGATAGCTTCTTCAATCTGCTTGAATCCCAAAGCCATATCAACCAAACCAGGAATCGGGAGAGTACGTGGCTCCGCACCCAAACCAATAATAATTTGGTCATAAGAAATGTCGAAAGTCTCGACCTCTCCACGGTGCTGGTCACCGCTTTCCGGAAGAACAGTTACCTTACGCTCAGCATGGTTGATATTCTCAATTCGCCCAACCACCAAGTTACATCCAGCCAAAGCAATGCGGTGCGGAGCAACCACGTGACGAGGCTCGATATTACCACCGGCTGCCTCCGGCAAGAAAGGCTGGTAGGTCATGTAAGTACGGGGATCAACCACCGTAATCTCAACCTGTTCAGGGGTATATAGCTTACGCAGATTCTGCGCTGCAATAAGACCAATGTATCCACCACCGGCTACCAAGACTCGGACCGGCGCCATAGCCGGATTCTTCAGTTCTTTAGTTTCCTTGGTTCGCAAAGCCAGGGCCGTACCAGCAACAGCAGCACCAATCCCTAAACCAGCTAACGCTATTTTCGCAACACTCATTTTTCGCATATATATAATTTACGGTAATACGGGCCACTTAGGCACCCCTAAGCAGCGTGGATCTGGGCACAAAATCAGAAAGAAACCTCTGATTTATTAGGAATATTAGCTCCGGTCCGGGAAACCGTTATCCCCGCTATTGACGAGGCATAGTTCATTAAACGAGCAAGATTAACGGAAGAGATTTCCCCGAGGGCTTCACGCTTATCCGCACCCAATAAACCAAGCTGCCATAACGCATCCAAAATACCTGCCATAAACGAATCCCCTGCCCCAACAGTATCGGCTACCTCAACCCGATCAACAGGACGGTGGAAACGTTCACCACCACGAGTATAGGCATAAGCACCTTTCTCCCCCGCCGTAACAACTAAAAGCTTCACCCCAGAAGAAGTAATTTGCTTCCCGAAAGCATCCAGGGCATCCTCGTCAGACAGGTCCTGCCCAAAGAAGTAACTAGCATCCTCATCAGAGATTTTTACCACGTCAGCAATTTGCATAATTGGGGCAATTACCGCAGCGGCTTCTTCCGCTTTCCCCATTAAGGTAGGACGAGCGTTGGGGTCAAAACTGATAGTAGCTTGGGAACGAGCCTCTTCAAGAACCTGACGTACTTTAGTCGCTCCCGGGCTAATAACCGCAGCAATTGAACCAGTATGTACAACCACGTCTCCCTTACGCAAAGTTGGAACGCTAAGATCCCATTCCAGGTTAAATTCATACTCTGCACTACCGTCTACACCAATTCGTGCCCGAGCCGTTGAAGTTTGCGGAGCAGCAAAACTACTTTCTTCCAACTCTACCCCTGAATCACGCAAATGAGTCGAAACCATTTCCCCAAGTTCATCATGGCTTAGCCAAGCTCCCAGACGAACTGAACGACCCAAGCGTGCCAGACCAAGTGCCACATTCGCCGGAGAACCACCGGGCACGCGCGTAATCTGATTATCTTTTTCAACGATATCTACCAGCGCTTCCCCAAGCACCAAAGCCGAATATTTTTCCATCTGCATTCCCATCTTTGTTCCTATATTTAGTAAATGCGGGGCCACCAAGCAGCAGCCCCGCATCAATAGACTATTGGCTATCAGCCCTTAACCGCACCGTCTTGAACTCCGCGGAAGAAGAAGTTCTGAGACAACGCAAACAGCACGATAATCGGTAGGAGAGCAATCATCGTTCCAGCGGCAATAACACGCGGGTCAGAGCCAAAACTGGAGTTTAGATACTGCATACCTACGGTCAGGGTGTACTTGGTCGGATCCGACAATACAACCAGCGGCCAGAGGAAGTCATCCCAAGCTCCAATGAATGACATCAGCGCAACCACTGCCGCCATTCCCTTCATATTAGGCCAAGCGATATAACGCAGGCGCTGCCAAGTCGAAGCCCCATCAAGCTCCGCAGCATCCAAAATTGCCGGAGGAATTGAACGAGCCGCAGTCGCCATCAACAAAACGTTAATAGCTGTAACCGCAGTGGGAAGGAAAACTCCCACCAGAGTATTGGCCAGCCCCAATGATTTAATTGTCAGATACTGGCTGGTAAGCGTTACTTCACCAGGCAGCAAAAGGGTCGAAAGAATCAACGCAAGAATAATTGCTTTACCGCGGAAACGCATACAAGAAAGCGCATACCCAGCCATGGTTGCAAAAATTACGTTCGTAATCACCACCGCAACAGCCACAAACAGCGAGTGCCAAGCATAAGAAAGCACCGGAATAGTATTCGTAACCTCAATGTAGTTATCAATCGTGGGGTGAGCCGGAATCAAACGCGGCGGGAAAGAATAAATATCTTCCTGATTTGACTTAAACGAGGTAGAAAGCTGCCAGATGAAAGGTCCAACAGAAATAACAAAAACAAAAATCAAAAGCACATACCGGCCGATTAAACCAGCTAAGGATGGCTTGTCGAATCCGGCCTCGCCCTTACGACGATACAAACGCACTTTCTCAGGTTTTGGAGCTGACGCACCCTTAGTGGCAGACTTTCGGGTAGGAAGTTCAACGTTACTCACTGTTCTTTTCCTTCCTGCAACGCGGCTGTTTCATTAACTGCCAGTGCCTGTGCAGCCTCGATACGTTCACTCATTAGCTTGCGCGAACGCTTACGTGCTCGACGATTCTTAAGCATCTCAGAGACTTCCTCACGCTGGTTGATGTATCCGGTAAATGCCAAGGGAATAATAGTCAAGAGGAACAAAACAACCGATACCGCAGAAGCATATCCGAGACGACCATTCAATCCCTTACCGGTCTGCTGAATCAGCATGACGATAGATTGAGCCTGCCCACCAGGACCACCTGTACCACCGGTTAAAACATAAATTTCCGCAAAGATACGAATTGCCGCGACACAGACAAGAGCGGAAATAAGCATCATTGCTCCCTTAACAGCCGGAACCGTAACGGTCCAAAAACGCCTAATTGGCCCAGCCCCGTCAAGCGCGGCAGCCTCGTGCAATTCTTTAGAGACATTACTCAAGGCGGCCAGGTAAACCACCATGTAGTAACCAAGTCCCTTCCAGATCGTCAGGGAGATGGCTGTAAACACAATCAACCAGCGGTCAATTAGGAATAATACCGGCTTATCGGTTAGCCCCAGTAATTCCATAGACTGGTTAATAATTCCCTTTGAGTCAAAAAGCCAAGTCCAGATAATCGCGACAACTACTACCGAAGCAATTACGGGGAAATAGAAAGTTGTCCGGAAGAAGCCGATTCCTGGAACTTTCTTTTCCACCAACAGAGCCAAGAGCAGAGGCAAGAAAGTAAGTAGGGGCACGCAAACAACTACATATACGAGTGAAGTGCCCATCGCGTACGTAAAACGCTCATCGGAAAACAGGTCAATATAGTTCTGGAATCCGACTCCCTTAACAGGGCGCAACGGCCGCGCGTCAGTAAAAGACAAAACAATAGTATTCAAGAACGGCCAAATTGCGAAGACAACCACCCAGATAATGGCTGGCGCCAACAAAATGTAGGGGGTATACCAACGGTGCGATTTCATATGGTTCCTCGGCAGTCATGGTTCAAATGCGAATTGCAAAGCACTTCACAGGACGAACCCAAGGTTAAAAGTTTCTAACGAGTAAGGGGCAGACCCACTTCGTGTGGGCCTGCCCCACTCATTTATCCATGTAGAGCTAGAGCTTACTTGGTGAGAAGGCTGTTAGCGTGCTCGACGGACTTGTCGAGGGCTTCCTTCGCGCTGATTTTACCCTGCACAGCGAGAGCTAGCTGCTGCTTTAGGTAAGTATCCATTTCGTAGGTGAACTGAATCGGGTACTCAGGACGAGCATTTTCAATTACCTCGGCGGCCTTCTTGGTAGCTTCCTTCTGCAAGGGAAGTTCTACAACGTCAGTAAAGGAAGCGGGATTTTCGTTACCCGCCTTGGTTCCGGGGAAGAATCCCTGAGCAAGCTTCAAGAATTCAACCTGGTTGTCATTGTTGGTCGCGAACTGAGCGAACTTGAGAGCAGCGGCAGGCGCTTTGGAGTCAGCCTTAACCGAAATACCCTGAATGAACAACGGAGCGTGACCAAAACGGGAAGTAACCAAGCTCTTGTCAAGCATGGTCGGAGCGTCCTTCTTCAGTTCTGAAGCAAGACCGGCAGAAGCGGTGGTCCAAGCAACCTTGCCCTGCTTGTACAGCATCGAGTTACCAAGGTAGTCAGCGTTTAGGGCCTCGGGGACCATTGCGCCTTCTTTATAAGCCTTCTGGTACATTTCAACAATCTTTACGGCCTTGTCGGTGTTGAATACGAACTTGCCGTCCTTGTAGATTTCTACACCGGCAGCCGAAAGGGTACCGGTACGAGGAACCTCAGAAATGGTCTTGATTTTGCCATCGGTGTTCTTAGCAATAGTGGCAGCCATTTCGAAGAGTTCTTCATTGCTGGTGGGAAGCTTGGCCGGATCCCAGCCACCTTCCTTCAACAGCTCCTTGTTATACCAGTTCAGGTCAGTTCCCAAGTACCAGGGGTAAGCAAAAGTACCTTCTATGTTCGGGTACTGGTAAGCATTAGTAGCTCCGGTAACATACTTGTCGAGTTCCGCAGGGTCAGCTTTCTTCAAGTCAAGCAGCTTGTTTACCTGAGCCAACTTGTAAGCAAATTCCGGGGGAAGGTTGATTACGTCAGGTAGCTCCCCAGAGCTAGCCTGCTGCAGAATCTTGTCTTCGTATCCATCACCGGGCTGGTCAATCCACTTGACCTTTACGTCCGGGTACTTCTTCTCGAATTCTTTGATTAGATTTTCGAAGTAGGGAGTGAAACGGTCATTCTTTAGCGACCAGGTCTGGAAAGTGATTTCACCAGCGACCTTGTCACCTTCTGCGCTAGTTGCAGAACCAGTGGTGCTGGTGCCGCCACCGCCAGTGCAAGCAGTCATGGCAACCATGGCGGTAGCTGCAACTGCAACTGTCATTAGTTTCTTGATTCGCATATTATTGCTTCTCCTTTGAAGATATTAGATGCTTAAAATAAGCTTACTATATCGGTTTAGTTGTTGTGCATACGCTCTCGATTACGTTTTTATTACGATTCTGAAAACGCTAGCAACGATTGATCGAAATTGACATTACATTGCCTTTTTGGAACTCCTCAAACCATTGAGCAAAGAAGTCCGAGTCTGCCGCTACCGTATGACGGTCAGCTCCATCCTCGCGCAAAGTAACTTCCATCGACGATTGTGGTACAGGCGATTGCGACGCAATCGGTTCCAAAGAACGGTACTTATTTGCGGCCTGAGCAAAAGCCTGCCCTACCGGTTTCAAGTTACCCTCACTATCAAAAAGACCTAGGGAATACTCAAGTTCCGGGAAATCTTCAAAATCACGATTAACATCGTAGGAGCACCACCAAGTAATCGCTTCTAGGCCCGGCAAAAGCGGGTCACAGAGCGAATCGCAAACTTCCTCTACGAATCGCGGAGCACTCTGCCCATCAAGGTAGTTCATAGGTGCACCAACTTCCTGCAACCATAGAGGAAGCGGGTTATCTCCTTGCCATCCCCTGGCAATCTCGCATAGGTAACGCGGGAAAGCCGCTAACTGCGGAGAATTAGGGCCATACTTCTTACCAACATGACCAAAAACCCAAGCATGAACAGTAGTTAAATCACCATATTCACCACTAAGTTTGGGAGTGAACGGGTGGGTGCTATCGAAGAATAAATCATCATCAAAACTGAATACATGACGCCCACGGGGGAACTTTGCGCCAGCCTCAGCCAAAAGCGTATCCAACCACCCGGCAGCAGTTGGGCTATCAATTACGCTCTGGTCAGGGTGACGCTCAGCCGCAAACTGAAGAAACTCGTTTCCCACGCACATGCCGGTGCAGTTATCCAAAGGTTCAAGCGCCTGAGCCAATTCACGCACTACCATCGCCTGAGAACGGACCACATCCGGATCTGAAAAAAGATTACGGTGATGCCACGTCTGCACCCACGAAGGCAAGAAATCGAAAGATGAAAGGTGTCCTTGCAAAGCATCTACTGAGGCCTCAAGACCGCATTCGCCAGCAATCTCAACAACCTTCACGACATCAGCAACTGCGGATGGGCGAACCCGTCCCATAGAAGGCTGCAAAAGTGGCCATAGCGGGAATATCCGCACGTGGTCTAATCCCAATTCTCGAATCTGCGAAAAATCCTCGCGGACCATCCCCAAATCAAGATCTAACCAGGAGTGAAACCACCCTCGCCGCGGAGTGTAATTAACCCCAAACTTCATTTTTTCACCACCAAACGTACAGTTACGATCTCGAACGGACGCACAGAACTACGCCATACACCCGGTTCCACACTTTCCAAAGTTGGCAAAACCGTACCCGCGGCAGGCTTGTCCCCACCGTGCAAGTCAGTCGCACGAGCCACCTCAAATCCAGGAGCTTCAAGACGCAAAGCCGAACGCTTTCCCAGGGATTCATACAGACGCACCAACACGTCTCCAGACTTATCAGGAGCCATGCGAATGGACTCACATACAGCCCCCTCAACCTTTAGCAAGGGAGCCGGAGCCTGCTTTCCGTTAACCGATACCAAAGCAGAGTTAAGTTCATAACCGCTCTGAATCGCAGCCGCCAGAGAAGCAGCGGGTCGAATTGAGAAGGTAAAGCTGTGGCTCCCCTCGTCCTGACGCGGGTCGGGGTACTTCGGACCACGTAGCAAGGAAGCACGAACCAGCTGGTAGGTACCCCCACCTTCGCGTTCATGACGAGTGACATCCCAGCCGTAGGTACGAGAGTTAGCAATCCCCACTCCCCAATCACCTTCAGCCAGACGCAACCAACGATGGTTGGAAACCTCGAATCGGAAGAAATCCCAAGAGAGATTCTCATGAATCGGACGTGTAATGTGACCAAACTGGGTCTCAAAATCAGCTTTATCGGTGTGCAAATCAAGCGGTAAGGCAAGCTTCAAGAAACGCTCACGCTCATGCCAATCAACATCTACGGTTACATCCAAACCAGTGGAGCTTAAACGCCAAGTCAGTACAGCGTTAGACTTTCCGAAAGAAGCCTCGACTCGTGCCCAGGCAAAATCAGCGTCCTGCCTTGTTTCTACCAGACGCATGTCCGAAATAATCTCTCGCGAACCACGGTAGAAGTAGTCAACGTCCCAAGCGTCCCACATATTCGGGAAATCCTGGAAGATTTCCAGGTGTCCCATCTGCTGCCCCGGAGGAACAACTTCGCGCCCATCAACACCAACGTAGGAAGAGATAGAACCATCGGGTTCAAAGACCACGCTTGCTCCGCCAGCAGATAGGTGAACCTGGCCAGAGGCTGGCTCCACTCCTTCTGCCGGAAGAGAGACACGACGCAAGCTAGCGTATTGACTACCATCTTCAGCAGGAGCGATATTCTCTGCCGATTCAAGATTAACTTCCGCACTTCCATAAGCGGGAAGAACCTTGCCAGAAATATCTAGGTTAGTGGGAATACCAGAGAAAACAATCGGCTTTTCACCCTTGCCCGCAAGCGCCTGAGCAGCTTCATGCATGACGCGGTTCGACAGTTCACGAATCCGTTCATGCATCTGAGCCACTTCGCGGTAAACCCAAGCAATTGAAGTACCCGGCATAATGTCATGGAAATGAGTGACAAGAAGTTCACGCCAAGCAGCGGTAAATTCCTCGAAAGGATACTCGTATCCAGCCTGCAAGCTGGCTTGTGTAGCCAAAGCTTCAGCAGCACGTAAAGCAAATTCGCTCTCACGAATACCGCGCTTAGTTTCAGCCTGCGAGGTAAAAGTACCGCGGTGATATTCGAGGTAGAGTTCACCAACCCAAACCGGGGCATCTGTGTACTCTTCACGGGCACGACGGAAAAAATCGACCGGCTTAGTGTGCTTTAGCTTAGGGGCTCCCGACAAGTTCTGGAAACGATCAATACGTTCCAACATATCGCGGGTGGGGCCACCGCCACCATCACCATATCCAAAGGGGACTAGGCTGTAGTTAACGCGCCCCTTTTCCTTAAAGTTTTCTTCCGCATGGTGCAGTTCCTTCGCCGTAATGTGAGCACCATAGGTGTCAATCGGCGGGAAGTGAGTAAAGACGCGAGAACCATCAATCCCCTCCCACCACAGAGTATGGTGAGGGAAACGGTCATGCTGGTTCCAAGAAATCTTCTGCGTCAAGAAAGAATCAACACCAGCCAGCTTAGCCAACTGCGGGATAGCCCCAGAATATCCAAACGAATCCGGAAGCCAAATTTCATGGCATTCAGCCTCCAGCTTCTCACGGAAATAAGCAGCCCCCTCGGTTAGCTGGCGAGCCATACCTTCAGAACCGGGCAAAACCGCGTCCGGTTCAATCCACATCGAACCGACAACAACAATTTTGCCTTCCTTAATAAGCTTCTTAATCCGCGCAAACAGTTGCGGGTCATCTTCCTCAATCCAAGCGGCATGCTGCGCACCCGGAAGGGTGAAAATCATGTCGCTACCGTCTTCAAGCAAGCGACAAACGTTAGCGAAAGTACGGCGTACCTTACGGCGGGTTTCACGAATCGGCCAGAGCCAAGCCGAGTCAATATGAGCATGCCCGACAACCGCCATTTCCGGAGCATCAGCATGAGCCGGACGGGAGAGCAACGGCTTAATCTCAGCCCGTGCGGCCTCGGCAGTAGCGGGAATATCCGTAAGGTCTAGGCGGTCAATTGCGCGTGAACATGCTAGAGCAAGTTCCCAAGCTTGTGCGCTGTCCCCCGCTTCGACAGCCATCCCATGCAAAACTTCCAAGTCGTAGGCAAGAGCCTCAACCTCGGTAAATACCAGCACCACATCTGCCTGACGCAAGGTGTATATCGGCTTACGGCTTGAGGTAAGGATATCGCCGTCCTCAGTAGGTAAGAAGGGGTGAACATCCAAAAGCAACGGGTTAGCGGCAGCCTCTACCCATAGGGTCTGCCCGGAGCTTACAGTTTCGTCCCAAGGAACCCACCGGTTTCGAGGGTTCAACGCCTTAATGGTTTCACCATCTGGACGGCGTACCAAAGCTTCAGACTGGAAACCTGGCGAGTGGTCAGCCCAACCAAAGTCCATTGTTAGTTCAAGGCGAGCGTGGTGGTTCGTGGATTCAAGTTCACGCTGCGCCGAAGCAGGATCTACAACGCGCATTTTAAACCAGGTAGTTTGCCAAGGGATACCCCATGGAGAGCCAATTTCATAAGGTTCGTAGGACTGTTCCTTAGCAACTTCGAAGGCAACAGGTTCCCCCGGACGCTGGGGATCTTCCTCGCAAGGCACCGACCAGGACTGCACGTCCAAGTCAGAAATATGCTTAGCAATTGCCGGACGAATACGCTCATCTAAAGTCCGATCAATTCGCTTAAGCAGAATTGAGAGGTCTCCGTGCATGACTCCTCCTTGAGTTTAAGACTTACGCAGATTTTCCATCTAACGAAAAGATACTAACACGGTTTAGTAATTTTGTGAACAGGAAAACTTAAAGTAAATTTGCCTCTTATTTCACACCCTTAAAAGAAACTAATTCACATGCATAAAAACCAGAGAAATGCCAGCTATTCTAACGTTTCCAATAAATTTCATTACCGTTTATACGGCTTGTTACCCAACCGCGATTTCCCAGTTTCTGAGCTTTTTCTAAATTCTGTTTTGTCCGCGGGCGAGGACTTTGTTTTTCCTCCCCGTTGAGAGGAGTCCAATCACTTTGGGCACTGTCAATCCAAGCTCGTACCGCTTCTTCATCACCGGCTTCCAAATAGGAAGAGAGCTCTTTAAGGTCAGTTAGACAAGCAGTCAAAACCTTTGCCAAAGCAGAATGATTTTCACAAAGCATATCCCCGATACGCTCCGCACTCCCCCGAGCTACCCGAGTGCCATCACGATACGAGCCCGCAGCTAAACGAGTGGCTAATTCCGGGAACGGGCTCCGTCCTGGCCGAGCCAAAAGCGCCAACGCCAGCGCATGAGATAAATGAGAAATGACCGCTACAGCACGATCGTGTGCTTCAAAAGAACAGATACACACCTGAGCCTGGAAATTTTCTTGCGCAAAGCTCATTGCTAAATCGGCTAGTTCCGGGGAAGTCTGCTCAGGAACGCAAAGCGCCCAAACCGCCTCGTTCAAAAGATCTGCATGCGCATTCTCAAATCCAGATTTTTCACTCCCTGACATTGGGTGCAAAGAAATAAAGTTATGTAGAGAACTAGCTTCCAAGGCCTTAACAATCGGCGCTTTTACGCTACAAACATCAACCACTAGGCGAGCATTATTGGCATACCCGGAAGATATATAGTCAACTACTACCGGAGTAGGAGCCGCCAGAATAACAATGTCTTGATCGCCAATTTCCCCATCGGTCATAATTCCCGCTTGCTTAGCCTGAAGAAGAGCCGTCTGACTGGTATCGTGAGCTACTACCCGCCAACCGCGTTCCTTTAACGCCAAGGCACAAGAACCACCTATCAGACCTAAACCAACCACGTGCACGGTTGGCCGATCAGAAGAATCTTCTGCCTCTTCCAACGTTTCTTGACAAAGATTATCTAGCGTCTTCGGACGAGTAAAGAAAAGTTCCCCGTGCCCACCGGACAAAGTGGAAGTCCAATAACCAATCAAAGAATCATGGTTTGCACCGTGTGGAACTAAATCAAGGAACCCATCTCGCGCACTGTACTGGCTAGAGGTACGCCCAACCACATACCGCACTGATAAAACTTCATCCTCGTACTCACAAAAAGTTGAAGTAGTATGCCCCAAAAGTTCAGGAGTCATCACCGGCTCCCCCGCAAGAGCAGCGCGCACCCCAGCCTCGGAAGCAAAAAGCTGAACCTCGTAAGTAAGGTCAAAACCAACCTGTTTAACAGCGGCAAGCCCCCAGTTACCGGCAGAAGATTTATATACCCATTGGCCGCGAACCCGACTCGTGCGAATACGCTGCAAAATCCACTCAAAACTTGCTGCACAACCGCCGAGAGAAACCGCCGCAATTAAAATCTGCAATAACGGATCTAAACCCGTTAAAAGAGGTTGCACCTTAACCACCAAAATAGAAAATACCAAAGTGGAAAGAGCCAGTGAAAGACTACGTACGTCTCCGCTCTTACGGTCAATCAAAAACTGGGTTATAGCACGCACAAGTACAGCATAGCAAGGAGCTATCAGCGCTTGAAGTCCGAATGCCCAGAACGATTAAGGAAAGTACCGTATCCGGTACGTGAATTCCAGATAGTTAGCCCATTTTGTTCCGAGGCTATGACAATGTTGCCATAATGCCAAATAGTGCCATAGGGAAGTGTTATTGGCCGAAGAATAGGATTTCCGTAGTTCGCATAGTTTGGTGCATCGCTTTTTTGCCCCATTGCCGCAGGCCCATTCGCTGGAATATAAATCGTGACAATACCGCCTTGGGGTTCAACATAGTTTGGGTTCATTTCCGGTTTCCAGCTTCCAACCATGCAAGAGATGTTGTCTCGTTCAACCTCACAAGTAATGTTTCCCGAGGGCGTTCTAACGGCAGATTCTTTACCGCTCGGCAAAGATGGTAGTGACCTCGCATTAGCGGGAACCGCCTTTCCTGCACAGGGATAAGCTCCGGAAACCGGCGCTTTACAGTTAGCGGCGTCCAAGCCAGTTTCTAGCTTTACATTTAGAGAATCTCCATCACGATACATGACGTAATCTTCAAAATAATCTGGGAATAGACGCCCTACCCCATTGCCGGGAAGCGCCAAAATACGCGCTCGGCTCGTATCCGAAGGAATAATCTCTGAGTTTCCCGTAATTGCTTCAAGATCGAGCGGGACCCCCGCGGGATAAAAAACCAGAGCTGAGCCAACATAGGGGGCCATTTTTTTATTATCCGGCTGTCCTGACCACTGCATAGTTAGGGACCAAGCCACCTCGTCCAATCCAAGCCCATATTTCGTAACGGGGTCACCGAATTGCCGATAATGAGTTTTTTCAATCTTCGCAAACGGGCCACGCGCGGTAGTCCAGTAGATAGTAGAACCTTGTACTTTAAGAGTTCCACCTTCTTTACTGCCCCAAGTACCTTCTAAAGAGTCATAGTTTCCCAGCTTTATTTGTTCAAGCCTAAGAACCTTCGGACGTTTCGTCACCGATATTGATTTTTGAGTATCAGGATTTTCTTTAGTAACAGGCGTTTTCTCGGGGGTTTCAACAGTAGAAGAGGTTGATGTAACAGTTTTCGGCAAAGTATTTACAGAATTCTCACCTGCGTTAGAACAACCAACCAAGCCAAAAGCCGCTAAGGCAAAAGTTAACAGAACAATACCCTTAGTTTTGGCAACCAAAGTTCTCATCATTTCTTCTCCAAGCACCCCTGCAACGTTGCAGATAACTTACAGTTTCATTGTATATAAATAGGTACAAGAATCAGAGCCATTATGTCATATCGAAAGGATTATAAAGTATAATCGTACCATCATAGATAGCTTATAGGGGTTTCGTAATATCCTAAAGATACACACAAAATCACAAATAACTTAAATAGATAACGCCACCCTTACTACACACCCCTAAGCAACATACCGAATACCCTAATAATAAGTACGCCCCATCCATAAAGAGACTTCTTCAACTTCAATAACATCACCTAGCTCCTTTATTACTTTTTCTGAAACTATAGGAGTAGATTTAATAATTCTTTTAAGTGTTCCGTTAGTTATCCATTCTGATTTCCAAATTTTTTCCTGCGAGTACTCTTGCGATTCACCCTTATAAAATTTTATAAAAGCTGACCTTACAACATCACATAAATCATCCCCCATATACAATTCAGAAAACTTATCATCCCGGAACAACATCATCCGCTGAAACCAAATTTTCAAAAATCTTGTATGTGGAACTATTGAAAATTTTTCTCCAATCTCATCAATATTTTCTTTAATATCCACCCCAGAGCTATTTTCCTTAGCGAAGATTTCACTAATTATTGCAAATCCAACAGGATAAACTCTGGGAGAATTTAGCATTATAGAAACCACTACAGCAATCACCTCCTTAGGCTGATTTATTTTTTTTCTTCTCTTAATATCATTCAGAAAATCAACCATAGCTCTAACAAGATTTCCAGAATTTGAATTTTTTAAAGAAAAGTCGTGAATAAGCAACAATCTTTTTTGAAGATTCTTTTGATGAAAACATAGATTAAGATAATCTCGTTTATCTTTTTTAATAAAGTTCGCAACAATATCATCAAAAATTTTTGTCTTATTTGGGTTAAGCCTAAAATTTAATTCAGCTAACACACTTGCTAATTCTGACAATATCCGTTCAACAGTTGTTTTACTATTTGCAAATATTCTGTAATCGTCACGGTAACGTAAGATTCTGTATTCTTGTTTTTCTGTAAGAGTTTTCCTCAACTTTTTATGAAGCTCTAAATCCACATAACCTAAAATAATTTCTGCAATCAAATCTGAAATTACAGACCCCTGTGGTATCCCATTCGTCTGCCCATAGTTCATATCCTGCAATAGGGTATCTATGCTAGCGCCAAGGAATAAGGATGAATCTCTTTTATTTTTAGGTTTATTTCGCTCTTGTTTTACTTTTTCTTTACCCAGAAACGCCCACTCAATTGTATGAGTGTAAACAGAATCATAACAATTAGTTATATCCGTAACTCCCATGTAAGCGTATTTTAAGGATAACTTTAATGAAGCTTGCTCATATTCTCCCCACCATTTTTCAATAGCACTACTGTTAACTTCAGTAGCGTTTTCTACTTTTGGAGGAATACTGCAACATCTAATTCGGCTATCTTCGGGAGAAAATTGTTGAAATCTTTTCTTTATTATTTCCCAATTATCCTTGATCAAATTGACAAGCTCAATATATAAAACAGGGTGTATCAGCTGAAATTCTCTCCAGGCATAACGCCCGTCTTTATTATGCCTAATAATATGATTATTTTCCCCATAGGCTCTCACCTTTTTATTAGCGTACGCACCTCTTTCTTTACCGCTTACAACTTTATCTACTTCATGCAACAACTCTTCAAAATTGAAATAAGGGGGGAGCTCCAGCGAACAATATGCAGAAGATTTCAAAAAGAAATCTTTTATTTCATCTTCTTCCAGGTCTAATATGGTTCCATTCCCCATCACGCACTCCGTCTTTCTAATTACAATATCCCCACGCCTATAGAGTATTTTAATACAGAATAAATCTTAATTATAAATTCACTACAAAGTAAACTACACATATAGCCGCATTAAATAAGGGGTTATCTTTTAAGGTAACCCCCTCCAAAAAGAGCGTCCACCTAAGACGCTGCCCACATTTTCTCTACTGCCACCTTAGGGTACATTCATACAAAAATCTTTTTTATGCATACCCACAAGATAACTTTAGGATAATTAAGTGGAATGCAGTACCAGTAGGACTAACAACCTAAAATAGTTCACAAATTTTGCTAAATGATAAAATAATTTCATAATTTTATCCATGAAAAATACTATTTATGAGTAATTCATACTAGTATGAGCACAGAAGACAGATTGCTTTAATAATTGGGATTTCTAAAATGCACCTATCTGAAGTTACAATTGAAAATTTCCGTGCACATTCATGCACCTCTCTTCCTCTAACGCAACTAGGATGCCTGATAGGGGAAAATAACGTGGGAAAATCCTCAGTTTTACACGCAATTCAGTTTGCTTTGGAAGACAGAAAAATAACCGATACAGATTTTCAGAATCCAGATTTAGAAATAAAAGTAACACTAAAATTTGAAGATATAAGCGAGAAAGACTTAGAACGTGTAGCTGATAAGCACCGAGACGCTGTCAGAGACATAATCCGTAACGGAAGTCTCAAAATAGTACGTGCGCAAAAGAAAAACGAAAAAGCTACAACGAAATACTTCGCTTTGCTCCCAGTCAACCGAGATTATTCCCTCGATACTTTAAAAGAAAAAATAAAAACAAAAAAAGGTAGCGAGCTTCGCGAAGCCGCTATAGCACAGATACCACTCCTAGATAAAGAATTAAGAGATTCTCCATCCGTCAAAGACGTGGAGAACGCATGGAAAAAAATAGTAAAATCCTTCGAAGATAGCGAGCTAGAAGAAATACCTACTCAATACCCATCAGGAATCGCGCAAGCTATCAAGCCCCTTTTCCCATCAGTAATTTATATAGAAGCAGTAAAGGATGTTTCATCCGAAGCTAAGGCTACAGGTGCCTCTGCGTTTAGCAAACTCCTCGAAATGCTATTCAATGAAATTTCAGATAATTTCATTGATATAAATGAACATTTTCTATCTATAAATGAAAAGTTAAATAAATCTTCTTTACAAAATAATAATCCTCATACAGATAATAGACTCAGCGAAGTTCGTTCAATCGAAACAACAATAGAAAAATTCATTAAAGAAAGTTTTCCTGATGTTTCGCTACGTCTGGAAATTCCTGCTCCAACGTTACAGATGCTTCTTTCTAACGCTACACTTTATTTAGATGACGGCTATCATCTAGGCCCTATTTCCAGCAAAGGAGATGGACTTAAGAGGACCGTACTATTTGCCCTCCTGCAAACGTACGCAAAATTTAAATCAAGTGGATTGAATAGAACATCTACCTCTTCCACACCCTCTTATATACTATTATTTGAAGAGCCAGAGCTATATCTCCACCCTAATGCTAAACGTCAGTTGATGGCTGCTATAACAACATTCTCCAACACTCATCAAGTCTTGATAACAACACATTCTCCCGATTTTTTTCATGCGGATATGGACGGATTCGCCAAGCTTCAAAAGAGTGATAAGGGCGTAGAGGCTAAACCAGTAAATCTGAAAATTGGCCTAAAAGATGCATACCAATTAATAAAGTATGAGAATAACGAAGCTGCTTTCTTTGCCCAGTCTATCGTTTTAGTTGAGGGAGATAGCGATTCTATGACTTTTCCTCACTTAGCAAAGATACTAAATGAGTCATGGGATAACATAAACCAAAATATTGTTTTTATTACAATTGGTGGTAAAGGCAACATTAAACGCTATGTCGAGTTTTTCAATTATTTTGGTGTTCCTGTGCATGTAATTACTGACTTGGATTCAATTATAGATGGCTTCAATAATCTTACTAAAGACAAAAATCTTCTAGAAAAACATTCTCGTTTTATAGAATCAATTAAAAAACAAAATATCCCTTCCGAACCTACTGGAAAAACAATTAGAAAAAAAATAAAAAAACGTACTATTAGTGAGCTGTGGAATGATGCGCAAGAACTTCTAAAGGAATTTAAGACTAGTAGCGATAAAAAAAGTCTCGATGATTTAACAAACATACTCATAAGTCTATTCGACACTGTAAACACAAATATAACAGTTAGAAACCTTCAGGATGGTTTATCAGAAGAATCATCTAATCTACTCGATTCTATAATTTTATCATTAGCAGAAAGTAATGTTTATATACTACGGCAGGGAGACCTAGAAACCTATTGCAATACAGGAAAGGGAGAGAAAATATCTAGTGCTATTGAATTTTGTCAGAACACTAAGTGCATCGAGGATTTCCGTAATATACACGGAGACAGAGCCGATTTAATTATTAACGAATTGAATCATATATTTTCAAGAATATACGACTGATTATTATGTCTCGGGGCAGACTCAGTCATATTTATTAATTACTCTTTCCTCGCGATATAGAGGTTTGTCTATCTCACTTAGTCTTATTATGATGACATGTTTAGCTTTGTGTATATAAGATTGAAGGAGATTACGTAAAGGATTTTTATAAACTAATTTTATAGAAATCCTCCTATTGTAGTAAGATTTTATCTGTTAAACCTAAACTCGATTTACTTCCTGATTTCTTTTTCCCATCTATAGAAACGCTGCTGAACATGTATTTCTCACGCTCATAATTGGCTGAACCACTCTCGAAATCTCGACTCGCATACGACTAAGAGCCTCCTCAAACAGCTTAAATTCTGGGTTCCCAAGATTATTTATCTTTGGAAACGTGCATATCCCTGAGACCAACTATAAATACATAACAACAGAGTCGTTTATCGTAAGCACTTTCCTAGCTCTGCTTCGGTGCCTCATACCTTGGATTTTAAATCAACAAGTTTCAAGTGAAAATCAATCATCGCTCTCCCAAACATATCCGGGATATTCACACAAAGCATCAAAAGACATAATCCATTGCCCTCCCAATCATGTGAGCATCTCTTTAGAATAGTCATGCCCCGTCTTACATCCATAAGATTGAGAAGCTCTCCTCTAAATCCAATCCAAAAACTTGAAGACACACTGTTCATGTTCGGATTTCCTTTTCATAGGGGGCTCTGTCAGCTAATAGTTTCCCCATTTAGCACGCCCCTTTCAAGGGTTCCCAAGAGCGCAACACTGGGAGAAAAGACAATATTTGCATCTTGTTACCCCATCTCAGAGAGATAATTACCAGGGCAGGTTAATTACCATCAACGATTGACGTTATACATATGCAAGCAGTCCGATGAGTCTGCGTTTAACGATGAATCCAGAGTAAATACGCCAACAGCATTATTTACTAACTCGATAAGCTTACCCTGTGTTTTCACATATCCAGGAATAACAGTACATATTTATATCCTATACCGATGGCACAGCTCTAATCGTACGTCATTATCGATACTACACAAGATAAATGCACTAGACTACAGCCATGACGATTGAGAAATTAGAAAGCTCTATTAATTTAGACAGTCAATGATTCACGACCAGAAAACGACTTGCGAATTGCACGTGAGGTAAGCCAGCTCATTGCACACATATTGTGTGATGGAGGTTCGATTATCGACCCCACTGCAACAATATGGGCGTCCACCAATGCTGAAAATTTGCTTACTCGTATCAAAACACCAATTAATGGTACATTTCAAACCCAATGGAAAAACTCAATCAACAGCTTCAAGGCGCATCGCGTAAAGTTATCTTATTGACCGCTGAATTAGTATTCCTGCGTGAGCACCTCCTCCGCCCGGCACTGCCACACACTCGGCGTTCCCATATAGAAGGAATTCTAAAACAAATAAATCCGACACCTCACATCCCTGAATCAATGTTGGGATGGCTGAATCGCCCAAGCGGAGAAGCTGGATTAGAGCCTGGACGTACCTACAATGGACACCTTGGGAGGCATCTAAGCTGGATGCGTAATTTTATCAGATATTGGAATAACCTGCCAGCACACGCACGCAATGACGCACAGAAATTGCAACAAATAATGCTCGATACTGGTGCCGACCATCCCGATATCAGAAGTGCGCTACTATTTTTAGCTCAACCAGACATATTTGAACCTATTCCCTCAACCACAATAAAACGAAAAATCCGCGATGCGTTTGCATCACGGATAAACGGCACAAGAGGTGAGAGACCTGCAGATTTAGACCAAGATTTATTTGCAATTCGGAGGGAGGTAGCACAAGAATTTTCCGGAAAATTTAGTTTCTGGCAGAGCGATGTGATTCAGCATTGGAATCCAAAACAATCCTACTCAGAATCCAATGATACAGATATAGATAAAATGTATGAGCCCAGGGCACACCGTTATTAGCTTTACTCCCCCGGGGAACAAGCATCTGAGTGGACGGAACTAACTGCCCACAACCTCAGGGCAATTGGGTGAGATGATTTAGGTGATTTAACTGCTTTTCCATCTAAAACAGCTATTCGCCAGGCACTAGAGCAAAATAAGTCTGACGGATTTAACGCAGCATTAGCGCTGTAGCAATTCCAAAATGAAATGGCTATGGTGATATCGTCTACGCTAACCGTGGTCGATGCGAACTCATCGGACGCGGTGAGGTTATATCCGCAGCTAGTTTTGTCCCAGACAGAACTAGCTATAAACATGTTCGTTCAGTTAAATGGAGCGAGATTGACTCATGGGAGCATCCCGGCAACGCAGCAACTAAAACGTTAACAGATATTTCGCAGTACAGAGACTATGTAGAAACACTCGAAGCACTGATAACTGGTAACACAAATCCTGATTTACCTACCATGGCATCCCCTATTCCTACCTAAACAGATACAGACTTTCTGAAAGAGGTGTATCTATCTCCAACCCGTTTGAATGCTTTCGCTCATTGTTATTGCGCAAGAAAAACGTAATTCTGGCGGCTCTCCCGGTGTTGGAAAAACGTTCGCAGCAAAACGGTTGGCGTATGCACTAATTTCTTACTGTCTTTGGTTCCCTTCACATGGTCTTTAAGAATTTCTGGAATAACAACTCTGAGTTCTTAGAGTAACTCAGCAAGAATAGAACGTTTAGCACCAAAAATCACGCGAATACTGGTCAAGATTCTTCCGAAGCTTTTCGAGTTTTTGGTTAATATTCTTCTGCTTATCTTATAGCGCAACAATACACTCGAAGGCTTCACGACTTTCATCTCCCAAAAGGAACACTCCGGTCTTTTCGCCGTCTGCACTAATAAAATACTTTCAAACATATGTTCGATTATAGGCTTAAATTGTGGCGTATTGTTATTTCTAGTCGATATGTATACCGTTGACAGAGTCCGCTAGACAGTAAGTAATATCGGTCTCGCCTGAACCCAGGAGCAAAAACATAGCTTATTACACTCTGTCCAGAAAGCACCGTATTAGCATTAAAACGCGGAAGTCCCATAAGGTTGATACAGCCAATCGCAGCACCCCCTTTGAGTAAAAACCGTTTCCAGTAGCACCCGCTAGGCAATCCGCAAATCAGTCTTTACTAAATTGTATAGTTGCCATCGCGCTACACATTAAACCTAAACTCCACCACATCTCCGTCGGCCATCACGTAGTCTTTACCTTCCATGCGAACCTTGCCGGCGGCACGGGCATCAGCCATTGATCCGGCGGCGAGGAGGTCGGCGAAAGAAACGACCTCGGCCTTAATAAAGCCTTTTTGGAAGTCAGTATGGATTGCCCCGGCCGCTTCAGGGGCGGTAGCGCCCTTCTTCACTGTCCAGGCGCGGGCTTCCTTAGGGCCAGCGGTTAGGTAAGTCTGTAAACCAAGGGTGTCAAACCCAACTCGGGCAAGCTTATCTAGCCCGGATTCTTCCTGTCCGGCATCGGCAAGCATTTCTGCGGCTTCGTCTTCTTCCAGTTCCACGAGTTCAGACTCGAATTGCGCGTCTAGGAAGATAGCCTCCGCTGGCGCAACCAGGGCAGCCAGTTTTTCTTGCAATTCCTTATCTTCCATGCCGGCGCTGTCCATGTTGAACACGTAGATGAACGGCTTGGTGGTCATGAGCTGGAAGGAACGAAGCGCGTCCGCGTCTAGACTGGCTTCCTTAGCCTTACTGACCAGCAAATCGCCAGCTTCGAGAATCTCCAACGCTTTCTTTGCGGTTTCGAGGTAAACCGGCTCGGTTTTCTTTCCCCGAACCTCTTTTTCCAAACGAGGAATTGCTTTTTCCAAGGTCTGAATATCGGCAAGGATTAGCTCGGTAGAAATAGTTTCAATGTCGGCGGCGGCATCAACTTTACCGTCCACATGCACCACGTCCGGGTCAGCAAAAGCACGGGTGACCTGACAGATTGCGTCAGCTTCACGGATATTAGCAAGGAACTGGTTACCTAGGCCCTCCCCCTCGGAAGCGCCGCGTACAATACCCGCAATATCAACAAATGAGACGGTTGCGGGAACCAGGCGTTCAGATTTGAACACCTGCGCTAGCTGCCCCAAGCGTTCGTCGGGTAGGGGCACTACACCAACGTTTGGTTCGATGGTGGCAAACGGGTAGTTTGCCGCCAGCACGGTCGCACGAGTAAGAGCGTTAAACAAAGTCGACTTACCCACGTTGGGTAGTCCTGCAATTCCAATAGTTAAAGCCACGTCGGTCATTTTACGCTATAACCGGCCCTCAGGTCACGAAATGTCCCACCTAGCTGCTTTACTAAAAATATGAATTGGACTGCACTACTTACTTTTCTTCTTGGTTTGACCCTAGGGCTTTCAATTGCCCTTCTTTACCTACGACGTTCTGGCGAGGGAGCTAGCTCACTCCCCACCTCAGCGCAGGAAATAAACCTCCACGCAGATTTAGGGGCCCTTAACCAAACATTGCAAAACCTACAGAGTAATGTCTTACAGCTCGGCAGCATGACTTCTAAGAATCTTGGTTCACTTGGACGCCAGCTCCAAAGTGCCGCGAGCTCCGATGCACAACTACTAGAAGCTACGCGCAGTCTCAAATCTGCCCTAACTTCCACCACTGCGCGCGGAGCTTGGGGCGAGTTAGAGTTGCGCCGCCTCGTTGAAGCTGCCGGGATGATTGCCCACGTGGATTTTCAAACGCAAAAATCTCTTGATTCACGCTCACGCCCCGACCTACTTGTGAACCTACCCGAGGGCGGGTGCATTCCTCTCGACGCAAAAGTTCCCTTGGGCGCTTACCTGCGTGCCTGCGAAAACAGCGATAGCACTTTAGCTAAACAGGAAATGCGCAACCATGCGCTGGCTGTGCGCACTCACGTTCGGGAACTCGCGCGGCGTAGCTATCACACTCAACTTCCTAACAGTCTGGGATTTACGCTGATGTTTCTTCCTTTGGAACCGCTTCTTTCTGCTGCCCTTGAAGAAATGCCCGATTTGTTGGAAACCGCCCTGCAGTCAAACATCTATATCGTTACCCCCACTTCCCTACTTGCTACCTTGCGAGCTAGTTCCCAAATCTGGGTATTAGCCAAAACCGAAGATGATGCTCGCGAGGTCGTCGAACTCGGGCGTGACCTCGCGTCTCGGCTAGCGACCATGACCGGGCATTTAGAAAAAGTGGGATCCTCACTTCAAACGGCTCTTAAAAGCTATAACCAAACAATTGGTTCACTGGAAAATAGAGTGCTTCCCCAAATTCGTAAAATTAACGCTACCGCGGAGATTAAACCCCTCAAATACGTCACAGAAAACGACAGGCGGGAAATCACCAGCCCCGAATTACATCAGCAAAGCCCCACCCAATAAAGGTTATCTATCGACCGGACGGCAAAAGCTAAATACTCATACCGACAGGACAGAAAAGTTGCCCTTATTCTGCTAGCCGTTCCATTTTAAAAGGCAACGCGGGGTAAATCTGTTCTTAAGCCGTGTGATTGGCGTTTTTGAAAGTTCGGTCATTGTGGACTTCGAGCTGACCGGCTTCTTTCAAATCCGCACGCAGGTTCTTGGGCAGAGAGAAAGTAATGGATTCCGTCTGGGTAACAATTGGCTCCACATCGGTGTATCCACGCTCAGCTAGCCAAGATAGTACGTCACGTACCAAAATCTCAGGTACGGAAGCCCCCGAGGTAACTCCTACAACAGATGCACCTTCGAACCAAGCATCTTGTAGCTCGGTAGCTTTATCAATCCGGTGCCCGTCGCTGGCCCCATTTTCTAAAGCAACTTCCAACAAACGAACAGAGTTAGAGGAATTAGCCGAACCAACCACAATCACCACGTCACAGCGCGGGGCCATCGCTTTTACTGCACCCTGGCGGTTTTGCGTCGCGTAACAAATATCATCCGAGGGAGGGTCAATCAGATTCGGAAAACGCTTACGCAGCCGGCTAACCGTTTCCATGGCCTCGTCCACAGAAAGAGTAGTTTGGGAAAGCCAAACTACCCGGTCAGGATTAGAAATCTCCACCGTGTCAGCTTCATCCGGGCTTCCCACAATCTGAATATTTTCAGGTGCGTGCCCGTAAGTACCTTCCACTTCCTCGTGCCCGCGGTGTCCCACCAAAATAATGTCGTAACCATTTTTTGCGAACCGGGCGGCCTCACGGTGAACCTTTGTTACCAGCGGGCAAGTAGCGTCAATTGTGGTCAAGTTAAGCAATTCTGCCTCGGCATGAACCGCGGGCGATACTCCGTGTGCAGAAAAAACCACTCGTGCTCCCTCGGGAACTTCATCGGTTTCATTAACGAAAATTGCGCCGCGCTCCGACAGTGTTTCCACCACATACTTGTTGTGCACGATTTCTTTACGCACATACACGGGAGCACCATAAAGGTCCAAGGCCCGCTCTACCGCTTCAACAGCGCGGTCAACCCCCGCACAATATCCACGGGGAGCTGCAAGCAGGATCTTCTTTCCGGTTTCACTCATGCCCAAAAGGTTACCAGCCGAATCTCTAAAATCCGCCCCCAATTGGGACGACTCACAAAAATTTTATCCCCATCACAGGTACCCGGGGCTAAAAAATCTTCCTCCGATAGATTAAGGTTGAGTATATGAACCAGTCACTACCTAGACTCGCTGCGGAAACAACTCGGGAAAATCCCTGGCCACTTCGCCTACTTTCAGAAAAGATGAAGGGTTACATCGAAAAGATGAGCCCGGTCTGGATTGAAGGCGAGGTTGTCGAGCTAAAAATTCGTCCGGGGCAAAAAATGAGTTTCCTTACCCTGCGGGATTTAGAAGGTGACGCGCATATCTCAGTGGCCCTCTGGCCAAATGCCATCATGCCGGTTAAAGACACCCTTGAACCCGGCTCACGTGTAGTTGTATACGCTCGACCCACTTTCTGGGAAAGAAGTGGTTCACTGCAACTGCAAGGCGCACAAATTCATCTTCAGGGGCTGGGCGAAATGCTTGCCCGGATTGAACAGCTCCGTCAAGACCTCGCTGCTAAGGGAATATTTGATGAGGCTCACAAGAAGCCCCTCCCCTTTATTCCTCGCACCATCGGTTTAATTTGTGGCGAGGGCGCAAAAGCTGAACAGGATGTACTGGTCAATGCACGCAACCGTTGGCCGGGCGCCAAATTCACCATTAGACACACCTACGTTCAAGGCGATCGGTGCGCTCCGACCGTTGCCGCAGCGATCGCGGAATTGGACGCACTTGAAGATGTTGACGTAATTATTGTCACCCGCGGCGGAGGTGCAGTAGCGGACCTTCTGCCGTTTTCTGACGAGCGAATCGTCATGGCCGCATATCAAGCAAAAACTCCAATTGTTTCCGCTATCGGCCATGAAACAGATTGTCCTCTTCTCGATTTAGTGGCTGATTATCGTGCTTCTACCCCTACGGACGCGGCTCGGAAAGTAGTTCCTGATCTTCTCCAAGAGCAAGAATCACTATCCCAGATAATGGATAGGGCAAAATCCCTTCTACTCAACCGTATTAAGAACGAACAAGAGGCCCTATCGGAAATTCGCCAACGCCCTATCTTTGCCTCTCCAGCGGCAATTATTGACACTCACGCGGAAGAAATTACTCGCGCTAAGACCGTCTTAAATGAGCGCATTGCAAAACGAGTAGAAGTGGAAAACGCTACCTTAAAAGGTCTTTCGCTACAGTTACAGGCGCTCTCCCCCCAATCCATTTTGGAGCGTGGATACGCAGTAATTAGGCGCCCCGACCGCAACGTTATCACCGACGCTAAAGAACTTAAAAAAGGCGATTTAATAGAAGGTATGCTCGCACAAGGAAGTTTCGTGGGACAAATAATTGGCGCACAAACCGCTAATATTTCCCGCGAACAAGCCGGTTCTAACCAGCTCTAAAGCACTGCCTAAAATATTTTGCTCCCGCAACAAGAAAGATAAGGAAAATGACCCCAGAAACAGAGATTAATTCCCTCTCATATGAAGCCGCCCGTAGCGAGCTAATTGAAACTACCCGAATGCTTGAATCCCGTGATGTTCCCCTTGAAGAAGCCCTAAAGCTATGGGAACACGGCCAAAACCTTGCTCGTCACTGTGAGGGAATCCTTCTAGCTGCCAAAAAACGTATCGAAGAAACTGAAGGCGAAGAAGTTAATTAACGCCCCAGACGACGTTCGCGTTGTCCGTAATCACGAAGAGCACGCAAGAAATCCACACGGCGCATAGCCGGCCAATAGGTTTCACAAAAATAGTATTCCGAGTGCGCCGACTGCCAGAGTAAAAATCCAGACAAACGCTGCTCGCCAGAAGTACGAATTACTAAATCTGGATCTGGTTGACCCGAAGTGTACAAATTACGAGTAATCTCATCAACACTCACCTCTGCAGCTGCCTGAGACAGGTCCTGGCCAAGTTCTGCCCGCTCACGTAGCAAACGACGAACTGCCTCTACAATTTCCTGACGGCCACCGTAACCGATTGCAACGTTAACGTTAAGCCCCTCAACCTCAGAGGTAGATTCAACAGCAGATTGCAAAGCCGCGGCCGGCTCAGGGGGCAAAACGGACAAGTCCCCCATCAGGTGCAAACGCCACCGCTTCGAACGAGCCATTCGCTGTACACAATCAACTATGATTCCCAAAAGCTGGGACAGCTCCCCCTCGGCACGCCCCATGTTGTCGGTCGAAAGCATCCAAAGCGTAACGACCTCAACTTTTACAGACTCAGCCCACCCTAAAAAATCAACAATTTTTCGGGCGCCCTCACGATGTCCAGAAGCCGCATCAAAACCAGCTTCACGCGCCCAACGGCGATTTCCATCTAGAATTACACCAACATGACGTGGGATAACTCCTGCCTTAGTAATAGAACGGAAAAGGCGACGCTCATACGCATCGTAAAGTAGCGATGTAAAACTCAAGCTATCTCCCTTTCTAATGTTCCAAAAATAAAGAACCTAAATTTAATTGCACTATAGCACCAGCAAACCAGAGCTTCATTTAGATTCCCCAAACGGGTAAAGTTAAACACGTGAACATCAAACAACCAAGCATTAGCCCCAACCATTCACTTTTAAGCGTACAACCGCCCGAAAAACCGCTCCTGAGGGGGTGGATTCATGCTATCTCTGCCCCGCTTACTCTAGCTGCAACTATTGTTTTAGTGGTTTTAGCACCAACTACTGGAACAAAAATAGCCAGTGCTATATACATGCTTTGTACCCTCGCGCTTTTCGGGCTTTCCGCGGTCTATCACCGAGGAAATTGGGGAATAAAAGGGGACGCAATTTTACGTCGTCTTGACCACTCAAATATTTTCTTACTAATTGCCGGCACCTATACCCCCGTCGCGGTAGGGGCACTAAATCACCACGACGCAACCGTTCTTTTGAGCATAGTCTGGGCTGGGGCGCTTATCGGAAGCCTGATGCATATCTTCTGGATTGACGCTCCCCGCTGGATATACACCCCTATCTACGTGATACTCGGCTGGGTCGCTCTGTGGTATCTCCAACCAATTGCGGCTAATGCTGGCTGGTCAACAGTTTGGCTTCTAATCTCCGGTGGGCTCACCTATACTCTGGGAGCAGTCTTCTACGGATTCCAATGGCCGGGTCGTTACGCCCGCTACTTTGGATTCCACGAATTCTTCCATGCCTGTACCATCGCTGGGTGGACACTAATGTGTATTGCAGCCTATTTTGCGATTCTGGGATAGGATTATCTCACTCTCTCTGCGGGGCTGTTAGGATTATCTGCACCCGCTGTAGTAAATGGAAGGACAATAAGTTGAGTGACAAGCGTTGGATTGACAAAGGTTCACATGACAAGCTCGTTGCAGAGCTAAAGGAACTGACAGAAGAAAAGCGTCCAGAGATTGCACGCAAGATTGACGAGGCACGCCAAGATGGTGACCTCAAAGAAAACGGTGCCTACCACGCCGCCCGAGACGAGCAGTCGATGAACGAAACTCGCATTGCCCAGATTGAAGATTTGCTGCGCAATAGCGAAGTGGGTGAAGCACCGGAGGACAACGGTATCGTTGCCCCCGGAATGGTCGTTGAAGCAAAAGTTGGCCCCCGCGACATGAAATTCCTCCTTGGGCTACGCGAAGCTGGTGACGACCTTGATATTGAGGTCTACTCCCCTGAAGCTCCCCTTGGGAAAGCCATCCTCGGGGCAAAAGAAGGCGACACCGTTTCCTACACCGCTCCCACCGGCAAGGTATTCGAAGTAAAGATTAATTCTGTCTCCCCATACCAGCCGTAATTAATCATTTATAAAGTTTGGGCCGCAGACATAAAAGCTGCGGCCCAAACTTATATCAAAAATTATTCTTCACAAAGAACTAGTCCCAATTCTTTATCCGAAACTCCAGTGTGATTCTCCCTAGATTTCTTGGAAATAGCACGCTTTACAGCCTCGTTAACAAAGGCCATCAACGGCATTACAAACAAAGCACCCATAATTCCCGCTAAGTATCCACCAGCAGTTACCCCCAACACCACTGCTACAGGGTGCAACGAAACCGCCGAAGACATCAAGATAGGCTGCAATACGTTTCCTTCTAGCTGCTGAACAACCAAAACAATAATCAGCATTATCAAAGCCGCCGTCGGGGAGACATCAACCAGTACCACCATGATTGCTACCCCACCAGCGATAAAAGCACCAAGGATTGGAATAAAGGTCATCATGAAGGTTAAAAGTGCAATCGGAATCCAAAGCGAAGTACCGAGGAAAAATGCTCCCATTCCAATACCAGTTGCATCAATTGCTGCCACCAGCACTTGCACCCGAGCCCAGGCGCCCACTGTCCGCCAACCGCAGGAAACAGATTCGTGAAGAGGACGACGAGCTGGCCGCGGAAATAAGCGCACACACCACAGCCAAATAGTCTTCCCATCCATCAGGAAGAAGAAGAGACAGAACAATACAGTCACACCGGTAGCAAGTACAGATATCGCTGACTGAGCATAAACAAAAGCACCGGAAGCGATAGACGCCGCATTAGTGCGAATCGCCGCTACAGTTTTTTCTACCCCCTGGGAAACCCACTGCGTAACCTGGTGTTCTTCAAGATTTAGTGGCCCCTTCGACAACCAGGCAGTTAGCTGTTGGAAACCACTAGCTGCGCGCGTAGCTAAGTCAGGAGCAGCAGCAACAATCTGGGTAATCGAAAAGGTAGCAATTAATGCTGCAACGCTAAGGCCAATAAGCATCGCCACAGCAGCTGCAATTCCCCTAGGGAAACGTAGTTTTTTTGTCATAAAACGAGCCAAGGGAGCTAAAATCGCGGTGAAAAGCAAAGAAATAATAATTGGCACCACGATAGCGGACAGGCCACCGATAACCTTTAATAAAATCCAGGCAACCGCCAAGATTACCAGCAGTCTCCACGCCCATTCGGCACTAACTCGCACTCCCCAAGTGACACTGTCACTAGCTCGGATGCTAGCAGGTGGTTCCTTAGGGTAACAAGAGGTTTCCGGCCTCGAATTATCATCACTTGAATTTGGTTTTTTCAAACTCTTTTGGAAAAAACTAAAAATACTCATTGTTACCCCGTGTCTTTTGGGAGATATGCCGAAATTGTGTCTATAGTTTAGACTCAAATCCAACCTGGCGTACCAAGATACATGGAGGTTCTCTGCTATGTCCGCTTCTCGCTTATATTTTGGGATGGGATGTTTCTGGGGCGTAGAAAAAGCCTTAAAAACATTTGATTTCGTTACCGACACCGAAGTGGGTTTCATGGGAGGAACTCTCTCCTCCCCTTCCTACGTTATGGTTTGCACTGGAACCACCGCCCACGCCGAGGTCGTACGAGTCGATTTCGAGGCCGGACATGAACGTGAACTGTTGGAGTTCTTCTTCGAAAACCACGATCCCACACAGACCGACGGACAGGGAGCTGACAAAGGAACGCAATACCGCTCCCTCATCTACACGACCACTCAAGAACAGTTCACGCTAGCGTGCGAGATTCGTGACCACGCTCAAGCGGAGCTAAGCAAAGCTGGATTTGGTCAAATTGTCACAGAAATCCACTCCCCTGCGGAACTGGTTGATTTTTGGCCTGCCGAAGAATACCACCAAGACTACTTAGAGAAAAATCCCGATGGGTATTGTCCAGTACACGCCACGGGGATTAAATGCGGTTAAAACAGTATAAATGTTTGTTGGCCGGCGCTAAAGCGCCGGCCAACAAACATTTTTAACGAACTAAACGCTGCTGCGTTATAGAAGTCTGCGGACAAGTCCGCTCCATCCCATCAAGGGTAAAGCCATTAGCACGCAAGAAATCTCGCATCTGCCCATCGGTTTCATACACCCAGGTCTGGGCAGCGCCTAATCCCGGTAAAACATAGTCCAAGAGTCTTTGAGAAATCCTGGTAACACCGTTAGCGTCTTTAGTTTTTGCCTCAGATACCGCACTACGCTGCCATAAAGGAACAAAACTTGATGATGCTTTCCCTAAATTTTTAATTCCTAGTTCTTCTAAAGCCAGTGGGTCAACCCAAATTCCAGTTAGCTCCAACGGCCTTACCGCATTCAAATCATGTCCTAGCTGGCGGAGATAACGCACTGCCGAGACCGCAACAATACGTCCCCCAAGCGTAGCAACCGCAATTCTATTTTCGCGACTTCCTTCGGTAATCAGTTCCCCCCAAGCATCAATTAAGCCTTGGCGAATCTGATCTTGGTCTTGTTGCCAGGTATTTTCTCCAAGTAAATGCCCCATGGCTCGATATTGAGCCAAACCGGCAGCAACCGCGTCCTGCGGTAGGGCATGGCGAATTTCGAGGTTATCCATGGGGCTTACTTTGCAAATATTAGAGCTTACCGACGATGTCTGTCACGAACACTAGGGTGTCTCCACCCTTAATTCCGGCCTGGGGAACTCCACGGTCCCCGTATCCGAGTTCCGAAGGAATAGAGAGCAAAACACGAGATCCAACGCGCTGCCCCACAAGCCCATCATCCCATCCGCGGATTACCATTCCGACACCAACCTGGAACACCAAGGGCTGTCCACGGTCGAAGGAATTGTCAAAAACGTTTCCGTCCCAGACCTGTCCAAGATAGTGAGCAGCAATCTGATCACCGGGTTCGACAATTTCCCCATCACCCTCCGACAAAACCGTAACTACCAGTTCCTGCGGAGCGCTTTCCGCTAGGAATTCAAGAGTAGGCTTTTGCCCGTAGGGCTGGTCTATTTTAATCATTTCTTCCATGTTTTATAGGATAAAGCAAAAATGCCCACCTCGGGTCCTTTGTGATTGCCGAGGCGGGCATTTAGGGCATTTACGCCCAAGATTTAGCTATTAGCGCCTGTCCATAAGAATGGTTAGGTAGCGCAAAATATTGATGTACAACCAGATTACGGTCACGAGAATACCGAAACTGATAGTCCAAGAGAACTTCCTCGGCGCACCGGCTTCAACAGCTTTCTTCGCTAGGTCAAAGTCACCAATGAGCGAGGCTCCACCAATCAAAATCACCAGCACACCCAAAAGTCCGGCTACCGGGATTCCCATGATTGTCATTCCTTCGAGTCCCCATGGGCTCTGAGTAACATTGAAGAAGCCTAGAACTAGATTAATTAGCTGCAGGGCCAAAATACCCAGCACACCAATGAAAGCAAAACGACTTACCTTAGAAGAGTTACGGACTCGGCCCGATTTGAAGAGGGCGAGAGTAACCCCAAAAACCACACCCGTGGCAATCAAAGCCTGGAAAACAACTCCGGGGGCAATCACATCGCTGGCTGCAGAAATAGCGCCGAGAGCAAGCCCCTGGGCAGTAGCGTAGACACCAATCAGTATCGGAGAAGGGGAAGACTTAAATACGCACACCAAACCGCTAATTAGTCCGACAATAACCCCAGCTCCGGTTAGTAGCGCAGAAAGCTCGGGAAAAGGCTCAACCAAAAGGTAGCTAATTACTCCCAGCCCGAAGGTCAAAGCCGCTAAGAAACCGGTCTTTACGATGACATCATCGTAGGTAATTCGGTCTTCCTGCGCATCAACCATCTGCGGGTATCCATCAACGCTCTGCGAGTTGTAAAAATCAACGTTAGAGTCCATCGAAGGTATGGTCGAATACGACTGTCCCCCAGCGGCAGATTGACCACCTCCCGCATATTTACTTGAACGCATCGGGGTGTACCCGGGCATTTCGGGGTATCCATTAGGCGTAGAACGCACAGCTTTGTCAGTAATTTGTTCTAGTACAGGGTTGCTCATTTGAACTCCTCTTCGAAACTATATTGCCTTAATTATCTCATGAGCATTCTAGTTTTAGGGGCTTATGGGTCTGCTTAGAGCTTAGACAAAGCAGTTTAGAAATGTAAATAATCACTAAAAAAATTTTTCACAAGAAAAAGGACATGGTAAGCAAAATCACACATCTTAAGAGGGAAAAGAAAAGTGATTTGTCTGTAAAGCAAGTAAAAAAATTGTACCTGAAAGCACAAATGTTCAATCCTGAAAGTATTTGTACCCCCAGCGGGACTCGAACCCGCAACACATCGATTTTAAGTCGATTGCCTCTGCCAATTGGGCTATGGGGGCAGATGTAAAATCATCCAGTGCTCAATGATAAACCATAAGCGAGTTATTGGCCACGAAAGAATAGATTAATTTTATTCGTCACTGTTGTTTTAGTAGAATAGTGGGACAGATTGATGACATTAAGGGTTGATTTTGAGAAGCTACAGTAAACAGAAGAAGACGATCCCCTACAAGCAGTCCGGTATTCGCCGTAGTTCGCGATATAACGATCCCGCCCTGCGGGGAATGATGCGCCCGCACCGCTTGCAAAGTTCTAAGCGGCATATTTATTTTTCTGCTCACTCTAGTCAAGAAACCTGGTTCCAGTCGCTCACACGAGTGATAACCTCCATCCCTCACGGACTCCGCGACGAAACTAAAGCGGGAATCCTTCTTATGATTTCCGCGGCCATCGCGCTAATTGTTGCGAACTCACCATTCCGCAATATTTACGAGAATATTTCCCAGTACCACATCGGCCCCGAATCCTTGCACCTGCATTTGTCGATTTCTCACTGGGCCGGAGATGGACTACTGACGCTATTCTTCTTTATCGTCGGACTAGAGCTAAAGACAGAGTTTGTCACCGGTTCCCTGCGTGATATCCGTGAAGCAGCACTCCCGATGCTGGCGGCAGTTTTCGGAATGATAGGTCCGGCTCTCCTCTACGTCATTATTCAGTTTGGCTCCGCAGATCCGGCTTTCCACGGCTGGGCTATTCCTACCGCCACCGACATCGCTTTTGCAGTCGCGATTCTCGGTATTTTTGGACGAGGTCTTCCCCCGGCTGCCCGTACCTTCCTACTGACCCTGGCGGTAGTAGATGACCTTCTCGCAATTATCGTTATTGCGACTTTCTACACTTCACACCTAGATTTTGTCGCGCTCCTATGCTCCTTGGCAATAATTGGTATTTTTGCCCTGCTGGTTAATAAGCGCATTACCTACTGGTGGATTCTCCTGCCCCTGGCAATTTCTGCCTGGGCATTTATGCACGCCTCGGGAGTACACGCGACAATCGCCGGTGTACTTATGGGACTATCAGTTCCCGCTATCCGTCGCCCCCGCGAAGAACAGATGACACACCGTTTTGTTCACCGTCTCCAGCCGCTCTCTGCGGGAATTGCACTTCCTCTATTTGCTTTCTTCTCCGCTGGGGTAAACATTGTCGATTCAGATGGCTTCCTCAGCACGCTTACTGACCCGGTAACCATGGGTATTATCATCGGTATGCCCATAGGTAAGTTCATCGGTGTATTTGGCTCAGTTCTTATCCTGACCCGCTTCACCCGACTTCACCTGGGCAATGGGGTTGATTTGCGCGATATCCTCCCAATTTCCATTCTTTGCGGTATCGGATTTACCGTTGCCCTGCTCGTGGCAGGACTTGCCTTCCCCGAAGGTTCCTTGCACACAGAGCACGGCAAACTTGCAGTTCTGGTAGGTACGGTACTCAGTGCGGGATTGGGGTCTTGGCTCCTTGCCCGTCGTGCGAGCAAACAGATTCGACACTAAAAACATTTATTGCAATAGTTTGGGGTTCCCGCTTTTCGGCGGGAACCCCAAACTATTAAAGAGTTTCTCTATTTAGCGGCCAGAGCAATACCGTCGAGAATATCGTGTTCGGAAGTAATAATTTCACCCAAGCGACCACCGGCACGGGCTACCTCAGAATCAACGCGATTGATGATTTTTGACCAAATTAAAGCGCCGGCCGCAATCACATCGCGACGTCCCGGATGCATAAAGCTCATCTTTTCCTTCTCGGAAGCAGAAGCGTAGAACAAAGCCGCGCAGGAATTATCTACCTGCTCCAAGGTTAACGAAGCACCGTTAATTCTCTCAGGATCATACTCATCCAGCCCCAAAGCATGTGCGGTGATAGTCGTCACCGAACCTGCTAAACCAACCAAGGTAGCTACCTGGGAAAAATTAACTACCTCGTCAGCCCTATCTAAGAGCTCGTCAATAAATAGTTCCGCATCTTCACGTTTGCCTTCTTTTAAGAAACGCTCGGTGAGACGCACGCACCCCATATCCACCGAAATGGAAGCGGATAAATCATCTGTTCCCAAGGCAAACTCGGTTGAACCACCCCCGATATCAACTACTAAAACCGGTTTAAGAGACGAGGGCTTAAGTGCGCTAGTTGCCCCTCGGAAAGAAAGCTCAGCCTCACGAGTACCGGCAATCACCTCGGGTTTAATTCCCAAGCGAGATTCGACACCGGCAACGAATTCAGCCGAGTTTTCAGCATCACGAGAGGCGCTGGTAGCCACAAACATGACCTTTTCAACCCCGTGAGAACGAATCAAATGCGCATACTCATCTAGTGCCGCAAAAGTTCGTTCCAAAGCCTGCGAAGCCAAGCGCCCGGTCTTATCAACATCTTCACCCAGGCGAACAATCCGCATCTCACGGACTATATCTTCCAGGTGACCATCCTCGTATCTATCAGCAATCAGCAAACGAATAGAGTTAGTTCCACAATCTATTCCAGCTACACGAGTAGTCATTTAGAGCCCTCCACCAGCGAAGAAAAACTAGCGGGTAAAGACCATAGCCCGCGCTCATGCAAAAGACGCAATGCCCAGTCCCCGATGGGATTAACCCCCGGACCAGCCGCTAAAGAATGCCCTACCAAAGCGTGCAAACATTTAACCCGCGTAGGCATTCCCCCAGCAGAAACACCGGATATTTCCGGCACCTGCCCAAGATCCTCACGAGCCGCAATGTAAGCCTCGTGAGCTTTTTGATAAGCCTGCGCTAATTCCTCATCCGTCTGCAAAGAAGATTGCATTTCTTCCATCAGGTGCTCAGCTTCCAAAGTTGAGCACCCCTTCACTACACTTGGGTGAGTGAGATAAAAAGTAGTGGGAAAAGGAGTGCCATCTTCCAAACGAGGGGCGGTTGCGACGACCAGCGGAACTCCCGCATCATCACGGGCCGCAATATCAATTACCCCCCGCGGGACTCGCCCTAATTGAAACTCTAAAGTTTCAATATCATGGTCAGAAACACTCACTTTTATACTCCTCTAAATAAAATGCCGAGCCACCTCGACTGTCAAATTGGTCTATTTACCGTGTCCCTCCGGTGATTTCACCGGTTCAAAAGGGACTTTCAGAGCCGGGACCGACCCGGCCGCTGCCAAAGAATCATTCATCACCATAAACCAAGGGCGACGAGGCCCTTCCAAAGCCGGTGAGGTCTCCGATGGCTTAATAAACTTAGCTTCCGGATCAACAATCACGTACTGGGTCTGCCCCGGCTTTAGATATCCAAGACGTTCACGAGCTTGTGCAGCCACATAATCAGGATCATCCCACCGGGCTAATCGCTCTTTAAGGTCTTGTTGACGCTTCTTCTCTGCTTCAATTTGTGCCATAGTCCGACGATTAGCCTGTTCCTGATCAAGCAACTGCTTAATCGGAGAGGCAAGAAAAGAGCCAAAAACCACAATTAAAAGTAATAGAGCCAACACCCTATATGACAGCTCACCATTGGTGAAACGAACGGAATCAGGCACAGCGCCAGACTGCGTTAAAGTTCGTTTTGTTCGTGAAACGCTGGGGCGTAAAACTGGGCGCGCGCCCTTAGGCTCTTGCTTGGCTCTACCGGTCCCAAAGGGACGCCTCCCGCTACGCTTATCTGTCATAACTTCGATTTTGACCCATTAGACGCAAAAATGCGACCTGCCGCGCGGAGAAGAAAAGATTGGGCGGCACCCCTTTAAGAGGCACCGCCCAACCAAATAAGATTCACGCGCTAAACAGCGCTAGAACTCAGAACTTCGAACGGGGGAAAGCCGAGCGACCAGCGTAAACCGCTGCGTCATCTAGGTCCTCTTCGATACGCAGAAGCTGGTTGTACTTAGCAACGCGCTCAGAACGGGCCGGAGCACCGGTCTTAATCTGACCCGAGTTTGTAGCAACTGCCAAGTCAGCAATGGTGGTGTCTTCAGTTTCACCAGAACGGTGGGAGGTCATCGAACGGTAACCGTTACGGTGAGCTTCCTCAACAGCGTCTAGGGTCTCGGTCAAGGAACCAATCTGGTTTACCTTAACTAGCAGAGCGTTAGCAGCGCCCATCTCAATACCCTTGCGAAGACGCTCCGGGTTGGTTACGAATAGGTCGTCACCGACAATCTGCACACGATCACCAATGGTGTCAGTCAAGTTCTTCCAAGCGTCCCACTCGTCTTCCGACAAGGGGTCTTCAATGGAAACTAGCGGGTACTTGGAGACGAGCTCTTCGTAGTACTTAACCATGTATTCGGTGTCGCGCTCTTCACCTTCGAACATGTACTTTCCGGTCTCCGGGTTAAAGAACTCGGTGGAAGCAACGTCCAGAGCCAAAGCGACATCGGCGCCGGGCTTGTAGCCAGCCTTCTCAATAGCTTCAACAATTAGGTCCAAAGCAGCAGTGTTGGAGTCAAGGTTCGGGGCGAAACCGCCCTCGTCACCCAGACCGGTGGAAAGACCGCGGTCCTTAATAACACCCTTCAGGGTGTGGTAAACCTCAGCACCCCAGCGCAGAGCCTCACGGAAAGTGGGAGCACCAATGGGGGCAATCATGAACTCCTGAATGTCAACGTTAGTGTCGGCGTGCGAACCACCGTTTAGGATGTTCATCATCGGGACGGGCAGAACGTGAGCGTTCGGGCCACCCAGGTAACGGTACAGAGGCAATCCTGCCGAGTCAGCAGCAGCCTTAGCAACGGCCAGCGAAACACCCAAAATAGCGTTTGCACCCAGCTTACCCTTGTTGTCAGTACCATCTAGGTCAATCATGGCCTCGTCAATCCGACGCTGGTCGGAAGCCTCAAGGTCAATCAGTTCAGGAGCGATGGTGTCAATAACCGCGTCAACCGCGCCCTCAACGCCCTTGCCCAAGTAACGGCCCTTGTCGCCGTCACGACGCTCAACGGCCTCGAAAGCACCTGTCGAGGCACCCGAAGGAACCGCAGCCTGAGCCAGGGTACCGTCTTCGAGAAGAACCTCAACCTCAACGGTCGGGTTACCACGAGAGTCCAAAATTTCGCGAGCGCCAATAGCTTCAATACGTGCCACGCTATCTCCTTTAATCTAGGTATGTCGTTGCCTACCGAAGGTCGGTAAACAATTCCAGTTATGCGCAGTCTCTTGTACTGCGCGCACAGGTGTAGTGACACCTCTAGTTTAGGGCAAATCAGTGGCCACCGTCATACCCCTAAGTCCCGTGTTCGCTAGTCGCCTAGAGATATTTCTTTTAGATTGCGAAAGATTCCCCAATAACGTTGGATATCTTACAAAAAGCACACATTTCCTTTAAGATTCAGATACCGGATAAATCAGGGAGAGTGCGATGGATAATTTGCTCAAGAAAACAGCCCGTCTAGGAAATCGTTTTCCTAAAACGATAATTGCTTCTTGGATTGCTCTGCTGATACTTCTAGTCTCCAGTGTCCTCAGCTTGGGAACAAAACTGAATGACGATTTCACCATCGACGGATCAGAGTCAATTACGGGACTTGAAATACTTACCCAACAGCTCCCCCAAGCCTCCGGCGGAAGCGGACAAATTCTTATCCAAGCCGGCCCTGACATTACCGCGGCTAATACTAAAAAATCCGTCACCGAATTCCTCGATAAAATCCGTACGCTCAAGCACGTTCGCTACGTCGCTGACCCCTACGAAACAAAAAACGCAATTAGCGAAAGCAAACACTACGCACTGGCAGATATCCAGGTAGATGATTTCAGCGCCGGAGTACAAGTTGGGAAGGAAATCAGGCCCCTCCAAAAAGCCCTCGCACAAGAAGTTCCGGGATCCACAGTTCACCTTTCTAACCTTCTTGCCAAGGACTACAACGTGGGTATTAGCTGGGTTGAAGGATTGGGTATCCTCCTCGCTCTAATTATCCTCCTCGCAACACTCAACTCCTTCGTAGCCGCTACTTTGCCTATCCTCACAGCCTTGATTGCAGTAGGTTTTTCCGGGGCGCTCATTGGGCTAGGCACCTGGATTGCCGACATTTCTTCAACGGCCCCCACACTGGCCGTAATGCTCGGATTATCTGTGGGCATCGACTACTCTCTCCTTCTGCTATCCCGAATCCGGGAACATCTCGGACAGGGACATTCCCTTCAAAAAGCAATCGAAGAAGCTGCCACCACCTCCGGAAAATCAATCATCTTCGCCGCCCTAACGGTCATTATTGCCCTGCTGGGAATGTTCGTTGTAGGTATCTACTTCCTTACCATGATGGGGGTAGTATCAGCACTCACCGTTTTTATTGCCATGCTTGCGGTACTTACCCTAATTCCCGCTATCGCTACCCTACTCGGACAACGTCTGACTCCCAAGACTCCCAAAACCGCCAAACTTCCCCACCCCCTCGCCCGTAAATGGGCCGGAGTTATCAATGCTCACCCCCTCTGGTGCGTACTAATCACCCTCCTAGCAGCAATCTTGCTAACAATTCCCGCAAGTGCCATGCGATTGGCTCTGCCCGATGCCGGGCACGACCGGCCAGACAGCGAAGCACGCCAGACATACGACCTCATAACCCGCGAATACGGCGAAGGACACAACACCACTATTGCGGTAATCGGTTCACTCATCTCCTCCACCACTCCCTTGGAAGATGCCCGCGCACTCGGAGACGCAATTAAAAAATACCCAGGGGTCAAAGAAATCGCCCTCGCCACCCCCGACCCCAAGGCCTCCATCGCCTTCGTACGCATCATCCCCAGCTATGGGCAAGCAGACCCACGCACGACTCAACTCGTTAAAGACCTGCGCGAACACCGAGCTCAGCTAACTGCCGAAAGCGGTGTCCAGAACCTAATGGTCACAGGAATCACCGCCGTTGCCATTGACGTTTCCAACCAGCTCGATGATGCCCTCATCCCCTTTGGCGCAATCGTAGTTATCCTGTGCATCATCCTCCTAACAATTCTCTTCCGTTCCTTCTGGGTTCCCCTAATTGCCGCCCTGGGATACCTAGCTTCACTCGGAGTAGCCTTCGGCGCTATCGGCGCAATCTACGGATGGGGTTGGGGAGCCACCCTATTCCAAATTCCCAAAGTCGGTCCGGTAATTACCTTCATGCCGATTCTCGTCATGGGTGTACTTTTCGGCCTCGCCATGGACTACCAGGTATTCATCGTTTCGCGTATCCGTGAAGCACACCTACAGGGGAAAACTACACCGGAAACAATCACCGAGGCATTCACTGGTTCCGGAAAAGTAGTGGCCGCGGCAGCCCTTATCATGACCGGTGTATTCGCCGCCTTCATCCCTCATGCTTCAGCTGAAGTACGACCAATCGCCATTGCTCTGACCGTAGGAATCGCATTCGATGCTTTCGTCGTACGCATGACCCTAATCCCAGCAATAATGCGTCTATTAGGAAAACATGCCTGGGCATTCCCCAAACGTAGCTCCCACCGTCGGGGATACACACTTATCGCGGCTTCCTTCCTTGCACCTGTACTTTTGGGGATAGGAATCTGGGGAGCTTGGGTCTATTTCCACCCCGGGAATACCCCTCCTACCGTCGCACTGGTTAACGAGGATGAACCCTACGACACCGGAAACGGCCAACTTCTCCCAGCCGGAAGAATGCTCAGCGCTCAACTGACAGAACCGGAACTAGCGGCCAAAAACCTAGAAAAAGCGGGGCTGACAGCTAACTCGACACAGCCCCTAGACAACCGTATTAACTGGCAAATCGTCACTCTCGACACCATGAAAAAGGGACTGGAAAACGGTAAATACGACCTTGGGGTAGTTATCCCGAAAAACTTCTCACAGACGCTAGCTAAGACTCTACGTACCGAGGCCTACGGCGCCCAAGTAAAGATTGATTCAGCGCCCAAAACATCGGGAAAAACCGTTCTCGAAGTACAAAACATCGTCAATTCAGCTACATACCGAATCGGCTCAAACCTCACCGCTAATTTCCTCAATGCAACCTTTAGTGAAACCGGCAAACTGGCCAACGGACTAAAAGCTGCCGCAACGGGAGCGGAAAAACTACAGGACGGAATTAACCAGGCTCAAAACGGAACCCAAAAACTCGGTAACGGAGCAGAAAAACTAGCTAATGGAGCCGGAGAACTTTCAAACGGACTAGACAGGCTAACCGACGGAGCCCAGGCCGCCGCCAACGGCTCAAACGAACTAGCCAACGGTTCCAAACAGCTATCGGGCGGAGCTAACCAACTCGCCGGAGGAATTAATCAGCTAGCCTCTTCCACCCCGGCTCTACGCGACGGCATAAACCAACTCGTAGACGGTATCACCCAAACCAGCTCGGCTCTCCAAAATCAAATCACTCCCGGAGCCCAGCAACTCGCCGGAGGATTAAACCAAGTAACTCCTGGCGCGAAACAACTAGCGCAAGGAGTACAAAAAATTCAACTTGGTGCGCAACAACTAGCGCGCGCGCTTGAACAGCTTCTTCCCGGCTCTAAACAGCTTGCCGGAGGACTCGGACAACTCCAAGCAGGCTCAGCCCAACTCGCCGGAGGAATCACCTCCTCCCACGAAGGGGCAAAACAACTAACCAACGGACTCGGACAACTCCAACAAGGTGCCAACCAACTTGACGAAGGACTCAAAAAGTCCCACACCGGCGCCAACCAACTCGCCGCCGGACTAGAAAAATCCAGTGATGGAGCTGACAAACTCGCACAAAGTTCCGCCCAACTCGGAGCTGGCGCAGATGCCCTAAAACCTGGATTAGAACAATACATTCAAAGCATCGACCAGCTAGCAGAAGCCTGTAAAGCTCAGGGTGAAAACACTCGCACTTGCCTTACGCTAGGAATAATCAGTCAGCGTTCACAAGCCGGACAGCTAAAAGAAAACACCTCGCGGATACTCTCTGGAATTTCTCAACTTGCACAGGGAAATACCCAACTTTCCGAGGGACTAAAACAGCTTGTTCCCGGCTCTAAACAGCTTGCCGGAGGACTCGGACAACTCCAAGCAGGCTCAGCCCAACTCGCCGGAGGAATCACCTCCTCCCACGAAGGGGCAAAACAACTAACCAACGGACTCGGACAACTCCAACAAGGTGCCAACCAACTTGACGAAGGCCTCAAAAAATCCCACACCGGCGCCAACCAACTCGCCGCCGGACTAAGTCAAGTAGCTCCCGGAGCCAACCAACTCGCCGGTGGGCTTAACCAGCTTTCCCCCGGAGCCAACCAACTCGCTCAAGGTTTAGACAAACTCACCCCTGGAGCAAACCAGTTGGCCGGCGGACTAAACCAAATGTCAGAAAAACTCCAAGCAGGAAGTAACCAGCTACCCCAACTCAAGTCCGGAGCAAATTCTCTCGCAGACGGGACAAAACGACTTTCCGAGGGCGCTAATAAACTTGCAGATGGGACAAACCGTCTGACAGCAGGCGCTCAGTCCCTAGCTGACGGTAACCGCCAGCTAGCCGGTGGGCTGCTACGAGCTAAAGAAGGACAAAACCAACTAACAGATGGTGCCAACCAACTTGCGAACGGGATAAACCAGCTAGAAAACGGACAAAAGCAGCTTTCTGAAGGTGCTGGCAAACTCTCAAGCGAGCTTGCTGACGGGGCGCAAAAGATTCCCACCTACAGTGAAGAAAAGGCAAAAGAAACCGCTTCTGCCCTCGCCAACCCAATTACTACACAGGTTAAGACCCCCAGTGCGCCAGAACGCGACTGGCACCTTCCCCTACTGTGGATGTCTCTCCTACTAGGATTAGGAATTCCCCTTTTAAGTATCCTTTTGCGTAGGCAAGCAGAAGACTAAAAAGTGGGGGCTAACACAAGTTTTCGTGTTAGCCCCCACTAATATTTTGATAACTATCCGTTCCAGGCAAGAACATTTATTACCAGGTTCTCCACCCATTCAAGAAGCGCTTCATCACCAAGTGGCTGTCCCCCCAGTTTCGCAGTCTGTGGGAGAGGAACAAGTACCTGGCGAACAGCGGCCTTTTGTACCGATCCAGGATACAGGCGTTGCAAACGAGCAGACTGTGCCGCCCCCAAACTAACCGGCGCAAATCGAATATAGCGACCTTGCGTAATAACTTCGCCAATTTCTTTTTCCCGCAGCAATCGACGTAGACGAGCTACCGCAAACAAACGCTCAACTACCTTAGGAACTGAACCGTATCGGTCAACTAATTCCTCATGCACCAACTGAAGCTGAGCCTCATTAGCGGCATTTGCAATCTTTGCATAGGTTTCCAAACGCAACCGTTCACCCGGAATATAGGAGGTGGGGATATTAGCATCTACCGCCAGCTCTACCTTTACTTCCTCACGAGTTTCCGGTTTCTTTCCGCGGAACTCAGAAACAGCCTCGGCAACCATGCGGATATACAGGTCAAAGCCAACCCCGGCAATATGTCCAGATTGTTGTCCCCCCAACAGGTTACCCGCACCGCGAATCTCTAGGTCCTTCATCGCCACGGCCATCCCGGCTCCCAAATCAGTATGGGTCGCAATAGTCCGCAAACGTTCATGTGCGGTCTGTGTTAACACCTTGTCTTCAGGGTAGAAGAAGTAGGCATAAGCACGTTCACGGCTACGCCCCACACGCCCTCGTAACTGGTGTAATTGGGATAATCCCATCGCATCAGCCCGGTCGACAATCAAAGTATTTGCATTAGAAATATCTAGTCCGGTTTCCACGATTGTAGTACAGACAAGCACATCAAACTCACGGTTCCAAAAATCAACAATTACCCGCTCAAGCTGAGCCTCATTCATCTTCCCGTGAGCTACTGCAACCCTCGCGTTGGGCACCAAATCTGTTATTCGTGCGGCCACCGCATCAATATCTTCAGTACGGTTATGTACGAAGAAAACCTGCCCATCGCGCATGAGTTCACGTTTAATTGCCGCTATCATTTGGCGGTCTTGCCAACGTCCCACATAGGTGAGAATTGGTTGTCTTTCCTCAGGCGGAGTCTGCAACATAGACATTTCGCGAATTCCCGTTACCGCCATCTCCAAAGTTCGCGGAATTGGCGTAGCCGACATAGCCAGCACATCAACGCTGGCCCGTAACTGTTTCAAGGTTTCTTTATGCTCAACCCCAAAACGTTGCTCTTCATCGATGATTACCAAACCTAAATCTTTAAAACGAACCTGCCCGGTGACCAGAGAATGGGTCCCAATCACCACATCAATTCGACCCTTTAATAGGTCTTTTTTAATCTCCTCGGCCTCGCGGGCTGAAGTAAAACGAGAAAGCGAAGCCACCTGTACCGGAAAGCCCATAAAACGTTGAGAAAAAGTTTCCAAATGCTGCTGTACCAACAAAGTGGTAGGACACAAAATTGCTACCTGTTTTCCATCTTGCACAGCCTTGAAAGCAGCACGCACGGCAACTTCGGTCTTCCCGTAACCGACATCCCCACACAGTAGGCGATCCATCGGGTAAGGCTTTTCCATGTCTGCCTTGACCTCGTCAATGGTTACCAACTGATCGGGAGTCTCCGGATAGGGAAAAGCATCTTCCAGTTCCTTTTGCCACGGTGTATCCGGGCTAAAAGCAAAACCAGGACTAGAAGTACGTGCCGCATAAAGACGAACTAGCTCGCCCGCAATCTCACGTACTGCACGGCGGGCCTTAGTCTTTGTTTTTTCCCAATCAGCGCCTCCCATTTTATTCAACGAGGGAGCTTCTCCTCCGGAATACTTACTGACTTTATCGAGAGAATCAGTAGGAACAAACAAGCGATCATTCGGGTGCCCACGCTTACTTGAAGCGTACTCCACAACTAGATAATCACGAGTTACGCTTGAGGTCCCCCGCCCGGTAGTGCGGGAAATTAATTCGATAAAACGCCCCACACCATGTTGTTCATGGACAATGTAATCCCCCGCTTTTAAGGCCAAAGGGTCTACTACCCCACCGCCACGGTGACGGCGTTTACGCGAAACTCGTACCGGTTGAGTAGAACGCCGTCCGGTAAAGTCCTGTTCCGACATCACTCCAAGACGGTCAGCTTCAAGCACAAACCCGGGCCCAACAACACCGGGCACCAGATAAACTACCGGATCGTTAAACTCGGCCGGCGCATTTTCCAAAACTCGCGCCGGAATATTTCCTTCCGCAAGCACTTGCGCTAAACGCTGCGCGCTACCGGGGCCCTGAGTGGTAACCAGCAGTGTCCAATCCTGTTGCAGCAAGTGGCGCAAATCAGTCACCGCGGAAGGAATATCCCCCCGATAGGGATTAACATCACGACTGGGAAGAGTCAGGGAAAATTCCCCCTCATCCAAGAAAAATGCGTATTCCCCAGAAGTCGCGGGAGTATTTTCCTCAATCCCTGCCAATTCTTCGCTATCCACCCCCGAAGCAAATGGACGAACACTGGTCCATCCAAAGCCCCGTTCCTGAGCAACCCGGCGAGATCGATCCAAGGTCACGAAAGTAGCAGACTTCCAATCGGCAGGAACCTGCCCGCCTTCAGCCGCGTTATCCCACGCGGCTTCCAAAAATTCCTCGGTGGTCGCCAACAAATCAGCACTGCGCGTAACCACCCGCTCCGGATCAAACATCACCATCATGGAGCGCTCTGGTAATAGCTCACACAGGCTACTCATCGAGTCGGTCAACAAAGGCGCCAACGCCTCCATTCCCTGCGCATAGATTCCCTCAGAAACCTGCTCCAACATCTGCGCCAACGCCGGAAAGGCAGGAGCCGCACGGCGAGCACGCTGACGAGTATTCTCATCAATTAGCAACTCCCTACAGGCAACTGCCAGCAATCCGTGTGAAGCGGCCTCGGTAGAACGCTGATCAGCTAGAGAGAACCAGCGTATTTCATCCACTTCATCACCAAAAAACTCAACCCTAATCGGATGTTCATCAAGCGGAGAAAAAACGTCAATCAACCCACCACGAACAGCAAATTCACCACGGGAAGTAACCATTTCCGTACGAATATATCCGAGTTCGCTCAGGCGCTTAATTACCCCCTCAAAATCGCAAGTATCTCCCACGCGCAAGCGAAGCGGCTCCACCTGAGCAATATCGCCCACTACCGGCTGAAGCCACGCGCGAGCACTCATCACCAATATTCGCGGTGTTACCTGCAAAGGATCGTTATGCACCGGGTGCGCTAAACGCCGCAGCACCGAAGCGCGCTGAGCCATCGTATCCGAACGCGGTGAAAGACGCTCGTGCGGTAGTGTCTCCCAGGAAGGTAAGAAAGCTACCCTATCCGTATAGCACTCCAAAACTTGCACGAAGTCCTGAGCTTGACGTCCAGATGGCAAGACCACCACAGTAAGGTCATTCCGTCCTCCAACTGCCGCCGCTAAAGCCGGCCATACCCCCTCGGAGGCCACCACAGTCCCACGAGCCGGCACTACCGCCGCGCGCGCCGCCTGCGCAAAGTCCTCATTACGTGACAGTTGAGTTAACAATCCTGATAGCTTCAAGCTCTTTCCAATCCCTCTAAATAAAACGCGCTCACCCAATACTCTCTAGGAGTGCGAATGTAACCTTTGCTGGGCCGTAGTGAATCCATCAGTCACCACCTCACAAGCTGCCTGTGCGGCATTAACCACGGTCAAAGCCCAATCCTCAATATCGCGTTTAGGCAAATCAGAAAGCACAAAATCAGCGGTATCCATTTGCCCCGGAGGTCGGCCAATCCCCACTCGCAAACGATGATAATTCTTTGTCCCCAAACACTGGGTAATCGAACGCAAACCATTATGGCCGCCCTCGCCCCCACCGGTTTTCAAGCGTAACGTGTGTTCCGGGATGTCCAACTCATCATGCACCACCAAAATCCGCTGCGCATTAACGTTATAGAACTTAGCCAAAGCTGCCAAGGGCCGACCCGATACATTCATATAGCAATCAAGCTTAGCTACCAGCACCCGCGGGCCGGGAATCCCCCCGGGAAGCACCCCCAAACGCCCATCGGCTACCAGCGCTCCAGCCCTGTGACGGGTATAAGAGGCATTCATCATATCTACGAGGGCATCAGCAACCATCTGCCCTACGTTGTGTCGGTTACGCTGATATTTTGGACCGGGATTTCCCAATCCCACAATCAACCACGGAGAATTCAAATCAGACATAAAACAATTATGACTGCTTTATCTCCAAAGCTCGCTTTAGCGTGTTCAATTCCCCAGAGCAAATCTACCCTAGCTTTCCTTGGGAAAGGCTCCAAATTTTATCTGCCACTGCGCGCGCGAAAGGCTCATCGTGGGTAATTACCAAAATAGCTATACCCTCTTTAGCCAGTGAACGCAAAAGACTAACCACCCGTCTAGTCGATTCAGCATCGAGGGCAGAAGTTGGTTCGTCAAAACAAATCACCCGCGGATCTAGCGCACACGAACGAGCAATCGCCACTCTTTGGCGCTGCCCCCCGGACAGTTCTTCCGGATAGGCATCTTCACGTCCGGCCAGCCCCACTCTTTCGAGCAGCTGCCTAGCTCGCGCACGAGCAGCTTCACGTTCTTGCCCATAGGCGTAAATCGGCGCCTCAGTAATATTTTCCAAAACCGTAAGGTGCGGAAAAAGATTAAAACTCTGAAAAACCATCCCAACCTGACGGTGCCAAGCTGCCTCGTCCTTTAAATCTTGAGGGCGTAAACCATCAACCAGAATTTCCCCCTCATCGGGGATTTCTAAAAGATTGATACAACGCATTAAAGTTGTCTTGCCACTACCCGACGGCCCCAATAAAACCCCTACCTGACCGGCCGGTAAAGTTAGCGAAACTCCCTCCAAAACAGGGGTTTGCCCAAAAGATTTACGAAGGTTTTTTACTTCTAACATTATTGCCTCACCGATAGTAAGAAAGTCGTTTTTCCAAACGCCCGAAGGCATACGTCAAACCACTTACAATCAACAAATACACCGCTGCCGCATAAACTAAAGGAAGCAAAGAAGCGGTCTTATTTACCTCGGTCTGAGCAACTTTCAACACATCAACCATTCCAATTGCATAAACCAAAGAGGTGTCTTTTACCAAAGTAATAACTTCATTAGCTAAAGGTGGCAAAATACGCTTCAGCAACTGGGGCAGAATAATTCTCCGGTAAGTTACCCACTTTCCAAATCCCAAAGTTTTTGCGGCTTCAAACTGTCCGCTGGGAATAGAGAGCAAACCACCTCGGTAAATTTCCGCAAAATATGCCGCATAGTTTAACGAGAATGCCAAAATAATCGCCGGCAACTGGTCAAGCACGAAAATGGAAGAACTAATATCCGCGCCCGGAGGATAAAACATCGCCACTAGCACGGGAATTCCAAAATAGACAAAAATTATCTGCAACAGCAGCGGAGTTCCACGCATCAGGGTGATAAAGGAACTAATCAGCCAGGATACTGGTGCAGGTCCATGAATTCTCCCTAAGGCAAGCAATAATCCAAGTGGCAATGAAAATAATAAAGTCGCCCCAAAAACCTCAATTACAAGCAATAATGCCGAATAAAAATCAGGATTAGTAAGCATCAGCCAAACCAACGTTGCGAGGTCTTGGCTAAAGTTCCATCCGCGGAAATTTCATCCACAAATTTATCCAATGCGCTCTTAGTTTTCTTGTCATCTTTGCGGAATGCAATAACGTATTCTTCCTCTCCCAAAGTCTGAGGAAGAACTCGGAAGTTCTCACTTCCTTTCAGCTTTGCGTAATAGTTCAATAAGACGGAATCCCCCACTACTGCCGAGATACGTCCCACCTGCAAATCCCGCATAGCTTGGTCATAGGTCGAGTAGGTATTTGCTTTTCCTCCCTCTAAGGAAGAGAGAAAAGCGGAATCTTTACTCAGGGCTTCTTCACCGGTCGAGGCCGCTTGCGTGCCTACTTTTTTTCCGGCCAAATCGCTTTTTGCTTTAACGTCAGAATCTTTTCTAACAAGTATAATTTGCGAGTTTTTCAGATAGGGTTTGGAAGCTCCGACTTTTTTCAAACGTTCCGGAGTTGAGGAATACCCGTTCCATATAAGATCAATTTTCCCGGAATCTAGTTCAGCTTCTTTCAAACTCCAGTCAATATTTTTGAATTCAACTTTTTTCCCGTTTCGCCGAGCGAATTCGCGGGCAAGCTCCACATCAAATCCAACAGGTTTACCCGCCTCGGTAAATCCCATGGGGACAAAGGTATTGTCGTAGCCAACTACAAGAGTTTCTTTATCCATCGCACTACCGACAGGCTTTGCTGAGGAACTACACCCAGTTAAAGCCAGGGGAACAAGCGCAGCTAACACCAGCGCGGTACGGTGGTGAGCGAATCGCAAGCCCTTAGATTCCAGATTGCTTTCGTTAGCGTTTTGCATGCTCATCACGCACCCTTTCTAAACTATTAGTTATTGGCTTTAGGCAAACATCATTCACCGCAAGAAACAAACCAAAAACATACTAATGTATTAACACGCTAATACACTAACACAAAAAAGTCTCCCCCGCTCATCCTAAAGATATTTTTTATTTACGAGAAGATTTGTCACTTAATGCCAAAGCACAATCGTATCCCCCCGCCCCGGAAGAAATGTAACGAGCAACCCGCCCAATAGTTGTCACCGAAACACCAGTTTGCTCATGAATCTTGCGATAACTTACCCCATCACGCAAAAGAGGAACAATTCGCCAGCGGTCAGCTAAAGCCTCCAACTCAGCAGGGGTACACAAATCAACCATAAAGGCCCCCATCATTTCGGGGTCATCAATGGCAGCAAGAATCTTAAAAAGTCCCGCTTGCGCATCCGAGGGACGTTCATCACGCCGCTTCAATCTGTACCTCGTTCTCTAAAACACTAGTTAACAGCCACAGATTAACTTAAAATTACCTAACTCGGTGAGCGGGAGCCGAAGGAACAGCTTTCAAGAAAGCAGGTTCGTTAAAGCCGGCTTCCGCAAATGCCTGAGCTATCTTAGCGGCAACCTCATTGACTCGCCCCGCCTCGACCAAGGCAATTGCCGAACCTCCAAAGCCTCCACCTGTCATACGAGCACCGTGAGAGCCTGAGGCGCGAGCAACATCGACAGCTAAGTCTAGCTCCGGGCAAGTAACCTCATAATCATCACGTAAAGAATCATGAGAAGCATTAAACAGCTCCGCAATCTTGGAAAGAACCTCTCCCTGCAAAGCCCCGGTGCGTAAAACTTCAATGGCTTCCCGAGTGCGTTCAATTTCCGTTACTACATGGCGTACTCGGCGCACCTGCTCGGCATCATCTAAATCCTCCAAAGCCTGTGAAAGGTTTTCAGGAAGAATGTCCACCAGCTGGGAAACTCCAAGTTTGGCCGCCGCGGCTTCACAAGCATCACGACGAGATTTATATTGCCCGTCATTCAATGAATGCGGCGCCCGGGTATCAATCACCAGGAGCTCTAACCCGGCCGTAGATAAATCGAAAGGAACTAGCGAAGTTGAATTATCTCGACAATCCAAAGCAAGTGCCGCTCCCTCGGCGCAGCGCAGAGAAGCAGACTGATCCAATCCACCAGTCGGTGCACCAGCAATTTCATTTTCCGCCATTTTACAAATCTCAACTAGACGCGCTCGCCCGGAATCATTTGGCGACTCTAACGAACCGGCCATCGCAAACTCTGACAGTTCATCAATTGCCACCGCAGTCGCGCACTCCAAAGCCGCGGAAGAGGAAAGGCCCCCACCTCTGGGAACACACGAATAAAGCGCCAAATCATAGCCGCTAGATAGCGCAAACCCATGCTGTTCCAAAGCCCAGGCGACTCCAGCTAGATAGGCGGTCCACCCTTTTACCTCGCCGGGGGAACCTACCGGACCCATAACATCAAGATCAGCTTCTTCCCATCCTTCTTCAACAAACCTATCGGTCATCCGCATTTTCCGGTCTGCGCGCTTTGCTGCCGCAACAAAAGCCCGGTGCGGTAGAGCAATCGGAAGACACATTCCCCCGTTGTAATCCGTGTGCTCACCAATTAAGTTCACCCTGCCAGGAGCACACCAGACCCCCTGAGGAACATATCCGTAACGTTCTTCAAACAAAGCAGAAACGGCTTTTACACCATCCTCAACGCTAACGGGTTCGAGCCAATTCAATGACGCCATAGCAGACTCCTTCGTCACTCCCAACAGTCAGGACAATAGTCTAATACCCACGTCAGCTTCCCGCACAATACAAAAGGCCCAAAGGATCGCCAAACACCACCCTTATCGCTATCATTGGAGGCATGCGCATGCCTACTCCCAAACAGATTAGCAAGGTTCTCCAGCCCTACTTAGATACGGGAAAGCTACCTGGTTACACGGCAGTAATCAGCCAAAACGGACATTCCCTTACCGTTAGCGGAGGATTTTCTGATCTTGAGCTAAAAAGCAGCACCTCGGAAAAAACTATCTACCGAATCGCTTCACTAACCAAACCGCTGGGCGCAGTTCTTGCCCTGCAAGCTGTAAACGACGGAATATTCACCCTCCAAACCCCAGTTATAGAATATCTTCCCGAGCTTAAAAATCAACGCGTTCTCAAGGATATTTCAACCACCTACAATTACCGTCTGACTTCCAACGGACGCCTTTGGCATGATGCCCTAACAGTTCCACGGGAACGAGAAATCACAGTTCGCAATCTTTTGCAAATGACGTCGGGAATTGGTTATAAGAGCGACACGACCACAGCGGCAGCATATACGACAGCGGGCATTAAAAGCGACTGCCAAGATACTTTGACCGAGCAACGTTTCCTTGAGCTAATTAGTGACCTTCCTTTGAGTTTCCAACCGGGAGATGCCTGGGCCTACAACTGGTCGATTGATGTTTTAGGCGTACTACTAAAACGAGCTACGGGAAAAACTCTTCCCGCTCTGATTGAGTCCCAGATTAAAACCCTTTTGGGATTGGGGACACTGCGCTACACGATTGATAAACCGGAGTTCACTTCAAATCTCTACCGGGAAGATAACGGCAGAATACAGCTGATGGATACCCGCAATGGACGCTATCTACGGGAACCTACCTACCTTCCGCTGCGCACCGGTCTGCTAACAACTGCTACAGATTACACAAAGATTCTTGACGATTTAACGCATCCGGAAAGCAAACTACTTCCTCACGGATACCGTGATTTAGTAAGCGATTCACTCATGCCTCATCCCCTGGCAAGTTACCCACGACGGGGCGAAACTTTTGCCTACTGTGTATCGGTTGCTCAGGAAGACAGTATTTTCCCACTAGGCACTTTTGGATGGAGCGGATCGACCGGAGTAAAAGCGTATGCTCACCCAGATTCTCGAACTACCGCGGTCCTCTTTACGAATCTTGACGATGGAAATACAAGTATGCCGCGACCTTGGTTCCAAGATTTCTTTAGACTTGCTTTTAACAGCTAAATCATCAAAGGAGATAAGTTGAAACCCCAGCTAAACCTCAAGCGCATCGCCTACGGTGCCGACTACAACCCAGAACAATGGCCGGAAAAAACCGTATCCGAAGATATTGAACTAATGAAAGAAGCCGGGGTTGATATGGTCAGCCTAGGTATCTTTTCTTGGGCTAAATATGAACCAACCGAAGGCGAATACCATTTTGAGTGGCTCCTTAAAATCATGGATCAGCTACATGAGGCCGGGATTATGGTTGATCTTGCTACAGGAACCGCTTCTCCACCGATTTGGCTGGCAAAAAAATATCCTGAAACTCTGCCGCATAACGCGGCGGGTGTTCCTCTCGGCTTTGGTTCACGTCAGCAATATGCCCCTGCCTCGCCTAAGTTCCGCGAAAAGATGCGCGAACTTGTTAAGGCTCTCGCTCAGGTAGTGAAAGACCATCCAGCGTTAAAAATGTGGCATGTTTCCAATGAGTTTGGATGCCATGTTTGGGAATCTTTTGACCCACATACAATTTCGGCATTCCAAAATTGGTTGGAGAATAAATATAAAAATATTGATACTTTGAACCATGCCTGGGCAACCAGTTTTTGGTCGCAAACTTACGGTTCTTTCAACGATGTAAGTGCCCCTGGTTTAATGCCTACCTTTACTAACCCGGCTCACCTACTCGATTGGAAACGTTTCGGTTCCGATATGCTCATTGAGCTACTCGATGTGGAACTAGAAGTATTACGTGAAGTTACTCCCCAGATTCCCGTAACAACCAACTTTATGGAGTTTTATCCGCAGATTGATTACTGGAAAATGGCTAAACGGCTTGACGTTATTAGCGATGATTGTTATCCCGATCCGGCAGATCCAGCTTCCCCTGCTAGGGAGGCTTTTGCCGGTGATTTAATGCGTTCACTAGCCGGTTCTCGTCCCTACTTACTGATGGAACAAACTACCGCTGCGGTTCAGTGGCGACCGACAGGAAACTCCTCTAAACGTCCCGGACAGTTTAAAACCTGGTCTCTTTCACGAGTCGCACGGGGAGCTAACGGTATTTTGCATTTCCAATGGCGTCAGTCTCCCGGTGGAGCAGAGGCTATGCACTCGGCAATGGTCCCCCATAGTGGCCGCGATTCCTACATCTGGAAACAAGTGGTTGATTTAGGAAATATCCTTCAACGTTTTACTACCGATTCTGGAAAAGAGACTAATTTCCTTAATGAAGTGCCTACCGCGCAGGTAGCGATTGTGCTTGATTGGGATGCTGTATGGGCTGCCCAGTGCTCGATTGGTCCGGTCAGTTTCGACCCCTACAAGCAACTCGTTAGCTGGTATAAGACCTGTTATGAGGCTGGATATGTAGTTGATTTTGTTGAATCGGGAGCTGATTTAAGCAAGTACAAATTAACTATTGTTCCCGGCCAGATTGCAACTAAACCAGAATTATTATCCAGTTTTGAATCAGCTTCTAAGGCTGGAGGAACGATTCTAGTTTGTGCTCCATTTGGAATTTATGATCAAACCATGCGCACTGTCATTGGCGGGTACCACGGTGATTTTACTACCACCACAGGCGTCAAGGTGACTGATTTATGTGTAGCTACCGATTCTGATTATGAACGTTGGGCAGAAGTTGACCCCAAGGTTGATAGGATTAGCGGCGCGGTTGTGACCCCAGCAACCGAAAAAGTAAAGATTGTCGTCACTGATGAGCATCTTTTCCCCGCGTGTGAAGAATTCGAGGTGGAAAAGGTTTTGGAGGCAGACAAGTGGGCAGAGTTGGTACGTCCGCAAGAGGATGTACGTGTATTAGCTACTTTTGCCTCTGAAGGAGCTGCTTGCGATATTGCTGGCCAACCGGCAATTACGGCACGCCCGTGGAACGAGGGCAAGGTCGTTTATTTGGCAACCGATTTGGCTGCGCCCGGTAGGGCTGTCCTGTTACGGACAATTAGCGAGTGTGCTGGTCTACCACAAAATAATTGTTTGAGTGCCGGAGTGGAGGTAATCTCCCGCGGAGAATTTACGTTTGTCTTCAATCATGGCGAGGAAACGGTTCCGCTTCCCTCGGGTCAAAAGGTCTATGACCTGGTTTCCGAGGGTGAAGTTAGTACCGTTTCCCCGCGTGATTGTGTGATTTATCGTCACTGAACGGTAGCTGCTTTAAGCTCTTTAACAAATCCCTTAAGACGAGTTAATAGTGCTTGATTAACGCTTCCTTCACTTTCGATTATTTTTACGATTGCCGATCCGCAAATCGCTCCTGCGGCACCTTCGCTGATTGCTTGACGGACCTGCTCGGGTTCGGATATTCCGAATCCAAGCAGAGACGGCGGTGCCCCATTTTCTTCCAGTGTTTTCACAGCTTTGGCGATGTGGGACGTTCCCGCACTGCTTTCGGCTCCGGTTACCCCAGCTCTCGATACTAGGTAGACGTATCCTTGTGAGGCTTTAGCAATAGCGGCGAGGGTCTCATCATCTGCGTTGGGGGGAGCAATAAAAACGGTCTGGATTCCCTGCCGTTGTGCCGCTTGTCGAAAAGGGGCACTTTCTCGAACCGGCAGGTCGGGAATTAGCACCGAGTCAGCTCCAACTTGAGCTACCGTTTTGTAGAATTCTTCTATCCCTACAGCGAATGGGACATTGCAATATACCAGTAACCCGAGGGGAATTTCCGGGTAATTGCGGCGGATTTTTTCTATAATTTCAACGCATTTGTTGAAATTAGCTCCGCTGTTGCGGCCCCGAATGTGGGATTTTTGAATTGTTGGTCCATCAGCTACGGGATCGGAAAATGGTATCCCGAGTTCGAGCGCATCAGCCCCTCCCGCAATTAGAGTCTCGATAATTTTGTAGGAGTCTTCTAGGTTTGGGTCCCCAATCATTACGAAGGGAACGAACGCTCCTGCAGAACGGTTTTTTAGGGCGGTGAAGAGTTTTTCGTAGCGTCCCATTAGTTTGCTTCTTCCTTTGTGTTCACAGCTAGACTTTCTCCGAATTCATCCCCGATTTCGGAAAGTTTTTCGCGGACTAAGTCAATGTCTTTGTCACCACGACCGGAGAGGGAAACGATAAAGGTTGTTCCCGCGGGAGCAGTTTTAGCTTTTTCGAGGGCGTAGGCTAGGGCGTGAGAGGATTCCAGAGCAGGAATGATTCCTTCTGCACGAGATAGTTCCACATAGGCTGCGAGAGCCTGTTTATCTGTGATTGCCACGTATTTCGCACGTCCGCTTTCGTGTAGGTAGGCGTGTTGGGGACCAACACCGGGATAATCCAGTCCAGCGGAGATTGAGTGCGATTCTTCTACCTGTCCTTCAGCAGTACGCATGAGATAGGATTTCGATCCTTGAAGTATTCCAATTTTCCCAGCGTAAATGGGGGCTCCGTGCCGCCCGGTTTCTAGTCCGTCCCCTCCGGGTTCTACCCCGACGAGTCCAACTTCCGGATGGTCGATGAAGTCAGCGAAGATTCCGATGGCGTTGGATCCGCCCCCGACGCAGGCGATAACTTCATCGGGTAGTTTTCCGGTTTGTTCAATTATCTGGCGTTTGGCTTCAGTGGAGATTACCCGGTGGAATTCACGCACGATGGTCGGGAAAGGGTGCGGGCCAGCGGCGGTTCCCAGAAGGTAGTGGGAGGTTTCAAACGTTGCTGTCCAATCACGTAGTGCTTCATTTACGGCATCTTTTAGAGTTCCACTTCCGTTTTCTACCCCGATTACCTGCGCGCCCATTAGCTTCATTCGGTAAACGTTTGGCTGCTGTCGTTTTACGTCTTGAGCTCCCATGTAAATTACGCATTCAAGTCCAAGAAGCGCACAGGCTAAAGCGGTAGCGGTACCGTGTTGCCCAGCGCCAGTTTCGGCGATTACCCTGGTTTTTCCCATTCGTTTAGCCAGTAGCGCTTGTCCAAGTACCTGGTTGGTTTTGTGCGCTCCCCCGTGTACGAGGTCCTCACGTTTGAGGTAAATAGAGACGTCTTTTCGGACGTTTCCTTTTTCGTCACGCGGAAGATTTTGGCATTTGGTGAGCGGGGTTGGCCGTCCTAGGTAGTTTTTTAGGAGGTCAGCTAGTTCTTTTTTGAAACTGGGGTCCTCCATTGCTTTGACGAACTCGGCTTCTAGTTGGTCGAGGGCGGGAAGAAGCAATTCGGGCACGTATTGTCCACCAAATTGCCCGAAGTAGGCCGGGAGGAGAGTTTCGCGCCCGAGGGCGGAATTTTGGTTTTCCGGATTCATATTTTTCCTTCTATCTGTTTGTTTAGGCTATATTCCGGCGGATTTTCCGGAGGGTGTTTTTCATTTTTACGGGATCTTTTTGAGGCTTTGAGAGTAGTTTTGTTTTGGGGTACTCAAGGGCAGAGTTTAAATCTAGTCCATAGGTTTTTTGTTTACTTGCTTCAGCGATATTGTGTTCACCAATTCCACCGGCAAGGAAGATATGTGGGCGGACGGTTTCGGGAATGGTTCCCCAGTCGAAGGAGATTCCAGTACCACCGTCACCGGAGTCGAGAACTATCCGCACTTGCGTTGCAAGATGAACGCAGGCTTCTAAATCGGCAGGCCGATTAGCTGATAAGCCTAACCAGATTTGGGTATCTTTCCCGCCGGGTTGAGCATCTAAGAGCTGTCGGATTTCTTGGAGTAGCTCGGTTTGTTTTTGCGGACTGTATTTCCCGTTTTCTCCTGTTTTGGCTTTGGTGTGAACTTGGATTGCTTCTAGATATGGAAGTAGTTCTTTGGTTTTATCTACAATTTTCGCGGCTTCTTCTTCGGTTGTTACGGCAACCCATTTCAGAGCGGGAACCTCCGTAATGATTTCCAGTGCTTCTTTTGTTTGTAGATAGCGAGGAGATTTTGCAGCACGAATTATTCCCCCGTAGCTGGCCCCGGCGGTAGTGGCCGCTTGGGCTTGCGAGGCACTGGTTATTCCGCAGATTTTTACGTTTCCGTAAAGCAGGTTACGGCAGGCTAAATCTATATCTTTTTGGCTTGTTAGGCTAGATCCGACAAGGAACCCGCTAACGTATCGCCCAAGCTCAACGACGTCATTGTGACTGCGGATTCCAGACTCGGAAAGCACGACCGTGTCGTTGGGTATCTGCGGGGCCAATTCTCGGGTTCGGGCAGTATCTATACTTAAATTGCGTAGGTTTCGGTTGTTTATTCCGATTATTTTGGCTTTTAGTTTAAGTGCGCGTGATAGTTCTTCGCGGGTAGAGACTTCGGTTAGCACATCCAGTTTCAGGCGCTGAGCGAGGTCGGCAAGTAGCCTATATTCTTCGTCTTTAAGTACCGACAGCATAAGGAGAATAGCGTCTGCCCCGTAGTAGCGAGCCGCGAGAATTTGGATTGGGTCGATAATGAAGTCTTTACAAAGAACCGGCAGGTGCGTGCTCTCAGCAACAGTTGCGAGGTGGTCGTAGCTACCGCCGAAAAAATCTGGTTCGCAAAGTACTGAGATACCAGCAGCGTAACGGGAATATATTCCGGCTATTTCCGCTGGGTTGTAGGATTCACGAATCAGTCCCAGGCTTGGTGAGGCTGCCTTGCATTCCATTAAATAGTGGTTTTCCCCACGTTTTCCCTCGCCAAGGTAAGAGTAGAGACTACGTTCCGAGGGGGGAAGGGCATCGGGGGTGATGCCTTCAATTTGCGCGCGAATCCCCGGAAGATGAGTTTTCCGCCGGGCAACAATTTTATCGAGGACGGTTCCTGGTTCCGTCCCTATGTTAAATGGTTTTATCTGTTTGTGGTTCATTATTTTTGGCTTTCTTGCAAGCTAACAAGGTAGTCTGCGGCGCTGGCCGTAGCAAGTGTTTCAAGTGCCCACTGGGTGCCTTCTTTGAGAGTTTTAACGCGTCCTTCAAGGTAGGCTAGAGCACCTGCGTTAACCGCGATAGCGGCATTGTGTGCGGGTGTTCCCTTGCCAGCAAGCGCGGCGGTAAGGAAAGCGGCATTTTCTTTTGCTTCACCGCCAGCTAGTTCGCTCAAGGGATAGGTTTCAATCCCGAAATCAGCTGGCGAATAGGTTTTGGTTTCTATCTTTCCATCATTGATTTCCCAAATTGTGGTTTCTGCGTGAATGGCAATTTCATCCAGTCCCGATCCGTTTACGATAAGGGCTTTTTCTCGTCCGAGGTTTTGTAGGGTACGGGCAATTAGTTCCCCTTTTTCGGGGTTTGCGATTCCCATGAGCTGGGCTTTTAGCGGGGCGGGATTAAGCAATGGCCCAAGCAGATTAAATAGGGTAGGAACACCAAGGGCACGTCTTACCGGCATAACCAGGGCGATAGCCGGGTGGTAGAGAGGGGCAAATAGGAAGCTAAAGCCTTTATTTTCAAGGTTTTGAGCTGCTTGTTCAGGAGTGTTGTTAACCGGAATTGCAAGTTCTTCAAGCACGTCGGCGCTACCGGTTTTGGAGCTGACAGAACGGTTTCCGTGTTTGGCGATGCTAATTCCTTGCGAAGCAGCAAGCAAAGCTGCCGCGGTGGAGATATTGATGGTTCCGGCTCGGTCCCCACCGGTTCCGCAAGAGTCTAGTGAGGTTTTTGCGGTAGGTACGCAGTTGGCTACGTTGAGGAAAGCTTTGGCGGCTCCAGCGATTTCTTCGGCAGTTTCTCCCCTGGTATGCAAAGTCGCAAGCAGCGCGGAAATTTGTATGTCATTTAGTTCTTTGTTAGTTAAAGCGCTAAAGAGGAATTGCGATTCTTCCAGGGTAGGCTGGTATCCCAGGAGAGTTTCTTTAAGGAGTTTTTGGGTTTCCATGCTTTTACTTTCTGTTTTATTTTTCCGTGGTTAGGGAAGCGATTGCGGCTTTTAGCATTTGCGGGCCGGCGGCGGTAAGGATTGATTCAGGGTGGAATTGAAAACCTAAGGCGGGTGCTTTTTTGGCGCGGGCTATCATACTGATTTTGCCGATACGGGCCAGGTTGTTTAGTTCTTTGGGTAGGTTTGTACAACCGAGCGAGTGGTATCTGGCAACGTTTAGATTTTGTGTAATCCCGGCAAAGATTGGGTCGTTTTTGCCAGCGGCAGTAAGGGTAATTTCATGCGCTTGTCCGTGTACGGGGCCTACCGGTTCAACGATTCCCCCGTAGTGTTCTATTAGAGCTTGGTAGCCAAGGCAAACTCCTAGAAGTGGAATTTTGCCTAACGTATCGGCAATTAGTTCCATCATGTTTCCGGCTTCGCGCGGGTGTCCGGGTCCGGGAGAGAGGCAGATTAAATCGGGGCTTTCTTCCAAGATTGTTTCAAGTTCTACAGTGTTACGAAAAACTTTTATGTCGTGGCCGAGGTTGAGAAATTCGTCCCGTAGGTTGTAGACAAAGGAATCTTGGTTATCAAGGATGGTAATTTTCATCGAGCTGTCTCCAGTATGGCGTTTTGGGATTTAGCTATGGCCAGGAGCACCGCGCTGGCTTTGTGATAGGTTTCGTCAGCCTCGGCGGGTGGGTATGAATCGCGAACTACTCCGGCACCGGCTTGGACGAGGGCGCGCCCATTAGTGACGTAGGCGCTGCGGATGACGATGCAGGTGTCAAATGATCCGTTCGCGCTGAGGTATCCCACTGCCCCGCCGTAGGACCCACGCCCGACTTTCTCGGCCTGGCGTAGTAGGTTTGTGGCCGAGATTTTGGGTGCTCCGGTTAGGGTTCCCATGTTCATGCAGGCACGGTAGGCGTCGAGTGCGTCATATTGGGGTGCGAGCGTACAGGTAACTTTTGATACTAGGTGCATGACCTGTGAGTATCGGTCTAGGTCGAGAAGTTTTTCGACTTTTCGGCTGCCGGGTTGGCCTATCCTGGCGAGGTCGTTGCGGGCAAGATCCACAAGCATGATGTGTTCGGCAAGTTCTTTTGCGTCAGTTTTTAGTGAAAGTTCAGCGCGAATATCTTGTTCGGTATTTACGTTTCCGTTTTCGTCTTTTCCGCGGGGTCGAGTACCGGCAATTGGGTATAGTTCCGTCTTTCGATTTTCCGCATTGTATTTTAGGTATGACTCGGGGCTAGCCCCGAGTAGAGTGTAGTTTTTCCCGTTTAAGTAGAACATGTAAGGACTGGGGTTTTGCGCACGTAGCTCTAGGTAGGCGGCAAAGGGGTTAGCGCACTCGGTGACGAATGTTCGTGAAGGGACTACTTGGTAAATATCTCCAGCGGCTATATGTTTTTGGAGATTTTCTACAGTTTCTTGGAAGTGCATATCCGAGATAGTTTCTACGCGTAGAACAGTTTTTTTCGTTTCCTGTTCGGGCGAATTATTTTCAGTTTTCTTTAGCGTAAGTGGGGCGGGAGCCTCTACGGTTTCACTAAGTTGGTATAGTGTTGCGCGTTTTTCAGGGTGGTCAATAAGTATGGTTGAGCTGGGGAGGATGAAACTGTAATCAGGATAGTTATTGGGGCCGCTAGGAACTTTTATCAATTCCTCGTAGGTGTCGATGAAGTCATACCCAAAACCCCCAACCAATGTAGGTAGTTCGCCGGGAAGGTACTCGGCAACGAGTTTGCTAAGCTGACGCAGCACTTCAAGCGGGTTAGGCGCGAGAAGTCGTTCTTCTTCCTCGGCGGCATTGCTTGGCGGAAACTCGAACCGAAGTTCTTTTTTCTCTTCACTATGGTCTAAATATTTTTCGAGGGTGATGGAAAGCGGCGCTAATAGTTCCTGCCCAATTTGGTTAAGGGCGGTGACGATAACACTTTGTCCGCGACATTCAACCTCAATTGCGCCTTGGAGAACAAGAATAGATTTAAGACTAGAACGAGTTTTCAGGTCGGCCGATTCAAGGAGCGCGGTATTTGGCCTTAAGTGGGCTTCGAAAGATTGAAAAAGGTCAGCCGGATTTGCACAATATTCTATTTCGGTAGAGTGCAGATGTAGATTTCGGGAGGTTATTCCCGAAGCGTTTTGGTTGCTTTCCATTTGGTTCCTCTTTTATTTTGGCTGCTGCGAGAAGAACCTTGGGCATCAAAAAAGGCTCGCCTGCAGCGAGCCCGATTTTTAATCCGTGTACACGAAACAGCCCGCCTAACTGACGAGCCACCACCACTGAAGCATTGTTTCGTTTAACATCGGTTTCAGTCTATTCCCTCTTAAGAAGTCTTGCAAGATTAGTTTCTTTTTGGTTTGCAAGTTTTACTACTTTGTTAAGAGTTTCGTGTTGTTTGATAGGAAATAGCGAAATCTGTTTAATTTTAAGTTATTTTTATGCGTATGATGGAAACCAAGAATTCTAACGCAAAAGCTCTGTATGAATCTGGAAAATTGCAAAGAGAAATACGCTCTCGTTTAGTAGACGAGGAATATATGGACTCCTCCAATCCGGATACCGATTCGGCGTTTCCAGAGGAATTTTCAGACTTGCCGACCTTGCAACGCTATTACATCCCCGGCCCTTCTTTACGAGAGGTTTGGGAAAAACCAACTCTAATGGGCAAATTGCAAGAAGCGATTCGTTGGTGGTCACATACCCGTTTAGGGCGGACACTTTCTCGTTATGGAATGCAACGAGGCGCCTTAATGTCTGGTGGAATTGCCTACTCGGCACTTCTCTCAATTGGTGCGGCATTAACAATTGCATGGACTATTTTCATGGCTATCCTCGGCTCTAATAAACGACTGCTGGGCGAACTTGTCAAGGGAATTAACGATGTCATGCCGGGACTACTTAGCACACCTGAGAAAAAAGGATTAGTAGACCCTTCAACCCTGGTGATGGATTCTTCTTTCTCACTAGCTTCCATTATCGCGGTAGTTGTTCTATTGATGTCAGCTACCTACGTGATGGCTAATCTTAGAATTGCTTTGCGGGCCATGTTTGGTATCGCGGTCTATCCGTCCAACTTTATACTTGAAAAGCTCCGCGATTTGCTGGGGTTCGTAGTTTTGGGGTTGGGCGTGGTTTTAACCACGGCTCTTGGTTTCATTGTTTCTGTCCTGGGATCTACGATTCTTTCCTACCTCCATCTGGAAGGAAGCATAGCTAATTTTGCAATTAGGGTTACTTCTTTGCTGGCGGCAGCTCTGGTAGATGCTTTGGTTTTCTATCTTTTGCTTTCGTTCGTTTCTGGGATTCACGTTCCTTGGCACGAAATGTGGCAAGGAATGGCTCTTTTCGGGGTTCTTTCCGGAGTCTTACGATACTTGGGAACAAGCGCGGTGGGTTCTGTCGCTGACAAGCCGTTACTCGCGTCTGTAGCCGCGCTAGCGACTTTGCTTCTGTGGGTTAATCTACTTGCTCGTGTAACGCAGATGGTGGCAGCCTGGACAGCTAATCCTCCCACCCCCGCAGCCCCAAGCAGCGGCGTTGAACTTCATGTTGAAGACCGCCCAAACTACGTTACCCTCTCAGAGCGACACACCCTAACTTGGCCTCACCTATCATTAACCGGAACGATTGACGCAGACCCCTTATTGGACCCAAATCTGCCGGTAATACCGGAAAAAGAAAAACGCTGGGGTGGGCTCATCGGCAAGGTTCTGGACTGGCGCATTAAGCACCTGGAAAAGAAACTAGAGCGCGCCCGTAACAACCGGTAGATTTTTGTAACAAGGTTTTAAGGAGTGAAGATGCTGGCCCGCACAATTCAGCTTTTTCTGATAGACGGAAATCCCTCTAATCGAGTGAAAGCTACCCTCTCTAATTGGACGGGAATAGTTTATTCTCTACCCCGAACCGACCTTCCTCGTTGCAAAGATCGTCCTGAGTTAAACCAAACCGGTATCTACCTGCTGTTTGGAAATGATGAAAATACCGGAGAGAAAAAAGTCTATATTGGGCAGGCCTGCGAACGTCGTAATGGGATGGGAACATTAGGCAGAATCAACGAACACGTCATCAACTCAAACATGGATTACTTCACCCATGCGGTAGTTGTAATTACTTCAAATGACTCCTTCGGTCCCACAGAAATCAGCTACTTGGAAAATGCTTTCTATACCATGGCGCAAGAAGCGGGACGCTATCAGGTAGTTAATGGAAATATTCCTAATCCGGGTAAAGTCACCGAGGAGAAAAAGGCCGAATTAGACGAATTTATCGGATACGCCCAACTAGTGATATCTTCACTGGGATATAAAGTCTTTGAGTCATTCTTATCTTCGGAGAAAAAATCTTCTACCAACGATCTAACCTCCCCAATTCTCTATCATAAGAGAAGAGGAATAAACGCTTGCGGAAAGCTGGTAGAAGATGGCTTCGTGGTCTTATCAGGCAGTCATCTCTCAGCTTCCTTATTCCCGTCTTGCCCGAACATAGCGATTCGGATGCGCGAAGAATATGCAGAATTTATCAACGAAGAGATGATTTTAGAAAAGGATGTTCTGTTCTCCAGTCCTTCCACGGCGGCGGCATTCGTTTCCGGAGCTTCTTCCAATGGAAAAACAGAATGGAAAGACGCTACAGGCCATACCCTAAGCCAATTGGAAAACCAGCAGTCACCGGTTTAACCCCTACTAAGTTTTCCGCCCTGTTACTTACCTGCTTTAGTCCAGTTGAGAACTGACTTCTAGCCACTTATCTTCTAGTTCTGCAACTTCTTGGGCAACCTGCGCATGTTCACGTCCAAGTTCAGCAAGTTTGCCTACCGCCTGCGGGTCTGAAGCGATTTTCTCAGATGCAAGGTTCATCTGTTTCCCGAGTTCTTCCACGCGCGCTTGTGCCCTATCAAGTTGTCGTTCTAGTTTTGCAGCTTCTTTGACGAGTAGGCGACGTTCTTGTGCGCTCAGCCCCTCGTTCGCGGCATTTTCTCCTGCTTCTTTTGCATTTTCGCGGACTTCAGCACCGACTTTTTTCCCTATTTCATTTTCGGTGGCCGCTCGGCGCAGTTGCAGATATTGGTCTACTCCACCGGTAAGCATACGAATATTGCCATCCCCAAGTAAAGCAACCTGCGTATCGGTCACTCGTTCCAAGAGGTAACGATCGTGCGAAACCACAATGAGGGTTCCGGGGAACCCGTCTAAAAGGTCTTCCATGGCCGCGAGGGTATCAGTATCGAGGTCATTAGTCGGCTCATCAAGCAAAAGCACATTAGGTTCTGTCATGAGTAATCGCATTAGCTGCAGACGACGACGCTCTCCCCCTGAGAGCTCCGATACGGGTGTCCAGGCACGTTCACGGGTAAACCCAAGTCGTTCTACAAGCTGCGATGCGGTAAGTTCTTTCTTTCCCACCGTCATTAGCGAGGCCACCTCGTTAACGGCCTCGACAACCCGGAGGTGTGAAACAGCATCAAGTTCGTGAGTTGACTGCGAAAGGGTCGCCACTTTGATGGTTTTTCCCCGTTTGATTCTTCCAATATCGGGTTGTTGGGTACCTTCCAATAGCCTAAGTAAAGTAGTTTTACCAGCTCCGTTAACTCCCACAATTCCTACTCGTTGGGCAGGAGCAAGTCGCCAGGTAACATCTTTTAGAATCGGAAGTTCAGTGCCGTCTTCTCGGCGGTAAGAAAGGCTCACATTTTCCAGGTCTAGAACATCTTTACCTAGACGCGCGGTAGCCATCGACAACAGCTCTACCTGATCACGCGGAGGAGGAACATCTGCTATCAAAGTTTCTGCAGCGTCAATCCGAAACTTAGGTTTCGAGGTTCGTGCGGGGGCTCCTCTACGTAGCCAAGCGAGTTCTTTACGCAATAGATTCTCTCGTTTAATCGCACTGACCTCTGCCTGACGAGCGCGTTCTGCCCGAGCCAGAATATAGGCAGCATAAGAACCATCATATTGTTCAATACGTCCAGGAATCTGCGGCCGTGATCCCCCTGGGTCTACTCCTGGAACCACTTCCCAAACTCGTGTACAAATTTCATCGAGGAACCACCTGTCGTGGGTAACTACCACTAATGCTCCAGAACCAGCTTTGGAAGTTCCCGCTTTAAAGCGTTCTTTCAGGTAATCAGCCAGCCAGGCTACACCCTCAATATCAAGATGGTTAGTTGGCTCGTCAAGTAAAAGTATCTGCGCTTCTTGGCAAAGTCCCGCGGCCAAAGCCACTCTGCGTCGCTGCCCACCGGAAAGAGTCCCTACTTTAGTGCTCAAATCAAGGTCGGCTAAGAGTCCCTCATGGACTTGTCGATATTCACGTTTGGAAGCCCATTCGTGTGCGGCCGCTCCAGGATGGACAACTTCCAAAATTGTTGCCTGCGGATCCATCTCATCGGACTGAACCAGCATGGAAATCGTAGTTCCGTCAGTTACCGTAACAGCTCCCGCGTCTGGCTTTTGCACGCCGGAAATTAGGCGCAAAAGGGTAGATTTACCGGCGCCATTAGGGCCGAGCACGCCCACGCGCGAACCATCATCAAGACCGAGATTTACTCCCTGCAAGAGGATACGTGACCCGGCTAAAGCACTGACTTCTTGCATTCCCAGCAGGTGTGCCATCTATTCTTCAACCTCTTCTATTTTTGCGGGTTCGCTTGGCCCGTCCAAGATTAATGTACGTTCTATTCCTTCACAGGAAAGCAATGTCTGCGCTATAACTTTTGCCTGGTCAAGGTTACGGGCAGGCGCCGCGATAGTCGGTCCGGAGCCAGAAATAATTGCTTGCGTGAGTCTTTGTCCATTTTGTGTGTAAAGTGCATTAACAGCCTGTAAAGGTGAAATTAAATCGGGACGAAGTACGAGTGCAGGAGCTTGTAAATCGTTTACGAGTAGGGCGAGGAATTCCTCCCAGTTTTCCCCAGCAAGTACTTGTTTTTCTTTTTCTGTCAGGTCTTGCGGTAAGCGAATGCTTAGATTTTCAGGGTTCTTATCGGCTTGTTTGAATACTTGCGGGGTTGCCAATCCCTTTTGATTAATTCCCATGACCCAAATACGAGACGGCATTTTTGACAGGGTATGAAGGCGGTCACCCCGCCCGGTTCCAACGGTTACTTCCCCCAAAAGACAGGCGGGTACGTCAGCCCCTAGTTCTCTACCAATTACAGCAAGTTCTTTTGGGGATAGCCCCAAATCGTAAGCGGTGTTGACCGCCACCAAAGATGCCGCCGCATCCGCGGATCCACCGGCCATTCCCCCTGCGACTGGAACTCTTTTAGAGACCTCTATTTGTCCTCCTCCGGGAAGGTCAAATTTATCGAAAAGAATTTGCGCAGCTCTTAGCGCCAAGTGCTTTTCCGGGGGCATTTCTTTCAGCGTGGAGGGTATAGGCAGTTCTTGTCCGCTTTCTCCCAAGTATCTATCTGAAATGGTAAATCCCCTGTCTGCACGAGGAATAAACCTTACAGTTTCCCGCAAATTCAGGCTGTGAAAAACCGTAAATAGATGATGGTATCCGGTCTCTTCCTCAGGTAGCCCACATTTGAGGATAAGATTCACTTTGGCCGGAGCGCTCGCGGTTACGCTTTTTCGAGGATGCTGCTGCCTCATCGCCACTCCTCTACGCGTTAACTTGTGCGTGTGCGCGGATGAGCTTGGCGAAATCGGTGGCGACAAGACGTTCCCCTCGCAAGGTAGAGTCAATGCCCGCAGCCTGACATATCTGCGCGGCAGCGGCGGGAGAGCCAGCCCAATTAGCCAGCGCGCTTCGCAGGGTCTTACGACGCTGACTAAAAGCCGCATCTACCGCTTTAAATAATGCCTTACGCTCTTCATCCGAGTTTCCGTGAGGATGAGTTATTTCCATACGCACAAGTGCTGAATCAACATTTGGACTGGGCCAAAAAACATTTCTTCCAATTGTTCCAACCTTTTTGGTAGGACCGTACCACTGTGCTTTCACGCTGGGAACTCCGTAAGCCTTAGTACCCGGAAGAGCCGCTAGACGGTCCGCCACTTCAGACTGGACCATCACCAAAACTTCTTTCAAGCTGGGAAGCACCTCAAGGAGGGTAAAGATTACTGGAACGGCTACGTTATAGGGCAGGTTTGCAACCAGTTTAGTGGGCTGATCACTAAAGTCGGTACCGGGCCTAACGGGCACAGCTTTTTCCAGGCAATCCGGGCTGTCTATTTTAAGCGCATCACTTAGTAATATTCGCAGATTTTGGGCGATTTTCCCAGCATTCACATCAGCAGTTGTAGGAAGAATCTGCGCAAGTTTTGGGTCAATTTCCACGGCCGTCACGCGCGCTTGAGCCTTAAGCAGAGCGAGGGTAAGCGAACCTAATCCCGGACCGACTTCCAGCACATGTTCCCCGGGGCGAACTCGAGCTTCCCGAACGATTTTTTCTACCGTTCCAGTATCGTGCACAAAGTTTTGTCCCAACGTTTTGGTAGGACGAATATTGAGACCTTCACATAGCTCACGTACCTGGGCTTTCCCCAGTAACTTTACGTCAAAATCATTCACGCGTTAAAGACTACCAATTTATCGTCGAAAGACGTATTTAGTTTCCGCTAAAACTTCGGTTTAGTACCAGCCAACCCGGTGCGAGTGTCCAAGAGCCGCACATGGGCTACCGTATCGTCCTGAGATATATCCGAGCCCCCAGCGAATCTGAGTAGCTGGATTAGTGCGCCAGTCAGCTCCGGCTGAGGCCATCTTTGAGCCGGGTAGAGCCTGGGGAATACCGTAAGCTCCGGAGCTTCGGTTATAGGACCGGTAATTCCATCCCGACTCACGGTTCCAAAGGGAAACTAGGCAACGATACTGATCATCACCCATTCCACGAGCAGCAAGCATTTGACGGGCAATTGCTTTGGGAGATCCAGTAGGAGCCGGCGCGGCGGGTGGTACGGAGGATTCCGCAGCCGCCACTGATGGAGAATCCGGCGCAGTAGCTACCGCGGCAGGCCGCGCTGGAGGTTCCATAGTTCCTGTTACTTCAACCCGGTCAACAGGCTGGGCTAAAACTTTGTCAGAAATCTTCGTGCGTACAGTTTCTTTTCCATCCACAACTTCGCGATATTCGACCAAACGGCGTTTTCCGTGCTTTCCCTCTTCTGTAATTCGAGTCTTGCCTTTAAGAAGTTTCGCATCTTCTTTTTTAACGGTTTTATTGGGAATATCAGACTCGGTCACAATGTTCTCGCGCACAACACGCACAACACGAATTACGAGACCGTCTTTAGTGCGACTGGCCGTAACCCTATCAATCGGCGAAAGCTTAATTTTTTCAGCCTGCAAAAGGTCTTTTAGGCCCTGCCCAGGAGATACCTTTACATCTTTTGTTTTTCCATCCACCAGGAGTTTTGCGGTAGTGGGAACGTGAGTAAGTGTAGAAAGGGGGCTGCGCTCAGAGCTACGGGAAGCCGCCAAGGTAACGGTTGAGCCACGCGCTCCCAAATCAGAAAGAATATCTGCCGAGGAAGTTGCGGTACTCCAAACTTCACGAGTTTTTCCGTCAATAGTAACCATATAGGGCTTGGCCGTAGCGACGGTAATGCGGGAATCGTCATAAATCGCGCTGGAAGGGACAGGAATTACACTATCGTGGGCTTTCACCTCAACTCCAGCGGCGCTAAGAGCGTCAGAAACGGTGTTCCCAAAAAAGCTAACCTGCTGAGTTTTACCATCCACCTGTACCTGTACGGTGTGGTGAGAGGCGGCAAGATTAACGGCACCTACCCCGGTCACGCCAAGCATTAGGGCCGCAGCTACGGGCCATACTCGTTTAGCTGGCAGACGGTAAAGACGCTCGTTTGCTTTCGCCAGTGGGTTACTCAATCTTTTTCCTTTGATAGGCCAATAAAACTTGTTGGAATCTAATTATTTCAGATACCAACGAAAAGGAACCTTTCCGTTTAAGGAAACATCTCCCCTTTTATATAAAATCAATCGTAACCTACGTGTTATACATTTGTTACTTTATGATGATGAATCACACAGGTAGCGTCAACCGTTTCCTACCATTTACCATAAACTTCCTCGGTATTAGCAAGCAGTTTCGAGCAGGTATATTCTTCATCTTTTTCCCAAAGTGCAGCAATTTGCCTGACGGTATGAGCCATCACATAAGAAGCGTTGGGGCACCCTCGGTGCGGATGCGGCGTAAGGTATGGCGCATCCGTTTCCACTAAGACTAACTCCGGAGGTAGCGCAACAAGGGCATTCCTCAATTCTTCATTTGCCCCATAGGTAAGAGGACCGGCAAAAGAGGCATACCACCCGTTTTCAGCCAAGGTTTCAGCCATTTGGACATCTCCGGAATAGCAGTGAAATACCGTTTGCTTGGGCGCACCTACTTCTAAGAGAATATCGATAGTATCTTTATGAGCTTGCCTATCGTGAATTTGCACGGGTAGATCAAGCGCCTTAGCTAATTCTAGATGCATCTTAAAAGATTCTTTTTGGGCTTGTCTGCCCGCCGGCGCAGTGCGGAAATAGTCCAGCCCCGTTTCCCCAATCGCCACAACCGAGGGATGTGCCGCGGCATCGCAGACCGCTCCGAGAGCCGATTCTAAAGACATCGAGTGATGCGCAAGAAATTGTGGCTCTAGCCCGTCCGGGGAAGGGTCATTATATCCAGCGTGCAAGGCCGCCTCGTTCGGGTGTATTGCTACCGCCACTTTTACCTGGGAATATTTTTCCGCCAAATCAAGCGCAGGCGCTAAATCCATTACTTCACAGGCGGAAGTGACCAGCCCAACCACCCCGGTTTCTTTCGCTCTTGTCAGCTGTTCTTCAAGGTTTAGGCAAACTTCTTCCGCGGTAATGAGCTCAGCGGAACGTAAGGGCAAATGCGTGTGGTTATCTATAACTGGCCCGGCGAGTGGGGCGGGAATTTCAGGCCACCCGCGTGAACGTTTCTTTTTTCCCATTTTTCCCTCGTTTAAGCTAATTTACTCACCTCATGATAAACCAAGGCGGGTACTCATTCGTTTCGCTTGAGTACCCGCCTCGGGTAGAACCTATTAAGTTTTTACTTAGATTCGCATAGTTTCTTAACTATCTTCCTAGAGAATAAAGAAACTCACTCCCATTCAATGGTGCCCGGGGGCTTGGAAGTACAGTCGAGAACAACTCGGTTTACATCCTCCACACTGTTGGTAATACGGTTGGAAATTCGTGCCAACAGGTCATAGGGCAGACGAGTCCAGTCGGCTGTCATTGCGTCCTCGGAAGAAACTGGACGCAAAACGATGGGATGTCCGTAAGTACGACCATCTCCCTGCACTCCAACGGAACGAACGTCGGCTAGTAGCACCACCGGGCACTGCCAGATTTCCTCGTCCAAGCCGGCGCGGGTTAGTTCCTCGCGCACAATTAGGTCGGCGGCACGCAAAGTCTCAAGACGTTCTGGAGTTACTTCTCCAACGATACGAATACCCAGTCCGGGGCCGGGGAAAGGCTGACGTGACACAATTTTTTCCGGCACTCCCAAACGACGCCCAATTTCGCGCACCTCGTCCTTAAAGAGTTCACGTAGCGGCTCAACCAGCTCGAACTTAAGGTCGTCGGGCAATCCCCCCACGTTGTGGTGAGACTTGATGTTAGCCGCACCTTCGCCGCCACCGGATTCAACAACATCCGGGTAAAGCGTTCCTTGAACTAGGAACTCGATATCCTGTCCCTCGGCTCCGGCTTCGGCAATAAGCTGACGCTGAGCAGCTTCGAAAGAACGGATAAACTCACGGCCAATAATCTTACGCTTAGTTTCCGGATCACTAACTCCGGCAAGAGCACCGACAAAGCGTTCCGTTTCGTCCATGGTGACAACCTTAATTCCCATGGTCGAAGCATAGTCACGCTCAACCTGTTCGCGTTCTCCGGCCCGGAGTAGACCGTGGTCGATGAAGAAACAGGTTAGCTGGTCACCGACAGCTTTGTGTACGAGGGCGGCAGCCACAGAAGAATCAACCCCACCGGAAAGGGCACAGATTACCTGTTTGTCCCCCACCTGAGCTCGGATTCGTTCAACCTGTTCATCAATGATGTTTCCCGGGGTCCAAGTTGGCTCCAGCCCAGCCCCCTTGTAAAGGAAGTTTTCTAGCGCCGCCTGACCGAACTTGGAGTGCTTTACCTCGGGGTGCCACTGCAATCCGTAAAGACGTCGTTCGCGGTCTTCAAACGCGGCAACGGGAGTCTGTTCTGTCGAAGCGGTAACTACAAAGCCCTGTGGAGCCTCCTGCACAGCGTCACCGTGACTCATCCAAACGGACTGATCCAGCGGAGTGCCAGCGAAAAGACAAGCGTTCTCGTTAGTCGTAACATCCGTGTGACCGTACTCGCGAGTTCCGGTACGTCCCACTTTTCCTCCGAGGGCTGCGGCCATCGTCTGGAACCCGTAACAGATTCCCAGAATCGGCACACCGGCCGAGAAAAGAGGCGCATCAACGCTGGGAGCTCCGTCTGCGTAGACGGAAGAAGGCCCACCGGAAAGAATAATCGCTGCAGGATCTTTCTCCAGCATGCGCTCTACGCTCATGGTGTGGGGAACAATTTCGGAATAAACTTTAGCTTCGCGTACTCGTCGGGCAATTAGCTGCGCATACTGCGCGCCAAAATCAACGACGAGGACGGGACGAGGATGTCCGTCTGCGGAAAAATTATTGGTGCTCACGCCCAATAGATTAACCTAGACGAAGTGTTTTTTGCTTGGCGGACAGGTGACTACTTTCTATCAACGAAACTCTCCCGTTGTACAGAAATAAGTTATTCACCTATCTATCCTTCATCACTGATTCAGTAATTTTATCTATACTTTTCGTAAACTCGTCCTTGATTTACTGGAGAGACAATGAGCGCATTTTTCATTTCCGACACCCTTGAAATCCAGTTTGTCGCGATTACCGCAGCATTTGTTCTTTGCTCACTTTTGGGAATTGAGCGTCATTTCCACCAGAAAAATGCCGGAGTAAAAACTCACGTTCTAGTAGGTATCGGAGCTTGTATTTTCACACTTATTTCGGCTTATGGTTTTGGTCCAGCTCTTGCGCTTGGAGCAAGTGTCCATCTAGATCCTTCTCGAATCGCAGCGCAAATCGTCTCGGGAATCGGTTTTCTCGGTGCTGGAGTTATCTTCGTCAATAACGACACAGTTCGCGGGCTAACTACCGCCGCTACGGTTTGGCTCTCAGCAGCTCTTGGTATGGCATGTGGAGCAGGTATGATTCCTCTGGCAATCTTTGCGCTAGCACTCCACTATTTCTTGGTTTTTGCAATTGGCCCACTCGCAAATAAGCTGCCCTTCTCTTCGCGCAATTACCGTACCGTCATAGAGTATGAATCCGGGACGGGGGCAATGCGAAAAGTTATGGTTTTAGCGTCTTCGCAGGGATATAAAGCAATTGTTACTTCCACTAATCCGATTAAGACAGAGACCGGCGAGGGGATGCGCGTAGTAATGAAATTTGAAGGCCCTTCCCCACAAGACGAGTTAATTAGTTCCCTTTCACATGTGCCTGGTGTCTTAGCTGTTGATGTGGTCAGCCGTGATCAACTCGACTAAGTTCCCCATTTTTCGCCCTATCAACTGTAAATCTGTCTTTATTTTGCCTTTTTGGTGAGACTTAGGACTTTGGTGTGTCATAAGGCATACCGATCACGGTGGGGCTTCTGGCTTCTGGCTACTAACATTAGAAACTGTAAACAGGTTCAGCTTTGTGGAAGGATTATCATGCCAAAAAGCCTGTCAGTTTTAACCGCTGCAAACGTTCCCGGACGTGACGACGTAGTTCGGGGGCTAGCTCAGCTCCTGGCCGAGGGTGGCCAGAAGGTTGAGGTGTTTCGCTCATTTGGAAAGAACGAAAGCATTTCCGAGTTGGGAGCCGGTGTTTTCGGGGCTCAGTACTTGGAAGTAGCGGCAGATTCTGAAGCCGCTCTGGCCAAGATTGTGGAGTCTTTCCGCAAGATTGAAGCCGACCGTATTATTAACCTTGGTTCCAATTACACTTTTGTGCCCGGTTGGGATGAGTTTGGGTTTAACGCTGCGGTAGCAGCTAACTGCGGTTCTCCGATTTTCTTAGTGCTTGACCGCAAGGACGGATGCCCCTGCAAGACCTCGCGAGCCGCTCTAAAGACTTTTAAAGCCAACCACGCAAAGTTGGCTGGTATTTTGCTTCTAAACGCCGAAAACCCGGTTCGCATTGAAAACCATCTGAAAGAAAAACTTACTGAGGTTAACGTTCCTATCGCGGTAGTCGGTGAATTTGATGCGGCAAACCCCGGCCAGGCACTACGCAACGCTTTTGGCGATGACTTGGAGAGCATTTTGAACGCCGAGGTAGATTCGGCTATCACCACCCCACTCCAGTTCCAGATGGACTTGGTGGAGCGCGCTCGTTCTAAGAAGACCACCATTGTTTTGCCCGAACCTGATGATGACCGCATTCTGGAAGCGACCGACCAGCTTCTCAAACTAGATGTCGCCGACATCATTTTGGTCGGAGATGAGTCTGCAGTACGTTCACGGGCTCAAGAACTTGGTCTTGATATTGCCGCTGCCAAGGTAGTTTCTAACCATGACGAGGAACTTGTCGAAAAGTACGCTCAGGAATACGCCAAGCTACGTGAGAAGAAAGGCATGACCCTGGAAAAGGCTCGCGAGGTTGTACAGGACGTTTCCTTCTTTGGGACCATGATGGTTTACTTTGGCGATGCTGATGGAATGGTCTCGGGAGCCGCACACACTACGGCACACACGATTGTTCCCTCATTCCAGACGATTAAGACCAAGCCGGGAACTTCAATTGTTTCCTCGGTCTTCCTAATGTTGATGCCCGACCAGGTACACGTTTACGGTGACTGTGCAGTCAACCCGAACCCGACTCCTGAACAGCTGGCTGACATTGCGATTTCTTCGGCAGAAACCGCCCAAGCGTTCGGCGTAGAGCCTCGCGTGGCGATGATTTCTTACTCTTCGGGTAACTCCGGATCGGGCCCCGATGTGGACGCGGTTAAGGAAGCTACTGAGATTCTGCGTCAGAAGGCCCCCGAGTTGGCGGTTGATGGCCCGTTGCAGTTCGATGCCGCATACGATCCTCATGTTGCAGCTTCCAAGATGCCTAACTCCCCCGTTGCCGGTAAGGCTACGGTCTACATCTTCCCGTCACTTTCTGTTGGTAACGCTTTGTACAAGGCTGTCCAGCGCACCTCGGGAGCTACTGCCGTAGGACCTGTTCTGCAGGGTCTACGCAAGCCCGTAAACGACCTTTCCCGCGGCGCTCTTGTAGAAGATATTGTCAACACTGTCGTAATTACCGCGGTCCAGGCACAGGCACAGGCCTGAACCTACCCTAGCAAAACAAGGAAAACTAAATGACACAGCACACTGTTCTAGTTATTAACTCTGGTTCTTCGTCAATTAAGTACCAGTTGGTAGACCCCGAGGCGGGCACCTCGCTGGCCTCCGGCCTCGTTGAACGAATTGGTGAAGAAACCAGTCACCTCGAACACAAGTATGGCGAGAAGGTCGTCGAAATTGATGGCCCTATCGCTGACCACGGCGCTGGTTTGCGCAAGGTTTTGGAGCTGTTTGCCAAGGTTGGTCCGAACCTATCCGAAGCTGGCATTGTTGCCGTCGGTCACCGTGTCGTCCAGGGTGGAAAGTACTTCTCTGGCCCGGCCATTATTGACGAGAAGGTAGAGCAGAAGATTCGCGATCTATGCCCGCTCGGCCCACTGCACAACCCAGCTCACCTAAAGGGAATTGAAGTTGCCCGCGAGCTGATGGATGTCCCGCACGTAGCTGTTTTTGACACTGCTTTCTTCCAGGGACTACCTGATGAGTCCGCCACCTACGCACTTAACCGTGAAGTTGCCGAAAAGTACGAGATTCGTCGTTACGGTGCACATGGTACTTCGCACCAGTTTGTTTCCGGTGCAGCTGCTAAGTTCCTCGGACGCGATGACCTAAAGCAGATTGTTTTGCACCTGGGTAACGGGGCTTCTGTCTCTGCCGTGGTAAACGGTCACGCCGTTGATACCTCGATGGGACTAACCCCCCTAGAGGGACTGGTCATGGGTTCACGTACCGGTGATATCGACCCGGCAGCTGTTTTCCATCTACACCGTCAGGCGGGTATGTCAATTGACGAGATTGACGACTTGTTTAACAAGAAGTCTGGTCTACGTGGTCTAACCGGCGATAACGATATGCGTGAGGTGCAAAGGCGTGCTGCCGAGGGCGATGAGACTTGCATCTTGGCTTTAGCGGTCTATAACCACCGTCTGCTTAAGTACGTGGGTGCTTACACTGCCGTTATGGGTGGTTTGGACGCCATTACTTTCACTGCTGGAGCTGGGGAAAATGACTCGGACATGCGTCGCGAGCTTTGCGAGCGTCTGGCGTTTATGGGCGTTAAGCTCGATCTCGAAAAGAACGCTGTCCGTTCAAAGGAACCGCGCGAGATTTCTACCCCGGATTCGTCTATCCGAGTCCTGGTTATTCCAACCAACGAAGAGCTTGCCATTGCTCAACAGGCTATGACTCTGCTTTAATTACTAACTAATTGTTTTCGCGCCGCCGCGGTTACGTGGCGGCGCGAAACTTTTTTCGTTTACTTGATAAGGGATAGAAATATGGATTCATCACAGAATGAGACGAGCACTGCGGGGGTAGCGGAGAGCGAATCTAAGCATCGTTTGAAGCGTGGTTTGCACGCCCGTCACCTGATGATGATTGCTATCGGCGGGTCTATCGGCACGGGTTTGTTCGTGGCTTCGGGAGCCACTATTTCTCAGGCTGGTCCCGGCGGTGCGCTACTTGCTTACGCTTTGATGGGCGGGATGGTTTTCCTGCTAATGCAGTCTTTAGGTGAGATGGCCGCCTATATGCCGGTAGCTGGTTCTTTCCAGACTTATGCTTCCCGTTTTGTTTCTCCGTCGTTTGGGTTCGCGATTGGTTGGAACTATTGGTTTAACTGGGCAATTACGGTGGCTGCCGAATTGGTCGCGGCGGCATTGGTAATGAAGTATTGGCTTCCTGATACTCCGGCCTGGGTTTGGTCGGCGCTGTTTTTGAGTATTCTCTTTTTATTGAATTATCTTTCTGCTCGTGCTTTTGGCGAGGGCGAGTTTTGGTTTGCGGCTATTAAGGTAATTACAGTAATTGTTTTCCTAATTGTTGGCGTGGCAATGATTTTGGGAATTTTGGGCGGTAAGTCACCCGGTTTTTCAAATTGGACCACCGGTGAAGCTCCATTTGTAAATGGTTTTTCGGGTATTTTAGCGGTCTTTATGATTGCTGGTTTTTCTTTCCAGGGCACCGAGTTAGTGGGTGTAGCAGCGGGCGAGTCTGAAGATCCAGAGAAGAATATTCCCAAGGCTATTCACACCGTTTTCTACCGGATTATGCTCTTTTACATCGGTGCAATTGCGGTAATTGGTTTCTTGATTCCTTACACCAACCCGAATCTTTTAGACTCTGATGTAGATGCTATTTCGATTTCTCCATTTACGATGGTCTTTGAAAATGCTGGTGTTTTGGCTGCTGCAACGGTGATGAACGCGGTGATTTTGACTTCGATTCTTTCTGCCGGTAACTCGGGGCTTTATGCTTCAACCCGAATGCTTTATGCTTTGGCTCATGAGGGGATTGCACCGGCTTTCTTTGGAAAGGTAAATAAGCGCGGAGTTCCGGTTAATGCGCTGTTGGCAACTACTGCAGTGGGCGCTACCTGTTTTGCGGTTTCACTAGTTGGTACGGGAACTGCTTACACTTGGTTGGTTAATGTTTCTGGTCTTTCTGGTTTTATTGCTTGGCTGGGAATTGCCTGGTCGCATCTAAACTTCCGTAAGGCTTTCTTGAAGCAGGGGCATTCGCTTGAGGAACTTCCTTTCGCGGCTCGTTGGTATCCGCTGGGGCCGATTGTAGCTTTGGGTCTGTGCCTATTTGTGGTTTTGGGGCAGAACTATGAGGCTTTGTTCTTCAAGTTTGATATTTGGCAGATTCTAGCTTCCTACATTGGTTTACCTTTCTTCTTCCTCCTTTGGATTGGACATCGCGTAGTGACTAAGCAAAAGGCAGTTCCGTTGGAGCAGGCTGATTTATCACGCGAGAATCAGTTGCGTTTCTAATTCTTGTAGGGAAAGGGCGGGCCGGTTTCCGGTTCGCCCTTTCTTTTCGGAAATCAGCGCGATATTTTGCACTATGATCGCATTTTCTTTTAGAAATAGGGCAAAATGGTTGTATGGATTTTCGTAATATTTATCGTCATGGTTTTATCCGTGCTGCGGCTGTTACTATTCCGGTGGTTCCGGCTGACCCGGCAGCTAATGCGCGACAGGTTCTTGAGGTTGCGCAAAAGCTTCATGAGCAGTCTTGTGCCCTGGCGGTTTTTCCTGAGCTTTGTCTAACCGGATACGCGATTGACGACCTGCTACTACAGGACGTTTTATTGGACCAGGTTAAGGAAGCCTTACGAGAAATTCGGGAAAAGAGCCTGAAATTGTTCCCGATTATCGTGGTAGGCGCTCCCCTGCGAGTAGGAAACCGCCTATATAACTGCGCAGTAGTGATTAAGGGCGGACGTATTTTGGGAATTGCCCCGAAGTCATATCTTCCTAATTATCGTGAATTTTACGAAAAACGTCATTTTGCTTTAGGGTCTGAGGCCCCTTCCTTTTTCATATTTGACGAAGAAGATATTGCATTCTCCCCCAGTCTTATCTTCCAAGCTAACGATTTGCCCGAGTTCACTTTACACTGTGAAATTTGCGAGGATTTATGGGTGCCGATTCCGCCCTCGTCCAAGGCTGCTTTGGCCGGCGCTAATGTGATGGTAAATCTTTCTGGCTCCCCAATTACCGTTGGTAAGGCAGCTGACCGTCATCTGCTGTGTCAGGCACAATCTTCACGCTGCGCTAGCGCTTATCTTTATGCGGCGGCAGGCGAGGGTGAATCTTCCACGGATTTATCGTGGGATGGACAGACAATGATTTATGAAAATGGAACTCTGCTTGCTGAATCTGAACGTTTTGCTGCGGGGGCAACCTGGTCAATTACAGATATTGATGTTCGTTCATTAGCTGCCGAAAAGATGCGCAATGGTTCCATTGGGGACAATTTACGTGATAACAAGGATTCTGTTTTTCAGGCGACACCAGCTTCACCCAATTTCTTTGAAACAGTTTGTTTCGATTTGAATCCACCTACCGGCAAGCTGCCCTTAATTCGCGAAATTGACCGTTTCCCCTTCGTTCCCGATGATCCCAGCAAGCTTGATCAAGATTGTTACGAGGCTTATTCCATTCAGGTTCACGGGCTAATTAAGCGCCTTCAAGCAATTGGTGAACCCAAGATTGTAATTGGCGTTTCAGGTGGTTTGGACTCTACTCATGCGCTGATTGTCGCGGCGCGGGCAATGGACTTACTGGGACGCCCACGTACGGATATTTTGGCTTATACCATGCCAGGTTTTGCGACCTCTGATTTAACTCGTGATAACGCTACGAAACTCTGCGCTGCGCTGGGTGTTTCTTTCAAGACGATTGATATTCGTCCGGCAGCTACGCAGATGCTTGAAGACCTAGATCACCCGTACTCGGAAGGTAAACGAGATGGGAAAACCTATGACGTTACTTTCGAAAATGTCCAGGCCGGGTTGCGGACAGACTATCTGTTCCGATTGGCTAACCATTTAGGTGGCATTGTTTTGGGAACCGGCGATTTGTCCGAGTTGGCTCTGGGATGGTGCACCTATGGGGTCGGAGATCAGATGAGCCACTACGCGGTTAACACTGGGGTTCCCAAGACTCTAATCCAGCACCTAATTCGCTGGGTTGTTGCCAGCAACCAGTTTAGTAGCCAGGCTAATGAAACTTTGCTTTCAATTCTTAATACTGAGATTAGTCCCGAGTTAGTTCCGGCTAAGCCGGGGGAAAAGCCGCAGTCCACGCAGGCGAAAATCGGCCCCTATGCCCTGCAGGATTTCCACTTGTATTACCTGCTGCGTTGGGGAATGGCACCTTCGAAGATTGCGTTCTTAGCCGAATCCGCTTGGGCCGATTCACAAAAGGGGTCATGGCCGCGTGACTATCCACTGGAAGATCGTGTGGGCTACGATTTAGCGGAGATTCACAAGTGGCTGCGTTTGTTCTTGTGGCGTTTCTTTGCAAATCAGTTTAAGCGTTCTGCCATTCCTAATGGCCCAAAGGTAATGGCTGGGGGGAGCTTGTCTCCGCGCGGGGATTGGCGGATGCCCTCAGATACTTCGGCTAGACCTTGGGTTGAGGAGCTTGACTCGGCCTTAGGTGAAGAACTGAATTTGGATTCTGACTCCTAAATTAAAGGTGGTGGGTAGCGCCCCTGGCTGCGTTCCCCACCACCTTTAATTTTAATTATTTTAGGAGTTTCCGTTAAGGTTTAAGATTCCTTTTTGGATAGCCGCAACGGCCTCGGCCGGGGTGTCTACTACCTGTAGCATTTCAATTTCGGCGGGGTTTACGGTCCCGGCTGGAACCATGACGTTCTTAATCCATTCGATTAGTCCGCCCCAGTAGTCTTTACCAACGAGGACAATTGGGAAGTTGTTAACTTTTCCGGTTTGCACCAGAGTAACTGCCTCAAATAATTCGTCGAGGGTGCCGAATCCACCAGGCATTACTACAAATCCGGAAGAGTATTTCATGAACATGGTTTTCCGGGCAAAAAAGTAACGGAAGTTAATTCCTAGATTGACCCAGGCGTTTATCCCCTGTTCATGGGGAAGCTCAATGCCTAATCCAACCGAACGGCCATTTTCTTCGGCGGCTCCTCTGTTGGCTGCTTCCATGATTCCCGGGCCACCGCCGGTAATGACCGCAAGGCCACTTTGTACTAGCCCCTGGGCAACTTCAACGGCCTTTTGGTAGGCGGAATCTTCAATCGCGGTACGGGCCGACCCGAATACCGATACGGCCGGACCGAGTTCGGCTAGAGCACCGAATCCTTCAACGAATTCTGCCTGAATTCGCAGTACCCTCCAGGGATCTTCGTGGAGCCAATCTGTAGGTGATCCGGTCGCGAGTAATCGCGCATCGGTAGTCTCGGCAGGAATCATTTTCCCGCGCAAAACCACGGGACCTCTTTGATAGGTTGCTTTTTCTTTATTGTTCACGCTCTCCACTATGAGGGGTGGGAGAAGTTTAGACAAATGATGTTACTGTTTAGTTTCCTGGCCGTAGCCATTTATTTAACACGTTGAGACAGCGTTTTAGCTGTTCGAGGGGACAGTTTTCGTCATCAGTGTGGCAAAGTAGAGGATCTCCTGGCGCATAGTTAACAGCGGGTATGCCGAGAGCTGAGAAACGAGCTACATCAGTCCACCCGTATTTAGGGGCAATTTGGGCTCCGTCATTTTCCAAAAGTTTAATGAACTCTTTTGTCAGTGGAGAATCTAGACCGGGACGTGCCGGTTCACTCAGGTCATCAACGTATATTTCTACCGGGAATTCTTCCAGTAAGCCGGTAACGTGGTGAAGTGCTTGAGCGGCGGTTTTATCCGGGGCAAATCGGTAGTTTATCGTCACATCACACCTATCGGGAATTGAGTTTTTAGCAATTCCTCCCTCTACCCAGACCACGTTTAGACCCTCACGGTAGGCAAGGCCGTCAACTTCAATTGTACGCGGCTGGTATGCGGCAATTTTGCTGATTAATGCACCGGCCGCGTGGATTGCATTTTCCCCACGCCAGGCACGTGCAGAGTGGGCGGCAATTCCCTTAAAGGTAGCTACAATGCGCAACGTTCCGTTACATCCACCTTCAAGGTTACAGTTAGTAGGCTCTCCGAGAATCGCAAAATCTGCTTCTATAAGGTCAGGGCGAATCTTGAGAAGTTTACCAAGGCCGTTCTTTTCCGCCACGACTTCTTCATGGTCGTAAAAAATATATGTCAGGTCATATCTAGGATTGGTGAGGGTAGCAGCAAGTTGTAAAAATACCGCCAGACCGCTTTTCATATCTACGGATCCGCGCCCCCATAGCACTTGCTTACCGTCACGGTTTTCTATCCGTCCGGGAACGTTATGTGTATTGAGTGAAATTGGAACCGTATCGGTATGCCCGGCAAGGATAATTCTTTTTTCTTTCCCGAGTTCGCTTCGCGCTACAACGGTATCCCCTACCCGATATGTCTTTAGGTGAGTTAATTCTTTCAGAAAAGATTCAATAGCGTCAGCAAGGGGTGTTTCTTCATCAGATACAGAGGGTGTATCTACCAGGACCTTAGCTACTTCTTCTACCCCTCTTTGGCTAGCTTCACGAAGGGTTTGCCAAATCATCTGCATTTCCCAGTTTCTTGGGTATGGCAACGCAAAGAGAGATCCCAGGCACCGACAGATTCAAAAAGTGGAGTAACGATTACGGGAGGTAGTTTTCCGTCCTCGTCCGGTCGGATATTTAGAGCTTGAAGAGCACGGTTTTCTTTACCCTGTCCTTTTAGTTCTTTGGTTTCTTCCCCAATTTTTATTTTTATTCCACCCTGCCCCAGGTAGCTAAAAACGAGAACGACTTTACTAGCTTCTGTCGCGGGTAGAGATATTTGGGTACTCCCAGCGTAATGACCATCTTCGGTAATGGTGCTGGTTCCCTCACGTCGGGTGATTTCAATTTCACTTTGGGGAAGGAAAAGCTGGTCAGCGTCTAAAGCGTGTGCCATGAGCTGGCTGTTGGCGTAGTCATTGGCTCCGGCTTTAGGACCAGGGGTGGTTCGCACGGGAGTTTCTACGCTAAATACGGGGGTGGAGGGATTGGGATTTTCTGCGCTAGTGTTTTCAGGAGTTGCTTTTGTCTTAGCTTCAGGTGTGTTTGCAGGTGCGCTCGGTCGTTTAACCGGAGGCTTTTGCGCGCTGGCTGGGTAATAGGGATTGCTTCCAGTAGAGTCGCAAGCGACCGTAGTCAGGGCGGTAGTTGCTATGACCAGAGCTAGTGCGATTCGTTTTAGACGCATTATTTCCCTCCGTTTTTATGCCTTTAGATAGCGATTTTACAGGTATTACGGATGGGTTGTGGATTAGACGTGAGCAAAGTTTTTCGCTAGCGTTCTTTCATGGATAAAACACCTTTTGAAATTGCCTCCGAAGCAGCGGCGAAAATTGCCGAGTTATCGGGGATTGAAAAACATGATATTGCTTTAGTTTTGGGATCAGGATGGGGAGGTGCCGCCGATTTAATCGGTGAAACCGTAAGTGAAATCCCCGCGGCAGATATTCCCGGTTTCTTTGCCCCTGCAGTAGCTGGACACGGGGCCTCAATTCGTTCAATTCGTACCGCTAGTGGCAAGTATGCGCTGGTTTTGGGCTCGCGTACTCATTTTTACGAGGGCCGCGGTGTGCGCGCGGTGGCTCACGGGATGCGCGTTGCCGCTGCTGCAGGTTGCAAGACAGTAGTTTTGACGAATGGTTGTGGCGGGTTGCAGGCACACTGGGCGCCGGGAACTCCTGTTTTGATTCGAGATCACATCAATCTCACCGCAGCTTCGCCCTTGGAAGGCGCTACTTTTATAGATTTAACCGACCTTTATTCTCAGCGTTTACGCGACTTAGCTCACGAGGTTGATGAAAGTTTGCCCGAGGGCGTTTACGTACAGTTCCGCGGTCCTCACTACGAAACTCCAGCTGAAGTGCAAATGGCCAAGGTAATCGGTGGGGATTTGGTAGGAATGTCCACGACTTTGGAAGCCATTGCCGCACGGGAAGCGGGAATGGAGATTTTGGGTATTTCACTGGTCACTAATGCTGCGGCAGGGATTAGTCCCACCCCTCTTTCACATGAAGAGGTAATCGCTGCTGGGCAGGCCGCGGGGCCGCGAATTTCAGCTCTGTTGGCTGAGATTATTTCTCGTCTCTAAGTCGAGCCGGGACTTTATTTTCGGTCCTTCCCACCCTCGTGTAATAATTATTAACGTTGGGAATCGTCCTGTTTTCTAGCGACCAGACGGTGCGCTCCAGGCGGTTTCTGTTCCTATCTGTAGTAGGGGGATTCCAAATAGTGTTGGATGAGAAAAAGATTCAAGAGTGGATTGACTCCGATGTTGAGCCGCGTGACCAAGAAGCTCTCCGTGATTTGTTGACCAAGGCAAAGGCCCAAGATAAGGAAGCACAGGCCGAGCTAGCGGATGCTTTTTCGGGTGAGTTAACTTTCGGTACAGCAGGTTTGCGTGGAAAGTTAGGGGCGGGCCCTAACCGGATGAACCGTGCGGTAGTTATCCGCGCAGCAGCGGGTTTGTGTGCATATTTAGAAGAAGTTGTCGGAACTGGTTTTGAGCTGGTTGTCGGTTACGACGCTCGCTATGGTTCTAAGCAGTTTGCAATTGACACCTGCGCGGTGGCTACTGCTATGGGCGGACAAGCTCGCCTAATGCCGACAGAGCTTCCAACTCCAGTCACGGCCTATGCTTTGAAGTATCTGGGGTGCGATGCGGCGGTTATGGTTACTGCCTCGCACAATCCCCCGCAGGATAACGGTTATAAGGTTTATTTGGGTGGTCGCGCGGTAACTGATTCCGGTCAGGGAGCGCAGATTGTTCCCCCAGCAGATGCTTTAATTTACGAAAAAATTAAGTCGGCTCCACCGGCAAATGTGATTGCTCGCACCGAACAGGGGTGGGAAATCGTTCCTGATTCGGTAATTGAAGGATATGTGGCGCAGGCAATTTCCCTTGCTACCCCGGGGGAAAAGGACTTAAAGATTGTCCTGACTTCAATGCATGGAGTTGGTGGTGAAACCTGCCTCAAGGTCCTCAATGGCGCGGGTTTTAACGATGTAAATTTGGTTACTGAACAGCACCTTCCGGACCCTGACTTCCCGACGGTTTCTTTCCCTAATCCGGAAGAGCCAGGGGCTTTGGATTTGGCTTTGGCTAAGGCACAAGAAGTCGGTGCTGACCTGGTTTTGGCGAATGACCCTGATGCTGACCGTTGCTCCGCAGCGATTGTTTTGGCGGATGGTTCTTGGCGTCAGCTTTCCGGAGATGAAATCGGATCGATTCTCGGTCTGCAAGCAGCCCAGGTATGGTCTGAAGATGCGAAACAGCGCGAGGCTGATGGGCTTAATATGTTCGGCCCAGGGAAACGTGGTGTTTTGGCCTGTTCAATTGTTTCTTCACGATTGTTGGAACAGATTGCAACCTCTCACGGACTAGATTTTAAAGCTACTCTAACGGGTTTTAAATGGATTTCACGTACCGAAGATTTAATTTTCGGCTATGAAGAAGCGATTGGTTTTTGTGTTGACCCGGCCCATGTTCGTGATAAAGATGGAATCAGTGCTTGCGTTCGTTTAGCTTCTTTTGCACAAGAGTTAAAGCGCGAAGGACGTTCTTTACAAGATGTTTTGGACGACTTGGCTCGCGAGCACGGATTATATGCCACTGCTCCACTCTCAATTCGTGTAGAGGATTTATCTTTGATTAAGCAGGGAATGGCAAATTTGCGTTCAAACGGTATCTCTTCCCTAGCGGGTTGTCAGGTAGTGGAGTTTGCCGATTTGCTGGAAGGTTACAAGGGACTTCCACCAACTGATGGCCTGTTAATTCTTACGGCAGATAATTCGCGAGTAATCGCGCGTCCGTCTGGAACTGAACCAAAGCTCAAGTGCTATCTCGAAGTGGTTGAACAAGTCACCGATGGTGATGTTACAGCTGCACGTGAGCGCGCTAATACACGTTTGGAACAGATTAAATCCGACATGCGATCAGCCTTGGGAATTTAAGCTAAAAATGTGGGGGATGTTTATATCCCCCACATTTCCCGCTCTCAGGATTTCTTACCCGAGGGCGGGTTTTTCTTTGGTTTTGTCTGTACATTCGGGTTAGTTCTTGGAATATTTTTCCCCTCGTTCTCAGCCCGCCGTTTTACCTGCTGCGCGCGTGATCCTCCGCGGATTACTTTTTTACCCGAAAGAGTAATTCTCTGGATGCCACTGCCTACTTGCTTTGCAGTGCTGGGAAGTACCCTGACATAGCTAATGACTTTTTGGAAACGTTCAGCTTGTTCTGCACGGTGTGCAAGCTGTTCGTAGATTGGCTCGGAGCGCGCAGCCGTAGCGATTAGCATGGCTACGGCACAGGCTCCAAGCATCGGCGGAAGCATTGTTGTGCTTCCGGTCATCTCCGCGGCCAGGATTAAGCCGGTTACGGGGGCACGCACAGTAGCGGCGAAGAAAGCAGCCATACCAACGATAGCTAGACCGTTAATCGCCGGAACTGAAGTGAGGTTGAGAGTTTGCGCTATAAAACCAACCAGTTCCCCGGCAGTTGAACCAAGAACCAACATTGGCGCAAAAAGCCCCCCGGGGGTTCCACCCGCATAGCAAATCGGCCCCATAACAAAACGAATTAGAAGAATTCCCAAAGCTACGTTTAGGTCACCGTGAGCAAACAGCGCCTCCTGCGTGAGGTAGTCACCGCCACCAACTATTTCAGGCGAATACCAGCCGAGGATAGCAATTATCAGCCCAATCACACCAGCTCTAATTTCCACAGGAACGGTAAGTATCCGGTCGACAATGTAAAGGCAGAACATTACGTACCAGTTGTAGGCAATTCCCATCAGCCCACAGACAATTCCCACGAGAATAGTCCAGTGAATATCCATTAAAGCCGGAGCCGGGATTGTTCCAACCCTAAAGTCTGTTCCGTTCCCGACAATCATCATCGAGGTTACGAACCCGGTTGCCGAAGCGGTCAGAGTAGCCAGTGAGGATTTTACGTCAAAGCGTTTAGTCAGCTCTTCCAGGACGAAAACGCCACCGGCGATGGGTGCATTAAAAGCGGTAGCTAGACCTGCCGCGGCACCGGCTCCCACGAGAACTCGTAAGTCCCCTTTATCGAGTTTGACGATTTTATTTATTGTCGAGGCAACGTTTCCGCCCATTTGCACGAGAGGACCTTCGCGCCCGAGCATCATTCCCGGCCCAATTGCGAGAAGACCACCGATAAACTTTACGGGTAGTATTCGCGAGCGTCCCGGGCCCAGTCGTCCTTCGACGATGGCTTCTACGCGGGGAATACCCGAGCCTTCAGCGGCCGGTTCAATACGTTTTACCAAAACAGCAGCTAGGACTACACAAGTAACGCAGACGGCAAGGAAAACCGGGAACCCTAAATAGGGATGCGATTGTCCCCATTCGTGAAGTAGAAGCCGGGTTTTAGCGGCCCAATCTAGTCCCACACGGAAAGTAGCTGCCACAAGACCGGTAAGTAATCCTACGCAGGCTGAAACTAGAGTAAGCACAATTAGGCTAACCGCCTCTGAGGACGGGATTTTAGCTATCTTCACGTCGCGCTCCCCGAGCGTTTATTCAGGAATTACTTTTCCAATCCTTCAAGCACTTTTGCGGAAGATGACAGGCCTAGTCGGCTGGCTCCCGCGGCAATCATTTCCTGAGCTGCCGCCGCATCACGGATTCCGCCGGAGGCTTTAACGCCAAGCCTGTCCCCCACGGTTTCGCGCATGAGCTTTACAGCATGAGCCGAGGCTCCTCCAGCGGGGTGGAAACCGGTGGAAGTTTTTACGTATTCAGCTCCCGCAGCCTCAGCACATTCACAGCACTTAACGATTTCTTCATCGGTCAAAGCAGCAGATTCAATGATTACTTTCAAGAGGACATCACCACAGGCATCCTTTACTGCCTTAATGTCGCCGTGGACAGCGTGCCAGTTTCCTTCTTTGACGAGTTTGAGGTTGACGACCATATCTACTTCGTCAGCTCCTTTGCTGACCGAGTCAGCGGCTTCAGCAGCTTTTACAGTGCTGGCATGAGCCCCCGAAGGGAAGCCGCAAACGGTTGCGACTTTCAATCCGGCAGGGACGTTTACCGGAAGCTGGTTCGGGCTGACACAAACACTAAATGTCCCCAAACGAGCAGCTTCATCGATGAGGGCTTTAACGTCATCCTCGGTAGCTTCTGGCTTGAGCAGGGTGTGGTCAATCATTACGGCTACATCTGAGGCTCGCATAGCTGTCTCCAGTCTGAGTTCGGATTTTAAGAACAAGTCATACCCATCTTACTCGTTTAAACGGGGAGCCCAAAACTAAGCGCTCTCTAGTAGTTTTGGGCTCCCGGCACGAGTAGGTTTTCGATGAATTTAGAGCATCAGAAACGTTCCTTTGCCAAACGAACGGAACGATCAAATTCTTCTTCTAGCTTTTCGTTTCGCTGGTAGGTAGCCAAGGAGACTGCGTAGGCAACTGCAAGGTTTAGGAGGAATCCGGGGAGAATCTCGTAAAGGTCAAAAATTCCTCCACTTAACTTAGACCAGATAAGTACTGCGATTGCGCCACATACCATTCCAGAAATTGCCCCTGACGCAGTTAGCTTGCGCCAGTACATGGATAAAATTATGGTAGGCCCAAATGAGGCTCCGAAGCCTGCCCAGGCAAATGCCACGAGTTGAAGAATCGTGTTCGAGGGGTTCCAGGCAAGTACCGCCGCGGCACAGGCAACTAAGAGAACAGCAACACGACCAAGGATAACGCCCTCATTTCCCGAAATATCCCGTTTCGAGAAGCTGCGGAAGAGATCTTCAACCAGCGCAGAGGAAGTAACGAGCAGCTGGGAAGAAATTGTGGACATAATTGCCGCAAGGATAGCAGCAAGCATGAATCCAGCAAGCAGCGGGTGGAAAAGTAGTTGACCTAAAGCGATAAATACAGTTTCCGGATTTTGGAGATCGTTTCCCTTTGCCCGGAAAATAGCTACCCCCACCATGGCAGTCATAGCGGCACCGATTACGGCCATTAGCATCCACCCAATCCCGATGCGTCGTCCAGCGATTGCTTCCTGGGGGTTACGCAACGCCATAAATCGCACGAGGATGTGGGGCTGGCCAAAGTATCCCAGGCCCCAGGCGAGGGCGGAGATAATTCCGATGAGGGTTCCCCCGGTCAATACCGAAAGAAGCTTTGGGTCAACAGCGCTAACCGCTTCGAAGAGTTCGCTAACTCCCCCGAGTTCATAAATCCCCACGATAGGTACGAGAACAAGTGCAGCTACCATCATCAGTCCCTGCACTAGGTCAGTCCAAGACACTGCAAGGAAACCTCCGACGAGGGTGTACATCAGGGTGCAGAAAGCAACAATCACTACCCCCAGCCGGTAGTCCATGTTAAACGAGTTCTCGAAGAAAATTCCTCCAGATACCATTCCGGAGGAAACATAGAAGGTGAAAAACACTAGGGTGATAATTCCTGCGGCAATCCGAATTAGGTTCCGTTTGTCATCTAGGCGGTTGGACAAAAAGGAAGGAATAGTAATTGAGTTATCAATAATTTCAGATTGCGCACGAAGACGTGGAGCAACAAATTTCCAGTTCAGCCAGGCCCCGATGGTAAGCCCTACAGCTATCCACATTTCCACCAGCCCGGTAGCGTAGATAGCTCCGGGTAGACCCATAAGGAGCCAACCAGACATATCCGAGGCGCCGGCAGAGAGGGCGGCAACAGCTGGACCTAATCCTCGTCCTCCGAGCATGTAATCGTCTAGGTTACTTGTCCGCAGATAGGCAAATAGGCCGATAACAACCATCGCGGCCAGGTAAATTATCATGGCTATTGCCTGGTAGGTAATGTCACTCATAACGCCTCCTTTTTAAGATATCGATAATCAGTTTTTACTAAACTTTAATTAGAATACTGTATCACACCATTATCATTAACAGTTCTTGGCATAACAATAGGGCGCCCACCAGATTTTTCTTCCCGATAGGCGCCCTATTGCTTCGATATTTAGTCGATACGCTCCAAGATTACGCTCTGCGCCAACTCCGGTTTTGTCGATTCGATTTCTACAGCCCCCTGCAGAGATTCTAAAGCCCTGTCGAACTTAGATTCATCCTCGGCGTGCAGGGTCAGCAGGGGCGCACCAGCGATTATCCGCTCCCCTGGCTTAGCGTGTAGTTCAATTCCAGCCACGGGGCTAACTCTGTCTTCCTTACGGGCTCGTCCGGCCCCCAGCCGCCACGAGGCTACCCCCACTTTAAGGGCATCCAGGCGGGTAAGGTATCCGTCTTCTTGTGCTACAAGAGTGTGCCGAGCCGGGGCGGTAGGCAGTGTCGTGTGCGGGTCTCCTCCCTGTTCTTCAATCATCTGGTTCCACACGTCCATGGCACGTCCATCCTTGAGAGCGGCTTCTACATCAACGTCAGTTTTCCCAACTCCAGCCAGCATTTCACGGGCAAGAGCAACCGTTAGCTCTACAACATCACGAGGACCACCACCGGCAAGGACTTCAATAGATTCACGGACTTCCAAGGCATTACCTACGGTCAGCCCCAGCGGTGTATTCATGTCGGTAAGGAGGGCTACGGTATTGACGTTGGCATCTTTTCCGAGGGTGACCATCTTACGGGCGAGCTCTGCCGCCATTTTACGGTCTTTCATAAACGCACCCGATCCGACCTTTACGTCCAGCACAAGGCTGGAGGTTCCCTCGGCAATTTTCTTGGACATAATCGAAGAAGCAATTAGCGGAATGCAATCAACGGTTCCGGTAATGTCACGTAGTGCGTAGAGTTTCTTGTCTGCTGGAGCAAGTTCAGCTCCCGCCGCACAGATTACCGCCCCGGAGCCGCTCCCCAGCATTTGCATAATTTTTTCTTCGTCAAGATTAGCTTTCCAGCCGGGGATAGACTCAAGTTTATCCAGGGTTCCTCCGGTGTGTCCGAGTCCGCGCCCCGATAATTGCGGAACCGAAACGCCAAAAACTGCCACTAAGGGTGCTAGGGGAAGAGTGATTTTATCTCCCACACCACCGGTAGAGTGTTTATCTGCGGTAGGTTTTCCGAGAGACTTGAAGTCCATTCGTTTTCCAGAGGCAATCATTGCCTTGGTCCAACGGGAAATTTCCCTATCGTCCATGCCATTTAAGAAAATTGCCATAGCCAGTGCTGACATCTGTTCTTCAGCCACTATGCCCCGTGTATAGGCCTGAATTACCCAATCTATTTGCTCGTTAGAAAGCTCATGCCCATCACGCTTAGCACGAATCACGTCTACCGCATCAAATGGCTCATTCATGTTTTCCTTTCCTACGGTTTCGGCTAACAGCTTCGGTGATCCGTATTTCGTGTTACTTTCCGATGGTATCTATTCTAGTCCGCTATTCCCGCCGACTTTTAGAATATCTTCCGGCCCAAATGCCGCGGGAAGAACCTCTTTCATCGGGGTAATTCCAGCCGGCATCCACAAAAGAAGTTCGGCACCACCGTGTTCGTATAGAAGCTGACGACATCTACCACAAGGAACCAAGGCTTCGCCCTGAGAATTAACGCAAGCAAAGGCAACCAAGCGTCCACCCCCGGTACGAACCAGCTCGCTAACCAATCCGCATTCAGCACACAGTCCAATTCCGTAAGCAGCGTTTTCCACGTTGCACCCGGTAACGAAACGTCCGTCAGCGGTAACTGCCGCTGCCCCTACCGGATAGCGCGAATATGGAGCGTAAGCACTCCCCATCGCCTCTACCGCAAGTTCATGTAGCTGATTCCAGAGTTGCTCGCAGATTTCGACTTCCCCGCCGTTAAGTGGCGCGGAAGGGTAATTCATCGAATTACGACTCATGCCGGGTAGGGCTTTCCTTCAGCAGCTGGAGCACGTACAGCCCCAACGAATCCGGCCACAGCCAAAACGGTTACCGCGTAAGGAAGCATTAGCATGAATTCAGCGGGAAGTGGCGAACCAACCGACTGCATTACCGAAGCCAGGTTAGTGGCAAACCCAAAGAGAAGGGCTGCACCGAGAGCTCCGCGCGGGTTCCAACGTCCCAAAATCATCGCCGCTAGAGCGATAAATCCGTTACCGGCGGTCATATCTTTTGCGAAAGCAAGACTTTGTCCGAGGGTAAAGAAAGCTCCTCCTAATCCGGCGAGAGCCGAAGCTGCGATAACGTTCATCCAACGTAGCTTGTTTACCTTAATACCAACGGTATCAGCCGCTTTGGGATGTTCACCGCAGGCGCGGGTGCGCAGTCCCCAACGGGTATTGAAAATTGCAAATTGCAAACCGATGACCGCTAGGTAAGCCAGGTAGACCAAGATTGACTGGTTGAAGAAAACCGGGCCAATTACGGGAATGTCTTTAAGGAGTGGGAGGGGAATCTTCCCCAGTGGCATCGGCGCGTTCCATTCCGGGTGTTGCTTTAGCACCGTGGAAAATAGGAAGGAGGTTAATCCAAGTACCAGCATGTTCAAAACTACACCGACGATGATGTGATCGGTACGGAACTTAATCGTAAATAGTGCTAGGAGAACTCCCACAAGCGCTCCGGCAAATAGCGATCCAAGAAGACCCACGTAAGCGTTTCCAGCAATGGAGGCAACCGCGCATCCCATGAAAGCACCGAAGAGGAGCTGACCTTCAATTGCAATATTGATTACCCCTGAACGTTCACAAATCACACCCGAGAGAGATCCAAAAATTAGGGGAACCGCCAGAGTTAAACCACCGACTAGTAGTGAAACAACCGGCATTACGGATTCGGTCTTACCAGCTACGGTCCAGACGAGGAAACTAAGCACAAAGAAAAGAGCGACTAGTCCCAATATCCAACCGGCTACTGGCTTGCGGTCAAGGGTAATTTTCCATGCATAGGCAGTAAAGAGAGCCGCCGCGATTCCCAATCCCCAGGAAGTTGCCGCAGCAGGCAATGTTAGGTCCGGGATTGCAAACCAGGAGGTCGCTCCCTGGAACGACATCACGGAATATCCCTTTGAGCCGAAAGCCATGAGCAATACCAGTAGGGTAAGCACGCTCATTACAAGGGCGTCACGAAGTTTTAGGGGCGGAGCAATAATCTTGTCGTCTTGTTTGACGGTCTGAGTTGTTTTTGTCTTAAGGGTGCTCACTTGTCCGCCTCCTCGTTCTTTAGGGTCTTAGCAGCGGCTTTCTGTGCCGCGACTTTCTTGGCCTTAAAGTATTTCAATGCTTCGGAGGCCGCAATTAAGAGCACGATAATGGCCTGGGTAATTTGAACGATATCGCTGGGGATATCTGCCGCAGTCTGCAATGTTGACCCGGCTGCGTTAAGTGAACCAAACAAGAGTCCGGCAAGCACAGCCCCGAACGGCGTAGAACGTCCCAAAAGAGCAACTGTAATGGCGTCAAATCCCAGGGAACCTTGGGTAGATCCGGTCAGATAGTGTTCCGTTCCCAATATCGGAGCGGTTGCGGCAAGTCCAGCGAGCGCGCCAGAAAGAACCATCGTCAAGAAAATTACTCGGTTAACGTTAATTCCCGCAGTTGCTGCTGCCGACGGGTTTGCTCCAGCGGCACGAAGCTCAAATCCAAAAGTTGAACGTTCTAAAATCCACCAGACAAATACCGCAGCGGCAATTGCCACTATGAATCCAAAGTGAAGGCGGAAACTGCTACCGAGCAGGTGAGGATACCAAGCGTTCTTATTGATTGCCATTGACTTTGACGGAAGCTCATCACCAATTAGAATTCTCTGGGTTAGCATCCAGCTTACAAACTGCAAAGCAATCGTATTTAACATAATCGTGACGATAACTTCATTCGCCCCGAACTTAGCTTTTAAGGCACCGGGAATAGCACCCCAGATACCACCGCCAACGATAGCGGCAAGAATTGCAACCAAGATTGCAATTACCGGCGGTAGGTTCCAGTTAACAGCGATAGCGGTAAGGAAGATACCACCGAAAATAATCTGCCCCTGCACACCGATGTTGAACAGGCCAGCCCGGAAAGCTACCGTCACGGCTAAACCGGCGATAATCAGCGGAGTTGCGAAGGTCAGCGAATCTGTAAGAGGACGAATCATACCGGCAAAGCTATCGGCTTCCCAGTCAAATAGCGCACCTCGGATTAGCGCAGCGAAGAACCCGATAAAGGTCTGCGAAACCGCACTAAAGAAGTCACTCGGACGCGCAAATAGATACCCTGCCGTTTCTACCACTCGTGGGTTAAAAACCACTACTAGAGTTGCTCCGATTAGGAGGGAAAGCGCAATGGCAAGGGCCACGGTTCCTACCCCGGCGCGCGTCATTGCCCGGAGAATCTGCCCAAAAGCAGAAATTTTCTTTTCTGGTTGAGGGGTGAGTTTGTCCCCTTCAGATGCGGGCACGGATTTTAGTTCTTCTGTGCTCATCAGCTCTCTTCCTTCTGACTGTGCCCCGAGTGTCCAATAGCATCTTCATAGGGCACTCCGGCCATCATCAAACCGAGTACATCACGAGGAGTGTCAGCGGGAACAATTCCCACCACTTCCCCGTGGAACATAACTGCAATGCGGTCTGCTAGGGCAACTACCTCGTCTAGTTCTGTCGAAACCACAATCACGGGGATTCCGGCATCACGCTCTTCAATAATCCGGGCGTGCACGAATTCGATGGACCCCACATCCAACCCACGAGTAGGCTGGGAAACGACTAGCATCTCCAAGTTTTTCGACATCTCACGAGCCAAGATAGCTTTTTGCTGGTTACCTCCCGATAGGGTGGAAATTGCATCGTGGATAGAAGTAACGCGAACATCGAACTCTTCGCGCAGTTTTTCCGCATGTTCTTCAACTACCCGCGGAGACATACTGATGCCCTTCGCAAAAGGAGCCTGATCGTACTGGTCAAGAATCATATTCTCAGCAATTGAGAAAGAAGCAATTAACCCATCATGTGAACGATCTTCAGGGACGAATCCAAGGCCCGAGTGTAAACGCTTTTTAATTCCCAAGGGCAATAAATCACGCCCGTTTAGGTTAATTTCCCCCACGGCAGGCTGACGAGATCCCAAAATAGCTTCGGTTAGTTCAGTTTGGCCATTGCCCTGAACCCCGGCTATACACAAAACTTCACCGCCACGAACGTTAAAGGAGACATTGTTTACCAACGGCTTACCCGTTGCCGAAACAAGGGTCAAATCCTTAATTTCAAAAAGGGAATCAGAATAGTTTGGAGCTTCCTTCTTAACCTGTAGGTCCACCGGGCGTCCAACCATCGCGGAAGCCAGTTCAGTCTCCGAAGCGGTGGGAAGTTCTTTACCAACTACTTTACCGCGACGAATCACGGTAATTTCATCGGCAATTGCCTTAACCTCACGAAGCTTGTGGGTAATGAGAATAATGGATGTTCCCTGATCGCGCAGTTGGCGCATAATCTCGATTAGTTCATCGGTTTCTTGGGGCGTGAGCACGGCAGTGGGCTCATCTAGAATTAAAACTGAAGCATCCCGCGAAAGGGCTTTAATAATTTCTACCCGCTGCTGCGCACCTACCGGCAAATCTTCAATCAGCGCATCAGGGTCAATATCAAATCCAAAACGATCCGAAAGGTCACGGACAATTTCACGCGCCTTTGCCAAATCTAGGACTCCCCCAGCTTTTGCAGGTTCGTATCCCAAAGCCACCGACTCAGCCACAGTGAAAACTGGAACTAACATGAAGTGTTGGTGAACCATTCCAATTCCTGCCGCCACCGCATCTCCAGGGCCAGAGAATTTAACAGGTTTGTCGTCGATTAGAATCTGCCCATCATCGGGCTGATACAAACCGTACAAAACATTCATTAAAGTGGATTTACCAGCACCGTTTTCACCCAACAGCGCGTGAATTGTCCCCGGCTCAATCACCACGTCTAAATGGTCATTGGCAACAAGTGGGCCAAACACTTTGGTAATCCCTCGTAATTCAAGCTTCACAGTGGCTCCTGACTGTTACTTATTTAGGATTAAAAAAGAAGACGTGCCCCAAGCTTAAGGCTTGGGGCACGTCTTTGCGAACTGAATTCACTATGCCCAGTATCCTAGGCTTTTTTATTAGTTGGGAGAGTTCTTAGACTCAATCTTCAGCTCACCGTCAGCAATCTGCTTAAGCAGTGCGTCCACCATTTACATCAACTTA
>JAHUUJ010000005.1 GCA_019218365.1 Actinomycetaceae bacterium TAE3-ERU4 | reverse complement strand
GTAGTGTCAGCGGTGGAGTCACCGTGCCATGGGTTCATCTGCTCGGGAATTTCACTGATAGCCAGGGTAAGTTCCCCGCCGTCCTTCAGCTCATCATAACTAGCCTCAAGATAATCCGACGGCTTAACCTTGATAGCTTCTCCGCTTTGGCTAGTTTTACCGGAACATCCGGATAGTAATAGTGAGCTGGCTGCAAAAAGCGCCAAATAGGTTTTGGTAAGTTGCTTCATTCTTGCTCCTTGTTGATGGAAAGACGCTACTACTGAAAAGAAAGCTGCATCCTATGGGTAAAACGTTATTCCTCAATTGGGAACTATCCAAGTTGAAAGAAGGTTTTTGGCTGTAAATGTGAGTTAAATCGTTTTGTTTGAAACAAAAATTTTGCCTAGTGAAACAATCTTTGTTTTGTGGAATGTTTGAGGGGTGCATACAAGCGTGTGCACCCCTCAAACAAAATTACCTTTATAGCTTTGCTGATTCTTCTACCCAGTGGCATGCCACCTGATGATCTATCCCGCTAGATACCAACTGTGGTGCTGTTGAGGTGCATCGTGATTGACGATCCTCAGGCAACATTTTGAACAGAGGGCATCGAGTCTGGAAAGAGCAACCTGAAATCTCATCGGCAGGTCCGGGAAGGTCTCCGTCGAGTGTGATTCGGTTACGTGTCTTTTCAAGTTGTGGATCTGGAATCGGAATTGCCGAGAGTAAGGCTTTGGTATAGGGGTGCTTGGGATTGTCGAAGAGCTCGTCTACTTCTCCAATTTCAACGAAACGTCCCAGATACATTACCGCTACCCGGTGGGAAATATGGCGAACAACCGAAAGGTCGTGGGCAACGAAAACGTAAGATAGACCCAACTTGGCGCGAAGTTCATCCAAGAGGTTAATCATTCCTGCCTGGATGGAAACATCCAGAGCGGAAACTGGTTCGTCGAGGACCACTACTGCGGGGTTAGACGCTAGTGCTCGAGCGAAACCAATACGTTGGCGCTGTCCGCCGGAGAAAGCCCCGGGGAATCGGTCAACATGCGAGGGATCAAGACCTACGGTCTTCATTAGCTCATGTACACGTTCGTCAATTGAACCATCGTAGCCAAATGACTGTAGTGGTTCAGCGATGATGTCGAAGACGGTCATGCGCGGGTCTAGTGCTCCCATAGGATCTTGGAAGACCATTTGGATATTACGGCGTGCTTCGCGTCGTTGGCGGCGGGTCATCTTGGATACATCTTCACCGGTAAGGTTGATGGAACCTTGGGTAAGCTCAACCCCGAGGTCCATAATCTGGAGAAGAGTAGTAGTTTTACCGCAACCAGACTCACCAACTATAGAGAGGGTCTCTCCCTGGCGAAGTTCAAAATCGATTCCGTTTACAGCGCGCACAGTTCCCACTCGGCGCTTCATGATAGCTCCCTTAAGAAGTGGGAAGTGTTTGTGCAAGTCGTCTACTTGAAGAGCGATTTCACGTTTTTCTCGTGGAATGCCAGCCAGCATTTCCTTTGGTTTCGGAGGAGTTGGGTACATGTCCACACCATCAAGCTGCTTGCGGAAAATGTGTTCCTTGCGGATACAAGCGGCGCGGTGTCCAATAGAACGTTCACCGTGTCCGGTGTCGATAGGTAAGAGATCGGGCTCTGCAACATTGCACTCTTCAGTGGCAATTGGGCAACGAGGGGCAAACGGGCAACCCGGAGGAAGGTTAATTACCGTAGGCGGGTTTCCTTCGATAGGAATTAGAGGCTCTTCGCCAGGCTGGTCCGATCGAGGAATCGCCGAGAGCAAACCGATGGTATAGGGCATGCGGGGAGAGTCGAACAGTTCATATACATTTGCCTGTTCAACCGGCTTGCCGGCATACATAACTAGAACATCATCGGCAGCGTTGGCTACAACACCCATATCGTGGGTAATCATAATGACAGCTGAATTAGTTTCTCGTTGTGCTGTCTTAAGGACATCAAGAATCTGTGCCTGGATGGTTACATCCAAAGCCGTGGTGGGTTCGTCCGCGATGATTACCTTTGGATTGTGGGCAACGGCCATTGCGATTACTACACGCTGGCGCATACCGCCGGAAAATTCGTGTGGGAAGCTCTTGACTCGTTTATCTGGGTTGGGAATCCCCACTAGATCAAGTAGCTCAACAGCTCGTTTTATAGCCTTTTCGTAAGAGATATCCTGATGGCACTGGAGTGCTTCAACAATTTGATCTCCAACCGAAAAAACCGGGGTTAAGCTGGATAGTGGATCTTGGAAAATCATTCCAATTTCACGTCCGCGAATCTTAGACATTTCGCGGTCGGACTTATTCAGTAGTTCTTCTCCACTGAGTTTTACTGAACCATTGATTTTGGCGCTTTCGGGAAGTAGTCCCATGATTGCCATAGAAGAAACTGATTTACCTGAACCTGATTCACCTACGATACCTAGTGAGCGCCCGGGAAGAAGGTCAAAATTGACTCCGCGTACCGCGTCTACTCGGCCTGCTTCGGAGGGGAAAGAAACCGTTAGGTCACGTACCGAAAGTACGGGGGTTACGTTGTTGGTCATGCTCTACCTCCGGCGGCGGAGTTGGGGTCGAGGGCGTCACGCAAGCCGTCTGCTATAAAAGCGGCGGCGAGAGTAATTAGGGTAAGAATTGAGGCTGGGAACCAAAATAGCCAAGGGGAGGAATAAAGGGCTCCCGTGCTGCTAGATAGCAGTGACCCCAGTGAAACATCAGGTTCTTGAATACCGATTCCTAAGAATGAGTAAGAAGTTTCAGCCATAATCGTGGCCTGTACGCCCAGAGACATCTGGATAATCAACAGTGAACCGATGTTTGGAATCATGTGGCGCCAAAGAATCTTGATGGAAGAAACTCCCATGTAACGTGCTGCGGTTACAAATTCGCGTTCGCGAATAGACATTGAAAGCGACCAGATAACACGGGAGGCTCCCATCCATCCAAAGAGAATTAGAACCAGAATCAAAAGCTGCCAGGTACCACCGTTTCCCTTAATTAAAAGAGCGATAATCAAGAAGGCGGGCATAATCAACAAGAAGTTGATGATGTTCAGCATAATCTTTTCCATTAGTCGGCCGGCTGGGCCAAGGGCGCCAAAATATGCCGTTGCAGTGCCGACGATGGCCGCGATGATTGTGGTGGAAATAGATACGGTAAAACCGATAATTAGCGAGCGTCCAACGGCGTGTGCGCACTGGGCAAACAAATCGTTCCCAGCTGCCTGAGTACCAAACCAGTGGTTTGCCGAGGGAGGTTCACCCAGAGCTAGGAAGTCCGGGTCATCATATTTCCAAGGGGTCATATAGGGGCCGACAATCGCAAATAAGACCAGTGAAATAATGATGACAAGTCCCAGAGCTGCCATGCGGTTTCGCATAAAACGGCGTAGGTAGAGTTTCCAAATCTTGGTGCGTTTGGTAGGAACGTCCGCGTCTGCAGGTAGGGTTTCGGGTGTTAAATCCCTGCTCTCGGGCTCAGTGGGCTCAATTTTTACATTACTCATTTTGTATCAGCTCACTCGTACTCGGGGGTCAAGGGCGACAACCGCTACGTCCGCTAAAATAGCTCCGATTGCGGTCATTAGTGCGCCGAAGGCACTGATGGCAACCAGGCCGTGAACGTCGTTAGTGTTAAGGGTTGTAACGGTGTAGCGTCCCATACCCTCCCAGGCGAAAATTGTTTCGGTCAAAATCGCACCACCGAAGATTCCTGGAATTGAGAATGCGATTTGAGTTGCTACGGGAATAATTGAAGTACGTAGTGCGTGTTTACGAATTGCGCGGTGACGAGTTAGTCCCTTCGCGCGGGCGGTACGTACAAAGTCGGCATTGATGTTGTCTAGCAGCAAGGAACGCTGGAGCATGTGTGTTCCGGCGAAAGACGTAATAATAAGCGCGATAGTGGGAAGGAAGACGTGTCGTAGGGCATCTAGCAAACTCGGAAGGAATCCAGTTACTCCCACGTTGTAGGCTCCCGTGACGTAGAAGACGGTGGAGCCAAGCATTTCGTTAATCCAAATACCCAGTAAAACAACCGCCAGGGCGGCAACAATGATGTGTAGGTTTAGCGCAAAGATAGAAACACCTTGCCAGAAGCGGTCGGCAAACTTGTACTGACGTGAGGCGGTGTAGATACCGAGAGAGATTCCGATAATCGTAGCAATTATCGTTGCTCCGAGAAGGAGCTCGGCAGAAATCCAGATACGGTATGAAATCTGTTCATTTACTGAAGTTCCGGTAGGGCTAAATCCCCAATCCCAGTGCAGGAAGATTCCTTTTATCCAGCGCCACCAGCGGGTGATTAGGGGTTCTTCCGGATTGAGGTTAAGCGGCTGCAATTTGCGAATAATTTGTTCGGGAGGGAGCGGTGGGCGCCTTTCCGAATAGTTAACTCGTGGATCCAAGAACAAGTTTGCAAGGAAATACGTAATATTCGTTGCGAGGAAAATCATTAGGGTCCAAGAGGCAATCCTCCTAAGGACGTATTTAATCACGTCTGAATCCCTTCTTTCACAATAAAACTAAATGTACAAAGCGCAAAGCGCCGCAAAATGGAACTCTAAGGTTAAAACAGAAGCGCGTAAAGAACGCGTGATTATTTATTAGAGAGCCTATTGAAACTTTACAGTTCTCTTTCTTTTTCTTCAGGCTAAGAATACTTTTGGTGCTTAAACTCATTGTCTTTAAGCTTGTGAAGTGTACTGTATATAGGGAGTTTTGCCCGCTATAACCTCCGCTAGTGCGCTATTCTCGAAGCGTTAAGAATGTCAATATAATTAGGAAACAAACCTGTTGCGTAATTCAGGTTGGATGAGGAAAATTAATGGTAGTTCGTTCTGATATGAGGAATGTTGCCATCGTGGCGCACGTTGACCACGGTAAGACCACCTTGGTGGATGCGATGCTTTGGCAGTCCGGCGCTTTTGACGAACATACGACGGTAGAAAAAACCGGAGAGCGAGTCATGGACTCGGGTGATTTGGAACGTGAAAAGGGAATCACCATCCTTGCTAAGAACACTGCCGTGCACTATCGTGGCCCCGCAGCCGAAGCCTTGGGGCTGACTGATGGGGTAGTAATTAACGTAATCGATACCCCCGGTCACGCTGACTTTGGGGGCGAGGTAGAGCGAGGACTATCCATGGTTGATGGTGTGGTCCTTCTCGTTGATGCTTCTGAAGGTCCGTTGCCGCAGACTCGTTTCGTATTGCGAAAAGCGCTTGCTGCTAGCCTGCCTGTAGTAGTTGTTGTAAACAAGGTAGATCGCCCTGATTCGCGAATTAGCGAGGTTGTTTCTGAAACTACCGATTTGCTGTTGGCGCTAGCGCAGGATTTAGATGATGAGGGGCTGGAAATTGACCTTGATGCACTTTTGGATGTTCCTGTTGTCTACGCTTCCGCTAAAGCTGGAAAATCTTCTCTAAATCAGCCTGCTGATGGCGGCCTTCCGGATTCCGATCTTCAGCCTTTATTTGAGACAATTCTTGGACGTATTCCTGGCCCCTCCTATGATGAGGGTGCACCTTTGCAGGCTCATGTTACTAACCTGGACGCATCTCCATTCTTGGGACGTCTTGCTCTGCTGCGAATCCACAATGGAACCCTCAAGAAAGGCCAGAGTGTACAGTGGGTAAAGCATGATGGAAGCACAGCTAATGTACGTATTTCTGAACTGCTGGTTACCGATGGTCTTGAGCGTGTCCCGGCTACGGAAGCTCATGCCGGAGATATCGTGGCTGTCGCAGGAATTGAGAACATCACTATCGGTGAGTCTTTGGTTGATCCTAATGACCCGCGTCCGCTTCCATTAATTACCGTGGACGATCCGGCAATTTCTATGACTATCGGAATTAATACCTCGCCAATGGCAGGTCGGGTGAAAGGCGCAAAGGTTACCGCGCGCCAGGTTAAAGATCGTTTGGATCGTGAACTAATCGGTAACGTTTCCCTAAAGGTATTGCCGACTTCTCGTCCAGATGCTTGGGAAGTGCAGGGGCGTGGAGAACTGGCTCTAGCGATTCTTGTGGAGCAAATGCGTCGTGAAGGATTCGAGCTCACTGTTGGTAAACCGCAGGTAGTTACCAAGGAGATTGACGGTACGCGTCATGAACCTATGGAACGAATGACAATTGACATTCCAGAAGAGCACCTTGGTGCAGTCACCCAGCTGATGGCCGCGCGTAAAGGACGCATGGAAACAATGTCGAACCACGGAACCGGATGGATTCGTTTGGAATTCATGGTTCCCGCGCGTGGTTTGATTGGATTCCGTACTTCTTTCCTAACCGAAACTCGAGGAACTGGAATTGCCTCTTCAATTGCTGCAGGTTACGAGCCTTGGCAAGGGCCGATTGAGCGTCGTCTTACAGGATCTTTGGTTTCTGACCGCCCAGGACAGGCGACACCCTACGCGATGACCCAGCTGCAGGAACGAGGGTCGTTCATTATCCAGCCTGGTTCCGAGGTCTATGAAGGACAGATTGTCGGCGAAAACCCCCGTGGGGAAGATATGGATGTAAATATCTGTCGCGAAAAGAAACAGACAAATATGCGTTCAGCTACCGCCGAGCAGTTCGAAAATCTAATTCCTCCGCGTCGTTTAACCTTGGAAGAATCTTTGGAATTTGCCGCTGATGATGAATGTGTAGAAGTTACCCCCGAAGCTGTGCGTGTTCGCAAGGTAGTTCTTGATTCTCAAGAACGTTTTAAGATTGCAGCACGTATTCGTCGTGAGAACAAGGCATAACTAGATGTCCGATAAGGAAGTAACTAATCCACGAAACTTCTCGAAGACCAAGGTTTACGGGATTCTGGGTGCACTAGCAATCTTGCTTGGTGGCTACTTTCTCTTGGCCTGGTCTGCTTCTACCCATGTTCCCACGCGGGTGAAAGCGCTAGGCGTTAATATAGGCGGCCTTTCCTCAGCTGAGGCTAAGGCCGCCTTGGAACGAGCCGTAAAAGATCGTTCCGATAAGCCCGTAGAAGTGGTCGCGGGAGACAAGAGCTTGAAAATAGCTCCTAAAGATTTGGGAATCAAAATTAACATTGACCAAACTTTAGAAAATCTAACTGCTTTTTCTCTAAGTCCAAAGACAATTTGGGAACATTTTGTCGGCACTAATAATGCTGATGTCAAGTACTCGACAGACGCAAAAAAACTACAAGAAATAGCTAAAAAGATAGAAAATGCCTTAAACCTTGACCCGCAGGATGCGGGGATTAAATGGGAAGGAACTCACCCTGTTGTCCTACCGGCTCACGCTGGTATTAAAGTTGATGGAAATGCTCTGGCACAACAATCTGCTTTAGCTTGGGTAAGAGCTAACTCTCGATTGGATGCTAAGTATGAGCAGATTACCCCGAAGGTGACCACTGAATCAGCTAAGTCTGTAGCGGAAGGCATCGCTCAAAATCTAGTTTCAACACCTCTTAAATTTGTGGTTGAGAAGCAGAGTGCAATTCTTAATCCTAGCGACTTAGTGAAGATTTCTTCTTTTGCTGTAGAAGATTCACAGATTAAGCTACAAATCGACTCGGCAAAGGCAGTTTCTCTTCTTAAGGCGAAGAATTCAGATTTGCTTAAAGAAAGTCAGAATGCACGTTTTGAGTTTGGGGAAACAGGGGTAAAAATTATTCCTTCGGTTACCGGCCAAAAGCTAGACTTGCCAAAATTAAGTGAGCAGATTCTTGCCGCCGCACAAAATAAAAGTGCAGAGATTCAACTTGAACCTCATCCGCAGGAACCTGAATTAACTACTGAAGCGGCTCAGAAGCTGGGAATCAAGGAAGTTGTTTCCGAATTTTCTACCCCGTACCCTTCCTCTCCCGCGCGTAATCAAAATCTTCGGCGTGGAATGGAGCAAATCACCGGGAAACTTGTAAAACCTGGTGAGAGTTTCTCGCTGGAAAAAGCTCTGGGTGATATTACTGAAGCAAACGGATACGCAGCAGCTGGGGTTATCTCTGACGGAATGCATGTTGATGCACTGGGCGGAGGACTTTCGCAAGTATGTGTAACTACCTTGAATACTGTATTCTTTGCCGGGCTTGATATTACCCAGCACAAACCCCACAGTCAGTACCTGCGACGTTACCCAATGGGACGCGAATGTACATTATGGACAGGGGTGCATGACTTAAAGTTTACAAATAACACCCCGTATGGAGTCTTGTTACAAGGTTGGATACGTCACGGAAAAATGACCGTTCGGGCTTGGTCTACGAAGTATTGGGAAGTTAAAACCACAACTTCACCTAAGACTAAAATCGTTGAGCCTATTACCGAAACTCGCCGTTCGCGAAACTGTGAGCCATCTTCTGCAGGAAATGCGGGATTTGACGTTACTGTAACTCGAAGCATCTTCCATGACGGGAAAGCTGGAAAACCCTTAAATTGGTTCTGGCGCTATAAGCCTGCCAATGCAATTAAGTGTGAAAAGCCCTAGTCTCGAAAATACAGAATAGAGTTCAATAGCACTTAGCCTAAACGACTTCATCAGAAAAATTGGGTTTATCATGGTGAAGATCGGATGAAGGAAGGAAATAAATGACCTACGTAATCGCCCAACCCTGTGTTGATGTCAAGGACCGAGCCTGCGTGGCTGAGTGTCCGGTTGACTGTATCTACGAGGGTGAGCGTACGCTCTATATCCACCCGGATGAGTGCGTGGACTGCGGTGCATGTGAGCCCGTTTGCCCAACGGAAGCCATTTTCTATGAAGATGACTTACCTGATAAATGGAGCGATTACTACAGAGCCAATGCTGATTTCTTCAGTGAACTCGGATCTCCCGGTGGTGCTTTTAACACTGGCGTTTTGGACTTTGATGACCCGATGATTGCCGCTTTGCCTCCGCAGAATGAGGAATATAAGCAGGAGCATGGGATTGAGTGATTTTGCTAAATACGCTCTTTCTGAGGCTGGGTTTCAGCTTCCGGTCTATCCCTGGGACAGTCTTAATCATTATCGAGAGTTAGCATCCGCCCATCCGCTAGGGATAATCGATTTATCGATTGGTAGTCCGGCTGATCCTACACCTTTATCGGTGCAGCAAGCTTTAAGAGAAAACTCTGACTGGCCCGCTTATCCGCGGACCATCGGAACCGAAGAACTGCAATCAGCAATGCTTTCCTGGGCACGGGCAAGGAACATCTATCTTCCCGGGGCGCAGGCAATTATTCCTACAGTTGGATCTAAAGAAGCGGTAGCGCTTATTCCCTGGCAATTGGGAATAAAACCTGGTGACACAATTCTAATTCCAGAGTGTTCTTACCCCACTTACGAGGTTTCGGCACTTTTAGCCGGCGCTAAGGCAGTTTTTGTTTCTCCTGATCCGCGGACGTGGCCAAAGGCTGAATTTGCTTGGATTAACTATCCAGCTAACCCTGATGGTCGGGTTGCCAATCTAGCTCAGTTGCAAAAAATTATTGAGTGGGGACGGGAGAACGGGTGTGTAATAGCTTCAGATGAGTGCTATGCTCCTTTGGATTGGCGCGTAGAACATGAATCTGGGGCGCCTTCTTTACTGGATGAGCGCATTACCGGGAAAAATAACCGGGGCTTACTAATGCTATATTCGCTTTCTAAGCAATCTAATTTTGCTGGTTATCGAGGAGCGCTTGTAGCCGGTGATGAGAATCTTATTTCCCGTTTAGCGCAGATTCGTAAACACACTGGGCTTATTCTTCCCGGTCCAATTCAAGCTGCGATGGCTAAAGCCCTTACTGATATTGAGCAGATTAGGGCGCAAAGAAAAACCTATGCTTTGCGGAGAGCCTCATTACTGGAAGCGACCAAAGCGGCAGGTCTAGTAAATCATCCGGAGAATGCGGGGGGACTCTATCTTTGGCTTTCTCACCCTAGTTACACGGATTGCTGGGTGCTAACCCAAAAACTGGCAGAGTTAGGAATTTTGGTTGCCCCCGGAACTTTCTATGGAAAGACTCCCGAGTGTAAATCTCACATTAGATTGGCCTTAACCGCCGGGGACAACCAGGTGGAAGACGCCTGTCGACGTCTGTTTAGCTCTAATTTTTAATTTTTGTGTAAATCGCTATTTAGCTCAATGCGTTTTCCGGTACGCGGGCGAGCTTCAATTCGTCCGCTTTGTGAGTTGCGGATGAACAGGATGTCGCTTTGCCCGGAAAGGTCGCGAGCTTTTACAACGTATTCGGTTTCGTCAGGACTTACTACGGTAACTTTTGCTCCCGCGGTGAGGTAGAGACCGGCTTCGATGACACAGTTATCGCCGAGGGCAATTCCCAGTCCTGATTCTGCGCCAAGGAGGCAACCACGTCCCACGCGAACACGTTCTTTACCGCCGCCGGAGAGCATCCCCATAGTGGAAGCTCCGCCACCAATGTCACTTCCATCTTCGACAATGACACCTTGAGAAATACGTCCTTCAACCATGGAAGTTCCGAGGGTTCCTGCATTAAAGTTGACGAATCCCTCGTGCATGACAGTGGTTCCGGGAGCTAGGTGTGCTCCCAAACGCAGGCGGGCTCCGTCTCCGGCTCTTACACCGGTAGGAACTACATAGTCTAGGAGAGCCGGGAACTTATCTATTGCTTTTACCGTTGGACCAACTCCGTCTCGTTTACGTAGACGCAGGCGAGTTTCTTCAAAATTAACGGGGGAGCATGGGCCGGCACTAGTCCAAACTACGTTTGGGAGCTGGGCAAAAATACCTTCTAGATTAATGCTGTTTGGTTCTACGAGGCAGTGGGATAGTAAATGTAGACGTAGGTAGGCGTCGGCAGTATCTGTCGGTGGTTGTGATAACTCAATGCTTGTTCGGAAAGTCTTAGTATTGACTTTGCGAGCTTCGCATTTTCCTTCCAGGGAAAGTAGTTCTTTTTCTAATTCGGGAAACTCTGGGAAATCGGACGAATCGCTTAAGCGAGGTTGTGGATACCAAACTTCAAGAGTCTGTCCAGCTTCGGTGACAGTACCGAGACCAATTGCATGTGCATAGCATTTTTTCATGACGATAGCTTAGCAGTTCCGGGCGCTCTCCCAGAGAGAATGCCAGGCGATACCGGCTCGATTAGTCATTAGGCGAAGAAGGGGTAAAGAAATACCAACTACGCTGTGTGGGTCACCTTCAATTCCTTCCACAAAGGCTCCGCCAAGTCCATCAATTGTAAAGGCACCTGCTACCTGTAATGGTTCTGCAGTATCTACGTAGGCTTGAATCTCGCTGTCTGAAAGATTGGCAAAAAGGATTTTAGTTTGTGCATGAGCAAAAAGAATAATTCCCGATTGTCGTTCTTCCAAACCAATATGAGTGGGTAAGTAGGGGTGAACAGCGCTGGATTGGAGGGTATTTGAGGCTAATCCTACGGCTGCTTTGTTTATAAAAATTGCGTGTCCCGTATGCAATATTCCAGTTTTTCCACGCATCTTTTGCCAGCGTTCTAACGCGATTTGGGGTTCGTGAGGTTTTCCCTGTAGGTGAGCGTCTATCTCTAACATGGAATCTGCTCCAACGACGAGAGAGGGAGTCTGCGATAAAGCAGTGTTAAGAGTATCAGCAACATTAAGGGCTTTTGCCTTAGCTAATTCCGTAACTAATTCTTCCGGTGTGGAATTAGGAAATAGCCTACTAACGGCATCTTCGTCTACCGTAGATACTTTCACTTGGGCATTTATTCCAGCATCTTTTAGGGTTTTTAATCTTGCGGGAGACTGGGAGGCGAGAATGAAATCGATACTGCTCATGAATGTATTATGTGTCATTTTTTGCTTTTAAGGCTTAGGATAGTATGTGTGAGCGAGGGAACATTGAACTTAGATGACTCTACCGATGACTCAAAGGAGGAGTCGGTGATGCAGCGTCTGCGCAATCAACTTTTGGGAAACCAACCCTGTTACACCATCAAAGAATTAGCTCAGCTAGCCAACGTAAGCCTTGAAAGAGCGAAGGATTTTTGGCGGGCAATGGGGTTTGCTAATGTCGCCGAGGACGATTTGGTTTTTACCCGACAGGATGTTGACGCGTTGATACAATCCAAAAAATTGCTAGATAGCGGTTGGATTGATGACAACACTTTAATTTCTCTTTTGCGGGCAAATTCTTATACCGCTGATCGCTTAGCGCTTTGGCAGGTTGAAGCGGTCGTTGAGGACTGCGCTCGACGTCATGATTTAGACGATGTTTCGGCGCGTCAGGAAATGCTAGATACGATGCATGATTTGATGCCGTTCTTAGAACGTCAAACTCGCTATGCGATGCGACGTCATCTTTTTTCTTTACTGGAACGAACCCATGGGGAATATGGCCAACGTAACCATAAGAGAACCTCTCCTGGACGATATCCTTTACGCCGTTCTTTGGGGTTCGTTGATATGGTGGCTTACACATCCACCTCGGCTAATTTGGGGGCAAACGGATTATCGAAATTAATTCGCAACTTTGAATACACCGCGCGTGATGTGATTACTTCGCGTGGTGCGCGAATCGTGAAAAATATTGGGGATGCCGTTTTCTATATTGCTGATGACCTAAAAACCGCTACTGAAGTGGTATGTGCTTTGGTAGAGACATTTGAGCAAAATCCTACGCTTTTGCCGGTACGAGCTTCTTTAGTAGAAGGATTTGTGGTTTCTCGATCGGGTGATGTTTATGGCCCGCCGGTAAACCTAGCTTCGCGACTTGTGGATACCGCACCTAAAGGGTCTATCTGTGTGGACGCGCAAACTGCTAAATCTATTTCTGAAGCCTCGTGGGGAAGCGGGTACTCTTTGACGGCTCTGGAACCTGCACAAATGCATGGTTTGGGAGCGGTGGATAGATATTCTTTGGCTCGTAAAATTCTTCAAAAAAGTTCAATACAGTAAAGTGGACGTAAAGTGGCCTTTAGACTATGATTAGCACCGTGAGTAAAGTTCTGCTGGTTGAAGACGATATTGCTATACGTGAGCCACTGGCTCGTGCGTTGAACCGTGAAGGGTACGAAGTACGAGTTCATGAGACAGGTGCAAGTGCCCTTGAAGATGTTGCCGACAGTGATTTGTTAGTACTGGATTTGGGTTTGCCTGATATGGATGGTCTGGACGTGGCGCGTCAGGTTCGCGCTAGGGGACTGGGGCTTCCTATTTTGATTCTTACGGCTCGTACTGAAGAAGTTGATATGGTCGTTGGTCTTGACGCTGGTGCGGATGATTATGTAACTAAGCCTTTCCGACTGGCTGAACTTATGGCTCGCGTTCGTGCTTTGTTGCGCCGTTCTCTTTCTGAAGAACCCGCCAGCGTTGATTTGAAATCTCAGGACATTCGCATTGATATGGCTGCCCACCGTGCGTTTAAGAACGAGGAAGAGCTACAGCTTACTTCGAAGGAATTTGATCTTCTTGCGCTACTGGTTGCAGAAGCGGGAAATGTGGTTTCGCGCGAGACCCTAATGCGTAAAGTATGGGGAACTGATCCTTCTAATTCGTCTAAAACTTTGGATATGCATATCTCATGGTTGCGTAAAAAGCTGGATGATGAAGCGTCTCATCCGCGATATATTTCAACCGTGCGAGGAATGGGTTTTCGTTTCGAGGCCTCCGGTCGTTAGTATTTTTCTAATAGCCTAGACATATGCAACGTTTAGCTGTTCGGATGACAGTAGGGGCAGTATTTTTTGCTGTTGCCATGTTTGCTATACCGACTGCTTTCTTTAGTTCTCTGCTTTTGTGGAATAACGCTTCCTATGCTTTTCAGGCGCGGGTGGACGCTCTTTCGCAGATTTTAAATTCAACGCCTTCGTTTGTTTTTCGGCCAGAAATCTTGCTAAATAGTTGGCAAAGTGACCCTAATCGTCCTTTTGCCTACATACATTTAGTTAATCCATCTGGAAAAGAATATACGGTTGGGGAGCCCTTGCCTTTTCCCCGTTTGAGCGTTTCTCGTACTCTGAATAATGGTACTGAGCTAGTTGCGCAGCGAGATGTTAGCGAGGTGCTGGGATGGATAATTATTTCCAACATCAGTGTGTTAGCGGGCGCTGCTTTTCTTCTTTTAATTAGTTATTTATTGGCAAAGCGGGCGGCTCGGACGATTTCTGCACCTTTGGTTTTTCTTGCGGCGCAGGCACAGCAAATTGGTGCGGGACAACTCCGGGGAAAGATGGCCAAGTCAGGGATTGAAGAAATTGATTTGGTACAAGAAGAACTTGCTCGCAGCGCTGAACGCATGGCGGAGCGGATAGCTGCGGAAAGACAGTTTTCCAGGGATGTTTCCCACCAAATTAGAACGCCTTTAACGGCTTTGTCCTTGCGGCTGGAAGAAATTGAATATCTCAATGAAGATTCTGAGATAGACCAGCAGGTAAAGGCCTGCATTGGACAGACAGAACGTCTTGCTGAAGTTATCGATGTCTTGTTGAAACAAGTTTCTAAGCGGGGAGGGGGAACTGCTCAGTCTCTGTCTGTATTGGAAGTTTTTTCACCCTTGCAAGAAGAATGGGAAGATGCATTTAAGCGGGCTAATCGTCAGCTTATTTTCCAAGATGATTCAACTACTAATGTTTTGGCTACCCCGGCAGCTTTGAGCCAGATTTTGGCAACTTTATTGGAAAATTCTCTAAACTATGGTGGTGGAACCACCAGGGTCTTAGCGCAGAATGTATCAGATGCTGAAGCTGGGTTCTTAATTTCTGTTTCCGATGAAGGTAGCGGAATACCTGATGAAATTGCGGAAAAGATTTTTGAAAAAGGATTCTCGGGGCGAGGTTCTACTGGATTGGGGCTGGGAATTGCGCGTGCTCTTGTTACTTCCGATGGTGGAAGCTTAACTTTGACTCAGCGTCGTCCCCCGACGTTCCTGGTAACTTTACCAGCGGCAAGAAATACAGAGCTTAATGAAACAGATAACGGAGCCTTGGTAATTTCTGGGCGACGCAGGACACGTTTACACTAAAGAAAAGGTGAACATGGGCAAGCGGGTTTTAGTAATTGGCGGCGGACAGTTGGCGCGGATGATGCAACAACCAGCAATTGCCCTGGGAATCAATCTACGTCTTTTGACGGAGGATATGAATTCTTCTGCCGCACAGGTCATCCCTGACTCTGTATTAGCTCTACCTGGCCAGTGGGAAATAATTGAGAAAACTCTTGACCAGAGTGTGTCAGTAGCAACTTTTGAACATGAGCATATTCCGGCTCAAACACTTCATAATTTAGAATCTCGTCTGCCTGTGCATCCCGCTGCGAAAGCCTTGTGTTTTGCCCAGGATAAATTACTAATGAGGGAAAAATTAGCTGATTTAGGTTTTCCAGTGCCTCGTTTTAGAAAAATAGAAACATCTTCCCAATTAGATGAGTTCATTGATTTCCTTGGTGGGCCGGTAGTTTTGAAAACTGCTCGTGGGGGCTATGACGGTAAAGGGGTAAGAATTGTTAATAATGCTGCCGAGGCTAAGGACTGGATTGAGGCATCGGGGGAATTAATTGCCGAGGAAAAAGTAGAGTTTAGTAGTGAATTAGCTGTTTTAGTAGCTCGTCGCTCCTCTGGAATTACAGTTTTACCTGATGGATCTAAGATAGAGGGCGAAATTCGTAGTTGGCCGGTAGTGCAGACTATTCAGAAAAATGGGATTTGCTACAGTGCTGTGGCTCCAGCGCCCTCTCTACCCGTACAGGTTGCTCGTCAGGCTGAAGAAATTGCAATTAGGGTTGCTCAGGAATTAGACGTAACCGGGGTGATGGCGGTGGAAATGTTTTGGGAAGAAGGAAATGGGCGTCTGCTTATAAATGAGCTTGCAATGCGTCCTCACAATTCCGGACACTGGACAATTGACGGTGCGGTGACTAGTCAATTTGAGCAGCATTTACGGGCCGTATGTGACTTGCCATTGGGTGATACTGCTTTACGTGCACCCTATACCGTGATGGTTAATTTACTTGGCTCATCTCTTAGTGATCCTAGCGTGGCGCTTGCCGAAGTGATGAGGCGGGTTCCCCAGGCACGCGTGCATTTATACGGTAAAACCGTTAGAGTTGGACGTAAGCTAGGACACGTAAACGTCTTGGGAGATAACTACCAAACGGCTTTAGAACAGGCCGAATTAGCCTGCAAAATTTTAAGAGGTGAATAGGATGAGCGTCGCCATCATTATGGGGTCGGACTCTGATTGGAAAGTAATGCGTAACGCTGCTCGAGTTCTTGATAGGTTCGGGGTCAAATACGAGACCAAGGTGCTTTCAGCTCACCGAATGCCTGAAGAAATGATGGAATGGAGCAAAAGCGCTCACCTAAACGGGGTCGAGGTAATAATTGCCGGTGCCGGTGGAGCTGCTCACCTACCGGGAATGGTTGCTTCACTTACCCCATTACCGGTAATTGGGGTGCCAGTCCCTTTACGTCACCTCGATGGAATGGACTCATTACTTTCAATTGTGCAGATGCCAGCGGGTATCCCAGTTGCCACAGTTTCGATTGGTGGGGCGAAAAACGCTGCTTTGTTGGCCGTAAGGATGCTCGCAATTGGTGATGAGGGACTTACTGCCAAACTTGGTGAATACCGCGAAGAACTTAGGAAAATTGCCGTAAATAAGGGGAAGAACTTGGATGCTCAAGTTACTTCAGAAGACGGTGAGGATTCTTTCATAATTTCCTAAAAGAAAGGTAGAAAGTAGGAGATGAGTATTCTTGTTACCGGCGGTGCCGGATATATTGGCGCCCATGTAGTGCGTCTTTTACAAGAACGTGGTGAAGAGGTAATCGTAGTTGATGACCTAAGCTACGGAAACCCAGACCGAATCGGTGATGCCAAGCTAGTACAACTAGATGTTTCCTCGCCAGAGGCAGTTTCTGTACTAACGGAAAAAATGCGTGAATACGAGGTAACAGGGGTTATTCACTTTGCGGCTCGTAAGCAGGTTGGAGAATCTGTTGAAAAACCAATGTGGTACTACCAGCAGAACGTCGGCGGGCTAGCTAATGTTCTTTCTGCGATGGAAGCCGCGGAAGTTAAAAAAATGATTTTCTCATCCTCTGCCGCGGTTTATGGTATGCCTCCGGTAGAAGTAGTTTCGGAAGATATCCATAAGAGCCCCATTAACCCTTATGGAGAAACCAAACTAATCGGTGAATGGATGATGGCTGCCTGTGAACGCTCATGGGATTTAAAATGGGCCGGTCTGCGTTATTTTAACGTCGCCGGGGCCGGTTGGGATGACTTGGGAGACCCTGCCGTTTTGAACCTGGTGCCGATGGTCTTGGATCGTTTGGCAAAAGGAAGCTCTCCAAAGATTTTCGGTGATGATTACCCTACGCCAGATGGAACCTGTATTCGCGACTATATCCATGTAATGGACCTAGCACAGGCTCACCTAGCGGCTTTAGACTATCTGTCCACAGACAGAATTGGCGAACATCGTGTCTTTAACGTAGGAACTGGAACAGGTAGCTCGGTAAAGGAAGTTATTGACCAGATTGCGAAAACTACCGGAATCGAATTTACCGCAGATATTGAACCCCGACGTGCTGGTGACCCGCCTCAGCTAATTGGTGATCCTACTCGTATTGCGGTTGATTTGGGATGGAAAGCCCAGCATTATCTACCAGAAATTATTGATTCAGCTTGGCGTGCATGGCAGGCTGGGCCAAGGAGAATCGAAAATCTCTAAAAAGTTTTGGGTTGAGGATTTTTCCTCAACCCAAAACTTTTATTTACCGGTAAATACATTTAGATCGTCTTTTTCAAGCGTTCCATTTTTCAATTTCTTGAAGAATTCAGGGGTTTTTTGGGAATCTAATTTTATGGAAGAACCATGCCCGTTACGGTAGTTGAGACTTTCTATCGGGGGAGTGCCGAGAAGCCCTTGGTTTGCAGCGGAACGGTAGGCAAAAGCTAGCTTAGCTAAAGCATAGGGGGACATTGAATCATCCACATCTAGCGCTTTAGAACCGGCCATCGCCAGCTCATAGGTAGTGAGAGGATTAAGAAGGACAGAAGATGATGACGCCTTTTTCACTACCTTTGAAATTACTTGTCGCTGGCGTTCTTGTCGCCCGATGTCTCCGCGCGGATCTTGATAGCGCATTCGTGCAAACGCTAAGGCTGTGTGCCCATTTGCATTATGGCAACCGGCTTTCCAAGTAAGTTCCGACTTAGGGTCTTTAACGTTGTAATCAAGACATAAATTAACCCCGCCAAGAGCATCAACAATCTGCGCAACCCCGCCCATCTTAACGAGGACAAAATGGTCTACCTTCAAGCCGGTTAAGTTTTCAACAGTTTGTACTAGCAATTTGGGGCCACCGAAAGCATACGCAGAATTTAATTTATTGTGGCCATGGTCGGCGATTTCTACATCGGTATCACGGGGAAGAGAAACTACTACGGTTTTTCCGTTTTCTGCTTTGTGAATAAGCATAAGAGAATCTGTACGCTCTCCCGTTGTGCCGTCCTGAGGCGCACCGCCTTCACCCCCGCGCGCGTCTGATCCAGCAATTAGATAGGTAACTCCGGGAGTGTTAGGAAATGTGGAGAGAGCATCTACTCGTCCCAGGTGGTTTCCCACCAGGGTGTAAAGAAAGACAGGCCAGGCTATCAATAGAACTAGCAATAGTGTCATAGATAGCGAAAGGGCAATGGGAAACTTGCGCTTTTTTCGTTTGGCGCGAGGCTGGGAAGGCGGAGGGGAAGAATTAGAAATACGCGGTTGCGCTGGGGAAACTGTCGGGGAAAAGGAAGGTATCGTCTGATCTGGAGCGGAGGAATTGCGAGGCGGGAAAGAAGGGAGCGCCGCCGGGGTCCTTCCTTCCGGGTGCGGAGAGGTTTTAGATGAAGCTGATACCGCACGGACGTGCCGTGCTTGTTTAGAATCATCTTTCGCCAATGCACTGCGGCGTGAAGGAATTGGTTTTATCGGAGTTTCTTTTTGCTCCGATGGCTGAGGTGAAGAAACAGCGCGAGTCGGTGTAGCTGCCTTGCCGGTAGCGGATGAACTCGGCCGGGAAAGATCGCTTGGCCGCGGCCGACGACGTGGATTTTTCGGGGCATAAGAGGGGAGGGAATCACTCATTTGAAAATCTCTCAGAGCAGGCTGGAATCGGATGAGGAAGATGTTTCTGGAACATCAACTTTTTCTTTATCTAGAGGATATTGCACATTCTGGAGAGCGACTGAACGCGCTAACTCGGTAATGCGATTGTCTATGTCTGCTCGCCGCCTGTAAGAGGAAGCCAAGTTAGCAAAGAAGAAAATAATTAAGAGGTAGAGCAGAAGGTCTGCACCTCGACCAACGCCAACTAAGTTGGCAATTTTAGTAATAAAAGAAGGCCAAAGAACAGCTACGAAAGCAAAAATTAAGAATCCGAGGAGAAACAAACGCCGCATCGCTAAGGTACGTTGTCCAGGGCGGATACGTAGAGTGAAAATAAGAATCAGGGTAAGCCCAATTCCCAGTAGCCACTTAATGATGGTGTGTTCAGGTAAAAGCGCCTGTGAAGGAACCGCGGAAAATAAATTAATCATTTGATTAGCAAGTCTATGACAATATTTACGGAATTTAAAGAAGACTGTCCCTTGCTGCGGGAATAGTCACTGTAACGAATATGAACAGATTGTTCTGCGTAGGGAAGATTAGTTTCCGCAAGCTGATTTACCAGTTCTGAGGCATGTGCCATTCGGTGTTGGGTAATTTTAATCTGGCTAAAAGCATCGCGGCGAATTAGACGTAGCCCATTATGAGTATCCGTAAGATTTAGTCCTCCGCGGAGGCGGGTAAAGGCTGCTGCTGCTTGCAGGGCAAATCGTTTTAGCCAGCCGCATTCAACTGGGGCGCCGAGAAAACGTGACCCAAATATGATGGCCAAGTCTTCGGTCGCAGCTCTTTCTCGCATGGCTTGAGCATCGGCAAGACGATGTTGCCCGTCGGCATCGAAAGTAATTAGGTATTTAGCGTCTGTTTGTTTCAACACGTACTCAATACCGGTTTGAATAGCCGCTCCCTGACCAAGGTTGATTGGATGGGTGGTTACATGTGCCCCAGCTTCAAGCGCAACCTGTGCAGAGTTGTCCTTTGAGCCGTCATCAATGCAGAGAATATTGGGGAAAACAGGCAGTATCTCACCGATTACGGAGCCGATGACACTCGCCTCGTTATACAGCGGCATCACAATCCAAGTATCAGTGAAAGAAACATCCATGCTGTGATTTTCTCAGATGATTTCAGAAGGTGCCAAAGTTGGGACGTAGTAGCTATATATAACCTCCTGGGTTGGGGTAGTATATCTGCAGTTGAAAAGGAGAAAACCAATGCCTCGAATTGTCGAATCTGCGGATGTTAGCCCCCGGGCTCAGGTGGGTACTGGCTCGTCCGTCTGGCATCTTTCCCAAGTTCGCGAAGATGCGCAAATCGGTAAGAACTGCGTTATCGGTCGTGGCGCCTACATCGGAACCGGTGTTGAAATCGGTGATAATTGCAAGATTCAGAACTATGCCCTGGTCTATGAGCCAGCAAAACTAGCTGATGGAGTATTTATCGGCCCGGCGGTAGTTTTAACTAATGACCACAATCCACGCGCCGTAAATATTGATGGCACTGTAAAAGATGCACACGACTGGCAGCCAGTGGGCGTTACGGTAGAAAAAGGTGCAGCTATCGGAGCTCGCGCAGTTTGCGTAGCTCCGATTACCATCGGCCCTTGGGCGACTATCGCCGCGGGAGCTGTGGTGACTCGTGACGTGCCTGCTCATGCGTTGATGGCCGGAGTTCCGGCCAGGCAAATAGGGTGGGTTGGTAAAGCCGGGCATAAACTGGACCCGACAGACAATAAAGATATTTTTAAGTGCCCCAAAACTGGGACGCTATACCAAATTGATAATGGGCTAATGAAAGAGGTCGAAGACTAATGAGCCTAGAAATGATTCCTGCTGCTCGTCCGTTAATTGGAAAGGAAGAGCGTGACGCGGTAGATGCGGTTTTGCGTTCGGGAATGGTTGCTCAGGGACCGCAGGTAGCGGCTTTTGAAAGTGAGTTTTCCGAGCACTTTGTTGATTCTCGTGAATGCGTAGCGGTTAATTCAGGAACTTCAGGACTTCATCTAGGGCTATTGGCCGCGGGAATTGGTCCCGGTGATGAGGTGATTGTTCCGTCCTTTACTTTTGCTGCTACGGGAAATTCGGTAGCTCTTACCGGAGCTAAGCCTGTATTTGCTGACATTGAGCTGGACTATTTCTGTCTAGATCCTAAGAGCGTCGAAGCTTCCATTACCGAAAACACAAAAGCAATCATGCCTGTGCACCTTTATGGACACCCGGCAGCGATGAAGGAACTGCAGGAAATCGCTGATCGTCACGGTCTAGTAATTTTCGAAGATGCTGCTCAGGCGCACGGGGCAACCCTCGATGGCAAGCCAGTTGGCTCTTTTGGTGAATTTGGTATGTTCTCCCTTTACCCGACCAAGAATATGACCTCCGGGGAAGGTGGCATGGTCTCTTGTATAGACGAAGAATTTGCCCGTCGCGTTCGTTTGCTGCGTAACCAGGGGATGGAACGTCAGTACGCTAATGAGCTGGTTGGGCTAAATAACCGAATGACTGATATTCATGCTGCAATTGGGCGAGAACAGCTCAAGAAAGTAGATGCCTGGACACGTACTCGCCAGGAGAACGCTAGATTCTTAACTGAAAATATCGAAGGTGTCCTTACCCCTAAAGTAGCATCGGGAGCTACGCACGTTTACCACCAGTACACAATTCGTGTGGTAGATCAAGACCGTGATGATTTTGCTCGCCGTTTGCGTGAAGAATATTTGGTTGGCTGTGGAGTCTACTACCCAATTCCCAACCACCGTTTAGACTCCTTAGCTCCTTACGCTCCCGGTTTGGAATTGCCGGTAACTGAAGAAGCTGCCAAGAGTGTAATTTCTTTGCCAGTTCACCCCGCTTTGAGCGAGTCTGACCTAGAACGAATTGTAAAGGCTGTGAACGAGCTGGCAGGAGCTGGTGCCTGATGTCGAATCTCCGAGTTGGTCTAATTGGACTGGGGTCGATGGGCCGTCACCATGCGCGCGTAATTCGTGAGACTGAAGGCGTAGATTTAGTTGCTGTTGCAGATCCCGGTGGAGATAGATTTTCGGTTGCCGGAGAACTGGAAGTACTCCCGGATGTTAAGTCCCTTATCAAAGCTGGGATAGATGCCGCGGTAGTGGCTGTGCCGACTGTCTACCATGAAGAAACAGCTTTAGAACTAGCTTCTGCAGGTGTGCACACAATGGTAGAAAAACCAATCGCCGCGGATGTTGCATCGGGTGAGCGGGTAGCGAAAGCCTTCCGTGAAGCGGGGCTAGTCGGGGCAGTAGGATACGTTGAACGTTGTAACCCGGCCCTGTTGGAAATGCGTAAGCGCATTGCTGCAGGTGAATTAGGGAAGGTATACCAAATTGCCACTCGTCGCCAGTCTCCTTTCCCGGCTAGAATTTCCGATGTTGGGGTAGTTAAAGATTTAGCAACACATGATGTTGATTTATGCGCTTGGGTAGCAGGTAGCCACTATGCCTCGGTAAGCGCGCAAACTGCTTATCGTTCCGGCCGGGAACATGAAGATATGGTCACGGTTTCTGGGCGAATGGAAAATGGGGTTTTGGTAAGCAATCTAGTTAACTGGTTGACTCCGTTCAAAGACCGCACAACGATTGTGACGGGGGAAGCTGGAGCTTTTGTGGCAGATACTGCAATGGGAGATTTGACTTTCTACCGTAATGGAGAGATTCCTTTAGAATGGTCGCAAATTGCCGCTTTCCGAGGCGTCTCTGAGGGAGAGGTAACTCGTTTTGCCCTGCAGAAGCGTGAACCCTTGCGCGTGGAGCAGGAGAATTTCCGAGATGCGATTTTGGGGATTCGTAACGATCATGTATCGATGGATGAAGGTGTTCAGACTTTGCGGGTGATTGAGGCAATTTTGGCTTCTGCCGAGAATGAGGGAGAGCTGGTTAAACTCTAGCTTTGTGCTTCTTTATATTCTTTACGGGGTTCTTTAGGGCATACCTAGAGGGCCCCGTAAAGTTTTTCCCACTGCTTTAGACAATGTTTGACACCGTGGTGGGTTTCTAACCATGTACGCGGTGCGGGGGAGCTGCTTCCCATCAGGGTACGGGCAGCTTCAAGACATACCTCGCTAAGATTTTTCCTGGTGGCACGAATGATCGGGCATTCTTCGCTGGGGCCAATTGCGATGAGCGGACGTCCCGTGGCTAGGGATTGCATGTCAGATATGGAAAGGGCTGGAAATTCGACCTGCCCGACAATTAACTCCCCGCTGGAAAGTAACTTTGTGAACTTATCTTGCGACATAAGTGGAAGTAGCTTAACCCCGGCAGCTTTTGCCTGAGGGGCGTAGACACCCCAGTTGAATCCTATTACTTCGTAACCATTTCTAACTAGTAGCTGAGCGGCTCGTACAAGTGATAGTCCGCCTTTTGATTCATCCCAGCGAGTATTAAAGACAATGCGCCCGCGGATAGCTTCAGGTAGGTCAGGTGGGATAGGTGGGGCGGGGTTAGGAAGATAAACCGCACGATCGGTGAGTTTCTTTAGATGTTCTTTTAAATCTGGTGTGGAGTAGGCAATTGCGTCTGCTTGCGCAATTGATATCTTAATTAGTTCTCTTTTAATGGGTTGAGTTGAGTCTATGCGGGCATCTGTGCCGTGGAAATGAAGCACTTTTTTTGCTTTAGCACCCCAGAAATAGTATCCATTAGGGGCATAGTGAACGTGTATTATCTCTCCCGCTCGTCTACCGGGGAACCAGGATTTTGCGTCTTCATAGCGGGCCTTCAAGGCTTTTGGGGTGGGGCTTGCGGGAGGAATCTTATGTAAAACCCAACTACGTCCGGCTTGGCGTGCGGCGCTTACCAGGGTTTGGGGAACTTGGGCGACGTTATTTACGTGAATGACGCGCGTTGCGTTGTCGTATAACATTGTTTCGTCCCTCGTCGGTTGTATCCTCCCTAATAGGGTAGCCCAAGAGGTGCTTTTCAGGCCGGTTAGTTAAGGAGCAAAAATAAGTGCGAAGAATGATATTCCATGCCCCATTTGCTCTAGATCCAAAGGCGAAAGCAGCTTCGGGGATTCGTCCAGTGCGGATGAAAGAAGCTTTTGTAGAGGCCGGATATGAGGTTTTTGACCTGACTGGAACTGCCCGCACTCGTCGTGATGCACTTAAAAAATTGCGGGCGCTACTGGCACAGGGGGTTAAATTTGATTTTTGCTATAGCGAATCTGCAACAATTCCTAACGCGGTTGCGGGGAAAAAACATTTTCCCCCCCACTTTTTTCTTGAGGCTAAAATCTTTGCTACTTGTTCGCGCGCTAACATTCCGGTAGGTCTGTTCTATCGGGATATTTATTGGGCTTTTGCGGATTATAAACAGAGCGTAGGTAAGATTTTAGCTTTCTTAATGACACGTTTATATCGTTTTGATTTGCGTGTGTATCGTCGTTTTGTTTCTCGTCTCTATCTCCCCTCGCTGCTGATGGGGGAACATCTGGTTATCTCTAACCCGGAAACTTTTTGTGCTCTTCCTCCCGGAGCGGCCTTGGTAGATACGACGGTAGACCCGTCCCCGCTGCGTTTACTGTACGTTGGCGCCCTCGGCGGACACTACCGTTTAGATGAGGTATTTTCCGCTCTGCGTGACCTGCCAGGGGTGGAAATGATTGTTTGCACGGGGAAACAGGGATGGGAGGCTCAGCGTGATTCGATTGAGCTGCCACCAAACGTACGGGTGGTTCACGAGTCGGGTCAGGGACTGGAAAAGCTTTATAAATGGGCTAATGCGGGATTGTTGTTTATGCGCCCGGACCCGTATCGCCAGTTTGCCGCCCCGATGAAACTTTACGAGTATGTGGGACACGCTAAGCCCGTTATTGCCTCTGCGGGTACTTTGGTCGCTGAGTTTGTTGGTGAAAATCAGGTCGGTTGGGTAGCTCCCTACAAAGCACAGAGCTTAAAAGAACTGTTGGACAGCTTGGTGAGCAACCCTCAGCTTATTACCGAGGTAACTAAAAAGGTCGAAAAAGCTCGGCATCATCATACTTGGTTGGCACGGGCACGTTTCGTTGCAGAAGATCTGACCGGGGTAAAGCGGGATGTTTAGGAAACGTTCTTCGGGACCGCGCAGTCCTTTTCTCACCCACATGCTGACCTTAGTGTCGGGAACCGCAGCAGCTCAGATAGTTGGTATTTTGCTGCAACCGGTACTTTCGCGCCTTTACTCTCCCGAGGTAACTGGTCAGATGGTCGTATATACGGCAGTGGCTGGAATCTTAATCTCTGTGGCGGCGCTTCGCTATGACATGACTATCATGTTGCCTAAAAATGACGACGAGGCCCGTCAGCTAAAGCGCTTAGCTACACGCTCGATTATTGTTACTTCTTTATCAGCTAGTGTAGTTGCTTTAATAGCTTTTCCTTTCCTCCGTTCTCGTTACGGGGTTACAGTGGCTTCCTGCCTGCTTGTAGTGGGAGTGTCAATTTTCTTAGTTGCGGATTCTGCGGCAATTCAATTTTGGTTTAATCGGAAAGAAAATTATCGCGCAATTGCTATTAACCGGGCACAGCAGACGACAGGGATTCTAGTTAGTCAGATTGCTTTGGGATTTTCGGGGCTACGTAGCGTTGTGGGATTGCTAATCGGAACAATTGCGGGGCAACTTTTTGCCTGGGCAACTATTTTCCACAAATCTTCGCAGGTTCGTCAGCCAGTTCCGGAAAATACTCCCTCGTTGCGAAAATTAGCGTGGCGCTATCGCAAGATGCCCCTTTTAAACGGTCCGAATGTTTTGGTTGATGCCATTCGTTTTAACGGAATCATTTTGCTTTTAACCATGACTTTTGGAAGTGCGATGGGAGGAGAGTTTTCCAAAGCATGGGCTTTGACGGAGGCCCCGGTGGCCTTAATTAACGGGGCGATCGCACAAGTATTTTTCCAGCGCTTAGCTAATCTGGAGCCGGGGCAAATGCGGCCGCTCGTGTGGGAAGCTATCCGTCGCGCGTTCGTCATTGGATTCTTTCCTTTCCTTGTTCTGTATTTTGTTTCTCCTCCTCTTTTGACATGGTATTTGGGGGCTGATTGGGCTAATGCGGGCTTGTACGCGCAGGCTTTGGTTCCATGGCTGTATGTGCAGCTGGCTTCGTCACCGATTTCCTATATTTTTGTGGTTACTGAAAAGCAGCAGTTAATGCTTGGATTTGCTATTTTTTATGCGATAGTACCGCTTTCTTTCCTCTGGTTTACGCCCTATTCGAATGTAGTTACTATCCGTATTCTGGCTCTTATTATGGCCGGTATGCTGTTACTGATGATTGCTCTGAGCTTGCGAGTATCCGCGGCTTATGACCGAGAGGGAGCGCAGTGAAAGTTTTAATGGTGCCGTCTTGGTATCCCAGTTCAGAAAATCGTTTTAACGGGTCGTTTTTCCAAGAGCAGGCTAGTTTCTTACGAGATGCAGGGCACGAGGTTGTAGTTTTGGCTCCACAGCCAATTTTTATTACTTCTTGGCGAGGAGCGGGTTTTTGCTCGTCTGTCGAGGAAGGTATTCGGGTCTTGCGTTTTAAGGTCCCTTCGTGGCCGATTGGACTTAGATATTTAGAAAAATTGCACTACGTGTTTATACGTCGTTATCTACTTAGATTCTTGGCAGAAAGTGGTTTTCACCCCGACATATTGCACTGTCATTCTATTTATCCGGCTTTGCTTATTGGATTCCCGCTTGCCACCCACTTGAAGATTCCTTTGATGTTGACTGAGCATCGTCCCTCCTCGTTGGAACGCCCGCGGTGGGGAGTGCGAGGACGCTTGCTAGAAAAGGCGGTAAAGGGCGCCCAAATTCGTAGTTCTGTTTCGCAGGCTTTTTTGGATGAGCTTTCGGCGCATTGGGGAAGCTCATGGGATTTATTGGAGCTCCCGGTAATGGAAGAGTTTTTCTCTCTCCCAATACAAAAAGCAGATAAATATACGCTTTTGCATGTTTCTCACCTTGACTGCGGGAAACGAGTCGATGACCTCTTGCGGGTTTTTGCACTTTTTTCGCAGAAACATCCACAGGCCGTTTTGCGGATTGGAGGAGGTAGTGAGGAATCAATCCGTCCCTATCGGAAATTAGCTAAGCAATTGGGAATTAGCGCTCAGGTGCAATTTTTAGGAACTTTGGAACGCACCGAAGTAGGACGAGAAATGGCGCAAGCTCACGTATTTGTGCTTCTTTCGGAGCTGGAAGCCGCAGGGACCGTAATTGCAGAGGCTGAAAGCTGCGGGACCCCTGTTGTTGCTACGCTCACTTGGGGTGGAAGAAGCTATACATTAGAGGAGTATCGTTTCTTAGCGCCCGTTGGGAATATAGAAGAAATAGCTCATCAGTTAGAGCGTGTTTATCAGCAGGCTCCACCTGGAGAGCAGATTAGGGACTTAGCTAAAAAACGTTTTTCTACCGAAGTATTTGTACGTAATAGCGAACTTCTCTATGCAAAAGCGCAAGAGAAATTTCTAAGTGCTAATCGGCATCCTCAAGGGGAGTAAAAAGTTGTAAATCTGGGTGCCAGGTATCTTTGATAAACTGATCTACCCATGGGCCGTTGCCCGGTTGTCCAAAGAGGTATAGCATCGTCAGTTCCGGGCGAGATAGTTTACCGGAAAATAGTTCAAATCCAAGTGGATGGTTTAGACATGTCCTAGCCTGCACAGTGCGGGTAGCAAGTTTATCAATTCGAGCTGTTGCGGCTACTTTCTTTAGGCCTCTACGAAGATTTGGGGGAAGTCTATGGGCAATTCCTTGGTAGACTGCCGGCGAAGCGTGGGTGAGGGAGGCAAAGAAAGAATCGATCCAACGTTCGTAGGTGCCTCGCTTTATGGTTAGTCCAAGGGGAGCGCTTAACCATGTTTCAGTGAACTCAACATCTAGCATGGGGACTGCCCAACGTAATCCAAAATGTTCGTAGGCGCGCATGGAGTTATTTATATATTTAGTCTGGCGTTCACAGAAATTAAATCCTTCTATACAGCGTTGTACGCTGCGGGCAGTTCCCTCAAAACCTACCTCGGAGAGAAAATCGTGTAGGTAAACCTTGAGAGCTAATTCCCCTTTATCTGTATGTATCCGAGGACGCATTACGCAGTGTTTGTGAAAGATAGCTGCGGCAACATCGCGCGCTTTGATTGGCTCACTATCTAAAAGCTCTAAGTTATGGAAATTATCAACAATAGTGTGTCCGGGGAATACCGTGTCGCCGGGCTTGCAAAGGCCCTGTTTACTAAGAATTGTAAGCGCATACCAATCTTGTACGTGGGGGAGGGAAAAACCACTAAAGGCCTCGCGGAGGAATTGCGCAGTTTGGGGTTTTCCCCATTCTTTGTGTACTTCGTGCGGAGTCATTTCTATTCCCCGCCAGGGCAGGTTTAGACTTTGCGCAACCTGCTTTGAAATCTCCAGTTCCCGCGAGCCCGGTTTACCGTAGCTAAAAGTCAAAATTGGGCCGTTGTAGTTTTTGGCGAACCAAGCGGCCAAGAGACGCGAATCATAGCCGCCAGAAAGCGGAAGAAGAATCTTTGAGTTTGGGGGACAGGAGTCCACGGCTCTTTTCATCACCGTATTAAAGACTTTATCTAAGGCGGTGATGAACTGTGCTGAGCTTTGTTCTTTTTCTTTAACAAACAGAGGTGTGCGCGCGAAACTATGTGAGACCTCGCAGGTATCAAGGTTTATGCTTACGGTTTGTCCCGAGGGAACCTGCCAGATTCCTTTTGCACAGGTAGCTTCCCCAAAAACAAAGCCCGCCATTGCCAATTGTTCGTAGGCAGCCTCGTCTAGGGTGTATCCGACGTATTCGATAGCTTTAAACCAATCGTCTGTAACAAGAATCTCAGTAGCGCTTAGAGCGTAGTAGAGGGGCCGTGAACGAAAAGCGTCAGCACACAGTTTGACTTCGTTATCAGAAAGTAAAATAGCTGACCAATGTCCCCGTAATTTTGACAAATCACAAGCGTCTTTAATCTCATCAGGCTGGTTTACGCCCAGGCCATCCCAAAAATAGAATTTTTCGTTTATTTGCTCATGGTAGGAAAGATCAAGTAGTAAATCTGGCATGGACGTTCCTTACTTCACGTTAATTCTATTGAGACTATATGTTTAATAATCGTTAATCTTAAAGCATTGGCCTAAGCAAAGTGAGGAATTAAGAATGCGACCATTGCTAATTGCAACCCGAATTTTCTATCCCGAAAACGGGGCGGCCGCCTTTCGCCTGACTGCTGTGGCAAAGCAAGCCGCTAAATATCGTCCGGTTCGAGTGCTTACTGGAGCGCTTAGCTCCGCAGAAACAACACCTAACTTTGATGACTCTAAGGTAGTCGTTAAACGTGCCCCCGTGCTGCGGGATAAAGAAGGGTATGTACGAGGGATGCTGCCTTTTGCAAGCTTTGATATTCCCCTATTTTTTCGTATTCTTTTCGCTCCGCGTTTTAGTGCGATAGTGAGCGAACCGCCTCCCACTACGGGAACCGTTGTGCGTCTTGCCGCGGCTATACGCCGACGCCCCTATATTTACTATTCCGCTGATGTAGCCACCGATGCGGTAGCGAATATGCTGCCTCGCCCCGCAGCTCGTCTCGTTGAGGCTCTGGAACGTTTTTGTTTGCGTGGAGCCGCCGCGGTGATTGCCGTTAACGAACAGGTCGGACAGCGCGTGAGTGAATTAGGAGCGCGTAATGTACATGTGGTCCAAAACGGGATAAATACCGAACAATTTTCTAACTCAGGCGCACCTTTGAGCGATAACGAAAAGAAAAAAATGGGAATTGTCGGCCCATATTTTATTTATACGGGAACGGCTTCCCAATGGCAGGGAGCAAAAATTTTTGCCGAGGCTCTGCTGGAAGAACCGCGGCTTTCTGACCACCAGATTCTATTCTTGTCCCAGGGTAGTGAGCAGGATGAAATTAATGCCCTTGCCCTTAAATCTGGTGGCAGGATAGTCACTTCTGACTTGCTACCAGCGCAAGAGGCTGCTCGTTGGATTAGTGAGGCCAGTGGAGCTTTGGTCTCAATCGTCCCAGGACAGGGATACGATTACGCCTACCCGACTAAACTATATGCCGCATGGTCATGTGCCACACCTACCGTATATGCGGGAGTTGGCCCAGCCGCAGCCGATATTGCGGAACATAGTTTAGGGATAGTTTGCCAGTATGAAAAGTCCGCCATCGCAAAAGCGATGGCAGAACTCCTCGAAGCTAATTTAGAACGAGCTAACCTGCGTTCTTGGGTAGAGCAAAATAGGTCCTTAAAGAAAGCCGGGAAGCGGGTTTCTCAAATTGTTGAGGAAGTAATCGGTAGATATTCCCGAAAATAATTATCGCAGATTCCGTGATAGCTCTTGGACGACTCTCTGTGCCGCGTGACCATCTCCGTAGGGGGCGGCCGCAGTATCTGTAGGACGTGGGCGCGAAGCCGCACGGGTTAACTCTTCGCCAGGGTATGCCAAAATGTTCCAACCCAATTCGACGGTCTCAACCCATTCTGTTTCGGTGCGCACTGTCGTAGTGGGGGTACGTAGGAGGAAAGCTTCTTTCTGCAGACCCCCCGAGTCCGTAATCACGCCGCGTGCTCCGCTTACCGCCAGCACTAGCTGGGGGTAAGCAAGCGGTTCATGCAGATGCAAATTTCCCCCGGAAAGTTCAATTTTATGTTCATTTGCCTTTGCCCGTAGTCGAGGGTGCGCCAGCAAAACTACCGGGTGATCAATTGCCTTCAAGCTATCTACCACAGCTTGAAGCTGTTCTCTCGTATCTGTATTAGCCGGACGGTGAATTGTCGCTAAAGAATAGGTGCCGGGCGCAAATGATAGCTCTTGGGTAATTGGGTTAGCTTGACCGGTAACTGCATCGCGTGTTTGGTAAAGAACATCGGTCATTACGTCTCCGACTATGACAGAGCGTGAAGCCAGCCCCTCCGTTGCCAGGTGTGCTGCCGCTACCTCGGTTGGGGCCAGTAGTAAGTCAGCACAGTGGTCTGTAAGAACGCGGTTATGTTCTTCGGGCATATCCCGATTAAATGAACGTAGCCCAGCTTCTAGGTGAGCAACTGGAATATGAAGCTTAATTGCACTCAGGGCGGCAGCGAGCGTAGAGTTCGTATCTCCGTAAACCAAAACCCAATCGGGATTGTGCTTTTCTAAAACCTCATCCATTGCGGCAAGCATGGCTCCGGTTTGACGGCCGTGGCTGGCCGATCCAATTCCTAAATGCTCATCTGGCGCGGGAATCTGTAAATCGCTAAAGAAAACATCTGAGAGCATTCGGTCGTAGTGCTGCCCGGTGTGGACAATCACGTGTTGTGCTCCGGCCTTTTTCAAAGCGTGGGCGATGGGTGCAAGTTTAACAAATTGGGGGCGAGCCCCAACGACTGAGAGTACCTTCATACCCAAAATTATATGACAAACTTTGTTCCTCACTATCCACTGGGCTAGACTCTATTAGCTGCAAAACGAGGAAGGGGGAAAGCAATGGTTACATTTGCGGTGTTATCGCTGGCGCTATTAGCCGTGCTTTACCTACCCGGTTACCTACTTTTAGCTCAGTTTGGGGCAAGGGGATCTTTAGCTCGCGCAATTTCTCCGGCCTTAACAATTTTTATGCTGGCTTCTTCCGCCACCTTAATGAGGATACTCAGTATAGAGTGGTGGCATCCAACGATTTTGTTGGTTTTACTTTTATGGATTTTATTAGCTAACTTTTTTGCCCACCGTTTTGATGGAAAACAGCTTTTAGCCCCTTTAGACAGGGTGGACTCCCCGCTTTCTTATTGGCCCGCTAGGGTAACAACCATAATTTCGGTTTTAGTTTTCGTCACGATAATCCCGCGGCTACATTTAGTCGGGGTAGTCCCACAGCATTCTGACTCGCTTTTTCATATGAATGGCGTTTGGTCCATCCTAACCTATAAAAATGGTTCACCATTTTCTGCGCTTGCTCCGCTCTACGGGCCTTCAGTAACCCAGATTTTCTATCCTCCAGCTTGGCATGAGTGGATTTCGGTGGTTGCTCCACTCGACCAGGTAATCGGCGCGACAAATGCTGCTTTGGCGGTATTACCTCTAATCTGGATTCAGCAGATGCTTGTATTTGGAAAGATGATTCTTCCGAATCGCCCGCGGGCTGTGGCCGCAATTCCCCTGGTAATTTTGGCTGCTCCCGCGGTTCCAACCGCGATGACTCATGTTATTTCCCGCTGGCCTAATGCCTTGATGATGGTGATTATCCCCGGAATATTAGCGTTTGTGGTTTATCTTGGCCAGGTTCGTCTTTCGCGAGGGAAGAATTTTTTATTTGCCTCGGTGATTCTTCTTTTCTTGGCAATATGTGGCTCTCTTTTTACCCATCTTTCAGCCGTTATTTCCGTGGCTTACCTGTTCTTACCGTTGCTGTTGGCTCTTGCCTACTGGGGATGGAGAGATGTTCTTTGCGGGCGCGCTAGTCGACTTACTACCTGGGCGGTACTAGGTCTGTCAGCCGGTTTTTTGGGATGGCTAGTTTGGAATTGGAAAACCATCGTCGTGTTTTTGTCCTATCAGCACATAAAAACCGCCACATGGGATTTGTGGCCCCTTAAGTTCTTGTCGGTCATTCGTCTTTATCAACGCAATGATGGTTCTGTTCTTTCCACGCTAGCTTTAAACGCGCTGGTTCCGCTGGTGCTGATAGGAATATTTGCGGCTCGAAAAAAGAGCTTGGATTGGCTTGGCAGATGCTATCTGCTGTACGCTCTGCTCTGTTTTTCTTGTTTGGTTCCAATTAAGTTCCTAACGATTCAGACGGGTTGGTGGTTTTCTGATCCCATCCGGATGATGGCAATTTTGTCTCTTTTAGGGATTCCTCTGGCCGCTCGTGGAGTTGATCAAATTTCTCGTTGGCTGATTCCTAATAGTTTGTTTAAACTCGGCCCCCGTAAGGTTTTTGCCGTTAATCTTTCGGTGCTTTTGGCCTTTAGTTTCCTAGTGGTTGCTGCCAGCACTAATTTCCGAGACACGCTTACCGCAACGCTTTATCGTTCCACTCTAGACCCGCGTTTACGTCAGCTTTCTCCGGGGGAGCTTTCGATGCAAAAGCGCTTGGGACAGATTGTCCAACCGGGTGAAAAGGTCTTGGGGGAAGCGGCGAACGGTTCTGCGCTATTACCGGTAACAGCCAATGTGGACGTGATTTTAAAGCAGCAGAATTATTCTCGTTACGATTGGGACGGTCGGTATTTACGAAAGAATTTTTCGCATTTTCGGACTGACCCAAGAGTTTGCATGATTGTTCGCAAGCATAATATTCGCTATTTCTATGACGATCCGCAGTCTCGTTTTGGTGGGCATGATTTAGTTTTGCGTAGTCCGGGGCTATATAACGTTTTTACCTGGGATGATTTCAGCCTGGTTGAGGTGGCAAATAACGTCCGAGTTTGGCGTTTTGACTATTGCGATACGCACTTTACAGATTTCCCCTGGCCTCCTTATGAAAAATAGGGTTTGGCGAGTTTGACTTTGGTGCGTCGGTATAGAGGGATAAACTGATTTCAGTATTTACGGTAATAAGGAGTTATTAATGCGCATTGCGGTTGTGGCGATGGGAAAAATTGGTTTGCCCTTGGCGGTGGCTTTTGCTTCTGCCGGACATGAGGTAATCGGGGTGGAAATTAACGCCGATACTGTAGCCACCATCAACGAGGGGCGGGAACCATTTCCCGGGGAAGCCGAGTTGGGAGAGCGTCTTTCAAAGCTTGTTGCAGAGGGTCGTCTTCGAGCAACCACCGACTATGCGGAGGCAATTCCTACTGCCGAGGCTGTTGTGTTGGTAGTGCCCCTGTTTGTTGATGACAAGAGTGGGGAGCCTGATTTTGCTTGGATGGATAGTGCAACTCGGTCGTTGGCACAACATCTGAAACCGGGAACTTTAGTTTCGTATGAGACAACTTTGCCCGTTGGTACTACGCGTGGTCGCTGGAAGCCGATGATTGAGGAAATCTCCGGTCTGCAAGAAGGCCGCGATTTCCATCTTGTGTTTAGTCCCGAACGAGTTTTAACAGGTCGGGTCTTTGCTGATTTGCGTCGCTATCCGAAATTGGTCGGTGGTTTGAGCGAAGCTGGGACTAAGGCGGCAAAAGAATTCTACGAGGCCGTTTTGGAGTTTGATGAGCGTCCTGACCTTCCTCATCCCAATGGAGTGTGGGATATGGGGAGCGCTGAAGCTGCGGAGATGGCAAAGCTGGCGGAAACTACCTACCGTGACGTAAACATTGGGTTAGCCAACCAATTTGCAGTTTATGCGGATAAAGTTGGATTGGACGTACAAAAGGTGATTGAGGCGTGTAATTCCCAGCCTTATAGCCACATTCATCAGCCTGGAATCGCTGTTGGTGGGCACTGTATTCCCGTCTACCCACGTCTTTATTTATCAACTGATTCTCAGGCAACAATTGTTCGTACTGCCCGTGAATTTAATGCTGCAATGCCAGAGTACGTGGTTTCCCGAGTCGAAGATTTTCTCGGGTCGATTGAGGGCCTGCGGGTAGTTGTTTTGGGTGCAGCATATCGAGGCGGAGTTAAGGAAACTGCTTTTTCTGGGGTATTTCCTACTGTTGCGGCCCTGGAGAGTCGCGGCGCTAAGGTGAGTGTGCATGACCCGATGTACACATCGCAAGAGCTGGAAGGATATGGGTTTAGCGCGCACGTCCTCGGGGATGAAGTAGATGTTGTGATAGTGCAGACCGATCATGGCGAATATCGTGATCTTACTCCGGCGCAGTTCCCAGGTATACGTTTACTGGCGGATGGTCGTCGGGTAACTAAGCGTGATTTGTGGAAGGGGATTCCCCGAATCGTAATTGGCGATAGCGTGGCTTAGTTTATTTCCCACTGATTGGTGCTTAGAATATGGAAATGATGTCATCTATGAAGGTCGCGGTGGTGCTGGTCGCCTATAACCGGGCTGAACTTTTATCCCGCTGCATTGAAGGGATTTCGCAGCAGACACATCAGCCTTTTGCGGTGGTGGCGGTAGACAATGCTTCGGAAGATGCCACGGCGGAGGTTTTAGCTAATTCACAGACTGTAACTGACGTTGTTACTTTACCCACTAATACAGGCGGGGCTGGTGGTTTCTCTGCAGGAATTGCATATGCTCTCGATAAGTATCCAGACCTTGATTGGGTGTGGATTATGGATGATGACACTATCCCTACACCTAGTGCTTTAGCTGAGCTTTTGAGCGCGGCGGAAAGTTATCCAGGTAAGCCTGCATTATTGGCTTCTAGAGCGATTTGGCGCGATGGCACAGAGCACCCTATGAACTGTCCACGAACGAGAGTAGGGTTGGCTCGGCAATATCACGAGCATGCTCGACAGGTTGCGGCAAGGCAAATTCGTACTTCGTCTTTTGTATCGATTCTGGTTGAGGCAAAAGAAATTAGACGTCAGGGATTACCTAGGGCCGCTTTCTTCCTTTGGAATGATGACTTTGAGTATTCGGCACGAATCCTTCGTCATCGGGTTGGTTTGTATGTTCCGGCCTCTGTAGTAAGGCATTTGACGAAGAAACTTGGTGCATCAGATGCTGATCCGGGGGAGCGTTTCCGGTTTGAGGTTCGCAATAAGCTTTGGACTTATTTGCGTTTCTTTCCTTTTAACCCTTTCGAGGGGGGAATGTATGTCTTTTCAACACTGCTTCGTTGGGTGCGTACTTTTGTAAAATCACCTGATCGAAAGACCTTGTTGGCGGCGGGGGCGCTGGGCTTGAAAGAGGGGCTTTCCCGGCCATCTAGCAATATGGAATTATTCGCTTCAACACCGGTTTCCCAGCAGGTTGCGGCTTTAGAACGGGAGTCAGGCTGTGCAGGCGAGTAAAACGGGGAACTTTAGTGTCCTCTTGCCTGTGTATGCGGGGGATGATTCTAGTTTTCTGGAGCGATCAATAGTTTCGGTTACTAGGGAACAGTTGCTTGTCCCTTCTCAGCTGGTGATTGTGCAAGATGGCCCAGTTGGAGATTCTTTAGCGAACGTATTAAAAAATGCTGAACTTCTCTCGGGGGGAGTGCCTACCACTTTGGTTACTTTGCCGGTAAACGGGGGTTTGGCACGTGCCCTTGAAGCTGGTCTTAGTCGCTGTAAATACCGGATTGTGGCTCGCCAGGACGCTGATGACATTTCTTTGCCAGAGCGTTTTTCTAGGCAGATTCCCCTCATGGAGCAGGGATACCAGCTGGTAGGAAGTGCTATTCGGGAATTCGCGTGTGAAGAATCTGAATTAGGTGATATTCGTTTGCAGCCGGCTGATGAAGACAAAATTCACCACTTGCTAACATTTCGTGACCCGTTTAACCACCCCTCTGTGGTTTATGATCGCGAGGTCGTGGCAGAATGCGGTGGGTATGAGCATCTGGACTTGATGGAAGACTATTGGTTGTTTGCCAGGATGATTAGTGCGGGAGTTAAAGCTACTAATTTGCAGGAGCCTTTAGTCCTGTATCGAGTTGGGGCCGGGGCTTATAAGCGGCGTGGCGGATTACGCATTTTACGTAGTGAATGGGCTTTGCAAACTAGAATGTTGCGGGCTGGAATTATTTCTTGGCCCCAATTTATGCGAAATCTAGCGGTTCGTGGGGGGTATAGATTTGTTCCTACGGGAGTACGTAGGATGGTTTATAGACTTTCGTTGCGTTTGCGTAAACGCACATAGCTAAATGCTACCTTCGGGAGATGGTAGGCTACAGTGTTTAGAAACAATTGATAAGTGGTTCTTCTTGCGAGGCCATTTGGATTTAAGGAGATAGGTGTTGAAAGCTGATATCGTAATCGTCGGCTCAGGCTTCTTTGGTTTGACCCTAGCTGAGCGTTGCGCAAACGAGCTTGGCCTAAAAGTTCTAATTATTGAAAAGCGTAACCATATTGGTGGTAACGCCTACTCCGAGGCTGATCCTCGTACGGGGATTGAAGTCCACAAGTACGGAGCTCATCTATTTCACACTTCGAATGAACGAGTTTGGGAATATGTGAACCGTTTTACTTCATTTACCGGCTATGTCCACAAGGTTTACACTAATCACAAGGGTGTCGTTTATCCGATGCCGATTAACCTGGGTACTATTAACCAGTTCTTCAATGCTGCCTATTCTCCGACCCAGGCTCGGGAACTAATTGCCCAGCAAGCTGGGGAACTAGCCGGAAAAGATCCAGAAAATCTTAACGATAAGGGTATTTCTTTAATCGGTCGTCCTCTGTATGAGGCATTCATTAAGGAATACACTGGAAAACAGTGGCAGACTGATCCAAAGGATTTGCCGGCTTCGATTATTTCGCGTTTGCCTGTGCGCTATAACTACGATAATCGTTATTTTAACGATAAGTATGAAGGACTACCCACTAATGGGTACACCGCTTGGATTAAGGCTATGGCTGATAGTGAGAACATTGAAATTCTCACGGAAACTGATTTCTTTGATACCTCTCAGCCCTATAACAAGGAAGCTTTAGTAGGCAAGGTACCGGTTGTCTATACCGGACCGTTGGATCGCTATTTTGACTACAGTGCCGGACACCTTTCGTGGCGTACGATTGATTTTGAAACTGAGCATCTAGATGTGGGGGATTACCAGGGAACTTCGGTAATGAACTATGCCGATGCTGAGGTTTCTTATACGCGTATTATCGAGCCGCGTCACTTCCATCCAGAGCGTGATTATCCGCAGGATAAGACCTTAATCATGAAGGAATACTCACGTTTTGCTGAGGAAGGCGATGAGCCTTACTATCCGATTAATTCGGCCGCTGATCGTGTTGCTTTAGAAAAGTACCGCGAGTTGATGGCTGATGAAGAAGGGGTTCTCTTCGGGGGACGCTTGGGTACCTACAAGTATCTTGATATGCACATGGCAATCGGGTCTGCCCTAACTGCTTTTGACAATAAGGTAGCTCCTCATTTCCGTGACGGTGCGCCGCTAAAGCCTTCTAAGGAGGACTGATGGGAGTGCAGGCAGCCAGCAAGAATGATTACTGGGTGCCGGGTAAATCCCCGTCGCTTATTGAGGTCATTCGTCATCGCTATTTGTTGAATCTTTTGGTTCATAAAGAACTTCGAGTTCGCTATCGTGGCTCAATATTGGGAATGCTTTGGTCGTATGCTAAACCGGCTGTGCAGTTCATGGTCTTTTATGTAGCTTTGGGTGTTTTTATGGCCCAAAATAAAGCAATCCAAAACTACGTTGTTTATCTTTTTTCCGGAGTGGTAGTTATTAACTATTTTTCCGAGGTATTTGCTAACACTACGCGTTCGGTAGTGGGAAACTCGGCTCTGGTAAAGAAAATTTATCTTCCACGCCAGCTATTTCCTGTTTCATCCGTGGCGGTAGCGTTCGTGCATTTTGTGCCTCAGCTGCTGATTTTGATACTTGGGGCTTTGTATTACGGGTGGCGTCCTGGAATCTACGAAATAGGCTTGGGTATTTTTGCTTTCTTGCTGATTACTGCTTTAGCTCTCGGGCTAGGCCTATTATTTTCCGCAGTTAATGTCATGTTCCGTGATGCGGAGAACTTTGTTGATTTGATTTTGATGATTGTTACCTGGGCGTCGCCTGTACTGTATCGCTGGCAGGACGTTTTTCGGATTGCTGAGGGAACTTTCTGGTGGAAGATTTACATGGCTAATCCAATTACCCCGATTGTGATGATGTTCCACCGAGTATTTTGGGGGCCAACTGCGGGGGTAAATAGCGAGTTCCCCGTTTCTATTGTTAAGTGGTCCATTTTTGCCGCGGTATTGTGCCTTTTCATTCTGGTGCTGGGGGACTGGTTCTTCCGCCGTCTTGACGGGCGTTTTGCGCAGGAGCTGTGATGAGTAATTCGGTAATTGAAGTTGAGGACGTCTCGAAAATCTTTATGCTTCGGCGTACGCATACGCTGAAAGACACGCTGGTTTGGTCACTTACGGGCAAACGCGGCAAAATGGTTGATACTTTCGAAGCGCTAAAAGATATTTCTTTTGATGTTAAGCCGGGGGAAGCTGTTGCTCTTTTAGGTTTTAACGGTTCGGGAAAATCAACTATGTTGAAATTGATTTCCGGGGTTATGCGCCCTGACCGGGGAACTATTCGTTTGCGCGGTAAGATAGCTGGTTTAATTGAAGTTGGTGCCGGTTTTCACCCTGACTTAACAGGGCGGGAAAATGTCTACCTTAACGGGGCAATTTTGGGGATGACCGAGGCTGAAATAGATGCTGCCTATGATGACATCGTGGCATTTTCGGAAATCGAACAGTTTATAGATACGGAAGTTAAGTTCTATTCTTCGGGTATGTTTTTGCGTTTAGCTTTTGCAGTTGCAGTACATACTAACCCTGACATCTTTTTAATTGATGAAATCTTGGCCGTCGGTGATGAGCCATTCCAGCGCAAGTGCATAAAGCGGATTAAGCAGCTCCGTTCGGAGGGCAAGTCCCTGGTGATTGTGAGCCATGATTTGGATATGGTTGCAAGCTTGTGTGACAGAGGGATAGTTTTAGAAAAGGGACAGGTTATTTATTCCGGTCCGTGTACAGAAGCCGTAAAGGTTTTGAGGAAGTAGAAATGATGGAAAATCTGAAAGAGCTGTCTGCGCAGTTAACCAAACGTCTAGAAGTCGATGACGTATCGGTTAGGGTAGACGAGCAGGCTGCAAAAGTAATTGAAGCTCTGGGCACTGAGTGGATGGTCGCTGCTATCTTGCCGCTGACGATTACCATTCCCCGTGCGGAAGTTGTCCTGAAAGTTCATCTGCAGGACTCGGAACCAATGCTGAATCTATCTACTCCGTACTCTTATGATTTTGCTAGCGGATATTCACAAGGGTTCCACGGAGAAATTGTGATTCGTTCGTCTGGCCCGGAAGTATCATCTGATATAAAACAACAGCGCAAGGTTTTGGCTCTGCCCACGCTAGAACTACTAGAGGGACGAGGTGACTTTACCTTTGCGCGTCGTGATGGGCGTCTTAAGCGTGTTTTGTCGAAGGTATACTCTGAAGCCTATAAGCGTACTCCATTGTTGCTGGATACTTACCGACAGTCTCGTAACGCGAAGTGGGGATACTATCCGGAGCCGGTATTCCGTTGGTTTAATATCATGCCCTACGAGCCGGACATGAAGTGCATGTGGATTGCAATGCACTGGGCAGAGGCTGGCGGCGCGGAAAGCTGGGCTTTTGAACAAGCTCGTTTAGCTAAAGAAGCGGGATATCGGGTAATTATGACTTTCGATAGGATTGCCCCGCAGCGCATGTTTAAGCGCGCACAGGAGTGCTCCGATGTAGTCATGTTTACTACTCATGCCCTTGATGATGGTGACGACCAGCGTGTTTTCATTCCTCGGATGTTAAAGAAATATCGTGTTGGACGTATACACATTCACCACTCGTTTAGTGCTTACAATGCGGCACGAGACATCAAGTTGGCTTTGCCGCAGGTAGTGATTGATGACACCACGCATATTACAGAGCACCGCGGCGGTGGATTCGTTACTCTTTCGCGTCATAAGAGTGATGCAATTGATCTTCATCACGTGATTTCTCCGCTTTTGCGTGATACTTATTTGTTGGAGGCTGGGGCTAATCCGGAAAAGGTGGTTTACCGACCGCTTACTCGAATGGGTGGGCACGAGCAGGTAATTTCAAAGGAACTAAGCGCTCGTGATTCTTCTAAGCCCTTGCGTATCGGTTTCCTGGGACGGCTTTCCTTGCAAAAGCGCCCCTACCTGTTTGTAGAGACAGTTAAGGCTCTACATGACAAGTTTGGTGACCAGGTTGAGTTCTTGATGCAAGGCTCGGGTGACTTAGATGCCTACACTACTCAAAGAATCAAGGATCTCGGACTGGAAAATGTAATCGAGCGTCGTTCTTGGGGCCCGGTTCCAACTTTCATGGAATCAGTTGATATTTTGTTGATTTCTTCAGATAACGAAGGACTTACCCTAACTACAATTGAGGCGTCTGCTGCGGGAGTTTTGGTTCTTTCAGCAGATGTCGGTTCCCAGCGATCGGTGGTTCCGGCGGGTGCGCTTTTACCAGCGATGCCGCTGCCATTCCGCAAACAGGCGGTACATGTGGTTTCTAAAATCTTGAAGAACCCCGAAGTTTTTAATGCGTTACTTGAAGATCAATTAGAAATGGCTACTCGCCTACAATCTTTGCAGAGTGCTTCAGAGTTCTTTGCTGATCGCTATAAAGAGGCCGACAAGAGCGCGGCAGATTCACAGAAAAAGGCTAAATGAGATGAAAATTGCAGCTGTCGTGGTTACTTTTAACCGTCGCGCCCTATTAGAAAAGACGCTTGCCGCGTTGGATAACCAGACTCGTCCCTTGGATCAGATTCTGATTATTAACAATGCTTCTACGGATGACACTAAGGAATTTTTGGATTCCCTAGAGCTGAAGACTCCCTCTCGAATCGTTCATGAACGAGTTAACTCGGGTGGAGCCGGTGGGTTTAGCCGTGGTATTGAGCTTGCTTTCGAAGCTGGATATGACCAGTTCTGGTTGATGGATGATGACACTGTTCCGCATTTGGACGCCCTGGAGCATCTGGAAAATGGGGTGATTGAGGCTCGTGAATACCGTGGGAAGACGCCTTCTTTCTCTTGCTCATCTGTGCTTTGGACCGATGGAAATCTATGTGAAATGAATACCCCGGAACCTACTTGGGATTGGTCTCGTCCACTAGTTGCAGGTAAACCTTGGATTGATGTTAAGTCCTGCTCTTTCGTCTCGTGTATGGTCTCACGTGAGGCTGCGGCGGCAATGGGACTTCCCTATAAGGAATACTTCATTTGGTTTGACGATGCCGAGTACACTACTCGTTTGTCTAAATATTCTCCGGGAATTTACGTGCCAGATTCCAAAGTCGATCACCTTTTGGCTCAAAACCGTGGTGTTAACTTTGGTGATGTGAATGATTCCAACATGTGGAAGTTCTCTCGCGGTGTGCGTAATCAGGTCTCGGGAGCTATAACTCTACGTTCGCTTACTCTCCTAGCTGGTTTAGCGGAGAACATGATTAAGCAGATGCACGGCTCGGGGGTATCGCGTAAAAACCGTGCCAAGCTGGTTTGGTGTGCGGCTAAGGGACTAGTTTTCCGTCCGCGTAAGCGTTTCCCCAAGACTATTGACTAGGTTTCTTCCTAAAAGGACTAGTTACTGTTTTTAGAAGTTGGTGTGGGGACAAGATGTTTTATCTTGTCCCCACACCAACTTCTATTATTTTTTCCCTAAGATTCTTTTCACCGCTATTTTGCAGTAGGAAAATAATGAGTTTCTGTCAGCTTTATATAAGAGCCAATCCATTTTTTGTATATTTGCTTCGTCTTTATTTATTAGGGTTTCCAAATTACGGGCAATCTCATCGGTAACTTTTGCAAGTTCCTGTTGTTGTTTTTGCAGGTCCCTAAGATTTCTTTCTAGCTCTTCGAGACGGACGGAAACTTCGTGCTGGGTGTCTGTTAAGTGTTTTTGTACATCTTCGCGATATCTGGCGACATTTTGGGTAAGAAGAAGACCCAGAGCGTAGTTGGAGTCACTTAGGTGTTGGCGAGCAACTTGGTTACGTACTACAGTGTCAAAATGTTTGTGTAACTTGTCTGCTGCAAAAATTGAATTTGCGCTATTTCCTAGTGAATGTGGGCGCTGGTGCCAAAAAGCTAGGGGGGAACCATCAATGAACCCGAATTCATATTTTCGTGCTAAACGCAGATGCATCTGCCAGTCACCGACTACTGGAAGTGAGGCGTCAAAGCCCCCCAGAGCCTCCAGAGCGTCTTTTTTATACAGGCATGAGATAGGAACGCACTGGTTAGCATGTAAGAGCGCAGAAAGACTGATTGCTTGAATCTCAGGCCAGGCGGGAGCTCGACCTGTTTCAATGATTTGACCGTCTTCTTTTTCTTCTTCGTAGACAATTTCGGTTCGTACGCTTACGGCAGCAGCCGCGGTGTGTTCTTCGAGGTAGCTTACGCACTGTTTTAGGAAACTGATTTCCCAGGTGTCATCATCGTCATGAATTGCAATATATTTTCCGTTGGCGCATTTAAGTGCCTGATTGGAGGCATGTTCCATTCCTCGGCTGGTTTCGTTATGGATAACGGTGATGATTTTTTCTTGATTGAAAAATGACACCACTTCATCTACCGCGGTGGCAGATCCTCCATCGTTTACAACTATCACCTCTAAAGGCCGGTAAGTCTGTGCGGTGATATCGGCAAGGGCACGGCGAAGGAAGTTTTCCCGGTTCTTGGTCCTAACGATTACTGTTACCCGCGGGTGAAAATCGTTTATTGGAGTTTTATCTATTGACTGAAGCGGCATCGGAATTCCTTTTCGGCGATCAGATTGAATGTACTCATCGAGAGGTTGCAGTACAAATGGATTTTCGTTTTCCTCTATTGGAGTTGTCAATGACTCTAATTCTTCTTCAAGTTCGGAAAAATGCTTTGATAGGTTATCGATTTGTGTGGAAAGATTGTAGCTAACGTCGGCAGGAATAATTTGTGGGGCCTGGAAAGTACACAAGTTATTAGGTTGAGGTAAGTTTGTTTGGGTAAGGGAAGCAATAATCCGATCCCACCATTTTCCTACTTCTTGTTGCCGGTAATGACGCTGTTCATTCAGGAAACCTGTTATGGCATCACGTTTTTCCCATACCTCTAGCATCCTGTCGAGGGCAGTTGGAGTAGATAAATCTTTTGCGTCAGTTAGCAACTGGTTGTCTAATCCCCAATTCTCCAGTGCTCCTTGGAGACGTATATGGGAATAGGTGTTATTGCTTATCGGAAGAGCCGGTACGGCTCGGGAAAGAGAAAAAATCAAGGGGTGGAAGCGCGAAGTTAGTACCATTGCGGCTTGGTTGATTCGCTGTGCAGAAGGAGTGGCACTTTCGGTTTCGAGGAAAAGGGAAGGTGATGAGAGGCTGTTCTTTAGGTGATAGTGGAACTCTTCGTCTCCTGTGTAGCTACGTCGCAGGGACATGTGCGGAACCATGAGGGAAGGATGTCCAGTAGCCTCGTAAAAACCATCTATTAAAGAAGCGTAGTTTTTTATCTCTGTATCTACCGAATTAGAAAATCCGCTAGAACTTAGGCTAACTACTAGGGGAGAATCTTCTTTGGATATTTTTTTCTCGGGGGTGTCTTCAGCAATGGCGAAGAAGGAGGCATCATCAAGAGATAGATGTGCTTTTAAGTGAGGGAAATGCCGTTCGAAAAGGCGGAGTGATGTGCTGTCTCGAAAACCTATTAAACAAGCATGGGAAAACACTTCGGCAGCTATTTGAAGGTCTGTTTTGCTGAGTGCCGGACCGAGAGTCTGTCCCGTAATCACCAGGGGCTTACCAGCCATTTGTGCGATTTTTCCCAGGAGGAGACGTTCTTTGAACAACCAGCCGTATTCAGAATTAAACGAGCCTCCGCCGCCGAGAATTACTCCATCACTTTCTTGTACTTGCTGCACTAAATCGTACAGAGCAGCGGCTGATTCTTCGCTTGGTCGAGGAGCTGAGGGGAAAGTGAGAAATTGTTTAGCTAGTTCCTGGCTCCACTTATAAGCGTGATGACTTACGCCTAGGTTTTGGGGAAGGGGAAAAGCACGTGCTAAGGAAAAATTAGCGAGTTGGGAGTCGCGGTGGGAAGCATGAAGGTCTCGGGTCAGGAGAATTGGTACATGCCCTCGTTCCTGTATGTATTTTGCGGACTGTATACCGATGGCTTCGTCGCCTACGTGGTAGATACGTTGACCAATATCTGTCAGTAGCAAAAAGTGCATGAACAACCTCCTCGCGTTAGCTTACCTTAGATTTGTGTTAATGAGTGCTAAGGGTAGGACAGGGTTGCTTTAATCACTCTCTCTTAGATGAATCAAGGGTGGCGCGACCAAAATAAACCGTTGTGGACTAACTCACATTATGGCTTTTTGGGCGTGTTTATCGGCGGATAAACAAACAAAAGTCGCTAGCGCTCTTAATTTGACTTGTATTTGTAGCGTGCCAAGACCTTGAAAATGCACTAAGGTAAGGCGCAGGATTATAAATAACAAGCGTGTAGTTCACCTGCTGGGGTGAGGCTTGGAATGAGGTAGAAAGGTAGGGTAACTGCGAATGTGGAACATTCTCGGTGAGGGTGAAATAGCCCCCGACAACCTATCTTTCCTTAACCCGGGAATTGACGAGGGCGTACTTGCCTGGCAGGAGCTTGCACTATGTGCTCAGACCGATCCTGAAGCTTTCTTTCCCGAAAAGGGTGGTTCCACTCGGGAAGCTAAGAATGTTTGCGAGATGTGTGATGTTCGCCAGGAATGTCTTGAATACGCGCTCGCCAATGATGAACGTTTTGGAATCTGGGGAGGCCTTTCCGAACGTGAGCGTCGAAAGCTTAAGCGAATGCGGGGGTGAGACACCCAGTGTCTCAAAAATTTGAAGCTGTAGTGGTGACAAATGGGCATACTCCATTTGTTGAACAAACGCTAAGGGCGGTAAGGGAACAAACCCTCCGCCCTTCTTCCGTAACTTTGGTAGATATCTCTACCGAGGGGCAGGGGCGAGCTTTAGCTGACGAATACGAATTTTCCTATTTACATTTTTCGCGTGCGGTTAACTTTGGTGATGCGGTAAATCACTATTTGTCCAAGGATGGAATAACAAACTCTGAAAATAAGGTTACTTCCGATTCGCAGAATTGCGAATCTTGGCTTTGGCTACTACATGATGATTCTTCTCCAGCTCCGACATGCTTACAAGAACTTGTTGCCCAGGCTCAACGCGGCCCGACAATCGGCGCTATTGGACCGAAGATCAGAGACTGGTTTAATCCCGATAGGCTCTTAGAGCTGGGAATACGTGCTACTCGGTCGGCGCGAAGGCACGACAATATTCGCGGGGAAGTCGACCAGGGACAACATGACTTGGTGCAAGATGTCCTGGCGGTTTCGACAGCGGGAATGTTGTTAAGAAAAGAATTATGGAACAAATTAAAAGGAACTGATTTAGCATTAGGGCCTTTTGGGGAATCCCTTGAGTTTGGTCGGAGGATTCATCTAGCTGGATACCGGGTAGTGGTAGCTCCGCAAGCGCTTATATTCCATGCGGAGGCCTCCTACCGTGCCTTACGGAATCTACCGCTAGCAGACTTGCCAATTCCAGCTCCTGCGCGCTTTTGTACTACCGTTTCGGAAGATACAAACCAAAAACTAGTTAGCGGTGATACAGAAGTTATTCTTCCCCCCGAAATAGACAATCCACATGCGGAAAATCAAGAGGCTAGTTTTGCCCCTTGGAAGCCGGTAGGTAATCCCGCAGAGTCTTTTGCAGCTCGGCGAACAGCGCAACTGTATAACTGGCTATTAGCCGCATCTACTTGGCAACTTCCTTTCTTGATTTTTTTCTTCCCCTTCCTGCAACTCGGACGGGCCTTGGTAAGGCTTGCTACCCGTTCTGCATATTTAGCAGGAGCTGAGCTAAAAGCGATGCTGGTTTTACTCTTAAAACCAGTGAAGCTATTACGCGCACGACGTGCTATTGCTTCTACTTCGCGGACTAACAGGGAAACTCTTTCTCGCTTAGAAGTTAAACCTAGTCTTTTGCGTCAGGCTCGTTCTTTGGAACGAAAAATTGCCCGCAGTGATAATGCCCCTACAGAAGTTCTAGAGCCCGTCGCGGCATCTGGTTTGAGAGTACGACGCCACCGTGCGCAAGCAGGTTTTGCTATCTTAGCTTTCGTCGTTACGGGAGTGATTCTTTCTTATTTTGCCGGACGATTTGGAGGCTGGTCTGGGGGTTCCTATTCATCTCTTCCAGATAGTTTTTCAGCTTTTTGGGCATATGCCTGGAGCTCATGGATTCCAGTTGGGTTAGGCTATGCAGCTGCACCGGATCCTCTTTTAGGACTGCTGTCTGTTTTCTTTGCTCCTTTGGCAATGCTCGGGGTTTCTCCCTCTAGTGCGCTTTTATGGTTGGTTATTCTTTCTCCTGCCCTGTCTATGATTGGAGCTTGGAAAGCAAGTGGAACGTTAACTCGATCAATACCTTTGCGTATCTTTGGGACTTCGCTTTGGATTTCCTTACCCGCCTACTGGTTAAGCATTTTTAGCGGTCGAGTTTCTACAATCGTTGTGGCAACTGCTTTACCCTATGTGCTTTGGGGGATGGTACGTGGTTCCCAACGTCATCGGGCGGAAGTAATTCTCGGCGCTCGTGGGCGTTTGGGGGTTCGTTCTCGCGGGCATGCACCTCGTTATATTGCTTTGTCAGCGATTGCTTTAATTTTTGTTGTTAGCGCAGTTCCCGCTCTTGCAGTTACGGCAATACTTATTGTTTTCGCTGGTTTTCTATTATTGCCAGTGAAAAAATGGTGGGCATTATTTATTCCTATTCCAGCTTTGCTGTTTGTTTCGCCTTTCTTAATTCAGGCTTATAACCGAGATTCTCTGCCGGCTATTTTGGGAACTATAGACATTCCCGTTGCTTTTACCCAGCCGCAGCCCTGGAAGATTCTTTTGGGATTGCCTGAAGATATTCCTTTTAATAATTGGGGAATATGGTTTTTTGTCACTGTTAGTCTGATGGTGTGTTTAGCTGCCTTTATTCCCCTCCTTAGGATTAAATCTGCACGTAGTTGGTTTGCTTTTGGCAGTTGGATTTTTGGGCTTGGCACTATTGCTCTGGCACTTTATCTATCTACCATTTCTATAGCTGTCGATTCTAATGAAGTGGTAAAGATATGGCTTGGCCCCTATCTGCTCATTGCGTACGCTTTGTTATTAGCGGCCGCAGTTGGAGGTCTGGATAGGCTCACCGCGATGGAGATTGGGCTGAGAAAATCTAGCCGAGCGGTTAAATCATTTTTTTCCTTCTGCGGGATAATAGTAGCTTCAATTTCACTTTTGCTTCCGCTGGGAGCAACTAGGCTTCCAACGGAAGCCCGAGGCAGTTCTCAAATAGTTGCCGGAGCTGCACAGACTTTGCCCGCATCAGCTAAGATTGCGGCTAATTCTGGGACTCGTTCTCGTGTTTTGCTTATTTCGCAGGAAGAAAATCAAAGCTTACGTCTCCAAATTAGACATTTTGGAGAAGCTACCTATTTGGAACATAATGCACTTATTGATTATGCGAATCTTAAGGCCCGTGAGACAAATGCTGCTCCAATTGGCTACGGTATTGGCCTACTGGAAAATATAGCGACTCTGGCAAGCGGTAACCTACCTGCAGACATTCCACAAGAACTTTCTCGTCGAGGTATTGGACAGCTTGTCCTATCTGGACAGGGAGATTACCTTACACAAATTTCTACCCAGTTGAATCGGGTACATGGGTTAGAACCACTTGGCAAAATTAAAGATTCTCAAGTTTGGCGGATTGCGCAACCTGTTTCTACTACCGGGCAAGTGGCTATGCGCGCTTCTTTGGAAGCCGGAGAAGAAATTTATTATTTACCATCAGCTTCGTTGAAGGTAAGCGCCAATCTTCCCGTCCTAAGAGGGAAAGTAAGGTTAGCTGAAAATACAGATTCTGGCTGGAAAGCTACGCTTGACGGGATTTCTCTAAAAAACCTAAATGAAAATTTCCAAACCTACGAAACTACGCGAGGAGGCAAACTTAATATTTGGTGGTCGCAGTGGTGGCTATGGCCCTGGAGAGTTTCCTGTTGGGTGATTCTAGGTCTTTTAGCATCCTTGCTTTGCTTCTCTAGAGGGGAAGGGAAACGATAATGAGATTCTTCAAATCTGGAATTAAGCTTTTGGGAGCTGTAATTATTGCTTTTACAGTGTTTGCTCTATTGTTTGTTTCTCTGTTTTGGGGACAAAAGATTCCAGCCTTTTCCCAGCCGCATATTTCTCCCCTTCAGGTATCTCCTAAGTCAGGTGTTTTCCAACAGATTTGTCCCGCTCTCAATCGTGAGACGGTTGCAACGGTTGTTGGTGTTCAGGGAGAGGAAATAAAACCTCAGTCGCAATCCCGTACGACTTATTCTCCCGAGGTACAAAAGCTGACAAAAATAGACGGTAGTTTATTAGCACAAAATAATCATCCGGATCTTTTTGCAACACAGGTACTAAATTCTCTTCCCACCGCAACCGCTGTAATGTCACTGAAAACGGCTGAAGTTTCCGGGGGAAGTTTCTCCGGATTAGCTGCTACTTCCTGTCAACAGCCTGCAAATCACTTTTACTTTTTAGTTCCTGCGAACCCGGCGGGTACAAGTTCTTTAGAACTTGCCAGCTCTAATTTACAAAGCTCTACTGTGACCTTGCGTGCATGGTCACAGGGGATAGAGTTAATGCCACCACGTTCCCTAATCCTAAAAGGTAATGAAAAAATAAGCCTACAGTTAGGTAGCATCACGAATACTACGGAGGCATATATCCTCGAAGTAGAAGTTCAAGGGCCTGGAGTTTCGTCAGTTTTATACACTAACCAGGTAAATGGAATTACCCCACAGGGAAGCGAATGGTCTCCTTCACTCATTCCCCAAAAAGGAAAAATAGTTATTCCTGGGTATGAGGTTAGCGCTGCAGGCGGTCGTCTATTATTAGCGAATACTTCTAAAACTCAAGCTAGAGTCTCAATTAAGATTGCAGCAGGTGAGAAAACGATTGATTTACCCGGCGGTAAAGACCTATTGCTGGAAGGTAAATCTTTACTTGATTTAGACCTGGCTGGATTAAGCCTAGGATCACGTTCTTTCTATATTGAGAGTGATAAAAAAATACTTGTTTCAGCTGTAGAAATAAGTCCTGCACAAAGTAAGAAAGCAGAATCATCCGAAAGCTCTAATGCCTTTACCAAAGTGGGCGATTACGCACTTGTTCAACCGGCACAGAAGATAACTTCTGGTGATTTCACGGTTCCTGATGATTTTCTTGCGAGTCTGGTCTTAGCTGCTGGAGATAAGAAAACAACTGTTTCTGTAGGGAAACAAAAAATCTTGCTAAATCCGTCTGAAACTAAAAAAATATCTGTTTCATCTTCTGTAGAGCTAAAATCTGACTTTCCGTTCTATGCCCAATTGCGTATTCGCCCTCGGGAAGAAAAAAATAGATACTTCATTTCTACAATTGCCGTTAATACAACAAATCAGTTAAGCGGCAAAATAATTTTTGAAACAGGGGTTAGATAAAATCTAACTTTTCTAGAAGTTTGGGTCTATTTCATCCGGCCGTTTACCGAAAAGTGCAGCAAGATTTTCAACCATTACAGCTCTTAGAAGCTCTGCTGTTTCTCTTTGCGAGTTTGCTCGTGAAAGTATCGGTAGTCGATAAAGAACAATCCGGCAGGGGAGCCCGGCCCTGCGGTCAGAACCAAATGCTCTTCCTAACCTGATTGCTCCGCGTTCCCAAGGTGGCGGATCTGAAGGCGGCACTTCTTCTACTACAAATTCGACTTTTTGCGCTGGTTCGAAAACTCGATTTAAGTATTCGCCTATCTCAATCACAAATTCATCAAAAAGTTGCTTGCGCGTAATCCATCCGGGTAAGCCCGGAGGAATCACTGCACCCCTTTGCTTACGTCCGTGTCTATCACGACGATGAATAAGCTGACCGTGGGCACGATTCATTGGCTCTGGGGTCACCGCAACTTTCCAGTTGATGTTTGTCATGGCCACTAGAGTATCCTAGATAGACTCTTTCTTCTGTATCATGTGATACGTGAAGTATCCTAGAGTATGTTGTAAACCCGGATGTAATGCGCCGGCTTCTGTCACCCTTACTTATGACTACCAGGATGCTACTGCAGTTATTGGATATCTTTCTCCGCAGGCTGTTCCTGGTTGCTATGATCTTTGCATTCACCACGCGCGTCGTTTTCGTCCGGCACGAGGATGGCAAGTTATGTGCCTAAAAGGTGTTTTGGAGGAATCTCCGCGCACTTTAGATGAAGAACTACCGCAGGAAGTTAGAGAAGCCGCGCAACGGGCAAAGAGCATACAAAAACCGCGGCTTTTGGAAGAAAATATTTCTGCGGAAGAATCTTGTAGACAAGATGGCGTAGCCTCTCGAAAACCGCTTACTTCCACCTCTTTGCGTGCCCGTTTTCGGGTGGTGGAGGGAGAAGGGAAATAGGGCAGTTCACCCTACCTCAGCTAACGTAATTTTTTAGAAATTTCTTTCGCTAATTTTTCTTCTTTAAGTAATTTTTCGTATTCGACTTGTCGTCGGGCAACTAAGAAAGCCGCGATAAAACGTTCTGCATCACGGGTAGGGGCAGGGGGAGTCGCGTATCTCGCTAGCTCAGTGGCAATACTAACTGCTTGCGCATGCCGGATATCTGTGGGGAGGCGGTAAGTGTTATGCAAATGTAAACGGGCACTTTCTAGAAGTTCGTTGGGAGGGGGAGCTAGAGAAGCTGTTTGCACCCATTGTTTTAGCTCGGGGGGAAGTTGAATAATACGGGGTTTTCCCGCTATCTGACTATTTACCACTACCGTACCAGCAAGTATGTCACCGATTCTTTTTCCCTGGGGATTAAAGATGATGGAAATTAAGGCAATTGACCCTAGTGAAGCTAGAATCTCAAAATAGATAGTTACTGCACGCCATACTGAACTGCCTCTTGTGGGAATCCCTCCATCATCCCTAACTACTTTAATTCCGAGGAGCATTTTTCCTAAGGATTGACCTCGCGTAATAATTTCCATAAAAGCAGGGACAAGGATAATAACAAAAATGACTATCCAGCGGGTTAATAGGTTTCTTTCAACTTGTGATTCTAGGTAGGGGAGCAGATAAATACAGGCTACAAATACGATGCTACCTAAGAGCACATAGTCGTAAAAACCCGCTAATAATCGTCGCAGTAGGGAAGTCGGCTCCAATTCTAGGCTTACGCCCTCGCCAGTGACGATTATTCTTTTCTCAATACGGTGTTCCGTGGTGAAATTTTCCCCCATATATGGCAGGGTACATGTGTGGATACAGATGCGCTCGTTGCAGCTCGGCAAGTTCGTTGGAAACGTTTTGAGGAATTACTCGATAAACGTACTCTTAGCGGAAGCGAAATTGATGAATTGGTAGCACTTTACCGCCAAAGCAGTGCTGATTTAGTGCGCGTAAAAACAACCGTTAATGGGGAATATCTATCGCGGTATTTGTCTGATTTGAATATGCGAGCGCGTTCAAGGATGGCTGTTCGTAGACAAATTCGCTGGTCTTCTCTAGGAAGGGTCATAAAAGTAGAGTTACCAGCGCTTCTCTATCAAGCCCGTTACTGGATTATTGGCACGTATATTTTTTCCTTTATTGTGGCTGCTATGCAGTGGAATTATTTAGCACAAAATCCACACTTAATGACAAAAATAGGTACTGAAGCTCAGTTGCGTGAATATGCGAACAAACATTTTATCGAGTACTACACGGAAAATCCCAATTCCCTTTTTGCCGCTACGGTTTGGACTAATAACGCTTTAATTGCGGTAATTACAGTTGCTGCGGGAATAACTGGGTTTGGAGCTATTTATGTACTTTTTACAAATTCTCTAATGATTGGACAAGCGGGAGCAATTGTTTCTCGTTACTCAAGTACCGAAGAATTTTTTAATCATATTTTGCCGCACGGACAACTTGAATTAAGTGCTATTTATCTTTCTTGCGGTGCGGCATTTTACCTCTTGTGGAGATTACTCGTTCCGGGACGTAAAACTCGTATGCAAGTAATTGCCGAGGAAGGGAAGCGTTATTTATACGTATTATTTTTCTTGGTATTTTTACTAGGAGTCTCAGGGCTACAGGAAGGGTTTGTTACTCCTTCGAATCTTCCAGTATGGCTGAAGATTCTTCAAGGCAGCATAAGTTTATTTCTCTTGTGGTTTTATATTCTTTACTTTGGGAAAAAAGCTCAGGGAAAGAATGAAACTGATTTTTCTGCAGATTCTGCCTATTTGCCGGTAGCGTGAGTAATTTATTATCCGTGTTGCTTTATCTCTAGGTAAATATCTGCAGCTTTGGGGGCACTGTCTTTTGTAGATCCACGGATTGCTCTAATGCCGGTTTGATGCATAATTTTTAAAGCCCGTTGGCTTTCTAGCTCGCTGGCTAATTCCCCCGCCTGTAGTAGATATTCCTGGGGGGTAGCACTATCGATAAAGGAAAAAGTATCCTCTTTTTCATCTATTGATACTACAACGACTATATGTCGTTGCCGTAACGTTTGACAGGCCGATAGCAAGCCATCGTCTAATAGGTTTCCAGAAAGGTGCGTAAGGATAAAAATTATTCCTTGATGACGAAGATGCAAGTTTGCTTCTTTAACCAGTTCTTGAAAATTACTTGCTTCAAGATTTGGAGTAGTTTGGGCGCTTATCTTCCCTATTTCCTTGAGCATTGTCGAAGAGCTTGAGGCAGTTACTTTTCCACTAATTTTTTGCGCGAATTCTAGGTAGGTTACTTTGTCTCCAGCGTGCATTGCCAGAGCTGTAAGAAGAAGAGCCACCTCTATTTGCTGCTCGAAACGGGTGGTATCTGCGATTCTAACGGCACCCGAGCGTCCATAATCATTAAAAATAAGATTTTTTTGGTCTTTTTCTGGCTGCCAAGTACGAACCATTGGGTTTTTAGCCCGTGCGGTAGCCCTCCAATCGATATCTCGAATATCATCACCGGGCACGTATTCACGCAGTGAGTCAAACTCACTTCCGGCACCACGCATGATTGTTCGTTGGGTTCCTTCAAGCAATTTTAAGGCCCGTAATTTTACGGGAAGATGTACACGGGAATTAAATGGGGGCGTAACTAGGCAACTAGTAGAATTGGGCATCAGTGAAATCTGGCGCCCGGCCAATCTTAATGGACCGTAGACTCTGAGAGTAACCGGTCCTGCTTTTAGTATTCCCCGGCGTTGAGCTATTCCAACGGTAGTTACAGAGAGTGTTTTTCTCGGGCGTAAAGGTTGGGCTAAAGGAGGAGTTTTGGAAAGAGTCGCTGAAGGTGGCCAATGATCGGCTATTTCCAAATTGTAGGTGCGGTTGGTTCGGTTAGTAACTCTGACGGTACTTTCTAAGCGCTGTCCTCGACGAATGGCTTTAGGAGCTTCACGCACAATTTCTAATTTTTGTACACGAGGGGCGAGGAAAGCATCTATGGAAACTATGAGGGCGTAGAGAAGCACCCATATTAAGAGTTTGTTGTTTAGGGGAAGTAGTAAGAAGAAAATCCCCCCGATAAGGAAAAAATAGAAAGCTGTTGGTCGCAGGTACATATTTATAGTGGAAGCGGTACGGAAGAGAGCACAGTTTCTATCACTTGATTGGAATTTGTACCTTCAAGAGAAGACTCGGGACGAAGGATAATTCGATGAGAAAGTGTAGATTTAGCCATTTGTTTAATCTCGTCTGGGGTGACGTAATTTTGTCCTTTAAGCCAAGCCCAGGCTCGTGCTGTCTGTAATAGGGCAATTTGTCCACGTGGAGAAACTCCAAGTTCTACCGCTGGGTGGTTACGAGTAGCGCGAGCGATTTCTACAGCATAGTTAATTATGCTGTCGCTGACTTCCACTTTTTGGATTGCTTTACGGGCGGCAAATATTTTCTCGGGAGTAGTACTTGCCTGAATTCCTACTTGATTTAAATCGTCTGGGGTGAAGCCATCTAGATGAGAGCGGACAATTAGAGATTCTTCTTGAGCCGAGGCATAATCAACTTTAAGTTTCATCATGAAACGGTCAAGCTGAGCTTCAGGTAAATCGTAGGTACCGTCTTGTTCAACTGGATTCTGTGTGGCTAGTACAGTGAATAAAGGGGATAAGTGGTATGTATTTCCGTCAGCGGTAACCGATCTGTCAGACATTGCTTCAAGGAGTGCAGCTTGAGTCTTGGGAGGTGTTCGGTTAATTTCATCAGCTAGTAGAAGGTCCGTAAAGACTGGTCCTTCACGGAATTCAAAATGGCTATTTTGCGAGTTATAGATACTAGATCCGGTAATATCTCCCGGCATTAAATCAGGAGTGAACTGAACTCGCTTAGAATCAGCGTTTATGGCTTTTGCCAAGGACCTCACTAAAAGGGTTTTACCCGTTCCTGGGACACCTTCTAAAAGGACGTGGCCCCCGGTAAGAAGACAGACCATAATTCCAGTAATCGTTTGTGCAGAGCCAACTACAACTTTACTTATTTCTTCACGCAATTGAATTAGCGTTTGTCGAGTTTCGTCTAGGTTTTCGGTTTCCACTTTGATTCCTCTAGCTTAATTCGGTTAGCTGTTTAATGATTTTAGCGAATTTATCTGCCTCGTTGGGACAGGGATCAGTAAATAATTCTTTAATCTCCAATGGACTCTTGCCCGTAGCGGCTGACAACGTTGGAATTAGTTTGTTTAGGTCTTCATGAGGGCCAAGGGTACGCTTTAGAATTATTCCGGCGATTTTCTCCCTATGTAGTCGTAGAGCGTGCTGGTAATCTGGGTATTTTTGATACAGAGCTTTTCGTCCTTCCCGAGTTTCCGTTGCCGGAACGGTAACTGGTAACTTTTCGTACTGTAAAGGACCGAAGCGTTTCCCCCGGACGATTGCGCCTACTACAAAAACTAAACAAGTAAAGTAGAGGAAATTTTGAACCGCAGGGGACGTGAGAGAATTATTCTTAGGTGTTTTATCCTTTAGCGCTAGTAGCCAGATGACTTCTTGATTATGCCCTAATGAGTAGAGTGCAATGGCGGCATTTCCTTCTTTTTCCAGATTTTTATTCATGAAAAGTGAAGCATCGGAAATGATAATACGTTTATTCCCACTGCCATTTATATATTCGTGCCATAGCGCGCCGAACTTATTTCGGTAGCAATTAAAGGGGGAAGGAGGAACTTTATTTAGGGCTAGGGGCGGCGAAGCGCTAGCTCCTATATTGATGGATTTGCAAAGGGAAGGGAGTGAATTATGAAGAGGATTAGCAATAATTTCGGTATTCTCTATCTTTTTTGATAAATACGGAGTCGTATTTAAATAAATCACGGTTGTTTGCGCCGCTTTAAGCTCTTCTATTTCGTCTTTATTAAGATTATCTACCCCAGCTACTATTAACGGAATTTTCCGTGCTTTAGCGTATGCGGTGGCGGCCTGTACGTCAGTGTATATAGAAGTGGTGATTTTTCGATGTTCGCTAGCAATATTAGAGAGCGCTGAGGTTCCATTGGGACTATAACTATCCGGAGAGTAATCAAGCGTTCGCGTACTTGGCTGCGTGATTATGAATAGGCCAAAGATAAAGAATAAAAGCAGAAAAAATATGCCGATACTAAATATTATTTTCCCTTTTATGCCGCGACGGGTGCTCGATAGGGGATGAGGAGAAGAAAGCATATGGTCACTCATTTGTTTGCTTTCTTAGGAAAAATCTTGTTAGTAATTTCCTGGAGAGTCTCAAAGTCTTCTTTAGTTCTTTTTTCTGTACCAAAACGGGTGCCGTTAAATTTTTTGGCATAGGGCAAGAAATCTATTTTCATTTCGGAAACTTGATTTAGATTCTCAGCAGCTTCTATGGCGGTTAGAGAAGGGGAGAAAAGCACTAATCCAGTATCTATGCCGTTACATACCAGTATCCGATACTGGGTTATGTATGCTTCTTCCCATTCTTCTTTGGCAAGGTAGCGAGTTAAGAATGCCTCTAAATCTTCGGCTTGCTGGGGTGAATCGAAAATAGCTTTATCAGGGTAATCTTTATGAGAATTGCGGTATGAAAGTATAGCAATCGTTAAGACTATAAGTGCCAGTACAACGGCAATTGATATGTATAGATTGCCAGAAGCATTTGAATCTGTGAAAAATATTTTTTTAAGATGATTAAAGAATCTTAGGATTGCTTCTATCCAAGAAGCCCCAAATCCTTTGTAGCGCCAGTGTGACAGCTCCCTGGTGGCCCAACCAGAAGCGGTTGGGCCATCAGGGGTACTGGCAAATAGATAAATCATTGCTGTGCAGCAGCAATCAGGGTTTTATCGAAGTTTTCCTTTCGTATCCGCTGATCAACATATACGAGGCAGATAACCGCGGAGGAAATCGGTACGACGAGTCCCTGTAAAAGGGCTGTAAAGATAACTGTTACTAGCAGCCCCAATACCGGATTTATGGGGGTTAAGATACCACCGGGAATACCAGCAATAACACCCACTATCCCAAAAATAATTCCAATAATTAAGAAGGCTACGATATAACGTCCTAATATGCGCCAAAAACCTTTATTAGTTAGTTTCCAGGAGCGTTTAATGGATGCCCACGGGCCAATTTCTTCAAGTACTAGAGCTGTTTGGCTGAGTGAAACTTTAACGTGTACATAGATGAGCGAACCTATGAAAACAAGTGTCAGCAGTATTGTGAGAGGGACTCCAGCAGTAGCTGTTAATTGGTATTTTATAGCAAGATATGCAAACAAAATAAGGGGGATTAAGGACACAATAGTTACCAGGGCAGAGATTAATCCCAGCAGCAAAGAATTGGCAATTAGAGGAAGAATACGTTTCTTAACTGATTCTAAGGTAGAACTAATTGAACTAACTTTTCCGATTACTGAACGGGAGATGGCGTGGGTCAAGATTCCCGTTAGCAAAGCGCTAAAGATTAGTGAGGAAAGAATTAACAGTGGGAAAGTGAACAGGGCGGTATAAAGCATCTCCGTAATGGCCTGATTGCTTTCTTTAATTGTCAATAATACTTCTTCTGTTGTGTTTCCTCGAAGCATGGAGAGAGTCTCATAGCGTTGTACAGCCTCCCTGAATCCCCCAAAATATGTAATAAGAGCTTGGATGATTCCTAGAATCAGCATAATCAGTGTCGAAAAACCAAACATTACCTTTGGATTTGCGCGTACAGACGCAAATGATCCTTCGAGAATGTCTCCTAGACCAAGCGGACGGAGGGCAATAATTCCTGGTTTTTGATTCTGCCATGTGCTTTGTGGCATCTGATAGTGCTCTTGTGCATTTGGGGTGTGGTGCTGCTGCTGTGGTGTATTAGCATCCTGCCATTCCCACTGACTGTTGGCATCTCCCATTTTAGGCCTCCCTAAAAGTATGTTGTTTGTTCCTTAAGTGTAAAGGGTTTACGTATTAGTTGGGGAGAAAAAAAGAAGATTTTCTTGAAAGGATTGCACTCGCCGTTGTTTCGCTAGCAAAAAATGGTGAAATCATGGGAATATAGTTTCTATGAGTGCGCGTATTCTAGTAGTTGATGATGATGTCGCGTTAGCGGAAATGATTGGCATCATCATGGAGTCGGAAGGCTTCGAGGCCGCTTTTTGTGATAACGGAATCCAAGCGGTAGAAACTTTTCGACGAGTAAAGCCTGATTTAATTTTGCTAGATATTATGCTTCCAGGAATGGATGGCATTGAGATTTGCAAACGAATTAGGACGGAATCGGATGTCCCAATCGTAATGCTGACCGCTAAATCTGATACAACTGATGTGGTTGCTGGTTTGGAAGCGGGTGCTGACGATTATGTGCAAAAGCCATTTAAACCAAAAGAACTGATAGCTCGTTTGCGTGCTCGCTTACGTCGTCAGGAAGAACCGCAGGCTGAGCATTTACGTATCGGCGATTTAGTAATAGACGTGGCTGGTCACCAGGTAATGCGAGGAAATGAAGTTGTTTCCTTAACTCCTTTGGAGTTTGATTTATTAGCAACTTTGGCTAGGGAGCCTTGGAAGGTTTTCTCACGCAATGAGCTTTTAGAAAAGGTCTGGGGGTATCGTCACGCGGCCGATACCAGGTTAGTTAATGTCCATGTTCAACGTTTGCGCTCTAAGGTTGAACATGATCCGGAGAATCCTCGGGTGATTATGACAGTTCGTGGGATAGGTTATAGGTCCGGGGATGCCGGTAAGTAGTTCCTCCTCGCGTTTTGGTCGGTTAGGAGTTTTCCGTTCGGGAGAAGATAAGTCCTCTTCCGAAAATGAAAAGCATCTGGGGCGTTGGCGTACGTGGGTGAGAAATTTTCTTCCTGTTCGTTTAGTGACTAATTCGCTGGCTTTGCGAATTTCTGTCATTTTGACGCTACTTGGCGTAATCGTCGTTGCTGTTATGTTTGGTTTGGTCTCGGTGAATCTACGTAATGATGTTTTTCAAGAGCGAGTGAATCAAATTGATGAAGATGCCGCAGTACGCTTTTCGATTGCTCAACAGACTTTTTCTGACGCTGCGGTGACTACGGTAGACCAAGCTCAGCAGGTGGCTGGCTCAGTGATTTCCGAGGCACGTAATTCTTCACGTGGAGCACGCGGCGTAGGAGTGGTGCTTTTACGCCCACCTTTAAAGAACACAACTTTTGCAATTAACGAAGTAATGATTTTGCATCCTTTTAGTCCGGATGTTATTTCGAATGAGTTGCGCCTGGCGGTGGAAAAATCTGCTGGGAAAGCACAATTCCGTCAGTCAGTTTTGCTGACGGATGATAAGGGTCAGTCCTATCCGGGAATGGTGGTAGGACGTCTGATTAACGTCCCGTTAGTACATGAGCAGGAGATGTATATCTTCTATAGTTTGCAAGTAGAGCAAATGACTGTTTCAAAAATGCTACGGTCAATTTTAGCGGGTTCTGTTGTTTTACTTATTATCCTTGGTGCTTTTATCTGGTTACTTACCTATCGGGCACTTGATCCGGTTAAACGAACCGCTTTAGCTGCGGAACGTCTGGCTGGAGGTGAATTTGACGTCCGGGTGAAAGTTAAAGGAAGCGATGAGTTAGCAGTTTTGGCTCGTTCTTTTAACGATATGGCTCTTTCTTTAAAAACCACCATTGATGAATATGATGAATTAGCCAAATTACAGCAGCGTTTCGTTTCTGATGTTTCACACGAACTACGTACTCCTTTGACCACGATTAAGATGGCGGGGGAGATGATTTACGATGCTCGCGAAGATTTTGATCCGCTTTCTAAGCGAAGTGCGGAACTACTACATGGGCAAATTGAGCGTTTTGATAGAATGTTGGCTGATTTGCTGGAAATTTCACGTTACGACGCGCAGGCAGCGAAGCCGGAGTATGAATTTGTAGATTTGGTTGAGCTTACGCAACAGGTAATTTCTGATAATGATCCTTTAGCGATGCGTCTAGAAGTGCCGATTACTTTGCGCGCTCCACAGTATCCGGTACGAGTCGAGATTGATGAAAAACGTATAGAACGGGTAATCCGTAATCTTTTGGTAAACGCAATCGAGCATGCTGAAGGCAATCCTGTAAACATTACAATTGCGGAAAACGATGAAGCTGTTTCTCTCCGGGTGCGTGACTATGGAATTGGTATGAATGAGGAAGTCGCAGCACGGGTATTTGATCGTTTCTATAGAGCCGATCCTGCACGTGCGCGTACCACTGGGGGAACGGGATTGGGATTAGCAATTGCTACCGAGGATGTTCATCTACATGGTGGAATCCTGGAAGCTCGTGGTAAGCCCGGTTTTGGATCTGCTTTTATGATGACACTACCGCGTCGTTTCGGTGATTCTTTTCGCTCTCGTGCGTTGCCGCTATGGGATGATGGGCAGATTGTTACTAAACCTATTTCAATGACGCAGCGTCCGGCGGCTTTAGCGGCACAATTTCGTAAGGTTGATTTGAAGTCTACTAAGGTTTATGAAGTCCCTCCGGGGGATTTCCCACTATCTGAAAGCCATGTAAAAAATACTAAAGATGGTGATTTTGATGTGGATTAAAACTAAACGTAGTTTTTTTTGGATATTCTTGGCGCTATTTTCCTCTTTCCTTTTATCAGCTTGTGGGGCGTTGCCAGTTTCTGGTCCAGTTGAAGCCACGAATGTTGATTTACCCGAGGACTCTCGTTCTATCCAGAATGCGCCTTTGCCTGCTAAAGATTCTTCGCCAGAGAGTTTGTTACGTGATTTTTTGGCTGCTTGTCGAGCTGGTGCTTTTAGTGCTAATTACGATGGTGCGCGTCAATATTTGTTGCCAGGAATTGCTTCTTCTTGGAAACCTGAGGAGGAGATCCACCTTTATCCGGGCGATGTGTATCCCAAGTTTGAAGTAGCTGGGGAAGACCGAATCATTTTGCGTGTTCCGAGTAAGGGAGCGCTTTCTGTGTCCGGGGTCTATTCGCTTCCGGCTGTGGGAGAGAACTTAGCCGCGACTTTTTCGTTTGCTCGTAATAGTGAAGGGCAGTGGCGTATTTCTTCGCTACCAGATGGGCTAATTTTGGCGCAGAGCGCTTTTCAATCTGCTTATTCTAAACAATCACTTTTCTTTTTGACTCCTGATGCTTCGCGGCTAGTTCCAGATGTTCGTTGGGTTCCAACGGTTAAAGCAGCCAGTTATTTGACAGAGTTACTTTTAGCTGGTCCTTCAGATGAATTAAAAAATGTTGTTACTACTGCTTTGCCACAGGGAGCTAGCTTAGTGTCACATACTGTTTCTATCGTTGGTGGTCAGGCTCAGGTAAAAATTTCTTCGCCAGAAAATGTTCGTAGTCCAGCAGAGCAGGGAATGCTCCAATGGCAATTAGAAAAAACTCTTACACAGCTTTCTTCTGTTCTTTCGGTTTCGGTAAGCATCAATGATTCTTTAATTTCTGCTAATTCTCCCGAAACTCCAAAAACTGTCACAGAAGCAGCCTATATAAAGGGCAAAACCATAGTTACCGCAAAGCAAGAACGGGTTTTGCTAAATAACATTACTGTGGCGCAGGGTGAGCTTTCTAATTTAGCTTTATCGCCTCGTTCTTCTTCGCAGATGGCTTTTTTAGTCTCTGGGAAAGACGTAATTCGTGCTGATGCAACTTCTGGGGAACAAATTTTGTTGTACTCCGCTGAAGGAGTGAGCGGCCCTAATTTAGATGCTTGGGGATGGACTTGGATAGCTAATCGTCAACCGGGACGAGGGATAATTGTATTTCCTTCTAAGGGAACGTCGAAAACTATTAAACTTCCGTACACAAACGATGGTTTTATTTCTTTTCGTTTAAGCAATGATGGAATCCGCCTATTAGCTATTCGCAGCGGGGCTAGTCCGGCGATTGATTTACTTCGAGTAAAACGTGACAATCGGGGAGAGCCACAATCATTGGACTTGATTACTTCCTTCCCTCTGTCTTCTGGTGTGCTGGCTTGGCCTGCTTGGGAGTCTCCTACAACTCCCGTTGTTTTATTACGCGATGATGCGAATCAGCGGGTTACTCTAATGCGGTTACCTTTAGGTGCGGAGCCAAATGAAGTAAATGCTCCCTCTCGAGCTAATTATTTAGCGGCATCAGAGCAAACTAATGAACTATTAGTAACTAATGATGTAGGGCATTTATTCCAACGTGATGGAAGGCGTTGGACCCTCTTAGGTACGGGAGCTGCGTATCCGGCTTTTACGGATTAATTTTTTCTATTTCTTAAGTTATCTACTTTTATTTTTTCCCCATTTCTATGGAAGAAAGTAGGCAATTGATATCTAGCTTTGATTTTCTGGGTGCTATGAGTAATATTGGAGATTTTTTTCTTACTACTCTTAGATGCGTAGGGAGATTTTTCTCTAGGTTTTTTCTGAGTTGTAGGTACTGTTTTTCTCCTGGGGATACAGCTTGTGAAAGATGCTTGGAAGATGCTCTTGATACGGGGATGGAAAGGGAAGATTTGTCTTCTTGCCTTCAGGTTGAATATGTTTTTTCAGGGTGTGCATATAAAGGAGCCGGAAGGGCATTTGTTCTATCGGCCAAGCATGATTTGTCCTTCTCAGCAGATAGCTTCGTAGAGGGTATTGCTATTGAACTATCTTATAAGCTAGCAGAAAAAGTATCGCGAAAAACTCACGTGGCGATAATTCCTGTTCCTTCGCGTGCCCGTAGGCGCTATAGCGGGAGGTATATTTCTTTAGATTTTGCTAGAGCCTTGGCTCAACAAATGGTTTGTAGGGCGCAGGAAAAAGGGGAAGTGTTACGTGTTGAAGTCTATGATTGCTTGAGGTTATCACCGTTTGATTTAGGGCAGCGGGGACGAAGTGGAAAGCAACGAAGAATCCAAAGAAAAGTTTATCTTCGTGGAAAAGTAAAAAATTTACTCCCCGTTATTCTCGTAGATGATGTGATTACTACGGGAACAACGGTCCGTAGTTGCGCTGAAGTCTTGCGTCAAGGAGGGATGCAGATTTTAGGGATATGCTCGCTCTCCTCAGTCGCTCGTTAAAAATAAAATTAGCAAAAGGTGAAAATGTAGTTTTAATCACTTATTTTCCTGCTGATTGTAGTATGATTGAAGCCACAAAACAAATATGTTTTGTTTTTAATTTAAAAGGAGGTTGCTTCTTGAATCTGGGCTAAGGCCCGTTTGTTTTCCGCTGAGCATTTTCCCAAGGAGGGGATCATGGACATCAATTTAACCGCTCGTAATGCAGAAATTCATCCGCAATTCCGTGAATACGTTGAGGATAAAGTTTCTAAGGTTAGCCAGTTTTATCGAGGAGCTATGACGGCAAATGTGGAATTAACCCACGAACGCAACCCTCGTCAGGCTGACACCGCAGAGCGAATTGAAATTACTGTTGTTGGCAAAGGACCGGTGATTCGCGCTGAGGCTAATTCTTCGGATCGCTATGCGGCAGTTGATATTGCGGTGGGGAAACTATTTGAGAGGTTACGTCGAGCTCGTGACAGGGCAAAGGATCACCGTCGCCGTTATCAGGCTAATGTCAATGAGGTATTTGCTGACGTTATGCCAATACTTCCTCCTGAGGAGCCGGCAGAAAAGGCCCCTTCTGCTTCTGAATTAAAAGTTGGTCAGGCCGTTGAAGAACAGCTTGGAGATTCGCCGGTAATTGTGAGGCAGAAGCTGCATGAGGCGGATCGTCTAACTCTAGATGAAGCTTTGTATCAGATGGAGCTAGTCGGGCATCCTTTCTTCCTGTTTATTGATGCTGAGACGGGGCAGCCGTGCGTGGTATATCACCGTCACGGATGGACCTACGGTGTAATTAGGCTTGATGCTAAGGTAAGCGAATAGACTAATTGTTTCGCCCCTCCCGAACTTAGAAACTTTTTCAATGTCGGGAGGGGCGAAATTTATCTGTAGTGCGCTAGACTGAGAGGGTATAAGTCTGTCCTGGTATTACAGGAACTTGATAAGGAGTAAACCGTTGGGTCTAGGTAGTAAGCTATCCAATCTGGGAAATAAGATTCTTCGTATGGGCGAGGGGAAAACCCTGAAGCGATTAGAAAAAATTGCGGACCAGGTGGATGCGCTTGAGGAAGATTTTAAGGCGTTAACGGATGCGCAACTAGCTGCGAAAACAGATGAATTTCGTCGACGTTTGGAAGATGGGGAGTCCCTCGATGATTTGATGGTAGAAGCTTTCGCGACGGTGCGTGAAGCCTCTGCAAGAACTCTCCGGATGCGTCATTTCCGAGTGCAAATTATGGGAGGTGCGGCTTTGCACCTCGGTAATATTGCGGAAATGAAGACCGGTGAAGGTAAAACTTTGGTCGCTACTTTGCCTGCCTACCTACGTGCGCTTGACGGTAATGGTGTGCACGTAGTTACAGTTAATGACTATTTAGCTTCGTATCAGTCTGAGTTGATGGGACGAGTGTTCCGTTTCCTCGGTCTGTCTACAGGTTGTGTGATGGCTGGGCAGACACCGGATGAGCGGCGTGAGCAGTACAAAGCTGATATCACCTATGGTACAAATAACGAGATGGGATTTGACTTCCTTCGCGACAATATGGCTACCAGCGTTGATGGATTAGTGCAGCGTGGACACAATTTTGTGATTGTCGATGAGGTCGACTCTATTCTTATTGATGAGGCTCGTACCCCCCTAATTATTTCTGGGTTGGCTGAAGGCGATAACAAAGAATGGTATGTTACCTTTGCGCGTTTGGTAGAAGGTTTAGTTCCCGAAATTGACTACGAAGTTGATCACAAGAAGCGTACCGTAGGCGTTTTGGAGTCCGGTATTGACAAGGTAGAAGAACAACTGGGCTTTGATAATCTCTACGAGGCTGCTTGGACACCGTTAATTGGTTTCTTAAATAATGCGATTAAAGCAAAAGAACTTTTCAAACTTGATAAGGACTATATCGTTCATGATGGTGAAGTTCTAATCGTTGACGAGCACACCGGACGTGTTTTGCCAGGACGTCGCTATAGCGAAGGAATGCATCAGGCTATCGAAGCTAAAGAAGGGGTGGAAATCAAAGATGAGAACCAGACCCTAGCGACAATTACGCTACAGAACTATTTCCGTCTTTACCCGGAAGGGTCTCGTTCTGGAATGACCGGTACGGCTGAGACTGAGGCCGCAGAGTTCAGTTCTACTTATAAAATTGGGGTAGTTCCCATTCCGACTAACAAGCCGATGATTCGTGAGGATAAACAGGATTTAGTTTATGCTACAGAAAAAGAAAAATATGCGGCTGTAATTAAAGATATTGTCAAACGACACGAAATCGGTCAGCCAGTTTTGGTTGGAACCGCTTCAGTCGAGAAATCTGAATTGGTATCTTCGCTGCTTCGGAAAGAAGGTGTTCCGCATACAGTTTTGAATGCAAAGCATCACGAGAGTGAAGCTGCGGTAGTTGCCATGGCCGGACGTAAGGGAGCAGTAACCGTAGCTACTAATATGGCTGGTCGTGGTACTGACATTATGCTGGGTGGAAACGCGGAGCATATTGCAATTGCCTCCTTGAAAGCAAAAGGATTGACTGCCAGTGAAACTCCCGAGGAGTATGAATTGGCTTGGCCCCAGGCTTTACAAGATGCAGAGGAGCAGGTAAAGGCTGAACACGATGAAGTTAAGGAACTTGGGGGACTGTATGTTCTAGGTACAGAGCGTCATGAGTCCCGTCGTATTGATAACCAGCTTCGTGGTCGTGCAGGTCGCCAGGGTGACCCTGGTGAATCTCGTTTCTATCTTTCGATGGAAGACGAGCTTATGAAGCTGTTTAGTAACCCGCTGTCGATGGCCTTGATGAAGTCGAGTCTCTATCCGGAAGGTGAGCCTTTGGAAATGGGAACTTTGACTAAGACTATTGCGCAGGCTCAGGCTCAGATGGAAGAACGTAACCGCGAAATTCGCAAGAATGTTTTGAAATATGATGACGTGATGACTGAGCAGCGTGAAATGATTTATTCGCAACGTTTGCGCGTCTTGAAAGGTGAAGATCTCTCTCGCCAGATTGACTTCTTCCTGGAACAGTTTACTGATGGTTTAGTTTCCCAGATGCTCGCTGCCGACGATCCTCGTGAATGGAATGCAGACCAGATTTTGGGGACTCTCAGTGGAATGTACGAAGTTTCTCCGCAGCTACATGAGCTATTAACGGAATCAGAAAAACACCATGCTGTTTCTCGTGAAGAAATTCGTGAAGCTGTGCTGATTGATTTGCAGAACGCGTATGCTCGTGCGGAAGAAATTGTTGAAGAGTCTTCGCTGGCGAAGATGCAATTTGGTCCCGAACCGATGGCCGAGCTAGAACGTACCGTTTTGCTTAATAACGTTGATAGGCTCTGGAGGGCCCATCTTTACGAGATGGACTATCTAAAGGAAGGGATTGGCTTGCGTGCCATGGCACAGCGGGACCCGCTTGTGGAATATGCCTCTGAAGGTGCCCACATGTTCTCTTCCATGATGAAGAGTATTCGTGAAGATACTGTAGTTCAGATTCTAACTTCGGTTAGCACCTTACAAGCTAATGAAGAACGCGCTCAGCAAGAAGCCGAAGCTGCGCAAGCGGGTGCTCCTAGATATATGAATGCATCTACTCGTACACCTTCTTCTGGGGGAAAGAAGACTTTTACTAATCCTTCTTTCCTTTCCCGTAGAGAGGCTCCAACCGAAATTTCACTGTCTGGACCAGATGAAAATATCAGTGCTTTTTCTCAAGAATCACTTGATACGCAAGTTGATTCCGAAAATTATTCTGAGGAGGGGACACAGCCGATGAATAGAGCGGAGCGTCGGGCACAAAAGAAGCGTCGTCGCTAGACTTCTACAGCGCTTAACACCCACTGTTTGTTCCCCTGCTCGAGTCTTAAAGCAAGCGCGCGCGTACGACCTGCTACGCTGTAGCTTACCCAACACTCTAAGACTCCCGGAGCAGGGGAACTAGCATGTGCTTTTCCAAGTTTCACCAAATGACTTTTTTCGCCATAAGTTTTCACCCAGGCCTTTCGGTATCCGGTTAATGCATCACATGCTGAACTGGTTATCCACCTATCGTAGCGTTGGATTCTACGTAAACCGTTAAGGCATTCGAGTACTAACCTAGCTACTGAACGTGTCCATTGTTGGGCAGGAGTAAGTTTTTGTTCCTCGGGTGCAGTGTGCTTATTTTCTTTTGTGGGGTTAGTAGAAGATGGTGTGTTCACCGTAGAGCTTGCTGGTTTTCTGCGAATTGGGGCTGGAGGATAATTTCCGATAATTGGGCTTAAATTGTTTTCCATTTTCATTTCCTTTCCGTGAGATTGAGGGTTACTCCGGGGATAATTAGGTCAGGGTTTGCCCCGATTTTTTCCCGATTTATTCTGTATATTTCTTTGGTTTTCTGGTGGATTTGTAGGTTGGTGGGAGAATTTTTCTTTTCTTCGTGAAGAAGTTTTTTAGCGATAGTCCACAGGCAATCTCCAGGTTTTATTAGATAAGTATTTGGTGGGGAAGAATAATTTTTTATTTCTTTTGCGATTGTGGATGAACTTTTTTTATTCGACGAGAATGTTCTATGTGTTGCAGGAGATATTATTGGCTGGGGAAATTTTTCACGAGAAGAAAATGGTAGTAAATCTGTAGGTATTTTTTTACTTCCTTCGCATAGGTCAAAAAAAGTAGAAATTGTGCTATTGCTGCATTCTTTTACTGCTTCATTTTCCTGACCTAGTGCGAGGGCCTGGGGTGTAACAAGCGCTCCGCTTAGAGCTATTCCTATAGCTTTTTTGGCCACTTTAGTTCCATGTCCAGCTACAAGATCTTTGAGGTAATTTGAATTTAAGTTTTTTGCAATCAAAGCAAGTAGCAACCAAATCGATTGCCAAACACAAGTTAAAAGTAGGGTTGCTGAACAAAAACTTAATATTCCCCAACTCGCTAGTTCTGCAATTTCGTAATTTTTAACTGCTTTAGATATCTCGCTTAGGGAGTGGGTAAACCCTCGGAGACCTATTGCTCCCCCAATTAGCATAAGAATTACTGTTCTAAAGAGCAGAAATAATCTGTTGCCTTTAACAGACTTAAATATATCTAACATAGCTATATGCTGTCATAAGATATTAAATGATGTCAAATAATATCTATTTTTGTTTTTGGAGGTATGTAATACTAGAGGCATGGGATTCGAGAAACTTATTGCTGATTTAGAGGCTCGTTTAATTTCAAACGAACGATTAGAAAATGAGAGTCTTGTAAAAGAGTTGGCTGAAGCTGAATCTTCGCGTATTCCTCTGGTGAATCGTTTACTAGCTAGTTTTGGGAAGAGGGTATCTTTAACTTTGCTTTCGGGAATGGTGGTTGAAGGTGTTCTCGCAAGAATTGGTGAAGATTGGGTGCAGCTGACGGGGGAAAGCGTTAGTTATCTAGTCTTGTGTGAATCGGTCGCGGCCTATGAAGGTCTTAATCGACAAGCTCAAACTGAAAATGCGCTTATGAAATCTACCTTAAAAATGGTTTTACGTGAGCTTTGCCGAAAACGTAATCGTCTGCGTTGGATGGCTTCGGATAATGTGTGGAATGGGGTAATTCTAAGGGTGGGGGATGATTGGGTTGATTTCTTGCCAGAAGGTGCGAGAGAGCCGATTGTCTTAACTAAAGCTGGATTATTATTGCTGTCTATGGTCTCTTAAAGAGAGTTTTCGGATTTAACTCGTGATTCATTTTGTTTGTATAAATCCGAAATGTATTTCTCTAGAACACTTTCTTCTATTCTCCAAAGTTTACGAGGGCCAACCTGAATTGCGGGTAGTTCCCCAGAAGAAATAAGCGCTCGTGCGGTTGCTGGAGTTATATTGAGTTGCTCGGATACATCGGCAAGAGTTAAAAATCTAGGCATGCTTATATAATCGCATTAAAAGCTATCAATTGCTATCTAAAACTTTTACCTAACCAGTCTGTGGATAACTTTGATACTCTATTTTTTTCTCTTTACATCATGGCATAATTGTTTTGTGAAGATGAAGCGTGTTACTTTATTTGCGGCAGGAAAACAGAGTTTCTTGCGCGATCCGCGGTTCTTGGTAGGGCTTGTAATCATTGTTGCTTCAGCCCTTTTGGGAGCGTGGATTTTTAATACTTCTAATCGAGGTCTGACTTTTTACGAGGCGGCAAGGGACCTACCTGCGGGAAGCCCCGTTGAGGAAAAAGACTTTGTTCTGGTAAAGGGAAAGTTATCTAATTCGGCAGCATATTCTTCCGGTGAGGGAATTAAACTAAAAGGAGTCTTAGAAAGAAGTATTCGTAAAGGTGAGCTTTTGCCGGCTAATTCAATCATCTTTGAGGGAAAAGCCCTGTCTGCAATAGTTGTGCAAATAGAAAATCCTCTTCCAAGTTCTGCGCAAGTGGGCGATAGAGTTGCTCTATGGGCATTGCCAATAGAAGACCCCAGGACGGGTAATTATTCTCAACCTCGTTTGATAGCATCAGGATTGGTTATATTTACACTTAAAGCCGGTCCTGAGCGTTCTTTAGGAGGACGTCAAAATGCAGTTGAGATTGGAGTGCCGGCAGATAAAATTCGTGACGTATTGAGTGTGATGGCACGTAAACAGCCGCTTACTCTTGTGCCTGGTGGGGAATGATAGATGTCTTCTCCCTATAAACTTATTCTAGCTATTTCTCCTGAACTTGAAGTTCCTCTTTTACGAGAACTACAAAGAAATGATGTGGATATTTCTGTGCAACGAAGATGCGGCGATTTGACGGAGGCGGTGGCTGCATTAAAAGCCGGAATCGGTAATCTTATATTGACGGAAGAACAAGAGCTAATAACACGTGAATTGCTCGCTTCTTTGCGTGTACTTGAGGGAAATCTGATAGTTCTTTGTAGACCAGAAAATGTTGAAGATTATTGTGAAATCGGTGCTTTATTAGCTTTGGAAAATAAGTCGGTGGAAGCTATAGTACAGGCGCTTGCGGGGCTTTCGGAATTAAATAGAGATAATGGCAATAATCTACTTGAGTATGGCTCTGCACTAACTAAAGATTCCATAAATTCTTTTTCTCTAAGTTTGGATGAACCTGAGAAAGAAACAATTTTAGAAAAAGAGCAAGAATATCGTAATATTCCTTCTCGGCGTTGTAAACAAGTAGAAACAATAAATGATTTTCCTCAGTCCACTAAATTTAAAGAAGATGAGAAAGGCATTAATTCCAGAGGAGGAATAATCCTCGTAAGAGGGACAGCTGGAGCGCCTGGGCGCTCCAGCGTGGCGTTAAATCTAGCGGCGGAGATTACCCGTTTAGCAGGGGAATGTTTGGTAGTTGATGCGGATTTATCTGCACCCTCTCTTTCTTTTATGACTGGAGCTATGACTCAGTGGGCGGGACTATCGGTAGCTTGCACACTTGCCTCACGTAAACGTCTTGATATAAATACTTTTGACGACTTAGTGCATGATCTTGGCAACGGAACTTATTTATTATCCGGATTAACTGCCGCCGATAGATGGAGAGAAATTCGTCCTAGTGAGTTCGAAGCTGTTCTAGCTACCGCACGTAAGCGTTACAAATGGGTTGTGGTTGATGTTGCTGCTTGGGAAATTGAACTAGAGAATCAATTTATTGAAGAACAAAGCAAAAGTGATATTCAGCTGGCAGCTTTTGGAATATGCGATTATTGCGTCACTGTTGGCATCGCCAATCCAGTAGGAATAGTTCGCTTAGTCCAGCTTTTACGAGAAGCATCAGAAAAGAAAGAAATCGTAGTCCTCAACAGGGTAAGTGAAGTAGGATCAGGGAGTGTGAAGAATGAGGATTTTGCAGCGTTACTAAGTGAAAATGTTAATGAAGAAAACCTATTTTTACTTCCTGAATCTACTGTTGCCGCAGAAGCTTTAATGCGCGGAATATCTTTTCGGGATTGCTCTTTTAAAGACAAACTGACTCTGCAATTTGAGGACTTTACACGAAAACTATTAGGATTTTCTCCACCTGTTAGAAAGAATAAATTCCTATTATTCGCGAGAAGGAGGCGGGTGTGAAAAAATCTACTGTGCGCATTTTTATACCACTTGATTTTCAGATGCTAAGCCAGGATGTTCTAGAGCCAGAAATTGTTTTTGCAGTTTCACCCCAAATTTCCCTCCTGGGGGAAGAATATGGGTATGATTTAGAAGATTGCGAAAGCTTAGCAATGGACTACGCGGCAATGATGTCTTGTGAATTCGAAATAAATCAAAAAGTAGGAAGACGAATTGTGGCGGCCGCTACAGTTTCTCCTGAAAATCTAAGAGACTATGATACTCAAGGAATTGGAACTGCTTGTTTTACCGGGGGTAACGTGTCTTGGAGTCAGATTGTTTCTTTTCATGTTGATGGACCTGGTAACGAAGAACTAGTTGCTGCTGCTGCTCGGGATGAGGAAAGTTGGGAATGTGTGAGCCAGCTGTATCTCGAATGGTTTGATGTCAGCGAGAGGCATACATTAGCTAATTACATTAATCGTTGATGACCCGTCGGGGAGAGGCCGGATACGGATTTGTTCTCTGATGCGTTCTTTTAATTCGGGAACATGCGAGATAATACCGATTTGTCTTCCTGTATTGGAAAGCTGAATTAGCTGGTGAGTTACTGCTTCTAGGTATTCGGGACTGAGAGTGCCAAATCCTTCGTCGATAAACATTGTCTCAATACTTATTCCACCGTTTTCGCTGCAGACTACATTTGCTAGCGCTAAAGCTAGGGAAAGTGACGCGCAAAAACTTTCTCCGCCTGACAGTGTTTTAGCCTCTCTTCGAGATTCACAGGTGTGGTCTATAATCGCAATTCCCAGACCTTCAGTACGAGTACCCTGATTTTCCTCTCGTGCGGTACGTTCGATTTCATATCTGCCCGCACTCATTGCAAGCAAGAGGGGATTGGCAACTTGCAGAATCTGGTCAAGACGTGCCAAAAGAACATAGTTTATGAGGGGAGTCTGCTTTAGATTATCTGATTTTTTTCCAGTTATTATATTCGTTAAGCGCAGTAATTCAAGGTTTTTGCTATCTATATTTATTACTTCAAGATACTGTTTTTTCACTTCTTGGAGCTTATTCTTTACGTCTTTGAGGCGAAGTTTTTGAATCCCCTTGAGCTCTCTAGATTCTTCTTCTACTGTCTGCAGCGCTGTAACTTTCTCTTGTAACTTTTGGCAATCAATTATGCTGGCATCTTGGGGAAGATCCTTAATATCTGGCTCGTTAAGCAGAGACTGTACCACTTGAAGCTGCGTATTGTGGTTTTGGACCGTTTCTTGAAGTTCCTTACGTTCAGTGCTGTCGAGAAGAGAAATCTGGTATTCATCAGGAGAAGAAAAATTATTTTTTTCTACTTCATTCAGGAAATTTTCAAGTGTTTTTTGTGCTGTTCTTTGTGCATTTTCAAGTGCATATTCTACATTTATACGTGGAGTATTCAGCGCTTGGAGCTGGGAAACTATATTTTGGGCTTCTTCTAAAGAAGAATATCTCCCCAAATTAATTTTTAGGTTATTTTCGTTACAAACAATCTCGTCGTGTAGTTTTTTTACGCTATCGCTAAGGGCTACGATAGTTGCCTTAGCGGCGGGAAGAGATAGCTTTAGTTCTTCTGCTTCCTCTTTTTTAAGTCTGAGTGTTGCTTCTAGGGCAGAGAGGTCTTTTTCAGCTTGAAGAGCTGCTTCTAGAAGATTTTTGACTTCTTTACATTTTTCTTTTGCCTCTTCTAAAGAAGCGGTATTTAGTAAAGCGTGTTGGTTTTCTTGGCGTTCCGAAAGCTGGATTAGAGCATGAGCAGCTCTTTGATGTTTTTTATCTGCGTTATTACGCTCAGCTTCGAGAGATTCGATATAAGAAAGTGTAATTTCTTCACTAAGTACCGGAGAGGCCGGATTTGGGTGAGATAAAGAACCGCAGACACTGCAGGCCTGCCCCGGTTTTAGTTCTTGCGCAAGCCTGGAAGCACTGGAGTTAATCCATATATTTAGTGTTTCTCTATATTTTTGTGCTGCATTTTCAGCATTAGAACGGAAGGCTTCAAGCTCTTGAGTTAGAAGTTTATGTTTTTTCTCTATTTCTATGAGGGATAGGTGAATATCTACTTCATTCTTTGCCACAACGTATTTTTCTTTATTGCCGGGAATTTCTAGAGAGAGCTTTTGTTTTTCGGAAAATTTTTTATTTAAATCTTCTATTTCTTTGGGAAGTATGCGGTAGGATTCTTCTAATTCTTTATAAGAAGTTGTGGTCTGTTCAAGTTTTTCTTCGAGTTCTGCCTTTTGTGTTTTTCGTTCTTCGGTAAGCTGGCAAAGCTGACGAAGCTTTATGAGGTGTTCGTGCTTTTCTTCTATTATCAGCTTAGCTTGGGAGGGTAGAAGGGAAGGAAAATCTTCATTAAAGTCCAAGAAATTACTAGTTTCTACAGTCTGATTAAGATTTATAAAAGATGGGTATAAAGAAGTACTACTTAAGACAAAAGTGTCCCATTTTTCTTCAGCATTTTCTTTTTCTATCTTTAACTGTTCTGCATTATCATTGGCAGCTTTCCATGTAGCATGAGCTAAGCTAACCCTCTGAGCTCGGGTATCTTCTTCTAACTTTTTATTGATTTTTTCAATCTTAGGAGTATCCGAATTAAGCTCCGAAAGAGCTACTCTAGCCTGGTTACGTTTGTCTATTAGCGAGTTTTGCCGTGTCGCTATTTCTAATTCCTTGCGGGCAGCTAAAAGATTTTGGTTATTTTTTTCCCAAGTAGATTCAATTTTTTGAAGTAGATTAGTTTCATGAGCAATAAGCTGCGCAACGAGCTCCTCAAGTGTTTTAAAACGAAGCTGATGCGTACCTAAGGGAAGATCTAGGGAAGTCAATTCGATGATTTTTGGAAGCGCCTCGGGACTGTCGGTAGAGAGTATATCGGGCCGAGCGTAAAAAGATTTCAGGAAATTTCCACTAAGTTCTAGTATTTTCCGAGCAGAGTTTGATTTTTGGGTACTCTCAGAAGCCATTTCCTGGAATATATCGGCTATGATGCGGTAGATTTCAGTTCCAAAAATTCTTTGGAGTAATTCTTGTCTTTCTGTTGGCTTAGCCTTTAAGAAAGACTCGAATTTGCCCTGTGGAAGAACTACTGTTTGGAGGAACTGCCCTAGGTTTAGAGGAAGTATCGTGCTTAGCTCTTCACCAGTTTGACGTGCTCCGGTTGCGAGTAGTTGTATTTTTCCATCTGGAAGAACTTTTTTTAGATTAGCTTTGGCAGATACTGGTGTTGATCTGCCAGGACGGGTATATTTTGGTTCTCTTTCGACCAGGTAGGTTTGTTGCCCAATTTCAAAAAGTAATTCCACAAAGCTTCTATCATGAGGTTTTGAAAAAGCGGAGCGTAAACGTTGTTTTGAAGAATCTGATTGCCCTGCAACATCTCCGTAGAGGGCAAAAGTTATAGCATCAAGAATGGTTGATTTTCCTGAACCGGTAGGTCCTTCAAGAAGAAAAAGTCCACTTTCGCAAAAGTTTTCTAAGTCAATTGTATGCGTTCCCGGGAAGGGGCCAATTCCGGAAAAAGTAAGCTTCATTATGCGCATTATTTATTTCCTCTATCACGGGCTTGCTCATAGACTTTTTGTAATAGCTTAAGTTCGGATGGAGTAGGTTCTACACCACTCATCTGAGTTATGAAATCACTCAATATTTCAGTAGGGGCCTGCTGGGTTTGGGCAGATAGCGGATTTATAGGAAGATTAGCTGCGGGAGAATCGTGAACAATCACAAGCGCATTGGGCAGTACTTCACGTACCTGTTCAAGTAGATGCGGGGGACGCTTTATATCTTGAATAGTTACTTCTGCAAAAACAGAGGTTGGGTCGGGAAGAGCTTTAGCTTGTTGGATGACCTGTGCAAGAGTGCCCTTAAGTCTAAGGAGTGGCTGAAGAACGGGAATATCAATTGGAGTCACCCGGAATTCTGAGGGAGGAGACGAAATCTCAATTTCAAATATCTGCTTTTGATATCCGGCCTCAGAGAAAGAAAAAGCTAGGGGAGAACCCGAATACCGGATTAATGGATTTTTTGCCACTATCTGAGGCCTATGTAAGTGGCCTAGAGCGTAGTAGATACCGGGGACCTCCTCTTCATTTGGAAGACCCAAGGTAGTTAACACCTGAGCGGAAACATCATCTACGCCGCCAACGGAGATATCACGCTCAGAATCTGTAGGATTGGAACCGGTCACAAAAGCGTGAGCCATAATAACAGCGGGAATCTCCTGCTTTATGGCCTTGCGTCTTGCGAGCAAATCTTCACGTATACGGCGAAGTGCAGCTCCCAGAACTTCATGATGTGAGCGTTCTAAACATTTGTTCCCCAGAAAGTCATAACTTTCTGTTCCCTGCCCATCGTAGAGTGATAAACGCCAATTATCAGGTTCTAGATAAGGGAGTGGATAAATTAGCAGAGAGCCTTCAGGAAGAGCTAGTTCGACGGGCTTCCCAATTTGATCTTCGTGAGCCCAAATTTTTAGTTTGTTACCTAGTAGATGGGAACAAAAACCTAGTCGCTGGGCGGAATCATGGTTACCGGGAGAAAGGATAACTGTAGTTTCTTGGCAGAGATTTTCCAATGCGTTTTGTGCTAATTCAAGCGAAGAAGCTGAAGGGACTGAACGGTCAAAAATATCGCCACTGATAACAAGCGCATCAGGGGTACGTTTCTTTACTTGGTCAAGTAAGAAATCAAAAAAATGGCGATGAAGATGACTTAAATCTGCCCCGTGCAAATTACGTCCAATATGCCAGTCTGAAGTATGGAAAATCCTCATAAGTAGACCATAGGGCAGAGCAGCGACAGGAAAATGAAAAATGAGACTTTAAGTGTCTTACTGCACATTATTTTCGCTAGTTCCCAAGAGACGCCGGAATGAAGAAATACGTAGCTTACGCTGTTGGACAGATAGTGATGATTCTATTTCCAGCCCTCCAGCTCCCCATTTGTCTAGAGCACACCCCACACTTTGTTCTAAATGTTCACATCCCTTAGGACAGTATTCGCTTGCTTCCTCTAAATCAAGGAAAGCTGCAAGTAGCTTTTCTGGTTCTATATGAGCAAGACCAAATGAACGTACTCCGGGAGTATCAATTAAGAATCCTCCCTGTGGAATTTCAAATGCAACAGAAGAAGAAGAAGTATGGCGTCCCCGGCCAGTAACCTCGTTTACAATTCCAACCTCTCGCTTAGCGCCGGGAATAAGAGCGTTAAAAAGAGTTGATTTGCCAACTCCGGAGTGTCCGACCAGAACCGTAGTTTTACCTTTAAGGAAATTCTGTAGTTCCTCAATCCCTAGAATCTTTTCCGCCGTTATTGAGGTAACAAAAGTCTTTACTCCCAGGGCGCTATAGAGGGCAATAAAATCTTGTGGGTCGGCCAAATCTGCCTTGGTTAGACAGATAGCCGGTTGCATTTGCGCTTCATAAGCGGCAACTAATAAACGATCTACCATCCCAATACGTGGGGGCGGATCAGCTAAAGCTAGAGCAACTAAGAGTACCTGTGCGTTTGCGACAATAGTTTTTTCACGCCCTTTAGATTCTCCATCTTCTGCGCTTCTACGTAAAACTGTTGTTCTATCCAGATGACAGACAATCCTTCCCAGGGTGTTGGGACGTCCTGAAATGTCTCCATCCACTCGGACTCTATCGCCGACAACGAGTGAACCTCTACCCAGTTCTTTAGCTTTCACCGTGGTTATTTGCGTTCCCTTGTCCATACGTACCCGGTAACGCCCACGATCAACAGTGGTAATGGTCCCTAAAGGAAGGGAAGAGAAATCAGGACGCCGTTTGGTTCTTGGGCGGGAGCCTTTCCCCGGGCGAACTTTTACTCGGGGGTCATCAGTTCCGATATCTCTACGGGCCATTAGTATTTTCTCTCCAGTAGTCTATTCCAGAGGGATTTGAATCCCGGTAACGTTTTTTGGGTGGTTTCTATATTACGAACTTTAATTCCTTTAATGCCCAGTCCAAGGAGAGCTCCAAAAGTGGCCATTCTATGATCTTCATAGGTATCGACGATTCCGGGTTTTTTAATTGGGGCGAGGAAGCGAAGGCCATTTTCGAGCTGTTCGACCTTTCCTCCTAGTTTAGTTATTTCAGTAGCGATTGCGGTGAGACGATTTGTCTCATGGTGGCGTAAATGCCCGATTCCTTCAATGGTAGTAACACCCGGTCTTAATGCTGCGAGTGCCGCTAAAGTAGGTGTAAGTTCTCCGTGCGCGCTAAGGTCGAAAACTAACTCTCTAGTATCCTTTTGGATAGTTTTGGAAGAATGAATTTTAAGCTTGCTCCCAATTAATTCACATTGCGCACCGAGAGTATTGAGAATATCCCTCCAATAATCTCCTGCCTGGGTTGTGGTGGTGGGCCAATGATTAATTTCAACTTTTCCACCTGCAATAAGCGGCGCGCAAATGAATGGACCGGCATTGGATAAATCAGGTTCAATTTGAATATCCCGTCCCTTTAAGGGAAGTGGAGAAACCGAAAACTCCGTATATCTATCATGGTAGGTAATATCTATTTCAGCTCCAAAGTCTCTAGCGCATTCCAAAGTCATAAAAACATGAGTGGCTGACGGAAAATCTTTGTTCACGCGGAATGTAAGCCCATTTGGAAACGAAGATGCTGATAGCAGTAGTGAGGAGATGAACTGTGAAGAATCTTTTGCCTCTAAGCTGTGCGGGGAAACGGAATTAATCATTGCTGGAGCAGTGAGCGAAAATAAATCGTAGGATTCCTTATTTTCCTTTTTTTCTTGCGATTGTGAAAAAAGTTTATATTCGGCACCGAGTGATTCTAAAAAATTAAGAAGGGGAAATATTGGGCGTTTTAAAGCGCCGTAATCGCCACGAAAAGTAGATGTTTTTGCCCGCAGGAGGCAAAGCGGTGGTAGAAAACGCATTACTGTGCCTGCTAGACCGCATTCGAAAGATATATTTGAGAGAGAAGGTGGGAAGGAAAAATCAGTGGGAAATACTGTTATCTTCGGGGAATCTTCAGGAGTAATCGCAAAGCGCACTCCAAGTCTTTTAAGCGCTTCTAGCATCAACTCCGTATCGCGCGCTAACAGCGCCCCCGAAAGAGTCGAGGGCGCTGTGGCTTGGGCGGCAAGAATTAAATAGCGGGCAGTAAGAGATTTAGATCCCGGCAAACTAATCGATGCCGCTAGCGGTAAATCCGAAAACGGTGCAGACCAGATGCTTTGAGAAATAGTAATCAGCTCAGGGTGTCGGTGATTTTTTCGGTGCTGGTGTGAAACTGTCGAGTAGCTGCATGACGTAGGTTTGCAGCTTTGCTACCAGCTTGCTCGGCTAGGGCTGAGGCTTTCCACAAGAGCGAAGGGGAGCCCTTACGGTCCAGTGCGGCTAGGACAAGAGCACCGGTTAGGGCGCCGCGGTTTACTGCAGTGTTGATCTTTTTTTGAAGTGTTGGTTCGGTGACGGTCTGGGTATAGGCAATAGGGAGGGAAAGAAGGGTGAGTGCGGTGGCGCTGGTTCGCGGTGCTCGCCCGGTTGCCAGCATGGCCGCAGCGGCCAGCGTTAATGCCCCCGAAATTCGAGCAGCAAGAATCGGCTGGTCAGCAATGAAGGATAGTCCCGAACGACGCAGTGTAGGGGCAATCTTTTCAATTTTTGCACTGTGCTTGCGCGGGTGACGTAAAGCGTCAAAGCTGTCTAGGATAAAAGGAGTTGCCACCAGGGGGCGAATCAGCGCGCGTAGGATATTCATGGTTTTTTCACCTCGTGTCGAAATCGGGAAACCGCTTTTTCTAGTTTAGACGATAGTGAGGAAATTCGTGGAAGAATGTGTATAGGGTGCCAAGTTGGAAGATTGCCGCTACTCTCGAAGGGATGGGAACAGTACAGAACGAAAACGACTTAGAACAAGTCGAAATGAGCGGATCTTTTGAAGAGCTGGCTTTGCCTCTCTTAGATTCGCTCTATAGCTCTGCCTTGCGATTAACTAACAACTCGCAAGATGCCGAAGATCTTGTTCAAGAAACCTTTGCGAAAGCCTTTTCTTCATTTTCCCAATATAACCAAGGTACTAACTTTCGGGCCTGGATTTTTCGGATACTGAAGAATACTTTTATCAATAATTATCGGAAGTCTAAGCGTATGCCTCAGTTGGCTGGGGACGAGGTAGAAGACTGGCAGCTTTACCATGCGGCTACTCGTGACCCTCATATGCTGGCTTTGGCTGCCGAATCAAAAGCATTAGATCGGATTCCTTCGCAGGAATTAGTTCAGGCCCTAGGTTCGCTGAGCGAGGAGCGACGGATTATTGTCTATCTCGCTGACGTTGAGGGTCTTAGCTACAAGGAAATCGCGCAGACATTGGAAATCCCTATGGGAACGGTGATGTCTCGCTTGAATCGCGGACGGGCGCAGTTACGTGAACAGCTGCACTCTTTGGCGCAGGAATACGGCATAGGTGATGGTAATGAGTGATTGTGACGAGCAGTTCTCAGACTGTAATGAGTTTTTGGAGTATGTTTACGCTTTCCTAGATGGGGAGTTAGATACTGATACAAGTGGACGCCTGCAACGTCATCTTGAACGATGTAGCCACTGTCTTTCAGTGGCCGATATGGAACGCCATCTTCGAGAGCTATTGCGCTCTGCTTGCATTACTCAAGCTCCTCGCACACTGCGAACGAGGATTGAGCAGACTATATTGGAGCTTTCTTCCACAGGGGCAGATGTGAGCGCTACTTATCATCATTCCCAAACGGTAATAGTGGAAGAATAAAATTCTTATTTAATTAAAATACTTTTTGTCAGATAGATTATGTAGTTAGTACCGTAGTGTGAGATTTGGATATATCTCGCCTTCGCGTAACTGTTATGAGATACTTTTTGGGTTGTGTCTTTAGCAGTGGCTTATCGCCACGGCGCAAACAAGGAGGAACCCATGTCGAAGCGAGGTCGTAAGCGTCGCGCACGGAAGAAGAACTCGGCCAACCACGGTCGTCGTCCTAACGCCTGATAAAATATGGCCTCGCACTTTTTAGTGCGGGGCCATATTTTATGTCTTGGCTAACTAGCGAGCCATTCATACCAACCCTCATGCAAAACTAGCCAGGCCAGTAGACCGTAGCAGGTTTGAGAAGGAAGATGAGAATCACGGGAAGAAAATTCTTGGCTCCACTGTTCATGATTAACCAATGGGTCATAGGTATTAATCCAAGGAATGTTACGACGCTGCGCAACTTCTTTAGCTACTTTGTTCAAAGAACGTAAAGAATTAGTATCCACGGTAGGCAGAGGTGGGGGACCAACTAACATTGTTGAAATGCCCAGATTGTATAGTCCGTCTAGTACATTTGCGAGATTAAGACGAGTCCGTGCGGTCGAAATGCCCGCGGTAATGTCGGCGACTCCAAGACCAATGGCAGCGAATACCGGTTCATCATCATCGGGGAGTCGGAGCTGAACTTCGCGGTTCCAACGCTCAGCCAGCTGGGAGGTGTTTTCTCCGGGAACTGGGAGAGTAATAACATGTGTGTCACTGGTGAATTCTGTACGGGCCACCGCCCGGCCAACCCATCCGAGTCCTCGCTCGTCGCCGCTTCCAGCGACCAGTTCATCACCGAGAATAATTAATCTGGTCATGGCTTCCCTTCTTGCTAGCTATGTTATTCATTCTAGCTGTTGTTTTGTTCTTGTAGGGTCTTCACTAGCGGCGGGTGAAGACCGAATCAAAGAGTTCCTTAGCTTGTTTTTGGTGTAAGCGCATAGTTCCAGCGCTAGTTGAGGCAGCCGCAGGACGCGACCGCAAGTTAAGCTTGCGATTTTGTAGGGCTTGTGGACTTAAGCGCATAGCTAGGTGATACCAAGCTCCCTGGTTTTCCGGCTCATCTTGTACCCAAATAATTTCTGCATTGGGGTACTTGGCTACCTCGGCGCTGATGGCTTCTTCATCTAGCGGGTAGAGCTGCTCGAGGCGAATAATTGCGCTCGCCCAATCTTTTCGTTCTTCTCGCTGCTTCAAAAGATCATAGGTAATTCGTCCAGAACACAGCAAAACTTGAGTAACGTTTTCTGGGCGTTCCTTTATCCGCGGTTCATTATCAGGGATTACTGTTTGGTATTTTCCTGCGCTGAATTCTTCAATTTGTGAAGTTGCAGCAGGCAGTCGCAAAAGTTGTTTGGGAGTAAATACAATCAACGGTTTGCGTGGTCGTAAGTAGGCTTGTTGGCGTAGTAGATGGAAATAGTTTGCCGGTGTCGAGGGATGGGCAACAATCATATTATCCTGTGCGCATAGCTGTAGATAACGCTCGATACGGGCCGAGGAATGATCGGGACCCTGTCCCTCAAAACCGTGGGGAAGTAGTAATACCACCGAAGAAGACTGATGCCATTTTTGTTCTGCCGAGGAAATAAATTCATCTAACACCGTTTGTGCTCCATTAGCGAAGTCCCCAAACTGAGCTTCCCACAATACGAGGGCATCAGGCCTTTCAACTGAGTAACCATATTCGAAAGCAAGCGGAGCATATTCAGAAAGCGAGGAATCGTAAATCTGGAACGAGGCCTGGTCTTCAGACAGATTGGCTAGTGGTGTCCATTCATGTCCAGTCTGGAAATCGTGAAGAACCGCGTGACGTTGAACGAAAGTGCCTCGTCGACTGTCCTCACCGCTCATCCTAACCGGAGTGCCTTCCAATAGTAGAGAACCGAAAGCAAGCAGTTCTGCAAATCCCCAATCGACAGGTCCTGAAGTTGCCATACGTGCACGTTTATCTAGGAGCTGACGCATCTTGGGATGAACATTAAATCCTTCTGGAACATTAGTGTGTGCCGCGCCAATACGTTCAATTACGTGCGGGTTAACCCGAGTGTCCCATCCCAAGACTAAATCCGCGTCTTCTCGTTGAGAGCGCGGTAGAGCTAGGCCGTGGAGATACTTAGAATCCGGTTGCGGGTGTGAAGCAAGCGCTGGTGTTGCCCCATTAGCACGGGTTTCGTTAAGAATCTTGTTTAACTCTTGACGGTAATTGTCGATAGCGAGTTGGGCTTCTTCTGCCGTTATGTCACCGCGACCAATTAGGTTGTTAGCATAGACCTCACGAGTTGAGGGAATAGCATCGATATGGGAATACATGATGGGTTGGGTCATCGAAGGATCGTCACCTTCATTGTGGCCGCGCCGACGGTAACAAACCAGGTCGATAATTACATCTTTTTTGAATTCCTGACGGAAACGGTAAGCCAGATGAGCAACCCGAACAACAGATTCTGGGTCATCAGCATTGACATGGAAAATCGGAACCTGTAGCCCTTTAGCCAGGTCCGTGCAGTAGTGGGTAGAGCGTGCGGAAGTTGGTCCGGTTGTGAATCCAATTTGGTTGTTCACAATAATGTGCAAAGTTCCACCTGTCCGGTATGCGCTCAACTGGCTCATATTTAGAGTTTCGTAAACCACGCCCTGCCCGATGAAAGCTGCATCACCATGAATTAGAATCGGCAAAACTGTGTTTTCGGTGCCGAGGCGGTCTAGTTTGGCGCGAACAATACCTTCGAGAACACCGTCGGCAGCTTCTAGATGGGAGGGGTTTGCTCCAAGATAAACCCGAGTGGTTTTACCGTCTGGACAAGTGTATGTACCAACTGTTCCCAGGTGATATTTGACATCTCCAGAACCTTCGTAGAGAACCTGAGAGGAATTTCCCTCGAACTCAGAAAATATTTGTGAATAGCTTTTCCCGCAAATATTGGCAAGAACATTTAGCCGCCCGCGGTGTGCCATTCCAATGGCTGCTTCATCAAGATTGTCTTGGGCACAGTGGTACAAGACGGTTTCCAGAAGCGGAATAAGCGATTCGCCACCTTCGAGGGAAAAACGTTTTTGTCCCATGTACTTTGTTTGGAGGAAAGTCTCAAAAGCTTCGGCCTGTCCCAAAGTTTTAAGGATACGACGTTGAGTTTCCGGGGGGAGCTTGGTGTAGGGGCGTTCAATCCATTCTTGCATCCATCGTCTTTGTACCGGATCTTGGATATGCATATACTCAATCCCTACCGAGCGTGAGTAGGTGTCACGTAGCTGATCTAAAATCTCGCGTAATGGAAGGTGCGTGGTTCCGCGGAAACCTCCGGTTGGGAAGGGGTGGTCTAGATCCCAGATGGAAAGTCCGTACTGAGAGAGCTTTAGATCTGGGTGGCGGCGAACTCGATAGTGTAGTGGGTCAGTATCGGCAGCGAGATGTCCACGGCTGCGGTAAGCGTGGATAAGCTCGGTAATACGCGCGCTCTTTCCCACCTCGTCATCGCGGTCCCAATCTTGATTTTGTGCCCATTCCATAGGTTCGATGGGGATACGAAGAGCGTCAAATACACGGTCGTAAAATCCGTCCTCGCCGGTTAGTTTTTTCTGGACTGCGGCGAGGAGTAGACCTGATGCAGCACCCTGTATAACGCGATGGTCATAGGTTGAAGTAATTGTCATTACTTTGCCGACCCCGGCATGTGCCCGTTGTTTTATTGAAGCACCGGCCCATTCAGCAGGAAAATCCATGCTGCCGACACCAAAAATAAGTGATTGCCCAGGCATCAGGCGAGGGACTGAATGGACGGTTCCGACAGTACCTGGGTTCGTTAGTGTCGCGGTGGCGCCGGTAAAATCACTCGGTTCTAATTTTCCATTGCGAGCCTTGGCGATTATTTCTTGATTGGCCTTCCAAAATTGCTTGAAGGTCATTTTGTCTGCGTCTTTAATTACCGGGACGAGAAGCGCGCGCCCATTTTTCGTGGGGACATCTACTGCCAGGCCGAGGCAGACGCTGGGAAGGTGATGAACGTAGGCTTTTCCTTCTTGATTTTCGTAGCGTACGTTCATTTCTGGGCTTTGTGCTAAAGCTTCGGTTAGGGCAAAGCCAATTAGGTGCGTGAAGGAGACCTTTCCACCTGTGGTATGCGCCAGGTAATCATTGATGAGTTTGCGGTTTTCTATCAAAACGCGAACTGGGACAGTTCTTGCCGAGGTCGCTGTGGGAACCTCTAATGAAGCTTCCATGTTCTTGGCAATTGCAGCGCTTACGCCACGGAGACGTTCAGTTTTATCTTCACGGTTTAGACAGGTTGAAGAAACTTGCCCATTATGTGCGAGAGCGTAGGGGGAAGTCGGCGGATTAACCCTGACTGGGGGAAGCGGAGGGAGGTCGGAACGTGAGGCATCCGTATGCCTTGAAGCGGACGCTGTTGAGGAATTGGGCGTCAGGCTGGTTGCTTGGCTCGGAGGAGCGGGGGGTGCGTGAAATACCTGCTGCTGCGGGATGAAAGGATTTTGATTTGACCGGTTATCAGACGCTGGGCTCACGGGGTGACCTCACTGTAGGAATCAGCATTTAGGACAAGGTTATGCTCTACGAGCCAGATGCTCAATTGAAACGCCGAGGAGAAATATTCTTAAGGGGAAAAAGGCGAGGCAATTAAGTTATTGTGTGATTAAGCTCAACTTATCTATCTTGTCTTGAGGTAAGTGTGAGTGTGAGATGTCTTGAGGGGCTGGTTGTAGCTTAGGAATCTGTATAATGGGAAAATCGTAAATCTAGTTATTGTTTGGAGTGTTCCAGTTTGGATGGCGATTTAGACAGTTGTCGGTGGAGTAACATCTGATGTGGGCTGACATACTGCTAATTTTATTTGGTGTTGTTTTGACCGCTGGGACCGCATTGTTCGTGGCGGCTGAATTTTCTTTAGTAGCTCTGGATCCAGCTACTGTAGAAAGACGTATGAACGAAGGCGATAAATCGGTAAAGCCTGTTTTGCGCGCTCTGCGTCAGCTTTCGACCCAGCTTTCTGGTTCCCAAGTGGGGATTACGATTACAACTATTTTGCTTGGTTACACAACCCAGTCTGCGTTGGCTTTAATCTTTACTGACTTGGGAGTTTCTCTCGGATTAGCGCTGACATTATCTACTACTGCGGGGATTGTTATTTCGGCTATTTTAGTCAATATGTTCTCGATGCTTTTCGGGGAATTGTTGCCAAAAAATTTCGCTCTTTCTGACCCGTTGAAAACTGCGCGAGTAGTGGCTCGGGCGCAGATGCTCTTTACCACTGTTTTTAAGCCATTAATCTTTGTATTAGACGGTAGTGCAAACTTGATTTTGCGTCGTTTTGGGATTGAACCTACCGAAGAACTTTCATCTGCTCGCTCAGCTACAGAACTTGCTTCGATGGTTCGTCACTCCGCGGAAGAAGGTGTGCTTGATCCTAAGACCGCAACTTTGTTTACTAAATCTGTTGGTTTGGGAACATTAACGGCGGTTGATGTGATGACCCATCGTTCTTCTATGCACGTGTTACGTGAAAACCAGACAGCTGCTGATTTAATTGATTTAGCTGCTCGCACGGGACATTCTCGTTTCCCGGTAGTCGGCGATGACACCGACGATATTTTAGGGATTGCGATACTGCGCAGAGCGGTTGCAGTACCTTATGAAAAGCGTAGTTCCGTAGTGGTCACGAGTGGATCTTTGATGAATCCTGCTCATCGGGTTCCAGAAACTGCTTCCCTCGCTCCCTTGCTGGTTGAATTGCGCGAAGGCAATTTCCAAATTGCCATCGTGCAAGATGAATACGGGGGAACTTCCGGTTTGCTCACTTTGGAAGACATCGTGGAAGAAATTGTTGGCGAGGTTGCCGATGAGCATGATGGCCGTGCGGTTACGGGTGTGCGTCAGCTAGGTAATGACTGGATTGTTCCGGGACTGATGCGCCCTGATGAATTTGGTGATTTAACTTCTGTGATGTTGCCTGATGATGGTCCTTATGAAACCTTGGGGGGTCTGATTATGACTCGCTTGGGCCGTATCCCGCAGTCGGGTGATTCAATAAGGGTTAGTAAGGTAGTCTTAACGGTCCGTAAGATGCAGGGAAGGCGGGTCGATTCTATTAGGGTTTCTCCTGATTTAGCCGAGTCTGATTCTGATGAGCAGGTGGCTTCATGAGCATTTTTGGAGGAATCGTAATTACAGTTCTTCTTTTGGCTGCTAACGCGTTTTTCGTGGCTGCTGAGTTTGCTGTAATGTCGGCAAGAAGAGCGCAGATTGAGCCGATGGTTGAGCAGGGACGTCGCGGGGCACAATTGTCACTGTGGGCACTCGAACATGTTTCGGTCATGCTGGCTACCGCGCAGCTAGGGGTAACTCTTTGCTCTACGGGACTTGGAGCTGTGGCGGAACCGGCTTTGGCGCATTTAGTTGAAGGCCCGCTTGTTGCCTTGGGTATGCCCGCGGCTTCTTCGCATATTTTTGGATTCGCTGCCGCTTTGATGCTGGTTGTTTATTTACACGTGGTTTTTGGGGAGATGGTTCCTAAGAACATTTCTGTTTCTATGCCGGAGCAGGCAATTTTGATTTTGGCTCCCGCGCTGGTTGCAGTAGAGCGTTTGTTTGGACCGATTGTCCGTTTCTTAGATCGTTTTGCTAATGGTTTGCTGCGCTTGATGGGAGTAGAGCCGAAGTCTGAGGTAGGGGCAACTTTCACCTTGGAAGAAGTCGCTTCAATTGTGGAGATTTCGCGAGCTGAAGGCGTTCTAAAAGACGAGGTTGGATTAATTTCTTCAACCATTGAATTTTCTACGGAAACGGCACGCTCAGCGATGGTGCCTCTGGATAAAATTGTGACGGTAGAAGAAACTGCTACACCTTTGGAGATTGAAAAGGAAGTAGGTCGTACTGGTTTTTCTCGTTTCCTCGTTCGTGATGAGGATGACGGGGATCTAGTTGGTTATTTGCACGTGAAGGATATTTTGTATGCTTCCTTGCCGGCGGGGGAAGCTAAACGTAATTTACCTGTTGAGTCTTGGCGAATTCGTTCTTTAGCTCGTGTTGATGCGCAGGCTGAGGTCGATGATGCGCTGCGAGTAATGCAAGCTACCGCAACGCATATTGCGGTGGTTACCGAGGGAAAAACTCCCGTGGGGGTACTCTTCCTTGAAGATATTATCGAGGAACTGGTTGGTGAAGTCCGTGACACGATGCAAAAAGAAGAGGCTCGTTGATTGAGTGATTCTGAGCTTATTGTTTGAAGTGACTCGCTGTAGGGGAGTAGTATAGGGGTAAATGTTTTGGAGTTAGTGATTAGGAGAGTCGTTAGTGACTGAGTTAAAAGACGAGGGGCGTCTTACCCTGCCTTCACGTCGCGCTCAGCGCGTAGTTGAGTCTTCTATCTCAGCTAGGAGCCTAAAAGCACAGCGCGCTGCTTCTAAATCTTGGCGTACCGGAGTTCGTGGCTTGGCTGTAACGGCACTTGCCTTGACTACGGTTGCGGTTCCTGTCTCTGGTTTTCTTTCTCCCCATAATGCGCAAGCTGCTGATGGATGGACACGATCTTCTTCTTTGCTGGAAGATCTTCCAACTCAAGTTCAGGCTCCAGAAGCGCAGGCTCTTCGAGAACGTCCAGCAGCGGTCACTCGTGCTGCTATTAGGCAGCAGATTAAGACCGATGACGCTTGTTTGAAATTTACTGCTTCAGCTAATGGGGTGCGTACGGCGTTAACGTCTCCAGAAGAGTTCGAAAAATCTGATAAGACTTTACTCTGGCCTCTTGATAAAGGGCAGTACACCTTGGCTTCTAAATTTGGAATGCGTGTAAACCCCGTTTTGGGGATATACATGTTGCACGCTGGAGTGGATATGTCCGGGGCTTCGGGAACTCCCATCCATTCTGCGGCCGCGGGTGAGGTATTGCGTGTAGGCTGGGATAGCGGCCTCGGGTATTCCGTTGAGATTTATCATGAAAACCTAAATGCCACCACTGTTTACGGGCACATGATTTCAGGTTCTTCGCCACTGCGAGCGGGAGATAAAGTAAATGCCGGACAGATGATTGGTCGGTTAGGTTCAACCGGTAATTCGACCGGTCCGCATCTTCACTTTGAAGTTCATCCGGGAGGGCGTGACAGCAATCCTACTTCGGCGGTTGAGCCTTTAAACTGGATGCGTTCTAAAGGCGCCCAGTATATCGCTGATTACAATTCAGCTCACGGTTGTTCTTAGGAGATAATATGTCTCGCCTTGCGCCGCGTGAGTGGAAACTTTCTCCTCGTCCCTTAGTGGTTGCTCATCGAGGGGGAGCCGAGCTTGGGCTACAAAATTCTTTACTGACTATGCAAAACGCCTCCCAGATGGGGGTGGACGTAATTGAGACTGACGTGCGCGCTACTAAAGATGGGGTAGCCGTCTTACTGCATGACCCAAATCTATATGCGGTTTGTGGTCGGCTCGATTTGCTTTCTTCTTTGACCTGGGAGGAGGCTTCTAAGATTGAGCTAAAGGACGGCTCTCGTTTAGTTCGTTTAGATGATATGCTCCAGGCTTTCCCAGAGATGGTATTCAATATTGATGCCAAGGAGAATGCAGTAGTAGATTCCCTGGTAAAGGCGATAATTTCCGGTGGTGCTCAGGACCGAGTTTGTATCGCTTCTTTTTCTCATCGGCGGATGCTTCGTATACGTTCTTTGTTCGCCGGGAAGGTAGCTACCTCACTTTCTCCGTTTGAGATTTTACGCGCTTTAAGCGGGACATATTTTCTCGGTAAAATACGTGATGAAGAAGATGCCTTGGTCGTTGACAAAGCTGAGCGTTCTCGTTTGCGTCGCCTTATTTTAGGGCGCGAAGATGAATCTGTGGTAGCTGCTCAAGTTCCATTGCGTTTCAAAGATAGGATTCCGGTCGTGGGAGATCGCTTTAATTCTTTTGTGCATGCGGCAGATTTTCAGGTACAGGCTTGGACAATTAATGAAGCTGCTGAGTTAGATTCGTTGCTGAATGCAGATTCTTCACGCGCTAAACGAGTTGATGCAGTAATTACTGATGCTCCGGACATAGCTTTATCCTTACGTCCCTAGGCGAAAAGGGTAAGAAAAGCACCCCGAACAGGATTCGAACCTGCGACCTTTCGCTCCGGAGGCGAACGCTCTATCCACTGAGCTATCGGGGCAACTTGATGATTATAGCAGATCGAGACGCTTGTGTTGATTCAATTCTTAACTTTGTCCTAGTTCACGTTCGGTGCGTTATTTCGTTTTTTTCTCCGTTGGTTGTTAATCTTTCCTTATGACACCTTCGGAACTTTCACAGTTAATTTTAAAAATTTTGCATGATTTAGTTAGCTCCTCTCAAATTGAGCTGGCTTCTGAGGATCTTCCTGACACCGTTCGGGTTGAACGTCCACGTGTGCGCGAACACGGTGATTGGGCAACTAACGTAGCTATGCAGCTTGCAAAGAAGGCGGGGATGCCGCCACGTGATTTTGCTACTTTGCTGGTTGGAAAGCTATCCGAGCAGGAGGGAATAGATTCTGCCGAAGTTGCCGGCCCTGGTTTTATCAATATCCGCCTATCTGCCGCTTCTGCCGGTGAACTGGCACGTACGATTATTGATGCCGCCGGTTCTTACGGTTCTAATGAGACGCTCTCTGGTGAGCACATCAATTTGGAATATGTTTCGGCTAATCCCACCGGTCCTGTCCACTTAGGAGGTGCACGATGGGCTGCAGTCGGTGATTCTTTGGCGCGTATTTTCAAGGCGAGCGGGGCCGAGGTCACGCGAGAGTATTACTTTAATGACCATGGTTCGCAGATTGATCGTTTTGCTGCGTCGCTGTTGGCGGTAGCTCGTGGACAGGAAGTTCCTGAGGACGGGTATGGTGGTCAGTACATCCATGAAATTGCCCAAAAAATCGTTGATGAATGTGAGCGTAATGGGGAGGCAGACCCACGCGGTCTGGAAGATTCGGCAGCTCTCGAAGTATTCCGAGCTATGGGCGTGGAGCTAATGTTTGCTGACATTAAGCAAAATCTGCATGATTTCGGTGTTGATTTTGATGTTTTCTTCCACGAACAGACCCTGCATGATTCCGGTGCGGTAGATAAGGCAATTGAGCATCTTGATGAGCGCGGAGTAATCATGCGTGTCGATGGCGCAACATGGTTGCGAACCACTGACTTCGGCGATGATAAAGACCGCGTAATTATCAAGTCTGATGGTCAAGCAGCCTATTTCAGTGGCGATATTGCCTATTACCTGAATAAGCGTGAACGTGGCGCGGATTCCGCTATTTATCTGCTGGGTGCTGATCACCATGGATATATCGGACGAATGTATGCGATGTGCGCCGCTTTTGGTGATGAACCGGGGAAGAATCTACAAATTATCATCGGACAGATGGTGAATTTGATGAAGAACGGTACACCGGTGCGGATGTCTAAGCGTGCGGGCACAATCGTTACTCTAGATGATTTAGTTGAGGCAGTTGGAAAGGACGCAGCGCGTTATGCATTGGCCCGTTCTTCGATGGACTCGGCTTTGGACATAGATTTAGATTTGTTGGCTTCTGCCTCGAATGAGAATCCTGTCTATTACGTGCAATATGCACACGCACGTACCTGCAACGTAGCTCGAAATGCGCGTGAAGCTGGAGTAAAACGGGAAGACGGTTTTGATCCTTCGCAGTTGGACTCCGAGGCTGATTCTGCGCTTTTGGGTGAATTGGCGCGTTTCCCCGAGATTGTTGCTCAGTCTGCATCCCTGCGCGAACAGCATCGAGTTGCTCGTTATCTGGAGACTTTGGCGGCTGCCTATCACGCTTGGTACGGCAAATGCCGTGTTGCTCCTCGCGCGGGTGAGGAAGTTACCTCGCAGCACGTGGCTCGACTGTGGCTTAACGATGCAGTTACTCAGGTTCTGGCAACAGGTTTGGATCTATTAGGTGTCAGTGCCCCAGAGAGGATGTAACTAGATGGATCGGTCGCTTTCACAACTTTCAAAGCTAGCTTGTTGTGAGCCTGGTGAAGTAAGTGCTTTTTGGCCCTGGTCGGTAACTCGCGGGGAAGAAGGAGAGCTTCGCTTTGGGAATTTCAGCGCTTCGGATTTGCTTTCTCAGTTTGGTTCTCCCCTGTATGTCCTGGACGAGGACGATTTTTTCGGTCGTGCTACCGTTTGGGTAAGTGCTATGGCGGAGTCTTTCTGGGAAGGCTATGGGATGTCGGGGGCGACCGTTTCCTATGCTACTAAGGCTTTTGCTTCGGGATATGCAATCAAACTTGCGTTGGATGCTGGATTAAGTTTAGATACCGCAACTGCGGGGGAACTTGGTTTAGCGCTACGAGCAGGAGCTGTTGGGGCTCAGTTAGGGCTTCACGGGAACAATAAATCTGATGCTGAGCTGGAACTGGCTATTTCTCATGATGTGGCACATATTTATGTTGATTCCCTGGAAGAGGTTGAACGTCTTTCACACGTGTCTGCTCGCTTAGGGAAACGTGCAAACGTTATGGTACGTGTGACTACAGGAGTTCACGCTGGGGGGCATGATTTTATTGCTACAGCACACGAGGATCAAAAATTTGGTCTTTCTTTGGCATCCGGCCAGGCTGAGCAGGCGGCGCGTTCTGCCGCAGCTAATGAACACCTGAATTTTCTTGGTTTGCATTGCCATATCGGTTCACAGATTCTTTCACCTTCTGCTTTCTTAGAATCTGCACTTCGTCTGCTGAAGCTACGATCGGTGCTTTTGGAATCGGGAGTGGAAGTTCCTGAACTCAATTTTGGAGGTGGGTACGGTGTACGGTATTTGCCATCTGATCCCCTTCCTTTATCGCCTGCTGAGTTTGCCCCACGTCTGGCGCAGACTATCCGTGAATATTGTCTTTCTCGACAAGAGTCGGTGCCGCATGTGCTTATCGAACCGGGGCGTTCTATCGTTGGTCCGGCTGGTGTGACACTTTACCAAGTCGGCTCGATTAAGGAAGTTCCACTGGAAGATGGTACTACTCGCACGTATGTGTCGGTTGATGGGGGAATGTCTGACAATCTTCGCCCGGCACTTTACGGAGCCAGTTATACGGCACTTTTAGCTAATCGGGTTTCGCGGGAACCTTTACGTCTTTCACGGGTGGTTGGTAAGCACTGTGAAAGCGGCGATATAGTGGTGCGTGATGTGGCTTTACCTGCAGATTTGCAACGTGGTGATATTCTCGCAGTTCCGGTTACCGGAGCTTATGGCAGCTCTATGGCTTCGAATTACAATCTGGTTCCCCGTCCTGCTGTAGTAGGTGTGGGTGCTGGACAAGTACGGCTACATATTCGCCGTGAGAGTGAAGAAGATTTGTGGGCACGCGATTTGCTGGTTAGCGAAAAATGAGTTTACGCTTTGAATCTTCCTACGTGTCGGCGAGTGTGCCGGCGGTTTTTGCTGGCCTCGGTTCCCTGGGGGGATTACCTGAATCAGGATTTGGGCTAGGAATTGCGCTCGAAGCTCGTACTCGGGTGCGGGCCCGTGCAATCGTAGGGGAAAGCGAAGTAATTGTAACTGATGGGAAGCGAACTACACGTTTTGGTGAAGAGCATGTGGTGCTACGTGCTATTCGTCAGCTTTTAGAAGCTCTGGAGGCTCCTCAGCCGGGATTCCGTATTGAACTTAACCACGGGTTTGCACTCTCGCGTGGTTTTGGTGATCAAGCTGTCGAGATTGCTTGTGCAATTACTATTTTGCGGGCTTTAATTACTCCTGCAGAGTTACTAGATGACTCTTTTTGCGCCCGCTGTACCGCGGATTTAATTGATACTTTTGGTCCGGTAAAAACTGCCTTAGACGGGGGAATTATCGGATATCAAAATGGGGAGTATGTTTCTTATTCTTCGCCTGAATCTAAGGCTGAAAACATGTGTTTTACCTGTTTTGTGCCAAGGTTTGAAGTCTCTTTGGCGGGGGTTAAAAATGCTTTAGTGCACGCAGATTTTTCAGCACTTGAAGTATCTCAGCTAATTTCTAAGGCAACCTATCTGGGTTTTTCCTTGGGCAATGACAATGGAGCGCTATCTTCGTCTATCTTGGCCGAGGACTTGTACGTGCGGGATATATTGCGGGAGCATTGCGGTGCCAGTGTGGCAATGATTGATTGGTTATCGCAACTTGGGTACGGCGCTTTTATGCCTGGTTTTGGGGCCACCGTGGCTGTAATGGGTAAGCTGGAGGAAACTGTTTTGGCTGACGCCCGAGAAGCTGGATGGGCGGTGGAAGTCTTTGAGATTTCCTTAACAGGCGCACAAATAGTGACAGTTTCCTAGAAAGCTGATACATTTTAAGAAGCGGTCTTGATGGCCGATTTTCCTGTCATGTTGTGCAGGATTTAGTCTAATTTCAGACTCTCTCCGCCCAGTGAATGTGGCAAAAGAATTCCAGCCCTTTTAGGGATTTCAAATGTAAGGAAGCTTGTGAGCGACTCAGACAAAAAAACTAAGAGTGGCCCTTTATCAACTCTGCGCGTAGCCGATTTGCGTGCACTAGCTGAAGAAATGGGCCTGGACGTGCCAGATAAGACACGTCGTCCCGACTTAATCAATTTAATTCGGCAGGCGCGAGGAACGCAGGAGCACCGTAGCTCATCTGATGGCGTGGCTGTTGTCGAGGATGAATCTAAGCCTTCGGCTTCTTCTGATTCTCGGGGAAATGAAGAAGTCTCTGAAGAGTCTGGTTCTAAGTCCTCTCGCCGTGGTCGTGACCGTCGTGATTCTTCAGCTCGGCGGCCTCGCCCGGCGCGGGACGGAAACGAAAATGAGCGTCAGGAATCTCAAACAGAAGACTCCTCTGATAATTCTGAACGACCTGAGCGAGGTCGCGGGCGCGGACGTGGGCGCCGTAGGGCCACGGCTCCTGCCGGTGAGCCTTTGGACGTGAAGGCAGCTTTGCTTGATGAGCTGGGACAGGCACCTCAAGATAAAGCTAAGTCGGAGACTGAAACCGAACGTAAGGTTCCCGAGGGCCTAGATAACATTGCCTTGCCCGAGGGCGGTCAGAGTCGTTCTCGTGACGATGATGATGAACGTGGAGGACGTCGTCGCCGCGGACGCGGGCAGAAGAATAATCGACGTCAGGGACGGAACTCGCGAGACGAGGATTCTAATTCCTCGAATAACTCACGTGAGGAAGAACGCGAAGACCTATTACCAATTGCCGGTATCCTGGATGTTCAGGATAACCATGCGTTTGTTCGTACTTCAGGCTATCTACCGGGTCCGAATGACGTTTACGTGACTTTGGGACAGGTGCGCCGATACGGTCTGCGGGCTGGTGACGCAGTGCAGGGAATGGTTCGTCCTCCGGTAGAGGGGGAACGTTCTCGACAGAAATATAACGCACTAGTTCGTCTTGATGCGATTAACGGAATGACCATAGAGCAAGCCGCGCAGCGAGTTGAATTCAATAAATTAGTTCCTCTTTACCCCAATGAACAGTTGCGCTTGGAAACTACTGCGAAGGCATTGACTCCGCGTGTAATTGACTTGGTTGCCCCAATTGGTAAGGGACAGCGTGGTTTGATTGTTTCGCCGCCAAAGGCCGGTAAGACAATTATCATGCAGCAGATTGCCAATGCTATTGCGGTTAATAACCCAGAGGTTCATCTGATGGTGGTTCTGGTTGATGAGCGTCCAGAAGAAGTTACCGATATGCAACGTACCGTGCGCGGCGAGGTAATTGCTTCTACCTTCGACCGTCCTGCTTCGGATCACACCGTAGTTGCAGAGCTGGCAATTGAACGTGCCAAGCGTTTGGTAGAGCTGGGTCAAGATGTTGTGGTTCTGCTTGACTCAATTACTCGTTTGGGACGTGCTTACAACCTGGCTGCCCCCGCTTCGGGTCGTATCCTTTCCGGTGGTGTAGACGCCTCGGCTCTCTACCCACCCAAGAAGTTCTTCGGAGCTGCCCGTAATATCGAAGGCGGTGGATCGCTGACTATTTTGGCAACCGCTTTGATTGAGACTGGATCTAAGATGGACGAGGTCATCTTCGAAGAGTTCAAGGGGACGGGTAACATGGAGCTTCGCCTCTCCCGCCAGTTGGCTGATCGTCGTATCTTCCCTGCTGTTGATATCAACGCTTCAGGTACGCGTCGTGAGGAGACGCTCTTTAGTCAGCAGGAATTGCAGATTCTTTGGAAACTGCGTCGTGTACTCGGTTCCTTGGAAACTCAGGAAGCTGCCGAATTGGTGCTTTCACGTCTGAAGGAATCGGCTTCGAATGCCGAATTCTTGATGCGTATTGCTAAGGGTAGCCCTAGCGAATAATCCTATATAGGAGGGGCGGTCAGCAATTGCTTGGCCGCCCCTTTTTAAACCTGCTTATGAATCCATATGAATTTGAGGCTCCTGATTATGACAGGAGCCGCCCGGAGTACCCGCCTGAAGTAATTGCTGATATTTTGCGCCAGGCAACTTCTCTCACTCCGATGAAAGAATTACAAATAGCCGATATCGGAGCGGGAACGGGAAAACTTTCTCGCCAGTTGCTGGCAGATTGCCGCAATCCCCTCACGGTTTGGGCAGTGGAACCAGCATGTTCTATGCGTCAGGAACTGGGGAAGATTTCTGCTCCGAATCTGGAAATTTTGCCTAATCAGGCAGAATCAACGGGGCTTTATTCCACTTTTTTGCAAGCTGCGGTTTTTGCTCAATCTTGGCATTGGATGGATGAACTTAAAGTAAGCCTTGAGCTAGAGCGTGTCTTACTTCCTGGGGCTACGGTATGGATAATTTTTAATCAGCTAGATGTAAGAATCCCCTGGGTAAAAAGGCTCAGTAGGATTATGCGTTCTGGAGATGTCCACCATTTGGCTTCACCCCCCTTATTGGGGGATGGATTTACTGTTCCCAGTTTGACTATTCAGCATTGGGATTGTCCTAGTAAACCTGAAGAAATTATGCGTTTGGGACGGACCCGTTCGTCATATTTACGGGCGTCTAGTGCGGGGCGTAAACGGATGCAAACTAACCTCAACTGGTATTTGGAAAAGCATCTTTGTATTCCTCCAGATAATATGCTTAACCTTCCTTACATAACCATGGTTTGGCAGGCACAAAAAATATCTTAAGTATGGGAAAACTATTTAATCCACCCGCAGGGGAATTGATAGATACTATTTTTTCCGTCAGCAGCGACAAGTTTTAGATTTTTGCGTTCATTTTCTAGGTTCCGAAGTGGCTTATAGAAATTAGTCGAGCCGACATCCCCCGACCTATAAAGTTCTGCATCGTAGTAAAAGTATCCAATTTTGTTGTCTTTAAGCATCTGGCAGACACTTGGATCTTCGAAGACACGGTCTATTTTTTCCAGCAGCTGAGTTTCGGATTGGTTAAGATTCAGCGAAGTATATCGCGGGAGTGCCTTTATGCCGGTAACGGCGTAGTAGAGTGGAGCGCCACTTGCCGGATGCCCGATAATCCCTAGGCTGGGGTGGGAATGAGCGAAACTTTTCATAAATGTAACTTCCTGGTTATCAAGGAGGTCATGTTTAGAAACTCGGGCGGCGGAATTAACTATTTCGTAACGTTCTTGGGAACGTAGAATCCCTCCGGGGTGGAAGAATGCAAGAACAATTGCTACCAGCGGTATAGATAGGGCTAGGTGGCGTTTCCACCCTTCACCTAAGAATGATTGTGACCTTTGGAAAAGTGTCTCAATTCCAGCAACAATCAATAAGGGGGCAACTAGAGACAGTAATGAAGCTGTACGGGTGCGGTCATTGTAAAGCGGGTGAAGAAGAAAATACCAGGGAAGATGAGTGTACACAGCGGCTACATAGAGACAAACCGCTAGCAGGTAGCTAATTAGGAGCCAACGCATTCGCGGACGTAAAGCACACCCTAATATTCCCAAAATACTGAGTATCGCCAGTGAGGGGGAAGCCAGCGGATTATTTAGGGGATACCAGACAGACATTTCTCCGCCGGAAACGGCTTCGATGAGTGCGGTTATCGGTCCGGAAATCTGCGGATAAGCAATAGCATTAACCGTTAGTCCTCCATAGGCTAAGATGCCAGCAAATATCAATATCGCCAAAGATAATCCGATAAGGTTTAAAATCTTTGGCGGATTGGGAGAAACTGGGTGTAGTAAAGCTGAAAATGCGGCGGGAATAACGATGAATCCCATAAGGTAAAGCGCTCCGGCATGGCCGAGTCCAACTGCCCCATAGGCCGCTATTACAGGGATAATTATTTGGAAAAAACTCTGCCCTCGCGTGTGCGTGTCTTGGCTTCTTCGCCATAGTGCAGCTAAAAGAGCGATGAACCAGCCAGTAAGTGCGAAACCGAATCCAAATGCCCAGCGTCCACCCGTCGCGTGGAGTTTGGAATTAAAAGCAATAAAATCTACTGCGAGCAGGGCGGTTAAGGGGGGAACCCAAATATGTCGAGGAAACAGGGTCGCGGCGGCACAGACTACACCGGCGCCAAAGAGGGAAACCATTACAATCTGTACGGTGTTTACCGCTGCCATGATGTTTCCTAGTTGAGAAAGAGCAGCTAGGAGATGTAGAGCATTAGGGTAGAAAGCGCCCGGTTGGGGAGGGCGTCCTCCGGCAAAAGAACTGACCACTAGGGGAGAAGCGTTATTTGTATCGCTAATCCAACGAGCTACATTATTGTGGAATTGTAAGTCCCAAAGAGAAGGAGAGATATTTAGGTCTCCTAGAGCCTGGGCGAAGGTAATCCCGGTAACGGCTGAAGTGGCTAGTGAACTAAAAAAAAGAATGAGTTTATAAGGGAGGGTGTGGGAGGGGAGACAAAGGGGCGGTAAGTAAAGTACGCGACGGGTTAATAGGTAGACTAAAAAGCTGAATAAAAGAGCGAAGATAGCTACCGAGAGTCGTAAATCTGGCAGGGGAAGGTAAGCGCTAGCAAGGGCGACAAGGCCGATTTGCGCCACCGAAAAAAGCGGGGTTGCGCTAACCAGAATCAAACCGCGTAAACGTAGGGAAACGCCTAATAAAAAACCGGGCAAAATGAGCCAGGCAAGAACGGTGTAAAACAAAGGTAGGGACATCGATTCAGATTGTAGCAGTACACTCACAACAAAATGCCAACCAATCTATCGACTAACTTTTCTTGGTGTTATCGAAACCTCAGAGTGATAGATTAAAAATCTTGATTTAGAAGTAGATAAAAATCTTTTTATCAGGGATAATAACAGCTTGTTCCCGGTTCACCGTGCAGAAAATGTTACGGACCCGGTATCCTCGAATCCCTTAAGGAGAATATCTTGAAAAAGAACGTGCACCCCGATTACGTGCCTACGCGCGTAACCTGCACCTGCGGTAACGAATTTGAAACTCGCTCCACCCTGACTTCTGGTCAGATGCGTGTGGACGTTTGCTCCGCTTGCCACCCCTTCTACACTGGTAAGCAGAAGATTATGGACACCGGTGGTCGTGTGGCCCGCTTCGAAGCTCGTTACGGTAAGCGCAAGAAGTAGCATTCTTTCCAAAGCGCCGACGAAGTTTAACTTCGTTCGGCGCTTTGTCTTATCTAAAACTTAAAAAGTAATATCTTTCTATATGATGTTGGAAGTATCTCTTCTTTCGTGTGTAGGAATATAATCTTAGACAGTTCGAAAAATACTAAATCCCCGATTTTGGACGGAGTTCACACGTTGAGTGATCAGTTAGAAGCCCTGCAGCCGCTCTTAGACGAGCATGCCCAAGTTGAAAAAGAACTTGCTGACCCGGCGGTTCATGAAGACCAGGGACGTGCGCGAAAGCTAGGACGTCGGTATGCCGAACTCGGACGAGTCGTTGCCGCCGCAAAGCGTTACCGAGAGGCGGAAGATGATCTTACAGCGGCAAAGGAACTGGGAGAAGTAGACGCTTCTTTTGCTGAAGAAGTGCCTCAGTTAGAGCAGGAGAAAGCTGATGCTTTGGCTGCTCTTTTGAAAGTATTAGCGCCTTCGGATCCCGATGACATACGTGATGTAATCATGGAAATTAAAGCCGGTGAAGGCGGCGATGAATCGGCTTTGTTCGCCGGTGATCTTTTGCGTATGTACACCCGGTATGCAGAATCCAAGAACTGGTCTGTGCAGGTGCTATCTTCTACCGAATCAGACTTGGGAGGGATTAAGGATGCACAGATTGCCTTTAAAGCTAAAGGCACTCCGGCACCGGAAGAAGGCGTCTGGGCGCATCTTAAGTTTGAGGGTGGGGTACATCGTGTTCAGCGTGTTCCAGTAACGGAATCGCAGGGACGTATCCACACCTCTGCTGCGGGTGTCTTGGTGATGCCGGAAGTAGAAAGTGACGATGAGGTAGAGATTGACCCGAACGATTTGAAAATTGATGTTTTCCGGTCTTCGGGGCCCGGTGGACAGTCCGTTAACACTACAGATTCCGCTGTGCGTATTACTCACCTTCCATCTGGAATTGTGGTTTCGATGCAGGATGAAAAATCACAGCTGCAAAATAAGGAAGCCGCAATGCGAGTCCTGCGTGCTCGTTTACTGGCTGAGGCGCAGGCTAAGCGCGCTGCCGAAGAAGCTGATATGCGTCATTCCCAGGTCCGTACTGTAGACCGTTCTGAGCGGATTAGGACATACAATTTCCCCGAAAACCGAATTTCAGATCACCGTACTGGCTATAAGTCCTACAACCTTGATCAGGTTCTTGATGGCGCATTAGAACCTGTTATTCGCTCGGCAATTGAAATGGATGAGGCTCAGCGCTTAGCGAATGCAGCCAATAAGTAAAGTCTGTCAGGGCTACTTTGCGTTTCTTAATTAGTGCTTGTATCGCCCGGGCGGCAGCGGATATCGAAACCGCTGGGGTGCCCGGCGCGCGAGCGTGCGCACGAGAAATTGCACGAGTAGTGACAGGGATTGAAGAATTGGCATTAGGGCCGCGTGAATTTAGTGCCTCTCAGCTTTCCCGTTTTAATCAGATGGTTAAGGAGGTTATCCAGGGACTTCCTCTGCAACTGGTAACCGGCAGGATGCATTTGCGTCATTTAACTTTTAAAAGTTCTCCCGGGGTGTTCATAGTTCGTCCCGAGACAGAAGTTGTAATAGGTGCTGCTATGGAAGCTCTATTAGCAAAAGAACCTTTCTCTCAGGTATATCGGATAGTTGATTTATGTACAGGTTCGGGGGCTATCGCCGCTTGCCTTGCTTCTGAGTTGAAAAACTTGGGGTATAAGGCAGAAGTTTATGCGGTGGAAATAGATAGGGCAGCTATTGGCTTAGCGAAGGAAAATTTTGCTGCTTTGGCTCCCAACGTACAGCTGCTGGAAGGGGATGCGAGGGAACCTTTTACGCAGTTGAAAGATGAATCTTTTGATTTGGTAATTTCTAACCCTCCCTACATTCCTAATTCTCGTCTTTTACCTGAGAATGTCGCTAATTATGATCCTGAACTTGCGCTTTATGGTGGAAGCGAAGACGGATTAGCTATTCCTCTTTCTTTAGTTAATAGAGCCTATGAGCTGTTAACTCCAGGCGGTATTCTAGTTATGGAACACGATGATACTCAGGGAAAAGATTTAGTTAATTACAGTTTGCGACAGGGATTTGTCGAGGCTGCTACCGGGGTAGATTTAAATGGTCGAGACCGTTATTTACTGGCCTGTAAAAAGACGAATATGACGGTTAGTGTTACTTCAGGAATGAGGTAAAAAGGGGATTGGGAATGAAAATTTTTAATGCGCCAATTTCTCTGCGACAGCTTGAGCTATTGCGTTGTTCTTACGAGAAGTATGAGCTTTTAGTTCTGCCTACCGACACGGTTTACGGAATTGGGGTTAAACCCGATTCGTCTACGGCAATTGAGCGTCTATTGGCTGCAAAAGGACGGGGAAGACAAATGCCACCTCCGGTGGTGGGAGCAGATTATGAAACCTTACGAGAATATGTAGGTAAATGTGATTATCCCCTGGAAGAGCTTTGTCGACAGTTCTGGCCTGGACCGCTTACTTTAATTTTGCCTACCCCGCAGGATTTTCCATGGAATTTAGGGGAAATAACCGGAAGTGTTGCCCTGCGAGTTCCCAATAGCGAGCAGATGCTGGAGATTTTACGTACCACAGGGCCTTTGGCATTGACCTCGGCCAATATAACGGGAGCTCCTCCTGCTCTAACTTGTGAACAAGCGAGAGAATACTTTGGTGACTCGGTAGGATGTTACGTAGATGGTGGGCCCGCTCCACTGGGTAAAGCATCTACAATTTTGGATCTTTCTTCTGAAAAACCACGGATTCTTCGCGCTGGAAGCATCGGAGCTAAAGAACTAGCTAAATGTTTGGGCCGGGAGGTAAATGAATGAAAGTTTATCTTTTAATTTTGCTAATTGCTGTTGCTGTGACAGCTTTAGTGACTCCGGTAATCCGTGAAGTTACCCTAGCGACTCATGTGTTGACTCCCGTTCGTGAGCGTGACGTCCACACTCATCCTATTCCCCGCTTAGGGGGCTTAGCGATGATGCTAGGGTTTGTTTCGGCAATGATTTTTGCCTCCCAGATACCATATTTGAAAGGGATATTTGAATCCCCTCAAGCATGGCCTTTAGTTACGGCTTCGGTGGCTATTTGTCTTTTGGGAATTATTGATGATATTTGGAATCTGGATTGGTACACCAAACTTGCCGGTCAGGTCCTGATAGCCGGGGCGATGGCTTGGCAGGGAATACAGATGGTCTCATTCCCTGTTTTTGGAGTAACAATTGGTTCTCCGCAACTTTCATCTTTTGCCACTGTATTGCTTGTTGTGGCTGCTATTAATGCAGTTAATTTTGTGGATGGACTAGACGGGCTTGCCGCGGGAATGTTGATGATTGGTTCCGTTGCGTTTTTTGGGTATTCCTATTTTCTCACTCGAGTTATGGGAGCAAGTTCTTATGCTTCTCTTTCTTCCCTTACCTGTATTGCGATAGTTGGAATTTGTGCCGGATTTTTGCTTCATAATTTCAACCCGGCAACTATTTTTATGGGGGACAGCGGGGCAATGCTGCTGGGGCTATTAGTGGGCAGTGCAGCAATTATCGTCTCTGGGCAAATAGATCCGCAGGGTTTAGCCACTACGCGACAAGTTTCTGCGTTGTTGCCGTTGTTACTGCCATTCGCAGTAATCTTTATTCCTCTGCTCGACATGACACTGGCGGTATTTAGAAGAGTATCAAAAGGAAAATCGCCTTTTCACCCGGACAAAATGCATTTACATCACCGTCTCTTAAGATTAGGGCATTCTCATCGGCGTGCAGTTTTCATCATGTATCTTTGGTCTGCAGTGGTAGCTTTTTCAATGGCATCATTGGTTGTTTTGGACTGGGGGCAGATGTTAGGTATAGCAATTCCCTCACTAATTGTGGCTAGTTTTGTTACCCTGGGATTGGCTCCTTCATTACGAAAACGTGCTTTGTCTAAAACTTATTTAGAAAGAAAAAGAAAATAGAAAATATGACGGATAACAATTCTCAAGCAGCTAATTTACAATTCGCGAGTGCAGTTCGAAAAACACTTTCTTGGGTACTTGCTGCGTATATTCTGCTTGCTGGGATTAGCGTATTGCTATTTTGGGGAACCGCATCTTTACCTTCGTATTTTTTAGCTGCTCTGGGAACTGTTTTGATGGGAATCAGTACGGTTAAAATAGTGGAGCTACTTGCACGCAGTTTTGATATGGCACTTGTGCTTTCTCTTTTCTCTTTTTTTTCTAAGGTAGTGGTAATTTTTATCGCGGGAATTTTAGTTAAGAAATTTCCCACCTTTTTAGGGAAAGAAACGATGTTTATATTGCTTTTGGGGGCGTTTCTTATTCTTTTCGTTGAAGGATATCAGGTGATGAAAAATGACTACCTTAATCCGAGAATTCATGATACGACTTCGCCCTCGGGAAAAAAGTGATACTTCGAACCTTAGAGCATGCTGAAAAAAACATGCGGTGTATGATGATGAACAGTGACTTAATTCGAACGAATAAGGAGGCAACAAAGTGACACTTGGTGTCCTAGCCAACTTGTTGACTGCAACTTCAAAGGGAGATGTCCCTGCGTTGCCGGGACTTGCGGATTTTTTCCCGGAGCCCTTCTTGTTCGTGGGTACTCCTTTTGCGGTTAACCGGATTACGCTAACTAGATTGGTAGCTGTATTTGCTCTGGTGCTTATTTTCTCCTTAGGGGCTTCTCGTATGAAGTTAGTTCCCGGCCGTTTGCAGGGATTCTTGGAGATGTGCTTGGAATTTATTCGCGATCAGGTAGTGGGCTCAATTATCGATTCCCCGCGACTCGCTAAGATGTACACTCCCGCGTTGACGGTAATTTTCCTCGGCGTATTCGCTATGAACATTACCGGTGTCGTACCTTTGCTTCATATCGCCGGATCTTCAGTTATCGGGGTTCCACTGGTATTTGCTATTTATTCATATTTCTTATTCATTATTGCGGGAATTAAGGAACAAGGTGTCGGGCACTTCTTAAAGAATCAGCTTTTCCCACCGGGATTGCCCAAGGTGGTATATCTAATGATTACCCCGATTGAATTCTTTTCTACTTTCATCATTCGCCCGGCAACTTTGGTAATTCGTTTGCTAGCAAACATGGTTGCTGGACACATACTTTTAGCCTTAACTTTCTTTGCTACTCATTTTCTATTCTTCTACGCTGCTAATTATCTAAAGATTTTCGGGGTCTTTACTTTCTTAGGATCCCTTGCAGCGATTCTTTTGGAAATAATGGTGGCTGTGTTACAGGCCTTTGTTTTCTCGGCTTTAACAGCCGTGTATATTCAGCTTTCGGTTAGTGAACACTGACCGACAGATACGGGCACTAGCCCACAATAACTAGGAGGAAAATTAATGACTGGTTCGATTGCAACTATCGGTTATGGTCTAGCCGCCATCGGCCCGAGTATCGGTATTGGTATCTTGGTCGGTAGGACTCAGGACGCTACAGCTCGTCAGCCTGAGGTTGATAAGTTGCTCTTCCGTAACATGATTTTGGGTAGTGCTCTTATTGAGGCCCTCGGTCTTCTTGGTTTCGTCGCAGGGTTTACCTTTTAGTGATGGGATTCTTAGTTCGCACCGCGGCGGACGGTGCAGAGCACAGCCTCTTTCTACCTCATACTTATGATTTAGTTTGGGGAACGATTTCGTTCGCAATTATTGCGGGTTGCTTCATCTACTACATCTTGCCGCGCTTTAATAGTGTGCTTGACGAACGTAGCGCAAAGATTAAAAAGGGCTTAGAAGATGCTAAGGAAGCAGAGCAAAAACTTGCTTTCGCGCAGACTGATGCCCAGGCAATCGTAGACGAGGCATATCGGAAAGCGGCTGAAATTCGCGATGAAGCTAACGAGCAGGCACGTCATATTGTGGCTGCGGCAAAGCAGGACGCGTTGGTTGAGGCCAATCGGGTTACAGAGTCCGCTCGTTTGCAAATTGAGGCCGAAAAGCTAAGCGCCAAGGAACAGCTGCGAAGTGAAGTCGGGGCCTTGGCTACTGACCTTGCTGAGAAAATTGTGGGTGAACATCTACGTGATGAAGAACTTACCGCGAGAGTTGTTGACCGTTTCTTGGATGACATGTCTTCGGAACTCGCTTCTTGAGGTGAAAATATAGATGCGTAACGCTAGTGAAAAAGCATTAGAGGTGGCGACGTCCTCTCTCTTGCTTGCCCTGTCTGAAAGCGAAGATAATCCTTTAGAGGTAGGGCAAGAGCTATTTACGGTAGGCACGCTTTTGGAATCGGAAAGTTCCCTGCGTCGCGCCCTTAATGATTCGTCTAGATTAGTAGACGATAAGTCAATTTTGATTCGCAAGATTTTAGGGAACCGTGTTTCAGAGGCAACACTAGCTGCGGTTACAGCTTTATCGGGGCAGCGTCTTTCCAATACTAGGGATATCGTAAAATGCCTGGATCTGTTGGGAAGCCGAGCGATTATTGAGTCTGCTCGTCAGAACAATCAACTAACCGTGCTAATTGCTGAGCTGGGGCAGTTACGCAATGTAATCAAGCAAGAGCGACAATTACGTATTTTGCTTTCTCACGCTTCAGAACTGGACGATTTCCAAAGACACGAGCTAATAGATAGCCTCTTTGCCCAAAAGTTGAGTAAACCGACCCTTGATTTGTTCCACCGGTTAGTGGCCAAGCCTCGTGGGGCCTCCTTACTCATGGATTTGGACATGCTGGCGGTAGACGCTAGTGAAGCTGAGAAACGAAAGCTAGCGCGGGTGACTTCCGCCCACGCTTTGACCGACGCGCAGAAGCAAAGGCTTCAATCGATACTCGAAAAGAAGTACGGCCCTATTACTATGAATCTGGCGATAGACCCGAGCGTAGTTGGCGGCCTGCGAGTACGGGTAGCTAATGAATCAATAGACGGTACTCTCAAAACAGAACTTTCCCAGGCGCGTAGGCGTCTGGTGGGATGACCTAATAAATTAAGGAATCATGTGATGACAGATTTGCACATCAGCCCGGATGAAATTCGTTCGGCATTGGATAGTTTCGTAGATAGCTACGAACCGCCCAAGGCAGTCGGCGAAGAAGTCGGCTACGTGACCTTAGCCGCCGATGGAATTGCTCAGGTGGAGGGGCTCCCCGGCACCATGGCAAATGAACTGTTGCGGTTTGAAGATGACACCTTGGGACTTGCGATGAACCTCGAAGTAAGTTCCATCGGTGTAGTTGTACTGGGTGACTTCACCGGAATTGAAGAAGGACAGCGCGTTTATCGTACTGGTGAGGTTCTTTCCGTACCGGTAGGTGACGGTTATCTTGGCCGTGTAGTTGACCCGCTGGGACGTCCGATTGATGGGATGGGCGAGCTTACCGATATGGAAGGTCGTCGCGCGCTTGAGCTACAGGCCCCCGGTGTAATGTCACGTAAATCTGTTTTTGAGCCTCTGCAAACAGGTTTGAAGGCAATCGACACGATGATTCCAGTAGGTCGAGGACAGCGTCAGCTAATTATTGGTGACCGTCAGACTGGAAAAACCGCTATTGCGATTGACACGATTCTTAACCAGCGTGAAAACTGGGAATCGGGTGACCCGGAAAAACAGGTTCGCTGTATTTACGTAGCGATTGGACAGAAGGGGTCCACAATTGCCGGGGTACGTCGCTCCCTAGAGGAAGCCGGTGCGATGAAGTACACGACAATTGTTGCTTCGCCCGCTTCTGACCCAGCAGGTTTTAAATACCTAGCTCCATATACCGGATCGGCAATTGGACAGCACTGGATGTACAACTCCAAGCACGTCCTGATTGTGTTCGACGACCTGTCTAAGCAAGCTGAGGCCTATCGCGCAGTTTCCCTTCTGCTCCGCCGTCCACCGGGGCGTGAAGCTTACCCCGGTGACGTCTTCTACCTCCACTCTCGTCTGCTCGAACGCTGTGCGAAGCTAAGCGATGAACTCGGTGGTGGTTCAATGACCGGACTACCGATTATTGAGACTAAGGCTAATGACGTTTCGGCTTATATTCCAACGAACGTAATTTCGATTACCGACGGACAGATTTTCCTCCAGTCCGATTTGTTCAACTCTGACCAGCGTCCGGCTGTTGACGTAGGTGTTTCGGTTTCTCGTGTTGGTGGTGCTGCACAGGTCAAGGCAATGAAGCAGGTTTCGGGTACATTGAAGCTAACTCTGGCACAGTACCGTTCGATGGCTGCTTTTGCGATGTTTGCTTCTGACCTGGATGCGACAACTCGTCGTCAGCTGGCCCGAGGAAAGCGTTTGATGGAATTGCTGAAACAACCTCAGTTCTCCCCCTACTCGGTAGAACAGCAGGTAGTTTCGATTTGGGCCGGTACAAACGGATATCTGGACGAGATTCCAGTCGAAGAAGTGCGTCGTTTTGAAAAGGAAATGCTTGATTTTATTGCCTCTAATACAGCGGTAATGAAGACAATCGTGGAAACCGGGAAACTCGAAGAAGAAACTGAACAGGAGCTACGTTCTGCTTTGGATGAGTTTAGTAAGGTATTCCGCTCTAGCTCAGCTTCGGATGAATTGTCCCAAGGCGATGAGCCCAAGGTAGAAAGAACCAAGGAAGAAATCGTACGCGGTGGAGCTAAGTAGCCCATGGGTGGAAAGCAAAGGATATACAAGCAGCGAATACATTCGACTGAGACACTGAAAAAAGTGTTTCGGGCGATGGAGCTGATTGCTGCTTCCCGAATCGGTAAGGCACGTAAGAGGGCCTCGGAATCAACGCCCTTTTCTACTGCCGTAACGGAAGCCGTAGCAGCGGTTTCGCTTCACAGTAATTTTGAGCATCCGTTGACTCGTCCTCGTAATGACACCAACCGTGTCGCGGTTTTGTGTGTGACTTCGGATAGAGGAATGGCAGGTGCCTACTCGGCGGTAATCCTCCGCGAGACTGAAGCACTACTGGAACGCCTGCGTGCCGAAGGAAAGGACCCCGTTCTTTATATTGCCGGTCGTCGTGGTGAATCTTTCTTTAGATTCCGGGGAGTTCATATTGAACGTTCTTGGACGGGAGAGTCGGATTCTCCCTCTAAAGAAATGACTTCCCAAATTGCTGATGAACTGCTTAATCGTTTCCTAGATAAAGATCCTGCGAGTGGGGTTGGGGAAGTGCACCTGGTTTTCACCAGTTTCCAAAATATGGTTAAGCAAACGGTTGAAGAACGACAGATGCTCCCTCTAACTGTGGTAGATGCACCGTCGGCTTCTTCTGATCATAAAGTTGGTGAAGAAGCGAAAAAGATTACTTCGCAAACTACTACACCAGACGGTAAGCCGCGCCCGCTGTATTCTTTCGATCCCTCTCCGGAGGCAGTATTGGAACAGCTCCTACCACTTTATGTGTTTACACGACTAGATAATGCGCTATTGCAATCTGCGGCATCAGAATTGGCTTCGCGCCAGCGCTCGATGCATACGGCAACCGATAATGCGCAGGATTTGATAACCAACTACACGCGCTTGGCTAACTCTGCTCGCCAGGCTGAAATTACTCAAGAAATTAGCGAAATCGTTTCGGGTGCCGACGCTTTGAGCAATTCCAAAAAATAAGGGGATAGACAGAAATGACTAACGAAAAACACTCCAACGGGACTGGCCGCATAGCCAGTGTCATTGGCCCGGTCGTAGATATCGAGTTCCCGCCGGATCAGATTCCCGCAATGTATAACGCATTGCATGTTGATGTAGATTTGACTGGCCAGGGAGAAAACGAAAGCTCCTACACGATGACCTTGGAGGTTGCTCAGTATCTGGGTGACAACATGGTGCGTGCAATTGCTCTTAAGCCTACTGATGGTTTGGTTAGAGGAGCTAAAGTAACCGATACTGGAGCTCCGATTTCAGTGCCCGTAGGTGATATTACCAAGGGACACGTTTTCAACGTCACCGGTGACGTCCTGAACCTCGAAGAGGGGGAAAAGCTAGAAATTAAGGAACGTTGGCCAATCCACCGTCAGCCTCCGCGATTTGATGAACTTGAGTCAAAAACTAAGATGTTCGAAACTGGAATCAAGGTTATTGACCTCCTTACTCCCTATGTGCAGGGTGGAAAGATTGGTCTGTTCGGTGGTGCCGGTGTTGGTAAGACCGTTTTGATTCAGGAAATGATTCAGCGCGTTGCCCAGGACCACGGTGGTGTATCCGTATTTGCCGGTGTTGGTGAACGTACTCGTGAAGGTAATGACCTTATCCACGAGATGGAAGAAGCGGGTGTCTTTGACAAGACTGCTTTGGTTTTCGGGCAGATGGATGAGCCTCCGGGCACTCGTTTACGTGTTGCCCTATCCGCGCTGACGATGGCGGAATATTTCCGTGATGTACAAAACCAGGATGTTTTGTTATTCATCGACAATATTTTCCGTTTCACGCAGGCTGGTTCCGAAGTTTCAACTTTGCTTGGACGTATGCCTTCGGCGGTAGGGTATCAGCCTAATCTTGCTGATGAAATGGGTCTATTGCAGGAACGTATTACTTCTGCGGGTGGACACTCGATTACTTCTTTGCAAGCTATTTACGTGCCTGCTGATGACTACACTGACCCGGCTCCAGCAACTACTTTTGCTCACTTGGACGCGACAACCGAACTTTCCCGTGAAATTGCTTCACGCGGTTTGTACCCGGCGGTTGATCCATTGGCTTCTACTTCGCGTATTCTCGATCCTACCTATGTTGGAAAGACTCACTACGAGGTAGCTACTCGCGTTAAGTCGATTCTGCAGAAGAACAAGGAACTTCAAGACATCATCGCGATTCTCGGTGTGGATGAACTTTCTGAAGAAGATAAGGTCACTGTGGCCCGTGCTCGCCGAATTGAGCAGTTCCTGTCACAGAATACTTACATGGCTGAAAAGTTCACCGGTGTTCCGGGTTCAACCGTTCCTTTGGATGAAACCATTGAGGCCTTCCGTCGTATTTCTGAGGGTGAATATGACCATGTTGCTGAGCAGGCGTTCTACAACATCGGAGGTATTGAGGACCTAGAGAAGAACTGGAAGCGTTTGCAGGCTGAGGAAAAGTAAACTCATGCAGATATCGGTAGTTTCGCGTACAAAAGCGCTTTTTCAAGGCGAGGCCGAAAAGGTTACTTTGCCTTCGGAAACTGGTCAGATTGGTATTTTAACCGGGCACGCACCAATTTTGGGTGTGCTTGGTGAGGGACTGGTACGGGTAACTGATTATGCCGGTAAAGTCACTAATATCGAGGTTTCAAAAGGATTCTTTTCAGTTGATGAAGATATCGTGACAGTGGCCTGCTTCGACGGCAAAGAACCAGAGGCATAGCAGATGCAACCGGCCATGTGGTTCTTGCTGGGGTTCTTGATGGCAGTAGTTATTGCCCTGGCTTTTTTGACTCTGGTTGTCTACATCTATCGGGTACGTTTAATTGCGCACCGAGTTGGTTCATTTGAGTTGGCTATTCGTAATTCTACGGAAGAATCCTGGACGAGCGGTATTGGGATTTATGCTTGCGAAGCTTTGGAATGGCACCGTACAGTTTCCCTTTCTCTTCGACCAAAGTTAAAACTAAAGCGTGGTGCATTAGTCTTTTCGACTCCTGTTTTTCGTGATGGTGGAGACATCGTTGAAGTGCGGGTGACTGACGGGGTAACAAGTCTGGAAATTGCCCTCCGTAAGTCTTCTTTTAACGCTTTGATTGCTTGGTCCGATTCGGCATTGCCGTTGGAAACTGATATCTTTTAACGCTTACGCCGTTTCTGGCACGGGTTTTCTATAGAGGATTTTTAGATGCGAATAGTAATTGCGGATTGCGCTGTTGACTACTCTGGGCGTTTGGATGCCCATTTAGCGAGAGCCAAACGCGTCATCATCCGTAAGGCTGATGGTTCTGTACTTGTTCATTCTGATGGAGGGTCATACAAACCTTTGAACTGGATGTCGCCACCGGCTCGTACGGTGGAGCGTGAAGCTAATGAATTGGATTTGGAAGGTGCTAAGCAGATTTGGGAAGTTAAGGCTCAGAAAGCTGATGACTTACTAAAGATTAGTATTTTTGAAATTTTTTCGGAGATAGAAACCGATTTAGGTGTTGATCCAGGTCTGACTAAGGATGGGGTTGAAGCGCATTTACAAGAGCTTTTGGCTCGTGACCCAGAAGTTTTAGGACAGGGTTTGCGGCTTTTGCGACGTGAATATCCAACACCGATTGGGCCGGTAGATTTGATGCTTCGCGATGAGCGCGGTTTGCCTGTTGTTGTCGAGGTAAAGCGAGTCGGGGGAATAGATGGGGTAGAGCAACTTAGCCGCTATTTCGAAATGCTTTCTCGTGATCCACTTCTTTCTGGGCTACGGGGTATATTTGCCGCGCAAATTATTAAGCCGCAGGCACGAGTGTTGGCTGAGGACAGGGGATTTACCTGCGTGGTTCTAGACTATGATCAAATGCGTGGTATCGAAGATCCGCAGGGGACCTTATTTTAGCGTTTTTAGTTTCAAAACTAGCTCAAAAGTGCAATAATAAGCATATGGGTACTAAGAAAATTTTACGCGGTAAGGTTGTCACTGCTGACAACGTATTAGAGGACGGGGTAGTTGTTTTCTCTGCAGGAAAAGTTGACTACGTAGGTTTGGCAAACGACTGTCAGGAAGATTTATCTGGAGCTGAAAAAGTAGACGGATATGTACTTCCTGGTTTCGTAGATGTCCACTGTCACGGTGGAGGTGGAGCTTCCTTCCCGGATGCTACTACTCGCGAAGAACTGCAGACTGCAATTATGGAACACCGACGGCACGGTACTACCAGTTTGGTGGGATCTTGTGTGACCGCTGCTCCGGAGGTCCTCAAACAGCGAGCTGAACTAATGGCGCAGGCCTGTGACGAAGGTGAATTAGCGGGAATTCACTATGAGGGTCCGTTCGTTTCTCAGGCTCGTTGTGGAGCCCAAGACCCTCGTTTTATTATCGATCCCGATCCTGAGTTGACCAAGGAACTAGTTGCTGCGGGAAGAGGGCATGTTAAGACAATGACAATTGCTCCCGAAAAGCCCAATATCAAGGGGGATGATGGAGTAAGCGCGGCTTTGATTAACAACGGGGCATTGCCTTCCTACGGGCACACGGATTCTGACCCAGATTCAGTCCGTGAGGCTCTATCCGACGCACGACGTCTATTGGCTAAGGCAGAAAATCCCCTCAGCGGACGCGCGACGGTAACACATCTATTTAACGGTATGCGTCCGCTTCACCACCGTGATCCAGGACCCATCGCTGAGTGCCTGTCAGATGCGGCTAGAGGTGGGGTAGTCCTAGAAATGATTGCCGACGGGATTCATCTACATCCTTCTATTATTCGCGATGTTTATGAGACTGTAGGTCGTGAAAATATCGTATTCGTGACTGACGCTATGGCGGCAGCTGGTATGGCTGATGGTAGCTACGTACTCGGTCCTCAGGCCGTTACTGTGAAAGATGGAGTTGCTCGTTTAGCTGAGGGAGACTCTATCGCCGGAGGTACTTCTCACTTGCTTGATCAAGTGAAACTACTGACTAATTACGGTCTTCCTTTGGTCGATGTTGTTTACTGTGCCTCCGAGCAGGGAGCCCGTATTCTCGGTGATGCTTCCATCGGGGCATTAGCCGTTGGAAAGCGCGCAAACTTGGTTTGTGTTTCTAACGATTTTGAGCCGCTTGCTGTTTACCGTAACGGTGAGCTAGTAGACTAGATGGGTCGTAACAAGCGCTCCAAAAAACGTGATTACGGGGCGGGGCATGTGCCATTGGACATGACCCGCCTCGCTTCCGTTAGTCGTACTGTAAGTCGATACGATGGACAATATACTGTACGGACTGGTTTAATTGCCCGGAAGATTTACATCTGCCCGGGATGCGGACAAAGTATTTCTCTCGGGCAGCAGCATGTGGTTGCTTGGCGAGAAGGGTCAATCATGGGAGCCCGGGCTGATTTGGAATCTCGCCGTCACTGGCATACGGCTTGCTGGCAGCGCGGTTTGCGCCCACTGAACTGAAAGGTTTGAGATGAAACTTCAGTATTCGGTAAGAGGGCAGCTATTGCCAGGGAACCTTGCATTTTTACTTCTTCCCGCTTTTCCGTTAAATCTGCACCAGTGGGACAATGTGTGTCAGGGATTAGGGGATATTCCCGCAGTGCGTTTGAGCCATCCGGGATTTGAGTATTCGGTAGAAAATACACCTTCTATTGATGCTTATGCCGATGCGGCTCTTTCTGTGTGTGATGAGCTTGAGATTGGTCGAATTATTGTAGTTGGTAATTCTCTCGGCGGGTATGTCGCTCAGAATATTTACTTGCGTTATCCTCAGCGGGTAGCGGGTATTGCGCTCTTAGGAACCAATGGGCGCGAAGATAGCGATCAGGCTAGATCACAACGTCTTGAAAAGGCCTTGGAAGCGTCCTTGAATCTTTTATCTTTGGAAGGTGTAAGGCAATCTGCGTCGGGTTTACTTGGTTCTGCCTCCGTTGATTTGGCAGATACTGTGTATCGACAGACAGAAGGATTGACTAATGATTCGCTAGCCTGGTGTCAAAGAGCTATGGCCCATCGGGGAAGGACTATCGAAAAATTGTCTTTAGCTTCTTCTGTGCCAGCTTTGGTAATGCATGGCGAGGAAGATCAGGCCTCTTGCCTTGATGATGCAAAAGAATTGGCTCAGGCGCTGGGTGTTGAACCAATTTTCTGGCCGGGTAGGGGACACTTGCTTCCCACGGAAATACCCGATTACGTAGCCAAATATTTACGACGCCTTTATTCGTTAGCTAACTAGAGATATAAAATTAGTGGCCAGATACAGACAGTATCTGGCCACTAATTTTTGTATTATTCGTTTTCTTCTTCTTCGAATAGCTGCGTTGTGGGGGAGAGTGAAGCTGATTCGGAACGTGATTCAATCGAGCTTGAGGCCTGGGCCGCGGCTATCTCGGGAGAAAACCCCGGAGCAGTCCCCAAAACACCACGCATTTCTTCAAGGTAGGTTGTAACCGCTTGACGCTGACGCTCTAGCTTTTCTACAGTGCGCTGTGCCAAGAGACGTTCATTAGCTGCTTCGGTACGTGCAGATTCGCGAATCTGTTGAGCTTCAGCTTCGGCCTGAACGAGAGTTGCATCGGCGCTACGACGGGCTTCTTCCTGGCGGCGACGCACAACCGCGTCGGTGTCTGAAAGTAGACGCTCAGCACGTTGTAGAGTTTCTCCCAGGTGCTTTTCGGCTTCTGCGACCTGTGCTTTAGCTGCGGCTACCATAGTGGCGGTTTCTGTACGGGCCTGTTCGTGTGCCTGCGCATCTGCCTCGCGAGCAGCGGCTCGTTTGCTGGCAATCTCAGTTTCTGCCTCTTGGCGCATGCTCTGTACCTGACTGGAGGCAGCTTCTGCTGCGGCCCGCGCTTCACGAAGAATGCTTTCAGCTTCTTTACGGGCGTTAGCTAAGAATGATTCAGCTTCTTTCTGAGCTGATTCGCGAGTGGCATTTGCTTCGGTAAGGGCTGATTCACGAAGCTGCTGAGCTTCTGCAGCTGCTTCAGAACGCATCTGCGAGGTTTCCTTTTCGGCCTTTACCCGCATTTCCACAAAATCTTTTTCTGCTTGTGCGCGCATAAGTTCGGTTTCTCGCTGCGCTGTAGCACGCAAATCATTTACCTGCGTATTGACTTCTGTGCGGAGACTAGAAGCCTCACGGGTTGCTGCGGCTACGAGTTCATCTGCACGGTGTTGCGCATTGGTAAGAAGAGTCTCTGCTTCCGTTGCGGCACGAGAAGTGCGTTCATCGGCCTCGCGACGTGCTTCCGAGAGCAGGGTAGCGGCTTCCGACTCAGCACGCTGGCTCATCCGCGAAGTGGTTTCACGCGTGCGTTCCATCAAAGACTCAGCTTCGGTGTTTGCCTTATTTAAGACGGCCGAGGACTGTTCTTCAGCTGAATGGAGGAGCTGTTCAATTCGGCTCCCGATTCCGTTGTAGCTACGTTCCCCTTCAGAAAGCTGACGGTTAAGGTTTTCAACCTGATTTTCTAGATCCTGTATCCGTGCTGCGGCGTTGGAGCGCTGCGTGCGTTCGGCATTTAAGGTAGAGCGAAGCTCAGTTAGCTCCTCGTCTACCGCTACTCGGTCATAGCCGCGCATTACTATGGGGAATCCCGCCTGCTCCTCGGTCACTTTTAGCTCCTCACAAAAGGTATAAATAAATCCAGCCTCAATATACTGAAAAAACTATACTAAGTGTAACCGGCTAACGTGTAATTTGGGGTCATTTTTGCTAGGTTTTTTTATTTTCCGTAACTTTTCGTGTGCGAGGTGTCTCCAAAGGCGTCCTGCCGCTAGCGGAAGTTACTAAAGCGACTTATTGTTATGATGAGAAGTCGTATGTAGGAGTATCTATAGTGAAGCAGACCATTGCTCGTTATTTTTGGCCGATAGTGGTTGGAGCCCTCGGCCTTGTGCTAGTCCTAGCGGGAGTAGTTGGGCTGACCATATTGCGTCCAGCTACCAGTGTCTCGGCCTCTACAGAGCCGGTTAAAAATACTTCGGTTATTTTTACTCGTGGGGGAGTCTTGCCCCTATTTTCTGAGCCTGTAGAGATTGTTGCGCAGGGAGAACCCGGGAAAAAGACACACCTGGTAGTGGGAAGAGCCTATGATGTGGCGGCTTGGGCAGCAACTCAGAAATCTCAAGAGATAACTGGATTAAAATCCTGGACTCGATTTGAAACTCAGGTTGCAGACAAGAAGAATATTACCCCCGAAGTTCCTCTTTCCCAGTTCGATACTTCCGATCTTTGGAGTAAAGAATCTAGCGGAGACTCAACTGCAAAAATAACTTTGTCGGAAAACGTAGATTCCCTATCTGCACTGGCATACTGTACTGATTGTTCGAGTGCCCCCAAGATGACTATTACTTGGCCATACCGGGTTTCAAATACTCTTCAGTGGGGATTGATGGCATTTGGCGCGTTGTTGCTCCTTTTGGCATTATTGGCGCTACTGATAATCATGAAGCGACCAACTGCGGCTCCCTTCCTCACGCGCATTCCCGCTCCGGTAAAGACCTGGCTTGACAACACTTCCGAGGAAATAAACAGCGGAGCTAAAAAGAGTGAGACAAGCGAAGAAAAAAATGCGGACTCTGATGAATCATCGCGGGATAAAGCTAAACAGGTAGAGGATAGAACCTTAGTTACTGGGGAAGTTCAGACTATCTATGCTTCAACCGGAGAAATCCAAGTTCCCACGCGCCGTGCCCTCCGTGCCGCGCGAAAACTAGGAGTGGATGAAGTAGAAGTTGAAGGAGTTCGCTACTCCACAGGTTCTATTCCGGTGGTAAATGCTGAGACAACCTCGGAAAGTGAAGAAACAATCAGCATCGTAGTTCCTGCTGATCAGCTCAATGAGGGAATAGAAGAACAAATTGCTCAGGCAAAAGCAGCTTCCAACGTAGATTCCAAGGGGCGTACTACTCGGGTAATACTTCGCCGTAGACGCGGGCAAGAAGCCTGGAAATCCATGAAGGTCGAAGCAGATAAGGAAGAATCTGAAGAAAACGAATCTCTCTCATCTACAGAAACACAAGCAGATAAGCACACTGCGGAATCGGGAGAGGAAACCGCATGAGGAAACAAAATAAAGTTCTGTTTTTGGCCGCCACGGTTCTATCTTTGGGTGCCTGTTCTAGTTCTCTACCGGCAGTTACTTTTGACGATAACGCAAACTATCCAAATGTAACTCAAGGACAACTAGAAAAGATTCTTACTTCTACCACTAACGTGCTTTCTCAAGCGGCGCAAAAGAATGACACGAATTTACTGTCACAGCGTTTATCTGGCTCTGCACTAGAAATGCGCATTGCTCAGCAGAAGGTAGCAAAGGAACTGAAAAAGACTCCTCCTCCTATAAATCTCAGCAACGAGGTGGCGACCGATTCTCTATCTGCAAAGTTCCCCCGCTCCCTGGTGAATGTTTCACAAACTACCGATGGGCAAATCCCTACGGTATCCGTGTTTAGGCAGGCAAGTGCTCTAGAAAACTACAAACTAAATCAATGGGCAAGGCTCTTCCCCGGAAGTACTGTTCCAGCTACTCCGGCTTTGCAGGCGGGAACCCAAATAATTCCCGATACCGCTACCGGTTACCTACGATCTCCTCGCGATGCCGTTAACGCCTATGTAGATTTCTTGACAAATCGAGAGGGCAAATCTAAAGATTTGTTTAATTCCGATCCTTTTGCAGACTATGTAACTAAGAATGTAAGTCAACTACGAGAAAAACTTAGCGGTGGGAAAGATGCGGTTACAACCGAGCTAAAGATTGAAGCTGGCAAAGAACCTCTAACCAGTATCGAAACATCCGCCGATGAGGCTTTAGTATTTGCTACCTTGAACTATCAGATAACTTATCGGGTAAAGCTAGAAGGAACGAAAATTAAGGCTCCTGGAGTCGTCGGTGTTTTCCTTGGAGAAAATAAAGAAACCGATGGCATGCTAGCCACCCACTATGTTGCGAATGTTGTTCTCCTAGTTCCCAAACAGGACGCGAAGAATAAAAAGATTACTGTCTTAGGCGCAGAAACCTTACCAATTTCCGCGGAAGCTAAGTCATGGTCGCAGCTTCCGCATAATCCCTGATAGAGGTGACTAATCTGATGAACGAACAAACTCAACCCGTTTTACCATCCTCCTACGGTGCAATAGATCTTTCCCAACTGGCCTCCAGGAGCGAGAAAGAAGCTTCGCCTTCTTCAAAGGCAGAATCAGGCCTGGGCGCAATGCCAGTAACTGATGCAGATTTCAATAGGTTTGCACAAATTTCAAAGCAAGTTCCAGTAATTCTTGTTTTTCTTGAATCTAACTGCCCGACCTCGGCTCAGGCGCTAGAAATCTTGGAAAAAATTGAATCTAAGATGGAACGTCGTCTTTTGCTGGGTAAAGTCTATAAAGAGGTCGCTCCGCAAGTATTTTCGGCCTTCCAAATCAGTGAAACTCCGGTAACTTTTGCCCTCATAAATGAACGTCCGGTTCCTCTCTACGGAGGAAGCCCCACCGAGGCAGAAGTTAGTAGTGTAATTGCTCAAATTATGCAAATGTGCCAGCAAGCCGGGATAAATGGACAGCTGGAGGCACCACCTGTCGAAGAATCCACAGCACCAGAAGAACTTCCGGAGGAATATACTCCGGCGCTGGAGGCAGAAACTAATGGACTTTGGGAAGAAGCCGTTTCCGCCTGGAAAAAAATAATCCTAAAAAGACCGACAGACCAAATAGCTAAGCAAAAACTAGCTCAAGCCGAACTAACCTATCGCTTAACCGCGGGGAATCAGAGTCAGGCTTTAGAAACTGCTGATTCGCTATTCGTCTCAGGTGAGAAAGAAAAATGCTTTGACTACCTCCTGAAACAATTGGCCGAGGCCGAGGGAGAAGAAGCAACAGAACTACGCGTTCGACTCTTAGATTATTTTAAAATCCTTGGAAACGATGATGCTTTGGTAAAAGAAACTCGCTCTAAGCTAGCGACGCTTTTATTCTGAAAAAGTAATAAAGATGTGGTGACCGGAAAATCCGCTCACCACATCTTTATTTGTATAAGTAATCAGCCACGATGCGGTTTAAGCCAAATTGCTCCAAGCGGAGGAATACGGAAAATAGCCGAATGCGAACGTCCATTCCAAGGTTGGTCTTCGGCCTCAACAAATCCCATATTGCCGACACCACTACCACCGTATTCGACGCTATCGGTATTAAGAATCTCGTCCCAACGTCCCCCGTGGGGAAGACCGATACGGAAGTTTTCGTGAGGATTACCAGAGAAATTAACGATGCAAACTAAGAGCTCATCATCTTTGTAGCCACGTCGGATGAAAGTCAGCAGATTAGCATCCGCATTAGTGGCGTCAATCCATTCGAATCCATCAGCGCTATCTACCCAAAGAGCAGGTTCGGAAGCATAGATTTCGTTAAGATGTTTAACGCATTTACGTAGGCCTTCGTGCTGCGAATCATGGAGTAGATTCCAATCAACTGACCAATCCTGGTTCCATTCGCCAACTGCCCCAAGGTCTTGACCCATAAATAGAAGCTGTTTACCGGGGTGTGCCCACTGGTATGCGTAGAGCAAACGCATTCCAGCCAGTTTTTGCCATTTGTCACCAGGCATTTTAGCGAATATAGACCCCTTTCCATGAACGACTTCATCATGCGAAAGGGGAAGAACAAAGTTCTCAGAAAAAGCATATACGAGGGAGAAAGTTAGTTCCCCATGATGCCACTTTCGATTTACCGGATCTTCATTAAAGTAACGGAGGGTATCATTCATCCACCCCATGTTCCATTTCATGCCAAATCCCAAACCACCTTGGTCCGTGGAAGAAGTAACGCCTGGCCAAGCCGTCGATTCTTCGGCAATCATCACGATGCCGGGATTGCGTCGGTAAGCAGTCGCGTTAGTTTCTTGCAAGAAAGCAATTGCTTCAAGATTTTCTCGGCCACCGTAAATGTTGGGTTCCCACTTTCCTGCTTCACGCGAATAATCGAGGTAAAGCATTGAGGCAACCGCATCGACACGTAATCCATCAATATGGAACTCTTCAAGCCAATACAGGGCGTTGGCGACTAAAAAGTTACGGATTTCCGGGCGTCCAAAATTAAAGACTAAGGTTCCCCAGTCTGGTTGTTCTCCGCGCAAGGGGTTTGGATCTTCGTAAAGACAGGTTCCATCAAACTTAGCCAGTGCCCACTCGTCCTTCGGGAAGTGCGCGGGAACCCAGTCGAGGATTACCCCAATTCCAGCCTGATGCAAGCTGTCCACAAGATATTTGAAATCATCAGGGGTGCCATACCTTGACGAGGGGGCGTAGTAGGAAGAAACCTGGTATCCCCAAGAACCTCCAAACGGGTGCTCTGCAACCGGCATGAATTCAACGTGCGTATATCCCATTTCCTTAACGTATGAAACTAGCTCAGATGCCAAACCACGATAACCTAATCCTTGGTTCCAGGAACCAACATGAACTTCGTAAATCGACATTGGAGCATTATGGGGATTGCTTTGCCGCCTTACCGACATCCATTCTTCATCATTCCAAGAATGGTGGTTCTTGGTAACTACCGAAGCTGTCGCGGGAGGAATCTCAGTCGCTCGTGCCATAGGGTCAGCTTTTTGAATCCAGCGTCCCTGGGAAGTAAGAATCTCGTATTTGTAGCGGGCTCCTAGCTCAACGCCAGGAACGAATATTTCCCAAATCCCGGAAGATCCCAAAGAACGCATCGCGTAAGCAGTGCCATCCCAATAGTTGAAATCTCCGATAACCCGAACCGCTTGTGCATTTGGTGCCCAGACCGCAAAAGAAGCCCCGGCAGTTGTTCCTAGAGGGCCTTCATACTCGCGTAGATGAGCCCCCAGGGACTTCCAAAGTTCCTCGTGTCGTCCCTCATTAAACAGATAACGATCAAGCTCTCCAACGGTGGGGAGGTAACGATACGCATCATCTACCAGACGTTCTTGGTTACCGTAAGTTACACGAACACGGTAGTCAACGACCTCGGAGGAAGGAATCAAAGCTACCCAGATGCCATCGTACTCATGTTCAGCTTCATACTCTCCCTCAGAAGTTACTATAACTACCTTTTGGGCTAGTTTTTTTAGAGTTCTAATTGTCAACCCACCCGCGTAAAGGTGAGCCCCTAACACTGCGTGTGGATCATAGTAGGTGCCGGCAGCTACCGCTGAAAGCACGTCGGTGGAAACCGGAGCAATTTTCTCATTCATACTGAGTCCTTAATTGAGTGTCTTAGAGTTCTTCAACCGCAAAAACATGTGCGGTTCTAACGTTTGGATCGAGAGAGACATAATTGTAGTCTCCCCAGTTATAAGTTTGACCATCTAATAAATCGCGAACTTGGAAACGTCCGTGTGGAAGATTTATTTCTAATTTCGATAAATCAACCCGGACCATTCCTTCGGCGCCGTGATGCGGATTAAGATTTACGACTACAATCACCGTGTCTGCTTTACCAGTGGGAGAAGTCTGTGCGGAAACATATTTCATATAAGCAAATAGGTCGTCACTGGTGGTCTCCAGGGTTGAGTACCCCCTTAGCTGTTGCAGACAAGGGTGCGCACAACGAGCGTTGTTCAAACGAGTCAAAAGATGCGAAATTCCAAGTTCTTTTGCGGCTTGCCAATTACGTGGCCTGAACTCGTACTTCTCATTATTGTTTTGCTCTTCAAAGCCAGGACGAGGTTCATTTTCTACTAATTCGTACCCGGAATAGATTCCCCAGGTGGGTGATCCAGTTGCCGCTAAAACAGCGCGGGAAGCAAAAGCATTCTTTCCACCCTCGGTCATATAGGGAGTCAAAATATCATGAGTAGTAGGCCAAAAAGCCGGACGCATAAGATGGTCAGTATCATGCGATACCTCGGTAAAATAAGCATCTAGTTCTTCCTTGGTATTACGCCAAGTAAAGTAAGTATAGGACTGATGGAAGCCTACTGCTCCAAGCGTGCGCATCATTGCTGGACGGGTGAAAGCCTCCGCCAAGAAAATGATATCGGGATGTTCTAAACGCATCTGAGAGAGGAACTTTTGCCAAAATACTAGTGGCTTAGTGTGTGGATTATCGACACGGAAAATGGTTACTCCATGTTCAATCCATTTTTCTACAACATCCCAGATGGCTTTATACAATCCCTCAAAATCATTATCAAAGTTCAGGGGATAAATATCTTGGTATTTTTTAGGCGGGTTTTCCGCATAGGCAATTGTTCCATCTGCCCGTTTAGTGAACCACTGTGGATTTTCTTTTACCCATGGATGGTCAGGGGAACATTGCAATGCCAAGTCGAGGGCTACTTCTAATCCTCTAGTTTTACTTTCTTGAACTAGATGATCGAAATCTTCCCAAGTTCCTAGATCTGGATGGAGGGCATCGTGGCCACCCTCGACAGAACCGATGCCGTAGGGACTTCCGGGGTCTTGTGGAGCGGCGGTAAGAGAATTGTTTTTCCCCTTGCGGAATGCAGATCCAATGGGATGAATAGGAGTTAGATAAAGAACATCAAATCCCATTTGGGAAATGCGATCCAAATCTTTTTCCAGACCTTTGAAAGTACCGGAAATCCACTCTCCCTGATCAGTTTGGTAGGCCCCGTAGGAACGGGGGAATACTTCGTACCATGAACCATACAAGGCTCGTTTACGATCTACTTGCAGCGGATAAAGACGCGTTGTCTCGCAGAAATCACGTAATGGGAAAATATCGAAAATCTTACGGGTACGAGAGCTTAAGCCCGCGGAGAGGCGTTCCTGCACTGAGGCATTGGTATCGCGCAGAATCCTCGCTACTTCTAGGAGATGTTCCTGGGCATTTTGCGTAGGTGCGCTAAATTTTTCAGTAGTGCCCAAAGCTTGGCCAAGAGCTCCTCTTTCCATTAGGCGTGCGCCTTGTTCGAGAGTTAGCTCTACATCTACCTCTGCGGCTATCTTCAAGGAGGCATCATGGCACCAGGTAGCGTAAGGATCAGAAAAAGACCTAATCGCAAAAGCATGGGCTCCTGTTTCCTCAGCGTGGAGCCAAGCTTCATATCTATCTAGACCCGGAGCGATATCAATCATTTTCCGAGAATCAACTATCTTTAATTCGGGACTAAACAAAATAGCTTCGGCCCCTAGACAATCATGTCCTTCACGGAAAATTGTTGCGCGGACGGGAAAAGATTCTCCCACAACAGCTTTGGCAGCCCATTTCCCATTTTCAATCGAGGGAAAAACTTCAGTTACTGGAATACGCAAAATAGGCTCAGAAGGAATTAACTTTTCTAGCGTAGCGTTCACGGTTGTAGTGGAAGCAGGGACAGCGGTAACTAAGGTCTCCGAGGAATCGCAAACATTCGACACTGACTGTTTGCGTAGTTGTCGAGGAGGAACTGGACGACGCGGATTCTTTTTTCTACTCACACGCTAAGTTTACCTGCTGGAAGCAAACAATCCTAACCTAAAAGTGGGGCTAGTCACGCAGAGGTGTGAGTTTATTTCTTTCCTTTAGGTAAATGTGAATAAAGGCCTAGAAAAGTTTGGGGGTGTCTGCCAAGTTGCCAGACACCCCCAAATAATAGAGAACTTAGTAGTCCATATGCATTGCAGCGCGAACCTGCTCCAACTTTTTATTAGCCTGCGCAGTTGCTTTTTCATTACCGGAACGGAGAACTTCCAAGAGATAGTCTTCCTGTCCTTCAAGCTCGTTACGACGCTGACGAATCGGAGCAAGCATTTCATTTACTGCTTCGGTGACTTCGGCTTTTAGCATTCCGGCACCACCATCACCGATACGGTCGGCAATGGACTCAGGGGATTCACCCGAAGCCGATGAACACATGAGAAGTAAATTAGCTACCTCGGGGCGATTTTCCGGGTCGAAAGTGATTGTGCGCTGAGAATCGGTAACAGCGCGCTTAATAATCTTTGCTGTCTCATCAGCTGTCATTCGCAACTCAATGGTGTTTCCGCGTGATTTACTCATCTTCTGTCCATCAGTTCCAAGCAAATTGCGGACATTAGAAAGAAGAGCATCTGGGCGACGGAATACCGGGTGAGACATCCCTGTGTGTCCATAACGTTTTTCAAAACGCTGGGCAATCAAACGAGTCTGTTCGATGTGGGGAAGCTGATCTTTACCTACTGGAACCAAATTTGCGTCACAGAACAAGATGTCAGCTGCTTGGTGTACCGGATAGGTCAGCATCAAGCCGGACATAGCACGTCCTTGGGTCGCCTCTAGCTCAGCTTTAACCGTTGGATTACGGTGCAGTTCTGATTCGGTTACCAACGATAGGAAAGGCAGCATTAGCTGGTTCAATGCTGGTATTGCTGAATGGTTAAAAATAGTGGATTTTGCAGGGTCAATCCCACAGGAAATGTAGTCGCGTACCAAGGAAAGAACACGTTCACGCAGAGGGCCAACTCCGTCACGGTCGGTAATTACCTGATAATCCGCAATAATTACCCAGGTATCAACTCCGGCATCTTGTAAACGAACCCGGTTTTTAATAGTTCCTAGATAGTGTCCTAAGTGTAGGTGGCCGGTAGGCCTATCTCCGGTTAAAACCCTGAATCTAGAAGGGTCCTTCTTAATTTCTTGTTCGATTAGGTCTGAACGACGCTGGGCCTCCAATAGCGAGGCATCCTCGGTCGAATTAAGTTCATTTTCCGCGTTACTCATGGACGATAGTCTACGACATTTAGCGGTAGGTAAGCAGCATAAACACTATTATTTTGAGGAAATGTAAACTCGAATCGAATCTGCTGGAATGTCGATTTCTTCTTTTTTCACGCAGTATGACGGGGAGGTAGGAAAATCATCGGATTGGCCGTAGCCTCCATCGGCGGGAGTCTCCCATGTCGAGTCCCAAGCTAGGTAATAGCGTTTACCCTCTGGAAGAGCCGCCAGGAGCGTAGCATCAGTTGGTGTCCCATTGATAACCAACAACATGTCAGATTGCCCCGGATATGTTGAACAACGGTGCATCTGTAAGACTCTTCCTTCAACGTTAGCCCAAGAAGCTCCTTCCATTTGTCTACCATCTCTTGCGAACCACTCTAAATCTGCGTGAAGTGAATCGGGGCGTGCCGGGCTTCCAGTTGCAAATTTTGTGGGACGCATAACTGGGTTAGCTTCTCTAAGTCTCAGGAGAAGTTTAATCATTTTCCGCAAATTATCTTGCCAAGGTAAAGTTCGCCAATCAATCCAAGAGATTTGTGAATCCTGGCAGTAGGCATTGTTATTTCCCTGCTGGCTACGGGCAATTTCGTCTCCAGCTACAAACATTGGGATGCCCGCTGAAAGTAGTAAAGTTGCAAATAGGTTCTTCATCGTGCGTAGTCTATTAGCTCGAATCTGTTCCTTTTGTTTATCTGAAAGCTGAGAATTCTCAAGTGAGATAAAAGTGCCTTCAAAACCGTGATTCCAAGAACGGTTATCATCGGAGCCATCTCGGTTTTCTTCACCGTTTGCTTCATTGTGTTTGGAATTAAAAGAGACCAAATCGGCAAGGGTAAAACCGTCGTGTGCGGTAATAAAATTAACCGATGAAAGCGGGGAACGGACAATCCCATTTGGATCGCGGTAAAAGGTATCCGCGCTACCTGCTAGTCGAGTAGCTAATCCTGACTGACCACCTATTTGAGCTGCAGAATCATGCAAAGCCGCATAGTTTGAAACCCAAAAGTCACGCACGTCTGAACGGAAACGGTCATTCCAAGCCGCAAGTGGGACGGGGAAATCACCGGTATGCCAACCGTCAAACCCGATATCCCAAGGTTCCATTATTAGCTTGCAAGTAGACAAAATTGGATCATTAGCGAGGGCGACGAGGAAGGGATGCTGGCGGTCGAAATGTCCGTGCATACGTGCGCAAGTAACTCCCAGGTCAAAACGGAATCCATCAATTCCCATTTCTTCTACCCAATAGCGAAGCGAATCAAGAGTCATTCCGATGACTTCGGGGGAAGAGAAATTAAGTGAGTTTCCAGTTCCAGTAACGTCCACTACGTGCCCTGGATTAGCGAGGTCTTGCATGTAGTAGGTTGCGTTATCCGCCCCTCTCCAAGATAGTGAGCAGCCCTTTTGTGACCCTTCACAGGTGTGGTTGTAAACAACGTCGAGAATTACTTCAATTCCCTCTTGATGCAAGATTGAAACCATCCCACGGAACTCGTCAATAACGGCCTTGGGTCCAGCTTGTTGAGCCTGTTTGGTCGCATAGGTAGGTTCGGGGTAAAAATAATTAAGTGTGGAATATCCCCAATAGTTGGTTAGTCCGCGTTTGCTTAGGAAAGGTTCGCTCCATTTAGCATGTACAGGTAGTAATTCTACCGCCGTGATTCCTAAGTCTTTCAAATAGCTAATACAGCCCTCGGAAGCTAATCCCGCATAGGTGCCGCGTAATTCCGCAGGCACTGAAGGCATCAGTTTAGTAAGACCAATAACGTGCGCTTCATAAATAATAGTTTTATCCGGTGAAGTCAGCGGGCGGGGAGAAATCTCAAAATCATTTTCAATCACTACCGACCAAGGTGCTATTCCTGCTGAGTCTACGGCAGAGGCTAAAGGAGGCCATACAGTTGGTTCGTAGTCCTGGTTAACTTCATGCGCGTAAATCTCAGGAGTATGTAGGGGGATATGACTAAGAGCCCTAGCATAGGGATCAGAAATTAATTTTGCTGGATTGAAAAAATGTCCGTAGTTCGGATCCCATGGTCCATAAAAACGATATCCGTAGTGAGCTCCTACTTTGAGATCGGGAACAAATATTGACCAACGGCCGTTAGTAGGGCCAAACATTTGCAGGCGACGTTCGCCCTCGGGAGTTAGTAAGCAAAGATCGACTGCCGTTGCATGGGCGGAAAAGACTACGAATTCAACTCCGTCCGACTTTGCAGTGGCGCCGAGGCGGGAGGTGCTGTTGCAGGGGCGAACACCGAGAGGGGAAGATGAATGCCAACGGTGAAAACCGGTGTTCTGGTTGTCGGAATCTGAAAAGCACATGGGCGGCATTATGCCACGTGTAGGCATAGAGTGCCGCTTTTAGAAGGGAAAAAATAAGAAATTTTAGATAAGGCGGGATAATAACTAAAAATCTGTGGGCAACGATACATCTTCTTTCTCTTTTAGCGGCACGTACTTCACGTTATTCCTTTATGCGGAAACCTATGGCATGGTATTGGCATGAGAATTGCTGTATGTGTAAAACATGTGCCCGATGTGCAGTCCGAGCGTAGGCTCGAAGACGGTACCATGGTGCGTGGTGAAGATGATGTATTAAACGAACTCGACGAAAATGCTGTTGAGGCTGCCGTAGCCACTGCAGAAGTTTATGAAGGTAGTGAAGTAGTGGCCTTTACCATGGGCCCTGAAGGGGCTGACGAAGCCTTAACTCGTGCCCTGCAGATGGGAGCGACTCGAGGAGTCATGATTTCCGATGACCTACTTGCCGGATCGGATGTATTCGCCACTGCTCAGGTACTTGCGGGAGCTATCTTAGCCGAAGAAAAAGATGATCAATTTGATTTGGTCTTTACCGGGATGGCTTCTTTAGATGCGATGACTTCTATGCTTCCAGCGGCTTTGGCTTCTCTTCTGGGGCGTCCTTTTATCGGCTTGGCTTCAGAGATTGAAGTTGCGCCCAACTCGATTACGGCTCGCCGGGTGGCCGATGGGTTTGATGACCGTCTGCGCGCACCATTCCCCGCGGTCGTATCCGTTACAGATCAGGTGAATGATCCTCGCTATCCGAACTTTAAGGCAATGGCTGCGGCACGTAAGAAAACTATTGACGAATATGATGTAGAGGAACTGCGTGAGCGTCTAGAAGAAGCTGGAGTTAGCTTCGAAATTAAATCTCTTGGCAAGGAATCCTCGGGGACAAACGTCTTGTCGGCTGATGCTGTAGCTGAGCGTGAAGAAGGTCAGATTGTCACAGATACCGGTGATGGGGGAACAAAACTTGCTGCTTACATTTCGGAGGTACTAGGCAAATGAGCGAAAAATTCGATAAGCCTATTTTGGTAGTAGTCGACCATACTGGAAATGAAGAGCAGGGGTACACCCTTACAGCGGCTAGTGAAAAACTCTTGAAAGTGGCGGCTACTTTAACAAGCGACAGCGTTTTTGCCCTTGCGCTAACCCCTTCACCACAGATGGATGCCTTGGGCCGCTGTGGAGTTTCTAAAGTTTTAGTTCCTGATTTAGCAGGTCGCTCTCCGCGGGTATCGGCGGTAGTTGCAGATGCTGTGAAAGCTGCAGCAAGGGTGCTGGGAGAACCCCTTGCTACGGTTATGTGTGTGTCGAATTATCGCGGCCGTGAGGTTGCCTCTATCTTGGGAGCACATTTTAAGTCTGGGGCGGCTGTAGACGTAACTGAAGTAAGTATTGAATCTGGAGAGTTACTAGCGAAGAAAAATGTCCTTGGGGGACAGTGGGATACAACTTTTAGTATTCCCTCAGGGCTTCCGATTGTAGCGATGCGTCCCGGTGCCGGGCACGCAAATGAGGTAATCGAAGTGCCTACTCCGGGAATTATTCCTTTTGTCGTTAATTTTGCTTCTTCAACGGATGCGGTTGAACTTATCAGTTCAACTGAACAACCTAATGAAGGACCTTCTTTGGGAGAAGCCGAAGTTGTAGTCTGTGTTGGATATGGCACCGATGGTGATTTGGACTTACCTAAGGAACTTGCATCCCGTCTTAATGGGGCACTTGGAGCAACACGTGTTGTCTGCGATGAAGGGTGGCTGGACCGTAGTCGACAAATTGGACAAACCGGAGTAAGCGTAGCTCCGAAACTATATATCGGAGTTGGAGTTTCTGGAGCGGTTCACCATACCTGTGGAATCCAAGCTGCCCAGAAAATCGTGGCGGTTGTAGACGATTCAGAAGCACCACTGGTACAGATGTCAGATTTTGCGGTAATCGGTGACTTCCAAGATATTTTGGAACAGGCCCTACAAGAGCTTCCTACAGAATAATGTCTGTATATCTTGATTACGCGGCCTCGGCTCCTATGCTGGAAGAGGTATTTGAATCCTACGTAGAGGATTTGCGTCTCTTTCAAACCGAGGCCGCGAATCCGAGTTCTCTACATTTACGTGGCAGAAAGATGCGTGAGCTACTTGAGGACGCTAGAGCTCAGGTAGCTACTTCGCTTGAATGCGACGCTGCTGAGGTAATTTTTACTTCTGGAGCTACAGAATCTAATGCACTTGCGCTATCTGGTGCCGTGGAAGCAATTAAGAGAAGCGGGATTTATCTTTCGTCTAAACTGGAGCATCCTGCGGGAGCTAAACATGCGTTACGTGCTTCTGAAAGGGGGATGGAGGTAGTTTGGGCTCCCGTTAACTCTGATGGGTGCGTTGATGTCTCATCGGTTCAGGAGATAGCTCGGGAAGGAAAAGTAAGAATTGCTTCTTTCATGGCGGTAGATAACGAAATCGGTACGGTACAACCAATATCTGATTTAGTTAATGTCCTACGTGCCTCTAACCCGGATACTACAATTCATTGTGATGCTGCACAAGCGGTTGGAAAGATTCCTTTTTCTTTTAAATCCTTGGGCCTAGATGCTGTTTCAATTAGTGCCCATAAATTTGGAGGTCCAGTGGGTGTGGGGGCGCTCATTGCAAAGCGGCTTTACCCACTTCGTAGCGATCGGCCTGGCGGAGGGCAGGAACGTGATGTACGATCGGGGACGCAGAATGTAGCGGGTGCACGTGCTTTAGCGCATGCTTTAAGAATTTCTGTTTCTCGGATGGAAGAGGAAAGCAAAAGATTATTTTCTTTACGGAATCTTCTTTTGGCTAAGCTCGATAACAGGGTTAAGCCTACTACCCAGGCTCAGACTTCTCCGCATATTCTGCATTTATCCACGGGAAAATGTCCCCCAGAGGTACTCCTAATGGCGATGGATCAAGCGGGAATTGCGGTTTCTGCTGGTTCAGCTTGTTCCGCCGGAGTAGCACGACCTTCTACTTCGCTACTAGCTATGGGATATCCTGAAGAGTTGGCGATGGGAAGTCTTCGGGTGTCATTGGGAAGTGGCACTACCGTGGAGGATATTGAAGCGTTTAATCTAGCGCTTGGTCCAGCCCTTGATGTGGCTGAGCGTTTTTCTAAGAGGTAATTAATGAGAGTATTGGCTGCTTTATCGGGCGGCGTGGATTCGGCGGTTGCTGCTGCAAGAGCTGTTGATGCCGGGCATGATGTGACTGCAGTGCACATGGCTCTGTCGTCTTCTGCTACGCAGTCTCGCTGTGGGTCCCGCGGTTGCTGTACTTTGGAAGATGCTTCTGATGCGGCACGAGCGGCAGCACTACTTGGGATTCCCTTTTACGTTTGGGATCTCGCAGACCATTTTCACGGTGCAGTGATGCAGGATTTCTTGGAAGAATACCGTGATGGACGTACTCCTAACCCCTGTGTTCGTTGTAATGAATTCGTTAAGTTTCGTGAACTATTAGATCGGGGGCGTGCTCTCGGTTTTGATGCGGTATGTACAGGTCATTATGCGACTATGGTTGAGGGTAAAGATGGCCCTGAGCTACATCGTAGTACTGATCGTCTTAAAGACCAGAGTTATGTTTTAGCCGTAATGGGACGAGAAGCACTCGGTTCTGTAATTTTCCCGTTGGGAGATGCTCCGAGTAAGGACGAGGTTCGTGCAGAAGCTGACAGACGAGGTTTAACCGTTTCTAATAAGCCCGATTCGTACGATATCTGTTTCATCCCGGATGGGGATACTTTTGGCTTTCTAAAAAGAAGTCTTGGTGGGCAAAAGGGAAATATTGTTTCCCCGGAAGGAGAGATTCTGGGGACACACGAAGGGTATTTTGGATTCACCGTAGGGCAGCGTAAAGGGCTGGCGCTTTCCCGTCCGGCTCCTGATGGACGTCCTCGCTACGTCTTGGAAACTCGTCCGGAATCTAACGAGGTTGTGGTTGGTCCGGCAGAGCTTCTTACCGTCAATTGTATAGAAGCTGACCGCCCAGTTTGGTTGGTGGGGGACAGTGACCCTATTTTTAGGCCTGAAGGAGATTCCGTAAGGGTTCAGGTAAGAGCGCATGGAAAAGCTGTAGAGTGTGTTTTAACGGCGTCTGGGGACTCTGTAATTGCGCACATAAGTGGTCAGGAGAATCCCGGACGGGTAGGTATGCGGGGAATTGCTCCAGGGCAGTCTGCAGTTTTCTATCGCGGTGACCAAGTTTTGGGACAGGCAACTATCACGGGGGCTAGTCGTATCTAGCCTATTTAGGGCAAAGTATTCGCTATAGTTTCTCTCGCTTAGCCCCAGGGATATTTTTCTTCCAGATAGGAGAATTGTTTTGTCCTACCTGCGTTAATAAATCTGTTTTTATATAGTATTTACCCCGGTACCATTTTTGATACCGGGGCAAATACTATGTGGTGCGCGAGGGGGGACTTGAACCCCCACGTCCGAAGACACTGGAACCTAAATCCAGCGCGTCTGCCAATTCCGCCACTCGCGCGTGCCCTAAGATAATACACAATCTATCCTCATACTCCAACTCCAATGGGTAGAATGTGTCTACATCACATATTTGGAGGTATAAATGTTGCTCGATATTGGGGATAAGGCTCCTGGGTTTTCACTAGAGACGCTTACGGGGACTGTGACTTTAGAGGAAATGTTGAAGGAATCCAAGCGGGGATTGGTTCTTTACTTTTACCCTCGTGCGTCAACTCCCGGCTGTACTACCGAGGCTTGTGACTTTCGGGATAATTTAGGAAGACTAAAGGCCCTGGGATACTCGGTGCTAGCGGTAAGTCCAGATGATTTAAAGGCTATTGAAAAATTTGTGGGAAACCATGAGTTGCCATTTTTACTGGCTTCTGATCCTGAGCATAAGGTGATGGAAGAATATGGAGCGTGGGGACCAAAACAGAATTATGGGAAGACCGTGGTTGGTACGATTCGCTCCACTTTTGTGATTGATAAAGAAGGATGTTTAAGTCTGTGTCTGTATAACGTTCGTGCGACCGGACACGTCAATCGCTTGATACGGAAGCTAGAAAGTCTTTAAATATAGTTGTGGGGCCTAACCAGAAAAGGTAGGCCCCACAACTATATGGTTAAGTACTAGCTACGTGCTCTTAGAGAACGGGCGTAGGCAGCTGCATATTTACGAGCTGCCATTACAGCTAACGAGATTTCACGTGATTCAATCAGCCATTTTGCAGGGGTGAGATCGTCGAGGAAAGCATTGGGGCGGATGAACCAAGAGGCTACAGCTGCTTGGGGGACGTTCTGGAGGACCTCTATGCAGCGGGAGATACCTTCAATTGAAGCGTGATCCTCACGTAGCTGCCAGGTGGGAAAGTGCCAGGTGCGACGTGGGTCTTGTACAGCTACGATACGTCCTTGGGCAATTGCTTTATGGATTGCCTGTCGAGAGACGCCCCACCAGGCTGCAATCTCAGAAGTAGTACATGTAGGTCCAACTAAGTCGTCCAGACTTTCGGTCGTGCGTAAGGCGGCGACTGTAATCCTGGCGGCCTCTTTAGCCGCTTTGGGATTAATCTCTGAAGGTGGGAATGAGGCAATTCTATCGGCAATTGCGTCTAGTAATTCGCGTTCTGCAGATGTTAATCTCCTGCGCGCCATAATACCTCCATTTTGGAACACTTAGCTAGTAATATATTCGGAAAAATGACTAGTTTTACCCTATTTTGGCAATAAAAAGTGCGCCGTGAGGGAATCGAACCCCCAACCCGCTGATTAAGAGTCAGCTGCTCTGCCAATTGAGCTAACGGCGCTTGGGTAGTCGTGAGACTGTGAAGTCTTGTTCGACAGTGCGCCGTGAGGGAATCGAACCCCCAACCCGCTGATTAAGAGTCAGCTGCTCTGCCAATTGAGCTAACGGCGCTTGGGTGATTACTGAAATAAAACGAATTATTTAAGCAACGTGAAAACTTTACACGATCATCGGGAGGAACTCAAATTGATTTGGCACCTTGTTTTTAAGAACACATTTTTTGTTCTATTTTTCTTTTAGAGACTGATAAGTAGCCCTTGTCCTTACTCTGGGCGATAATCAAGAAGAGCCAATTATGGAGGAAAAATGAGTAATTTTGCAGAGGAAAATCGCGCTGATACGTTGGGACAAGCTGATGATTTTCCGGTAACTGAAGTAGATGATTCAGAGAATCGAGTTGAAGAATCGGTAGCTTATAAAGATGAAACTGTAGAAAAAGAAGATTCTTTGGCCGGGATATCTGAAAAGGAACTTTACGCAGAATTGGCGGAGAGAAACCGCTCTTCCGAACATGAATTGGCGGGAGGTCTTGATTTTTGGCCTTCGCTGACCGTGACAATTTTATCTTTGCTTGGTCTATTGGCATCCGCTGCGTTGGTATTGGCAACAATTGGGCATGCACAAGCTCCAGATAAGAAGCAGTCGTGTGATATTAACTCCTGGATTTCTTGTGGAGCTTCGCTTAGTTCGTGGAAGTCAGCTCTTTTCGGTGTTCCAAATGCTCTTCTCGGGGTGATTGCTTTTAGTGCCCTGACGGCAATTGGAGTCCTTTTGCTGTCGCGAGTGCAACTACCTCGCTGGGTTTGGTTAGGCTTATTCCTAGCCAGCATGGGAGCAGTGCTCTTCGTTTATTGGTTTGCCTATGAGTCAGCTTTTTCGTTCAAGACAATTTGCCCTTGGTGTTTGCTGGTTTGGATTGTCACTATCGCTCTATTTGTGGTTCTTTCCGGTCGAGCACTCAAGAATCAGTTGCCCGGAATGGGATGGCTAGGGCGCCCAATGGTTCGGGAATGGTGGGCTTTCCTAGTAATCATGTACACCCTGATTGCGATTGTATTATTAGCTGGCCTAGGAACCGCTTTCTTCAGCTAGTTCACATCTTGAGCGAGTGCTGCACGAATTTTTGCGGCATCTGCAGATAACTCGCTACTGTCTAGTTTGAGAGTTTTGTTCGGATTTATATCTTCAGTCTGATTGGTAGGAAAGACATGGATATGAGCATGGGGGACTCCGTAGCCTGCTACTAGTATGCAAGAGCGAGCAGTATCATAAGTTGTACGCAAGAGCCTAGAAAATCGAGCGGCCACAAGGAAAATATGGCTGGTTGTGGATTCGTCTAATTCATCAAGTTGATCTACCGGTGTGCGGGGAATGACAAGTACATGTCCACGAGTAGTGGGAGCGATATCTAGGAAAACAATGCAGGTGTCGTCTTCGTAAACAATTTCGGCAGGTATCTCTCGATTAATAATTTTTTCAAAAATTGTGCTCATGGCTCTTAATCTTCCCTCAATTTAGGGGCTTGTGTCTAGATGGGCGGATAAAGACATGTGGGGTAAACTACCGCTAGTTAAAGAAAATAGATGAGAGGTGCGTAATGGTCGACCGCAATATCCAAGAACGTTATGATGCTGCGCTCGCGGGGCAGATTGAAGAAAAATGGCAAAAACGCTGGGAAGAACTGGGCAGTTTTAATGCTGATAATCCAACCGGTGATTTAGCTGGCCCTAAGGCTGACCTTCCTCGTTTTTTCCTGCTTGATATGTTCCCCTATCCTTCGGGGAAGGGGCTGCATGTGGGCCATCCTCTCGGATATATAGCCACTGATGTTGTAGGTCGTTTTCAGCGTATGCAGGGTAAAAACGTGCTACATGCAATGTCTTATGATGCTTTTGGTCTACCTGCTGAGCAATACGCTGTGCAGACAGGACAACATCCTCGAATTACAACTGAGCAGAACATAGCCAATATGGAACGTCAGTTACGTCGGATTGGGCTGGGGCACGATAGAAGACGAACTTTTTCCACTACGGATACGGACTATGTGAAGTGGACCCAGTGGGTATTTTTACAGGTTTACAATTCTTGGTACGATCGACAGGCGTCAGCGCGTGATGGTCGCGGATTAGGACGCGCTCGTCCGATTGCTGAGCTAATTTCTGGATTGGAAAATGGCTCAATTAAGGTAGATGACGGTCGCTCATGGGCGGAAATGGACGCGCATGCTCAGCGAGAGTATATCGATTCTAAGCGCTTGGCTTATGTCAGTTACGCACAGGTTAACTGGTGCCCCGGCCTAGGGACTGTTTTAGCTAATGAGGAAGTTACTAGCGATGGTCGTTCTGATCGCGGTAACTATCCGGTATTCCAATCTAAATTGCGCCAGTGGATGATGCGTATTACCGATTATGCTGATCGCCTAGAAGATGACTTAGAAACTATCGACTGGCCGGAAAAAGTTGCTTCCATGCAGCGCAACTGGATTGGTCGTTCAGAAGGTGCACGAGTCCGGTTTGCTGTAGGGGAATCTGAATTTGAGGTTTACACTACGCGTCCTGATACCCTATTTGGAGCTACTTTTACTGCTATCGCTCCGGAACATGAGCTACTTGCCAATCCCGAATCTTTGCCGGAATCATGGCCTGAAGGGACGCGACCTGAATGGACCGGTGGATATGCTAATCCTCGCGAAGCAGTGGCTGAATACAAGAAGCAAGCAGTGGCAAAATCAGAAGAATCGCGCACCGGTGACGAACTAGAAAAGACTGGGGTCTTTACCGGGCTTTTCGCGACTAACCCGGTAAACTCCAACCCGACCCCGTTGTTTACCGCTGATTATGTTCTAACCGGGTATGGTACGGGCGCAATTATGGCTGTTCCCGCCCATGATCAGCGTGACTTTGATTTTGCTAAGAAATATAACCTAGACATTATTTACACAATCGAGGTTCCTGAAGATTTCGATTGTGAAACTGCTTGGACTGAAGACGGAGCTGTAATTAACTCCTCTAATGAAAAGCTGAATCTAAATGGACTTGATAAAGCTACGGCTAAGGCCAAGATGATTACATGGCTAGAAGAAACAGGAAGTGGATACGGGGCAACTACTTACCGTTTGCGCGACTGGCTTTTCTCTCGTCAGCGTTACTGGGGAGAGCCCTTCCCCGTGGTTTACGATGAAGAGGGCAATATTCATGCTCTACCAGAGTCGATGTTGCCTGTAACATTGCCGGAAATGGAAGATTTCCGACCGCGCGCATTTGATCCTGATGATGCCAATTCGGAACCTGAGCCTCCTCTGGGACGCGTAAATGATTGGGTTGAAGTTGAGCTTGATTTAGGGGATGGAAAACGAAAGTATCGTCGTGATACAAATACCATGCCTCAGTGGGCGGGTTCGTGCTGGTACGAGATGCGTTACGCAGATCCGCATAATGCCGCAGAAATGATTGACCCTCTTAATGAGAAATACTGGATGGGACCTCAGGAAGAGGGAGGCTCGGGTGGAGCTGATCTCTATGTTGGTGGGGTTGAACATGCTGTATTGCACCTGCTGTATGCACGTTTCTGGCACAAAATTTTGTTCGATTTAGGTCATATTTCTTCTTCTGAACCGTTCCATCGCTTATTTAATCAGGGATACGTTCAGGCGTATGCCTTTAAGGATTCCCGTGGACAGTATGTTCCGGCTGATCAAGTTGAAGGCGATGAGACTACTGGTTTTACATATCAAGGTCAGCCGGTGGAACGCGAATACGGGAAGATGGGTAAGTCCCTGAAGAATATGATTACTCCCGATGAGATGTGTGACGAATACGGAGCTGATACTTTCCGCGTGTACGAAATGAGCATGGGTCCGCTGGACATGTCACGTCCTTGGGAGACTCGTGCCGTTGTCGGATCGCAACGTTTCTTACAGCGTCTGTGGCGTAACGTCATTGACGAAGAAACTGGGGTGGCGAATGTCGTGGAAGAAGAACCGGACATGCCTACTCGGAAGCTAGTTGCTCGCACCATTGCTGAGGTGACCGAAGAATACGCAAATATGCGAGTAAATACGGCCATCGCTAAGATGATTGTCCTTAATAATCATCTAACTGGTTTGCAGCAGGTTCCGCGAAGTGCGGTTGAGCCTCTGGTTTTGATGGTTGCGCCGGTTGCGCCGCATATTGCCGAGGAATTATGGGAGCGTTTAGGCCATGAGCAATCCCTAATTTCCCATGATTTTCCGGTGGTTGAAGATCCTCGTTTGCTGGAGGCTGATGCGATTACTTGCATTGTGCAGATAAACGGTAAGGTTCGCGCGAAGATTGAGGTATCTCCTGATATCTCTGCTGCAGATTTGGAAAAACAAGCGCGAGAGGCTGCACCAATTGTTTCTGCTTTGGAGGGTACGGAGCCTTTGAAGGTAATTGTGCGACAGCCGCGTCTAGTTAACTTTGTGGTTCCGAAATAACCTTTATTAGGAGGAAAAATGGAAAGCCTGACGATTAACGATATTATTTTGCGGTATGGTCCCTATACGCTTTCCATTAGTCGCTTCGGCGCGGTGGTTACGAATTTTGGGTTTGTAACCACCGCGGGAGACTTCGTTAAGGTAATAGATGGTTATGCTACGGATGCTGAGCTTCTTGAATGTGATGGATATAGAAGTGCAATTTTAGCTCCTTGGTCCAACCGCATTGCAGATGCTAAGTTTAAGTTTGCTGGAATTGAGTACGATCTTGGCGAACGAGAACCAGGGATTCGTGATGCCCTCCACGGGCTTGTGGCGTTTAATCTTTTCGAGGTGTTGGAACTATCTGACGCTCGAATAGAGCTAATGACCGTTGTAGAGCCGTCTTCTTCCTACCCTTTTAATTTAGAGGTTCGGGTATCTTATGAGATTAATGACGATGGTCTTCTTTTTGCTTTGAAAGTAATAAATAGGGGTGATACGGGTGCTCCGGTGGGCCTTGGATGGCACCCATATTTCGCGCATCATGGCAGTTGGAAAATTACCTTGCCCGAATGTCGTGACGTCTCTTTGGATGACAACCTAATCCCCCGTGAGGGGAGTGCAGCTTTCGGATTAGAAAAAAGACTTAGGGAATTATCTAATTTGCGGGATTGGGATTTGCCCTATACAGATTTATCTGCACCCTACGCGCTTTTGGAAACTGCGGCCTATCGGTTGCGAATGGAGACAAACTTATCTTTGAATCAACCTGGAGTGGGAGTGTTTCATGTCTATTCAGGTGATTACTTGAAATTGCGAAGGTATGAGTCGGTTGCATTGGAGCCTTGCGAGTTTGTAACCGATGCTTTTAATCGTTCCGAATGCTTAGGTGATATTTATCTTGAGCCTGGAGATAAAAAAGTCCTACAGGTAGGACTAAAGATAGAGAACCTTAATAAAAACAACTAAAAAAGTAAATTAAAAGTAATTTATTTTTGCATTTATTACATATTGTTTGCTTTTTGGTGTATTCTTGATGATGCAAGAGAGGGTTTTGGTGACATTGCTTTTTCTTGCTCTGTGTTGATGGGATTGCGGGTGCGACAGTTTTCTGTCGCACCCGTATCATTCTTCCAATGAATCTGTGTGCTAAAAGTGGTAATTTTGCAAGCCACTGGATACACTTATCTTGCTGTGACCCGGCCGAGTTTATTCGGATATCACCGGCGAGCTTCCAGAAGAACGGCTTAGTGCTTATTAGAACTGGACGGGTGGCCCGTAATAGCTATAAATAAGAGGTCGAGGTTTCCTCGGCAAGCGGGGTGGTACCGCGGTAGTGGCTATTGTTGCAACTATCGTCCTCGGAATCTGTGAAGCTAGTGTTCCGAGGAAAACAAATGAGCGATAATAACCGCAATTCTTTTTACCCCCGTCATCGGAGTGAAGAGCTTTCTGCCTCTCCTTCTTTTCCCGATTTAGAATCCCGGACTCTGTCGTACTGGGAAGAAGACGGGACCTTCCAGGCTTCTATTGATAACCGTCCGGCAGGCAAAAACGGACAAAATGAATTTGTATTTTACGATGGTCCTCCCTTCGCTAATGGTTTGCCGCATTATGGCCATTTGTTAACCGGTTATGTCAAAGATTTAGTAGGTCGCTATCAGACAATGCAGGGTAAGCGTGTCGAGCGCCGTTTTGGATGGGATACTCACGGATTGCCTGCCGAGCTAGAAGCGGAGCGTATTCTTGGTATTAGCGGTAAAGACGACATTGAAGGCGAAGGCGGAATTGGGATTGAGGCCTTTAATAAGACCTGTCGTGAATCTGTTTTGCACTTTACTGATGAGTGGCAAGAATACATTAAGTGCCAGGCACGTTGGGTTGATTTTGAAAATGACTATAAAACTTTAGACCCAACTTTCATGGAGTCGGTGATTTGGGCATTTAAGCAACTTTACGATAAGGGATTGGCCTATCAGGGATACCGAGTTTTGCCCTATTGTTGGAAAGATCAAACGCCTCTTTCTAATCATGAATTAAAGATGGATGACGATGTATATAAAGATCGTCAGGATAATACCGTAACTGTTGGTGTGCGCCTATCTCCTCTTGAAGGGCAAGAAAAGGGCGAGCTTGCCCTAATCTGGACTACTACTCCTTGGACTTTGCCTTCTAACCAAGCTATCGCGGTTAATCCTGAATTTACCTACCTAGTGGTTTGCCCTTCTGAAGGTGAACTTGCTGGTGAGCGCGTGATTGTAGCGCGTGATTTGCTTTCTTCTTATGAGAAGGAATTAGGGCAGTCTCCAGAGGTCGTACAGGAGCTAATGGGAAGGGAGCTAGTTGGGCGTACCTATTACCCTATGTTCGAGGGTTTTGTACCTCGTTTCTTGGAGAAAACTGGCTATGCTTCGCTAAATGAGAGAGGGACGTATGTTCCTGCAGATGCCGGTGATAATCAGCGCATTTGGTCTATTCTCGGTGCAGATTACGTAACCGCTGATTCCGGTACTGGTTTGGTACACATGGCTCCTGCTTTCGGTGAAGATGACATGAATGTTTGTTCTGAGAACTTGATTCGGGACATCTACATGCCGGTTGATGAGGCTGGTTGTTTTACTGCGGAGGTTCCTGCTTATCAGGGAGAGCAGGTATTTGAAGCTAATAAACCCATTATTCGTGATTTGCGTGATGGAACCGGTCCTTTAGCTGCGGTTGATGTATATCGTCGTCCGGTCTTGGTGCAGCAGAAGTCTTATGTTCACTCTTACCCACACTGCTGGCGTTGTCGTCAGCCGCTAATCTATCGTGCAGTTTCTTCCTGGTTCGTGGCAGTAACTAAGATACGCGACCGTATGGTAGAGCTTAACCAGCAGATTAACTGGATTCCGGGACACTTGCGTGATGGACAGTTTGGTAAATGGCTTGAAGGTGCTCGTGACTGGTCGATTTCTCGTAATCGTTTCTGGGGCGCACCAATTCCCGTTTGGGTTTCGGATAATCCTTCTTATCCGCGCGTTGATGTGTATGGTTCTTTTGCCGAGTTGGAAGCTGACTTTGGGGTTGAGGTAAAGGATCTACATCGTCCGTTTATTGATACTCTGGTCCGTCCTAATCCAGACGATCCAACGGGCGAATCGATGATGCGTCGTATCCCTGACGTTTTGGACTGTTGGTTCGAATCTGGATCGATGCCCTTTGCGCAGGTTCATTATCCGTTTGAGAACCAGGAGTGGTTTGAAAACCACTATCCAGGGGATTTCATTGTTGAATATATTGGGCAGACTCGCGGATGGTTTTACACTCTGCATGTTCTAGCTACCGCGCTGTTTGACCGTCCTGCCTTTACTAACTGTGTTTCGCATGGAATTGTTCTGGGTGATGATGGTTTAAAGATGTCAAAATCTTTACGTAACTATCCAGATGTTGCTGAGGTATTTAAGAACTACGGTGCTGATGCAATGCGCTGGTTCCTCATGTCTTCTCCCGTTGTTCGGGGTGGAAACTTGGTTGTTACCGAGGGTGCAATTCGTGATCAGGTAAGGCAGGTTCTGCTTCCGCTATGGAACACTTATTACTTCTTCTCGCTGTACTCTTCTGCCTGTGATGAGGGGCGTGGCTATGAGGCGAAGCTGCTTGACTTGAATGACGAAAAAATGCTTGCCTCTCTTGATGCTATGGACCGTTACGTACTTGCTCGTACGGGACAATTAGCACAGGCTGTCGCTGAAGATTTAGATGCGTATTTAATCACAGAATCCACTGAGAAGATTCGTGAGCATCTTGATTTGCTTACGAATTGGTATGTGCGTACTTCCCGTGAGCGTTTCTGGGATGAAGATGCACGTGCCTTCGATACTTTGTACACGGTTTTAGAGACCTTGTTACGTGTGGTGGCTCCTCTTCTTCCTTTGCTTGCAGAAGAAATCTGGCGTGGTCTTACAGGTGAGCGTTCAGTCCATTTGGCAGACTGGCCAGTCTGGCCTGATCATGTTGTGGATAAAGACCTTATCTCGACAATGGATGAGATTCGTGAGGCTGTTTCTGGGGCGCATGCTTTGCGCAAGGCTAATAAATTGCGTGTTCGCCAGCCGTTGGCTAACTTGACGGTTGTTTCTTCTCGTCATGAACGGCTAGCAGAGTTTGCTGCGTTGATTTCCTCGGAAGTTAACGTTAAGAATGTGACTTTCGTGGCTCCAGAGGATTCTGGATATGAGGTAAGCCATCAGTTGACAATTTTCCCGCGTGAGCTTCCTAGTGATTTACGTCGCTTTACCTCGCAGCTTTTTGCAGCTCAGAAGAGTGGGCAGTGGGAGGTTGACGGCGCGCAGGTTCGTTTCCCCGGAGTTATAGCGGGGAATGAACCCGTAGTGCTATCTGCTGGACAGTTTGATCTTTCACTTTCTGTTCAGGCGCATGAAGGCGAGGTCGCAATGGTATTGCCTGCGGGATCGTTTTTGGTTTTGGATACTGAACTGACTGCTGAGCTTCTCGCAGAAGGTATTGCACGTGATGTGGTACGTCAGATTCAAGATGAGCGTAAAGCATCCGGTCTACATGTTTCTGATCGGATTGAATTAAGTCTTTGCGCTTCCGCGCAGATGGCCGCTGCCTTAGAAACCTATAAAGAGATGATTGCTTCAGAAACTCTTGCTGTGAGTATCGAGATTCGTGCTGAGGGTTCTGAATTAGCTATTGCATTAAAGAAGGCGTGAAAAGCGAATGATATTTGCTGAAGAAGAAATGGATGGACTAGATCCATTGTCAATTACTCCGGAAGAGCACCAGTTACGTGAGGACCTTTTAACTGGAGTGATTGATGACCGTACTCCGGATTTGGAATCTTCTGTTTCCTCTTTATCGTCTGTTGGGAAGGGGAATGTTTCTGTAGATGACCCGCAGGATTTAGCTCGCGTGGCGCAATGCTATGCGGAGATTGTTGCGCGTTTGCCAGAACATTCCCCTAATCCCTCTCTTGATAAAGTGACTCAAGTGTTGGAGCTAATGGGAAATCCCCAGGACTCCCTCTCATATATACATGTGGGGGGCACTAACGGTAAAACTTCAACTACCCGAATGATTGATTCTCTGCTTTCGGCTGCAGGATTACGCGTGGGAAGATTTACATCTCCGCATTTAGTTGATGTGCGTGAACGTATTAGCATCGGGGGAAAGCCGATTAGTGCGTCAGCTTTTTTGCAGGCCTATGAAGATGTCTCTCCTTTTGTGCAGATGGTTGACGAAGCCTGCCATCGGGAAGGACGTGCTGGGCTGTCATTTTTTGAGTTCTTTACGGTGATGGCTTTCGCTGCTTTTGCGGCTGCTCCCGTGGATGTTGCAGTTATGGAAGTAGGTATGGGGGGACGCTGGGATGCTACCAATGTGATTGATGCACAAGTTAGTGTGATTACCCCGATTTCTTTAGACCATCAGCGTTGGCTTGGATCTACTTGTGAAGAAATAGCCAAGGAAAAATCTGGGATTATTAAGCCCGGTGCAACTGTTGTATTGGCGCCGCAGCTTCCTGAAGTTGAGGCTGTAATGTTCCAAGCGGCAAAGGCTAGTGACGCAATAGTTCGTCTGTCTGGGAGGGATTTTTCCCTTGTAGATTATCGCTTAGCGGTAGGTGGTCAGTCGGTTACTATCCAGTCTCCAGCAGCGTTATATGAGGAGATTCCTCTCCCTCTATTTGGTAAGCATCAGGCACAGAATGCAGCCTTAGCCTTGAGTGCGGTTGAGGCTTTCCTCGGTGGGAAAGCACTATCTGGGGAACTGGTCGAGGGAGGATTTTTGCGTGCTACCAGTCCGGGACGGTTGGAAGTAATTAAAGGCTCTCCGACGATTATTGCAGATGCGGCTCATAACCCTGCGGGAATGGAAAGCTTGGTTGCTGCTTTAGAGGAGAATTTTGGATTTACGCGTGTGTACGGTGTATTTTCCGCGATGGCTGATAAAGCAGTGGAAGAAATGCTTGGCATTCTAGAACCCGCATTTGAAGAAATTGTAGTTGTACAGATGCCCGGGGAAAGGGCAATGTCCATTGAGGAATTGGCATCTTTAGCCGATGATGTTTTTGGGGCCGATAGAGTGCACAAAGCAGACACTCTAGAAGAAGCCTTAGAAAAGGCAGTTGAGCTGAGTCAGGATGGCGGAGATAGCCTTGACGCCAATGGGACGGTAGTATGTGGTTCTATAAGTCTGGTAGGATCTGCTCGGGCTCTTTGTAAACTGAGCTAGGGAAAACCCATTAGAAAAGGAACAATATGACTGGAAAAACGACCTCAATGTCAAGTTATACTCTTGGCCAGAAGGTAGCCGCTTGGTCGGTTCACGCGTTCACCATGACAGGGGTTGCATGGGCGGTCTTAGCGTTACTTTCTTTAATCAACGGGCACGTTGGATGGATGTGGCTATGGCTTTCTGTAGCACTCTTGGTTGATGCCATTGATGGAACTTTTGCACGGGCTGCAAAAGTAAGTGAGGTAGTTCCTTGGTTTGATGGGGTAATCCTTGACGATATTGTCGATTACCTTACTTGGACTTTCATTCCGGCTATTTTCATGTATCTTTACCTGCCGTTAGGACCACGCTGGCTAGCGGCAGTGATTGTGGTTATGGTAGCTACTTCCTCTATGTTCTGTTATGCGAACAAGGGAATGAAAGCGCAGGATAACTATTTTGTTGGTTTCCCAGCGGCTTGGAATATTGCTGCTATGTACTTTTACGTTTTGGAAACTGGACCGATTGTTAACGTAATTGTTTCCTTAGTGGTTATGTCTTTGACGCTTTCGACGTTGACTTTTGTGCATCCTTTGCGAGTTCGTACTTGGATGCCCTTGAATATTGCCGTTACGGTTGGTTGGCTTGTAACCACTGGTTTCTTGCTGGTGGCACGGGTTATGGATTCTTCTGCTGTAGATAACCTGTGGGTCTTTATCCTCTGGTGGATTTTTGGTATTTACTTTATCGGTATTGGGATTGTACGTACTGTTTTAGGGCGTCGGAAGATGGAAGAGCTTGCAGGAATCGCGGAAGAAGAGGGGAACTAGAATGTCGCGTACGTTAGTTTTGATAAAGCCAGATGCGGTTGCTCGCGGGTTGGTTGGAAAGATTCTTTCACGCTTTGAGTCGCGTGGTTTTACCTTTTCTCAGTTACGCGTGCAGGTAGCTTCTAAGGAACAGCTTGATGCCCACTACAGTGAGCATGTCGGAAAAGACTTTTATCCTGCGATGGCGGAGTATATGTCTTCTGGTCCGTTGGTAGCTGTAATTATTGAAGGTGAGGGAGTACAGGAAGCAGTTCGCTCCATGATGGGGGCTACTATGCCTTCTGCCGCGGCTCCCGGTACTATCCGTGGTGATTATTCTCGTTCTTGGGCTGATGGAGTTGCCCGAAATGTTATTCATGGTTCGGACAGCTACGAGGCTGCTGAACGCGAAATTTCAATTTGGTTTCCTAGTAACTAAAACCTAAGTTTTCTCATGTACCTGAAGACGTTGACTATGCGGGGGTTTAAATCCTTTGCATCGACAACAACGCTAAACCTGGAACCTGGCATTACGGCTGTAGTTGGTCCTAATGGTTCTGGTAAATCAAATGTAGTTGATGCCCTTTCTTGGGTAATGGGGGAGCAGGGAGCAAAAAATCTACGTGGGGCTAATATGTCCGATGTAATTTTTGCTGGTACTTCAACTCGTCCCGCTTTAGGTCGGGCTGAAGTATCTTTGACTATTGATAATACTGATGGAACGCTTCCAATTGATTACACAGAAGTAACCATTACTAGGACGATGTTTCGTTCCGGTGGCTCTGAATATTCAATTAATGGCGAGCCAGCACGTTTATTAGATGTACAAGAGCTGCTGTCTGATACCGGTATGGGTAAACAGATGCATGTGATTGTTGGGCAGGGGCAACTCGATGCTGTTTTAAGTGCTACGGCAGAATCGCGTCGAGGATTTATTGACGAGGCAGCGGGGGTTCTTAAGCATCGTCGTCGGAAGGAAAGAGCTTTACGTAAGCTTGAATCTTTGGACGAAAACACGGCTCGGGTGAAGGATTTAGCTGCGGAAATAAAACGTCAATTAGGACCGCTTTCGCGGCAGGCCAAAGCCGCGGCAAGGGCGGCTTCTGTTAACGAGCAGATTTATCAGTTACGTGCTTTTTTGCTGGCATTTGAACTGGAGGAAAAACAGCTCCAGATGCAGGCAGGAGCAAGTGGTTTCTCGGCAGTTTCTCAAAAGCGTTCTCAACTTTTAGCCGAGCGTGATTCTTTGCGTAGTGAGATAGATAAATGCCATGCAGCAATAGAAGATTTAGTTCCGGACTTTGAACTTTATACACATCGTTGTGAGGAATTATCGCGAGTAATTCAAAAGAGCTCAACGATGCTTGAAATTATGGCTGAAAGGCAGATAAATTATCGTCCACGTAATCAGGTGCCGGGGATAGCGCCGGAACTTTTAGAAGACGAGGCAAAGAAACTAGCGTTGCAAGCAGATGACTTGGTTGTGAAAGCCGATGCTATCCGCGACTCTCTGGCTAAGATGGTTTTGGAACGTACCGTTTTAGAACGCTCACAGGGTGAGGCAGCAACGAATTTTTCTACTCTATCTAATCGCCGTTCAGTAGAAGTTTCGATTCGTGCGCGAGCTGAGGCGCGTTTGGCAAATGCAAAACAACGTCTTGCTCAGGAAGAAGAAAAACTTATTGGTTTAGAAAAGACCTGGGAACAAGCTGCCCAGGTGTTGGAAAAAGCTAAATCTCGATTGGAGGAGTTTGCTCCTCAGGAGATAAATCTACAGGGGAAAGCAGCTCAGTTACATAAGTCTGCTGCATCTTCTAGTGACGAAGCTCGGCGTAGAGTCGATACCTTTTTGGCTCGCGAGAGGGAATATTCTTCCGAGGCTTCTGCCTGGGCGGCAAGGGCAAGAGCCCTGAAAGAAGTCCTGATTCCAGATGATTGTGTTAGTGAGGCTTTAGCTTTAGAACAAGCTAGCGGATTATTAGACTCGTTAATCAGGGTAAAGTCAGGGTGGGAAAAGGCCATTGCTGTTGCTTTGGGGCCTGTTTTGCGAGGCGTTATGATGTCCAACTGGGAATCTGGAGTGGATGCTTTAGAGAAATTATCCCAGGGGAATCTAACTGTTTTATTTCCTCCTTTTTCTCCTCTTTCTTCGCCGTCTTTGGAGATGCCGACACAACTATGTGCGTATTGCTTAGTACAGGTTGAAGATAAGGTCTTAGGGGAATGTTTAGAAAATTATCTTTCGGGTACTGCCTATGCGGAAAGTATTTCGCAAGCTCGTGAAATTTTGTGTACCTATCTTGATTGCCATCAGGTTTTAACTCGTTCTGGACAGATTGTTACTAGATTTTCTCTTGACTCAGGTAACCGCGAGGGAAGTAGTATCTTACAAAGTCGTGCCGAGTATGAGCAGGCACTTGCTAAAACTACGCATTATGAGACGCTTCTTTCGGAGGCTAGTGAGGGCCTGTCTTTGGCAAGAGAGGAATTAGACCGTTCAATTAAGGAAACGAATCAAGCTTTACGGGCTTTACGGGAGGCAGATGCCCAAGCGGCTAAAGTCTTAGCTCAACGTTCTTCCTTGGAAACAGAAAAAAGAATGAGCGAGGCCGACCTAACGAGAGCAACTAAACGGGTTGAGCAGGCAAAAACTGATTTACGAGTTGCGCAGGCGGAGCTTGCTACAGCCACTTGTGAGCTGAATGATTTACCTACCGTTTTGAGCGAAGAGATAGTCGCGCAGGCTCGCTTGGCAATGGGGGAGATTGCAACTAAGATTTCGCAGGCGCGCGATAAAGAAGGCCAGGTTCATTCTGAGCTTGCACAATTAGATAAGGAACTTAGCGCTATTAGGACTCGGATTCGGGCATTGGAGTCAAGCGCGGAACGAGAGCGTCAGCAACGTGATACTTTTACTCGGCAAGAGGAGGCAAGAAAGCAAGTTCGCGAGATGTTGGAAGAAGCCATCACAATTGTTGAGCGGGCTCGTTCGTTGGCAAAACAGGCATATTCGAGGGCATCTGTTAGTCGCCAAGAAGCTTCCTCGCGACGTTTGGAATTAACCAGGAAGGAAGATTCTCTACGCAAACGTTTAGACGAGGTCACTGCTACTTTAGAAGAACTTTCGGATAATGCACGCGAAAGTGAACTAGCGTTAGCTTCTTTAAAACTTGAGCTTACTTCTTTAGAAGAACGAGTACGAGCAGAGCTCAAACTTACTTTATCGGAGCTAACAGAACGTTTTGGGGGTAAACGCCAAGTGCCTGAATGGCTGTTTTCTGCCCCTGCAGAAGGGCAGGTTGATAGGCTTTTAGCGGAACCTCAAGCAGGAGTAGAAAATAGCGAATTCGATGTTGCGGGGCGTGCTTTTGTCTATGAAGAAGTATCTGAAGCATATGCCGCTGCGCAGCGGCGAATGGATAGAATAGGGCGGGTAAATCCGCTTGCTTTAGAGGAGCTGAAGGCTGCTCAATCTCGTTATGATTTTATTTCACAGCAATTGGCCGATATTCAAGATTCTCGCGCTGATTTGTTGAGATTAATTGAGGAAGTCGATAACCACGTTCAAGATGTTTTTGCTTCGGCATTTAACGATACTGCTGCTGCTTTTGAGTCAGTTTTTTCAACTCTTTTCCCAGGTGGGCGAGGGAAACTGGTACTTACAAACCCTGATGATTTATTAACTACCGGGGTTGAAATTGAAGCCCGCCCGGCGGGTAAAAAAATCTCACGCTTGTCCTTGCTCTCTGGGGGTGAGCGTTCGTTGGCTGCGGTGGCTCTGCTGGTTTCAATTTTTATTGCTCGCCCTTCTCCCTTCTATGTCATGGATGAGGTTGAAGCGGCTTTAGACGATACCAATTTGGGACGTTTGCTAAAGATATTTACCCAGCTGCGTGAGCGTTCTCAGCTAATTTTGATTACGCATCAGAAGAGAACTATGGAAGTCGCAGATGCTCTCTATGGTGTGACTATGCGAGATGGCATAAGTAAGGTCGTATCTTCCCGTCTACGTTTAGAATAGATATATGCAAAGTTTTATTGATTTCTTTTCGCAGCCGGAAGCATATTGGATACTCGCTCTTATCCCCGGTGGCCTTGCGGCTTACTTCTTGAAGTTTGCAAAATCCAAGAAGGATGGTTCTGAAAAAGAAGCTGATGAGCTCTCTAGCTCTGCCTCCAGCGGTTTTGAAGATACTTCTAACGCGGATAGTGCCGCTGCTGTCGGTACTACAAAATTCGAGGAGCCAGAGGCCCTGGGGTCGAGGATGACTCGCTTACGTGCGAGACTTGCTCGTTCCGGTAGTCTGGGAAAAACTTTACTTTCTGTTATTTCACGGGGAGATTTATCCGAGAGCGACTGGGAGGAAATCGAAGAGACCCTGTTGGGTGCTGATTTAGGTCTAGAAGCAACTGATCAGATTATGGAGGCCTTACGTCTAGAAGCTAAAGTCCGGGGGCTAAATAATCCTGATGAGGTACGTCGTATTTTGCGGGAACAATTGCTAGCGCAAGTAGACCCGTCTATGAATCGTGAACTTAACCTTTCTCCCACCGTATCTGCCGAAGGGACTAAAATTCCAGCGGCTGTTTTGATGGTGGGTGTAAATGGCGTGGGAAAGACTACCTCAGCTGCTAAATTAACTCGCATTTTGGTAGCAGAGGGGAAAAGTGTTGTGCTTGGTGCAGCTGATACCTTCCGCGCGGCAGCTGCTGATCAGCTAGAGACTTGGGCAGACCGTATTGGGGTGGAGGTTGTTCGCTCTAATCGTGAAGGAGCAGATCCGGCTTCAGTAGCTTTTGATGCTGTAAAGCATGCCGCCGAAGTGTCTGCAGATGTTGTTTTGGTTGATACTGCAGGTCGTTTGCATAATAAATCAACGTTGATGGATGAACTTGGTAAGATTCGCCGAGTTATGGAAAGAGTTTGCAATATTAGCGAGACTCTATTGGTACTTGATGCAACTACTGGGCAAAACGGTATGGCGCAGGCTCGGGTTTTTGCTGAAGTAGCGCAGGTTAGTGGAATTGTTCTGACAAAGCTTGACGGAACAGCCAAGGGTGGGATAGTTGTTTCCGTTCAGAAGGAACTTGGGGTTCCCGTTAAGCTAGTTGGTCTAGGGGAAGGCGCCGATGATATGGCTCCTTTTAATCCCGAGGCTTTTGTTGAATCCATCATCGGCTAGTTTTTTCTAGTGTTATTCTTAATTAGCTGTTTTCGTCTACCAGGAAGATAAACGTGTACGCTTCACTTTCAGAAAAGATTACGCAGTCCTTTAAACGTTTGCGGGGTAAGGGACTGCTTCGCGAATCGGATGTTGATTTAACAGTTGGTGAGATTCGTCGGGCCTTGATTGACGCTGACGTTGCTTTGCCGGTAGTTAGAGAGTTCACCGCAAAGGTACGTGAGCGTGCTTATGGGGCTACTCGTTCTAAGGCTCTGAATCCCGCCCAGCAAGTAATCAAAATTGTGAATGAAGAACTAATTGAGGTTCTTGGTGGACAGGCACGTGACCTTAATTTTGCTAAGCGCGGTCCTTCTGTCTTTATGCTGGCTGGTTTGCAAGGTGCTGGTAAGACTACCTTGGCGGGAAAGCTAGCTAAGTTTTTTGATGGACAGAAAAAGCGGGTCTTATTAGTAGCTTCGGACCTGCAGCGTCCGAATGCGGTAACGCAGCTGCAGGTAGTTGGTGAGCGTGCCGGGGCAACTGTTTGGGCACCTGAACCGGGAAACGGCATCGGAGATCCAGTTAGCGTAGCTCGTTCCGGTCTAGATCACGCAATTCGCAATGGGTTCGATATTGTTATCGTTGATACCGCTGGTCGCATTGGTGTCGATGAGGAAATGATGCGTCAGGCGCGTGATATCCGCGATGCTATTAATCCTCATGAAATTATGTTTGTCTTAGACTCCATGATTGGTCAGGACGCTGTGCATACAGCTACTGCATTCCGTGATGGGGTTGGTTTTACCGGTGTTGTATTGTCCAAGCTGGATGGTGATGCCCGAGGTGGTGCTGCGCTTTCAGTTAGAGGTGTTACTGGAGCGCCTATTCTTTTTGCTTCTACAGGTGAAAAGCAAGATGATTTTGAGCGTTTTTATCCTGAACGGATGGCTTCTCGTATTTTGGATATGGGAGATATCCAAACCCTTATTGAGAAAGCAGAAGACGCACTAGATAAACAAGAATCTGCCGAAATGGCGGAGAAACTGATGCAGGGTAGTTTTACCCTTGATGACTTTCTTAAGCAGATGCAGCAGATTAAGAAGTTGGGTTCGCTTAAAAGCTTGATGAAGATGATGCCGGGGGCTGGTAAGTTCCGGGAACAGCTGGAAAACTTTGATGAAAAAGAAATTGACCGGATTGAAGCGATTGTTCGTTCTATGACCCCGGCTGAACGAGCTGATGTCAAGATTCTTAACGGTTCTCGACGCTTACGTATCGCTAAAGGATCGGGGACTTCCGTACAGGCAGTAAATGCTCTAGTGCAGCGTTTTGAAATGGCTCAAAAAGCGATGAAGGGCGGCGGGATTCCGGGAATGGGAGCTATTCCGGGAATGGCACCGGGTGGTAGTCGGGCAGCTAAGCGGGCACAAAAGAAGGTCAAGAAGGGCAAGAAAGTTAAACTTTCTGGAAATCCGGCAGCTAAGTCTACAAAGGGAAACCCAGCGAGTGGAGCTGCTTTTGGTAGTGCTTTTTCTTCTGCGCCGGCGGAGTCTACGCAGGTTCCTGAACTTCCCGATGACGTGAAAAGGATTTTGGGACAGTTATAGTTTTATCGTTAGGTGATAAAGTGCACGTTGGTTTATCTAATATCGATTAGTAATTTTCCCCATATTCTGGCAGAATTAAATGCTGTACTCGCAACGCGCGACCCCTCTCAGAGCGTGAAGCGCCTACAGGGCATTGATTGAATCCGAAACCCACCGGATTCGGCGCGTGCCCAAACCGACTAAGTATAGGAGTGACCACTAAAGTGGCAGTTCGCATTCGTTTAAAGCGCATGGGTAAAATCCGTGCACCGTTCTACCGTGTTGTTGTCGTTGATTCTCGTAAGAAGCGTGACGGCCGTGTAATTGAAGAGGTTGGCAAGTACAACCCGATGGAGACCCCGTCTTTGATTCAGATTGAATCTGAGCGTGTTCAGTACTGGCTCGGCGTTGGCGCGCAGCCTTCGGACCAGGTTAAGCACCTTCTTGACCTGACTGGTGACTGGGCTAAGTTCAAGGGCGCCAAGAACACTGAATCTCGTGTTCAGTACAAGGACGCTGACGCTGCTGCGGAAGCTCAGAAGAAGGCTATGGAAGAAGCTGCTAAGGAAGCTGAAAAGCGTAAGGCTGCTTTGTCTGAGGCTAAGGCTAAGGAAGAGGCCGAGAAGAAGGCTGCTGAAGAGGCTGCCGCAAAGGAAGCTGATGAAGCTCCTGCAGTTGAGGCCACCGAGGAAACTGAGGAGGCCTGAGTATGTTAGCTGACGCTCTAGAGCACTTGGTAAGGGGCATTGTGGATAATCCCGATGCTGTTGAAGTGACTCGCAAGAATACCCGTCGCGGGCCGCTGTTGGAAGTGCGTGTAGCACCTTCTGATTTGGGGCGTGTGATTGGTCGCGGGGGTCGCGTTGCTAAAGCGCTCAGGACCGTCATGAATGGCATCTCAAGTCGGGGTTCAGTTCGTGTTGATGTGATTGACACGGATTTGTAATTCTTATTTACCGGCCGGCGCTAGTTTCTAGCTCCGGCCGGTATTTTATTTTGCTCCAAGGAAGGATTATCGTGGATGTAACTGTGGGAGTTATTGGTTCGAGTGTCGGTTTACGAGGCTACGTAAACCTTGAGGTGCGTACCGACAATCTTCGTACTCGTTTTGCCAAAGGAAAGGTATTGCGTACCGAACCTGCTTCTATGGGGCCTTTGACGGTTCAGGGGCTGCGTAAACAAGGTGGTCGTATTGTGGCAGCTTTTGCTGAGATTACTTCCCGAGAGCAAGCTGAGCGTCTGCGCGGTGTGAAGCTGGTTGTTGATTCTGCTGAGGATGTAGAAGAAGATGCCTATTATCCTTCTCAGTTACGTGGCTTAAAAGTAATCGATACCGAAGGTAATGCTTTGGGGGAAGTAAGTGATTTAATCTTCGGTACGGCTCATGAGCTGCTGGAAGTGAATCATTTTGAGGTAGGTCCTGTTTTAGTTCCTTTTGTTGAAGAAATCGTTCCTGAAATTGATTTAGAAAAGGCAGTAGTAGTCCTTGATCCACCTGGAGGTTTGTTTGCTTTAGCTTCCGAGGATGTTTCTGATGAGAATTGATATTCTTACAATTTTCCCGGACTTTTTTGCTTCTCTTGAGGTTTCTTTGCTTGGGAAGGCCCAGGAATCGGGAAAAATAAATATTGCGGTTCATGATTTACGTGATTGGGCAAGTGATAAGCACCGTACTGTAGATGATTCTCCTTATGGCGGGGGAGCCGGAATGGTCATGCGCGCAGATGTTTGGGACAGTGCATTTGCGTCTGTACTTTCGGCACCGGGTAGTATTTCAACAGAAAAAAAACCTGTTCTTTTGGTTCCTACTCCTTCTGGAAAACCTTTCACTCAGACAATGGCTGAGGAGCTTTCGGAGGAGAATCGAATTATCTTTGCCTGCGGTCGTTACGAGGGGATTGATACACGTTTTATTGATTTAGCTGAATCTCGACATGATGTGCGCGTGGTTGAATTTTCCTTGGGAGATTATGTTCTTAACGGTGGTGAATCTGCTACTTTAGTGGCAATCGAGGCGATTGGGCGCTTAGTGCCAGAGGTGGTTGGCAACTCTTATTCCCTAGTTGAGGAATCTCATGGGGAAAGTGGACTTTTGGAATATCCTGTCTATACTCGCCCTTCTTGCTTTGGTGGGGTTGAAGTGCCTGCAGTATTACGCGCGGGTGATCACCAAGCAGTAGAGAGGTGGCGCCATGATAAATCGTTAGAGCGAACGGTTGTGCGGCGGCCGGATTTGTTATTGCCCGGCGGGAAAGCTCATTCTTCTTTGAGTGTACGCGATATTTTATTTTGTTATTCGCGAGGACTGTGGCCTTTGGCGGGCGAACTGAAAGTTGAAGTTTTGCCAGCTAATGATAGGCAAATGCAACAATTTCCTGGGGTTAGAATAAGAACTTTACTAACTGGGCTTAACGGCGAGCAAATAGAGCGTTGTTGGGAGTTTTTGCTTTCTATATCTGGCAATGAAGATAAAAAAACCTATTTAGCTTTGCCGTTGGCTGTAGCTGGGGAGTTTACTTCTTTTTCCCAGGCTAGTTTAGTGCTGGGAACAACCGAGAAAGAAACTCGTCGTATTTTGCAGAGTCTAGATGCAATATCGGTATTGCATTTACGCAAGTATCTAGTTAAAGAGGGACAACTTGATTTAGAGGAAAACCCTCAGCTGTATATTTGTGGGCAACTTGAAGACCCCTCGGTTTTATTGGCTTTACTAGAAGCAGGTATCCCTTTTGCCTCGAATAAGGCAAAGCGTAAATTACACCGTTCATTGTCAGCTTTGGGAATGACAAGGGCAGCGGGAATAAAAATTGCAGTTTTATCTAAGGAACTTTCCTAAGTTTCCTTCCCCCCTTCTTGCTAAACTTTGACAGTGGCGAGTTTCATCAGTATTAGCTAGATTTTTCCTTATTTATTTGGCAGAATAGAGTGTTGCTATGGTCGACGGATACCTGCCGTAGGGGGACCGTCAAAGCACTGTAGTGAATTGTAGAGGTTGGTGCCTTGCACCGTGATTACACGTAATAGACCTGCGGCTTTTGCGTGAAGGAATATAAATGAGAAAGTTTGACCAGCTTGAGTCCGCTCAGATTCGTTCTGACATCCCGGCTTTCCGTCCGGGTGACACCATCAAGGTAAATGTTAAGGTTGTTGAAGGTAACCGTTCCCGTATCCAGGTATTCCAGGGTGTAGTTTTGGCTCGCCGTGGTGCTGGTATCGGTGAAACCTTCACCATCCGTAAGGTTTCCTTCGGCTGTGGTGTGGAGCGTACTTTCCCGGTTAACGCTCCGACCATTGAGTCGATCGAGGTCGTAAGCCGTGGTGACGTTCGTCGTGCGAAGCTGTACTACCTGCGGAAGCGTCATGGTAAGGCTGCAAAGGTTAAGGAACGCCGCGAGCGTTCTGCTAAGTGATGTAGCATTTTATGGTTTAGGCGTGCTCTATGAGCACGCCTTTTCCTTTCTCCCTTAGAATTGGGATGAATCTTTTAGGAGGATGCGTGAAGAAGGTAGAGAAAAAAGATAACTTGGCACCCAGTTCGCATTCGGATTGTGTAGATAAACCACGTTCGTTGGGATTCCAGATTATTGAGTTTCTGGTGATTTTATTGGTGGCTTTGTTAACTATGACCATGGTCCGTCATTTCGTTGTACAGAGATTCTATATTCCAACTTCTTCTATGTCTTCAACAATAGAACCGGGTGATTATATTTTGGCTTCACGTTTGACTCCCGGGAGCGTTCCTATAGAGCGTGGAGATATTGTCGTGTTTAATGATTCTCAAAAGTGGTTGGGCAATCCTCCTGAAACCACTTCCTCTTGGTGGGAAAGAGGGCTCGTCTGGGTCGGTTTACGAACAGATCGTGAACATCAGCAGCTGATTAAAAGGGTCATCGGTCTTCCCGGAGATACTGTTCGCTGTTGTGATGCGAAGGGGAATTTAACAGTTAACGGCGCACCGCTTGAAGAGACATATTTGAAAACTGGTGAAGTTCCCTCTCGCCAAGAATTTTCCGTTAAGGTTCCTGCCGGTCATCTGTGGGTGATGGGGGATAACCGTTCTCATTCGGCTGATTCGAGATCGCATCAGAATCTACCTTCGCAGGGTACGGTTCCTGAAAGCGATGTTTTAGGTAAGGCTATTGCAATTATTTGGCCTTGGAAAAGGATGGCTTGGCTTCCTTCAGAGCATGAAGTTTTCCAAGGTATTCCGGTGGTTAAGTAATGCTTCGTCCCGATGCTACTTTAGAATTTGAGTCACATTATTTTGCTGATTTTCCTCTTATCTGTGGAATTGATGAGGTCGGGAGAGGTGCTTTAGCCGGGCCGGTAACAGTGGGACTATGCGTAGTCGATGCAGGTTGTAATTTAGTTCCAGCTGGGCTAACTGATTCAAAACTTATCGCTCCTTCTCGACGTGAAAAATTAGTGCCCCAGATTGAAAAATGGGCAGTTAAATATGCTGTTTGTGACTCTTCTGCCGTAGAAGTAGACAGGTATGGAATAACCGGAGCTTTACGATTGGCTGCAATTAGAGGGCTAGCCTGTTTGGAAGAAATGGGAATTAAACCAGATTTAATTTTGCTTGATGGGAAACATGATTGGATATCAAGTGCTCCTGATTTATTTTTTCAGCAGCTCTCTTCTTTTTCTCTCCCGCCTGTAATTACTCGCGTAAAAGCCGATATCTCGTGTGCCAGCGTTGCTGCTGCCTCGGTATTAGCAAAGGTTAAACGTGACTCATATATGCGCGAGTTACCAGATCCAGGGTACGATTGGAGTTCTAATAAAGGTTACGCTTCGGCGGCGCATGTGCGAGCACTGTCTCAGCTTGGGGTTAGCGACTTGCATCGGCGTTCTTGGAAATTACCCGGAATAGTGAATTAGGGGACTTACAGTGAATCGTGAAGATTTAGAGCGTTACGAAAACGATCACGAATTGGCTCTCTTTAAGGAGTATCGTGATGTACTCCCCCTATTCAAGTATGTCGTAGAAACAGAACGACGCCTTTACCTTGCTAATCAGGTTGACGTACAGGCTCGTTCCACGGGCGGAGAAATTTTTTTCGAGCTTACTTTGAGTGATGCTTGGGTATGGGATGTATATCGTTCTTCTCGTTTTGTAAAGAATGTGCGGGTGGTTACTTTCCGTGATGTAAATGTAGAAGAGCTCCCGAAAATGGATTTAGAACTTACAGATCAGTAGGTTATCCACTTGTCCCGGTTTCCACACCGGGACGTTTTTTATTTTCTAGATACCTGTATTTTCACCATCCTGGTTACTAGGAGGTGAGCCTGGTGCTAAAAATTAAAACCTATAGTGGCTCCAATTGGAAAGTCGGTAGAGCGGGAGAAAATCTCGCAGTTGAGATTTTGGAAAAATATGGCTGGAAAATACTGGAAAGAAACTGGCGTTCCAACAAAGGGGAAATAGATATAGTTGCTTCACATGGGGGAGTCCTTGCCTTCTATGAAGTTAAAACTAGAACTTCAAAGTATTGTGGAGCTGGGGCAGAGCACATTGGGAAACAGAAAATTAAACGTATGCGTTCCCTTTCTAGTAGTTGGTTAGCGGAATTTTCTAAGTTTGAATATTCGTTTATTTCTTTGCGAGTAATTGAAATTGCTGTGACTGACTACCAACTTCCTAAAGTAAGATTCATGGAGGTTGGAGCTTAGTGGCTAGAGTGGTAAGTACATTGGGGATTGGCCTTTTAGGAATCGAGGGATATCTAGTTAGTGTGGAAGCACATATTTCTCCTGGATTACCTTCTATTACTTTAGTAGGACTTCCCGATACATCTTTACGAGAGGCTAAGGAACGAGTACGAGCTGCTGTTTCATCTTCCGGATTTCAGCTTGGTTCCCAACGATTAACTATTAATCTATCGCCGGCATCTATGCCTAAGACCGGTTCTTCTTTTGACCTGGCTATTGCTATCGCTATGCTCTTTGCCGAACAACGTTGGGGAAACCGACTTTTAGAGTCTGTTTGTTTTATTTCTGAACTCGGCCTAGATGGTTCATTACGCGGTATCAGAGGAGTTCTTGCAAGCGTAATGTCCGCAGCTCAGCAGGGTATCAAAACTGTAGTGGTAGCAGACGAAAACAAAGCAGAGGCTTCTTTAGTACCAAAAATTAAAGTTCTTTCCTATTCACATTTGACGGAAGTAATAAATGATTTTGGTGGGAAATGTAGAAAAATAAAACTTTCTCCTCCTCAGTTGACTCCGTGTCGCAATGAAAATATTTCTCTTCCGCAGAGAGGAGAAATGTTGGATGTAAAGGGGCAAGAAAATGCTAAGTACGCTTTGGAGGTAGCAGCTGCCGGAGGACATCATATGATGATGATGGGAGTTCCCGGGGCTGGAAAAACTATGCTCGCGCGTTGCCTACCCAGTATTCTTCCTCCACTTACGCGAGCAGAAGCCCTGGAGAGTACGGCTCTAGCGTCGTTAGCGGGGAAAACATTACCCCCTAATGGATTGCTACAAGAACGTCCCTTCGAATCTCCGCATCATGCAATAAGTCTGCCGGCGATGGTCGGTGGGGGAAGCGGGATACCGCAGCCGGGAGCTGTTTCAATCGCTCACAATGGGGTTTTATTTTTAGACGAGGCACCCGAGTTCTCTCCCGGGGTTCTAGATTCTTTACGACAGCCGCTGGAGGAAGGAAAAGTACGGATTTCTAGAGTTAAGGCGACTGTAGAAATGCCGGCTTCTTTTCAACTTTTACTCGCAGCAAATCCTTGTCCCTGCGGTAATTCTTTATCCAGGCTTTCGACTTGCGTGTGTACACCTTGGGCGAGGCGTCGTTATTTTCAGCGTTTATCTGGTCCGCTGCGAGATAGGATCGATATTCAGCTTTTAATAGAAATACCAACTCGGATTGAATTAATGAAAACATCCGCAGGTGATAGTTCTAGTATCGTTCGCGAACGTGTTTGTCAGGCTCGTGAGCGCGCAGAAAAAAGACTAAAGGACTTCGGTCTGAAAAGTAATTCGCAACTTTCTGGAAGACAGATTCGTCAGATAGGCAAGTTTTCTCAAAGTGCTCTTGAAATAGGTGAACAGGCATTTGAGAAAGGAAGAGTCTCTTTACGAGGTCGTGATCGCATATTGCGTTTAGCTCGCACAATTGCAGATTTGGAAGGAAGAGATAACGTCCAGAAGGAAGATGTGTTTCGTGCTTTGGGATTAAGAGACAACGGGGGCAGTGATGGAGGCCTGTGAAGTTTTTACTTCTTTAGCGAAATTAGCTGAGAGTAGTCCAGAAATAAATGGCGTGATTTGGAGTTCTCTAGTCGAAGCGCCGAGTCCTTTGGCTGGACGTTTAGTTTCCCAACTCGGTGGGGAAGGAGCATTATGTCTTCTAGCTGAGGTAGCTTCGGGAAGACAAGTTTGTGAATTAGATGGAATTACAAGCGATGGGCTGGTTAATCTATATGAGCGTGTACTCCCACGGGCGCTTTGTCTAAATCCAGTAAAGAGTTTAGACAATTTGGAAAAAATTGGAGGAACTATTTTGGTTCCTCAATCTGTTGGCTGGCCCAGGGGACTTAGCTCACTGGGTGATTCACAGCCGTTTGCTTTATGGGTAAGAGGACAGATTCCCGCTGGATTACCAATTTCAATTGTGGGTGCGAGAAGTTGTACCCGATATGGGGAGGTAGTTGCTCAGGAAATGGCACTTAATCTTTCTAAAACGGGAGCCGTGATTGTATCTGGGGGTGCGTATGGAATTGATTCGGCCGCTCATGAGGGTGCTTTGGCCGGAAGTGGAAAGACTATTGCGGTAATGGCTGGAGGGATTGACAGGCTTTATCCGCTTGCTTTAGAACAACTACACTCGGGAATCTTAGAAAGAGGTGCTGTAATATCTGAAGTTCCTTTGGGGTCAAGGCCAGCACGCTGGCGTTTCCTAGCTAGGAATCGGATAATTGCAGCTTTATCTGCGGTTACTGTAGTTGTAGAAGCCGGTACACGTTCGGGTGCCCTGGCTACTGCACGTAGAGCGAGTGAATTAGGGCGTCCACTCGCTGCTGTTCCTGGGCCGGTAACTTCGCAAACTTCTGTTGGAACTAATAGGTTAATTAAAGATGGTGCACGTCTCGTATGCGATGCGCAGGAGGTAGTAGCTTTAGCTGGAGAGGAAATACTCTCAATGGATTTATTTGGGAAAATTGCACCAGAAATTATTCCCGGGATAGACACGGCAGAGGAAGACGAACTACCTATCAGTACAAAACGGGTATTGGAAGTATTGCCGCTTTATGGGGACTCTAGCGTATCTTCAATCGTTAGAGCTAGTGGATTATCTCTGCAAGAAGTTCTTACTGCTCTGGGAGAGCTCGAACTATGCTCAAAAGCTAAGCGGAGTAAACAAAACAGATATTCTCGTTTAAAGGTCTAACTGCCTACACGGATTCGGGAATAGAGCTATTTTCAAGGGAATGCTTTTGGGCTAGCTTGTTAATTATCATAGCAATAGCGCCATCACCTGTAACGTTTGTAGCCGTACCTACAGAGTCTAAGGCAATATAGGTAGCAAACATAAGGCCTACTTGAATGTCGGTAAATCCGAGCATGCTACTTAACAGTCCTGCCGCGGCTGTAATTGCACCTCCGGGAACTCCCGGAGCCGCAATCATAAAGATACCGAGCATTAAAATAAAACCTATGTAGTTACTAAATAATAGATTACCCCCGGTTATCCAAAGGATTGCCATTGAGAAGCCGGTTATTTTTACCATTGAACCCGAAAGGTGAATAGTCGCACAGAGCGGTATCGTAAAGGACGCAATTGCTTCTGAGACACCGTTTCTTTTGGCGCATTCTAGAGTAACTGGGATTGTAGCCGCGGAGGAAGAAGTTCCTAACGCCGTTAGGTAAGCATCGCGCATATTCCATAGAGCTTTAAACGGGTTATTCTTCGTTAGGGCAGCAGCGATTGAATATTGGAGAAGAAGCACTATAACAGTTAAGGAAACTGTCCAGAAAACTACTGTTAAGAATGTTTTTATTACGACCCAAGCTTCACCCGAAGCGGTTAGGTTCATGAATATTCCCATTACATAAACAGGTAGAAGAGGGATAATAATTTTTTCTACCATCTGAATAATAATGGAACGGAATTCATCAAGGACACGTGCAATTGCTTGAGTTTTTACTAGGGTTATACCAATTCCCAGGACAAAAGCTAAAAGAAGCGCTGTCATCACCCCGAAAACAGGTGGCATCTCAATATTGAAATAGGGGGTAAGCGCAACTTCCTCAGGGTTTTTGACTTTACCTATTGTGGTATCGCTAGAAAGGATGTAGGGGAAAAGCGCTATTCCTGTGAAGTAGGTCAGTAAACCAGCCAAGAAAGTGGATATGTAGGCAATAGCAGCCGTAATTAGTAGCCATTTTCCTGCCCCATGTCCGAGTTCTCCGATAGCAGGAGAAACTAATCCAAGGATGATAAGAGGAATGGAAAAAGTTAAGAACTGACTGAATAGGGAAGAAAAGGTAACAAATACTCGAACTATACCGTGCGGTATTACCAGACCCAGTGCTACACCCATCAGAATAGCTATAAAAACCCATACCACTAATGAAACTTTTGGTATTTTCATACGTTGACCTAATCCTTGTTATAGTCCTTTTCCTATCTACAGGAATTAAGACACCCTACCTTATTTTTTAAAATTTTACTAATTTATTACAATTTTATGTATTTTATTTTCTTAATTTGTTTTAAGTGGCCTGACAAAGCTGACGTGTAAGGGAATCAACTCTAGAATGTAAGTAACAGCTACCTATATAGATTCCAAGGAAAATAACAATGAAACGTATTATTTCGGCTTCATCTACCGAGTTGCAGTCTGCCTGTAGAGGTGGTGTGGAAAAACGTAGTGAATTACGTCAAGCAATTTTAGGATCTGAAGGGCGTGTATTGGCTGCGGAATCTATTTGTCAAACACAACCTTTAGTAGATGGTATAACTAATGCTGAGTTGGCAGCGGCAAACGGTGCAGATTTACTCATTTCTAATTTGTATGATGTGAATAATCCGAAAATTGTAGGTTTGCCTACTGAAAATACTGATTCTCTTTTGAAAGAACTAGGGAAGCTTACCGGGCGCGTAGTGGGAATTAATCTAGAACCGGTTCCTGATGAACTATTGGAAACTTTAAAACAGGACAAAACAACTCCCTGGGCTATGTCGGCAGGACGTGTGGCTACTATTGAAAATGCTAGAAAAGCCTATTCTCAGGGGGCTCAGTTTATTATTTTGACCGGTAACCCGGGAACCGGTGTGACGAATGCTGAGTTAGTTCGCCGGGTAGGGGAAATAAGGGCTGCTTTAGGAGAAGAAATTTTGCTTATAGCAGGCCGAATGCATGCGGCAGGAGTTGATTCACAAGGAGGGGCGATGATTACCTCCCCACAGGTGATTAAGGAATTGGCCGAAGCGGGAGCGGATGTAATCTTGTTCCCGGCCCCGGGCAGCGTACCGGGAGTAACTTTAGATTTAGTTTCTTCTTGGGTTTCTTGTGCTCATGCGGAAGGCGTCTTGGCGATGAGCGCTGTAGGAACTTCACAAGAGGGTGCAGATGTAGATACAATCCGTGAAATTGCACTTATGTCAAAGCAATCGGGCGTGGATATACATCATTTGGGTGATTGCGGATATTTAGGAGTGAGTCTGCCAGAAAATATTTCAACCTATTCAATTGCGATTCGTGGACGCCGGCATCACTACTATCGTGTTGCTTCTTCGGTATTACGTTAGTTTTTTGATTTTTCTATGAAGAAAAAAGAAAGTGACTTGTTGGAATCTGTCCTTGAGCAATACCGTAAATTCTTGGCGCTGGAAAAAGGGCTGAGCCAACACACCGTACGTGCATATATGTCTGATGTGCAGGATTGTTTGAATACTATTTCTGGCAAAGAACTAGATAATTTTTCTCTTTCTTCGGTAACGATAACTGACTTACGTTTATGGTTGGGGCGGGAGCTTGAAGATGGAATTGCGCGTTCTTCCCTTGCGCGTAAAGCAGCTTCTTTGCGTGGATTCTTTTCTTGGGCAGCAAAAAATAGGTTAGTTGAATCTAATCCTGCGCAGAGTTTACAAACTCCAAAGTTAGAAAAATATCTACCGACGGTGTTGAATCAAGAGCAGGTGCGTTCGCTTCTTAAATATGCGCAGAAAGCCTATGCCCTAGCTGATGGCGAAACAGATAAAGCTGTTGCGCTGCGTTGTTGGGCTATGGCTGAATTGCTCTACGCTACTGGAATTAGAATTTCAGAATTGGTTGGTCTTAATGTATCTGATTTGAACTTATCTGATTTAACGGTTCGGGTTCTGGGTAAGGGTAATAAAGAACGAGTGGTTCCATTAGGAAAGCCTGCGCGCTACGTACTTTCTCTTTATCTCGATTACGCTTTTCCTTTTTTTCGAGAAAAGTCATTGTCTGAAGGTGCCCTTTTTATGGGAGTAAAAGGGAAACGTCTAAATCAAAGAGCCGCTCGTGAAGATATTCATGTTTTAGCTACCAAGGCGGGAGTACCTGATATTTCACCACACGCTTTACGTCATTCTGCAGCTACACACCTCTTGTCGGGTGGGGCTGATTTACGAGTGGTTCAAGATTTATTAGGACATTCTTCGCTGCAAACAACTCAACGCTATACGCATGTTGACCAAAAGCGTCTTACAGCAGCATATCTCCAAGCTTTTCCCCGTGCTTAAGGAGCGGGTGCCCACGGTGTTAGCTGAGGTTTTCCAACTATCAGTTTTAGCGGATTGAAGTATTCTTTTGAATTTATTTTTGCTCCCCAAAGAAAATATCCTTTAGCGCATTTTCCTACCTCAGTACCTGCAAGAATGGGGGAATCTGACTTCAAATTTGGATTTATTTCGATATTTGTATAGGTGGTGCGAAACCCGCTTGAATGCAGAATTGATACGCTCTGCCCGACAGGAGTGTTTCCATGGAAGATTAGTTTTCCGTTTCCGCTGGCTTTAATTGAGGATGAAAAAGCACATTTTAGAGTAACGACGCGATGACCCTTGTCCCAGTATTTTTCTAATTCCTCATATCTTTCTAAAATAACTACCGGCCAGACGGGTGGAATGAAACTGTTTACAGAACTTAATGAGGGTGTGTGGGAATTTTGGGATACTACGCTTCCAAAACAAGAGAGAAGGCTAGCTAGGATAAAAACTGTATTTTTCTTTATGCTCATATTTTAATTTTCTGAAAAATAAGCTGGCGAGCAGAGGGAAAACAGACAGTCTGGGGATAGAAAAAATGTGAATGAAATGTGATAGTGGCTACTTAAGCTATCTAGAACTACAAATAATTCCAGAAATCTAGTCCAAATGGTTTACACTTTTCCTAGCGTCTGCCTATAGGTGGGCGACTTCGCGTGTCCAAAGCGCTTTGGCGTTCGTCTTCGCGGAGTCCCTAGTTTGAAACTGGGGTGCGAAACGAAGGGCACTAGGGCAGGAACACAAAAGTGTTTTTGTAAACTCAACTAAATCTGAAAGGGCTTTTAGCCCTCGCGCCATTTGGCGTGGAAAGGAAAATAACATGGCAGTAGTCAAGATGAGTGAATTGCTCGAAGCTGGCGTTCACTTCGGTCACCAGACCCGTCGTTGGAACCCGAAGGTAAAGCCTTACCTCCTGGCTGAGCGTAACGGAATCTACATTATCGACCTACAGCAGACCATTGCTGATATTGACATTGCGTACGACTTCTTGAAGCAGACCGTTGCTCACGGTGGCACCGTTTTGTTCGTTGGTACTAAGAAGCAGGCTCAGGCTGCAGTTGCTGAGCAGGCAACTCGTGTGGGAATGCCCTACGTAAACCACCGCTGGTTAGGTGGTATGCTTACCAACTTTAAGACCGTTTCTGGTCGTATCCAGCGTATGAAGGAACTTGAACAGGTTGACTTTGAAGATGTTGCTGCCTCGCAGTACACCAAGAAGGAACTGTTGATGATGCGTCGCGAGAAGGACAAGCTCTCGCGTACCCTTAACGGTATCCGCGACATGGTCAAGGTTCCCTCGGCTGTGTGGATTATCGACACCAAGAAGGAGCACCTGGCGGTTGCTGAGGCTAAGAAGCTGAACATTCCCGTGGTTGCTATCTTGGACACCAACTGCGACCCCGACGAAATCGACTACTGCATTCCTGGTAACGATGACGCAATTCGCGCTGTCGCACTTCTAACTCGCGTTGTTGCTGATGCCTGTGCAGAAGGCCTGGTCGCTCGTTCTGGCGCCAAGACCGGTGCAGAAGAAGTCGCTGAAGCTGAGCCCTTGGCTGAGTGGGAGCGTGAACTTCTAAACGCATCTGAAGAAGGCGAAAAAGCTGAGGCCAAGGAAGAAACTGCCGAAGCTGCCGCTGAAGAAACCAAGACCGAAGAAGCCTGATCTCGAAAGGTAATATCGAATGGCTAACTACACCACAGCAGACATCAAGGCTCTGCGTGAAAAGACCGGCGCTGGTCTGATGGACGTCAAAAAGGCTTTGGAAGAAGCTAATGGCGACATGGACAAAGCCGTTGAGGTAATTCGTCTCAAGGGCATTAAGTCTCTTTCGAAGCGCGAGGGTCGTTCGGCTTCTGCCGGATTGGTTCTTGTAAGCATCGCGGATGAGGCTGATGGCCAGGTAGGCGTAATGGTAGAGGTTAACTCTGAAACTGACTTCGTTGCTAAGAACGAAAAGTTTATTGAGTTTGCAAATAAGGTATTAGCTGCCGCTGTTGAATCCGGTGCGACCAACGTGGAAGAACTGCTATCCGCTCCCGCTGCCGAAGGTACTGTGAAGGACCTGGTTGAGGGCGTTGCCTCGGTTATCGGTGAAAAGATTGTAGTTTCCCGTATGGCTCGTGTGGCTGCTCCTGCAGTTACCTCTTACTTGCACCACTCCAACCCTGACCTGCCTCCGCAGGTTGGTGTTTTGGTTGGTACTGACAAGCCTGCTTCTGAGGTTGCTCACGACTTGGCTTTGCACATTGCCGCTTACCAGCCTGACTACCTCTCTCGTGAGGACGTTCCCGAGGACGTAGTTTCCAAGGAACGCGCCACTTTGGAAGAACTGACCCGTGCAGAGGGCAAGCCGGAAGCAGCATTGCCGAAGATTGTGGAAGGCCGTATGAACGGTTTCTACAAGGAAAACTGCTTGTTGGATCAGGCTTTTGCTAAGGACCCGAAGTCAACTGTTGGACAGATTGTTGAAGCGACTGGTGGAAAGGTTGTTTCCTTCGTTCGTTTCCACGTAGGTTCCTAATTTCTTTATAAGATTCAGCCCCGAGGTCTCGTGTCTCGGGGCTGAATCTTGTTATAGACCGCTAAACTAGGGAAGAAGCAATCTGAATGAAAGGCAAATAATGAGTGATACTAAGTCGGGTAGAAGAGTCTTATTGAAGCTTTCCGGTGAGGTCTTTGGTGGAGGACAAGTTGGACTCGATCCCGATGTCCTTTCTGGTGTTGCTGAACAGATTGCGAAAGCTAACGAAGCTGGGGTGCAAATTGCAGTTGTCGTGGGTGGCGGAAACTTTTTCCGTGGTGCTGAACTATCAAAACGAGGCTTTGACCGTGCCCGCGCCGATTACGTGGGAATGCTGGGAACTGTAATGAACGCGCTTGCCCTGCAAGACTTTTTGGAGCAGCGTGGGGTTTCTACTCGAGTGCAGACAGCAATTGCGATGGGGCAGGTAGCCGAAAGTTATATTCCTTTGCGTGCTATTCGCCATATGGAAAAAGGGCGTGTAGTTGTATTTGGTGCCGGTGCGGGTATGCCTTTCTTTTCTACTGATACCGTGGCTGCACAAAGAGCTTTAGAAACCCGCTGTGATGAGGTACTGGTAGCCAAAAATGGGGTAGATGGGGTCTATACGGATGACCCCCGTTCTAACCCCGATGCGCAGATGCTGCAGCAGGTTACTTATCAGGAAGCTTTAGCTAAGGGCCTGAAAGTAGTGGATGCAGCAGCATTTTCGCTGTGTATGGATAATAATGTAAGCATGAGGGTATTCGGTATGAATATTCCAGGAAACGTAACTAGGGCCTTGCTGGGTGAAAAAATTGGCACCTTGGTAACTGCTCAAAAGGAAGGTTAATGATGATTGACGAGGCTCTGCTAGAAGCTGAAGAAAAAATGGATAAGGCCGTGGACGTAGTTCGCTCTGAATTTTCGGCTATTCGTACCGGTCGGGCTAACACCGGAATGTTTAGCTCCTTGATGGTTGAGTACTATGGAGCTCCTACTCCTATGCAGCAGCTTGCATCTTTCCAGATTCCTGAGGCCCGTACAGTTTTGATTACGCCTTTTGATCGTAGTGCGACAAACGAGATTCTAAAGGCTATCCGTGAATCTGATTTGGGAGTTAATCCGACTGATGATGGTCAGGTAATTCGTGTCTCTCTGCCTGCCTTGACGGAAGAACGGCGTCGTGATTATGTCAAGCAAGCAAAGGCAAAAGCTGAGGAAGGACGTGTTTCTATTCGTGGAATTCGTCGTAAGGCTAAGGAAACCTTGGACAAGATTAAAAAAGATGGAGATGCCGGAGAAGACGAGGTAGAGCGCGCAGAAAAGGAACTGGAAGCTATTACCAAGCGTCATGTTGATTCTGTCGATGAGGTTTTGGCTGCCAAGGAATCAGAACTTCTAACTGTTTGATAATGGAAAGACTTAGCAGAAGAGACTTTAGACGTCCTCCTAGTCGACCGGTTACGGTCGAGGAGGCGGCTAAGGCTCCGAAAAATAAGTCTCGGGCTGGACGTAATTTGCCAGCAGCTATCGGCATGGGGATATTGTTAGTTACCGTTTTGGTTCTTTCAATGGTTATACATCCGGTGGGGTTTTTAGTTTTAACTATTGCCGGTTCCCTAGTTGCCCTGTCTGAATTACGTTCTGCGTTTGCGCGAGCAAATGTTGATATTGCCTACCCAATTTCTGCGGTAGGGGCAATTGGAATATTGGTTTCTGCTTATCAACTTGGAATGGAAGCTGCCTTTGTGTCGTTTTATGCGGCACTTGGCGCTGGTGTAGTCTGGCACTTGGTATCTGGCAATTCCGCTAGACAAACTATTCGTAACATAGCGGTTTCGGCTTTTGCTCTCGGGTATGTTCCTCTGTTAGCTTCCTTTGCGCTTTTGATACTTGTGCGCGGAGGAATAATTCCGGAAATTCTTTTTGTTTTGATTACCGTTATGAACGATACCGGGGGATATATTGCGGGGGTACTTTTTGGAAAGCACCCGATGGCTCCCTCTATTTCTCCTAAGAAATCATGGGAAGGCTTTGCTGGTTCTCTTTTAGGGACTTTGTTAGCAGGAATCTCGGGAATGATATTCCTGGGAGCCCACTGGTGGTGGGGTATAATCTTGGGGTTACTTTGTGCGGTGACTGCTACATCCGGTGATTTGGCAGAGTCTCTCTTAAAACGTGATTTAGGATTAAAAGATATGGGAAATATTCTCCCGGGGCACGGGGGGATTATGGATCGATTAGATTCTCTTTTGGTTACCGCACCCGCATGTTTTCTTGTGATGCATATCGCTTTGGGGTGGTAGTTTTTTGACTGAGACAATAGCAAGTATTGAGGAGCTAAAGGCACAGGCGAGAAGGCAGGTTCGTCCTACCGATCAGCCCCCTGAAGGAGCTACTAGCCCTGATGCTAAACCAATAATTTCTTTTACGGCGAGACGTAAAGGTAAGGCTCCCTCGCACCTGGCTGATTTAACTTTGGAAAAACGTAAGGAACTTTTGAAATCTGCAGGGTTCCCGGCGTTTCGTGCCGATCAACTTTCGCGGCATTATTTTTCTAATCTTCAAGCTGACCCATCCCAGATGACGGACCTTCCCGAGTCCATGCGCGATTTCGTTGCGGAGACTTTTTTACCTAATCTATTAGAAAAAAAGGCTGAACTAATTGCCGATGGTGGATCTACGATTAAGAACGTCTGGGGTTTATACGACGGCACTAGCGTAGAGTCAGTGCTTATGGGCTATCGAGACCGTACTACTCTTTGTGTATCTTCGCAGGCGGGCTGCGGTATGGCCTGCCCATTTTGCGCTACGGGACAAATGGGACTGACCCGTAACCTATCTACTGGTGAAATTATTGAGCAGGTTCGCCGGGCGATGATTACTTCCGAGGCGGGAGCTCTTTCTACCGGTCCAGCACGTTTATCTAACGTAGTTTTTATGGGAATGGGAGAGCCTCTGGTTAATTACCGTGCGGTAGTTGAAGCCTTGCATCGTATGATTGAGCCACCTCCGTATGGATTCGGGCTTTCGGCTCGTAACATTACGGTTTCCACAGTAGGGATGGCTCCGCTGATTCTGAAGCTAGCCGAGGTTGGTTTGCCGGTTACTCTGGCGGTTTCTTTACATGCTCCTGACGACGAGTTACGTGATGATTTGATTCCTGCTAATGCGCGTTGGAAAGTGGGGGAGCTGCTTGATGCTGCTCGGCATTATTTTGAGGTTACCGGACGTCGTGTTTCTATCGAGTATGCGCTTATTAAAGATATGAATGACCACACTTGGCGAGCTCAGTTATTAGCTGATGAATTAAATGCACGCGGATCTGGGTGGGCTCACGTTAATCCAATTCCTCTTAATCCTACGCCGGGATCGATTTGGACAGCTTCGACTAAGGAACAGCAAGAAGCCTTCGTTAATCAGTTGCGTTCTGCTGGAATACGAACGACAATTCGGGATACGAGAGGCTCTGATATCGATGGGGCTTGTGGTCAGTTAGCAACAGAAGTCACAAGAAAGCAGAAAGCTGCGGGAAGGGCAAAGATAACAAATGTTTAAGCGCGTTGGTTATTTGCGTAAAGGCTATAACGTAGAAGAAGTAAACAGCTATTTTGAAGAGGCACGTCGTTTTTATGAAGAGGGCGTAGGAAAACTGACTCCCGATAGCATTTTGCAGAAAGTTTTTTCCCTGCAGCGCAATGGATATGATGAAGACGAAGTTGATTCGGCTCTTGACCGTTTGATTGATGCTCTTACCAACCAAGAGAGAGCAGATTATGTTACCCACAATGGGCAGCAATCATGGTTGGATAAAGTATCGGTCCGTGCAGCTACTTTGTATCCTCGGTTGCTTCGGCCTCTAGGTGAACGTTTTGAACATCCACGGCGTAGTCAAGCTGGTTATAAAGTAGAACAGGTAGATGCTTTTTTAGATAATATTTCTGCTTTCTTTAATGAGGGGCGCGATTTAACAGCACGGGAAGTGCGTAGTGTAGTTTTTGAAACTGCTTACGGTAAGCGTGCTTATGATGAGCGGGTGGTTGATGCCTACTTGAACCGTGTTCTTGAGGTGATGCTGGCGGTTGAATAGTGCGTAAGGTTAGTCTTCTTGGCTCTACGGGCTCAATTGGTCGTCAATGCCTTGAGGTGATTGCAGATAATCGCGATGATTATCGTGTACTTGCTCTTAGTGCAGGTGGTTCTCAGCTTGAATTATTAGCTTCTCAAGCTGTCGATTTTGAAGTTCCTTTGCTAGCGATTGCTACAGAGGAAGCGGACAGTTTGCGTTCGTTAATTGCTGATTTGGAATTACGTCGTGGCTTGACTTCGATTGAGAGGGAAATTGTTTGTGGTCCTCACGCTAATGAGGTGGCTGCTTCTTGTGTTGGTCAGTCCGGAGTAGTTGTAAACGGAATTAACGGAGCAATTGGCTTAACGGCAACTTTAGCGGCTTTGGCTGCGGGTTCTACTTTGGCTTTAGCAAATAAAGAATCGCTGGTGGTTGGTGGTTCCTTGGTCGCTGCTGCGATGGTTCGTCCGGGACAGATTGTTCCGGTTGATTCTGAACATAGTGCTATAGCTCAGTGTTTACGTTCCGGAGTGCATGAACGAGGAATGACAGTTCCGGTTATAACGGGGCGAAGTGAAGTATCTAAACTTATTCTTACGGCTTCCGGTGGTCCTTTTAGAGGATGGACTCGCGCGCAGTTAGAGAAGGTAACTTTGGAGCAAGCGCTAAATCATCCTACTTGGTCGATGGGGCCGGTCGTGACTATTAACTCGGCAACTTTGATGAATAAAGCTTTGGAATTAGTGGAAGCTCATCTACTTTTTGATATTCCCGCTGATGACATTATCCCTGTAATTCATCCTCAGTCTCATATTCATTCTGCTGTTCGGTGGCAAGATGGTTCGACTATTATGCAGTCTTCTCCTCCATCTATGTTAATTCCGATTGCTTTGGGAATGTCATGGCCTGAACGCCTCTGTGAGGTGGCTGCTGCAAACGAGTTTGATTCTCCGTTTGGATGGTCTTTTGAGCCTGTCGATAATAAAGTTTTTATTGCGCTGGATTTGGCTCGTGCCGCGGCAAATGCTGGTGGAGGGACACCGGCCGTTATGAATGCCGCTAACGAGGTTGCGGTGGATGCTTTCCGTAAAGGAAATATTGGCTTCTTGCAGATAGTTGATACCGTTAGTGCGGTTTGCGAACGGTACGTGCCATCTGTGATTACCGATTTAAAGCAGCTGGAAGAGGTAGATGTTTGGGCTCGGAAACTTGCTTGCGAGTTCGTCGCAAATACTGGTGCGGGAAGGTAACTTTTGATATCTCTAGGTTCGTTGTTGGGCATTTTAGTTCTCTTATTGGGGCTTGTGCTCTCTGTTGCTTTACATGAATTAGGACATATGCTTCCGGCTAAAAAATTTGGGGTAGGTGTCCCAGAATATGCGGTCGGATTTGGGCCAAGTCTTTTTGCTAAAAAAATTGGTCCTACTACATATCACATTCGCGCTATTCCACTGGGCGGGTATGTGCGTATTTTGGGCATGCTGCGTCCTAATTCTCTAAGGGAAGCTGCGCTAGGTGCACCTATTAAAACGGATTCGAAGGAACTTTCTACGGTAGAACAGGCACGTGCTGAATCCGCAACGGAAATTGCGAAGTATCCTAATCTGGTTCCTTTTTACACTCTCGTTTGGTGGAAAAAAGTTGTTGTTATGGCAGGCGGGATTATTACTAATGCTTTTTTGGCATTTTTGTTTACTGTCCTAGCCGTTAGCGTAATTGGTGTGCAGCGACCTACTACACAAATTTCTCAGGTTCCTACCTGCGCGCAGACCGAAGCTTGCGGAGCAGCTCGGGCAGGCCTTAAACCAGGAGACGTAATTGTTGCGATTGGTGATAGGCATGTTAATTCCTGGGAAGATATAACTTCCTCGGTATCTACCGCACTTGCAGGCAAGCCTATCGCGGTGCAATATCGGCGTGCTGGAAACTTAGAAAAAGTAGAGGTAGAAGCCGTTGCTTTAGAGGGGAAAACACGGATTGGAATTGTTCCTTCTTTGGTTCGGCAAAGAGATTCTTTATTTCAGGCATATCAGTCTGTAGGGGAGCAATTCAAAGCAACTGCAGGTTTGGTGATTAACCTTCCGCATTCGCTGTGGATACGTGTTACTCAGATGTTTGGATATAACTTATCAGACCGAAATGTTCCTATATCCGTGGTGGGAATCGCGCAGATGGGAAGCCAAATTGGCTCTGCTGCTGGTCCGGGGATAACCTGGCTTGATAGGTTGGCTGGTTTCTTGAGCGTATTAGCGGCCTTGAATATGGCTCTTTTTGTTTTTAATTTGATTCCCCTTCTACCGCTTGACGGGGGACAGGTTGTGGGTGCTCTCTATGAAGGAATACGTGGGCAATGGCGTAGAATCCTAGGGAAGCATGATGTCGGGGCCGCTGATATGGCGAGGATGATTCCCCTTTCGTATGCTGTAGGCGGTCTACTTTTGCTGATGACGGTTATCCTAGTGGTAGCTGATTTCGTTGCCCCACTGATTTAGGTGTTGGCTAGTTAGGAGTTTTTGTGAGTAGTGAAGTTACGTTGGGTATGCCCAAGGTCAAGGAAGCACGCCCCGTAATCCGACCGCGTAGACCCACTCGGAAAATCCAGGTTGGATCGGTTGCGGTAGGCGGTGATGCGCCGGTTTCAGTTCAGTCAATGACCACCACACACACTCATGAGATTGGTCATACTCTGCAGCAAATTGCTGAACTTACTGCTTCTGGATGCGATATTGTGCGTGTTGCTTGTCCTCGTCAGGAGGATGCAGACGCCTTACCAATTATTGCTAAGCAGTCTAATATCCCGGTAATTGCTGATATCCATTTCCAGCCTAAGTATGTCTTTGCGGCAATTGAGGGAGGATGCGCTGCAGTTCGTGTGAACCCGGGTAATATCCGTAAATTTGATGATCAGGTTAAGGATATTTGCAAAGCGGCTTCCGATTATGGCTGTTCATTACGTATTGGTGTAAATGCGGGTTCTTTGGATCCACGTTTGTTAAAGAAATATGGTCGAGCAACTCCTGAAGCATTGGTTGAATCTGCAGTTTGGGAAGCTTCTTTATTTGAGGAGCACGGGTTCCACGATTTCAAGATTTCCGTGAAACACCATGATCCAGTAACGATGGTTCGAGCTTATGAAATGCTTTCTGAAGCAGGAAATTGGCCTTTACATCTAGGGGTTACTGAGGCAGGGCCGGCTTTCCAAGGGACAATTAAGTCTGCGACGGCTTTCGGGGCGTTACTCTCCCGAGGAATTGGTGATACTATTCGAGTTTCTCTTTCTGCCCCTCCGGTGGAGGAAGTAAAAGTTGGAATTGAGATTTTGCAATCTTTGGGGTTGCGTGAACGGACTTTGGAAATTGTTTCGTGCCCATCTTGTGGTCGTGCTCAGGTAGATGTTTATACTCTTGCTGAGAACGTAACGGAGGGGCTGAAAGATTTGAAAGTACCTTTGCGTGTAGCTGTCATGGGATGTGTAGTAAACGGTCCCGGTGAAGCTCGTGAAGCTGATTTGGGATGTGCGTCAGGTAACGGTAAGGGACAGATTTTTATTAAGGGAAAGGTCGTAGCCACGGTTCCCGAAGATCAAATTGTGGAGACTTTAATTCAGAAAGCGAACGAGCTTGCTGAACAGATGGGCTTGGAAGAAGGAAGCGGTGAGGTCAGCGTTATTTCTTAACGCTGATGTTTGGTTTTATTTTTTAAAATTGTTGCTTGACCTTCGGGAAAAGAGGCTAGAATGGTTTTGTTTGTTATCTCTCTTGAGGAAGGGCGGATATTTTGTTAAGCCGCATGTCATCTTATTTTTTGCGTACTTTGCGGGAAGACCCAGCAGATGCTGAGGTGGCCAGCCACAAGTTACTGGTACGTGCCGGTTATATCCGCCGTGTTGCGCCAGGAGTCTATTCTTGGTTACCCCTCGGCTTGCGAGTGTTGCGTAAGATTGAGCAGGTAGTCCGTGAGGAAATGGATGCCAGTGGGGCTCAGGAAGTTCTGTTCCCGGCTCTTTTGCCGCGTGAGCCGTATGAAAAAACTAACCGCTGGGAGGAATACGGTCCTAATTTATTCCGGTTGCAAGATCGTAAGGGCGGGGATTACCTGTTGGCTCCTACCCATGAGGAAATGTTTACGCTTTTAGTTAAGGATTTGTATTCTTCCTATAAGGATCTTCCTCTTTCTCTGTACCAGATTCAAACGAAGTATCGTGATGAGGCGCGTCCTCGGGCAGGGTTGATTCGTGGCCGCGAGTTCGTCATGAAGGATGCTTACTCTTTCGATTTAGCGGATTCTGGGTTGGATGATTCCTATGCGGTGATGCGTGCCGCCTATAGTCGCATTTTTGAGCGTTTAGGGCTTGAGGTCGCGATTTGTCGGGCGATGGCCGGCCCAATGGGTGGTTCACGTTCTGAAGAGTTCTTACATCCATGTGCGATTGGTGAGGATACTTTCGTGCGTTCTGCCGGGGGATATTCCGCCAACGCCGAGGCGGTAAAGACTGTAGTTCCAGATTCTTTGCCGATTGAGGGGCAGCCGCTGCCACAGGATTATCCAACCCCTGGAGCGAAGACCATTGCTTCTTTGGTGGAAATGGCTAATGAGATTGCTCCACGCGAAGACCGTCCCTGGGAGGCCGGTGACACGCTCAAGAATGTCATGGTGACTCTAACTTGGGCCGGCGGGGAACGTGAAGTAATTTGCGTGGGTATCCCCGGCGACCGGGAAATTGATATGAAGCGTTTGGAAGCTTCAGTTTCACCAGCCGAGGTTGAGATGGCTTCTCCTGAAGATTTGGCACGCCATCCTGAATTGGTTCCCGGTTATATCGGTCCTCAGGTTTTGGGACCTAACTCTCCCAACCGAAGTGTTGATGACAATGGCGAGCCGATTGGTTCTGTTCGTTATTTACTCGATCCTCGTGTGGTTGATGGAACTCGCTGGATTACCGGTGGTAATAAAGACGGGGTTCACACTTTCAATATGGTTAAAGGCCGTGATTTTGAGGCCGATGGAACTATCGAGGCAGCAGAGATTCGGGTTGGCGACCCGGCTCCAGACGGTTCAGGACCTTTGGAATTGGCTAGAGGTATTGAAGTTGGGCATATTTTCCAGCTCGGCCGTAAATATGCTCAGGCGCTTGATCTTAAGGTACTTGATGAAAATGGTAAGGCTCAGGTCGTGACAATGGGTTCTTATGGAATCGGTATCTCACGCGTTTTGGCTGCTTTAGCGGAGCAAAACTGTGACGATAAAGGTTTGAAGTGGCCCTTGGGTCTTGCCCCTTATGACATTCACATTTTGGCAACTGGTAAAGACCAGGAAGTGTTCGAGAAAGCGGAAGAACTTACCACTGAGTTATCTGCTTCTTATGATGTTCTCTACGATGATCGTTTGAAGGTATCAGCAGGTGTGAAATTTGCTGACTCCGAACTCTTAGGAATGCCCTTTGTGTTGGTTGTAGGACGCGGTTTGAAAGACGGTAAGGTAGAAATCCGTAACCGTCAGACCGGGGAAAAGCGCGAGGTTGAAGTCGCTTCTGCTGTTAGTGAGTTGACGACGATGATTAATGACTCAAGGAAGGCATGAGAATGGCGATTAGAGATATTCGGATTGTTGGTGATCCGGTCTTGCGAACTCCCTGTGATGAGATTCGTGATTTTAAGGATCCGGGTGTGAAAATACTCGTTGAAGATCTCCTTGAAGGCGTTGATCTGGAGGGACGAGCAGGACTGGCAGCAAATCAAATTGGTGTTGGGCTAAGGGCGTTTTCTTGGAATATTGATGGCGACATTGGTTACGTGCTTAATCCGCGTTTGGATAAGCTTGATTTTGATGAGTATCAAGATGGTGACGAGGGATGTCTTTCTGTTCCTGGATTATGGTTTCCCACTAAGCGTGCATGGTATGCGCGAGTAACCGGGTACAACATTGATGGGAAGGAAATCGTTGTAGAAGGTGAAGAACTCATGGCTCGTTGCCTGCAGCACGAGTGCGATCATCTTGATGGTTATCTTTACCTAGATCGCCTTGAGCGCGCTGTACGTGCAAAGGCTATGCGTGAAGTACGAAAGATTATGGAATAAATATTTCCCGCCGTATATTACGGCGGGAAATATTGTTTTTAAGGAGAAAAACTTTGCTGACTGACCTGCAGATTGCGCGTGAGGCTAATACTCGTCCGATTACTGAGATAGCCGCAAAATTAGGGATTGAAGATTCTAATCTAGAACTTTACGGACCCTATAAAGCTAAGATTTCGGCAGGGGAGAATCTTTCCGAAAAAACTGGGCGTTTGGTGCTTGTAACGGCTGTTTCGCCTACCCCGGCGGGGGAGGGGAAAACCACAACTTCGGTGGGCCTTTGTGATGCTTTGAATCTAGAAGGAGTGAAGGCCTCACTGTCTTTGCGAGAGCCATCTATGGGGCCGGTATTCGGGATAAAAGGTGGGGCTGCCGGGGGCGGCTATGCTCAGGTAATTCCGATGGAGGATATCAATTTAGCTTTTACCGGAGATTTTGCTGCTATTGCACAGTCACATAATTTGCTTTCTGCCATGATTGATAATCATCTTCATCAGGGAAATAGCCTGAATCTTGATGCCCGGCAGATTTGGTGGCGTCGTGTGATGGATATGAATGATCGTGCTTTGCGCCAAATTACCGTTGGTTTGGGTGGAGCTACGAATGGATTTTTACGCGAGGATGGGTTCGATATTGTTTCGGCCTCGGAAATTATGGCTATTATTTGTTTATCGCGTAACCTTATGGATTTACGTTCCCGTTTAGGGAAGATTGTGATTGGGCTAAATCTGGATGGAGTGCCAGTTACCGCTGAAGACATTGGTGCAGCAGGCGCTATGGCGGTTATTCTCCGTGACGCAATAAAACCTAATTTGGTACAAACTTTAGAAGGCAATCCAGCTTTCATTCATGGTGGCCCGTTTGCAAATATTGCCCATGGTTGTTCCTCGTTGGCCGCTACTTCTTTGGCTATGGAGCTTTCTGATGTAGTGGTTACGGAGGCAGGATTCGGCGCTGATCTGGGAGCTGAAAAGTTTTTTGATATTTTATGTCAAGCCTCTGGTTTGCGTCCTGCTTTAAGTGTTTTGGTGGCAACTGTTCGCTCTGTTAAATATAATTCGGGTGTCGCCGTAAGCGACTTGAATACTCCTAACATAGATGCAGTTAGGAGTGGGTGCGCTAATCTGCTGAGACATATTGAAAATCTCGAAAATGTTTTTGGCGTACGTACTGTGGTGGCGCTTAACCGTTTCCCTTCGGATACCCCTGAGGAACTTGAATGCTTACGAAATATTCTTAACGTTCCTTGCGTTAGTGCTACTCATTTTTCGCAGGGAGGCGAGGGCGCGCGTGAATTGGCGAAAGTGGTTAAAGAAAATCTTCTAAAGCATCCTTCAAGTGAGAAGGAAGTTACTTTTGCCTACGACCTTGCTGATACTTACGAGGAAAAGGCATATAAGGTTGCAACCTCAATTTATCGCGCGGGTACGGTTACGTGGTCTCCGGGGGCTCGTCGGCGGTTGGCGAAAATTGAAGAAGCCGGATACGTTGGTCTACCTATTTGTATAGCGAAAACCCAATATTCTTTCTCTAGCAATCCCCGGGCTTTGGGGGCGCCTGTTGGACACGAGCTACAGATACGCGAAGTTCGTCTTTCTGCCGGTGCGGGTTTTGTTGTTTTGGTAGCGGGGGAGATGATGACGATGCCAGGGTTATCTAAAAACCCGGCCGCTTTGGGGATGGATATAGATGAGAATGGGCAGATTATAGGGTTGTCTTAATTCTTCGTCTTAGCGTGTCTATAGCTGGCTTTCTCCTTCTTATAGTGGCATACTCTAGATACACACCGATTGGACGTACCTTTCTTAACTTGAGGACGTAGGGGAAGACGACCCTCACGCTAAGGAGGAAATATGAACGGGTCTAATACACGGGGTGTACTTTTTGTGCATTCTTCCCCGCGCGCATTGTGCCCCCACCTAGAGTGGGCGGCTTCTGACGCTCTAGGTTCTCCTCTGCAGCTTCACTGGACCCCTCAGGCAGCTTCGCCAGGGATGTTCCGCGCCGAGGTAGCCTGGATGGGACCAGCCGGAACGGGAGCTAGAATTGCTTCGGCTTTGCGAGGATGGGAACACTTGCGTTTTGAAGTTACGGAAGAGCCATCAATTGCTTGCGATGGTGGGCGCTGGTCTCATACTCCCTCGTTAGGTCTTTTCCATGCGCAGACTGATAGCGCCGGCAATGTTGTAATTCCCGAAGAACGGGTTCGTGCTGCTTTACTGGAGGAAACTAACCCGGAGAGAGTGAAAGAAATTTTAGCTCTGGCTTTAGGTACTGCCTGGGACGAAGAATTGGAGCCATTCCGCTATGCCGGGGATGACGTTCCCGTGCGTTGGCTACATCGGGTAGGCTGAGATAATGGATTTATCGGCTCTAGTTGCTTTAAAGGCACAGCTTGAGGGGGAAGAAGGCTCTCCGACAACGGATGCTGAATTGGCTGTTTTAGATTCCTCGGAGGGGGAAGTTTCAGAAGATAAAAAACAGGATTTACTTACAGAGGTAGTTACTGCACTACTTCCACATACAAAGATTGCTCCGGAGGAGTTTTCTCTTTCCACTGAAATTTCTACTTTGCGTTTAAACAAGCTGGCAATTTGGGCGGTAGTGGCTCGACTAGAAAGCGAGTTTAAACTTTCTATACCTGATATAGAAGTAGAAAAGTGGCGGAATATCGCTGATATTGTGGCAACTTTAGAATCTATTTCAGAAAAACCTTAGCCTTTAACGCGAACCTTTATTTTGTTCGTTAACATAGTTGTGTGGCCTTGTTTTGAGACCGCTGTTACGAATAACATCGAGGTTTTTGATGACACAGAATAATCCCAATCTGCAGACCCGGTTGGAAGAAGATTTACTAGGTGCACGTGAGATTCCCGCTTCGGTTTACTGGGGAATACACACGTTGCGGGCGACTGAAAACTATCGTCTTTCTGGAACGACAATGAATGATTTCCCGCAGATGATTCGCGCTATGGTTCAGGTAAAGAAAGCCTGCGCATTGGCAAATGGCGATTTAGGGACGATGCGTAAATGGCGGGTGAAAGCAATCGTTAAAGCCTGTGATGCAATTTTAGATCACGGTCTTTGTATGGATCAGTTTCCTGTAGATTTGTTCCAAGGCGGGGCCGGTACTTCGGTAAATATGAATACTAATGAGGTCATCGCGAATCTGGCTTTGGAGATGATGGGACGTCCACGTGGTGATTACCATGTTCTTGATCCGAACGATCACTTGAATCGTTCACAGTCTACGAATGATACTTTTCCAACCGGTTTGCGGTTAGCTGTTTATGAAGCTGTTTCAGATTTCCGGGTGGAGCTTGCTCGCTTAGTTGATGCATTTGCTGAAAAAGGGCTTGAGTTTCGTAACATCTTAAAAATGGGACGCACTCAGTTACAGGATGCTGTTCCAATGACCCTTGGGCAGGAGATGGCTGCTTTTGCTGTTAATCTAGCTGAGGAAGATGGGCGATTAGAAAATAATTCTCAACTTTTGTTGGAAACTAACTTGGGTGCCACAGCAATTGGAACTGGAATTAATACTCCTCCGGGCTATCAAGAACGGGTTGTAAAGAGACTTCGAGAGATTACCGGTACGGATATTATCGGTGCAACCAACCTCATTGAGGCAACACAGGACACGGGTGCTTATGTATCCATGCACGGTACTTTGAAGCGTTGTGCCTCTAAATTAGCTAAGATTTGTAATGATTTGCGCTTGCTTTCTTCCGGACCGCGGGCTGGGCTGGCAGAGATTCGTTTACCACAGCGGGCTGCGGGTTCTTCAATTATGCCGGCAAAGGTTAATCCGGTTATTCCCGAGGTCGTGAATCAGGTTTGTTTTAAAGTAATTGGGAATGATGTGACTGTTACGATGGCGGCGCAGGCAGGCCAGCTACAGTTGAATGTGATGGAGCCTGTAATCGCACAAAGTCTTCATGAGTCCTTGCAGTTACTGACAAATGCTGTTCGTACTTTGCGTGAGCTATGCGTAGAGGGTATCGAGGCAAATGCAGAGAAATGCGAGGCCTATGTAATGAACTCTATTGGAATAGTTACTTATTTCAACGATATTATTGGTCACCATAATGGCGATATTATTGGTAAAGAGGCAGCAAGTACTGGGCGTCAGGTTCGTGATTTGGTAATCGAAAAGGGACTTTTAACCGCTGCGCAAGTTGATCAGATTTTAAGTCCTGCAAACTTGGCTATGCCGGTGTATTCGGGAGTCTTAGAGGTAGAGGATGATTCTTCTGAGATTCCGCCTGAGTTTGCTCCAATCGTGGATATTCCAGATTATGGATTCTAGTCTGAGCTTTTAGATTTGGCTCCCGTTGGAGATAACGGGAGCCAAATCTTTTTTAAAGGTGTGCCCCCAGCTAAATTTCTAGCTGGGGGCACACCTTTTAGTGATTATTTAGCCTTCACCCTCGGTTGAGCCAGAAGTTCCAGCGTTAACATTGAAAAGGTCATACTTTTCAATTGCGGCGGGAACAGCTTCGGGGCGCACCTTTCCTTCTTCAGCAAGCTGAGCTAGTGCAGCTACTACCATTGATTCAGCATCGATAAAGAAGTGGCGGCGGGCTGCTGAACGGGTGTCGGAGAATCCGAAGCCGTCAGCACCAAGTACCGAGTAAGAGCCAGGTACCCATTTGCGAATCTGGTCTTGAACTAGGTGGTCAAAATCAGAGGTTGCAATGTAGGTTCCAGAACCGCCCTGCAATTTCTGTGTAACAAATGCGGTTTGCTTGGCTTCGCTTGGGTAAAGCAAGTTGTGCTTATCCGCAGCGAGACCATCTCGGCGTAGTTCCTGCCAGCTAGTTACTGACCAAACCGAAGCGCTTACGCCCCAGTCCTGTTCGAGTAAGTGGCGAGCCTTCATAGCCCAAGGAACGCCGACACCAGAAGCTAGGAGGTCTACCTTAACACCGTCGCCTTCAGCCTTTGCGACCTGGTGAATACCCTTAATGATGCCTTCAACATCCACGTCTTCAGGTTCTGCCGGCTGGTGAATTGGCTCGTTATAAACGGTCAGGTAGTACATCACATTGCGGTCGCGCGAGTAGTCCGGACCGTACATACGCTGTAGACCATCGCGTACTATATGGCGAATTTCGTAGGCGTAGGCAGGGTCATACTGAACGACCGCAGTGTTGGTTCCCGCGATGATGGGCGAGTGTCCATCCATGTGCTGGGTTCCTTCACCGGCTAGAGTGGTGCGTCCTGCGGTAGCTCCAATGATGAAACCGCGTGATAGCTGGTCACCAGCAGCCCAGAACTGGTCTGCGGTACGCTGGAATCCGAACATCGAGTAGAAGATGTAAACCGGAATCATCGGTACGCCGTGGGTGGCGTAGGAAGTACCAGCTACCTGGAATACAGCGGCAGAACCCGCTTCGTTGATTCCGGTGTGGAGAATCTGTCCCTGTTTCGATTCACGGTAAGAAAGCATCATAGAGGCGTCTACCGGAGTGTAGTTCTGACCGTGAGTATTGAAGATTTTCGCGGTTGGGAAGATAGCATCCAGACCGAAAGTACGCGCCTCGTCAGGAATGATAGGCACAATGTGCTTACCAATCTGCTTGTCCTTAATGATGTCCTTGAGAAGTCGGACGAACGCCATAGTGGTGGCGACTTCCATTTTCCCAGATCCGTCCTTTAGAACGTTCCAAATCTTTTCTGCTGGCATGGGAAGCTCGCCGTCCTTAGTTGGACGTGAGGGCAGGAAGCCACCCAGTGCTTCACGGCGCTCAATCATGTACTGGAGAGCGGGGTCATTTGGCTCGGGACGGTAGTAAGGAGGCTCGTAGGGGTTGGCTTCCAAAACTTCGTCGGAAATTGGAATCTGCAGGCGATCACGCAGTGCCTTCAAATCGTCAATTGCCAGTTTCTTCATCTGGTGTGTAGCGTTACGGCCGGCGAAGTGTGTACCGAGAGCGTATCCCTTAACAGTGTGAGCCAAGATTACCGTGGGCTGACCGGTGTGAGCCATCGCGGCCTTGTAAGCCGAGTAAACCTTACGGTAATCGTGTCCACCGCGCTTTAGGGACCAAATCTGTTCATCTGACCAGTCCTTAACCATGGCTTTTGTACGCGGGTCACGGTTGAAGAAGTTTTCACGGATGAACGCACCGTCGTTGGCTCGGAAGGACTGGTAATCACCATCTAGGGTTTCAGTCATCAAATTAACGAGGGCGCGGTCTTTATCTGCATTTAGCAGAACGTCCCATTCACGTCCCCAAACTACCTTGATGACGTTCCAGCCGGCACCGCGGAAGAAGGCTTCTAGTTCCTGCATAATCTTGCCGTTACCGCGAACCGGGCCGTCAAGACGCTGAAGGTTACAGTTCACAACAAAGGTAAGGTTATCTAGGCCTTGCTGGGCGGCTAGCTGAAGCATACCGCGGGATTCTGGTTCGTCCATTTCGCCGTCACCGAGGAAAGCCCAAGTGTGCTGCTGCGAGGTGTCTTTTAAGCCACGTTCGTGTAGGTAACGGTCAAACCATGCCTGATAGATAGCTTCTGCAGGCCCTAGTCCCATAGAGACGGTGGGGTATTCCCAGAAGTCGGGCATCTGACGGGGGTGGGGGTAAGAGGGGATGCCGTGGTCGTGGCTTACTTCCTGTCGGAAGCCATCGAGGTCATCCTCAGTTAGTCGGCCTTCAAGGAAGGCGCGTGCGTAGTTACCGGGGGCGCAGTGTCCCTGGAAAAATACGTGGTCTCCGCCTCCAGGATGGTTCTTCCCACGGAAGAAGTGGTTGAAACCAACTTCGTATAGGGTTGCAACCGAGGCATAGGAGGAAATGTGTCCACCGACTTTAACTCCCGGGCGCTGAGCTCGTGTCACCAAAACAGCGGCGTTCCAGCGAATCCAACGACGAATTTGTCGTTCTGTGACCTCATCGCCAGGGAAGTAAGGTTCTTGGTGAACACCGATGGTGTTCACGAAGGGGGTGGTCAGTGATTGCGGTACGGAAACATTGCGCATGCGTGCTTCGCGTAGCATCGACAGTAGGATGTAGCGGGCACGTGGTCCGCCCTTTTCGTCTATCAGCCCATCCAGGGACTCAATCCATTCTTTTGTTTCCTCTGGATCGTTGTCCGGAACCTGGCTTAGCAGGCCGTCGATGAGGGGGCTGGTCTCGTTGAGTTCGCTCACGGATCCTTCTTCCACTCGTACTTGCACCATCAGCGGTGCTTTTGCAGATACACTTCTATTGTCCATTGAATTCGCTATAAATGCGATTGTACGAGGACCTCAGGCCTATGAACTAGGCCATACCTAGGGGGAAAATGCTCATGATTTGCGCGTAAGGCGAAAATCTGACACTTTAAGCGTGCATAGAAAACGACTTGGCGGCTGCCAAGTCCCTTGAAAGGAGACAACCAGCAGTGTCTGGGCAGCGACCGGTACCGAATTTCGGATATGTTGAGAATTCGGTGGTGCAAGAGTTTTATTGGGATGAAGACGTGGAGCAGTCTTTGCGCGAAGCGATTGTCGAGCAGACCGGAAATGAATTGGTTGACGGCGAGTATGGCGACATGGTTGATGGTGCGCTTGTTTGGTGGCGCAGCGATGATGGTGAAGTTGAGGATATGGCCGATTTGATGGTTGATGCCGCGGCGAATTTGGAAAACGGTGGCCTTATTTGGCTGATGATTCCCAAGGCTGGTCATGAAGGACATGTTTCTCCGGCAGATGTTTCCGAAGCTGCTAAAATCGCAGGTCTTTCTGTGACTTCGGGCACTGCTTTGGAGGGGGCGTGGTCTGGTTTCAGGCTGATTGCTCGTAAACGAGGGTAGTAAAACCTTTATTTTTCGCGGTTTTTTCTTTTCCCTTTACTCTGATTCGAGTGGAGGGAAAGCACTTACTTTTGATTTGAGGGATTGAAAAAACTGTTATATGATTTTCAATCGTTGCGTGAGTGAACAACAAAAAATATTTTTGCTGTTTCTACTCTCGTGGGGCCTGTAGCTCAGTTGGCTAGAGCACTTGGTTTACACCCAAGGGGTCGTCGGTTCGAGTCCGGCCGGGCCCACAATTTGCACCCGATGCTTAGTGCATCGGGTGTTTTTCTTTCTTCTATTTTGTGATTATCCGTTAAAATCGCACTATGGGTAATCGAACCGCATGCGCAGTTCCCTCATTAGGGACCATCATTAACGTTTTGGAAAATCTTTATCCGGCGCGTTTAGCGGAAGATTGGGACCGCAACGGTTTGATATGTGGGAATTTAGAGGCTCGTGTTGAACGTATATTGATTGCCCTTGATCCGGTGAAAGAGACCGTGGATGAGGCTCTTAATTCCGATTCTCAGTTGCTTTTGACTCACCATCCGCTTTATTTACGTGGAACTTCGTTTGTTCCAGCTAGTGACCCTAAAGGTAATTTAATACATCGTTTGATTAGGGGAGGGTGCGCGCTATTTAATGCGCACACTAACGCTGATTCCGCTGCTGAAGGAGTGGCTACCGCTTTGGCCTCTCGTCTAGAACTAGAAAGAGTAGTCCCCTTGGTTCCTTCTGGGGATTCTACCCATCCGGGCTTGGGACGAGTAGGGTATCTTCGATATGAAATGACCTTGAGGGAATTTGCAAATATTGTTGCGAAATTTTTGCCCGCTGGACCAAACGGTGTCTTGATTGGCGGAAACCTGGAAGATACAGTTTTCCGCGTGGCAGTTTCCGGTGGGTCTGGGGATTCATTTTTGACTACGGCACGTGAGGCCGGAGCCGATGTGTATGTGACGGCTGATTTACGTCATCATCCAGCTTTAGAACACCTGCAGGGAGGGAAACCCTATTTGATAAATGCTTCACACTGGGCTACCGAAAGTGTTTGGTGCGACCTGGCGCGGGATTCTATCTCTCGTGAATTAAGTAACCTTGGGTATGAAGTTGAAATAGAGGTTTCGGCAAAATGTACCGAACCTTGGGATTTGTGGCTACCAACAACAGAAAGTGAATGAATGAAAGCGTCTCCTGAAAGTCAGTTAGCTCTTCTTGAAATGCAAGAGTGTGACACTGCCCTTGCCCGTCTTAGTTTTGAGGCAAAGAATCTGCCTTTGCATGCACAGATTGAAGAGATTTCATCTCGTCGCGATGACTTAACCCGTATTGTCGCCTCCTTGCAGGGGCAAGTTGGTGATTTTAAGCGTCTGCAAGAGCGTAACCAGGGAGATTTAGAAAAAGTCCAGGCCCGGCATAAAGTTCAGACTCAGCGCTTAGAAGCAGGCCAGGGTGATTTACGTGAACTGCGAACTATGCAGGAAGAAATTGCAGTCCTTAACCGTCGTGTTGAGAAATTAGAAGAGGAAATGCTGCAGGTTGAAGAAGATTTAGAGGAAACTGAGGGAAAGCTCGCTTCGGCTCGTTCTACTACTGATTCCATGACCTCGGAAATAGAATCCTTGCGTAGAGAACGTGATCAACAAGTTGCGCAATTGCGTGCTGATGCACAGCCCTACATTGAACGCCGTAAGAAGGCAATGGAAATAGCCGGAGCTGAACTAACGGCAGAATATGATGCCATCCGCAAAGCGACTGGGGGAATTGGGGCAGTTGAATTACGGGGCCGTGTAGCCCAGAACGTGAACTTGCAGTTTACTCCCACAGAATGGGAAAAAATTCGTAATGCAGCACCAGATGAGGTAGTTACCTCCGAAGATATGGAATGGATTTTAGTGCGGCGCCCGGCTGAAGTGGAGGAAGCAAAATGACATCTAAAGATACTTACATGGTGATTGTCCGGCACGGTGCAACTCGTTATACCGAGGCGGGATGCCTGTGTGGAGGAAGCGATGAAATAGACCCTGAACTTTCCGAAGCTGGTCTTAAGCAAATCAATGGTGCGGCTTCCTTAGCCACACATTTTGGGCGCGATGTTATTGAACGAATGCCTATTCCAGAGGTCCTCTACGGTTCTCCTGTAAAACGAGCTCATCAGCTTGCGTGTCTTCTCTCAGAGAAACTTAATTTGCCCTTGCAGACCGTTGAGCCACTTCGTGAAATAGGCGTAGGTGAGGCCTTTGGAAAGCCAATGGATGAGATTCTTAAGTTATATCCGCAGGCTATAGATGATTGGATTGATGGTAAACCTGCCTGGGAAACTTTAGAACATGTGGATTCCATGACAGATCGCTTGGTTCCTTTTGCGAATAAGATTTGGGAAGAACATGCCGGGCAGACTGTTGTTCTAGCATGTCATGAGGTCATCACTCGAGTACTTTTGGGAACTCAGCTTAAGATTCCTGGTCGCGAGCTGATGCGGATGGATATTCCTCTTGCCAGCACGACTATCTTGCGTCGTGATTCCCGGGGGAAAATATTCCTGGTAGCTTTAGCCCTGGACTGCAGCTTAGGACATGCTCTGGGAGATTTTCACGAGTAACGATGGGTATCTGGATGGCCTAACTGGTTTGGAGCGTAAGAATCTGGACTTGTCCATCCGCGCTAGATTTTTCTAATCGGGCATCGATGATACTGCTATCGGGGTTTTGGGCTAGAGCTTTAGCCTGTTCTAAAATTTCTTCTGCAGTTTGGAGCATTTTATTTTTCCGGACGAGGTATCCGGCTAATTCACCACGTGCGTGTTTGGCATTATGAGAGACGACTTTTTCTTGTCCATTTACAATTCGTATTACTCGGACTGTCACGAATATGCAGCCGCATGTTTTGGCTGTTTTTGCAGTGGGAGGCCATACTGCTTGGTAGTCGCTTGAACGCATGTCTACTACTACGTTCCCACGTGAAATTTCGTTTAGAACGGGTGTAATTTCTTTTTTCCAAATTGCTTTTAAGGAGCCGTTTTGGGGTAGTTTTACCCCCATTGAGAGACGGTAGGGAAGAATCTTGTCACTTGGGCGTACAAGCCCCCAGAGAGCCGATACTACGAAGGTACGTTGGCTGACTTCATTTTCTGGCCAATTTATCCAATCGGCAGCTGAATATAAGACTCCGGTGTAGACCAAGTTTGCGGCGCGGGCACCGGCTGTAGTTAGATATTTGTGGGTTGCCGCTTCAGATCTTTTAGGGGAATTTAGCTTAAGTATTTTGAGTGCTTCGTCGCTGCTCCCTAGTTGTTCTAGCTCTTCTAAAATTTTTATTCGAGTAGTTGTAAGCTGTGTAAAAGGTAATTTTTCTAAGTCTACGGGGGATAAGTTTTCTCCCTCGTAGGTAAAGTTTTTTCCCTCACTGGGAGGAAGTAGGATTAACATTTTTTCTTCTTCCGTAGTACTCTTTTGCAAGGACGAGTCGTCCAGACGGTCGCGTTGGCATTATTTTATAGCCACCGAGGAACGTCCGGGCTCCTAAGAGCGCGATGGTGGTTAACGGCCACCCGGGGTGACCCGCGAGATAGTGCCACAGAAAATATACCGCCTTCGGGTAAGGGTGAAAAGGTGGTGTAAGAGACCACCAGAGGTATGGGTGACTGTATCTGCTTGGTAAACCTCATCGGGAGCAAGACCAAATAGTAGGCTTAGTTAGCTCTTGTAGTCTACGGGTAGGTTGCTTGAGACTTGCGGTAACGTAGGTTCTAGATAAATGGCCGTCACTTGTCTTGACACAAGTACAGAACCCGGCGTATCGGGCGGCTCGTCCTTTTAGAAGCGTATTTTCCGATAGCCGGGTTCTGTGTTGTTTTATTTAGCTTTTAAAATATTCGTAAGCTAGGGCAGCGCCCCCAACGATTCCAGCTGAGTTACGTAATTCCGCAGGGACAATTGGACATGAAAGTTCTAACTTGGGGAGGAATTTATCGTGTTTTTTGGATACGCCCCCACCAACTACGAACAAATCTGGAGAAAATAGCATGTCCAGATATGAGTAGTACTCCTGGAGACGCTGGGCCCACTCATCCCAGCTTAACTTTTCTGCTTTACGAATTTGTGCTGCAGCGAGCTTTTCTGCTGACACTCCGCGTATTTTTAAATGTCCGAGCTCGGAATTTTCGATTAGGGTACCGTCATTTATTAGGGCCGATCCGATTCCAGTGCCCAGCGTCGTTGCAATGACAAGTCCCTTGACATTTTTTGCCGCACCGAATTTAGTTTCTGCTACTCCAGCTGCGTCTGCATCATTGACGGCTATACAACGACGTCCAATGCGTTCTTGCATCAGCGCAGTTACGTTCACGCCAGTCCAAGATTGGTCTAGATTAGCGATGAAACGAACGGTAGAGTGCTTAATTGGAGCCGGGAAAGTAATGCCAATAGGTACATCTTTAGGGACCTCGAAGTGGTCAATTAGCTGAGAACAAACGTCCGCTACGGTTTCCGGTGTTGAAGGTTGCGGAGTGACGATGCGTAGGCGATCGTCGGTGAATTCTCCAGTTTCAAGATTTACCGGGGCGCCTTTAATCCCGGAGCCGCCAATGTCAATACCGAATGCAATTGTCATTTTTGTCCTTTCCAGCCGACGCTCAAGCAACGGAGCTTGATGGCAGAGTTAGAATATCACCACCGTTGGCAGTCACCACAATTGTGTGTTCAAACTGCGCGGTGCGAGCACGGTCTGCGGTGACTACGGTCCAATCATCTTCCCACTGCTCCCACTCTACGGTTCCCAGAGTTAGCATTGGTTCAATTGTGAAAACCATTCCCTCTTCCATAATGGTGTTATAGGCGGGGGCACAATCGTAATGAGGAACAATCAGACCTGAGTGGAATGCTTCTCCTACGCCATGACCGGTGTAGTCGGTAACAACACCGTAGTTAAAGCGTTTTGCATATGATTCAATGACTCGTCCAATGATATTTATTTCTCGTCCGGGGCGAACCGCCTTAATGGCTCGCATCATCGCTTTTTCAGTTACCTCGATTAGCTTTTTAGATTCTTCATCCACCTCTCCTACAGTAAACATTGCGCAGGTATCCCCGTGCACTCCGTCGAGGTAGGCGGTGATATCAATATTGATGATGTCACCTTCTTCTAATGGACGATTGTCAGGAATACCGTGGCAAATTACTTCATTGATAGAAGTGCAGATTGATTTTGGGAATCCCATATATCCGAGGCAAGATGGGTATGCACCCTGTTCGATAATGAAGTTATGTGCTGCAATATCAATTTCATCTGTGGTTACCCCAGGTTTGCACATGCTTCCAGCAAGTTGCACCGCATCTGCTGCAATTCGTCCAGCTCGGCGAATCTTTTCTACAGTTTCCGGTGTTTTAACGTCGCTGGCGGTGATTACCTCAGGTCCATCATGGAACATATACTCGGGGCGTTCAATTTCCTTGGGAACTGAAAGGCGGGGGCTAACATATCCTGGTTTAAGATTTCCCAGGGGAGCTCTTTTCGCTAAATCTGAAGCATTTTTTTTCATGCTTTAACCTTACATGCTAATTCCGGCAATTGAGCTAAATTCTCTGTGATTCTTGCGTTAGAATAGTCAAGGTTAATTCTGTGAATCTATCTATTGGGAGCAGTGATGGGAATGTCTTTACCCACGGATGCCGGTGAATTGGAAAAGAGCCTAACGGCGGCAATCGGGCAAGCCGGTGAGGCTTTTGCCGGGGCTGTCTCGGTTGAAGAACTGAAATCTTTGCGTCCGGCTTGGATGGGAGAGTCCTCCCTGATAGCTCAAGCAAAGCGTGAGATTAAAAATATTGACCCGAGTCAGCGTGCGCAGGTGGGAAAGCTAGTTGGTAGTGCAACCGGACAAATCTCCAAAGCTTATGAAGAGCGTTTGGAAGAGCTTGAGCGTTTAGCTTTGGTTCAGGCATTAGCAAATGAATCGGTTGACGTGACTTCTGCTCCACTGCGTTCCCTCCCTGCGGGACGTCATCCGCTGGAGCTATTACAGGATGAAATCTCTGACTTTTTCGTATCTCTTGGATGGGATATCGCTCAAGGTCCCGAACTTGAACACGAATGGTTTAACTTTGATGCTTTAAATCTAGATATAGATCATCCAGCTAGGCAGATGCAAGATACTTTCTACATTGATTCTGCTTCTTTAGATGGACAGGCGGAAGAGAGCTCGCACTTAGTAATGCGCACTCACACCTCCCCGGTGCAAGGACGTGTAATGACTTCGACGCAGCCGCCTTTCTACATGGCTTGTCCGGGAAAAGTCTTTCGTTCTGATGAGCTGGATGCTACGCATACTCCGGTATTTCACCAGATCGAAGGGTTGGCTATCGATAAGAACCTAACGATGGCTCACCTTAAGGGAGTCCTTGACCACTTTGCGAAGGCAATGTTTGGACCTGATGCAAAGACTCGCTTCCGCCCCTCATTTTTCCCCTTTACCGAGCCTTCTGCCGAGTTGGATTTGTGGTTCCCTTTAAAGAAAGGTGGTCCGGGATGGATTGAATGGGGTGGATGCGGAATGGTGAATCCAAACGTATTGCGTGCCTGTGGAGTTAATCCTGACGAATATCAGGGATTTGCTTTTGGAATGGGTATAGAGCGAACTTTGATGCTTCGCCATGGAATTGGGGATATGCATGACATCGTCGAGGGCGATGTGCGTTTTTCCCAGCAGTTTGGACTTTACGGAAAGGGGCACTGAGATGCCGTACGTTTCGCTTGAATGGTTATCCGAACACGTGGAGCTGCAGCCGGAGGCTACAGTTTCTCAACTCGCGGCTGATTTGGTGCGAGTGGGTTTGGAAGAAGAACGTATCGTTCCGCCCGCGGTAACGGGTCCACTGGTCGTCGGTAAGGTACTTACTCGTGAGCCTAAGGAACAATCTAATGGAAAAATTATTAACTACTGCCGAGTAGATGTTGGTAGTTACAATGACGCACCGGGAACCGGTAGGGAACCTTCAGATTTGCCGAGCCGCGGAATTATCTGCGGTGCACATAATTTTGAGGTTGGAAACTATGTTGTAGTTTCTTTGCCGGGAGCATGCTTACCAGGTGGTTTTGAAATCGCTGCTCGTAAAACTTACGGACATATCTCCGATGGAATGATGTGTTCGGAGACCGAGTTGGGATTAAGTGACTCTTCTGAGGGAATTATTATCTTGGAAGATTATTTGGACGGAGAGGTCCCCCCGGTAGGTTCGGACTTGGTTTCTTTACTGGGACTGGGTGAAGAGCTGCTGGAAATTAACATTACTCCGGATCGCGGATACTGTTTTTCTATGCGTGGGGTAGCTCGGGAATACAGCCACTCTACTGGTAATACCTTTATTGATCCAGCTTTGGAAGGTAATCAGGTAAAAAAGGTTTTGCCTCCTTCAGCAGATGCCTTTGAGGTGTTGCTTGATGATGTGCAGCCTATTCGAGGAAAATCGGGTTGTGACCGTTTTGTCACTCGCGTCTTGGAGGGGATTAACCCGCAGGCACCGACTCCGGCTTGGATGGAGAAACGAATTATTGCTGCGGGGATGCGTCCTATTTCCCTAATTGTCGATGTGACTAACTATGTGATGCTTGATTTGGGACAGCCTCTACATGCTTATGATTTAGCTAAGCTCTCCGCTCCTTTGGTAGTACGTCGGGCACGCTCTGCAGAGAAGCTAGAGACTTTGGACGGTGTAGTGCGTAATCTTGATGAGCAGGATTTGCTAATTGCTGATTCTCCGTCTGAAACCGGTTCTCGTCCGTTGGGATTAGCCGGTGTTATGGGAGGGGCTTACAGTGAGGTTGGTGAGCAGACGACTTCGATTTTGTTGGAAGCCGCTCACTTCGATTCTGTGAGTATTGCTCGCTCAGCTCGCCGTCATCGCTTGCCTTCCGAAGCAGCGAAGCGTTTTGAGCGTGGGGTTGACTTTAATCTTCCGGCTATTGCCGCACAAAGAGCCGTAGATTTGTTGGTCGAGTACGGTGGGGCCACGGATACCGGGCGAGTTGGCGATATTGATAATACTTCTGTGCTTCCCGAGCTGCTTTTTGATTGGCATGCGCCTAGTACTTTAATCGGGGTTGACTATACTCGTGCGGAAGTAATTTCTTCACTTGAGGAAATTGGCTGTAAAGTAATTTCTGATGCCAGTGATATGTTGAGAGTACAGCCTCCTTCATGGCGCCCCGATTTGAGTGGATCGGCTCACCTGATTGAAGAGATTGTGCGTTTGCATGGTTACGATCAGGTTCCTTCAATCTTGCCGCAGGCGCGTGCTGGCGGGGGACTGCCGGCAGATCAAAAGGCTCGCCGGAAGGTTGCTAATGTTCTCTGTGCGCAGGGACTATCACAGGTTCTTTCTTACCCGTTCATTGGTGCAGCGCATGATAAGCAGTTAATTCCTCAAGATGATATACGGCGTAAGGCTGTTCGTTTGGCTAATCCTTTAGCAGAGGATGCTCCATATTTGCGTACTTCAATTTTGGATTCTCTACTTGAAGTAGCTGCTCGCAATGTTTCGCGCGGCACTACTTCTTTGGCTATTTTTGAGACCGGTATGGTTACGCATCCGGAGGGGACTCCGAAGGCTCATCTGCCGCAGGACTTTACTCCTTCTGCTGAAGAAATTGCCTTGATTCATTCGCAGGTGCCTAATCAGCCCTGGCATATTGGTGGAGTTTTTGCGGGGGCTACTAGTGTTCCTGCACCGGGTTCTTTTAGCCGGGATTACGATTGGGCAGATTCAATTAATGCTGTTCGTTCGGTTGCTTCTACTCTGGGAGTGAATATTGACTGCGCTCAGCCTCTGACTACGGATTCCGATTCTCAATATATCAATCGACGGGCATTGGAAGCTCAGGGGGTAACCGCGGTCGAAGCGGCTTCTTTGGCTCCATTCCATCCTGGTAGGGTAGCCCAGCTTCGCTTACGGGTAGGAAAGAAACTGCACGTTGTGGGGTATGCGGGCGAGCTTCATCCTCAAGTAGTTGATAACTATAATTTGCCCAAGAGAACCTGTGCCTTTGAGCTGGATTTATCATTAGTAATTCAGGCAATGTCAAATACGCCTTTGCAGGTTAAGCCTGTTTCAACTTATCCGGTAGCTAAGGAAGACATCGCTTTGGTAGTTCCGGTTGAGGTTTGTGTAAGTGATCTTTTGGTGGAAATCAAGAAAGCGGCTGGCCCGCTACTGGAAGATGTTTATCTATTTGATGACTATCGCTCATCCCAGCTTGGCGAAGGCCTAAAGTCTTTGGCTTTTGCTCTACGTATGCGTGGTGCTGATTGCACTCTATCCGCGGAGCAAACTGCTGAAATTCGTAAGCGTATTGTGGCTCAAGCTAAGAAGCGTTTTGGAGCGCAGCTTCGCGGCTGATTTATGTAATATTTGTGGGGTAAGAACCGATTCGGTTCTTACCCCACAAATATTCACGCTAATTTATTTTATTCTTCCGGATTTTTTAATACAGTGTTGAGAAAATACACGCCTGTGGTATTTAAGGGAGTATATTTTTCTAATTTGGAAGTATCGTATGCAGTTGTTAGGCGTTTGTGGAATAGAGGATAGAGAACTGCATTGTCTGCGATTAGGTTATATATCTTAAGATATTTTAACCTGGCATCCGAGTTTGACATTGAGGTAGAGGCCTCGTCTAGTAATTTCTGGATTTGCTTAAATTCTGGGCTTTTATCCCAGGCGTAGCGTTTTTGACTCCAAATATTTTTTCCGTAATACCAGCGCAGAAGAATATCAGGGTCTTTCCCAAATACGGAAGGGTCACCAGGCGCGATTAAGACATCGTAGTTGCCTGCATCAATATCTTTATAGGTTGCAGTTGTTGGTCGTGAATTAAATTTTATTTTGATTCCAATGGATTGAAGATTCTCTTTAATTCTAGGCAGTATTCGTTTAATTGAATCTTGATTTGTTGTATTTACAGTTAGCTCTAGATTTTTTACTCCGGCTGCTTTTAAGAGTTCTTTAGCTTTTTCTGGATTATGGCTATAAATTGTTGATGCCTTTTGATACGCGGGATTTGACTCTTGTAGGTACGAGGTAGCGGGGGTCGCTAATCCGCCTAAGTCTGTATTGGTTAATTGGTCATAATCTAGTGCGTAGAAAAATGCTTGCCTCACTCTTTTATCATTGAAAGGCTTATGCTGTGTGTTGAACATAAAGAAAGTAAGTGCAAAGGAATCAATCGCTTCAGAGCGTATATCTCCGTTTGAGAGCAGATGCTCATTATATGTATCTGACGGGAGAGAGGTAATTAAATCAACCTCATTTTCTTTCATCACATGGGTACGTTCTTGGGGGTCTTGGATTAGCCGCCACTCCATGTCTTCTACGGGAGCTGTTTTACTTCCGTTGTAGTAACGATTGGGAGTAAAAGCAAGGACTCCATTTTCACCATTTGCTTTAAGTGAGAACGGCCCACTTCCGATGGGAAAGCGGTTGAATTTACGTGAATCTTTTTGGACTTTTTCTTTTGGGATGATTTTGACTAAGGAGAGTCTTTCTACGAAGTAGCTATATGGGTAGTTGAGAGTTATTTCTACTGTTTTATTGTCTACTTTTTTAACTGTTTTTATAAAACCTAGAAAAGAACGGTAGAGGTTTGTATCGGGAAAGAATGGGCTTAGGATTCGTTCGTAGGAAAAAACTACATCATCGGCAGTAACTGGGGTTGAATCAGAAAATCTGGCGTTTTCTCTTAAAGTTATGCGGTAGGTAGTGTCATTAATTTTGTTTGGAGATTGTGCAGCCAGCGCCGGATAGATTTCACCGGTATCTGGATTTATTTCCATTAGTCCTTCGAATATGTGCCAGTTTACGCTAATTGGGAGGATTCCAGAAACTTTCGCAGGGTCAAATCCCGTCCCCGGATTGTAAGAGAGGGCAATTTTAAGTGTTCTTTTAGGAGAAGTTTTTTCGATTGTTCCAGATGTTGGGGGAGAAACTTTTTGTACTGGAGTGCGGTGTGGTAGACAGGCTGTTAATGCCAGTGCGCTAGTGGCAACCAAGGCTACAAGAGCGCGCCGCGCCATACCATCTCCTTATAGTTTTATTAGGTAGGGGAAATATGCTTTTTTATCTAAAAGCAACAAAATTACAATATGACGGTTTATTCTATGATGCAAGCTGCAAGAGGGAAAAAGATTCCTTTTAAGATTTGCGTTAAATGGGACCTTTAGACGGAATATTGATCTTTTTATGGTGTTTACTTTTGAGTATGAATATTCTAGTTACTACAGCTTCTAAGCATGGTTCAGCGCTGGGTGTTGGAGAGCGCATTGGTGAAGTGTTGCAGAGAGCCGGACATGCGGTTACTTTCTCTCTTCCTGAGCAGGTTTCCTCTCTTGACGGTTATGATTCTGTTGTAATTGGTTCTGCTGTTTATCTGACGCAGTGGATGCCGGCGGCAACTGACTTTGTGAAACGATTTGAACGTGAGCTTAGGGAGTTACCGGTTTGGGCATTTTCTGTTGGGCTTGCTGGGGTTCCGAAAGGGACTGTTCAAGATCCCTCGCGGGTAGGGCCGGTGCTTCTTGAAGTTGCTCCGGTTTCTCTCAAAACATTCGCGGGGCGTTTAGATACGACGCAGCTTAATTTACGGGAGCGCTCAATTGCCCGTCTAGGTGGTGCTGTTGAGGGAGACTTCCGTAATTGGGATGAAGTAGAAACATTTGCGCAAGGAATTGTTGATTATTTGAATTCTTAGTTTATGTAGGGACAGCGGGAGAAAATGCAGTATCAGTTAACTCGGGCCGGACGCTTACAAGCGATTCGAGATTTTTTGACTTCTTCGCGGGTCTCATCCCAGCAGGACTTGGTAAAGCGTTTGGAAGAACTTGGGTTTTCGGTTACTCAGGCGACTGTTTCCCGTGATTTAGTAGAACTGCGGGCTGCTCGGACACGTGATTCTTCAGGCGAGTTTGTGTATGTAATTTCCGATGTTGTTCCTTCAGGAAATGGCGGGATTGATTCTTCGCGCCTATTACGGATAATTGCTGACATGGTGGTCTCTACTGCACATGTTGCTAATCAAGTGGTTGTACGTACTCATGCTGGAGCGGCCCAATTTTTAGCCGCGGCGATTGATGATGCTGGTGATGAGCGAATTTTGGGTACGATAGCGGGGGACGATACCGTTTTAATTATTTGCTGGGGCTCAGCCCAAGCTGAAGAATTTAGTAATTTAATGCGGATAACCTTGGACAAGTAGAATTTGGAGAGTTCAACTGTGGATGTTTTAGATGAGTTGGAGTGGCGTGGTCTAATTTCACAAAGCACTGATATTGAGGCTTTGCGAGAGGTAATGAACGAGGGTCCGATTACTTTCTATACTGGATTTGATCCCACGGCTCCTTCTATCCATCACGGACATTTGGTTCAGTTGGTAGTTATGAGGCATTTACAGAATGCCGGGCACCGCCCCTTGGCTTTGGTGGGGGGAGCTACAGGACTAATCGGAGATCCTCGGATGTCGGGGGAGCGGACGCTTAACGAATCTGAGGTGGTTGCCCAATGGGCGGCAAAGCTACGTGATCAGATTTCTCGTTTCCTTGATTTCGAGGGCGAGGCCGCTGCCCGCATGGTTAATAACTACGAATGGACTGGTGAACTAACTGCTATTTCTCTATTGCGAGAGATTGGTAAGTATTTCCGTTTGGGAACTATGATTGCCAAGGATACTGTGGCTCGCCGTTTAGCTTCCGATGAGGGAATCTCCTTTACTGAATTTTCGTATCAGCTTTTGCAGGGAAATGATTTCCTTGAGCTTTACCGTCGTTATGGGTGTGTGCTGGAAACCGGCGGTAACGATCAATGGGGTAATTTAATTGCGGGAACCGATTTGATTCGCAAGGCGGAAGGCGTAACTGTTCACGCTTTGACCACTCCTTTGATTACAAAGGCCGATGGAACTAAATTCGGTAAATCTGAAGGAGGGGCAATTTGGCTTGATGCTGAAATGATGTCTCCCTATGCTTTCTATCAATTCTGGGTGAATGTAGAAGACTCAGATGTTGAGCGTTTCCTAAAGGTTTTTACTTTCTTGTCGCGTGAAGAAATTGAGGAAGTAGTGAAAGAATCGACTGCTTCTCCATGGAAACGAATTGGTCAACGCCGTTTGGCTTATGAGGTCACCTCATGGGTGCACGGTAAAGAAGCTACTGACAATGTAGTAGAAGCATCACGCGCTCTTTTTGAATCAGGAGATTTAACTCAGCTTGACGCTTCTACTTTGCGTGATGCTACAGATTCTCTTCCTCGGGCGGAAGCCAAACTAGGAACTACAACGATTGTTGATGCTCTAGTTTCTTGCGGTTTAGAAAAAGGACGTTCGGCAGCGCGTCGTACGGTTGAATCTGGTGGTGCCTACATTAACGGAGTGAAAGTTGAAGATCCAGAACGTGTTTTGGATAAAGACGATCTTCTTCCTGGTGATTTAGTTTTGATCCGAAAAGGTAGACGCTCTCAGGGAGTTGTTACCTTCGGTTAAAAGGTTGTCAATATAAGCGCCCCGTGTCCTAGAAACACGGGGCGCTTTCGTGTATGTGTTTGAGGTCATGTTGTTTGGGTTTGTGTTGGGGGTGGTGGTTGGGTATAGTTTTTGTCTGTTGCCGGCGAGGTTTTCTTGTTTGGTGGCGGATGTTTTTCCTTCTGCTGATTTGCTGGGTTT
>JAHUUJ010000004.1 GCA_019218365.1 Actinomycetaceae bacterium TAE3-ERU4 | reverse complement strand
TACTGCACTCGCTAGGGTGTGGGAGAGTAGGACGCCGCCACAATTATATTTGAATAAGATAAGAGCGTGTGATCGTGAAGAAGATAGAATAATTAATTTTTCTTTATGATCACACGCTCTTTCTATAATTTGTATATCTATTTAACACACACGCAAACCAGCACAACAAGACCACTAACTATAACTTCTGTGGTGGAAGTGTCTGCGATGAGGCATACCCACCACCACACTCACGACCGTACCTTCCCCTTTTTTCCTTTTTCCTCCCCGCACAAAACCAAAAACCACCACAAAATTTAGTATTCGTTTTATTTTTCCAAAATGACTCTCTATCTGTGGTGTGTATTTCACATATTTCAATCAGACTTAATTCCCAGATGGGAGAGACTAATTTTCTTATTCTTGTAAAAGTTAGTAAAAAATACTGTTTATCTCCCTATAAGGTGTGGCACTTGGCCACAACTCGTGAAAAACTAAGAGACTGTGAACGAACAGAAATATAACCCAGAAGAGCACCCGTTTTTAGCGGCGCATCCTGACGTTGCCCACATGGATCCTCATCAGAGGCTAGCTCAACAGTCGGGAGTAGTATTACGTTTTGGTAGATTACTTCTTTCTGCTGGAGCCAGTTCCTACCGGGTTAAATCCTCAATGGCACGGATGGCTCGTGCCGTTGGAATTGAAGAACACCGGGCTTCTGTGAGTTTTTCAGACATCGCGACTTCTGCTTACGCTAATGGAACTTTTCGCACAGAACTGTACGAAAACCGTACTTTCGGTGTAAATGCAGCAAGGATTGATGAGCTAAAGAGCCTATCTCATAATCTTCACCGCGAGATGGCTGTAGAAGAACTGAATGAGGAGCTAGATAAGATTGAAAAGCGTCCTCCGCTCTACGGGCCGTGGGTAAACGCCTTAGCCTCTGGGATTGCCTGTGCTGGCTTCTGTTTCCTAAATAAAGGAGGACCTTGGGAATGCTTCGCGGTCCTTATCGCAGCAACTCTCGGGCAAGCTCTGCGACGTTTTGTTCTTCATCGAAAGTTTAATCACTTCGCTGTTTGGCTACTGTGCGGAATACTATCTTCTTCCATCTATATCGCTTCAATTGAACTGCTCGGAATTACGGGACTATTGCAGACGAGTGCGAATCAATCAGGTCTTGTCTCAGCAATTCTCTTTTTAATTCCCGGATTCCCGATGGTTACCTCGCTACTTGATATGGTCAGGATGGATTTCCCCTCTGCCCTAACCAGAGGAACTTACGTGATTGCGGTGATGGCCTCTGCCGGGGTGGCGGTCTGGGCCGTTACCTACACTTCTGGCTGGAACTTGAACGCTGTTACGCCGTACTATCTCCCTTGGATTGTTCTGATTCTTTTACGTTTTTTCTGTTCTTTTATAGCCGCTTGGGGATTTGCGATTCTCTTTAACACTCCATGGAAAGTATGTGCGCTTTCAGCGACGATTGGGGCTTTTGTTAATACCTCGCGTACCATTGCTGTTGACGCAGGTTTCCCGTGGCATGCAGCAGTTGGTATTGCCGCTTTTACAATTGGTTTGCTCGCAGCTGCCGTGGCAGCTAAAACCTACTATTCGCGTGTTTCGCTTTCCGTTCCAGCAGTTGTCATCATGATTCCTGGAGTGCCCTTCTATCGTGCGCTAACGGCCATGAATGATGGGCTAACGACAGCGGCAATCGCGCAGGTTGTCCAGGTCATATTCGTAATCACGGCAATTGGTTTTGGCCTAGCAATCGCCCGTATGGTTACGGATACTCGTTGGATTGTAGATACTCCAACGAATCAACTACCTAATTTGGATTCTTCTTCACGAAGAGAAATTCGCTAAAAATATTTTGGGCCTCCCGGTTAAAAAAGGAGGCCCAAAACATATGGGGAAAGAAACTACAGCCCTCCCACTACTTGACCAATAAGAATCTTCAAAACCATAGCTGCTGGATAGACCATTGCATATCCTAAGGCTACTCGTGGGTCAGAATTAGTCCGATTATTAACGAAAGCTAGAACTGCAGGCTGGGTTTGTGTTCCACCTATTGCTCCGGCTAGACGCGTCCCACCCATGTTGAACAAAACTCGCATGGTAATAAAGAGAATTAGGCCAACCCCGGTAGTAATTAAGAAACCCAAAATTGCCATTTTCCACCAGACTCCACCGATGAAAGCATTCGCGATTTGCGCTCCTGCTTTAGTGCCTGCCTCAGCAAGGAATATAAGCAACCCAAATTCAGACAAAACCATACAGGTTGTATAGGGCAGGGCCGTAACCAATTTCCCAATGCGCCCAATGCGCCCAAAAATTAGTCCCACCAGTAGCGTACCGGCGGCTGATCCAATGGAGAATTTAGCCCCAGAGGGTGTTAGTATCGGCATTTCTCCGATTAGAATACCCAGTGCCATTCCCAAACCAAGGGCAATTGGATTGAGGTCTGTAAGACCTCGTGAGGAGTCTCCAAAGAATTTGGTTACCTCTTTCATCTGACCGGTAGGAGCAACTACACGAACTCGGTCCCCCTGTTGTAAAACCAAACGAGAATTAGCGACCATGTCCACATCGCCACGACGAACGCGTGAAATCGAGGCGCCAAACCGTTCGTTTAGATTAAGCTGTCCAATTCGTCTTCCAGCGATGGTGGGATCAGATACTGTAATACGTCGGAAATCTAACCAGCGTCGATCAGAAATTAACGATAGTGAAGAATCATGTCCGAGTTTTTGGGTAATTAAATCTATATCTGCCTGCGGTCCAACAACCGTCAATAAATCACCTGGATAAATTTTATCGAACATTCCGGGGCGGACGATTGGCCCTTGCTCGCCTCTGCGCATACGCGAAAAAGTAACTCGTCCTTCAACCAATTCATAGTATTCTTCCAAGACTGGTTCAGAATCAATCTCAATCCTGATAGTCCGGTTAATAATTGCTCCCGGCTTGTCCTTATCCCCAGAAGCCAAGCGCAGGGCCAGTAAAGTGAAACCAAGCATCCCGATTACCCCGTAGAGATAAGCAATCGAGTAACCTACCGTCGCGTTAGCTAAATCTCCCGAGGCCTTACCAACCGCCGCTAAGGTCGGTGTATTCGTAGTTGCACCTGCATATACGCCCATAAATTCTGCGGTGCTCAAATCAAAGACGTAATACCCGAATACGTAGGCGATACCTGCTCCACAAACTAGGGCAAAAACCATCGCAAGAATAGGTCCACCTGCAGACTTCAAGGTAGAGAAAAAATTTGGCCCTGAATAAATCCCAATGGCAAAGGTAAAAATTGCCAGCCCAAATATTCCCAGCTCGTGGGGGACTCTAATTTCTACTTCATACATTTGTGCCCAAGCAGATAGGGCAATAGCTGCAAACAACACTGCAGCGGCACCCAAGCTGACACTCCGGACTTTCAGGTGGCCAAAGGCCATCCCAATTCCTATTAACAAAAACAAAACCAACACTGGCCCCTGTGCCAGGAAGGTAAAAAATGCACTCATCTGGAATAACTCCTATAAGACGGGTAGCTACCTAATGTTTAACATCTTTGCATGGTTCCGCTATGCTTGACCTGTTGAACTCCTACTTTGCCCTGAAATTGGGCCTTAAAGCCTAGAAAGAGAACCTAAAATGGTTATGCCTAGCCCCCTTGAGAAGTCTGCGGAAATTGAAGTTTCTGGATACCATGAACTGAGCGGAATGTTCCCTCTAAAGAAGAGCGAAACTCTATTGAGCGATGCGGAAGTAGCGGAGGCTATTCAAGCTCCTCGGTTTGGACAAGACTTTACCGAGCATATGACGGTAGCTAACTGGGATAGTGAATCGGGCTGGAACTCGCTAGAAACTATTCCTTTTGGTCCCTTAAGTCTTTCTCCAGCCGCGATGGTTCTGCATTACGGGCAAGAGATATTCGAGGGAATGAAAGCTTATCGTCACGCTGATGGGAGCGTGTGGACTTTCCGTCCAGAATTTAATGCAGCTCGTTTTAATGCTTCAGCCCGCCGTTTGGCAATGCCTGAGATGTCTCCAGAAATGTTTATTGCTTCTTTAATTGACCTGGTACAGGTGGATAAACGCTGGGTTCCTTCCGGACCGGGTGCTTCGTTGTATCTCCGTCCCTTTATGATTGCCACCGAGGGAGCATTGGGAGTAAAACCAGCTTCTACCTATTCCTACCTATGTATAGCTTCTCCTGCTGGATCGTACTTTGCTAATGGTTTTGCCCCTGTTTCAATCTGGGTAAGCGAGGACTATCACCGTGCTGGTCCCGGTGGGATGGGAGCCGCTAAGACCGGAGGAAACTATGCTGCTTCGCTCCTTCCCCAGCGTCAGGCTAAGGAAAACGGATGCGCACAGGTTTGCTTCCTCGACGCAGCAACCGGCAAATATCTTGAAGAACTTGGGGGAATGAACGTCTTTGTTGTTTACCGTGACGGTAGTGTACGTACTCCTCGCCTTACAGGCACAATCCTTGAGGGCGGAACACGACGCTCCATTATTAAACTTCTCGAAGATTGTGGACACCCTGTAGAACAGACTGATATTGCGATTGATGAATTGGTTGAGCAGATTAACTCTGGGGAAGTAACCGAAATGTTTGCTTGCGGTACGGCTGCGGTAGTTGCTCCTATCGAAAAGTTGGTTTCTAAGAACTTCTCAGCCACGTTGGCAGGAGGACGAGTGAGCCAGGAAATCCACGACGAGCTAACCGGTATCCAATTCGGGCTTCGTGAAGACCGGTATGGGTGGATGTACCGTCTGGCCTAACGCGGGGCAATCGACAGCAGGTTAAGAACCACCTCATCGGCCTCGTCGCATTTGTCGAGGTCGATGAGGAACCAAGCTGACCAATCAAAGGCTTCTTCTGAGTCCATGAGCCTTTGTTCAAGCAGTATTTTTCGTCCAGTTAATTCAAATTGCGTGGGATCTATTTCAGGTATTTTTAAAAGGTCTTCAAACTCTGGTTTTTCGTTGAGAATTACCATTTCAGCACTGCGGGCCTGAGCATCAATGGAAATATACTCAAATTCGCTCCAAATACGTTCCAAAACCTCATCAAAACGATTTTCGTCCCAGCCGGATAAATTAAGTCCTACGAGTCCACGTAGGTTATCTGCTGCAATTAGCTCTACCACCTGGAAGACGGCATTCTTTATCTTTGTGCGTGCCGAGTGCAAGTTTGCGCTAAAGCACACTTTTCCGTCTTCATCCGCCCCAAAAGCCAATTCCACGGCAGGAATCTGGTCATTTTCTGTTTGATTATCGCCGTCTTCTTCTAACCCCATAGACTCCCATTCATCGAGCAGGGAAGAGTCTACTGTGCGAACCAAATTACCAAGCCAAGAAATAATCAAATCAAGTTCTTCGTTACGCGCCGAGGGTGGAATAACTTGGTGTAGGGCACGATATGCGTCAGTGAGATAACGAAGAATGACACCTTCAGCGGGAGCAATTTCGTAACGGGAAACTAAATCCGAAAAAGTCATAGCATTTTCAATCATTTCCCGAACAACCGATTTAGGCGATAGCTGAGCATCGTCAATCCAGGGATTGGCTGCGGCAAACATCGCAAAAGCTGGTTCTAATAGTTCCTCTAAGGGCTTTGGCCAGGTGATACTTTCTAGGGCTTGCATTCGCTCTTCGTATTCCATACCCTGAGCTTTCATCGCATTGATAGCGATTCCCTTTTGAGCTTTTTCCTGAGCAATTAGTAGAGGGCGAGGATCTTCTAAAATTGCCTCGATAATCGAGACACAATCTAGGGCATAATCTTCAGCCTGTGGATTCAGCAAATCCATCGCGGCTAGAGCGAATGGGGAAAGGGCTTGGTTGAGGGCAAAATCATCTGGAAGCTGTGTATTTACCTGTACTTTCCCACACTCCGTTACGGTGATAACCTCGGCAGTTAGGAGAGCTTGATAAATATGTCCGAGTTGACGTAAATGCGGATTGCTCTCCCGATTCGGATCATGGTTGTCGCAGGCTAAATTAAGTAAATCATCTATGGGATTAGAGCTAGATTCCAAGACGGCTAATACCATTGACGGAGTAAAACGAAGCTGGGAAGTGAGCGGCTCAGGAGAACTTGAGCGAAGACGCTCAAACGTTGATTCAGTCCAGTTTACCCGTCCTTCCGGGGCAGCTTTACGGGTGAGTTTTTTCAGTTTTTTAGGATCATCCCCAGCTTTTTCGACTGCCTTACGATTTTCAATTACGTGCTCGGGTGCCTGAACTTCCACATACCCGATGTCGTCAAATCCAGCGCGGCCGGCACGGCCGGCAATTTGGTGGAACTCGCGTGCGTTTAGATGACGTTGCCTTGTTCCATCAAATTTTGCTAAAGAAGTCAAAACTACCGTACGGATAGGAACATTAATTCCAACTCCGAGGGTATCTGTACCGCATACCACGGCAAGCACACCCTTTTGAGCCAGACGTTCCACCAAGCGACGGAAACGCGGAAGCATTCCAGCATGGTGAATACCGATACCCTGACGAAGGAACTTAGAAAGAGTTTTCCCAAAAGTAGTATTGAAACGAAAATCTCCGAGTTCGCGCGCAATTTCAGCTCGTGCCTGACGAGAAAGCAAATTAGCTGAAAGAAGTGCTTTTGCTGAGGCCAGAGCTTCTTTTTGTGAAAAATGAACTAGATAAACCGGATAGCGTTTTTGCCCAACCAATCTTTCAAGCAACTCGTGAGTAGCTTCTAGGGTATATTCCATTTCCAACGGAACGGGACGCGGGGCATCTGAAATTACCGCAACTTTTCTGCCCGAACGTTTTTCCATATCTTCAACAAAGAAAGATACATCTCCCAAAGTAGCGCTTAATAAAATCATTTGTGCCTGGGGCAGTCGAAGCAGGGGAATCTGCCATGCCCAGCCTCGGTCGGGCTCAGAATAAAAATGGAACTCGTCCATAACGACTACTGAAACATCGGTGTGTGAGCCTTCTCGTAATGCCTGATTGGCTAGGATTTCCGCGGTACAGCAGATAATTGGGGCATCTGCATTTAGCTTTACATCGCCGGTAATCATCCCAACATTTGCAGATCCAAATAGCTTTACCAAGTCAAAAAACTTCTCACTTACTAGCGCTTTGAGCGGAGCTGTGTAATAGCTACGTTCGCCCGCGGCTAGCGCCTTAAAGTGTGCGGCAAGGGCAATTATTGATTTACCTGATCCCGTGGGAGTAGAGGCAATTACGTGATTGCCAGAAAAAATCTCTAGAGCAGACTCATCTTGATGCGGGTAAAGCGGTCTTCCACCTGCTTTAGCCCATTTCCCAAAGGCTTCGTAAAGGGAGGTTGGATTATCTATTTTTCCTTGGTCTTCGAGATCATCTAGCAAAACATTTAGGGAAGGCTCACTCATAGGTCTATTCTCCCATTAGTGTGAGTCTACGCAAAAAGCTAGTCTCAAAGGGACATTAAAGCTTAGGTAATATACCCTTATAACTTATAAAACCGTAACTTAGAATTAGGAATAACCTTGAGTATCGCTAATTACATTCAGAGTGCGGGTGACTGGATTACTCTCCATATAACAGTGGCTGTTTTGGCAATTGCCGGAATAACCTTCACGGTTGCCACCCGGGGAGTACAGTTCCGTCACTTCGGCACAATGATTAAAAGTGTTCTTGGCTCCCGACGTGGAGCTAACGGAGGGATATCATCTTTCCAAGCTTTTACGATTTCCCTAGCCGCGCGCGTGGGAATTGGTAACGTCTTCGGGGTGGCATTCGCCCTGATGCTTGGTGGGCCGGGAGCGATTTTCTGGATGTGGATAGTGGCCTTACTTGGAATGGCAACTGCCTTCTTTGAAGCCACTACAGCACAGCTTTTTAAAGTAAAAAGCGCTAACTCGACCTTTGTTGGGGGGCCTGCTTACTACCTCAGTCTGGGGCTTAAACGGCGTTGGTTGGGAGTTATCTTCGCCCTTGTAACCGTAGTTACTTGTGCTTTCACAATTACGATGGTGCAGGCTAACGCAATCGCTGAAACGATGTCCGGCTACAATGTAATGCCCGGTTGGGGAACCGCGCTACTGCTCTTAGCTTTGGCGGCTCCGGTAATTTTGGGTGGGATTCGTTCTGTCGCACGTGTAACAGAGCTACTAGCGCCAATTATGGCCACTGTATACGTGGTTATGGCGCTTTTGATTGTCCTTTTGAACATTAAAGAAGTTCCTCATATGCTTTGGCTGATTATTAGCGGAGCTTTCTCGCCTGACCCAGTAGTCGGCGGGCTTGGTGGGGGAATCTTCGCTGCTTTAATCAACGGTACTAAGCGTGGTCTTTTCTCGAACGAGGCAGGGCAGGGAACCGCTCCTAATGCGGCTGCAACCGCCACTGCAGCCCACCCGGTGCAGCAGGGAATGATTCAGTCCTTGGGAGTTTTCATTGATACCTTGGTTGTTTGCACCGCTACCGCTTTTGTAATTATTTTAGCGGGGCCAAAAGTATGGACCGATCCCGGAGCGAATCCAGGAACGCTTACTACCTCGGCGGTTGCTTCTAGTCTTGGTAGCTGGACGGTAATTCCGATGGCCGTGATGATTTTAGTTTTGGCGTTCTCTTCAATTATTGCCGCATACGTTTACTCAGAAGTAAATATGCGCTTTTTGACTTCACATCCGCTGGCGATTTGGGCGGTGCGTTTAGTGTCATTGAGCGCAGTTGTTTTAGGGTGCTTGAATGCGCTCAGGACTTTATGGGCCACTGTTGATATCGCTATGGCGGTAATGACGGTATTTAACCTAGCTGGTTTGATTTTCCTTGTTCGCTGGGGCGCTGGAGCCCTTAAAGACTACGAAAGTCAGATTAAACAGGGGATTAAAGAGCCCGTCTTTAAGGCATCGAATAACGAATTCATGCCCGCAAAACTTCCCAGTGACGTCTGGGATTAGAGCAAACACGCTCTAGAGAAGAAAAGGTGAAAAAATGGAACTAATCAGTAAATGGGTTGGCCTAATTAATGATTACCTATACGGGTACTTGTTAGTTTATTTGTTGCTGGGTGTTGGGGTCTTTTTGACCTTCTATCTGGCTTGCCCCCAAGTACGTTTGTTTAGGCCCATTTTTACTTCCCTAAAAGGTTCTAAGAATGATAAGAATGTGGAAGTATCCTCTTTCCAAGCGTTTGCTGTGGGAGTGGGAACTCGTGTAGGAATCGGAAACATTGGGGGAGTGGCTTTAGCTCTAATCCTTGGTGGGCCGGGGGCGATTTTCTGGATGTGGGTAGTCGCCCTAATCGGAATGTCTACCGCCTTGGCGGAATCGACTTTGGCACAAATTTTCAAGGTTAGATCGGGGCCAGGAGCTTTCCGCGGTGGGCCGGCATACTACATCTCGCAGGGCCTAAATTCTAAGGTGCTTGCGGTAGCGTTTGCGGCAATAACGGTTTTTGCTTCGGGAATCGCGGTACCCATGGTGCAGATTAATGCGCTTTCTTCAACATTGGAAGCTATTCACGGTATTAAACCTATCTACACTGCAATTATCGTGGTTATCTTGCTTGCTCCGGTTATTCTCGGTGGTTTGCGTTCAATTGCGCGAGTTTCAGAGATGCTAGTTCCAGCAATGGCCATTATCTACCTGACCTTGACAATTGTAGTAATTGCACTAAATCCGTTAGCTGCGCTTTCTGCGCTAAAAACTATTGTTCTCAGTGCCTTTGGGGTGCAATCAACCTTCGCTGGTATTGGAGCTGGTATTTTTGTGGCTTTGATAAATGGTGCTCGTCGTGGTCTTTTCTCGAACGAGGCCGGACTAGGTACTTCTCCTAACGCTGCAGGTACTGCAGCTGGAAGTCACCCGGTTAACCAGGGACTGGTGCAGGCTCTGGGTGTCTTCATTGATACTATTTTGGTCTGTACAGCTACTGCGTTACTAATCCTAATTACTGGCCCAGACCTATTGTCAGGTACTCCTTTGACTCCTGATGATGCGGGTTCACTTACGGCTCAAGCATTAACGCACTCTTTTGGCGCATGGATTGGGCCGTTAGTGTCATTAATCATTTTTATCTTTGCCTACACCTCGGCCTTTGGAGCTTACTCTTACGGGCAGGTGTCATTAGATTACCTGTCACGTAATAAGTTCTTGTCTTGGGGATACCGAGTCTTGGTTCTTATTGCCTGCGCTTACGGGGCGGTTAAGAGCTTGGCCCTAGTGTGGTCAATCTCGGATATCTTCCTTGGTCTTGGAGCTATTTTGAACCTTTATGCATTAATCCGTTTGGCGCCTTGGGTAAAAGTTGCTTTGCGGGACTGGGTTGCTCAGGGCAAGGGCTCCGAGGCTGTTTTCAAAGCCGATAAGGTAAAGCTTCCCGGTGAGCTAAAGAGCGATATCTGGTACTAAAAATCTGCCGGCGGGAATATACTGTCACCATGCGTGTTTTACGATTTGAAGTTTCGGGCCAAATTATGTTTGGGGTTTGTGAAGAAAACTCCGATAAGGTGGTCGCGATTAAAGGTGATCCGTTATTCTCGCCGGTAGAGCCTTCTGGGCCAATTTATAGTCTGGAGGAAGTAAAACTTCTTTCTCCAGTCATTCCGCGCTCTAAAGTGTTGTGTGCGCGAGAGAATCAGACTTCGGAAGTTTCTTTTTACATTAAGCCCAACACTTCTGTGATTGGTCCTGATGACCCTATTTTGCTTCCTGCACATCTTTCAGAATTAGCTGTGAGCGTCGAAGTCGGGGCAGTTCTTAAAACTATGTGCCGGGATTTACGCCCGCAAGATGTTGATAGTTCTGTTTTTGGCTGGCTAATTTTGTTGAATGTTCATGCTCCTTTCGGAAGACATCTGCCGGGGAGTATGAATGAAATGGGATTCGATACTTCGTGTCCAATTGGACCTTGGGTAACTGTAAAACCTGATTTAGAATTTGCTGATTTAAGCGTTGCCCTACGAGTGGATGATGAGGTAGAAAAAACAGCGAGCACTGCTGATTTGATACGGAGTCCGCAAGAAAGCGTGGCTTTGGCATCACATTCTTGTACTCTGTTACCCGGAGATATCGTCACCAGTGGTAACCTCATTGAGGCAGATGGGATTGTGCCTGGCCAAGTCTTAAAAGTGGACCTTGCAGGTTTGGGAACTTTGCGTAATCCCGTAATGAAGCGTTGATAATAACTTTGTAGAGAGAATTAGAAGGAAGAAGTAAGAAATCATGAGTGATATTCGAGTTCGTTTTTGCCCGTCCCCGACGGGTATTCCTCACGTGGGGATGGTGCGTACCTGCCTTTTTAACTGGGCATACGCGCGTCACACCAAGGGAACTTTTGTGTTCCGAATTGAGGACACGGACGCGGCTCGTGACTCCCAAGAGTCTTTTGACTTAATTCTTGATTCTCTTCGTTGGTTGGGGCTTGATTGGGATGAAGGTGTAGGGAAACCTGGGCCGCACGAGCCTTATCGTCAGTCTGAACGTATGGATATCTACCGTGATGTAGTGGAGAAATTAGTCGCTGGTGGATATGCTTATGAATCTTTTTCAACTCCGGAAGAGATTGAAGCTCGTCATCGTGCCGCTGGCCGTGACCCAAAGCTCGGGTATGACGGTTACGACCGCGATTTGACCGATGAGCAGAAAGCTGAATTCCGTGCACAAGGGCGTCAGCCGGTTTTACGAATGCGGATGCCCGATGAGGACATCACTTTTACCGATGTAGTTCGCGGGGAAATTACTTTTAAAGCTGGATCTGTTCCAGACTATGTAATTGTTCGTGGAAACGGGCATCCTCTTTATACTTTGGTCAACCCGGTAGATGACGCTTTAATGGGGATTACTCATGTGCTTCGCGGTGAAGATTTGCTTTCTTCTACTCCGCGTCAGATTGTTCTCTATCGCGCTTTGAAAGAATTGGGAATTACAGATTTTATTCCTGAGTTTGGCCATCTTCCCTATGTAATGGGGGAGGGGAACAAAAAACTTTCTAAGCGCGATCCTGAATCAAATCTATTGATTCACCGGGCTAACGGAATGTTGCCAGAAGGATTACTTAACTACTTGGCTTTGCTCGGATGGTCTATTTCTCCGACGAATGATATTTTCTCTGCCGAGGAAATGATTGAGACATTCGACGTCCATGACGTAAACCCGAACCCAGCGCGTTTTGACGGAAAGAAATGCATTGCTATTAATGCGGAGCACATTCGTATGCTTGAGGGCGAGGATTTCCGTGATCGTTTAGTTCCTTACCTCGCCGATACCTATACTCTTTCCGATACTCCTAACCCGTTGGTGAGCGCTGGAACCTATGCTGAGTTGACCGAACGTGAGCAGGAAATTTTATGTGAAGCCGCGCCGCTTATCCAGACGCGTATTCAGACTCTGTCGGAATCGCGTTCTATGCTCGGGTTCCTTTTCTGTAGCTTGGATGACCTTGAATACGACGAAAAATCTCTTAAGAAGCTGAAGCCGGAAGCTAAAGATGTCTTGGCAAGTTCTATTGAAGTGCTTGAAAATACTGAGTTTGAGCTGGAGGCGTTGGAGAATGCTCTGCGTGCTAAGCTGGTTGAGGAGATGGAAATTAAACCTCGTCTTGCATTTGGGCCTTTGCGGGTAGCTGTTACAGGTTGCCAGGTGTCTCCGCCTTTGTTTGAGTCAATGGTAATTCTTGGAAAAGAGGAGTCGATAGCACGTCTGCGTAAGCTACAGGCACGCTTGTGAACAGGACCACCTCGTGTCGATTTGGCTACTAGGGTTGGAGCCGGTATAGTTTTTCGAGTGCTGATAGCGTTGAGAATCTCTCGATGTCTATCTTGACCCTTGGGGTATGGTGTAATTGGCAACACGGCTGATTCTGGTTCAGTTGTTCTAGGTTCGAGTCCTGGTACCCCAGCCATACGATTTAGTCGTAGTAGTGTCCGCTCCCGTCGTCTAGCGGCCTAGGACACCGCCCTCTCAAGGCGGCGGCGCCGGTTCGAATCCGGTCGGGAGTACTCTGGAATTACCCGGTATTGTAAGCTTTAGCTTTTACAATACCGGGTAATTTTTTTCTTGCTTATTTTGCTTTAATTGTACTTTTGTAAACTTCACAATAACTGTGGTGATGGTTTTAACCTGGGGATTGTGAAGACATAGGTTAAAATTGGTATCAGTCAATTTTGACACTTGATTGGAAGGGTATTAATTAATGACCAGTGTTTTGCGAGTCAACGGCGGGCGCTCCTTAAATGGTGAAATCACCGTTCGCGGGGCTAAGAACTTCGTTCCTAAAGCGATGGTCGCGGCCTTGCTGGGTCATACACCTTCTGTACTTTCTAACGTTCCTCTAATTCAAGATGTCAACGTAGTATCTGGATTGTTGGAACTGCACGGGGTGAAGGTAGACTTCGACGAATCTTGCGGCGTTTTACACCTTGATCCGACTTCGGTGGAATCGGCTCATGTCGCTGATATTGACGCGCATGCTGGCTCTTCACGTATTCCAATTCTTTTCTGCGGGCCCTTGCTGCATCGTCTCGGCGAAGCCTTTATTCCTGATTTGGGCGGGTGTAATATCGGTGGACGCCCCATTGACTTCCACCTGGATTCTTTGCGTTCTTTTGGAGCACGGGTTGAAAAGCGCGTTGGAGGAATCCATATTACAAATCCTGATGGGCTTCACGGTACGCAGATTGAGCTTCCGTATCCTTCTGTGGGGGCAACTGAGCAGACTCTGTTAACAGCAGTTTTGGCGAAGGGATTAACAGAACTTCGCGGGGCCGCGGTAGAGCCTGAAATTATGGATTTAGTTTCAGTATTACAGAAAATGGGCGCAATTATTTCTGTAGATACTGATCGCACTATTCGTATTGAGGGAGTGGATGAGCTAGTTGGTTATCGACACAGCGCTCTTCCTGACCGTATCGAGGCAGCTTCTTGGGCTTCGGCAGCTCTAGCCACTGGTGGTGACATTACGGTTTTGGGGGCTAGCCAGCCAGACATGACTACTTTCTTGAACACTTTCCGTAAAATTGGTGGTTCATTTGATGTTTTAGAAAACGGGATTCGTTTTTGGCACCCCGGTGGGGATTTGCGCTCCATCGCTATTGAAACCAATGTTCATCCGGGTCTTATGACGGATTGGCAACAGCCCCTAGTAGTGGCATTGACCCAGGCTAAAGGATTGTCGATTGTCCACGAAACTGTTTATGAAAAGCGTTTTGGATTCACTGATGCTTTGAACCAGATGGGTGCGCAGGTCCAGCTCTATCGAGAATGTCTTGGGTCTACCCCCTGCCGCTTTAAGCAAGCTAATTTTGTTCACTCGGCGGCTATCTCCGGTCCTACGCCACTTCATGGAGCGGATATCGAAATACCTGATTTACGCGGTGGTTTCAGTCATATGATTGCTGCTCTAGCGGCTTCAGGAACTTCCACGGTTTCAGGGATTGAAATGATTTCTCGCGGATATGAACACTTCACCAGTAAACTGTCCCTTCTGGATGCAGATTTTAAGGAAGTGAAGTGAACGCGGATTACGCGAGTTTACGTGTAACGCGACGTTCTGTAGCTTTCCTTAATCCGCTTTATCGTCTCATTTGTCGTCCGATATTTTGCGGCTTGGAAAAGCTACCTCAGAACGAACCTTATCTGGTTGTTTGCAACCATCTTTCCTCCTTTGATGGAGTAAGTATGGTGTTCTTCTTCTGGAAAGCCGGTGTGCATATTCGCTTGGTTGGTAAACATACCGCTTTTAAGTTTCCGGTAATAGGACGATTTTTGAGCGCGCTAGGGCATATCCCAATTCACCGGGATAGCCCACAGGCTAAAACAATCGTGGATACCTGTGCGCGCCACTTATCTCAAGGAGATATCGTTGGGTTATATCCCGAAGGAACTACAACTCGGCAGAAACAGTATTGGCCTATGACATTCAAGACTGGGGCTGCAAGAATCGCACTAAGAACAGGATGCAAGATTGTGCCTGTGGTGAGCTGGGGAAACCAACAGTTTTTCCCACGCTATTCCTTTATTCCGCGATTTTGGCGACGCCCAAAGATGATTTTTAGGGCCCTCGATCCAGTGGAGACAAAACAGTGGAGCAAGTGTTTCCCGGATTATACTGAAGACGCGTTGGCGCGGGAACTGTCCGATCATTTATGTGGTTTGATAACTTCGGCGTTAGCTAAGGAACGTGGGGAGGAACCTCCCGAAAAAACTTTTGATTTACGGATTGAGAAAGATCCGTGGCTGGAAAAATCTACCTGGAAATTAGCACTTGAAGATTTACCGGAATTACGCCGTCAGAGGCGCCTGAAGCGTTAGGGAAGAAAATGAAAAAATTTACTAAAACCTACAAGGCGATTGCTAAAGTTGCTTCTTTTGGGGTCTCAAGAATTATTAAATTACAGGTTAGTGGATTGGAGAATCTTCCTTCTAAGGGGGGATTCGTGATTGCTGCTAACCACTATTCTGAATTCGATGCGATGGTTTCGATGAAGTCCTTAGTTGATGCAGGTGTACCGGTTAGAGTGCTGGTTAAATCCGAGCTATTTAAGGTTCCGGTTTTGCGTTGGTTAATGAAGAAAACTGGGCAGGTTCCGGTGTATAGGAAAACTAAACGCGCGGCTGATGCTTTGCGGGCTGCGCAAACAGCCTTAGAATCCGGGGAAGCCGTAATGATTTATCCCGAGGGTACTCTGACTAGGGAACCTAATTATTGGCCAATGAAACCTAAAAAGGGTGTGGGGTATTTAGCGCTTTCTGGATATCCTGTTATCCCTATGGCGCAATGGGGTGGATTGGAAGTAATGGGACGTTATGAAGGACGTATCCACCTGGGTCGTAGAAAACAGACTTATGCAACATTTGGGAAGGCAATAGATTTTTCTGATTTATTGGAATATGAAGATAAACATCTAGCGGCTAGTCTTGCGGCTGAGCGTATTATGCAGGAGATAACTCGCATGCTGGCTGAAATCCGTCAGGAAGAACCACCCGTTGAGCTTTATGATTCTTCGTCCGCTGAAGCACTGACTCGTAATGACTTAAAGGAGCTAGAACGCCAAAGGCGAGGGAAAAAGAAATAAAATCTGCAATTTGCTGGCCGTGCGGGTCGGCGCGCCCTAAAAATTATTTTAAGTAACGAGCGGTAAGCTAGAAGCGTTTAGATTATCAACAATTGAGGCAAATATGGAGCGTAAAACACGAGTAATGGTTGTATTTGGTGGGCGCAGTGGCGAACACCCAATTTCTTGTGCAACCGCGGCTAGTGTTCTAGATAGTATCGACAGGAATCGCTTTGAAGTTATTCCGGTGGGAATTACTCCCGATGGCAGGTGGTTGCGGGTTCCCGATAATCCGGACCTATATCGGCTTGAAGGCGACACCGGAGCCACAATTCAACCGGGCCCCCGTCAGTTAGCAACCATTCCGGGCGATAGCGCAATTTTAGAGTTTGATGCTTTAGCTACCGGGCCAATTACTGCACTAGATTTAGGAATGATTGATGTAATCTTCCCCCTTTTGCACGGTCCCTATGGTGAAGATGGAACTATCCAGGGGCTTTTCGAGATGAGTGATTTGCGCTATGTGGGGTGCGGGGTAACTTCATCTGCAATTTCCATGGCAAAACACATGACAAAAGCTATCTTGGCGGGTCGTGGACTACCCGTAGGACAGTGGAAGTTTATTTCGCCGCGTGAGTGGGTAGAAGACCGTGAAGGAGTTCTGAGTCAGTGTGAGGCTCTGGGGCTACCTTTGTATGTTAAGCCTTCGCGAGCTGGTTCCTCTTTGGGGATTTCCAAGGTAGAGGATTTTGTGGACCTTGGAGCTGCCATTGATGAAGCACGTAAATATGATCCACGTGTAATTGTCGAGGCTATGGTACAAGGACGAGAAATTGAATGTGCGGTTCTCGGGGGGCGCCAGGGGAGCGAACCACGAGTTGCTCAGCTTGGTGAAATTGGCTTGCAGTCAGTGGGTGAGTTCTACGATTACAAGACAAAGTACGTTAACCATGACGCGGTTAATCTTATCTGCCCTGCTGAGTTACCAGAAAGCGTTGCAATTCGTATTCAAGAGGCGGCTATAGATGCATTTGAAACCTTGGAATGTGAAGGACTGGCAAGAGTTGATTTCTTCTATAACGAGGAAACCGGACAGTTTACGATTAACGAGGTAAACACCATGCCTGGATTTACTGCTTTCTCGATGTATCCCCAAATGTGGGATAAGAGCGGTATGTCTTATAAAGAGCTACTGAGTGAAGTAATTGACTTGGCCCTAGAACGACCGATGGGATTGCGCTAGTTATTACTAATTTTTTTGGGGGGTATCTATTTTAGATACCCCCCAAAAAAATTATTTATTTTTACGTCGTTGATTCTTTATCTGTTGCCGGCGAATCTTATCTTTTCGAGAGAGATTGGCTGGCGCATCATTTAGCTCGCCGGTGGCAGGGGAAGACTCTGATTCATCTTTGTGGAGTGCTTGAATCCGACCGGCATCATCAAGTAATCTGCCTTCTTGGTAAGAACGTGAAATTTTTTTATAGGCAACCCATCCGGCGGTAATCAAGATAAGAATTACGATAGATCCAGCTCTATTAGACCAGTGAACTACTGCGGCCCCACCAATTAGCCCGACCGCAAGGGTAGTTATAAGGAAAAGTATCGCGAGTAGGGTCCAATACTTCTTCTGATATTTCACGGTGCCTCCAAATGAGTTATAAACACCTGAATTCTAACGTATTCAATAAAAACTCCCAACTGAGTTTTATAATTTTTCCTTCTTGAGCCGCGTAAATACCGAAAATAAGGTACCTTAAACGTGTGAGTAAACCGCTTGTTTATCTAGTAACTTCAGACAGCCAGTCAGAGCTTGATGCCGATAATCGTCTTTTGCTACCCGCATTGGAAAAACGTGGCATGGAGGCAAAAGTTGTAGTTTGGAATGATCCCAATGTTGATTGGAACGCCGCTAATCTTGTAGTTGTTCGTTCCGTTGATGACTACGCTTTTTGCCGCGAGGAATTCCTTGAATGGGCTAGGAGCGTTCCTCGTATTTTGAATCATGCTGATGTATTAACCTGGAATACGGATAAGCACTATTTACGAGATCTAGGGGAGCGTGGTCTTCCTACCATTAGGACCACTTGGCTGGAACCAGAACAGAATCTATCTAAACACCAGATTCACGCTCGTTTCCCTGCCTTGGGAGATTTTGTCGTTAAACCGGCGGTTTCTTCTGGTGGGCGTGATGCTGGACGCTACACGGCTAATTCTGCGTCTTCTCGGCAGGAAGCCATTTTGCATGCGGTTGACCTGCTTTCTCAGGGGCGATCAGTAATGGTTCAACGCTATTTGGAAGAAATTGACCAGCACGGTGAGCTATCTCTTATCTATGTAAATGGCCTTATTTCTCATGTTGTAGAGAAAGAGCCGATGCTCCACTCATCTATTACAGGTCCCGATGCGGCAAATATTCCTGTTGAAGAAGTTACTGTAGTCCGTCAGCCAGAGGCGGAAGAATGGCGTTGGGGAGAAGAGATTCGTGCAGTTTTGCACGGGTATGTGAAAGAGCGGTTAGGACGTGATGAGCTCTTCCTCTTTAACCGGATTGATTTAGTCCGCAAGAACGATGGGGGATACTACGTTATGGAGATTTCCCTTGTGGATGCGAGCCTTTATTTGAACCTTTCGCAAGAGGCGTTAGATAACGTAGCTGATGCAATTTCGCAGCGCGCTTTTTGGTGAGATGTTTGCCACTAAATACTGGAAATGGGGTAATTCGGTTTCTCTTTAAGGTGTTTAGTGCTGTATAGTTTCACGTCGTTGCGAAACATATGGTGGCTGTAGCTCAGTAGGTAGAGCATCTGGTTGTGGTCCAGAAGGTCGCGGGTTCAAACCCCGTCAGCCACCCGGTTAAAACTCCGAACTTTAATAAGTTCGGAGTTTTTATATTCTATTTTTCTTCTTTGGGCCTTAAGTGTCTAACTATATAACTAAGCCTGCGTTACACTTGATGAGTGGCGTCAATCACCGTTTAGTCGGTAATTTTGATTTGCTAGCTAAAATTATTCTTTAGTTCGATGAAGAAAGGTTGGGAACAGTGACTGTCCCATTTATCGTTGGTGCTTATGCGGCTATGCCCGCTCCGGAAGAACAAGCTGAATTTTATTCACAACTAGCAGCGCAAGAATGGGTCAACGGTTTGGAAATTCCATATCCGGCTGTTTTAGCTACTGCTCCACAAGAGCTGGCAAAGTCAATTTCATCCGAGTGGAATTTCTGTACTGTAACGGCCATTCCTGGAACAATGCAGCAGGCGGGTCTGAATGATAAGTACGGATTGGCTTCTCCTGATTCTGAAGGACGTAAGCTAGCACTAGACTTCACCCGGGGGATTGCCGAATCGGTTTCTCGATTACATGATGCTTGTGGACGATCCGTAATTAAGCGGGTGCAGCTACATTCTGCTCCCTGCCAAATTGGACGTCCGGATGCGTTTGCTGAGTCCTTGGGCCAAGCCTGTGAATTTGACTGGTCTGATGCCAAACTTGTAATTGAGCACTGTGATAAATATATACCGGGACAGAGCCCAGAAAAGGGATACCTTAGTCTAGAAGACGAAATTAAAGTGGCCCAGCAAACCGGGATTAACCTTCACCTCAACTGGGGACGTAGTGTGTTAGAAGGACGTCAGGCACAAACTGGCCTTGAGCAGACCAAAATAGCAGTTGATGCTGGCGTGCTTGAAGGATATATCTTCTCGGGTGCCGGACCGGAAGAAACCCAGTACGGACATTCTTGGGCAGATGGACACATGCCAGCTTATCCGGATGAGCCTACTTCATTGCTAACGGAAGGAATCATCAGGGAAGTAAGTGATGCAGCTCAGGAAGGAAACTCTCTCTTGAAGTACTTGGGTGCGAAAATCTGTGTTCCCAAGCAGGCGAGTGTGTCGGAGCGAGTTGCGTTGATTAAACGTATTTACCAGGCTACTGGATTGTAGAACTTATAAAAGTATCGCGGTGGAATATTCCACCGCGATACTTTTATAAGAATCAAATATTTTATTCACCCAGTGAAGTACGCCAAGCGAACGTCTCAGATGCGTACTCTTTAAACTCCAGGCTGCTTGGTCCCTCACCCTCGGGGAAAAGAGCGCGACGATAATACCTTAGTTCCGCTATGGAATCCTGGATATCACCAAGTGCACGGTGTCCACCGAGCTTTTGTGGAGAATTAAAGAAGGCCTTTGGGAACCAGCGTTTAGCCAATTCTTTAATTGATGAAACATCAACAATTCGGTAGTGGAGAAAATCTATTACCTCGGGCATATCGCGAGCGAGAAACATTTTATCTGTTCCTACAGAGTTTCCAGCCAATAGGGCTTTTTGAGGTTCTACATACTGGCGTATGTATTCCAGAACTTGCTTTGTGGCGCTTGCCATATCGGTATCGCATTTTTTTAGTTCTTCTAGCAGTCCCGATTTAGTGTGCATATTACGGACAAAAGAATCCATGTTTTCCAAGGAATGAGGGTCTGGGGAAATGAGAACGTCTATGCCGGTATCTAGGGGATTAAGCTGTGCATCGGTAACGATTACGGATACTTCGATTAAGGCATCTTTTTCGATATCAAGGCCTGTCATTTCACAGTCAATCCAGACCAGGGCATCTTTTACTTTTTCTTCCATACTTCTAGGATATGGTAGTTTTTTGACAGTGCATACTGCTGAATTATATGTATTATTTACTGTAGTTTATTAAGCCTCCATAGCTCAGGGGATAGAGCAGCGGGTTTCTACCCCGCGTGTCGTGGGTTCGAATCCTACTGGGGGCGCCAAAATGAGGAGTGTCATTTCCACACTCCCGCTATCCACAATTTGGGATTCTGCTTCTTATTTTTATTTTGTCTCCTTGAGAAAGTGATTATGTAATCATTCGTTTTCAAGGAGTTTTTAATGTTGCGGCAACGAAAATTTTTTTCTTTTGCGAGTTCACTTGTTCTATTTGCTCTTTTCCCATTAGTTTCTAGTGCTCAGGCAACAGATACGCAAAATTGGCTGCCTGCTTATGGATCACCGGAAAAGTATCTAAATATATTTGTCTCGGATTCAGGGACTGTGGGGGTATGTAGCGGTGATAATCAGCTTGGAGTTAGCGCTAGTGCACATATGAAGAAAAAAGTTTCTTATCAGGTAAGTAGGGTAAGAGATAGGCAAAATATCCAGCGTAATTTACTAACAGATAGAGGCGAACCAGAGCGTAAAATGCTGGTCAGTTCGCAAAATTCTTTTATACTTGCAGCTTTTTTATCTAAATATAAAGACGAGGCTCTAAAGAATAAACTTCAGGCAGAATCCTATACCTGGGGGGTTTCGGGGCTTTTAACTGCCGGTCACTACCGAGGAATGGGGATTCCTCAAGATGGTGGCAAACTTGCTCAAAGATGGTTAGAAGATGCTCGTAAAATAGCTGGACCATATACCATTTTTGCTAATTTTAATAAGTCTGGAAATACGATTGAAGGAATCCGAATTACCGGAGCAGAGGGCAAGAATATTCCTCGGGTTAAGTTACAGGTAAATCTTAAAAATGCGAATTTTTTAGATGGTTATAGAACCCGAGTTATCTTAAGCAGTGAAAAAGAAATAAAACTTAAGTTAACCCCGCTTTGGGGAAAAGAAATAAAGATAGAAATCAAGGCGTTGGAATTACCTGCAGATTATTTTCTTTACTATCAAAATTCCCGTTGGCAAGACATGGTGGTCTCCGGTAATGGAAATGCCGAGGTAAAACTGCAAATTACTAAGAAACCTACCGTTGATAAAACTAAATCCTTCTCTGACAAGGAAGGAAAGTTCAAAGAAAACGAAAAAACTATTATGCAATCTGCTGTAGCTAGACCTATGAGAAATACTAGAAAACAGATAGTTGCGCAAAGTAGGACACTGACGTCTACAGATAAAGAAAAGTATCCGGCAGTAATTAGGCAGAATGTAAAAATTTCTAAACCGACAATAACCCGACAGAATGTGAGTAAGGCTTCGCAAAGAACGAGAATGAAAAATAAGGAAGTGAGTCTAAAAAAGGGAAATGATGTCACTTCCAAAACCCTTACTCAATCTCGTGGTGTTCCAAAAGAATTAGCCAAGACAGGGACCCCTTTTTATCTGACATTGTCGCTGTTTTTTCTCCTGGCCGGGACAGGGATATTAACTCTTAATCTTTCTCGCCAGGGTTTAGCAACTTGGAAAAAATAATCTAAAAAGAAAAGGAAAAATCATGAATAATTATGTGACCTTGCGTGGATTCGTGGGATCTTCTCCGGAACGGATTACTCGTAAAGATTCCAAGGATCCAATTGGTTGTAAATTCAGGTTAGGAGTTAGTGACTCATATCGGGATAGAGAAGGCAATTGGGTAGAAAGAGAATCACAGTGGGTAACTGTTAAATGTTGGGGTCGCTTGGGAATGAACGTCTACCATTCCATAAAGAAAGGAGATCCGGTGCTTAGCGTTGGAAGAATTGGTCAAGAAGAATGGGCCGATACTTTAACCGGGCAGAATCGAGCTAGTCTCTTTTTAGTAGCCAGTGCTGTAGGTGCGGATTTAAACCATTGCATGACCTTCCGTGCACAATCTTTCGAAACCCAAGAGAAAGCGGCTATCACCGGGGAAAATGAAGAAAAAGAAAAGAAAATAGCGCTTTTAGAATCTGGAGAGTATGAGATAGTTACTGGTGAAGAGCTACTAATAGGAGAAGAAGCGCCTTTTTGAACTAAGAAAGGCTAATACCACAGGCTCGCCGCTATCGTTGCTAGTAAACAGCACGTACAATAGAAACGGTATTTGAAATCTAAAATCATTGGAGAACCGTGGCTGAATTTATTTATTCCATGGTCCGTGCACGAAAAGCTCACGGCGATAAGGTAATTCTTGACGACGTAACTATGGCTTTCTTACCGGGCGCAAAAATCGGTATGGTCGGCCCTAACGGGGCTGGTAAGTCATCAATTCTGAAAATTATGGCAGGATTGGATACTCCTTCTAATGGGGAGGCTCGCCTAAGTCCCGGTTACACTGTTGGAATCTTGATGCAGGAACCACCTCTAAACGAGGAAAAAACTGTATTGGGTAACGTTGAAGAAGGCGTGGCGGAAATTAAAGCAAAGCTTGACCGTTACAATGAAATCTCTGCTCTCATGTGTGAACCGGATGCTGATTTTGATGCTCTCATGGAAGAAATGGGAAAGCTTCAAGAACAGATTGATGCGGCCAATGCATGGGACTTAGACTCGCAGCTAGAGCAAGCAATGGATGCACTTCGTTGCCCTCCGCCAGATGCAGATGTGAAGGTATTGTCAGGCGGTGAGCGTCGCCGTGTAGCACTTTGTAAGCTACTGCTCGAGCAACCAGATTTATTGCTGCTAGATGAACCCACCAACCATCTAGATGCCGAATCTGTTCTCTGGCTAGAGCAGCACCTAGAATCTTATCCCGGAGCCGTAATTGCTGTAACCCACGACCGTTACTTCTTGGATCACGTAGCTGAGTGGATTGCGGAAGTTGATCGCGGACGCCTTTACCCCTATGAAGGGAACTATTCCACTTACTTGGAAAAGAAGGAAGCGCGTTTGCAGGTACAGGGAAAGAAAGATGCCAAACTCGCAAAGCGTCTGAAGGAAGAACTCGAATGGGTTCGTTCTAATGCCAAGGGACGGCAGGCTAAATCAAAGGCTCGTCTGGCACGGTATGAAGAAATGGCAGCGGAAGCAGAGCGTACTCGTAAACTAGACTTCGAAGAAATTCAGATTCCACCTGGCCCACGTTTGGGAACGGTTGTATTGGAAGCTAAAGATTTGAAGAAGGGATTTGACGATAGGGTCTTGATTGAAGACCTCAACTTCTCTCTTCCCCGCAACGGAATCGTTGGGATAATTGGTCCTAATGGTGTTGGAAAGACTACTTTGTTCAAAACAATGGTCGGGCTTGAGCCTCTAGACAATGGTGAACTTACCGTAGGTGATACTGTAAAAATATCCTATGTCGACCAGACTCGTGCCGGTATTGATCCCGAAAAGACCGTTTGGGAAGTTGTCTCAGATGGACTTGACTACATCAAGGTTGGAAACGTCGAGATGCCTTCACGTGCTTATGTTTCTGCCTTCGGTTTTAAGGGGCCAGACCAGCAAAAGCCATCTGGAGTTCTTTCCGGTGGTGAACGTAACCGTTTGAACCTAGCTTTAACACTGAAGCAGGGGGGAAACTTATTACTTTTGGACGAACCAACTAACGATCTAGATGTGGAAACTTTAAGCTCGCTAGAAAACGCGCTCTTAGAGTTCCCCGGTTGTGCAGTGGTTATCACCCACGATCGTTGGTTCCTAGACCGTGTTGCGACGCATATCTTGGCCTATGAAGGAACAGATGAAAACCCAGCATCTTGGTACTGGTTCGAAGGTAACTTTGAATCCTATGAAAAGAACAAAATTGAGCGCTTAGGTGCGGAGGCAGCCCGTCCTCACCGGGTTACTCATCGTAAGTTAACTCGCGACTAGTGATAATTAGTTTTGCCCCAGCCACAAGGCTGGGGCAAAACTAATTATTGTATAAAATTAAGAACTTTTTATTTCAATTCCTTTTCCATCAAATGCCCATTTTCCGGCATTGTCAGCAATTCGTACCATTGCTTCTTGAGCTAGAGAGCTGACTAAAGTTCCCTCAGAATTATAGATTTTCCCCTGAGAAAGGCCCCGTGAACCACCGGCAAAAGCGCAGGATAAATCAATTAAATGCCAATCATTTATATTTACGTCATGATGGAACCACATTGCATGATCTAAAGAGGCAAGAGCAAGCCCTGGAGTAGTCCAGCATAGCCCTAGAGAACGTAGTAACGGCTCACTAATTAACTGGTCAACTACGTATGCGAGCAAAGCACGAGAAACTATTTGGGAAATTTCTGGAAGACAAACGCGTGGTTTTATCCAAACTCGGTGAGGTCCGGGACGGCGAGTAGTTGTATAAAGATCACCATCAACATGTCGGACCTCAAAACAACTGGTACGTCCCAAAAATTTAGCAACAGGATTATCTACAAGACGAAAAATATCAAGATTGGACACAATCCCATTAGGAGGGGAGACCTGTGGATTAGTTACTTCATAAGTAGGACCGGGTTGGACTTCCTGGAAAGAAACTAATAAGGTCATTAGTTCTTTTTCTTCTTGTGAAGCAATAACTTGAAAAGATTCGAAGGAGCGACCCCGATGCAGACAAGAAACGTTAAAGAAAATTGATTTTTGAGTATCTCCAGCACGCATAAAATTCACATGAATAGAGTGTGGGTTTGCAACTCGTGAAGGTGAGGCTTTTGTTGCGGCTGCAAGTATTGCTTGGGCTATTACCTGACCTCCATAAACATGGGAGAAAAGCTGCGGGAGACTACCTCCGGTTAGCACTTCCTGATCGGAAGCATCCCTCGATGAGCTTAGATTTAGAACATTAAAAAGACTAGAAAAAGGCTCATCATAGACAGTCGGAATGGAAAAATTACCTAACTTATTACTCACTCTTTCATTCTCACACTATTAAGCGCGCAAAGCTAGATTAAGCTGAATAACAGCATTTTGGAAAAGTAAAACTTTATTTAGAAAAGAAAATTAATCTCTCAAAAAAGATAGCGATAACAAAACCTCATTTAGGCCTATTGCACGTTATACTAGCTTGACCAGACTAACTAAGATGGAGCGCCTAAATGCCGCAGGACATTTGTTACGAAGATTTGTCAGCGCTACGACAAATTGCCGACCTCTATGGAGTAGCAACCCATTTTTGGGACTATACAGGTAACTACAGAGAAGTAGACGCCCAAACAATTATTAGTACCCTTAAAGCTCTGGGACTTGATTTTCCTACTTCTCCGACCCCCGAAGATTTAGAAAAAATAGCACATAATGCAGCAACGCAAGAATGGCGAAACGTTCTTCCTCCCACGACCGTAATACGCGCGGGACACGAATCCCGTCTTGCGGTTCACGTTCCTCACGGCTCACGTGTTTGGGTACACCTTGATCTAGAAGACGGTAGCCGCTGGGAACTATCTCAAAGTGATGTTTATGTTGAACCGATGGAGATAGATGGGCAACTTACAGGACGAGCTACTTTTGCTCTTCCTGCCAACCTACCTCTTGGATATCACACCGTTGTTTCGGATCATGAAGACGGAAGCTGGCACAAAGCTCATCTAATTGTAGTTCCAAATGAAATTTCTCCTTCGGCATTTCATAAAGGGCGCGCATGGGGAGTAGCAGCCCAGTTATACTCGGTTACTTCATCCTGGGGATGGGGAATAGGAGATGCCGCAGATTTAGCTGATTTAGCGACTATTTGTGCGCAAAGAGGAGCTGATTTCCTCCTTGTGAATCCGTTGCACGCTGCTGAAGCAGTTCCACCGCTATCAAATTCTCCTTATCTTCCGGTTACTCGGCGTTTTGTAAATCCGCAATACATTCGCCCTGAATGGGTACCAGAAGTTGCTTCTCTATCTCCCCGACAGGTAAAAGAAATTAGGGCCCTTTCGCGAAATTCACGTAAACACCTAGCGGAAAAAGAAACGTTAATTAACCGAGAAGAATCTTGGGAACTCAAACAACGTGCGCTGCAAATGATATTTGAAGCACCGCGCTCTATTGCCCGCGAAGCCGAATTTGTGCGTTTCCAAGAAGAAGGGGGACAAGATCTTCAAGATTTTGGTTTGTGGTGTGCCCTGGAAGAAGCCGGCTACTCTCCACAAGACAATCCTGAGCTATCCGTAAAATCACCCCAGATACAGGCCTTACGAGAAAAGCTCGCTTCACGCGTTGAGTTCTACATTTGGATGCAATGGATAATCGGTGAACAACTAGCGCAAGCACAGCGTCTCGCGCGTGAATCCAATATGCGTATTGGCGTTATTCATGACCTGGCAGTAGGTGTTCATCCGCACGGGTCTGCAGTTTGGTCTAATCCGGAAAACTTTGCTCCGGGAATCCAGGTGGGGGCTCCGCCAGACATGTATAACCAGCACGGACAGAACTGGTCACAACCGCCATGGAGCCCAACTGCCCTAGAAGAATGCGGTTATGAGCCGCTGAAACAAATGCTGCAGGCAGTATTAGCGCATGCTGGGGGAGTTCGAATTGACCATATCCTCGGTCTATTCCGACTCTGGTGGATTCCCGCTGGAAATTCACCAGCGAACGGTACCTATGTTAGATACAACCATGAGGCGATGGTAGGTATCCTTCTACTGGAAGCACAGCGAGCAGAAGTAGTTGTAATTGGGGAAGACCTTGGAACAGTCGAACCCTGGGTGCGTGATTACCTTACTTCAAGAGGCATCCTGGGGACATCGGTATTCTGGTTCGAGCACGGGCCTGATGGCAAGCTACTGTACCCGGATGCATATCGACGTAACGCACTCGCAACAGTAAATACGCATGATTTACCCCCAACTTTGGGATATTTACGCGGGATTCATACTGACTTACGCGAGGAACTAGGACTACTGGCAGAAGACGTAAAAGACGTTCGTGCTGCAGACGCTCACGAACTAGAACAGACCCGTGAACGTCTGCGTGAACTCGGGTTGCTAGACCAGGGAGATAATTCCGAGCGAGGAATGATAGCCGCACTTCATAAGTACATTGCTAGGACACCTTCACTGCTAACTGCTGTTTCGCTTGTAGACGCTGTAGGTGAGATTCGACCTCAGAATCAGCCCGGTACTCACCTGGAGTACCCAAACTGGTGTGTTCCTCTCGCCGATGAAGAAGGAAACAAAGTGACAGTATCGGATCTTTTGAAGAATGAAAAATTTAACTGGCTCATGAACATCATGAATGAATCAGTTAGGTAAATAAACTAGGGGAGCTAATTAAACTTAGCTCCCCTAGTTTTATAAAATCAGTCAACCTCAAGAATTGGGGTTCCAGCGGTAACCTTAGTTCCCATTTCTACTAGGAATCGAAGGTTTTCCTTCTTCTTTTCCATCGCAATAATAGGGACGATAGGGTTACGTCCCCCAGCCTCAATCTCACTTGGATTCCAAGTAATCATTTGGTCACCCTCAGAGACAGTGGCTTTGTTCTCGCGGTGTAGAGTAAAACCCTCGCCATTCAAAGCGACGGTATCAAGTCCAAGATGGACAAGAGCACCAGCGCCTCCTTCGGAAAGAATGACAAAAGCGTGGGGATGAATCTTAATAATTTTCCCATTAACCGGCGCTAGGACCGTAACATCGCCTTCTCCAGAGGGAATGATCGCCACTCCAGGGCCAACAATCTCACCCGAAAAAACCGGGTCCGGAACATCCGCGAGAGCTACTACCGTGCCGTCTAAGGGAGCACTGAAAGTAGTACTCAACGCAAGTCCTCCATGTCCTCGGCAATCGTGTCAGCATTCGGCCCAACAACTACCTGAATAGCATTTCCAACGTGAACAACACCGAATGCTCCCGCTGCCTTAAGGGCGGCTTCGTCAACAACGGAGTCATCGTTTAGCTCGACGCGCAAGCGGGTGATGCAGGGCTCGAGGTCCTCGATGTTGTCCCATCCACCAAGGGCTTTCAACAGCGCTTCTGCCTGGCTCATAATTTATTTCTCCTTTGAAAGTCCGCACCTAGGTGCGCTTACTTATTTTCGGTGAAGTCAACGTCCCAGTGGACTAGACCAGCACTTAGCAACAAAGTTAGCATGTTTGGCTCTAGTTGTCACCAAGGTGATTGCTGCTTAATAGGTCGGACAAATCGTGGGCAATTAGCTCTGCGTTAGGGCCAACAACTACCTGTATGCCGGTGCCGTGGCTACTTATCCCGTGGCATCCACTTGATGTTAAGAGATCAAAATCTATCTTAGATGCCTCAACTACTTCCACCCGTAGGCGAGTAATACAAGGCTCAATTTCCACTATGTTTTTGGGGCCGCCCAAACCAGCCAGAATCTTTTCTAGGTTAATCATTTGAGCTTCTCCTTAGCTAAAAGTATTTTTCATTAAACGGACAGTAGGACTGGGTGAAGACACTGGCACCCAAAGTGAGTAACGGTCATGCCGATAGAGAGTTTTTGTATATAGAACAGCGGTGTCGCTATGGAAAGAACGTCTAGTCACGTAAAGACCCGCAGCCGGTTCATCTAGACCTAATAGTTCTGCTTCAACAGGAGAGACAATATTCGCGGTGATTGTATCTTCACCCCATTGAGCGGTATGGCCTGCCTGCTTCAAACTTGTGTAGAGACTTGAAGGTAGCCCATCGTCAAGAAGATTAGGAACTATTCGTACTGGCATCCAGTCTTCTTGAATTGAAACGGGCAAACCAGAACCTAAACGAATTCGCTTGAGGTGATAAACAGGCTGGCCAACTTTAATTTCCAGTGCTGAAGCAATAACTTCGTCTGCCTTAGTTTCTTCTGCTAAAAGAAATTTGGAAGATGGTGTTAGACCGCGCTTGGTCATTTCTTCGGAGAAAGATGTGAGGCGAAGTTGGAGATCGATTCTAGGGCGCGCAACGAAAGTCCCTTTTCCTTGAATACGCTCTAGTATGCCTTCATTTACGAGCGCATCAGTGGCTTGACGTACAGTCATTCGGGAGACATTAAACTTTTGACACAGTTGTCTTTCCGAGGGCATGGGAGAACCTACCGGCAGCCCATTTTCCACTAGAGAACGCAGATAGTTGCGTATTTGGTCATGCTTCACTGAATTAGCTCCTTCATTGGTGCTGATTTCACCAAAATCATACGCGATTTGTAACAAAATGCATGTTTTTGCTCGTATCTAGTTGACATCAGTCACTTTTCAGACAAAACTAGTGTCAGTGGTCCAGACAAGTGGTTTGGGCTATCGGAACTTCTACCGGTGAGGTTCCGTGGGGCGTGGCGAGGCTGCTGCGCTCGTAACAACTCAGGAGTTAAAAATGGCTAAAACGGACAGCAAGATATTTGCTCTTGCTCAGCGACTCGGGCGTTCACTAATGTTGCCTATCGCTACCTTGCCCGCTGCAGGTCTGTTGCTACGTATCGGTCAGCCCGATGTTCTCGGTAGCATTCAGGTTCCTTTTATTCAGCACGTTGCCTCAATTATGGCTGCTGCTGGTGGTGCGGTTTTCAGTAACCTACCTCTTTTGTTTGCGGTCGGTGTAGCAGTTGGTTTTGCTCGTAAATCAGATGGTTCAACCGGTGTGGCCGCAGTATTCGGTTACCTGGTCTACAACGAAGTAACTAAGGCTATGTCCCCGCTTCTATTTGGAACCCACAAGGAATACAAGGGAGCAGTTGACCCGGCTTTCAAAGCAGTAGAAGAAATTGCTACTAACGATATTCCCAACACTGTAGTTAACTTCGGTGTTCTTGGAGGTATTATCGTTGGTGTTATTGCTGCTTTGCTCTGGCAGAAGTACTACCGCATTAAGCTACCGGACTGGTTGGCTTTCTTCGGTGGACGCCGCTTCGTTCCGATTGTTACCTCCCTGGTAACTCTCTTCCTCGGTGTATTCATGTCCTTCATCTACCCGGCATTTAACTGGTTAATTAACGAAAAGCTTGGTGGATGGCTAATGAGTGCAGGTGCTGCTGACGCTTCGCACGCTTCAAAGGCATTTGTTGGATTTGTCTACGGTTTCATTAACCGTTTGCTGATTCCTTTCGGTCTACACCACCTATGGAACTCGATTCCGTGGTTCCAGCTAGGTAGCTGCACCAACGCTAAGGGTGAAACCCTACACGGTGACATCACCTGCTTCTTCAGCGGTGTTGACGGAACTAACGCTTGGACCGGTAACTTCACTTCTGGATTCTTCCCGATTATGATGTTTGCTCTCCCAGCAGCTGCACTAGCAATGGCTCATGTTGCGAAGCCCTCGAAGCGTCAGGCCACAATGGCCCTGATGTTCTCGGTTGCTTTCACCTCCTTCCTAACAGGTGTTACAGAACCGCTGGAATTCGCATTCGCATACGTTGCTTTCCCACTCTACCTGGTTCACGCTGCGCTAACTGGTTCCTCGTTGGCCCTTACTAACATTCTGGGAACCAAGGACTCCTTCAGCTTCTCTGCTGGTTTCATCGACTACGCAATTAACTTCACCAAGTCTGCTGCGATGTCCAGTGGATACTTCCAGGGTCCAATTATGCTGTTGATTCTGGGTGTAATTTACGCTGTAATCTACTACTTCGTATTCCGCGTAATGATTACCAAGTTCGACTACAAGACCCCAGGTCGTGAAGACGATGACACTGACGCGTTTGCACAGGCGCAGGCCACTGCCGCCGAAGCTACCGGTAAGAACGCTGACGCTGCAAGGCACTAATAAAAATTAGCGCTTTAGCATCTTAAAGGTTTGGGGCGAGGAAGAATTCTTCCTCGCCCCAAACCTTTTTCGATTTTTCTACCAGATGGTTACTCGATTTTCTGGATCAAGCCAAAGCGCATCGGTTTCTTTCAAATCAAATACCTCAGCAAAAGCATCCATATTTGAAACGATTCCATTGCAACGGAATTCATTAGGGGAGTGCGGGTCAATCGAAAGTAACTGAATTGCAAAGGCCGGTCGGACTTTAGAACGCCAACAACGAGCCCATGAATAGAAGAAAGCCTTAGCTGCGGGAATATCTCCAACCTTTGGAGCGTCAGCTACATCAGTAATTCCCTTTTCTGCTAACGAGAGTTTCCAAGCTTTCCAGGCGATTCCCAAACCGCCAAGATCACCAATGTTCTCGCCGATTGTAAGGGCACCATTAACGTGATAAGTAGAATCTAAACCGCTTGGAGTGAATCCATCATATTGGTCAATCAGGCGTTTAGTCCGTTTTTCAAACTCTTCACGGTCAGTGTCTGTCCACCAGTTATTCATCGCCCCATTTCCATCGTACTGAGATCCTTGATCATCAAACCCATGTCCGATTTCGTGTCCAATTACCGCACCAATTGCCGCATAATTTAAAACATCTGGACGGTCAGGACTGAAGAAAGGCGGACGTAAAATAGCGGCCGGGAAAACAATCTCGTTTGCTGTTGGATTGTAATAGGCATTAACCGTTTGAGGGGTCATGTGCCATTCTTCTGGATTAAGAGGTGAGCCTACCTTGGCGTATTCGTAGTCAGATTCGAAACGGGCTACCTCGCAGGCAATTTCGACCAGGTTGTCGCCATCTAAGGAAAGACCCTCGTATGATCTCCATTCATTAGGGTAGGCAATCTTTGGATTGAAAGAAGCCAACTTTTCAAGAGCACGCTTACGAGTTTGTGGACTCATCCATTCCAAATTAGAAATTGATTGACGGTAGGCTTCTAAGAGATTAGCTACCAATGTTTGCATTCTGGCTTTGTTCTCTGGAGGGAAATGACGTTCTACGTAAAGCCGTCCGAGAGCCTCGCCAAGGGCCCCTTCAACATGTGCAACTCCACGTTTCCAACGTTCCCTGATGACCTCGGATCCGGTTAGGGTACGTCCCCAAAAATCGAAATTTTCATTTACTATCCGAGAATCCAGTTCGGACGCAAAAGCCTGTATAGTCTGCCACTTCAACCAGAGCTTAAGAGTGTCCAGTTTAGTTTCTTTCCAAAGTAGACTTACTTCAGTGAAGAAAGAAGGCTGATAAACAATTACTTCAGAGAAAAATGTTGTAGGACAACTTAGACCGTTATACCAGCTATCCCACGCGAATCCATTAGCACTTTCCTTAAGTTCAGAAAAGGTCATGGGGTTATTTGTCTTTTTGGCATCCCGATTAGAAACCTTATCCCAATGTAGTTTTGCGATTTTGGTTTCCAGCTCAAAAATAACCTGTGCTGCATGTACAGAGTTGATATTTTCTTCTACCAAAGTAAACATACGTTCTATATGTTTGAGATAAGATTCGCGAATTTCTTGGTAGTGATCTTCTCGGTAGTAAGATTCATCCGGTAAAGAAATACCTGACTGGGAAACGTAAGGAACATAGCGATTTGGGCTATTGCGGTCGATAGAAACGTAGAAAGAAAAAAGTCCACGCATACCGTTATACTGATGCTTGCCCATAAGTTCAGCTAGCTGAGTATGGGAGGTTTTCTCGTCAATTTCAGCAAAAAGTGGAACAAGAGGAGAAGCGCCTAGTTGCTCCACGCTTTCTTCATCCATGAAAGCTGAATAATAGCGACCAATACGTTTAGCGTCGGTGTCAGCTATTTTGCCACTTGCGCATTCTTTAATAATTTCGTGAACATCACGTTCAGAAGAGTCTCGCAAATCGTAAAAAGAACCGTGAATTGGTCGGTCTGCGGGAATCTCGAATTCCTTAATCCAATTACCATTTACGAAAGCAAAAAGATCATCTTGTGGTCGCACATTTGAATCGGAGCCAGAAAGTAAGGTGTCTTCTTTAATATTTCTCATTCCCCGATTTTACTCTTTTACCTTTACCCTTTTCCACTAGATAGTGCACAATTTAAGTATGAGAATTCATTTGGGAACTGACCATGCTGGTTTTGAACTAAAAAATACCGTTGCCGCTCACCTTGAAAAAGCTGGGCATGAGGTTATCGATCACGGGGCGTATGAATATGACCCCAATGATGATTACCCAGCGTTTTGTATCGCTGCAGCCGAAGCTGTAGTTTCTGATCCAGGTAGCCTTGGGATTGTCATTGGTGGTTCTGGAAACGGTGAGCAAATTGCTGCTAACAAGGTTAATGGTGCTCGATGCGCTCTTGCCTGGAGCAAGGAAACAGCAAAATTAGCACGTGAACACAACAACGCAAACCTGATGGGAATCGGCGGACGCATGCATTCGTTGGAAGACGCGCTAGAAATTATAGACGTATTTATTGCTGAGCCATTCTCGGAAGATGAACGTCACTGTAGGCGCATTTCCCAACTCGGAGAATACGAAAATCGCTAAACTCTTTCCCGCTGTCTACATACCGGCAGCGGGAAATTCCTAAGCGGGACTAAGCTGTGTGCCTACGAGCTTAGCCTCTCCCTGCCCTTGAGTGAGTGCAGCTACTGCGCTGAGGAACTCATTTGCTTTCTGTGGAAGAACCGATACCCGAATAGTTGCTTTCTCAGCATAGAGGGTGTCGATAACTTGAAAATTTAAGGCACGCAAATCTGCTTCTACTTTCCCGGCTGTTTGATGGCTTATAGGTAGTTCCCAGATGTCGTGTTCTTCAAGCTCAACTAATGAACTAAGTTCTAAAGCTGAAGCTACAGAATCTGTATAAGCGCGAACAAGTCCACCTGTCCCCAGCAGAATACCGCCAAAATAGCGAGTAACAACAGCGCAAATGCGTTCTACGCCAGCTCCTCGCAGGGAATCTAACATTGGAAGTCCAGCGGTGCCGGAAGGCTCGCCATCATCGGAAGAACGCTCAATATTGTTATTGCCTTGACCCGGGACGATATATGCTAAGCAATTGTGGCGAGCATCAGGGTAAGTCTCTTTTATCTCGGCAATAAATTCACGGGCGGAATCTTCACTGTCGGCGCGGGTAAGGGTAGTTATAAAACGAGATTTTTTAATCTCTAATTCATTCTTAACTACCTGGTTGTCCTTAATCGTCAGCATGTTGCAAATAATGCCACATTATTCTGGGTTTCTTAAAAGCATAAGGTCGTGATAGAATTTTCGGGTTGCCTATTCGTGACTGATTTCGCACTTGAAAAGCTCCTTTCGGATAGCTTATTGAGGCTAAAGATGGCACAGTATTGGGTGGTAACTTTAATTTGTTTATTTAAGGAAAGGAGCGGCAGGGCTCATGGCAGTACCAAAGCGTAAAATGTCCCGTAGCAACACCCGCTCTCGCCGGTCCCAGTGGAAGGCTCAGCTCACCGAGTTGGTCAACGTCCGCGTTGGTGGCCGCGAGGTTGCGATTCCCCGTCGTCTAGCCAAGGCTTACAAAGCTGGCTTGGTTGACCTTGAGGGCTGATTTTAGTCTTTAGAAAACCCCCATCCTATTCAGGATGGGGGTTTTCAGTTTTATTCTTTCCACATTTCACTATCTATTTAATTGGGGTATTAAGAATAGCCGTTAGAGTTGAAGTAAGAAGAAAGAAGGAAAGTATGGAACTTTTAGAGAATGGATACTATCTGTGTGAAGACGGTGTGGCACGTCCCCGGTGGGCCTGTTTCGATAAACAGTTGCGTGAATACTACGATAATGAGTGGGGAAAAGAATGTAGAAAAGAGCAAGAAGTCTTCGAACGTCTTTGTCTAGAGGGATTTCAAGTAGGGCTTTCTTGGAAAATAGTTCTTTCCTGTCGGGAACGTTTAAGAGAAGTCTTTGCTGATTTTTCTCCTGATGAAGTAGGTCGTTTTACCGAAAGTAAGATAGAAGAAATCCTTGGAATAGAAGGAATAATTAAGAATGAGCGCAAAGTTAGGGCAGTGGTGCAAAATGCTCTTGCGACCATTGCTATGCGTAATAAAGGAGGGATTTCTCAGTTAGTTTGGAAATATCACCAGCCCGACTTGTCACAACCATTACATGTCGACCAAATACCGGCTAAAACAGCGGCCTCGGAAAAACTTGCAAAAGAACTGAAGAAAGCCGGTTTTACTATGGTAGGGCCGGTAAATATGTACGCACTAATGCAAGCAATAGGCGTGGTAAATGACAGAGTAAAAGAGTCGGGCTGACAGGATTTGAACCTGCGACATCCTGCTCCCAAAGCAGGCGCGCTACCAAGCTGCGCCACAGCCCGTTGTTGTGAAACACAACGGTTACCCATTGTAGCGAACTTTCAGGGTCTAGCAAATGCAGAATCTATGGTTGTTAGTCACACTCTAAAGTAGCATGCTGACTTTAGTGTAATGCTACCCCTAAGCGAGCTATGCTTTCGTTAATTTTTTCTGCTGGAACAGCGCTAAAAGCAATGCGTATATGGGTACCTGGTTCGCTGTCTACGTAACAACCTGAACCTGGCACAGCGACGACCTTGTGTTTTAGCCCGCGAGTGAGTACATCTCCCCATTGTCCCTCGGGAAGTTTAACCCAGAGGAAAAAGCCCCCTTGGGGAACTTCCCAGGTTGAGCCTTCCGGCAGATACTCCTGGCACGCTTTTACCGCTGCGGAGCAACGCTCTGCATAAACCTTGCGCTGCTTATTGAGAGAGTTCTGCCAAAGAGATGTGCCTACATAACGTTCCACCAAGTCTTGGGCAATGACCGAGGGAGTGATGCAGACGGATTCACAGGCAATTTGGAGACGTTCCCTCACTGGTTTTGGGGCGGCTATCCAACCCACTCGCGCTCCGGGAGAAAAAATCTTGGAATAGGACCCTAGATGAATTACCCAATCATGAGAGGTAGCTGCAAGCATGGGAAGTCTGGGTTGTGGGGTGGCTCCACCGGGAAGATGAACAGCTCCTTCTAAAGGGGTATCCGAATCGTAGCGAGGGAAGCCAAGAAGGCCATAGGCATCATCCTCAACCACCCATACGCCATGATTGGCGCAGACTTCAATTAATCTCTTATGCCGTTCGGGGGATAGACAAACTCCGGAAGGGTTTTGGTAGGCGCTGATAGTATAAAGATAACGAACTTTACGTCCCTCAGAATGCGCCTGTTTAATAGCTTCCTCCACTCGGGCGGGGTCTAGTCCATGAGCGTCAATGGGAACTTGGCGTACCTCAACCTGATAAGCACCAAAAGTACCTAGAACTCCTACGTAGGTGGGGGCCTCGGCAAGAATTATGTCTCCTGGATCGCAAAGAAGCTTGGTAACTGCGTCAAGTCCAGCTTGTGAACCGGAGGTAATTTGAATTTCGTCTATATCATATTCAGCTCCACCCCAAGACATCAAGGCAGCGGAGAGAACGCGAGCTCCATCGGTTCCAGCTCCTGAACCGTACTGGAAAATATCAGCTAACGGGTCGATAGCCCCAGAGGAGAGGAGGGAGCTAATTGCATCCATGTCCAGTAGCGATAAATCTGGGTTGCCTCCGGCGACCGAAAGCATACCTGGCTGCATAGCTGTTTCGAACACAGCCCTCACTGGGGAGGGACGAAAATGCATCTCACGTTGGGCGAAGGTGTAATTGGTGTCAGGGTTTACAAGCATACCTACTACTTTAACCTAGCGAAAGGTAAATCACATTATTGGTTTAGGGAGAGTTATTAAAAAGGGTGGGGAGGTTGTTGTCTCCCTTAAAAACAATAATATTTTCACTTATTCGTCAACTGAGTTACTGCTTAATTTTCTATTTAGATTAGCGCTAGTATGAAAAAAACTTAAGAGGGGAAATTATTAATTGCATATGAAAAAAGAATCGTGTATTCTACTTCGAGCAAGATACAAAAGCTTCGGCTTTCTTGTTTTGCGGGCGTAGCTTAATGGTAAAGCCTCTGCCTTCCAAGCAGATTACGCGGGTTCGATTCCCGTCGCCCGCTCCACTTAACGGCTGACAGTGCTAGATTCATTGTCAGCTATTTTATTTCACTGGAAAATAGTCTCGGCGAAAGAATCTCGGAAACTCTGATGCTGAAAAGCAGAAACATTTATCTTTGAGCACAAAGTGTCATAACAACTAATAAAAAACTAGCAGAGACAACGTATCTAGCATAGTTACCTATTGTCTTTAATCTGGTTGATAAATGTAATCATAGAACTAAGGCCTAATAAATCTTAACCGATGCCGCTTTATAGACGATAAGCAAGTTAGCGAGCTTATATCTAGGGTAGTTTTCAAAACAAATCGTGAATTGGTTATAAAAAATTGCTCTCCATGTACGCTCAAATTGTCTTTATAATTAGAAAAAGATTAAAGATGGGAATGAATGTGATGGGCAGCATTTCAGATTTGTTTACCCCCGCTCCGCAGCAGTATGAATTACGGGGAAATAAGCGACTATGGGACGTTTTATGCGAAATCTTTGAAAAAGTGCCGATGCCCAATGACGGAGAATCTCTTATAGAGCTAATTCATGCCGAGTTAGAGCGGCAAACAGGAATTTCGACCGAAGCATATATTGCCGCTAAAGATGCTAGCTTCGATAATCGCGATTTCTGGGTACATTTACCGCACTTAGATACTGGTGGAATGTCAGGAGGATTCATCATCTTGCCCTGGTGGGAACAAATTGCAATTCCGCTTCTTGTTTCTCGTTTTGCGGAAGTATAAAAATAGATTTTTTAGGGGATTACTTAATAAACAAAAACCAGCTATTTGTTTATGTAAAACATAGGAAGTTGTTCAGCGCTAAATTACATTCTGAAAGATAGGGCCTAGGTTCCCAACTAGTGTAGATGCGTGGTAGGAAGAGCGATTTGTATATTACATCCGTGCGGGCTATTTTCTGCCCATACTTTGCCACCATGAGCCTCTACTACAGTTCGTACAATTGGTAGTCCTAATCCTGACCCAGTTGCAGAACCTGGTGTGCGTGCCGCATCCCCGCGCCAACCTGCCTCAAACATTCGAGCCAAATCTTCCTTACTTAGGCCAGCACAATGATCGCTTACGCGTATATGAAGTTGATTATCTACGCACTCAAGGACTACCTTAACGCTAGTTTCTGGCGCGGTGTATTGAATTGCGTTAACAATGATATTTTGTAGCGCACGGGTTAAAAGTCCAGGGTCTCCAATTACATCCGAGCAGCAAGCATGCGTCACACCAGATAACTTTACTAATCGGGATTCCGCTAGGGGAGTTAGCTGGCTAATTAAATCGGATACTAAATCGGCTAAGGTTACGGCCTCGGTCTGAATTTTTTTTGTACCCGAACGCAGACTGGCCATTGCCATCAAATCGTTAACCATTGCGGTGGTTCTATCCGCCTGGGTGATGATGTTTCGATAGTAAAGTTGCGGGTCTGATGCCACACCATCTTCGAGGGCTTCTCCCATTGCTTTAATCCCTGCCAGGGGAGTGCGTAAGTCATGGGAGAGCCAAGTAATAAGCTCTCTACGTCCTTCTTCGACTTCTCGACGTCGTTTTTCTACTTCCAATTCGGCAGTTGTTTTGCTGATAATGTCCTGGCTGCGAATCGAAAGAAAAATACCAATTAAAAGTGCTGCGGGAGTAACTGCAGCCAAAATTAGAAGTGCTACCATACCGGTCTCAATTAGCATCAGTTTCATGCCTACCAGCAATCCCGCAGCCATAGCCAATATCACCGATACTGGACTGAGAATAGCTGCCCAACGAACTGAGCAACGAGCCACACGCAAGGTAATAAAGGCGCAGATAAGTCCCGTTAATAAAGAGATACTGACAGCAAGTAAAAGATCCGTAGAGGTCATTAGTCCAGTTTTCTTTCTGGATCCGGTTCCCAGCGATAGCCTCGCCCCCATACTGTAACTAAACGGGTTGGTTGAGCCGGGTCAGGCTCTATCTTTTCCCGTAACCGTCGTACATGAACGGTGACTGTAGAATGGTCTCCGTAGGTTGATCCCCAAACTGCATTCATTAGTTGGTCTCGGGAAAAAACTTGATCCGGATGGGTCACTAAATATGCCAATAAATCGTATTCTCGCGAAGTAAGAACGAGAGGCCGTGTGGATTTGGTGACTTTATTAGAAGTTAAATCTAAAGATAAGTCCCCATCCACGACTAGTTTGCGCTGTGTTCCTTCATTACGTGTTGAAGATAAGTTCATTTCGTAAGTGCGGCGTAATACGGATTGGACCCGCAATACTAACTCGCGGGGGCTGAAAGGTTTTGTCAGATAATCATCTGCGCCTAGTTCCAGTCCTAATATGCGGTCGGATTCTTCGCCACGTGCGCTTAGTATCACTACGCGGATGTCAATATTTTCATTGCGTAGTCGACGAAATACTTCAAGTCCATCAATGTAAGGTAACATCAGGTCTAGGACCATTAGCGAGTATTCCCCGGAGCGAGCCAGCTCCAGAGCCTTAGCTCCATCACCGGCTTGGGTAACTTGCATTCCAACGGCGGTCAGATAGTCCGCCACGACCCCACGAACGGTGGAATCGTCATCTACAACAAGAATTTTTGGCACACCTTCACTATAAGGCATAAGAAGTGTCGCTCCGGGGAATACGGGCTTATCCAAAGGTGAATGCATTAGCGCTAACGCCCTTAGCGAATTCAATAGTAACGGTTAGACCTTTAGCTAGTTTAGGAAGTGAAACCAAGCGATATAGACGGTAGGAATCAACTTTGACGATTCCGTTGTGGACGTCTTTACCACCCGGCTGAGGAATCCCCTCTACGCTAACTTTTACTTCTGCCGGACTGTCCGATCCCATTACTAGGTAGACATCTTTGGCGCTAAAACGATAGGTTAATTTTGCTCCGTTGGAACGTGCGGTAATTTTTTCACCGTTAACTTCCCAATTCCCCGATAGCGTCCAGCTATCTAGAGGTAATGAGGGAACGGACTTATATGTTTTTACACCGTCAGATAAATCGGGTGTTCCAACGAAACCGTTTGCTCTTTCTGTTCCTAGGTAGGTTTCAGGAGATTGTCCCTCTGAGGGGGTTTCAACTTTTTGCTTTGGCTGAGAAATAGGGGCTTGTACCGACAGAAGCTGTTGGATTGCATCTTCGGTTTTGTCGTATTCTCCTTCACCAAAATGGACGTAACGAACATTTCCTTGTTTATCGATTAAGTATTTAGCTGGCCAGTAGCGGTTGCTGTAGGAACGCCAAGTGTCAAAATCGTTATCTAGGGCAACCGGATAGGTAATTCCTGCGTTTTTCACTGCTTTTTTGACATTGGCGGCTACCTTTTCAAACGCGAATTCGGGAGCATGTACACCAATAATCTCGAAGCCTTTATCGTGATATTTTTCGTACCAGGTATTGAGATAGGGCTGGGTGCGCTGGCAGTTAATGCAAGAGTAGGTCCAAAAATCAATTAATACGACTTTCCCACGTAATTCTTTTAACTGTAGGGGATTAGAATTAATCCAATCTTTAATTCCTACGAGTTCTGGTGCTTTCCCGAAATTTTTCAAGCTGTCTGCGTTTGATTCCTTATTGCTTTCTGATTGGGAGACCGGTTTATTAGGGCCGTCTGAGGGGAGTAGTTTTTCCTCAATTTGGGTCAGCGAAGGAGTCCAATTAGTAACAACTGCCTCGATTTTTTTGTCAAAGCCGGTTAGGATAAATATTCCTACGAGGATAAAAAGAGCTGCCAAAATACGTTGGAACCATCCTCGTGGATTTGCTGCCCATCCGAGCTTTTGGACAAGAGAGCGTCCGAGGAGAGCGATGGCTAGTAGCACCGCTGCTAGACCGATGCAATAAAGACTTAGGTAGAGCATGCCGGCTAACGGCTTTGCTGGTAAAACAGTAGCAATTACCCATGCGTAGGTAGGGCTGCAGCTACTGAAAACTGGGCCTAATGCGGCACCCGTCAAAATTGCTGAAAGAGTTCCATTTTTCTGACTTTGCGCGTTGTGTAACATGTCGTGGGTCTTATTTCCAAGACGTGTCCACATCATTACTCGTGCCCACAAATCGGGAATTAGCATGCTGATACCGAGAACTATTACTAAGATTCCCGATCCTATTGCCCAAACACGAGGGTCAATGTTGATTAATAGGGTGGTTGCTTTGAGCAATAAAGTGAAAATTAGCAGTGAGATTATCAGTGATCCTGCGACAATGAAAGGTCTTTTACGATTGCTATTTCCATCTATACTGCCGCCAACGATAATTGGCAAAAAAGGTAGAACGCACGGGGCTAGGGCAGTTAGTGCCCCAGCTAAAATTGAAAGGAGTGCAATTGCGAGCATTTGGTATTACTCCTTTATCAGTTGTGCGAAATCAGCGGCACTACCACCGCTCCACTTATTTATGGCATCTCCGTTTTGTCCTAGCTGCACGAAGGTGTGTTGCATAGTTACACCATACTTTTGACGTAAATCTGTGTTGGTGTCGTAATCAACGCTGACCAGTGTGTAGCCTTCGGGGATTAAATTAGTGTTTTCCTTAAAAGCGGCGTCTGCTGCTTTGCAAGTTGGGCACCATTGCGCGTTAAAAAATAGTACAGTTTTTCCATCGTTGTAGGCGCTGGGATTTTCCCGATAAGTGGAATAGCTAATATAGCCGCTTTTCTTCATAGCGTGGCTGCTGGGACTTTCCATAGTGCCATTACCTTCATTCATGGACATCTTAGAGGCTTCCATTGTGGAGGTGTTACTTGCTGCTGTTTCGGGTGCTTTTTCTGTCGTTGAACTGCAGCCTGTTAAAATTCCTGCGAGGGAGGTAATTGTCAATATTGATGCTGTAATAATTTTTTTCATATCTACAGTTTCTCAGGATAACTATTACGTACCGCAGAAAAATTATTAACAAAGTATGAACAGATATTTCGTGCTTTAGAAAATTTAATTTTAGCGCAATGTATTTATAGGCAATTTTGGGTTAATGTGTAACATAATTTTATGTGTAAAGTTAGCTTGACGTTAAGCTCGCTTCACATTATTCTGTTTTTGTTGCTCATTAAGTAAGGAGGAGAGCTTGTGGGGAAAGAAAAGAAACCATCTTTTGGGCTTGTAAGGTTTGGTAAGGAAAATAGAATGGCGGCGATGCCGGTAGCGGTATTTCTGGGATTGGTGATATCCGCTTTGCTGTCTTTGGTGGCGGTGTTCTTTCATAAATATGAATTACCGTGGTGGCAGACATTCTTAATCTATTGGGTTTGTCTTGCCTTAGCTACTATCTCTCTGGTGTGGGCGGTTGTGGTGGATAGGCTAACCATTCCTGGTGCAATAAAAAAACCAGAAGAATCTATTGAAATGCTATGGTATTCAAAAGCCTCTGAAATTAGTTTTAATGCGCTTCTATTCGTGTGCGGGGTGGGTAGTCTGGTTTGTGGGCTTTTAGGATTTAACTATATTCTTAATGTGTTTCTGCTAATCACGCTTGTTCTTGCTGTTATTTTTGGGTTGTCCTATCTCTTCGTGCGCTATAGGAAGTGAAATGATGCGTAATAATCTGGCTCATCTTCGAAAGGAGCGAGGGTACTCTCAAGAAAAATTGGGGGAGCTGCTGGGAGTTTCGAGGCAGACAATTATTTCTATTGAAAAGGGGCGGTTTGACCCTTCGCTTCCTTTAGCCTTCGCTATTGCAAAAATTTTTGGCCGCAAAATTGAAGAGATTTTTTTCCCCGATAACTAATAAAATAGATTTATTTTATTAGTTATCGGGGAAGGTTTTAAATAGTTGACTTTATATGGGGATAATGTGTTTCTAAATAGGCTTGGCAAAAGGGTGTGGGGGAAGCCGGATGTTTGCATTACACTTGTTAGGTTGTTAGTATTTAAGTTGTGAAACTGAGAAAGATATTTGTTGCTGTTGTTGCCACTAGCGCTTCTATTTCCCTAGTTGCTTGTGGGTCTTCTAAACCCTCTTCTGATGAGAATAAGGCTTCCGTAGAAGATACACATTACTCTGCTAGCGTGGAGAGTCCAAAAACTATGGAAACAGTAGAACCATCTACGGGTGTTTCCCCGGAAGAGAGTGTAGGTGTGACAACAAAGGAAGCACCTAAGGAAGAGGTGCCGGCAGAATTAAAGAAGCCTGATGCTACTGAGCTGAAGTTGGATGCTAAGATTCCCGAAGCCGTTGGAATGTATAAGGGCAAAGGGAAGGTTACCTCCCTCGGGCAAAGTACTTCTTTGCAAGTTGAATATAGCAATCAGAATAATGGACGCTATATGACTCTTACTGGCACACGAGTTGAGTACGATCGAATGGACAAAGATGTTGAGACCGGACGTACTCCGATTGGAAAGATTGGTATCTGCGGTTACCTCTATGGAAATAAGAGCACTCCTGTCTGTAGGATTCGTTTAGCCGGGGGAGGGACAATCGGAACTGGTGGTGATTACAAAGCTACCTTGCAGGAAGTTAAAGACTTTACTATTAGGTTAATTAACTTAATGGTTGACTAAGCGTTATGAACTTCCGATGGCTGGGGTGGATAAAGACAATTTACTTTATCTACTTCAGCCATATTCATATCGTCGTAGAAAAATTATTTTATTGAAAAAGTCCGGTATTGTATTTTTATGACAGCAAATGAAAAAGACTTTAATTGCAGGGAATTTTCCCGTTTGTTAGCGACCCTTGAGGAGCATCTGCCTATCTCGGATGAATATGATGGGGTTGATTTAACCAGAGAAGATGGTAACTCTAAAAGGAAGGTTTGGTACACCTCTCAAAGGGAACACATGGTGGCATGGTTTTCTGACCAGCCGCGGACTGGAACGGGTCCCTACTCTAGAAGCAAACCAAACTTATCCGCTAAGAGAGCTTATAACCGTCTCCTAAATGTGGGATCAATCTTATGGATTAACGAAGCTCTTGGAGTTGATGAGCAACAAATACGGATGGCTGCAGAAATGGCTCGCAAAGAAAGTGATTATCGACGTCGATGCGCTATTGCTCGCAAATATCTTCCCTGGGAAAAAGTCCTAGAAAAAGCACTGCAATTTCCGCTCCCCAAACCCTTTTGGAAGAGAATATTTAACTTATAAGCCATTCTTCTTTATCGCTAATAGGTATCTAAAATAGATATGAGCTATAAATTTTCATAAACGAGCACGAGAGTGACTTTCCGGTTTTGCGTGAGCTACAAGGTTACTGGACTTTTAACCCGGCTTCCTGGAAGGAAAATATTGGGATAAAGCTTTGCGCATCGAATCTTCTTCAAGGAACATCGTCTATGCCTTCAATTGAAGACAAAATTCTTTTCCTCAAAGATGATATGGGGTCAGGTGGTATGGAATTTAGACGTAACTTGCATTCCCTAATGTGAATTCCTGAAGCAGAAAAATTCGTAGAATAGTAATTGGACGTTTCCAACAGCAAAGTAAAGTTACCTGCGAAAGCCTAGAGCGTATAGTTTCCAGCATCATTGCATTAAGGGGAATACCTGTCTTTACAAACGTTGATTTTGGTCATACAAATCCCCTTATTACATTCCCAATAGGTGGTAGAGTGCAGGTGAAATGTGAGCGAGAACAGGTAATTATCCGTAATAGCCGCTAAGTAATACTCCTGCGGGAAAGTGTATTCTTGACGAAACTCCTTTATCGTTTAATGTAAATCCCGTATCCTAAAATTAAATTTGATTTTAGGGAAAATAACTCAATACCGTTTGACCCTTACGTAGCGTTAGGAAATAAGGTAATTTCATGAGCGATTGTGAAGTTAAAAGAACGGTGGGTGAAGTATCCAAAGTACTTGGTATTTCTGTGCGTACTCTACATTACTGGGAATCTCGGGGGCTGATTACCCCCTCGGGAAGGACCTGGGCAGACTACCGTATTTATTCTGAGCAGGATGTTCGTAGGCTAGAACAAATCATGATTTATCGGGCGGCGGGAATGCCCTTGGAAAAGATTCCTGCCGCTCTCAGCGGAAATCCCATAACGCACCTTCAAGAACAACTCCATGAGCTCATACAGAAAAAAGAAGAGATAAATAAAACGATTGAGCTTGTCGAGAGGTTATTGGAGAATGCCATGAGCGAAGAAAAACTTAGTATTACAGAAATTGCCCAGATAATTGGTCAAGCAAATCTTGACGAATATCAAAAAGAAGCTGAAGGCAAATGGGGCCAGACAAAAGAATGGATAAGAAGCCAAGAGACTATATCTAAGATGTCTAGAGAAGAGTGGGGAAAGCTTGCAAGTCAGATGGATGAGTTTAACCAACGGCTAGCACTGGCAAAGAATAGGGGAGTACCCGCCGGGTCGGATGAAGCAAATATTCTGGCCGAAGAACATCTCCAGATTCTATCCACCTTTTTCCCCGCTACATATAAGCAGCAGGTGCTTATCGCCCGCGGGTATGTAGCTGATCCTCGTTTCCATTCTTATTACGAGAAAGTAACACCAGGTTTAGCAAAGTGGTTACAGGAGATTATAAACTCTAATGCTCAAATACACGGTGTAGATTCGCGTGAGCTTGAGTGGAGCTAAAAGATAAATGAGTGGGTAGGGAATGTTTTACTCCCCACCCACTCATTTTGTTTATTCTATTTTCTCCAAGTTAGAGCAGGTTAGCGTAAATTTCACGAATTTCTTCACGAGTTACTGGTCGAGGATTACCTGGAGTGCAAACATCTGCGAAAGCGTCATCGGCAAGGGCATCTAAGCCTTCTTCCGTTACTCCCACTGCAGAAATTGTAGTTGGGTTACCGATTTTTACGGTTAAGTCAGCGACTGCATCACAAGCAGCTTTACGGGCATCTTCAAGCGACATTGTATAGGCATCTTCTACCCCGAATGCAGCGGCAATATCGCGGTACTTTTCACCTGAGAAATCAGCATTAAACCGCATTACTTCCGCGAGCAAAATACCGTTGGCTACACCGTGGGGAGCGTTGTAACGCCCTCCTAGTGGGTGAGCCATTCCATGAACCAGACCGAGGCCTACATTTGAGTATCCCATACCGGCAATGTAGCTGGCATAAGCCATCTTTTCTCCGGCATCGAGGTCACCCTCAACCGATTTTTGGAGGTTAGCAGCAATCATTTTGATTGCAGTTAGATGCACTGAGTCAGACAATTCCCAGGCACCTTTAGTGATGTAACCTTCGATAGCATGGGTTAAGGCGTCCAATCCTGTTGCAGCCTTCAAACCACGAGGCATGGAATCGGTTAAATCTGGGTCAATGATTGCCATTACAGGAATATCATGTGGGTCAACACATACGAATTTACGTTGATTTTCCGTGTCGGTAATTACGTAGTTAATTGTGGTTTCGGAAGCAGTTCCAGCGGTGGTAGGGATACCAATAATCGGAACTGAGGGGTTTTTGGTATCAGCTACTCCTTCTAACGAAAGAACATCGGAGAACTCAGGATTGGCAACGATAATACCAATAGCTTTTGCTGTGTCTTGTGGTGATCCACCGCCGAGCCCGATAAGTGCATCGGCACCCGATTGCTTAAACTTTGCGACACCGGCTTTAACATTATCCACCGGGGGATTAGGTGCAACCTCACTAAAAATCTCATAGGGGAAATTGGCCTCGTCTAGTAAAGAGGTAATCTTTTGTGCGGTCCCGGTTTCTAATAAAATTGCATCTGTTACAAGTAATACTTTAGTCAGATTACGTGAACGTAGCTCCGGGACTAGATTAGCTATACTTCCTCGTCCAAAGTAGGAAGTCTGGTTAAGAATCATTCTGTGTGTCATGGTTTTATTCGTCCTTAAAACTAGATTAGGGGATAGGTAGACGAAAAATATAAAATTTTTGTCACTCCTTCACCTGCCCCTAACTGCAGGTGAATACATTTATTTTTATATATTTTTCTGCCCCTACTAGCTAGGGGCAATAGTCCTAATAGCAAGAAGTTGGCTTTCTAATATCTCTCAGAAATTGAACAAGAGTAAGGAAATCTAGAAATGCTTTCGGCCGTAAGATATCTTTATCTTCTATTTCTTCTATAACTTTAGGAAATTAACTTATGCGACCCATCCTTAATATTATCTGGTTCTTTTTTTCGGGCTTTTGGTTAGCTATCAGCTACGCTTTTGCTGGAATAGTACTTTGCCTAGCAATTATTACGTTCCCAGCAGGAATGATGTGCTTTCGCATTGCTGGATATGTAGTCTGGCCATTCGGCCGTTATGTAGTAGAAAAAAGTAGTGCAGGGACTGGTTCTTTCCTGTTGAATGTTCTTTGGATTATTACAATTGGGGCTTGGTTAACTATCTGGCATATTATTACGGCTGTTGCATTAGCAGTGACCATAATCGGTCTTCCAATGGCTTGGGCTAATCTAAAGCTAATTCCTCTTGCCTTGATGCCGTTTGGAAAAATGGTTATTTCAGGGAGAAACCCAGATTTTCCAATCAGGTAAGGCCAATAGAAGTAAGATAAATAAGAAACTGATTTATCAATTATCAGACTGGAAAAATAGCCAGGCGATATGCTGCAATAATTGGTCTTCGTAAAACAAATACAAGCTTTTGTTTTCCCCCAGTAATTCTTTAGTGAAGCAAATGAACCCGGAGACAAAATATTCTGTTCTATATTAGCCAGGCTATTTCCTAGTACAGAGTATGATTGGAATTGTCACTATCAATGGAGAGATAGGGAAAACTAAAACGTATTTGACTGAACGAGTTTCAGAGAATGCAAAGCATGTTGAAAGTCTGTAGATGAGTTAAAGCTAGCGCTAGCCTAGAGTAACGAACTCATTTTTAGAAACTCTATGTCAGCGCCATAAAATTTAGTCTTATGGACTAAAAATGCAGCTGGGAAAATATCAGTTTAATTTTTAGTAGATGGATTTTTCTGTTTAGAACTTCCCATTTCCTTACCTTTAATCCAATAGGCGTGAACGTGCATACGCTCTTTGCCTACTCCCGCTTCTTTTATTAGATAGCGTTTTATGGGCAGAAGTATCCTAGCCTCGCAAATTAAATCTGCATTCCAACCATCCCAATTAAACTTTTTAGCATGCTCTAAGACAGTGTTTAAATTAGGGGTGAGCCAAGTTATCTCTAAATTTTGTTGTTTTATAATCGGAATTTCTTTATCTTCCTCATTCCAAGAAAGCATCCAAAGCTTTACAGGGATTGAACTTGGTATGAGGGCAATTGTTGCATTGATATAGGGTATGCCTGCAGCATCTGCTAAAAAAACATATCCATTAGGAGGCTCCGCTGGTAATTTAAAAGGAGTTGACCCATAGTAAGAAGCCTCAAATGAATCTCCAACTTTTGCGTTCTTTGCCCAACTTGATCCGGGCCCTAGTGGAGAATGCATCAGGAAGTACATGGTAAATTCATGGCTAGCGTAGTCTATATCTACCATGGTATAGCCGCGCATGTTTAGTTTATTTTCCTTAATAAGATCAGGAAACCAACAACGTAAATATTCACCTTCTTCAGGGTGAACCGTTTCTATAAGCTCGCGAGCATAGAAACGAAAGCCCCGCATGGTGGAGGTGTGCTCCCATACTTTAGTTACTTCGCATTTAAAATCTCTTGCGCGTAGTACTTTTAAAATTGCCCCGGCAATTCCACGACCCATCTCATTCCTCCAAAATTAGGTGTGCCTAACCTAAAATGTCACTTCTTCGAATAGGGTATCTTTCTGAAAGATGGTTGTAAAGAAGGTAATTACCATTATCTAATTACAAAATTTGTTTTAATTTTAAAAAACGTGGTACTTAAGTCCCTCTTGCTTATATTTTGGTTCGGTAAGGGTCGTCACAAAAATGAAAAAGTTTTACATTTTTCTAGAAAATATAAGGGATTTTTCGAAAAAACCGTAAAACTGGTAACGGTTACATCAATCTAAAAGGAGGTTACGATAAACTGTCTTTTTGTTAGGAATAGATGGAATCCTCAAAAAGTCTTGAAAATATGTACGCATATTAAAAGAACTAGATAAAGAACATATGAAATGGAGTACCGGATGTCCTTTACATCGCTAACGGATCCGAAACGTCGTCGCCTTGGTGTAGCCACCTTGGTTGGTCTGATTACAGGTATTATTTCCGCGATTGTTAAGTTCGGTTGGGAGATTCCCTTCCCTCCTCGCACCCCGCAGCGTGATGCTACCAACCCCCCTCAGGCAATTTTGGAGCAGCTAGGTTTTAGCCCTGAGTTTACCCACCAGACATACAGCTATTTGGGTAATGAACGTCCCTGGGTGTCTTTCATTATTCACTTTGGTTTTGCTATCGTATTCGCAATCTTCTACTGCGTAGTTGCTGAATACTGGCCTGGAATTAAACTTTGGCAGGGTGCTGCGTTCGGTGTAGTCGTCTGGATTGCTTTCCACCTGTTGATTATGCCTGCATTCGGAACCGTTCCCTCGATGTTCCAGCAGCCTTTCGGTGAGCATTTCTCAGAACTGTTCGGACATGCTTTCTGGATGTGGATCATTGAACTTACACGTCGTGACTTGCGTAACCGTATTACTCATGAACCTGACGCTGAAGTGCCTCTAACTGTCGCAGATGCAAATCGTTAATAGCGACTAGAAGAACTATAATTGGGGTTCGCTCATCTATGTGAGTGAACCCCAATTTTTAATATCCAATGGGAGCGCCCCCACTCCGGCGCCGGATATTTCCATCTACCCATTCTCGTACAGAGGGAGCTGTAAGAGCTAAGACCATGAGAATGGAGGTTCCTGTGCTAAGAAAATCAAAAAAAGTTATTTGTGATCCGAAATTTAACAAAATCAAATGAGCTATTGAGGCTAGAGAAAGTATAGATAATAACGAGATTCTTGCCCATCTATGTTTCTTTACAGTAAGAACATAAAGCAAAATGGTAATGCAGTTTATAACTGTTTCAACGATGTATTCAGAATTTTTTGTACTCCATATGGAATAGTCGGCAAGCGCTAAGTAGGCTAGGAAAATTATCGCAGTGGAAACAATTATAAAAATACCAACCAGAGTTAAAGGGGGCGGAGGGAGTTCTTTATCCAATGCGTTGCTAGTCGGCAAAAGAGAAGTCGGGGTTATTTCTGTAAAAACATCTTTATTAAGAAGGGATTTGTCTGCTCTTAATCTAGCTCCTCCTAAATTTAATATAGGCATGTTTCCATCGGTTTGAACTGCGTCTCCACCGCCATTCCTATCGTGGAAAGCGGAAGAAAAATTCTCGATTACATTTACAGAACAAAGTGGATCTTTATAACGAACAGTATTAATTATGTAGTCACGTTCCTCATCAATATTGGCATCAATTTTATGTGTTACCTGAAGGGTCAGTGATGATAGCCCAACTGTTTTGTCGTAGCTGCCAGCGGCTAACCAATCGGCTTGTATCCCACCGGGGAGAGTCCATCCCTTTGGAGTTTTCCAGAACCTAACATGGTGTCTTTGGGACGCACTGCCATCGACTTCTTGCTGATATGCAAAATTATGTCGTTTATCAAAAAGATAAAGATTAGAGACAGGGGCTTGAGGATAAGAATTGCCCGTAAGAGAAGAACGGATTATTCCTAGTGAAGATCGCAGTGTAATAGGATCGGCTTTAGTCCAGCCAGCTTGTGTCATTGCGGCGTGAATATCGTCTTCGTTTCCTAGTATTGCCAAATTTATAGGATCTCCAAGCAGTCCATCACCGGTTTTTGTACGCGCAATAAAATAATCTGGTAGATAAAGAGCCGTGAAAAGCTGGTGCATCCGGGGAAGCACTAAGTAAGTAAGGACAAGCCAGAAAGATGCTAACCAAAAAATGCTTTCCCAAGAAAATTCCAATCCGGAAAGAAAAAGGGTTAACGCAAACCAAAAACTCATGAATAGGGCTAGGAGAGCAAAAGTACTGTCTAAAAGACGATAAATCCTTCTTGGCTTAATCTTATTTTCGCTCTGTCTTAAATGGTATTGCGGAGGACTAGAAGGAATAGGGTAAGAGAGAGACATAGTAGTATTCCTAAACTTATAAGTTGTATATTCAAAGGGGCAAAATAGATATTTAAAATAGAGTACAGCAGTGGGAAAAATAAGGAAATAACCTATTTCTCATAGGGATAAACTCTTGCCTAAAGATGGAGTGTTGTGTCCGGTTTGCTGCCAGTGATGATTGAGCACTAACCTAGTGCTCATGCTATCTATAGAAGAAAATTTGGAAGCTCAAAATAATGGGGCAGTGCATAAAGACCATGCAAGTTCTAAACCTTGGCGATACTTAGTAGCGGCCATGCTCGCAGGCATTTATATCGGTGTTGCCGATATCTTTATGTTTACTGCTGCCGCGCCTTTATATGCGGTAAATAGCGGTTGGGCTCCACTCGTTGGGGGAGCTGTATTTGGAATAGGTCTTATCCTTGTTATTTTTGCGGGCTCAGAGCTTATTACCTCAGCTATGATGATTCTTCCTATTGGATTAGCTAATCGTCGAATTAAGTGGGATGCTGCTGCGAGAGCGTTCATTATAATGCTGGTGGGAAACCTATTAGGATCGATTCTACTTGCTGCACTTGTTAAAGGAAGCGGAGTAATGGATCACGGTGCTGTAGCGCAGATGCTATCTCACGTGGCTAATTTAAAGGTTCACAAATCTGCTGAAGCACTAATTTTTCGCGGTATTCTATGCAATATCTTAGTTTGCGTAGCAGTTTGGACTCAATCCAAAACTAAGAATGAGGTTGCCAAAATGTTAATTATGGGATGGTGTATGGCATTATTTGTTACCTCTGGATTCGAACACGTAGTGGCTAATATGACCACTCTTTCCTTAGGAATGCTGCATGGAGTTGCCGGGGTTACTCTTCTCGGAGCGCTCCGTAATCTAGGATTTGTGTTAATTGGAAATATCATTGGAGGAGCGTTATTTATAGCTTTGCCCTATCTAGTCATAGGTGAGAAACAGAAAGCCTGAAACTGAAATAAGTATTCCCGTCATTACTAGAAAATGGCGGGAATACTTACATAATTACCTGAAACAGCAAACTTAATCCTAGAAGTATGAATACCGTACCTAGCAATGAGTCAATAAGCCAACCATATTTTTGATAGAAAATAACCAAGGTCTTTTTGCGTGCGACAAGAGAAATTAAAACAAACCAAGTAAAAGAAATAACTATCATAGAAAGAACTAAAATGATGCTTTCCGTGATGAATAAATGCGGTGGAAGAATTGAAACAAACACCAGTGTATAGAAAATGATAGCTTTTGGATTGCCGATTGTTGTAGTCGCGAGCCCAAAACTAAAAGAAGATAAAAAATTTTGTGGTAGTACCAAATATTTTTTTTCGCTATCACTTTGTTGCGGTGAAGAAAGTCTAGTTTTAATTACAGAAAATAATATTTTAATTCCGTAGAGCATTAGGAAAAAGGCTCCTAGGAAATGAAAGTAAAAAGTGAGCTGAGGCCTTGTCGTTAGTAAAGATAAGACACCTGCAAGTGTTCCTATAGACCATAAGGATGTTCCGCCAGCTATTCCTGCGGCAGTGGCAATTCCCTGTGAACTACCAAATTTGAGAGAAGTGCGTAGTACCAGTAAAAAATCGGGGCCAGGAGAGATGACTGCTAGAGAAAAAGTAAGTAAACAAGTTGCCCAGTTTGCTAGCGTCATAAAGTTTCCTTTTCTCTTCCTATAGTTCTTTTCGAAGATAATTCTACCTAGGTCTTTAGCCCTTAATCGTAAATAGATAAAAATAAAAAGGGGTTAAAAGAGCAAAATATCATTGAAAATGCTGCCAAAACACTAAGTTTTCGAAAAAGCTTCCCCAGATATGTTGCTTTATTTAAGCACTTCAGTATAAAGTAGTCTCAATTGCTGAAACGCTTGTTTCATCAAGTGAAACGCATTTTAAGGTTTAGCCTTATGGATGTGTGAGAAACGTAGGTATTCCCTATGCTCTATATCGTCAAAGGAGATTTCATGAGCACTCAGACAGTAGCCGCGCCTGCGCAAGGCTCTATTGAGTTTAAGAGGCAGCTAAAGCGCGCGAAGCTTGGGGCTGCAATGGGTACTGCCCTCGACCAGATGGAAATGACACTGTTCTCTCTTGCGGCTGCCCTTGTATTTAGTCACGTATTCTTTGCTGATGCTTCACCGGCAGTCAGCTTAATTGCTTCTTTCGGGGTGTACGGGGTTGGGTTCCTTATCCGCCCTATTGGTGGTTTGGTCTTCTCTCACCTAGGGGAAACACGCGGTCGTAAATGGGTACTTTCAACCACGGTTCTAATCATGGGAGCTGCTACCTTCAGCATCGGTCTTATTCCCTCCTATGAAACAATCGGCATTTTTGCTCCCATTTTGCTAGTTCTGTGCCGTTGTTTCCAAGGTGCTGCTGTTGGTGCCGAATATACATCCGGTACTACCTATCTAACTGAGATTGCCCCTATCGGGAAACGTGGTTGGACCGCCTCATGGGTTTGGGCTGGAGCCTCGGCAGGTACTGTTTTAGGAGCTTTCGTTTGGACAGTAGTGTTGGCATCTTTTAGCACTGAACAGATTATTGCTTGGGCGTGGCGTATTCCGTTCTGGTTGACCGTAATCGTTACCTTCTTTGCTCTCTGGTTGCGTGTTAAATTACAAGAATCGCCAGTCTTCTTAGAAAAGCAGAAAGCATTTAAAGAGCGTGCTCAAAAAGCAGCTCCTTTGACTGATGCATTGCAAAACTCTCGTGGAAACATGCTGCGTATTATTGGATTTACCTTCCCCTGCGTTGGACACTCTTTTATGTATCAAGCGTTCATGGCTGGATATTTTGTTAACTATGTTGTCAAAGATGGTGGAAAGCTTTTTTCGAGTGCAACCTTAATCGGTGCTACGGTCGGTATCGCCGGGGGACTGTTTGGTGGATGGGTCTCGGACAAAATTGGTCGTCGTAAAGCGGGTCTTATCTACTCGGTGATTATGATGATATTCCCAGTCTTTGCCTTTTTGTTGGTAAATACCGGACATTTTGCGGCAGTAACTGCCGTGATGGTTTTCTGTTTCTGTTTCCCCGCAGAAGGAGCTATGGGAGTACAAAGCCCGCAGCTTCCTGAAATCTTTGGATCTCGTTACCGTTATTCGGCACTTACTGTGGCACGTGAAGTTGGTGCTATTGGAGGTGGATTGCTTCCGATGATCGGGACTGTCATACTCGCTTACTTTGGTGGCTGGTTAGCAGTTGCTATTATGATGACCCTCCTTATGGGAATCACTGTATTTACCACATACAACACCGTGGAAACTCGCGACCGTGACCTTTATGTTGAAGAAGACGCTATGTAGCCTTGCAAACTAATTGCAACACATGTAGGCGGGGGAATAACCTTTTGGTTATTCCCCCGCCTACATGTTAAAAGTTTTATTTAGTGGTGTTCTTAACCAGGTCAGAGAACTGGTTAATGTAGCCCTGGAGGAACTCGAGGGTAGATTCGGCTGTAATCTTACCTTCCTCGTTAACTAAATCGTGAGAATTGGATAGAAAAACCTCAGGCTGGGGAACCATCGGCATAGCAAAATAAGAAAGTGCTAGCTTTAGATTCTTGTGGCTTGAGTATCCACCCATTCGTCCGATTGAATGGCTGATGATTGCGGCAGGCTTATTCTTCCAGGCAACATCGTTATTGGGCTTGGAGCAAATATCAACTGCATTCTTTAGACAAGCGGGAATGCAACGGTTGTTTTCCGGAGTAACGAACAAAACTCCATCAGAGGCTTTGATTGTCTCGCGGAAACGAGTGTATTCGGCAGGCAGAGCTACTTCGGGAACCGAAGGGTCATCGTAATCAAAGTTGTAAAGTGGCAAATCTGCAATCTCAACGATTTCTACTTCGAAATCATCTGAAAACATTGGAATTACATTGTGTGCAATTTTGCGAGCTACCGAGGCGCCTCGCAAACTACCGATAAGTACGCTAATTTTCTTTTTCAAGATAGCTCCAATCAATTTGGTTCTTGGGTTCCATGGGAGGAATAGAACATCTCAAGCTCTGTGAGAGCCCTGTCCCTAACTAGACTATTTAGGACTTAGGGCCAATGCAAACACGTTAGCCGACAGCGTATGAAATAACGTGTTTCTAACTGTAGTGTTTTTTATAATGTTCTTCCCCAATTTGCCGATTTATTAAATCGCGTCTTTGTTCTGTTATTTTCCAACAAATAAAAGCAAAAATAATTAGCAGGACAAAAGCAAGTAATAGGGTACCGGCGCCCAAATAATAGAGAATGAAATTGCCATGCCACTTTGAGAGTGGATTATTAAAGGCGGCCAGTGCTTTTCCTTGAATTATGAAGCTTAAAACTGCCAATAACAATACTCCCCAGGCGTATTTGGGCATGTCGCTAAACCAACCGGGGGAGCGCCTGGGGTTATTCATATCGTCTCTTTCTGAACAATCTGTCTAATAATCTTCCAGCTTAACTTAGAGATAAGTGTAGAAAAGATAGAAAAATAGGAAAATATCTGCGCTGTGCGTGAACCCACCATTCGTTAAGTTTTATGTCTCTGGGCATTACGTTAGGATTGGTGGGTATGACTTGGCGACAACGCCGTAACTACTAGCATTATTTGGAGCACTCGCAGTGAAGAGTACCGTTGAGACCCTTGAACCGACCAAGGTTAAGCTGACAGTCGAAGTTCCCGCACAGGAACTGGACCAGCCGATGAAGGCTGCCTACAAGGAAATTTCCCAGCAGGTTAGCGTACCTGGATTCCGTAAGGGAAAGGTTCCCCCGCGCATTATTGACCAGCGTATCGGTCGTTCTTACGTAATTCAGACCGCTATTGACAAAGCGCTTGGTGGTCTTTACCGTGAAGCCCTGCTGGAAAACAACATTAAGCCCTTGGCTCAGCCTGAAGTTTCTATTGACAAGATTCCTTCTGAAAGTGGTGCATTCGACGGCGAATTAGTCTTCACCGCTGAGATTCTCTGCGTCCCTGAGTTTGAACTGCCAGAGCTAAAAGACATTGAGATTACCGTTGACCAGATTGAGGTTGCGGATGCTGACGTAGAAAATGAGATTGAAAACCTGCGTAAGCGTTTTGGCACTCTGAAGAACGCTGATCGTGCGGCTAAAGATGGAGACTTCGTTTCTATCGATCTTACTGCTAGCATCGATGACGAAGAAATCGATTCTATGTCCGGTGTTTCCTATGAAGTCGGTTCCAAGACCATGCTCGAAGGACTTGATGAGGCCCTTGTCGGGCTTGCTGTTGATGAAGACACCACTTTTGAATCTGAACTAGCCGGTGGTGAGCACGCAGGAGAAAAGGCTGTAATTAAGGTTACGGTTCGTTCTGTTAAGGAACGTGAGCTACCGGAAGTTGATGAAGATTTCGTTCAGATGGCATCAGAATTCGATACGGTTGAAGAACTAAAGGCTGATATTAAGAAGCAGGTTGAAGATCAAAAGCGTGCTGAGCAAGCTGTTGATGCTCGCGACAAGCTAGTTGAGGTCCTATCTGAAAAGGTAGAGCTTCCTTTGCCCAAGCAGATTATTGATGAGTCTGTCGAGGGGCAGGAAGGTAATAAGGAGGAACTGCGCGCCCAGGCTGAAGCCAGTCTGCGTAAGGAGATTCTTCTTGACCGTCTTGTTGAAGAAACTGGTGTTAAAGTTGAGCAGCAGGATCTCTTGCAGTTTGTATTCCAAGCATCTCAAGCTTATGGAATTGAACCGCAGCAGCTGCTTTCTGACCAGCAGCAGATGGCTTCTATCTATGCGGAGCTTGCTCGTACAAAGGCAGTTGCTGCTTCGCTAGCTGATGTCAAGGTCAAGGACACGGAAGGAAATGATGTTGACATGAGTGAATTTACCAAGGACGCCCTTGGTGAAGACACCGCAGAAGAAACTCAGGAAGAAAAACCTGCTAAGAAGCCTGCAGCCAAGAAAACTACTGCAAAGAAGGCTACTGAAAAGAAGCCTGCAGCCAAGAAAACTACTGCAAAGAAGGCTACTGAAAAGAAGCCTGCAGCCAAGAAGACCACTGCAAAGAAGGCTACTGAAAAGAAGCCTGCAGCCAAGAAAACTGCAGCTAAAAAAGAAGACTGATTATCTTCTGAAACTTAAATGAGGTGTCCCGGGAGCCCAAGGGTATCCCGGGACACCTCATTTAAAATTACCTGCGCCTAAAGCGAAAAGAACCGAGCGAAATAGGAAAAACTATAATAAACCGGTTAATTTTGAAGGCAAGACATTTAGAAAATAAGGCCGAAGGATACCAAGGAGATTTCGTGACCTATCCAAGTAACCATAGCGAAGCCAGTGCCGCTTCGATGGGAATGAGCCAACATGTGTACTCGAAATTGATGAAAGAGCGCATTATCTGGCTCGGAGAAGAAGTGCGCGACGACAACGCCAATCTTATCTGTGCACAGATGATGTTATTGGCTGCAGAAGACCCTGAACGTGACATTTACCTGTACATCAATAGTCCTGGAGGTTCTGTTACGGCCGGGATGGCAATTTATGACACCATGCAATTTATTAAGCCTGACGTGGCAACAGTTGCAATGGGAATGGCAGCTTCGATGGGACAGCATCTTCTAACCTCTGGGGCTCCCGGAAAGAGATATGCAACCCCGCATGCACGAATTCTTATGCACCAACCATCGGGCGGTGCCGGTGGAACAGCCTCGGACATTAGGATTAATGCTGACCTAATTATTCAGATGAAGAAAACCCTAGCGCAGATTACTGCAGAACGTACCGGTAAATCACTTGAGCAGATTCTCGCAGACTCAGACCGTGACCGCTGGTTTACTGCCCACGAAGCCCTCGAATACGGCTTCATTGACCATGTTGTAAGTGGCGCCGCAGATGTTTCTGGCGGCGGTGGCGTTTCCTGATAAAGATAAGGTACGAAGAGGTAAAAATGACCATTCAATCCCCACAAGGACTAGTTCGTCCCGATATACAAGCACGATATGTGCTGCCGCAGTTCGAGGAGCGCACCGCTTATGGAATTAAGCGTCAGGATCCTTACGCAAAACTATTTGAAGACCGAATTGTATTTCTAGGTGTACAGGTAGATGACGCTTCTGCTGACGATGTGATGGCGCAGCTACTGGTCTTGGAGTCCCAAGATCCTGATGCAATGATTACCATGTACATTAACAGTCCCGGAGGATCGTTCACTGCTCTAACGGCTATTTATGACACCATGATGTACATTCGCCCAGAAATACAGACTGTCTGCCTTGGGCAGGCAGCCTCTGCCGCTGCTGTGTTATTAGCTGCGGGATCTCCTGGGAAACGCCTCGCCCTTCCTAACGCGCGAGTGCTGATTCATCAGCCCGCAATGGAAGGTATGCGAGGACAGGCCTCAGATATTGAAATCATGGCAGATGAGATGGACCGTATGCGCGATTGGCTAGAAAACACGCTAGCAGCGCATAGTGGGCGCACTAAGGAACAAGTTTCGCGCGATATTGACCGAGATAAAATCCTAACCGCTCAGCAGGCTCTAGAATATGGGCTAATTGATCAGGTATTGGCCAGCCGTAAGGTGAACGCCTAATACTTCTTCTAACACGCGCACGAGACACTAAATATCGAGGTCTCGTGCGCGTGTTAGCACAAGAGCTAAGGTAAGTACCGTTAAGCTCTTTAAGTAATCGCATCTGCAGACGCTAAAGACGGAGGCCAAATGACCCACATTAGCGACACCACCGAACTACTTAAGTGCTCTTTCTGTGCAAAAAGCCAAAAACAAGTAAGGAAGCTAATCGGTGGTCCCGGCGTATATATCTGTAACGAATGCGTGGAACTTTGTAACGAAATCCTCGGTGAAGAAACAGATCAATCTTCTGCACCGGTAGCCCTCACCGAATTACCTAAGCCAAAAGAAATATACGAATTCTTAAACCGTTACGTTATTGGACAAGACAGTGCTAAACGCGCATTAGCCATCGCAGTTTATAATCACTACAAACGTGTAAATAACGAAAATCAAAATGAAGACGTTAACATGGGAATGACGAAATCGAATATTCTCATGCTTGGCCCAACCGGAGTGGGAAAAACACATCTTGCGCGTTCACTTGCCAAAATGTTGGAAGTTCCTTTCGTCATAGTTGATGCTACTGCTCTTACCGAAGCCGGATATGTAGGTGAAGATGTTGAGAATATTCTTCTCAAATTAATCCAAGCTGCTGACGGGGACATATCCCGTGCACAGCGAGGAATTATCTATATAGACGAAATTGATAAAATAGCCCGAAAGGCAGAAAATGCCTCTATTACCCGTGACGTTTCGGGGGAGGGTGTACAGCAGGCGCTACTTAAGATTATTGAAGGCACCAAGGCATCGGTTCCTCCTAATCCTGGAAGAAAGCACCCGCACCAGGAATTTATTGAAATTGATACATCCGGGATTCTTTTTATTGCAGCTGGAGCTTTTGCCGGGATAGATACGATTGTTAAATCACGTCTTGGCAAACGTACTACCGGATTCGGCTCTGATCTTAAATCTGACGCTGAACATGGTGATTTATACTCACAGGTAACTACAGAGGACTTACATAAATTTGGTATGATTCCTGAATTTATTGGCCGTTTGCCCGTGTTAGCAACGGTTTCTGAGTTACAGATTGAAGATTTAGAACGGGTGCTTACCGAACCCCGAAATTCATTAGTAAAGCAATACAGCCACCTATTCGCGTTAGATGGTGTGGAATTAGAGTTCACTCCAGAAGCTATACGCGCTATCGCTACTAAGGCAGCAAGTCGGGCTACTGGAGCACGGGCTCTATCTTCAATCATCGAAACTACACTTTCAGAAACGATGTTTGAACTTCCATCAGTTCCCGGTATCGGTAAAGTGACAATTACTCCAGAAGTTGTTACTGACGGGGCTGATCCGATACTTACGCCAAAATCTCAAATTCAGGGAAGAAAAAGCGCTTAGTACTAACATAGTGGGGCCTCACGAAATAGATACTTCGTGAGGCCCCACTATATAAAATGAATTTAACGTCTATGCTCAGCAGGGCCGCCGTAAATTTCGTCAATCTCAGATTTAAAAGCAGCCAGCACCTGTGGGCGTTTTACCTTCATAGAGGGGGTAAGCATCCCGTTATCCTCGGTAAAATCAGTTACTAGAACTTTAATCTTACGGATAGATTCTGCTCTAGATACCTGAGAATTAGCCCGTTCTACAGCACGCTCCAGCGCTGCGATTACTTCGGGGTGGCGGGCGGCCTGGGCCACATCCATATGAGGAAGCCCGTGATTAGTAAGCCACAGAGGGAGCATCTCCGCATCCAGGGTAATCAAGGCAGCAATAAATGGACGTTTATCTCCCACTACTACAACCTGACTAATAAGCGGGTGCCCACGTAGGGGATCTTCTAGAACTGCGGGAGCCACATTCTTACCTCCTGCAGTAACAATCAGCTCTTTGGCCCGCCCAGTGATTTTAACGTAGCCGTTAAAATCAACGGAACCAATGTCCCCAGTGCGGAACCATCCATCTTCCGTAAAGGCATCTTTAGTTGCTTCAGGATTATTATGGTATCCGCGCATCACAGAAGGCCCAGAAATCTGAATCTCACCCTCATCAGAAATCCGGAACCCTAAAGTAGAAATAGGAGGACCAATAGTGCCAATCTTAGTTAGACGGACGGTATTAACAGAGGCAATTAAGCACTCGGTAAGACCGTAGCCTTCCAGAATATTAAGTCCTACTCCACGGAAGAAATGTCCCAAACGTAATCCGAGAGGGCCGCCACCGGAAATTACATACTTAACATTTCCACCTAAGAGAGATCTCAAATTAGAATAAAGCAGACGATCCGCCAATAAATGCTGTGAACGTAAGGTTTTGGTCGGACCGTTTTCAGTATCTAAAGCCTGAGAATAATCAATTGCTACACGAACAGCCCAACGAAAAATACGACTTTTAGTTTTAGAAGAAGAAGCTTTAGCGTCTGCCGAGTTGTAAATCTTTTCCAGTACACGCGGGACTGCTAAAAGACAGGTAGGTCGGAAGGTAGCTAAATCATCCAGCAAACTCTTTACGTTCGGCGTATGTCCAAGAACTCCCTCTCCGGAAATCTGGAAGACCTCCAAGAAACGGGCATATACGTGTGCCAATGGCAAGAACAAAAGTAAACGAGAATCCTTTGTATTGGAAATCTCTGGCATCCATTCGTGTCCATTTAAGGCTAAAATAGTGAAATTGCCGTGAGTTAGTTCTACTCCTTTAGGACGTCCAGTAGTACCGGAAGTATAAATAATGGTAGCTAACGAATCTGTATTTAAAGAAGCAGTACGCTCTTCCACAGCAGCCTCAGCTACTTCACGTCCAGCTTCTTTAATCCTGACAATTCCTGAATCATCAAGAGCTAATACGTCAAGTAGCTGGCCTTCCGGAACTGATGAATGTACCAATCGACGCATTGCGTCAGTCTCAGTAACGACAAGCCGTAAATTAGAATTAGTAGCAATCCAAGAAATCTGTTCTGAAGACGAAGTTTCATAAATTGGAACTACCACTAACCCAGCGGACCAAGAAGCAAAATCTAATAAAGTCCACTCGTAGGAGGTATGGGCCATAATTCCAATGGAATCACCGGGAGCAAGTCCCAAACCAACTAGACCTCTTGCGGTTGTCATGACATCAGCAGCAAATTCTTCGGCGGTAACTCGACGCCAACCACGGCCAAGAGAGTTCTTAACCTCAATTAGCGTAAAGTGTGCAGCGCGGGAGACCCTATCGGCTAAAAGCCAAGGAAGAGTCATAGAAGAGTCGGTTTTAGCCATAACTGGGCCATGCCACTCAAATACTTCTGTTTCTCCTGGCTTTTCCTGCGATTGTGCAGAAGAATCTAAATTGGTTTCTTCTACTTCAGCTATAGGATCAGGGTTTTTGCTACCGAACATTTCAGCTCACTTTCGCTTTTTAGCAGGGGGTTCGCCTAGAGTAGAGGACTGCATAGTGATTGATTCACAAGCGGTTTCGGTGAACTCTAAAGTACCGGTAACCACCGCAGCCTTTTCCAAGTCCTGTCGTAACAATTCAAGGTGCTTTGCACTACCTTCAGGGACTTCAAGAATTGCACTGAGAATGGGGGTCTTGGGGGATACCTTAGCTTCTGACTTTATCTTACGCAGTGCAATCAAAGCACCTGCTGCTACTTCTAGCAAAGAAGAATCTCCCGCAACAGAAATAAACTCATCTACTATTGGCCAACTGGAAACATGGATTGAACCTTCACGGTACCAAGACCATACTTCTTCTGCGCTATAGGGCAAGAAAGGAGCTAACAAACGTACAACGGTATTAACTACCAGTGCTAGTGCCGCGCGAGCGGAATTAGCTTCTTCGATAGACCACAGCCCCTCACGGTTATATGCACGTTCCTTTACAAGTTCAAGATAATCATCGGTGAACTGCCAGAAGAAGGATTCCGTAACTTCTAGAGCACGAGTATGGTCAAAAACCTCAAACGCATCGGTAGCTTGTTTAACTACAGTTCCCAATTTTGCCAATACCGCCTTATCAATTGGCGTGGTGACCAAATTTGGATCCAAAAGAATCTTCTTTTCGTCAGCATCCATAGTTAAAGCAAACTTAGAAGCATTCAAAAGTTTGATAGCTAGACGACGTCCAACCTTCATCTGGGCTTCATCAAAAGCTGCGTCAGTACCTAATCGAGCTGATGCCGCCCAATAACGCACTGCATCTGACCCGTGCTTTTCTAAAAGTCCCATAGGGGTGACAACATTTCCCTTGGACTTTGACATTTTCTTCCTGTCAGGGTCGAGAATCCATCCAGAAATTGTGGCGTGTTTCCAAGGAAGCGAATTGAACTCAAGGTGGGAACGAACCACGGTGGAGAACAACCAAGTACGGATTATATCTTGTCCTTGCGGACGCACAGACATTGGAAAGAGCTTAGAGAATAATTCTTCATCCTCAAGCCAACCAGTAGCTAGTTCTGGAGTCAGTGAAGAAGTTGCCCAGGTATCCATGATGTCAAGCTCAGCGGTGAATCCACCAGGAATATCACGCTGTTCTTCACTAAAATTAGGCGGGCAATCAACCGTTGGATCAACTGGAAGCATGTCCAACGAGGGAGCTAGGACCTGGGAGTAGTCAACATCTCCAGCTTCAGTGATGCGGTACCACAAGGGCAGCGGAACCCCAAAGAAACGCTGACGAGAAACTAGCCAGTCAGTATTTAGCCCCTTAACCCAGTTTTCGTAACGCACGCGCATGAAATCAGGATGGAACTCCAAATCTTGGCCACGTGCAATTAGTTCTTCCCGTAAATCTGTAGAAGAAGAAGCGCGTGTGTATTCACGGCCCCCGTTGCGAATATACCACTGACGTGAGGTTACAATTTCCAAGGGTTTATCGCCCTTTTCAAAGAAGTTAGTCATACGCTGGGTAGGCTTAGGCTCACCTAGCATTTGCCCGGTAGAAATAAGAGCTTCAACGATTACTTTACGAGCGGAGAATGTAGTTTTAGCTGCACATTCAGCATAGAGCGCGCGCCCAGACTCGTCTGTAATCCACTCTGGAGTTTCTGCGATCAGGCGTCCATCTTTGCGTAGTACTGAGCGCATTGGCAAATTAAGCTCGCGCCACCACTGTACGTCGGTAATGTCACCAAAAGTACAGCACATTGCGATTCCAGCTCCCTTGTCCATTTCTGCTGCCGAGTGAGCAAGAACAGGAACTTCAACGTTAAAACCGGGGGAGGTGACGGTGGTTCCAAAGAGATGCTGGTAGCGTTCATCATCGGGGTGAGCGATCAAAGCAACACAGGCAGGAAGTAATTCTGGACGTGTAGTTTCGATAACGACGGAATCACCATTCTTGGTTTCGAAAGCTAGTGCGTGATAATGCCCTGGATATTCACGAGCTTCAAGTTCAGCCTGTGCTACTGCCGTTTGGAAAGTGACGTCCCAAAGACCTGGTGCTTCAGCTTGGTAGGCTTCTCCTCGTTCAAGATTATTCAAGAAAGCTGCCTGAGCTACTTTACGAGCGCGTTCCCCAATGGTCTGATAAGTGTATTTCCAGTCAACCGATAGGCCAAGATAGCGCCAAAGGCTCTCAAATTGCTGCTCATCTTCGGCGGTCAGTCGCTGGCAAAGCTCAATAAAGTTCTTACGGGAAATGGGTAGCTGATCGCTAGCCTTAATGGATTTACCCTCACCACCAACGTGAGGAGGAACGAAATCGGGGTCGTAAGGTAAAGAAGGGTCGCAACGGACACCAAAGTAATTTTGTACGCGACGTTCCGTCGGTAAACCGTTATCGTCCCATCCCATAGGGTAGAAAACTGCGGAACCAGACATTCTCTTGTATCGAGCAACAACGTCAGTGTGAGTGTAAGAAAAAACGTGACCTACGTGCAAAGATCCTGAGACAGTAGGAGGAGGAGTATCAATTGAGAAAATCGATTCACGTTCGGCATCTCGCTCGAAAGCATAGGTTGATTGTTCTTCCCACGATTGGCCCCATTTGTTTTCCAAGCCGTCTGCACTAACCCGATCCGGAGCGTTAGCTGAGGGAATATCTTGTGGGAAAGCAGGCAATCTCTTTAGAGTCATTTTTGGTCTTTTCTACTAATCAAACTACTGGCGGAAATTCGCATATGTACAGTATATTAAGCTACTTCTTAGATATTTTTTGGTCTTGCTTGAGAGCAGCTGAAAACGCGTCCAACCACACTTTTCTTAATCCACTACTTTCCGCGGCTAATAAACCTGCTACAGTGGATCCCCCGGGAGAACAAACACTATCTATTATTCTCGCGGGGGCAGCGCCACCTTCTAGCGAGTTGAGAATTAGTTTTCCAGTTCCGATGAGTGCATTAGCGACTGCGTAGGTACTGTCTTTCTTAGATATTCCGCCACTTACTCCAGCTTGAGCGAGCGCGTCTACACAGGCGGAAAACCAGGCTGGGGAACAACCTGCAAGTGCCGTAAAGGCAGGAAAATATTCTTCTTCAATTACGATAGTTTTACCTACAGCCGCAAGGACTTCTGAGGCAATTTGTAAATCTTCGGATGTAGCATTGCTACCCTTAGCTAGACCCGTAATTGATTCTCCAATTGCAGCTGCAACATTGGGCATAGCTCTTATTACCCGAGAGCTGGCAGGCAGAGAATTTTCTATTTGTTTACAGGTGCGCCCAGCGGCTAACGATATTACTAGAGGGGAAGATTCTTCTAGCGAATTTCTAAGGTTTTCCAGTGCAGAAGACTGATGGTGCGGTTTCATCCCCAAAACTAAAATATCGGATTCTCCCACAAGATAGGTAGCCTCTGAGTAATATTTCACCCCCAGTTCTTGAGCGAGAGCCGGAGCTCTAGTTGCGGAGCGGTCTGTAACTAGAAGTGAAGTAGGCAAATAGCCATCATGCACAAGTCCACGAACGATAGCTCCGGCCATATTGCCGGCACCTAGAAAACCTATTGTCTTCATTATCTTCTCCTAGTGCCAAATATGGAACGAGTAATCTCGCGCCCTAGTTGGGTTCCAACTGAACGAGCTAGAGAACCAAGTACCTTTTCTACCGGGGATGTAGACCTTGAGGAAGAACGTGAACTTCTCTGGGTATTTTGTTGGCGATTCAGGCGCTCATATTCTTTTTGTTGTTGTTCACGTAGCTTTCTTGCTTCTTCTTCTTGCTTCTTACGCGCGGCTTCATCAGCTTCTTGCTGAGCCATTTGAGCTGCTTTTTCCTCGGCCTGTTTTGCCTGTTGGGTAAGGACTTCATAGGCTGAAAGGTCATCTTCCCTAACCGCGTATTTGCGGACTAGGTGGGAAGCAGCAATAAGTGAATCGCGTACTTGAGAGTCAGCCTCTCCCATTACCGAGCGGGGTGCCCATAAACGTGTAGGTGCGACTGGGGAGGGAGCACCATCTTCATTTAGGAAGGTTACTACTGCCTGTCCTGTTCCTAAAGTGGTTAATAATTCTTCGAGGTCGTAGTCAGTATTCGGGAAAGTTGAAACTGTAGCCTTCAGAGCCTTCGCGTCGTTAGGTGTATAGGCGCGAAGCGCATGCTGAACACGTCCAGCAAGCTGTCCGAGGACATCTTCAGGAACATCTTTGGGGGTTTGTGTAACAAAGAAAATTCCCACTCCCTTAGAACGAATTAGGCGTACAGTCTGCACAATTTGGCGGAGAAACTCTTTTGAAGCATCCTTGAATAAGAGATGTGCTTCATCAAAAAAGAAGACCAATTTAGGCTTTTCCGCGTCGCCCACTTCAGGGAGGGAACTAAATAGGTCAGCCAGAATCCACATTAGGAAAGTGGAGACTAGAGCTGGGCGCTGGGAAAGATCTTGAAGACGTAAAATGTTCACCAGACCCTTGCCATCTTGAGCTAGGCGTAGTAAATCTGCTGTGTCAAAAGCTGGTTCTCCAAAAAATTTGTCACCACCTTGAGATTCAAGAGCAGATACAGACCGAAGAATTACCCCAGCGGTAGCTGAAGAGATTCCTCCAATATTTTTTAGCTCTGGTTTCCCTTCATCGCTTACCAGGAAAGAAATAACAGCTTTTAGATCTTTCAAATCATCCAGGAGTAGACCTTTTTTATCTGCCCATGAAAAAACAAGTTGAAGAGCCTGTTCTTGAGTCTCATTGAGGTCAAGAGAACGTGCAAGCAATAAAGGACCCATGTCAGATACGCGTGTTCGCAGTGAGACACCGGGGGCTGTTTCATTTGCGTCGCCAACTGTCATAAACTCTGCAGGAAAAGCAGTTGCCTGCCAATCTTGCCCATTGGCCTGAGTACGTGAAAGTAATTTTTCTGATGCTTGCCCGGCCTGCGCGATACCTGTTAAATCTCCCTTCACGTCCGAGAGAAGAACAGGAATCCCATTTTCACTTAGTGATTCGGCGATTAACTGTAGTGTTCTAGTCTTACCTGTACCGGTAGCCCCGGCTACTAAACCATGACGGTTGAACATGGAAAGTGGAACTCGAATCTTAGTTGCCCGATCGGGGCCTCCATCAGGAGTACGTAAAATTCCCAGGGTGAGATGGGCTGTTTTCGGGCAGTAAGCCGCTGCCAGTGCGGGATTAGTTGATTCTTCTGTCACTTCTCCCTCAGATGCTCCGTTTGCGGAAACAGCGGTGTCTGCTGAAGTAGCAGACGGCGTTGTATCTTCTGCGGTAGGAGAATCAACGGATATCGAAGATTCGGCTTGCGCTAGTTGCGCAGCGAGTAGAGCGGCCCGAGCTGCCGCCGCTTTTGCTTTTGCTTCTGCCTCGGCAGCTTCAGCCTGCGCCTGCGCAGCTGCTGCCTGAGCTTTCAATTGTTCGAGATCTATGGTCATGAAAACCATATTAGAGGTAATAAGGCGACGATAACAGTCTGAGAAGGGGGAAGAAAATAACTTATTGACAAAAACACAATCCACAATTTGTCTAAAAACAGGTAGCAAAGTCGTTCTTTCTTTAGAAACTAAAGATATGAACGATTTTTTACACCGCTACAGAGCAGAAAAATTAGTTAAGGCTGTCTATGATTCCGCTTCCTCTACAGATAGATTAGAAAGAAAAAACGAATATAGGAAAAAAGGGAAACAAGGAAAAGCAGCGGTTCTGCTTATTGTCATAGCCCTATTCCTAGCCCTAAAGGGATGTTTATTTTTCCCTGGCAAAGAAGTACAAGCTTCTTACTTGAAATCTGAAATGGCGGAAAAGAGTGAAAAGAACTCCCATACAGAAGCACAAAGAACGGAAAAGGACAAAAATATCCTGATAGAAAACGATAATTTTTCGAGAACCCTAAAGGACGCAAAAGAAAGTGAGCAAAATAAAGAAAAGCTCATGGTGTACGTAAGCGGAGCAGTTAACGCACCTGGCGTTTATGAACTAGAGAAGAAAAAACGGGTAATTGATGCTCTAAAAGCTGCTGGAGGAGTGAAAAAAGAAGGAAATGTAAATGGTATAAATCTGGCAAAACCACTGGAAGATGCAGCGCATATACATGTGCCTATATCCACTAAAAACAATAGTGAGGAAGAGGGAAAATACGCTAAATCTGCAGGAAACGATGGCATCTTCAACAGGGCAAAAATAAGTATAGATATAAACTCTGCTACTTCTAATGAACTTCAGAAAATTCCTGGAGTTGGCCCAGCTTTAGCCGAAAGGATTATTCAATCAAGAAAAAGTAAGGGACGTTTTCAAAATATTGAAGATTTATCTCGAGTCAAGGGTATTTCCAAACGGATTATTGAAAGCGTAAAAGAATCTGAAACTATCGAAATTAGAAAATGAAATTTCATCTTTCCCCTCTTTTTCCCTGGGCAATTACGATTGCTGCGTGGAGTACAGCCTGGATATCTCAAAGAGGATATTCGGTTTCCTATTCGCTAATTGCGCTAGCATCAATCCTTATTTTTGTATGTATTCACAATCAAGTTATTACGTTAGATCAGCTCGATATAAAGAAAGAGCGTGCAGAAAATGAGGTAGAAAAAAGAAGAGAAGAGCGAGAAAGCAGAAGAAGCCTAAGACGAAAACAGTGGATGAGTATAGCTCTTATCCTATTTGTTTCACTAGTAATTTATTGTTCCTCTTTTTGGCACTTGCAACGAGCTAGACAAATAGTAAAAAACGGAAAACAAACACAGGAAATACTACTTCTTTCCCGACCTCGGCAAATAGGAAAAACGAATTTTTATGGAAGCGAATGTGCCCTGCTAGGTAACGAAAATAGAACATTGCAGACTTGTTATCTTAAATTCTCCAAGGAAAAAATATTAAATCTTGGAGATCGAGTGCTGGTTAAAGGAGAAAATAAATTAAACCCAGGGCAGGGGAAACCAGCATTGCAAATTAAAGTGAAAGAAGTTCTACAAAGAGAAAAAAAATTTTCTTTTCTGTCTGTCCCAAACCTAATAAGTAATTCATTTTCTAAAACCTTATATCTAAAGAATGAAGACAAAATAAAAGATGAAAATCAGGTAAACGCAATTGCGATTGCCCTTACGCTTGGTGAGCAAAAATATCTTAGTAAAAGAAGCAAACAAACAATTGCCGCAGCTGGAATATCTCACTTATTTGCGATTTCTGGTCTCCATGTAGGAATCGTTGCAACGGTTGGTAGCCTATTGGTGGGAATCTCTCGAAAAGGTCGTCCTGGGGGACGTAAAGCAGCAATAATTGGTGGGCTAATAACAGCTATTTTTTATTCTCTTTTAGTAGGAGTTACTCCTTCACTTATTCGGGCTTTAATAATGACTTTATGTCTTGGAATCACAGCTTTAGTGGGGATAAAAACAAAGGGAGAAAATGCCCTGTCAATAACTGTTCTAATCTCTTTGTTTATCTGGCCATATCTTTCGACCTCTTTAGGATTTGGGCTATCGGTGATATCTACTGGTGCTATCTGTCGTTACTATTCTGTACTAAAAGAAAAATGGCCAAAACGAATGCCATTACTCTTGAAAGAAAGTCTTACCCTTAGCCTATGTGCTCAATTGGCAACTACTCCCTTGCTCTTGAGTGCAGGGATAACTCCAAGCCCCTGGGGGATATTTACTAACGTATTTGCGAGTTTACTAGCTGCTCCTATGGTAATGCTGGGAATGATAAATGCACTATTTTCTCTTTTTCTGGTACCCCCAGAGATTTTTCTGTTACCGATGAGAAGCGGAAACTGGATAATCCTACAAGCTTGTTATTGGATTCATAAATGGTTGCGTCCCCTTCCTCCCCAAATTGCATCTTTAGATAACGCTTTGTTCGTTCTTTTGTCACTGCTGCTGGTAATAGTGCAAAAAGAACGTTTACAAAGAATCATTACGAAGATAAAAAATGGATTAAAGGTAACATTTAGAAATTTCAGTTTCTAAAAGTCCTACCTACATGGCACGCTATATACATGGCTTCTAATAATAATGCTCTGTCCTGGAACCAAGCTTTCGCTGCCCCGATAGTAATAATTACGGGAAAAGAGGAACTACTTGTAGAAAGGGCCTATGAGCGTATTCGCAATCAGCTTTTAAAGGAAAATGGGAATCATCTAGAACGCGTAGAGTTAGATGCTGGAAAATATACGGCAGGTTCTATCGCAACCCAAACTTCACCATCCCTTTTTGCTGAGCCCAAATTGTTACGAATAATCAACGGGGGTAGCGGGACCGATGCATTTTTCACGGAAATAGGAAAATACTTGGAAAGTCCAGCAGACCAAGTTTGGGTAGTTATTCAGGTAGGAGCTGGACGTCGTGGACAACCTTCTTGGAATCTTATGAAAAAAAAGTATTCGTGGGTTGATTGTCCAGAGCTAAAATGGGAATCACAAAAAGCGGATTTAGTGCGTGGTGATGTACGTTCTGCAAGACGTAAGATAGAAGAATCTGCAGTACATGCGTTAGTAAGAGCTGCTGGATCTGACATTCGCGAGTTAGCGGCAGTCACCGGACAACTACTGTCAGATTTAACTGGAGAAATAACAGAAAAAGCGGTTCGTGAATATTTTGCTGGTCGAGTAGAATCCAATGCTTTTGATGTAGCGGATGCGGTTGCTCAAGGGAGGATGGCGACCGCCTTAGTGCACTTACGTCAAGCTATTGAAGGTGGCGCTAGTGTACAGGCAATAATTGGGGCAATAGCTGCAAAAATGCGGAATATTTCTCTATATGCTGAAGGAAATATCCCTCCCGGGGATACTCCGAGACGTCAACGTGAGTTAAGAGAGTGTGCGGCAGAATGGACACCTCGTGCTCTAGCTGGGGCAATTAGTGCTGTAGCTCTAGCCGGAGAAGAAGTAAACGGTGGCTCACGCGATCAGATTCATGCAGTTGAGAAATGCCTGATTACCTGCTGTCGTCTTAAGGCTGGGCGAATCTAAAGAGCGGCTGTGAACCGATAAGGTACTTGATTATATTATTTGCATAAAAAATTGGGTACCCGGATTAACTCGGGTACCCAATTAAGCTATATAGCTCAGAGAGCCACTACCTGCTTAGCCAACTTTGACTTGCGGTTAGCAGCCTGGTTCTTGTGAATAACGCCCTTGGATACAGCCTTGTCCAGCTTGCGCGCTACAACGCGCAGAGCGGCCTCGGCCTGTTCCTTATCGCCAGCTGCAATAGCTTCACGGGTTTTGCGAACGAAAGTCTTTAGTTCTGACTTGTACGCCTGGTTACGCTGACGGCGCTTTTCATTCGTCTTGATGCGCTTCTTCTGGGACTTAATGTTTGCCACGTTTGCTCTTTCGTGCCTTAGTTCTTACAGGGTCGGTGAGAGGTTTGTCTTTTCCGGGACTGGGGCGTGGGGACACCCGTGGAGTGGATCAGACCGGATGATTCCTCCGACCGGTGGAACATCCAATCAGGAACTTTACCATATATTTAAAGCTCAATGCTAAATAAAGGGATATGAGATGGACGACGGAGAAGCTGTATTACTTTAAGCCCGATGAAATTTCTTTAAGTGATTACAAAAACTATTAAACATACTTTCATTCAGACGCCCACCTTCCCTACGTACTTTTGAAGCAGGAATTACCAAGAGTCTGTCTACACGTGCCTCGGAAGGGCGTCTTTGTGAATCCCAATTTCCCGTGCCTATGTCAAACCAATAACGTCCCCAGTGAGCTTCTTGAGCTGCATCCAAATCGTGGTCTTTGCTTGTTAACTGGGAAATAACTAAATCATCACCTACCCTTGCAAGCACAATAACCGGACGATCCTTACCCTGAGTTGGGTCTTCTTCATAAGGAATCCAAGTCCAAACAACCTCGCCTGGATCGGCTATCCCATCGGCATGGGGGGCATATTGAAAAGCAGGAAGACCAAGTGAATGAACATCCCACTCTCGAACAGAGTTAACACTAGAATGGTGTTTTTTCGATGCTTCGTGAGGATATGTTCGAGAAGACGAACGTGATTTAGGGTGACCTGATTTTGTCATATCCTGAATGACACCGATTACAACCCTAAGTAGCGAATCTAAGAACGACATAAAACTCCAATCATGCTAACGAGATAATTTTACAAGAATTGCTGCTAATCATTAGATAGTATTACCTAGCTTAGTAAGAAACATGCTATAGCCCACTTTCCCGCGAAAAAATCTAGGCCATGCGATAATTGCAGACGATACTAAAGATAATAAAGAGAGGTAACAGTGCCCCCGATTCCAAGCGAGTCACTCAGCAGCCAAATTCAACCTGCTGCCACCCCGCCGCACCTAATTCGGAACTTCTCGATTATTGCCCATATCGACCACGGAAAATCGACCTTGGCTGACCGTATGCTGCAAGCAACCGGAGTTGTTCAGCCTAGAGACATGAGAGCCCAGTACCTTGATCGAATGGATATCGAGAGAGAACGTGGGATCACCATCAAGTCTCAAGCGGTAAGAATGCCTTGGCAGGTAGGGGACAAAGCATATGCGCTAAATATGATTGATACTCCGGGGCACGTTGACTTCTCCTATGAGGTTTCACGTTCTTTAGCGGCCTGCGAGGGAGCGCTATTACTTGTTGATGCCGCTCAAGGAATCGAAGCGCAGACATTAGCGAACCTATACATGGCGTTGGAAAACGACATGGTGATCATTCCAGTACTAAACAAAATTGATTTGCCAGCAGCTCAACCGGAAAAATATGCGGAAGAAGTAGCTAGTTTAATTGGCTGTGACCCGGAAGACTGTCTAAAGGTATCTGGTAAAACCGGACAGGGCGTGCCTGAGCTGCTAGATAAAATTGTTCAAGAGATTCCCGCCCCTGAAGGTGATGCTAACGCTCCCGCGAGGGCGATGATTTTTGACTCTGTGTATGACACCTATAGGGGAGTTGTGACCTACATTCGCGTGGTAGACGGAATGTTGCGTCCACGAGAGCGTATTCAGATGATGTCCACCAAAGCTCTACACGAACTTCTTGAAATTGGCGCAATTAGTCCTGAGCCAAAGGCAAGTGCCGGATTGGGAGTAGGTGAAGTAGGATATTTGATAACCGGTGTTAAAGATGTCCGGCAATCCAAAGTCGGGGATACCGTAACCGGAGCCAGCAATCCTGCAACCACGGCGCTTGACGGCTATCAAGACCCTAAACCGATGGTATTTTCTGGAATCTATCCAATTGACGGATCAGATTTTCCGAATCTTCGTGAGGCTTTAGATAAACTAAAACTCAACGATGCTGCCCTTACATATGAACCTGAAACTTCCGCTGCCCTTGGATTCGGGTTCCGCTGTGGCTTCCTTGGATTATTGCATCTGGAAATCGTGCGTGAACGGCTGGAACGCGAATTTGGTCTAGATCTTATTGCTACAGCGCCCTCGGTTGTTTATGACGTAACTATGGAAGATAACTCCCAGGTATTGGTGACTAATCCTTCAGAGTTTCCTTCTGGCAAGGTAAAAGATATTCGTGAGCCTGTTGTACGCTGTACGATTCTGACACCTTCTGATTACGTAGGACAGGTTATGGAACTATGTCAGGAACGACGAGGCACCATGCTTGGAATGGACTATATAACCACCGATAGGGTAGAGATGCACTACACTCTACCTCTTGCAGAAATTGTTTTTGACTTCTTCGATCAGTTGAAATCGAAAACTCGTGGATACGCTTCTATGGACTATGAACCTGACGGACAACAAAGCGCTGATTTGGTTAAGGTTGATATTTTACTTAACGGGGATCAGGTGGATGCTTTCAGCGCCATCGTTCATAAAGATGCTGCCTACGCCTATGGTGTACGCATGACCAGTAAACTTAAAGAATTAATTCCCCGCCAACAGTTCGAGGTTCCCGTTCAAGCTGCTGTTGGATCTCGGATTATCGCGCGTGAAACAATACGTGCTCTGCGGAAGGATATGTTGGCAAAATGCTACGGTGGTGACATTACTCGTAAGCGTAAGCTACTTGAGAAGCAAAAAGAAGGAAAGAAGCGAATGAAGGCTATCGGCTCTGTAGATGTGCCGCAGGATGCTTTTATTGCTGCCTTGACATCTGATGCGCCCACCGGAAAGGAAAAGAAGTGACCGCGCGTTCTTACGGCCCGCTTCCATCGGTGGAAATGGAGCAGGAAGACCTTCTCCCTGATGGACGTTTCCGAGCTCGTACTAAATCTTTTGTACGAAGAGGAAATCGCATGGCTATTTCCTTGGAAAATACTTGGAATGAGTATGCCCCTACCTACATGCTAGAGGTAGCGCGTCGTCAGGGAGCGACCTCCGTAGCCCCGGATGATGATTTTAATTTAGCCGCTTCTTTTCCTAAAAATGCGCCTTTAGTTTTAGAAATCGGTTGCGGTACAGGTGATCAAATTGTTGCTGCCGCACAGGCTAATCCCCAATACAACTATCTTGGCCTTGAAGTTTGGCGTCCGGGAATAGCTAAAACGATTTCTAAAGCAGTAGCTAAAAAAGTTACCAATTTACGTTTAATCGAAGCGGATGCGGTTCAAGTTCTCAGCGAGCTATTAGAGCCTAATTCCCTAAATGAAGTGTGGACCTTTTTCCCCGATCCTTGGAGGAAAGCCCGCCATCACAAACGTCGTCTTGTGCAAATTGAGTTTGCCCAGCAAGTTCTTAGAGTATTACAACCGGGAGGGGTATGGCGTTTAGCCACTGACTGGGATGACTATGCATGGCATATACGTGAAGTTATTGAAAATGTAGAAGGGTTTGAGAACCCCTACCGGGGGCGTAATCTAGATCCACATGACATTGAACCGGAACGTGGCGGCTTTGCCCCGCGTTTTAAAGGAAGGGTTCTAACTCGTTTTGAGAATCGCGGAATTAGAGCGGGGCGTTCCATCCATGATTTTGAATTCGTAAAATCACCTTCGGGCCTCTAACAAAAGTGGCATCGGAACAACCAATAGGCATTCCCCTTCCTAGTAACGGAAAAATTGAAACTCCGCCGGAAGGATACTCCCGTCTTTTAAGTGCCTACATTCATGTACCTTTTTGTCGAGTACGCTGTGGATACTGCGATTTTAATACCTATTCTCACGAGTTTGGGCCGGGTGCAGATATTTCTAGCTACCACCAAAGTGTAATAAAAGAAATTGAATTCTCGACTCAAGTGTTGAAGGAAGCAGGATATCCGCACCGAAAATTTTCTTCTGTGTTTTTTGGCGGTGGCACCCCGACAATGTTAGAGCCTAATAGCCTGACGGAAATTTTATTTGCTTTGCAAAATAATTTTGGTCTATGTGAAGGTGCTGAAGTAACTATAGAAGCAAATCCAGACTCGGTAGATAAGCGAGCATTGTTTACATTAAGGAAAGCGGGTTTCACAAGAGTTTCTTTCGGGATGCAATCTTCTGTCCCTCAAGTGCTAAGCACACTTGATCGGACACATAATCCACAACGAGTGCCGCTGGTTGTGCAATGGGCAAAAGAAGCAGGTTTGGACTGTTCTCTTGACTTAATTTATGGAACTCCCGGGGAAACTATTGAGCAGTGGCAAGAAAGCCTTGAAACGGCTATTTCTTTGCAGCCCGACCATATATCGGCATATTCACTAATCATTGAACAGGGAACCAAGATGTTTCGTCAGATTCAACGTGGGGAATTACCTGCTCCAAAGGACGATGACCAAGCTGAAAAATATCTGTTAGCAGATAATCTTTTGGCAAAGGCAGGATACCAGTGGTACGAAATATCCAATTGGGCTCGCTCTAGCGGGGAAACTTCTGAAGACCTGTTAGTAGAGTATCCTCGTTTTGCCTCTCACCATAATATTGCTTATTGGCGAGGTGATGATTGGTGGGGGTATGGTCCTGGTGCTCATTCGCATATTCTTAATACCCGTTGGTGGAACCGAAAACATCCATTAGCCTATGCAGCCGAGGCTAGAAAACTGCAATCACCTTCAGCTGGGCATGAAATTTTAACGTTACAAGATATACAGCTGGAAAATGTTATGTTGAAAATACGCACGGTTCAGGGACTGCACGTTGATGAGCTAGAAAATGATGTTATTGGAGAAATTCCATCGCTCATTAAAGAAGGTTTGTTAGAAGAAAAAATATTTTCTAAAGGCAGGCTTGTGCTGACTCAAAAGGGACGTTTGCTCGCTGATTCGGTTACACGACGTCTAACTTAAACAGTTTTTTATGCTTGATTCCTCTAAACTGATTGCAAATACGTAACTTAGCAAGGAGGCAAGTTATGAAAATTATCTTAACTGGAGCGGCATCTGCAATTTGTCGCGAAATAGCCGGGACTCTTGATTCTTTTAGTGTAGAAAGAGAGGCGTCACCTTCTCTTGTCAGCATGTCATTGATGACGCGTTATCCTAATTTAATAAGTCCCGAGGTAATAAAAAAGCATCAGGTAATAACTGGTGATTATGCAGATAAAAAAGCAATGGAAGAAGTCTTTATAGGAAACGATATTCTTTTCTTGGCTCCGGCAGAACGTGCGCCGGAGCGAGAACAACTTCATCGTAATGCTATTGAAGCAGCGCAAAGTACGGGAATTAGACATATAGTTTATCTCTCCTTTATGGGAGCAGGGAGAGAAAAACCGAGTTCTTTTGGGCTTTCTCACCTAAAAACTGAACAAATTTTAGCTAAATCCGGAGTGAATTATACGATTCTTAGATCAGGATTTACTCTTGAATCTCTAGAAATTTTTCGTAACAATTCTCGCGTATTTTGGGGGCCTATACATTCTGAGGGCTGTGCTTTTATTGCTCAGCGTGATGTATCAGATTGTATTGTGTCAGTATTGGTTGATGTTGCTTCCGGTGGTGGAGGGGGACATAACGGTAGGATTTATACCCTTACGGGACCTAGAGTGTTGACTATCCCAGAGGTACTAAAAAAGATTAATGATTTTCTTCCTTCTCAAATGGCTTTTAGCTTTTGTCCATTAAGCGCTAATGAAGCTATAGAAAGATTTAAATCAATGGGAGAGAAAAATATTCCTGGCTTATACGAACAGTGGAAAGAATTATTTGAGGCAGTTGAACAAGGCGAGTTCAACCTCGTTACTAAGGACGTTCAAAAATTATTGGGGACCCCAGGTAGAGAGATTGATAAATGGCTAGAATCAGCGAGTCTTATCTAAGATTTCTTTTCGTTTTGAACGTTGAATACGAAAGAAAAAGAATAGTAAAATACTCAGTGTAAGTAGGAAAAGAAGACCTTGCCAGGAGCCTGTTAAGGTTAAGAATAGAGCCTTCCAAATAGCCAAGAGCCCTGCTGCATAAAGGATTCCCCAAATGATACAGCCTGGAATCATGGCGAGGGTATATTTTTTCCAGTCCATCTTAACGATTCCCGCACCTGCATTGATTGCAGTTTGTACCCCAACGGTAAGGAAACAGAGAGGAATCACAATGATTCCCCAACGTTCTAATATTTTTGCGCCTTTTCGTGGAGTTGGACCTTCGAACCATCGTTTAACTGACTGCATAAGGGGAGAAGTAAAGTTTTTTACTGCCCCTGCGGCAATAAAGCGACCAATCCAGTATGTTCCTTGAGCACGAAAGAAAACAATTATTGTTAGAGCCAAGATTAAATCCCTTAAGGACAGGCTATTAAGCCACTGCGTCATCTGGACTCCTTTAATAATTGGTTAAAGTAGGTATCTTAGCATTACTAATTGAAGTTTTTATTGACGTTTACGTTGGAAAGAATCTAATGCAGCTTGCCCGATAGCTGATAAAGCGTAAATAAAAATCGAAAGAACGACAATCGTCGCACCTGGGGAGATATTGTAAAAATAAGTAATGGTAAGTCCTGTTATACAGATAACTGCCCCCAAGCCCATTGCTAGATGCATCGTTGCCCGGAAAGAGGAAACATAAATTTGCGCAATAGCTACTGGCACAATCATTAGAGCTGACACGAGTAGGGCACCTACCACGCGCATAGCGACCGACACTGTAAGTGCGGAAGAAGCTGCTATTAGGATTGTTAACCAGGGGACTGGAAGCCCGGAAGCAGTAGCAAATTCTTCATCGTGACAAGCCGCAAAGAGCGCTGGGCGCAGAACAATGCCTATCGTGATAATGAATACGGCCATTCCCAGAGAAATCCATAAATCAGTCCAGGTAACCGTTGCAATTGAGCCGAATAGATAGGAATTAAGCTGAGCGGAAGTGCCGCCAGCAAGGCTGATAAGAATTACGCCGCCGGCTATCCCCCCGTAAAAGAGCATTGCTAAAGCAACATCGCCAGAAGTTTTTCCGCGAGATCTGATTACTTCAATCAAAATGGCGCCAACTAATGAGATGATAATGGCAAATGGAAGTGCAAGGGCATCTCGTGGATGAAGGTTAATTAAGGATCCGGCGAACCACCCGAGAGCAACTCCAGTTAAGGCGACGTGCCCAATTCCGTCTCCGAGCATTGCTAAGCGACGATGGACAAGATAGGTTCCCATTACGGGAGCGCAGATTCCAATTATTAATGCAACTGCTAATGAGCGTTGCATGAGAGGTGTTGAGAGCATTGTTAGCAATTCAGAAATCACAGGTGAAATCCTCCCAAGGGTAATTGGGATTCTCCGCATAGAGGATGTGAATGCGCTAATAACTCATGTTTTCCAGTTCTGAACTCATCAATTGGTCCCTGCGCTACAGTTTTTCCCTGTTCTAGAACTAGGAGGGAATCGATTATTTCTTCGAGACAACCTAAGTCGTGAAGAACAAGAAGGATACCTACTCCTGTTTCTTTTTGAGTCTTGAGAATCTTTGCTAGAGTTTTCGCTGATTCTGCGTCTATTCCGGCTAATGGTTCGTCCATTATTAACAGCTTGGGTTCGCGCACAAGAGCACGTGCGATTAATACTCGCTGGTGCTGTCCTCCAGATAAGGAAGATACCGGACGGTTGGCAAACTTTTCCATTTGTACCGCGGATAAAGCGCGTTGCGCACGTGACTTCGCGTGGCGAGTGTGAAATAGCCAGGGGCCTGTGAGGCCGCTTTCAACTACTTCGAGTGAGGTTGCACTAATTCCAGCTGCCTGAGATAAGCGTTGGGGAACATAACCAATTTTTTTAGCTTGTGAGCGGTAATGTTTGCGTGCTGACTGGCCAAAGATACTAAGCGTGCCGTCAATTATTTGATTTACTCCAACAAGAGCTTTTATTAAGCTTGATTTTCCTGAGCCGTTGGGTCCGAGGACAGCTTTTACTTCACCGGGATAGAGAGTCAGGGTAACGTTGGATACAACGCGCCCCGATCCGTAGGTGACGCCTATATTACGGGCATCAAGTAGTGGAGTCGGGGCGCTATTGTATAAATCTGTCACTTGCACTCCAAAGCGGTGCTTAGTTTTTCAATATCCTCTGTGAACATAGAACTGTAGTCTTTGCCTGCATCAGTTTGCGTTTCTATGGGAGAAAGAACTTCAGTTTTAATTCCTAAATCTTTGGAAAGAGTTTCAGCAACTTTCGGAGAGACTAATTCTTCGGTGAAAATTGTTGTTAGATTGTTGTCTTTAGCGAGTTTGGAAATTTTAGCTAAACGCTCGGGGCTGGGGGCAGCTTCGGGATCGAGTCCGGAAAGACCTACCTGCTTTAGATTCGTCAGTTTGCCGAGGTAAGCAAAAGCTTCGTGTGTGGTGATGAAAGTACGGTGTGCGCACTGCTTGGTCTTGTTTACCGCATCGGTAGCGAGGCTCTTCAATTTCACGGAAAGCTCTTGAGCGTTTTTCTTGAAGTAGTCGGCGTTTTCAGGGTTTGCCTGTGCCATGCGGTCACCGAGGGCGGTGGCTACACTTGCCATATTATTAGGGTTAAGCCAGAAGTGAGGGTCGAAAGCGAGAGACTCGTGGTCATGATGGTGCCCCTCGTGTCCGTGTTCTTCCGTTTCTTCGTGGTCATGCTCATCCTTATTTACTGGCATTACATTAGCGAATTTTGTAATGTCAAAGGAATTATTTTTGCCAGCCTGGTCGATAGCCTTGTCTACTGAACTTTGGAATCCCTTAAGATAGACCACCAAGTTAGCTTGGGGAATTTCGGAAACTTGCTTGAGAGAAAGTTCTAAATCGTGTGGTTCGACTCCGGCGGGGGCGAGCGAAGACACCTGTACCTTGTCTCCACCGACTTCCTTTGCCAAGTACTCGATTGGGTAGAGAGAGGTTAGAACAGTCATTTTTTGACCGGCTTCGATGGTTTTTGGGGATTCCGAGGATGCATTGTTGGAGGTGGCGCAACCGCTTAGTGCTAGTGCGCATGCAGAAAGTAAAGCAATTTTTTTGTACATACTAAAAACTTAAGTCAAATGAGAATGGTTCGCAACATTGATGTGTCCTATGCAGGAATAGTAACAAAATCTATTAGTTCTTCCACTCTTCCCAGGAAAGCTGCTTCTAAGTCCCTGTAATCTCTTACTCTTCGAAGCATCCTTTGCCAACCTTGTGCGATATCGCTGTAGTCTTGGTGGGGCCAGTTTAGGGCTTTGAGGGTGCCGCTCTTGAAGTCTTGTGTGCGGGGAATAGCCGGCCAAGATTTTAATCCAAGCCGTGCTGGTTTTATAGCGTGCCAGACATCAATAAATGGGTGGCCTGTGATGAATACACTATTGGGAGGGAAATGGGAGTTTACTTCAGTTGCAATTTTGGATTCTTTGGTTCCATCAATTAGGTGGTCAAGAAGAATTCCGGCTCGTGCTTGTGGGGTGGGAGAAAATTCTTGGAGTATTTTTAATAGATTATCTGCTCCATCCAGTAAGCAGACGACAATTCCTTCAGCTCTGAGGTCATCTCCCCAGACATGTTCTACAAGCTCGGCATCATGTTTTCCTTCAACCCAGATGCGACTTGGTTTGGCAATCTGTGCTCTATGCAGGGGAATAGCTCTTGAGCCGGAATTAGTAATTTTGCTCCCGAGTGAGGCTCTGTGTGGGGGAGTTGATTTTATAGTTTTAGGGATTGGGGCGGTTAGTATTACGGGTTCTCCTTCGTAAAGAAAACCTGGTCCGAGTTCGAAAGCTCGTTTTTTCCCGTGACGGTTCTCTAACTCCACGAGGTGTAGTCCGCCCGACTTCTCTACCTTCGTTACGATTCCGCACCATCCTGTTTCTATTTCTTCGAATAGTTCCCCGTATTCTGCTGACATTTTTCGGGCATGCTGGTAGCGGGCGAAATCTCCGTATTCGTGCGGGTTTGAACTTAGAATGTCCTGTCCATAACGATCCATAGGAATAAGGGTAACGGTTATAAGCGGGAAAGCCGTGTTTATTTTCAGATTCTAGACTTAGCGGTTTGTGAACAAATAGAGCACGGTTAGCAGTCTGTATTGTAGAGTGCTATTTTTGTGCTTTAGTTATTCAATGTGTACACCTAAAAGGCGGGTAAGATGGATGAGCTAGCGCACCCGCGGCGTAGAGCGGTTTTGTGGGCACTTGTGCGTGACTATATACAAACTCGTGAACCGGTTGCTTCAAAAGCTTTAGTGGAACGTCACGAGATGAATGTATCTTCCGCTACCGTGCGTAATGATATGGCGGTACTTGAAGAAGCTGGATATATTTACCAACCGCATACTTCGGCGGGACGCGTTCCAACCGAACGTGGTTATCGTGAGTTTGTAAATCAGATTGGACAACTGCGCCCTTTGTCAACGGCACAGAAGAAAGCAATTCAGACATTTTTAACGACTCCTATGGGTGTCGGTGAAGTGATGCAGAAAACTGTTCGTCTTCTAGCTCAATTAACAAGTCATGCTGCGGTTGCGCAATATCCGGTTAGCTCCTGTCAGACGCTGCAGCATGTTGAACTGGTCTCTCTTTCTCCTCGCCGCTTGATGGTGGTAGCAATCACTGATGTGGGAGATGTTGAGCAGATTGTAGTTGAGATGCCGGAAGATCTTGATTCTTTAGAGACGGAAATATTAAGAACTCAATTAAACGTGCGTTTGGCAGGTTTGCCGATAGATACCTTTGAAGCTACCGCAACGGAAATTATCCCGTTTATACCCACAAATTTGGTCTCTGCAGCAACTTTAATTATTCGCCAAATGATAGCAGTACTACAGCCGGTTTGTAGACAGAAATTGGTAGTTGCAGGAATCTCTAACTTGGCTCGCTCCGGACAGGAATTTACCGGTGATATTGGGGCTATCATTGAAGCTCTTGAAGAACACGCGGCACTGTTGCGTTTATTCGAGGAATACACGAATCTTGAGGACGTACATGTAAGTATTGGTAGTGAAAACCACGATGAGGCTCTATCTGAAGTATCGGTAGTGGCTGCTAGCTATGGTGGGGGAGATACCTCTTCTCAGCTAGGCGTTATTGGTCCGACAAGAATGGACTATGCCTCGGCTATGTCGGCAGTGAGGACTGTCGCTAGTTATTTGTCGAGAACATTGGAACGATAAGGGAATAAGGAATAGTTATTTTGTCCGATTATTATGAAATCCTGGGTGTGGCACGGGATGCTTCTCAAGATGAAATTAAACGTGCGTATCGTCGTCTTGCCCGTAAACTTCATCCGGATGTTGCCGGTCAGGAATCTGAGGAAAAGTTTAAGGAACTGGCGGTAGCCTATGAGGTACTCTCTGACCCTGCCAAGCGTCAGCGCTACGACATGGGCGGAGGCGAAGGTGGGGACTTCTTCTCATCTATGGGCTTTGATGCATCCGAGATTTTTAATACTTTCTTTGGTGGTATGGGTGCTTCGGGCCCGGTTCCACGTGGCCGTCGGGGCCAAGATACGTTAGCTTACCTGGAAGTTACTTTAGAAGAAATCGCTTTCGGAAGTACCCGGGAACTAAATCTTGATACTGCCGTTCCTTGTCAGCGCTGTGAAGGAAGCTGCTGTGAGCCGGGAAGTTCTCCACGCACCTGTACAACTTGTAACGGTTCTGGTTCGGTAGTTCGTTTGGCACAGACGATGCTTGGCCGAATGCAAACTACAGTTCCTTGTTCGGCTTGTGCTGGTCACGGAACTGTGATTCCTAATCCCTGTTCTGAATGCGCGGGTGAGGGGCGTGTTCGTTCGCGCAAAAAGATTCGTGTGGAAGTTCCTGCAGGCGTGGAACAGGGAACCCGAGTTCGTTTAAGCGGACAGGGGGAAACTGGCCCTGGTGGTGGGCCTGCCGGTGATTTATATGTTGAGTTCCAAGAACTCCGCCACGCAACTTTGCGTCGACGCGGTGACAATGTTTATACCGAAGTAACCATTCCGATGACATCTGCGGCGCTGGGCACCGTAATCGAGATTGAAACTCTAGATGGAATGCAGGAAGTTGTTATTCCTGCTGGAACACAGCCAGGAACTTCAGTTACTTTGGATGGGCTAGGCGTTGGACGTTTGCAACGCCGTGGACGAGGTAATTTAATCGTAATTATTGATGTTGAGGTTCCCACTAAACTAGATGTTCAACAAAGAGAACTGTTGGAACAGTTAGCTAATCTGCGCGGGGAAGAACGTCGTCAACCTCCAAATGAGAGTGGAGTTTTTGGCAAGATTCGTGAAAAGTTTGCGGGTAACTAAGGTGACTAATCCCGTTTTTCTTGTTCGTACTGAAGAAAAAATCCCGGTTCCCGGTAAACAATTTTTGCTTACCGGGACTGAAGCGAAACACGCGCGGGTAATGCGAATTGCGCCGGGACAAGAGCTGGACTTGGTCGATGGAATTGGAACTCGTTTTGTCTGTTGTGCTAAGAACTGGCAACAAGATTGCCTGGAGGTTACGGTACTCGCGCAAAGGAAGGATGCTATTCAGCCGCATTTTACTGTTGTTCAGGCATTAGCCAAGGGCGGACGCGATGAGCAGTCAGTAGAAACCAGCACTGAAGTCGGAGCGCATTTTTTTATTCCTTGGCAGGCAGAAAGATCAATTGTTCGAGTAAGTGGGGAGAAAGCTTCTAAACTTGTTAAAAAATGGGAATCGGTAGCTTTGTCTGCGATGAAGCAATCGCGTCGCGCCTACCTTCCAGGAATTAACGCTGTTTTGAACTCGAAATCTCTTTTTCAGAGAGTCCGTTTGGCTTGTGAAAGAGGTGCCTTGGTACTGGTATTAGATGAGGCAACAGAAATACCTTTGTCTTTCGTTCTGTCTTCGGGCCTGAAGAATGAAGTTTGGCTAATTGTTGGCCCGGAAGGAGGAATTAGCCCCAATGAGATGGAGAATTTTACTGCTGCCGGGGCTCGTCCAATTCGTTTAGGGAATACTGTTCTTCGGTCCTCTACAGCAGCTACTGTTGCTCTTTCTGCAATTAGCTATGCTATGGGGGTTTGGGAAGAAAACCAAGATTCGTGAGACAAGGGATTGTTTTGCCCTTTAGTATAGGTAGTATCTATCATCCAGAGACTGGTTTTTAATGACTCCAAATTTTCAATCCGAAAATGTAACAGCTAATACATTTGTTGAATCTCGAACCTTTTCTTTGCCGCCGGAGGTAAACCCTCTTTTAGTCTATGGCATGAACGACAGCATAATGCGGGTAATTGAGGAGGGGTTTGCGCAGACGAAGTTTGTCGTGCGTGGCCCCGATATAACACTTACCGGGCCGGGCACTCAGGTAGAGATGATTGTGGAGTTGCTCCAGGAATTAGTGGCAGTTGCAAAAACTGGTACTCCATTGGATGTTCAGGCAGTTTCGCGGGCAGTTCAGCTTCTTAACCAGTCCGTACGGGCTGATGCTTCTTCTTTGGTAAGCGAGGACGTCTTGTCAGTGCGGGGCAAAAAAATTCGTCCGCAATCTGCTGGGCAGAGCCGTTACGTTGAGGCAATAGAAAACAACACTATCGTTTTTGGGATTGGTCCGGCCGGTACGGGAAAAACGTATCTCGCGATGGCTAAGGCGGTATGGGCTTTACTGTCCGGGCGAGTACGTCGGATTGTCTTAACTCGTCCTGCTGTTGAAGCAGGGGAATCACTAGGTTTTTTGCCTGGATCATTAACGGAGAAGATAGATCCTTACCTGCGACCCCTATATGACGCTTTACATGACATGTTGGATGAGGAAGCTCTGCCTAAATTGATGGCCGCGGGGACTATTGAAGTGGCGCCTTTAGCCTATATGCGTGGACGTACTTTGAACGATAGTTTCATTATTTTGGATGAAGCGCAAAATACGACTCCGCAGCAGATGAAGATGTTCCTTACCCGCTTAGGTTTTAATTCGACAGTGGTAGTAACGGGCGATACATCTCAAGTTGATTTACCCGGTGGGGTACAGTCTGGATTGAAAGTAATTGAGGGAGTCCTAGACGGAATAGAAGGAATTGAATTTGTGCATTTAAACAGTAATGACGTGGTGCGTCATGAACTGGTTTCGCGCATCATCGATGCTTATGAGCGTTGGGATGCGGTACATGTAGTTGATAGTATTTCTCCGCGGAAGCGCCGTTGAGGCCAGTTAAGGAACGACGATGAGTATTGAAGTATCGAACGAAACTGATGAATCAGTTGAGATTGGCGAGTTTGTTGACTGCGCTAAGTTTGTCTTTGGAAAGATGCATGTATCGCAGGCAGTTGATATGTCTGTTTTATTTATAGATCCTGAACCAATGGAGCAACTTCATATCCAGTGGTTAGACTTACCGGGCCCTACTGATGTAATGAGTTTTCCTATGGATGAGTTACGTCCGGGAACGCAGATGGCTCCGGTTGCTGAGGGAACTTTGGGTGACATTGTAATTTGTCCTCAGGTCGCGCGCGCTCAGGCACTCGAAGCGGGGCATGCCGCAATTGAGGAAATGCTTTTATTACTTGTGCACGGTATTTTGCATTTGCTTGGTTATGATCATGCGGAACCAGAGGACGAAGCGGTGATGTTTCCGCTGCAGCGTCGTTTGCTATTGGAGTTTTTGGCAACTAGAGAGTCTAACTGATGGTGGTAGTAGACAGAGCGGCAGAAATCCCCGGAATTACTCTGACAATAGTTGCGATTCTATTCTATCTGCTTTCCGGGGCGTTGAATGCTGTTGAACGTTCCCTGGAGAGGCTTAGCCGAGCTAGCGCTGAAGACTTGGTAGAGGACGGCCGACGTGGGGGCGAGATAGTTCTCGCCCAAGTTAGCGATAGGGATCGCACAGCTCGTTCAGTTCGTTCGGTTCGATTATTTTTTCAGACTTTATCAACTATTTTCTTGACGCTAGTTTTCATACAAACTGACTGGTCTTGGTGGATTGTTAGCCTGGTAGCTTTATTTACTAACTGGGGATTGCTGGCAATTTTAGGTTCTACTATTCCGCGACAGTTCTCGGTACGCTGGCCCGAGGGAACGATGCTTTCGCTACGCTGGCTGACAAATGTTTGCATTCGCGTAAATACTGTTTTTGATCCCCTACTTCGTTTTTTTGGTGGATTACGCAATACCTCTACGCAGACGGAGGCTGAAGCACGCCATGAGATGGCCGATGATTTACGCGAAATGGTAGATCAAGTTGGGGAAGCCGAACTATTCGAAGATGAAGATCGGCAGATGCTACGTTCTGTTTTTGAGTTGGGGCAGACGTTGGTTCGGGAAGTAATGCTTCCTCGTACTGAGATGATCACTATCGGTGATGATCAGAGTTTAGAAAAGGCGATGCATCTTTTTGTTCGTTCTGGTTTTTCTCGTATTCCGGTAGTGGGGGATGATTCGGACGATATTAAAGGGGTCATTTACTTCAAGGATTGCATGCGTCGTTTAATGACCAACGCAGGTGAGTCGAAAAATCTAGTCACAGTAGTAATGCGTCCGGCACATTTTATTCCGGAAACTTTATATGCGGATGATTTGCTCCGTATGATGCAGCGAGATTCTTTCCATTTGGCCTTGGCGGTTGACGAGTGGGGCGGCATAGCAGGTCTGGTAACCCTGGAGGACCTTTTGGAAGAAGTAGTTGGTGAACTAACTGATGAGCATGATGCCAAGGAACATGAGCCGCGTGAGTTAGAACCTGGGGTTTGGAGCGTTCCTTCACGTCTCCCGATTGACGAGCTGGGAGAAATATTTGGGTTTGAGCTAGACGATGAGGACGTTGATTCTGTCGGCGGTCTAGTGGCGAAGATTTTAAATAAAGTTCCACTTCCCGGGGCCAGTGTTAGTGTTAAAGGACTAGAGATTACGGCATTAGAAGCGATTGGAAGGCGTAAACAGGTCGCTAATTATCGTGTATCTAGGGCGCCCGAGCCAAGAGACGTGTAGTCTGATGTAAGCCACGGCTAGGTCCGTGGGGATAACGAGATTTTAGGAGTAGCGGTGGAACAGTCCTCTAGCACGAGTGGTTTAATTACTAATTTTGATCCCAACTTCCGGGCTGGTTTTGCCTGTTTAGTGGGACGTCCAAATGTTGGTAAATCTACTTTGACTAATGCATTAGTAGGCCAAAAAATCGCGATTATGTCTGATCGTCCGGAGACGACGCGTCACCCAATTCGCGGGATTGTGCACCGTTCGGAGGGGCAGATTGTCCTCGTAGATACCCCTGGATATCATCGCCCGCGGACTCTTTTGGGAAAACGCCTTAACGATATGGTTAGGGAAACCTTGATGGAGGTTGACGTAATACTTTTTTGTCTGCCTGCTAATCAAAAAATTGGTCCGGGCGATAAGTTTATTGCCAATGAGCTAAAGCAGCTAAAGACTCCAGTTATTGCCGTTGCCACAAAGAGTGATTCGGTTTCGCGCGAGCGAATGCTGGAGCATCTTATGGATATTGACAAGTTAGGGCAGTGGGCTGCCATTATTCCGACTTCTGGCTTAAAAGGTACTCAGGTAGACGACCTAGTCAGCGTTATTTTGGAACATTTGCCTCTCAGCCCCCCTCTTTACCCCGAGGGAGAGCTAACCGATGAACCAGAGCGAGTGCTGATGGCGGAACTAATTCGTGAAGCGGCTTTGGAAGGTGTGAGGGAAGAATTACCGCACTCTTTGGCTGTACAGGTGGAAGAAATTATTGAACGTGAGCCTCATAATGCTGCTCAGCGTTCCGGCAAAGAACCGACCATGGTTGATATTCATGTGAATATTTTTGTTGAAAGAGACAGCCAAAAGGGAATTATCATCGGTAAAGGCGGAAAGCGTTTGCGAGAGGTTGGCGCCAAAGCACGACGACAAATAACGGCTTTGCTAGGTCGTCGTGTTTTCCTGGATTTACACGTGCGAACGGCTAAAGACTGGCAATCAGACCCGAAGATGCTGGGGCGACTAGGGTTCTAGCGAGCTATGCCATCTCGTTTGTATCGCGATCGGGCGGTTGTTTTACGAACTCATAAGTTAGGTGAATCCGATAGGATTGTTACTTTTTTGGGTCGACAAAAGGGACTGTTTCGAGCAGTTGCTAAGGGAGTGCGACGAACGAGTTCTAAATTTGGGGCGAGGGTGGAGCCGTTCGGGGTTGTTGATGCCCAATTCCATGAGGGACGTTCTCTTGACATACTTACTCAGGCTGAATTGATTTATCCTTTCGGGATGCTAATAGCTCCAGACTATAATCTTTATACTGCGGCTGCTTTGATGCTCGAGTGTGCAGAACGCTTAACTGAAGCCTCTTCGCCTTCTGCTGAAGCGTATGATTTGTTAGTAGGAGCACTTAATGCTTTGGCTCGCCGTAGACATGGACCAGATTTTGTAGTTTCGTCCTATCTGTTACGAGCTTTGGCTTTGGAAGGATGGCAACCGGCTCTATCTTCGTGCGCTCTTTGCGGGCAGGAAAATTTGCTTTTCTTTTCTATAGTTTCCGGTGGGGGACTGTGTGCAGAATGTGGTGCGGGGGAAGGATTGCCGGCTTATTCTCCGGATTTTTTTGTATTAGGAGACTTGCTTAGTCGGGCGGCCTGGGGAGCGGCTGGACAATATCCGCCGTCACTTGCATCCCAGCTAGTTACGGTTATTAGCCGCTATGCCCAGTGGCATCTAGAACGTCGCTTGAAGTCTTTGTCGGTGAGGGAAAGGGGACAGTAATGTTGGAAATGAAGCGGGAGATTATTCCGCCTTTTGCTAATCCAGATATTATTCCTCCTGAACTGCGGGAAAAATCTGTTCCTGCTCATGTTGCAATAATTATGGACGGTAACGGTCGTTGGGCTAATTCTCGTGGATTACCTCGTACGGAGGGGCATAAAGTAGGTGAATTGGCGCTTTTGGATACTGTTGCTGGGGCGATTGAAGCTGGGGTTAAGTATCTTTCGGTATATGCGTTTTCAACAGAGAACTGGCGACGCTCTCCGGCTGAAGTCCGTTTTTTGATGGGATATTCGCGTGATGTATTGCGAGCCCGTTGTGATCAGCTTAATGAGTGGAATGTAAGAGTTCGCTGGAGTGGACGCCGTCCTCGCTTGTGGAAATCAGTAATTGCGGAGCTGGAACGGGCTCAAGAGCTCACCTCCCAAAATACTGGTCTTACTCTTGTGATGAATTTAAACTATGGGGGACGTGCGGAAATTACCGATGCGGCTCAACGATTGGCTATGGATGTGGCCCAAGGGAACCTAAATCCAGAACGTATCAGGGAATCAACCTTTGGACGTTATCTATATCTGCCTGATGTGCCCGATGTAGATTTATTGATTCGTACATCTGGGGAGCAAAGGCTTTCTAATTATCTTCTTTGGCAGTGTGCTTATGCGGAAATGTATTTTGCTACTTTAGCTTGGCCTGATTTTGGCCGTTTCCCGCTTTGGGAGATACTCACTGAATATTCTGGTCGTCAGCGTCGTTTTGGCGGGGCGCGTGAGGAAATAGAAAAAAGTTAATTAAGAAGGGGGAAAACATTTCATTTAGCCCCCTTCTTAATTAGAATTCTGTTTCTTCTGTACGTTCAGCACACTGGGTGCAGCACCCGACTAGGTCTGCGGTATGCTCAACATCTACGTATCCGTATTCGGCGGCAACTGCCTGTACCCATTTTTCTATTGCTTCAGATGAAATCTCGACTGTTTTATTACATTCACGGCAGATTAGGTGGTGGTGGTGTTCGTACCCGATACAGCGACGGTACATAGCTTCGCCTTCTTCGGTACGAACCACATCAACCTCTCCAGCTAGAGCCATAGATTGTAATGTCCGGTAAACTGTTGCGAGACCGATGGTGTGCCCGTTTGCTTTCAAATCATCGTGGAGATTTTGGGCCGACTTGAACTGGTCGGTTTCAGCCAGTTGCTTTTCAATCGCTGCACGCTGGCGGGTCATACGCTGCATTGTTACTCCAAGTTAGTTTTTCTTTGTCCTCTAGCTTAGCTGTTATATCTTTTCATTTCATTTAAAAAATTTAGGATTATATAACACTTATTGATGTTCGATATTATTCTGTCAAAGCTGCTGTTGATCCTCTGACTATTAAATCAGGCACGAAAGTGAGCTGTTTTTGTGGGGTCGTTGAGTTTCCCATTTGTTCGCGGAGAATCTCCACCGCGGCGGTCACCATTTTTTGTACTGGTTGACGCAAGGTAGTTAAGGGAGGATCTGTAAGGGTAATCAGAGGGGAATCATCCATTCCAATCACTGAAATTTCTTGTGGGACCTTAATGCCGTTTTGTCGTAGTGCATAGATAACTCCCAAAGCTAGTAAGTCAGATCCGGCAATAACTGCGGTTACTTTGGAATCAATTACGTTTTGTGCTGCGGCCTGCCCCCCTTCGAATGTGTAGAAGGCTGGAAAAACGATTGGAGTTTTTCCTGGGAAACGTGCTCTCATGGCGGTTTCAAAGGCAATTCGCTTATTCTTTGCTGGAATTGCATTGTCCCTTCCGCATACTAGCGCTATTTTGGTGTGCCCGAGGGATTGTAAATGATTGATAGCGTGTGTAATTCCAACGCTGTCGTTTGTGGTAATTGAGGGAATCGCGAGTTCCTGTCGGGGACCATTGATTATTACAGAGGGCGTTCGCGAAGCAATTAGAGCGTGATATTGCGATAGGGATGCTTGAGTGTCTGCATGTCTACCACAGACAAAAATTACGCCTTTTACTCCAGCTTGGGTAAGGGCTTCAAGTAACCGCTTTTCACTTGAGCCTCCGGGGGTTTGTGAACAGATGAAAGTAGCTAGTCCATGCCGTGCCAATTCGAGCTGTAGATAATGGGAGAAAGAAGCAAAAATTGGGTTTGTGAGCTCTGGAATAATTACTCCAACAGTTTCTTGGGACTCATCAGAAAGGGCTAGCGGGCGATCATAGCCCAGGGTATCTATAGCTACCATTACCGCGTCGGCAGTGGATTTACGTACTGAATTTGAGCCATTAACTACGCGTGAGACGGTGGCGACCGAGACACCGGCAAGCTCTGCGATGTCGTTTAGGCGTACTCTGGAGGCCATACATTTTCTCCTTTGAAACTTTAACTGACTTTTAGTCTAACAAATCTTTCTGAAAATGTATGAAAAAAGTTGCAGAAACTTTCAGTAGTGTGTATCTTTGGCTTACAATCCGTTTCGGGATAACACCGAACACGATTTGAGATTGGAGAACAAATGCGACGTGGCATAGTAATCGGATCCGCTGCAGTAATTGCCCTTTCAATGGCTGCCTGTGGTTCTACAAAGACTTCTACCGAGGCTGAAACCGATGAGGGGAAGATGTCTGCTAGCACCCAGGAAGGTGGAGCAGCAGTCGACGGTCAGCTAACAATTTGGGCGGATGATACGCGATCCTCTCAAGTTGCTGATCTTTCTAAAGATTTTTCTGAAAAGTACAATATCAAGGTAAATGTCGTTCAGAAGTCTGAATCTGACATGGATAAGGAATTTATCTCCCAGGTTCCGACAGGCAAGGGCCCGGATATTATCGTGCTTGCGCATGACCGTTTAGGCCAGTTAGTTTCCAATGGTGTAGTCGGTACCGTTGATATTGCGGATAAGGCTTCATCTTTCTCGAAGTCAGCTCTTTCTGGTGTCACTTACCAGGGACAGACTTACGGTGTTCCCTATGCAATTGAAAACGTTGCATTGGTTCGTAATAACAAGCTCACAAAGGCTGAACCAAAGACCTATGACGAGATGATTGCAGAAGGCAAGAAGGCTAACGTTCAGTATCCCTTCATCGTTCAGATGGGTGAAAAGGGCGATCCGTACCACATGTATGCCTTCCAAACTTCTTTTGGCTCGGAAGCTTTCAAACTTGACGAAAAGGGATCATATACTTCGGACTTGACCATTGGTGGTCCCGAAGGAATCGCTTTCGCTGAATGGCTCAAAAAGCAGGGACAGGATAAAATTCTTGACCCAGCTATCACCGGTGACATTGCTAAGCAGGCATTCCTCGATGGTAAGGCTGCTTTCACCGTGACCGGCCCCTGGAATACTAGCGCTTTCCGTGACGCAGGTATGGACATTACCGTTCTGCCTATTCCTAAGGCTGGTGATAAGGAAGCTCGCCCATTCGTAGGAGTCCAGGCATTCTTCCCCTCGGCAAAGACCAACAACCAGCTCTTGGTAAACAAGTTCTTGGTTGACTACTTGGCTACCCCTGAGGCGCAGCAGAAGATGTACGAAATTGGTAAGCGTGTACCGGCTATGCCTGCAGTTGCGGAAAAGATTAGCGACCCTGACGTCCAAGGCTTCTCTGCAGCTGGTGCTGGTGGTTTCTCGATGCCCGCTATTCCCGAGATGGGTGCTTTGTGGGACTTCTGGGGCGTAACTGAAGCTAACATCGTTAGTGGTAAGGAAGAGCCCAAGGTTGCATGGGAGACCATGGTTAAGAACATGCAGAATGCGATTGACAAGAAGAAATAAGTAGACAAGTTGGCCCCGCCCCTAACCGGGTGGGGCCAATTGTTTCCTTAAGAAAGGCTTTTAGGGATGTCGTTAGCATCTTCGGTGACGCAAGTGGAAGAACACAAAAAGTTTGACCGCTTTGATTTTTCACCAGGTTTTTGGGTTAAACTCACCTTGATGGCGCTCATTAACGCCTTGGGAGTGTACGGGATTCTAGCTGCTTGGGCAGTTAAATCTTGGACAATTGTAGCTTTTGTTTTGATTACTCTGATAATTGCGGATGTAATTTATTTTTCCAGGCGCTTTATTCCCGCAAAATATCTATTTCCAGGCCTGATTTTTCTGTTAATTTATCAGGTTTTCGTAATGGGATACACGGGGTTTGTTTCCTTTACCAATTATGGTACCGGGCACAACTCGACCAAGGATGATGCTATTACGCAAATTTTAGCTCAGCACCAGAAGCGTGTTCCCGGTTCTCCAACTGTAGTTACTGCAGTAGTAAAGAAAGCTGATGTTTTCAGCCTCGCTGTTTTGAACCAGGAAAAATCTACCGTTGCAGTGGGAAACCTAAAACAGCCTTTGGAAAATGTTCCGGGAGCTGTTGTAGCTAATGGTGTTATTAAAGAAGTGCCTGGTTATGAGGTTCTTACCTTTGCGCAACTTCTCAAAGCCCAAAAGGAAGTATCGGGGCTGAAGGCTCCAATTTCCACCGATCCTAACGACGGTTTCTATATAACTACTGATGGGACTAAGGGATTCTTAGCTCGTTCTAACTTTAAGTACGATAAAGCTAAAGATGAACTTATTGATTCTGCTAACAATGTTGTTTACAAGCCGAATGGTAAGGGAGCTTTCGCTTCTGCCTCGGGTGAAGAAATTCAACCTGGATGGCGGGTCCCGGTAGGGTTTAAGAACTACTTGAATGTTGCTCAGGGCTCCGACTTGGCCTGGCCTTTCTTCAACTCTTTAATCTGGTCTTTCATATTTGCTTTCTTCTCTGTCGTGACCACTTTTGCCTTTGGTCTTTTACTGGCTTTGGTATTCCATGACAAGCGGATTCGCGGGCGGAAGATTTACCAGTCCTTATTCATTTTGCCCTATGCTTTCCCCGCCTTCCTTTCAACCTTGGTCTGGAAGGGAATGCTTAATACCAAGTTTGGGTTTATTAATGAAGTTCTTTTATCTGGGGTAGAAATACCCTGGCTAACAAATGGTACTTTAGCTAAGTTCTCAATTCTTTTTGTGAATCTTTGGCTGGGCTTCCCCTACATGTTCCTAATTTGTTTGGGAGCTTTGCAGGCTTTGCCCGATGACGTGATGGAAGCTGCAAAGATGGATGGGGCTGGTCCAATTCGTACATTGGTTAGTGTGAAGCTTCCGTTGATTTTAGTTTCTACGCTGCCTTTGTTGATTGCTTCGTTTGCGTTTAACTTTAATAACTTCTCCCTTATATACATGCTTACGGGCGGTGGTCCGGGGTATCCAGGGGCTTCCGTGCCGGTGGGAGAGACAGATATCTTAATCTCGATGGTCTATAAGATTGCATTCGATGGTGGAAGTCAGAACTATGGTTTAGCTTCGGCTTTGTCGATTCTTATCTTCCTCGTTGTCGGGGTTATTTCTTACTTCGGTTTGCGTAAGTCAAACGCTATTGGGGAGGACTGAGATGGCAAAGAAAAATCTTAAAAATACGGATGTCTCGCTTCCTTGGGGACGTTGGTTTAAAGAAGTTGGTTGGCGTCACTGCGTGGGGGTCTTGGTAATTGTTTACTGTCTAGTCCCGTTACTGTACGTACTTTCAGCTTCTTTACGGACTAATGCTTCTTTGACCGGTTCGAATCAGCTTTTTACGGAAGTTTCTTTCTCTAACTATGCTGAGCTATCTAATACTTCTTACTGGCACTGGATTGTTAACTCTTTATTTATCTCTTCCTTTACCGCTCTGGGAACGGTTTTGATGGCATCGGCTGCTGCTTACGCTTTTTCCCGTTATCGTTTTAAAGGACGAGAGGGGACCTTGACATTCTTACTATTGGTGCAGATGTTCCCGCAGATGTTGGCTTTTGTTGCATTATTCCTATTGCTTTTGGGAATTAAGGATGTATATCCAGTGCTTGGTTTGAACTCTCAAATTGGGCTGATTTGCGTTTACCTAGGTGGGGCATTGGGCTCTAATACATTCTTAATGTACGGATTCTTTAAGACCGTCCCGAAGGAATTGGACGAGGCTGCAAAGATTGATGGGGCTACTCATGCGCAGGTTTTCTGGGGAATTATCATGCGTTTGGTAACCCCCGTGCTAGCGGTAGTTGGACTGCTCTCATTCATCTCTTCCTTTGGTGATTTTGTGATTGCCAAGGTAGTTTTGCAAACACCTGATAAGTTCACCCTTGCCGTTGGCATGTATAACTGGGCGGCTGATGCTCGTACGGCTCCCTGGGGACTATTTGCTGCCGGTGCAGTTGTTGCTTCGATTCCAGTTATTTTGCTGTTCCAGTTCTTGCAAAGGTATATCGTTTCTGGTCTTACCGCCGGTGGAGTTAAAGGATAGTTCTATTTCTTTTCAAGGAGGCCCGGAAAATAAAATATTTCCGGGCCTCCCTCGTTCTATTTTCTTTCTTTAAGGTAAGCTAGTAACCGGTATATCAGCCAGATATGCAGCAATTTTTTAAGGAGTTAGAGTGGCAAGCAATCCCTCACGTCTAGACAGTGTAATTAGCCTAGCGAAGCGCCGTGGCTTTGTGTTTCCCTGCGGCGATATTTATGGCGGAACACGTTCCGCTTGGGATTACGGCCCCTTGGGGGTCGAACTAAAGGAAAATATCAAGCGTCAATGGTGGAACTTCATGGTTCGTTCCCGTGAGGATGTAGTGGGGCTTGATTCTTCAGTTATTTTACCTCCGCAGGTTTGGGAAGCCTCAGGACACCTGAAAGCGTTTACCGATCCGCTAATTGAATGTCTTTCTTGCCATAAGCGTCAGCGTCAAGATACTTTATGCGAAGCCTATGCAGAAAAGCACGACATCACTAATCCTGATGATGTTGATATCAATGAATTACCTTGTCCTAACTGTGGTAATCGTGGTAATTGGACTGAACCACGTGCTTTCTCTGGTCTTCTAAAAACCTATTTGGGGCCGGTCGATGATGAATCCGGATTACATTTCCTCCGTCCAGAAACTGCACAGGGCATTTTTGTTAATTACTCTAACGTGCAGACTGCCGCGCGTATGAAACCTCCCTTTGGGATTGGGCAGATTGGTAAATCTTTCCGTAATGAGATTACGCCTGGTAATTTCATTTTCCGTACTCGTGAATTCGAACAGATGGAGATGGAATTCTTTGTTAAGCCTGGGACCGATGAAGAATGGCACCAGTATTGGATTGACCAGCGCTGGGAATGGTACACCAACTTAGGAATTGACCCCAAGCATCTTCGTATTTACGAACACCCGAAGGAAAAACTGTCCCACTATTCCAAGCGAACTGTAGATATCGAATACACCTTCGGTTTCCAAGGATCTGAATGGGGCGAACTAGAGGGAATCGCTAACCGTACTGACTTTGATCTTTCGACACATGCTCAGCATTCTGGATCTAAACTTGATTTCTTTGATCAAGCAACTGGTGAACGCTACGTTCCTTACGTAATTGAGCCAGCGGCAGGTCTTACCCGCTCCCTAATGGCATTCTTGGTTGAGGCCTATACCGAAGATGAGGCTCCAAATACTAAGGGTGGAGTAGATAAACGAATCGTCTTGAAGTTGGATAAGCGGCTTTCTCCAGTTAAGGTAGCTGTTTTGCCCCTGTCTCGTAAGCCTGAATTAACTGAGCCTGCTCGTAAGATTGCACAAGATCTACGTGCTTTTTGGAATATTGATTATGATGATGCGGGCGCGGTGGGTCGACGTTATCGCCGTCAGGATGAAATCGGTACTCCATATTGCGTGACTTTCGACTTTGATTCTTTGGAAGATGAGGCGGTAACGATTCGTGACCGTGACACGATGCAGCAAGAGCGCGTGAAGATTTCACAGTTGCAGACTTGGTTGGCAGCTCATCTACTGGGATGCTAGATAAGGCAAGAAAATAAACTATGGGGCAAGAAGAGGTATCTCATTTGCATAACCATAGTGCACCGATACGCCTAGAGGCACGGACTCAAAAAAGGGTCCGTGCCCTCTTGGCGGCGGTTGTTTTACCTTTGGTAGCGCTAACTTTGGTGGGTTTAATTTTTCTTTGGCCCGGAAAAGTTGCACTGATTGGTTCGCAACGACAATTAGTCGCTAACTCTACCGAGGTGTTAGCGGAGGTAACTGATTTATCTCCGGTTTCTTGCCTGTCGCTAGTGGGCGGAGTCTCTGATGCTCAGGAGGTATGCGCAACTCTTTTAGAGACTCGTGAGATTGTTTCTGTACATGTTCCCCCCGAAATTCGTCAAGGATTGCGAGTGGGAGATAAATTACGAGTACTTCGCACTTCTGGAGCTGTTTCAAATCAAGGGGCAGAAGGTAGTACGGGTTTGCCTTCCAAAGTTTATATTTATCTCGATATGTATAGGACATTTCCCCTGGCTATCTTGGCTCTAATCTATGTCCTTGTCGTTGTTGCAGTAGCTTGGCATAAGGGTATTTTAGCGCTGGCTGGTTTAGCTCTTTCCGTAACTGTAATTGTCTTTTTTGTTGTTCCTGCATTAATGTCGGGCTCTTCACCCCTGTTGGTTACTTTAGTAGGGGTTAGTGCGATGATTTTAGCTTCGGTTTATGTTGCACACGGGATTTCAATTAAAACAACTACGGCATTGCTGGGAACCTATTTTGGGTTAGTCGTAACTACGCTTGCTGCTTTCACTGCTACCCGCTGGCTTCATTTGACTGGGACAGGTGAAGAAATCGCTTCCGTTCATAACTATTTTCCAACAATTTCTTTGGCTTCGTTGGTAACCTGTGGAATGGTTATTGCTGGTTTAGGAGCCCTTAATGATGTAACTATTACCCAGGCTTCTACAGTCTGGGAATTGTATGAAACTAATCCTGCTCGTTCCCGTTGGGCTATTTTTTCCTCAGCAATGCGCGTTGGGCGTGACCATATTGCTTCAACGGTTTATACTCTTTCTTTCGCATATGCGGGAACTGCGTTGCCGATGCTCATGCTGGTGATGTTAGTAAACAGAAGCGGGATTGATTTGGTTACTAGCGGTCAAATTTCGGAAGAAATTGTTCGCACGCTAATTGCCTCTATGGGGTTAGTTCTGGCGATTCCCGTAACTACGGGAATCGGTGTGTTGCTTTTGCCGCACAAACGGGAACAAGAAGAAAATAACGTGGTCCGCTCGCGGAGTATAAGGAGAAAAAATGGCTGATGCTGGGTCGGGGATTGAAGATACCTCAATTGAATCTTCCCAGCCGCTGAAAATTGGTCGCTTACGATTGTGGACCCCACTTATTTTGGCGCCGATGGCAGGGGTAACTAATGCGCCTTTTCGTCGCCTTTGCCGGCTTTTTGGAGAATCTGGTTTACCTGCTAATTTGGCTTCTTTGCTTGATTCTTCGCAAAAAGGAATTGATGCTCCGGCGGGCCTGTACGTATCGGAAATGATTACCTCTCGGGCTTTGGTTGAACGAACCCCTGAAACTATGCGAATGATTACTCCAGATCCTGATGAAAGAGTTCGTTCGGTACAGCTTTATGGAGTTGATGCAAATATTATGCAGCAGGCTGCACAACAGCTGTGCGAGGAAAATCTGGTTGATCATATTGATATGAATTTTGGTTGTCCAGTTCCTAAAGTTACTCGTAAAGGTGGGGGAGCTGCGCTACCTTGGAAAACTGATTTATTTGGTTCGATTGTACGTGGGGTAGTAAAGGCAGCTAAGCCCTACGGTGTACCGGTAACCGTGAAAATGCGAGTTGGAATTGATTCTGAGCATGTTACTTTTAAGGACGCAGCAAATATTGCTCAAGATGCGGGTATTGATGCTATTGCTTTGCATGCACGGACTGCTGCTGAACATTATTCGGGTGAGGCCCATTGGGAACTAATTGCTGATTTAGTAGATGCGATGGAAGTGCCAATTCTTGGAAACGGTGATGTCTTTGAGGCTGAAGACGCGCTTGAAATGGTCGCACAAACCGGATGCCAGGGAGTAGTCGTAGGGCGCGGGTGTCAAGGACGACCTTGGCTATTTCAAGATTTAGCGGCAGCTCTTAATTCTGACTCTCGTCGCTGGCGGCCAAATTTAGGGCAGGTGGCCGATACGATGCTCCAGCATGCTGAATTAATGGTCGCTGAGTTTGGTGATGAGCATCGTGCGATGCGTGAGATGCGTAAGCATGTGGGATGGTATCTGCGGGGCTATGCGGTAGGAGGTCCTAATCGGCGCGATTTGAATCTGGTTTCTTCAGTTGCGGAATTACGCGAGCGACTTTCCGAACTTAATTTTTCTCAAGAGTATCCGACCGCTGCACAGGGGAAACGTGGACGTGCGGGAGGTGTGAAGAAACCGCATCTTCCTGATGGATGGTTAGAATCGCGAGAACTGGATGAAAAAGACCGTGAACGGTTGATTCATGCAGAGGTAGATACTTCTGGCGGATAGTGCCGTTTAGCTGTTAAAAGCGAACCAACCGCATTCACCGGGAAGAAGCAAATTGGCATCTGCACTGTCGTGAGTAATCCCCGTATGTGAAGTTAGCAAAACTTTCATTTCTGTGGGAACTAGAACCTCATTTTCGGTCGTATTCAAGACTGTCATAGTGTTAGCCCCGACTTGAACAAATAGGTCGGGGGAGGCCCACTCAAGGCCACCTATCCACGCCAGTGATCCAATTCCAATTTGCCGGTTTGCACGCAAGCGCTGAGCTTGTATCAACCTATTTCCGGCAGCTTGTCTCTCATGAGATGAAATCTGGGAATATTCCTTTTCGTTTTTTAGCCAAGGAAGTTCTACCAGACGGTTAGCGCGGATATATACAGCCCCTGGAAGTGCTAGTGAAAGCAGGGTAAGGCCAGCGCGCCGAACAGTTGAGTTTTCTTCAAACCAAGCTCCGGGATGAGGTGCTTGTTTTAACTCTGTAATTGAAGAAGATGCTCTCCAAGCGCATACATGCCCAAGCTCGTCGCGTCTTTCGAGAGCACGTTCGATTCTTTCGCGTATTGCCTTAGCTTCCCAGGGAGTCTCTAGGAGAGTTTCGTCCCGTAGGTGATGGTAGAGGTAATTATCTAGATACTTATCAAAATTTTCTTTTTCGCTACCGAGGGCGAATGCAGAAATAAAACTTGATGATGTTTGTTCATAACAGATTCTGTGAAGCGCACGGACATGCGTAGATACCTCATCATTGAGATATTTGGAATCTAGAACAGATGGGGAAGACTGACAGGGTATTTGTGGAAGAAGTCCTAAGTCAATTCCAGTGGCTCCAAGACGAAGAGCTACTTTAGCTCTTTGCAAGGTCCGTTGAGGATCTTCCTCATATCCGACAAATGAGCTAGTAAAAGGTTGGCAAGGATTTTCGGTTAGCCCGCTAAGACGAATAATCGTTTTTAGCCCTGAGCGATTAGCTGCTTGGATAAGTTGTTTTAGCGCTAGCGGGTAGGAAATAAAATCTAGTTTAGCCGGGCGAAAGACAATTGCATTGCAGCCTGCGCGAGCGAAAGAATGGACATTATTCGTTATCCAACTTAGCTCACCAGATCCCAAGAAAGAGGGAATATCAGCGATTACGGCAGATTTCCACCAGGCTCCTGGGTGCCGAAGGGGACGATGAACCAGGAGGGTGGTTATTTGCTGCGCAATTTTATCTGTATGACTCATCGTTTCCTATTGTCCACAAAAAAAGCCTTTAGTGCATAATTGGAGAGTTAGAAAATCACTTTTGGAGGTTGCTGAATGTCCATGTTTGAGTATTCGCATGAGGATATGGCAAGAATGGTTGAAGAACCCGAAAAAAGTGTGAAGTTCCGAGAACATCGAACGCCTTTCGAACGGGATAGAGCAAGGGTATTACATTCATCAGCTCTACGACGACTGGGTGCAAAAACTCAAGTGCTTGGCCCGTCTTCGGATGACTTTATTAGAACTCGCTTAACTCACTCATTAGAGGTTGCTCAGGTCGGAAGGGAACTGGGAAGACTACTGGGAGCTAATCCCGATATCGTTGATGCTGCTTGCCTGAGCCATGATTTAGGTCATCCTCCATTTGGGCATAACGGGGAACGTGCACTAGCGGAAGTTGCTAAGGGTTATGGTGGTTTTGAGGGAAATGCACAAACCTTGAGAATACTGACTCGGTTAGAGCCAAAAGTTGTCGATAAGGAGGGAAAACCTGCGGGATTAAACCTTGCGCGGGCAACCCTTGATGCCTGTGTGAAATATCCCTGGGGACATGGTGAGTGTCCCAAAGGAAGCCACAAATTTGGTTTCTATGAAGATGATTTGCCCATATTTACTTGGGTTAGACAGGGCGCATCTGAGGGAATAAAAAGCCTTGAAGCGCAGATTATGGATTTATCCGACGACATCGGATACTCGGTTCACGATGTTGAAGATGCAATTACCCTAGGGCGTCTTGATCCGAATCCTCGAGCTTGGGATGATGTTTTACGCGAGCAGCTTTTTGCTGCAACTCGTGACTGGTATGGGGCTGATTTTTCGGATGACCGCTTAGAAGGTGCACTATCACGTTTAACCTCAGCTAGCTGGTGGCCTACCTCCTATGATGGAAGCTATGCTTCTTTAGCCCGTTTGAAGGATATGTCATCACACCTAATTGGTCGTTTCATTGATGCTTCAGTAAAACAGACCCGTGCCATTTGGGGGCCCTACCCGCTAGGACGGTATGTTGCTCGGGTAGAAGTGCCGGAAGAAACCCTCGAAGAAATCGTTGCCTTGAAAGGCCTTGCCGCATATTTTGTGATGATTCCTCGGGAACATGAACCTGTGTACCTGCAACAGCGGACTTTGCTATATGACTTAGCGGCGGCATTGTTGGAGCTAGGGCCAACTCGATTGGAGCCAATCTACGCTCAATATTGGCGTGAGCACAATAACGATGAAGGAAAAGTTCGTGCAGTAGTCGATCAAATTGCTTCTTTAACCGATACCTCTGCTAGCCAATGGCATGCGAGTTTGTGCGGCTTGCTCTCTACACAGCTTTAATGCCTGATGAGTTAGACTAACGATATGGCTGGGTTAATTAGGAATGAGGATATTGCTGCGATTAGGCAAAATGCCAAAATCGAGGATATCGTTTCCGAGCATGTAACTTTACGCTCGGCAGGAGTGGGATCCATGAAAGGATTATGCCCATTCCATGATGAGAAAACTCCTTCTTTTCATGTACGCCCAACCGTTAACCTGTGGCATTGTTTTGGATGCGGTGAGGGTGGGGATGTCATCTCTTTTGTCCAACGCATTAACCATCAAAGTTTTACCGAAGCAGTAGAATATTTAGCTTCCCGTCTCGGATATACATTAACGTATGAGGAAGGCCAAACCGTTCGCCGCCAAGAACCGGGGAAACGTCAGAGGCTGGTTGAAGCTCATCGTTTAGCGGAGAATTTTTTTATTGAGCAGTTAGCGAGCCGTCAAGCCGGGGCTGCTCGGGCTTTTTTGGGAAACCGTGGATTTGATGCGGCGGCAGCCAACAGGTTTGGGGTCGGATATGCACCAGATTCTTGGGATACACTTTTACGTTTTTTGCGCCGGCACGGTTTTACCGAGGAAGAACTTGCTGTTTCCGGACTATTTTCTACCGGTTCACGGGGAATATATGATCGTTTTCGTGGACGATTAATGTGGCCAATTCGTGATATTACCGGGGCGACGGTAGGGTTTGGTGCGCGTCGTTTGGGAGATGACGATAAAGGTCCAAAATATTTAAATACACCCGAAACTCCAATTTACAAAAAATCGCAGGTGCTTTACGGGCTTGATTTAGCGAAAAAAAGTATATCCACCGAGAAAGAAGTGGTGGTCGTTGAAGGCTACACAGATGTAATGGCTGCGCACTTAGCTGGTATTACAAACGCGGTGGCAACTTGTGGAACGGCTTTTGGGACAGAACATGCAAAAATATTGTCGCGTCTTATCGGTGTAGGTACTGATTCTGCTTCTTCTGTAGTTCTTGCGGATGGGCATTCCCGGGGCGGTAGGGTTATTTTTACTTTTGATGGTGATGCTGCTGGCCAAAAGGCTGCTTTACGTGCTTTTCACGAGGACCAGCGTTTTGCTTCTCAAACATACGTTGCCATTGCTTCATCCGGAATGGATCCTTGCGATTTACGCTTGGCTTATGGGGATGAGGCTCTCCGGCAGTTAATTGAGAAACCTAAGCCTTTGTTTGATTTTGTTGTGCGAAATTCTCTCGCTGGATTTGATTTAGAGACCGTGGAGGGCAGGGTACAGGCTCTGCAAGCCGCCGCTCCCGTTGTTTCTCAGATACGAGATACGGCTTTACGCAATGGGTACATACGTGAGCTGGCCAGCTGGATATCTATGCCTTTAGGAGAAGTTAAACGTGCCGTCCAACGCGGTTCTTCTAACACTAATCGTGATTCACGGGAAAAGAATGTAGGAAGTACTTATTCTTCGGGGAATACGCCAAACGATCCCGTAGTGAAAAAACAAGCTCAGGCTTTAGCTACAGTTTTGCAATATCCGCAGGTCGTTGATGTACAGCAGTTTGATAGTCTTAGCGCGGAAGACTTTAGCGTTCCTTCATTTACCGCGTTAAAGGAACTTATCGAAAGCCTTGGTGGGCTTGCCCACTATCGCGCACTTGTCTCCAGCGCAGAAAATAATACTGCAATAGCTACTGAGCGTTGGCTTGCTGAACTTTTGGAAGCCTCGGCAGGTTCCCTTGATTCTGTCATCACGCGTTTATCGGTAGGGCAGATTCCCACCTTAGAAGAAAAAGATATGGCGGAGTTCGCCCGCGGTATCTTAGCTGCTGTGACAACTCTCTCTTTGACTTCTAAAATTGCTCGTTTACGCTCTCGTCTTTCGCGTGGAGAACTGACAGAAAGCGAAAAAACTGAGGTTTTTGAGAATCTACTGGAGATGGAAAAACGTCGTCGTGAGTTGAATGAAAATAATTAGGAAGAAATACTTTGTCCGTCCACTTGGTATTTTCCTCCCAATGCCGGTAATCTATTGGGGCGCCCCGATAGCTCAGTCGGTCAGAGCAACGGACTCATAATCCGTCGGTCCTGGGTTCAAGCCCCAGTCGGGGCACAGACGCAAGTCGGTGCGATTGCTGAGATAAATCACAATCGCACCGATTTTTTTCTTTAAATTTTTATTTTACAGTGCGGATAAAAAAATCTCTTTACTTTTCGTGTTACCCCGTAAGAGGGGAGTGCTTGCCTTAGATATACTTGTTGGGTAGCTGCGAAAGGGGAGTTTAGAAGGAATAATGTTTAGTTTTTTTCGGAAAAAAGAAAAAATAGGTAACCAACTTCCCAATTATTTGGGGAAGGTACTTCCCCGTTCTTTAGGTGGATATTCTTGTGAACCGTTGGGAAAACAAGGAAATGAAGGCTGGATTTGTCTAGATGAGCACGGTATTTGCCTGGTGCGTAATCAGAGCTTAGAAGAATCTGTACCATGGGTGGCGCTAAATCATCTTTCGTTCATCGGTAAGCGTCGCGAGCTTACAATCAGTTTTTCTAATCCTCAGGCTCAACCTGTAACTTTGCGTTTACAAAGTTCAAATCCGCAGAAGTTTATGGAAGCCGCAAAAGGGTATTTGGAAGCTTCAATCGTGCTTGTGCGTCAACGGCGTTTAGAATCTGGGTTACTTTTGCAAGGTAGCGTAAGAAGAGATGAAACAGGCGAGTTTTTGCTACTGATTACGGCTTTAAATGATAAACCGGTAAACCAAGTTGAGGTTGACGATTTTGAGTTAGAACTACGTCAAGTGATAGAAAAATGAATTTGAGATGGCATGCATTTTAAGTTCCAGTTGTGAATGGTGTACCTAGTCTGCTAAAGTTTCTATCCGTAATCCCGCGTAGCTCAATGGCAGAGCATCCGACTGTTAATCGGACGGTTACTGGTTCGAGTCCAGTCGCGGGAGCCAATAAATACCCGGTCTTGAAGGCCGGGTATTTATTTATTTCAGTTCTTCTGTGACCGCTGTAAATATTTCCAAATCTCGAACAATCTGTATTGTTTTTTCCAAATTATTCCTAATCTCGGGGGCAGTTTGGGAGTTTGCCTGAGAAAGTGACACTAAGTCTAATTCCAGCACCTGAGTGAGTACTGCGGCCATTTGTCCTCTTACCTCACTATTGGCCTTAAGGGGGAGGGGAAGAGGGTAGGTAACCTGAAGGGAAGAATCATCATGAGGAAGACGCTCGATTCTTTGGGAAAGTCCTTCTAGATACTTTTCGAGATTTTTGCGGATAGCGCGTTGCGAATTTCCCTGAGTGGGTTCTGCATTATCGATGGTGTGGTTGTAATCTGGGCCACCAATCTCTTTGTCCATGGCCGCGAGAGTTTGAAGCTGGTAGCGAGCGCGGTAGAGCACCTCAGCTTTTTCAGAGATGGAAAACTCATCTTTTCGGTTAGGCGCAGTGGAATTCTCCGCTTGAAAGGCTTTGGCGTCTTCGAGATTTGGATTGCTTAGTGGCTCGGGTGTGGGGGAGGAAGCTGATCTTGTCTCCGGGGAGATTGGCGTGCCAGGTAAGCTTGGTAAGTGACGCTGTTGCTTAGAGCTAGTTTGCTGTTTATTTGCCGACTCTACGCTATCGCTATACTTGAAAAGCTTTACGTTTTTGGGGTTCGGGGTAGGCGTAAGAGGAACGCCGAGAGCTGCGCAGCTGTTTACGCCCGTAGACTCAAGTTTTAGAGCGGAAATTTCTAATCTCGCGCTAAGGGGGAAAGCTGTTGCGTTTTTTGCGGCTTGCGATAGAGCTTGCGCAATTGCCTGAGTGCTTTGGCATAGCTCCTGGTTGTTTTTAGCATTTATTTGGGGAAGGACGATTTTGGTGTGGGGGTATTCTGGAGTTTTACCCTCCCAGGGGTTCCAACGGCCACCCAATTTTTTAATTTCTTGATTTATAGCTTTCGCTAAGGTGTTTAGGGCATTTTTAGTTTCTTTATTTTGGGCCTGTTTTTTGAACTTGTTTATCTCTACTTCCAAGGAAGCTAGAGTCAGTGTTGCTTCCTCGCGTATCGTTGCGTTTTTTCCTAGTGTGGGCAGGGAATTGGAAGCAGAAGTGGTGCACCCGCTAAGGCTAAGTGGGACGATGAGAATAGACGTCGTGATGATTTTTTTCAAGATTTTGCCCTGAACGGGGAAGTCGTGGTTCTTTGTGTGTGGATTCATCTTTCTTATTATCTCATGGGTAAGATGGTAATTGTGGCTAAAGAAAAGAATGTTTTGATAATTCCGCAATCTGAAATTGTGCGGGAACTAGATGCGCTTTTGGGTGATTTAGGTCTGTTAGTTGAGAAATTTTCTATCCTTGGGCGTTCTAATCCAACGCTGGTGGTAGATGTCGATTTGCTTGACGGCCCCGGTAGTGTAACTGGTTCGCAGTTAGAAAGCGCAACCCGTTTAGTTTCTCAAAAGCTGGACGAGTTGGACCCGGTAAAGTGCCCCTATACCTTAGAAGTTGGAACTGCCGGAGCTTGTCGTGAGCTTACAACTCCTCGTCTCTGGCGTCGTACTCTGGGGCTGCCGGTATCTCTAAAACTAACCTCTAGGAAGCGTGTTAACGGAGTCCTAAAAGCTGTAGACGAGGAAAATGTCACCGTCACCATAGAGGGCAAAGATCTGCAGGTGGCGTTAAAATCCATTGAGACGGCACGTAGCCGAGTTGATATTTCGAATATGGAGGAGTGAATCGTGGAAATCGATATGAAGGCCTTGCGGATGGTCGAGTCCGAGAAGGGTGTTTCCATGGACACTCTAGTGGATGCAATTAGTGCCGCACTGTTGAAGGCTTACCACAACATGCCCGGAGCTATTCGCGAAGCTCGGGTAGATATTGATCCGAAGACCGGTAAGGTCTCGGTTATGGCAACTGAGGTTGATGAAGACGGAAACCCCATTGGGGAATTTGATGATACTCCCTCGGGATTTGGGCGAATTGCTACAGCAACTGCTAGATCTGTGATTGTGCATCGTCTGCGCGAAGCTGAAGATGCCGAAATTCTTGGTAATTTTAAGGACTGTGCGGGAACGGTAATCTCCGGTGTCGTACAGCAGGGACGTGATACCCACGTCCTGAAAGTAGATATTGGTGACTTTGAGGCTGTTTTGCCCGAGTCGGAGCAGGTTCCCGGGGAGCGTTTGCGTCACGGGCAGTGGATTCGTGCCTATGTGGTTGAGGTGACTCGTACCGAACGCGGTCCTCGTATTTTGCTTTCTCGTACTCACCCCGGTTTTGTGCGCGGCATTTTTGCACGTGAAGTTCCGGAGATTGAAAACGGAGAAGTAGTAATTGAATCGGTAGCTCGTGAAGCGGGGCACCGTTCGAAGATTGCAGTTCGAGCAACTCAGCGTGATTTGAATGCTAAGGGTGCTTGCATTGGGCCGATGGGGCAGCGCGTGCGCGCAGTGATGAATGAGCTTGGTGGGGAAAAAATTGACATTGTTGATTTCTCTACCAATCCGGAAGAATATATTGCGAATGCTCTTTCTCCTTCGCGTGTCTCAACTATTGAGATTATTGACCCCGATTTGCAGATTGCACGTGTGACTGTGCCTGATTTCCAGCTCTCTTTAGCCATTGGAAAAGAAGGGCAAAACGCACGTTTGGCAGCTCGTCTTACCGGTTGGAAGATTGATATTCATTCGGACGGGCAGGAATAGTTAAACATTCTTTGCAATAGTGACGTGCCGCTCTTAATCAGGCTAAAAGCTGATAAAAGGGCTAGTATTGCAAGTAGTTGTGAGCGGTTTTCCGGATTGGAGCGTAGTTGGCCTTAAAAAGTCCTGCGATGCGAACCTGTCTGGGATGCCGTCATGTTGATGAGCGTTCGCGTTTGCTTAGATTTGTTTTGAGCGACCAGTTGGTCGTTCGTGACATCCATAAATCTTTACCCGGTAGGGGAGCCTGGCTCCATCCGCAAAAAGCGTGTGTCGAGCTTGCGCTTAGACGCCGTGCTTTCAACAGAGCCTTTAGGGTTTCCTCCCTAAAAGTTCCGACAGAGTTACTCTAAAGGAATGAGTGACTTTTCCGGTTCGTAAGGTACGAGCCGCTGCATAGCAGACGAAAGCGGGTTGGAAGCTGATGGGCACCCGATGAGTTCCCAGCGATGAGCTGCCAGCAAGAATAGACGCCTGCCCTGTTTAGGGGTGGGCCCCTAGAACAGGAGAAATGTGGCAAAGTTGCGTGTTCACGAGCTCGCTAAAGAGCTCGGCATTAGCAGTAAAGAACTTTTGCAGGTCCTAAAAGATAACGGCGAATTTGTTAAATCAGCATCTTCGAGTATTGAGGAGCCTGTGGCTCGCCGGATTCGTCAGAAAGTGACGCCGGCGGAAACCAAGCCCGCTAAAACAAGCGGAGCTAAAAAAGCTGAGGTAGTACCGGAAAAATCCGTTGCTCCAGCAGCCCCCAAGCCGGTGGCTAAGCCTAAATCGGCACCTAAGACTGCCGTGAAACCGGCAGAGACTAAGCCTGTGCCTCCCAAGGCTGAAAAGAAGCCGGTTGCGGCACCTAAGCCTCCAAAGGAGCGTAAGGCCGCGTTGGGCAATGCTCCAAAGCCGGCTTCCGCTCCCAAGCCGAAGGCGCCAGCAAGGAACATCACGGGTAATGCTCCTAAGCCAGCATCTGCACCTAAGCCAATGGGGAAGCCCGCTCCACGTCCGGGAGCTAAGCCTTCAGGAGCGAATCCTCCTCGTCCCGGTGGAGGTGTACCCCGCCCTGGCCCGCGCCCCGGAAACAATCCCTTCAGTGCGCAGCAGGGAATGCCTCGTCCCGGTGGTGGATCTCGTCAAGGATCTCGTCCAGCCGGTGGAGGACGAAACTCTAGCGCACCAGCTTCTTCGCGTCCCGCATCGTCTGGTCGCGGTCGCGGCGCGAGCTCGCGCCCTAACCCGAACATGATGCCTGGACAATCAGCAGTGCCTCGTCCGGGTGACATGAACGCTCCGGCAGGTGCTAACGCTCCAGGCGGCGGTCGTCCCGGTGGCGGTCGTGGTCGAGGTGGCGGCTCTCGTCCCGGCGGTTTTGGCGGCGGTTTTGGCGGTCGTGGTTCAACTCAGGGTGCCTTCGGTGGTCCCGGTCGTTCACGTCGTGGAAAGAAGTCAAAGCGTGCAAAGCGTCAGGAATACGAAGAGCAGAAAGCACCGCTAATCGGTGGTGTTTCTGTCCCTCGTGGGGACGGCTCTACCGTTATCCGTATCCGTTCAGGTGCATCATTGGCTGATTTCGCGGAAAAGATTAATGTTAATCCCGCTGCCTTGGTTACTGTACTGATGACTTTGGGGGAGATGGCAACTGCTACTCAGTCTCTTGATCAGGATACTTTTGAAGCGCTAGGTGTAGAACTCGGTTATGACGTGCAGGTCGTTTCTCCCGAGGACGAAGACCGTGAATTGTTGGAGTCCTTTGACATTGATCTCGAAGCTGAAGAAGCTGAGATTGACGATAGTGAACTAAGCGCCCGTCCTCCGGTAGTTACCGTAATGGGTCACGTTGACCACGGTAAGACCAAGCTCCTTGACGCAATTCGTCATACTGACGTAGTTGCCGATGAATCCGGTGGTATTACTCAGCATATTGGTGCTTACCAGGTACATGTTTCTCACGAGGACGAAAACCGTGCGATTACCTTTATCGACACCCCTGGTCACGAAGCCTTTACCGCTATGCGTGCCCGTGGTGCAAAGGTAACCGACATCGCTATTTTGGTTGTTGCTGCTGATGATGGCGTTATGCCTCAGACAGTCGAAGCGATTAACCACGCGCAAGCTGCAGATGTGCCAATTGTCGTTGCCGTAAACAAGGTAGATAAGCCGGAAGCTAACCCCGATAAAATTCGTGCCCAGCTCACGGAATACAACCTAGTGGCTGAAGAATACGGCGGTGACGTGATGTTCGTTGACGTTTCAGCTAAGCAACGTCAGGGAATCGATAAGTTGCTTGAAGCAGTTTTGCTAACTGCTGATGCTGCTTTGGATTTACGGGCAACTGCTGATTGTGACGCTCGCGGCGTGGCCATTGAAGCTAACTTGGACAAGGGACGCGGATCGGTAGTGACCGCTTTGGTTGAGCGTGGAACCTTGCGTATTGGTGACGCGATGGTTGCTGGTACTGCTTACGGTCGTGTTCGTGCAATGTTTGATGAGCATGGGGGAACCGTAGAAGAAGCTGGACCTTCACGTCCGGTGCAGGTACTTGGCTTGACCTCGGTTCCACGCGCTGGTGACAGCTTCTTGATTGCTAGCGATGACCGTACTGCCCGCCAGATTGCCGATAAGCGTTCTGCTGCTGAGCGTGCTGCGCAGCTTGCTAAGCGTCGTAAGCGCATCAGCTTGGAGAACTTCGATGACGCTCTGAAGCAGGGTAAGGTTGATACTCTTAACCTCATTATTAAGGGTGACGTATCCGGTGCTGTTGAAGCCTTGGAAGACTCGTTGCTCAAGATTGATGTAGGCGAAGAAGTTCAGTTGCGCATTATTCACCGTGGTGTAGGAGCAATTACGCAAAACGACGTTAACCTCGCTACTGTAGATAACGCGATTATCATTGGGTTTAATGTGCGTCCTGCTGAACGAGTTGGCGAATTGGCTGACCGTGAAGGTGTTGACATTAAGTACTATTCGGTTATTTACAAGGCCCTTGAAGACGTTGAAAGCGCTATGAAGGGAATGCTGAAGCCGATTTACGAAGAAGTTCCTCTAGGAAGCGCGGAGATCCGTCAGGTATTCCGCTCCTCCAAGTTTGGTAATATCGCTGGATCGATTGTTCGTTCCGGAACGATTAAACGTGGTACCAATGCGCGCTTGGTACGTGACGGTGTCGTAGTTGCAGAAGATGTGAAGATTGATTCTTTGCGTCGTGAAAAAGACGATGTTACAGAGGTTCGTGAGGGCTATGAGTGCGGTATTGGTCTAGGAATTAAGGACATCGCTGAAGGCGATGTTATTGAGACCTGGGAAATGCGTGAAAAAGCTCGTGACTAATCATCTGCTTTAGTCTATCTAGGGCCGCTCCTATTGGGGAGCGGCCCTAGATTTCTATTCATAAAAAAAGTTCCCGGAGAAAAATCTTCTCCGGGAACAAAGTTTTCTAGTTTTACCTAGGCAGCCTGGTATGTCAGGCATTTTGCGGTGTCCTTGCCAACTTCTACTGCGCCGGCAGCGCATTCGAGGTCACTGTTGTGGGCGCAGTCAGTACGCTGGCAGGCGCCTACGTGTGCTTGCTGCCCGCTACCACCTTTGATACCCAGGTCGATGAAGGTTACGCACCCGTCCTCGCCCATGGTCATAGCGGCTGCCGAGCAACCGTTTTGGTTGAATGAACAGCTTTTGACTGAGCAGTCTGTGACGATTGGAAGTTTAATCATTTCTTTCCTCCGAGTTAGCGAAGATTGTTACCTAAATAAGCAAATAGGAAATAGAGAAGAGAGTCAAAGTGGCCTGTATGAATTGGATTTTCCCTTGGAAAATAGCCATTTTAGGGTGCCCTAATATTTTTTCTCTTTTTCTAGTAATGCGATCCTAACTTCTTTTTTAATTCATCTCGCTTACGTAATTAGCTAGTTAATGAAAAGCATTTTCATATATAAAAAATATTGTATATAAAGTTTTTTTGATGTATTGTGTAGGTATGCAAGGTGAGTTCTCTAAAATCAGTGAGGGTGAACCAGTAGTTGTACTTTTTAAGGCTCTGGCTCACCCGATTCGGGCGAGTATCGTAAGGAAACTTACGGACTGCCCCACAGATGTAACAGAATTTACGGAGCTACTGGGAATTTCTCAACCCTTGGTATCTCACCATTTACGTATTCTTCGTGACGCTCACTTGGTGGAGATAACTCGGGAGGGGCGTAATTCCAGTTATCGCTTAATTGATGAGCATGTTGCTCATATCTTCTTAGACGCCTTAAAACATACCCAGGAGCATGAAAATGACTGCAAACACTGAACACCGTCCCGCTGAGACACACGCCCACACCCACGGTCCGGGATGCGGCCATGAAGCCCGTATCCACGGTGACCACGTGGATTACCTACACGATGGTCACGCACACCGCGAAGACAATGGTCACTACGATGAATGCGATGTTTGTCAGTGCGCTGATTGCGATGATGTTTGTGCAGATTGCCAGTGCAAAGACTGTACTTGTGAAACCTGCAACCACAACACCTGTACTTGTGAGCACTGCTCGGACGAATGCATTTCTTGTGTTTGTCTAGAGTGCGAATGCCCTACCTGCGTTCACGCAGCCTAAGTTTTAACCTCCAGTTAAAGAAGTTTTCCCCGTCCTTGAAATCAAGGACGGGGAAAACTTTCTATTGGGGTAATTGATTATTTTCGAAGTAGGTTTCTATCTCCGTTGGGGGAGAGCTAAGAGAAACTGGTGATGATCCTGTACGAAGTGAATCTGTAGCCCCAATTCCGGCGTTTACTGCATGCCAAGCAGCCAGGGGATTCGTATCCGTAGGAGAACCATCGCGTACAAAGCGAATAAATTCTTTTACAGTAAGTTTGTCTGCATCATCGTGTCCATGTGCATCAGCTTCAATTGGGTAAATTAAATCACCGTCTGGATTATAGAAGGTACGTTTATTCCAAACTTTAATGTGTCCTCCCTGTCCATCACCGAAGTTTTCCGCGCGTCCTGCTGTTCCAATTACGGTGTAGTTTCTCCAATAATCCGGAGTGTAGTGACACTGCTGGTAAGAGGCAAAAACCCCGTTTTCCATCTGCATAAGCATCATTGAAATGTCTTCAATATCAATCTTGTCAGACAGTCCGGTCTGAGAAAGGGGAGGCCAATTATCTAATGAATGCCATTGACCCATCAGTTTATTTCCCTGTCCGCCCCGATTTGTTACTTGATTGTAGACAGTTAATCCACCCATTCCCACAACTTGTTTAGGGTGCGAGTTTGCAAGCCAATTCATTACGTCTATGTCGTGGGCTGCTTTTTGGAGGAGGAGTCCACCCACATGTTTTCTTTGCGAATGCCAATCTTTAAAATAGAAATCACCACCGGAACCAACGAAATGTCTACACCAGATAGCTTTTACCTCTCCTATTTCACCGCGTTGGATAATCTCGCGTAATAGGCGAACAACCTGCATGTGACGCATATTGTGCCCAACGTAGAGCTTAGTTTTTGTTTCGTAAGCTACACGCAGTATCTCGTCTGCACCCTCACGGGTAATTGCTAAAGGCTTTTCTAAATATACGGCAATGCCTGCTCTTAAAAGACGGACAGCGACTTCTTGGTGGGTGTCATCTGGAGAAGTTATGAAAGCTATATCTATGCCTTCTTCAATGAGTTCTTCTAGAGTAGAAAAAATCTTAAGATTTTTTCCTAATTGCTTTTCAACTCTTTCTTTAGCGTTAGAGCAGGTTTCGACAACGGCAACTAGGGCACAATTATTTTCTGGAGAGAGTGCGTTCAAGGCGAGACGAGAGCGCGCTCCTACCCCTATCACACCCACCCTTAAAGTTCTTGTACTCATATCTTCGGTATTAAGAGTGGGGGACATAAAGACCTACTTTTCTGTGAAAATAAACCGGTATCCGAGATAGTTACAAATTGCTCCTACACCCATTGCGCAAATTTTTACCGCGGGGTTAACGATTGCTGGGGAAAGGGAAGGCAAAGCATAAGAGGCAAAAGAAATTAGGGTCCAGATGATGAAGCTTTGGATAATTAATCCCGTAATTAGGGTGACTCCAGCGAAAGAGAAGAAACTTGCCCAACCTGTTTTTTGCGAGTTGAATACGAAGCTACGATTTATAAGGTAACTAACGCAAACCGTGATAATAGTCGAAAAAATATTTGAGATAACCTCATTAATTTCAAATACCACACTAAACAGGGTGAACAAGCTGAGGTCGAGGCCGGAAGTCCCGACCCCGACTATGAGATAGCGCCAAAAGGAACTACCCGACTTTAGCTTTTTGAAAAAGCTGGAAAAAAAATCCAACTCAGTGCTCCCAAGTCAGGGGTGGAGAAGATAGACGAAGATAGGCTAGGCGCATTGCTTCACGACGTGATCGTAAGACGTAAGAAAGTATCAAACCAACCATGAAGAACAGAACGGCCAGAATCATTAGCGAGGAAGCTAAAATAGCACTGGGGAAGCGAGGCACTAGACCAGTTTGAGCGAATTCCCAGATGACGGGAATACCGAAAATTAGGGAAAGCACAAAAGAACAGAGCGAGACTAAGCCATAGAACGCAAAAGGACGCTCGTGAGTAAGTAGCTTGGCAATCAATCCAAGAATGCGGAAACCATCGTGGAAAGTACGCAGCTTAGATTCGGAACCGGCTGGACGATCCTTGAAACCAACCCCGTATTCTCTTTGGGGAACGCGCAGTGCCATAGAGTGAACGGTAAGTTCTGTTTCAATTTCAAATTCACGAGAAAGCGCCGGGAACGATTTAACGAAACGACGGGAGAAGATGCGGTAACCAGAGAGCATGTCCGTGACTTTTTCACCAAACAGGAAACCAACCAATTTGTTAAACATTTTGTTTCCCTGTGCGTGACCGGCTCGATAAGCAGAGTTATCGCGGTCATCCTCACGACATCCGAGCACGTGGTCGAGCTGTTCGTTTACAAGTAGTTCAATCATCTTCGGAGCTGCGGCCGCTTCGTAAGTATCGTCACCGTCAATAAGCAGATAGATATCGGCATCTACATCTGAGAAAGCACGACGAACCACGTTTCCTTTACCCTTACGTGGCTCAAAACGGACAATTGCTCCGGCTGCGGCGGCTACCTCAGAAGTTTTATCTGTGGAGTTGTTGTCGTAAACATATACGTCAATCCCCGGTACAGCAGCTTTTAAATCTTTAACGACGGTTGCGATAGCTGCTTCTTCGTTGTAGCAGGGGACAATCGCCGCGATTGTGGGGTTGGTAGCGTCGGTCATTAATGCTCCTATTTATTCCTGTTTCGAGGGAAACAAACTGTAGTCAGATAAAATACTACCCGGTAGATTTATAAATGGCTGTAAATACGCGGTAAAACAGCAATTTATAGCTAACAGATTAGTTATTACATGCAGTTATCTTGTAAAGGGATAATTTTCCTTCTTGGGCGATTAGTTTGAAACCCTTAGTGTCGGAATTTATCTTGTCAATTCCTTTCCAGCGTTCGGGGTCGTAGTTTAGTTCTTCGGTGTCTCGGCCCAGACGAATGACATATCCGATGTTTAGGTCTTTAACTGCTGGACAGACAACATCGGGCTTATTAACCACTTCAGCCAGTCCCGTACGAATAATTGTTTGATCCTTTGTTGGCTTGCCCATCCAATTGCCCTCAAAGGCTGGGAAAAGAACGTTAGTCTTAAAGAGGGGATAACCTAGTGCAGATCCATCGAAAGGATTGTTCGCGATTTTCTTATCTCCCGTTATTTTTTCCTGAACGGTTGACATGAACTTATTTTCGCCCTCGTTAAGGAAATGATAATCAGCTTTATCAGTGGCCGAGGAAATAGAAAAGCGCTTTGAATCCAGGTTGCTGCCGGTGTAGGCTTGCGCATTCATTCCCACTAGAGCGAGTGCGCAGGCGACAATTAACCAATTCTTTTGGGAAGAGGAAGAAAGTGTACTAAAGATATATTCAATTCCAGTACTGAACAAGATAGCTAGAAGAGGAAGTGCAATAAGTACCATTGCTGCAGATAAACGAGTTGAATCGTGATACCAGAATCCGGTTGCGTAATCTCGGAAAGTACCGTTTACCGAAGATGCTAACCAGTAGAGGAACGAAATTAACACATAAGAAATCGCTAGCCAACGGTAGGGCTTAAAGAGTGAATAGATGAGTGCAGCAAGCACTAGCATAGCTAGACCAATTTGTGCGCCGCCTCCAGTTGTTGCCAAAGAAAGCGTCGCAAGAAGTCCCTTAAGAGGAGTGTGATACGGAGGCCAAACCCAAGTTACGGTTCGCTGCATGAAAGAGGCATCGTGGACCTTAATCCACAAGAATACAGCCAAGATAACAAGTGCAATAACGGCTACAACGGAAATCAATAAGGGTTTTTTGCCCCCTTGCATTCCAAGTTCTAAAATCCCCATGCACAGGGCGGGGAAAATAAGAACCGCTAGAGTGAAGAGTGAATTAGGCTGAGCGAAAGTAAAGGCTATGAAGCCTAAGAGAATTGTACAAACCATTCCGCATAGCGGCTGCCAAGCTTTGAAACGTCCCGCAAGGAGGTAGCGGATAAGCAAAAGTAACACTGCCATATAAGCAGGGGCTATTGCGTAAGAAAATTGGTTTGAATAAAGGGGGCCGAAAGAAAGGAAATTCCAAGGGAAAGCACCAAAAATGGACGCCAATGCAATAACTATGGGATAAGCGTAAGGTTTTTGGTCTCCGACGATAGTTTTGGTTAGTGTTCCCATGCACAGCGGCCAGATGAAAAGCAAAATAACCAGGGTCGAAGCGTTGACGGCTAGTGGAATTGAAGCGCCGGTAACAAGCGATCCGAGGGATACCCAACCATGCCAAAGCGAAGGATAGAAAATGGAATTAGCGGTTCCATCTAGCTTTACAGTGTGTAGGGAAGATGCGTCTGCATTGTCTATAATCCAGCGGATTACAGAGAAGTGGAAGGGAGTATCGTAAATCTGATTTATGGCATTTGCACCGTGAGTTGGAATCACAAACATTACCAGCACCATAAAAGCATTTATTACTAGTGCGCAGCCGGTAAGAAGTTTAATTCTTAGACTTGTCTTTTCAACAGTTTGGTTATACCTTCGAGCAGAGCGGTGACGTGGACGCAAAAGGTAAGCGCTTGTCCAGCTAAGGACTGCGAGTACTGCTGTGACCGCTATAATTAGGGGGATTCCCCAAGTTCCCGGGATGGCTCCCGAAAGCAGAGCGGCAATCGCTAATACCGAAGCTGACAAAAGCGGAGAAAGTCCAGCTAGAAGCCAAGGTCGACGGGTATAACCAAGGGTGATTAAAAGCCCCGGCAAATAAATAATTGAAGCAAGAACAATAACAGTCGGAATCGTTGAAAACCAAGTCATGCGGATATTCTACACAAAATACAGGGTCTAACTACCCTCTACTGCAGTGAAGCCTTTAGAATATAGGTATGTCAGTTTCTACACTCTCCGCTAGTCCACAAAATTATTTGAAGATTATTTGGGCCCTTTCAGAATGGTCAGATCAGCCGGTAACTACAAAATTATTAGGTGAAAAAACTGGCCTGCGTCTATCTACTATTTCTGAAACGGTAAAAAAGCTAACGGAAAAGGGACTTTTGCACCACGAGCCTTACGGTGCGATAGAACTTACGGAACAAGGCCGCGAATACGCGCTGGCAATGATTCGTCGCCACCGTCTAATTGAAACTTTTTTGGTAGAGGTGCTTGATTATGGATGGGAAGAAGTACACGCAGAAGCTGAGCATTTAGAGCATGCAGTTTCTGATTTATTGATTGATCGAATAGATGAATATCTGGGACATCCCGACAGAGACCCACACGGCGATCCAATTCCGAACAAGAGCGGACAGGTTCCTGCTTTAGTAGCCGTTTCACTAGATGAGGCACCTCACGGGCAGGTGCTAACTGTAGAACGGATTGCAGATTCAGATCCGGAACTTTTGAAGTTCTTACAAAGCCAGAAAATTGGAGTGGGGGTAGAGATAAAAGTAGAGCCCGGTCCTCCTTTTAGTGATTCGTTAAAGGTGACCGGGCCTACCGGGGAAATTGATTTAGGCGCTTGCGCCTGCGCTTCGATTTATGTGTCTCTAAACTGAGGCAGGAGAAAGGATACTGTCCTTATTCGTGAGGGCAGCTTTCCTTTTCCTTCTGCTTTTACCACGGGCCCGAAGAGTGTTCAGCGCGTAAACAACAATAAATACCAGCCCCTGCATAAGAACAATCATTCCGCCTACCGCGGTGTCGGCAAAATAACTAATCCATACTCCGGTAATCGTGCAAAGAACTGATATTACCGGAGCGATAACTAGCATGTAACTGAAACGGTTCGTAAGCAATCTGGCTGATACACCAGGAATAATTAGCATCGCGACGACTAAAATTACCCCGACAACCTGTAGCGCTACCACCACAGTTAGTGCAAGCAGGCTTAGTAATACCCCTCCGAGCAGGAGAGTACTTAGCCCAATTGCGTGAGCATGAATTTTATCGAAGGCAAAAAGAGTAAAGTCACGACGTTTTGCAATTAGGATAAGCAGAACAAGCGAAGCGATTATGGCTACCTGAATCAGCTCTGAGTTAGATACTCCCAGGACGTTACCAAAGATGATATGTGTCAGATTGGTCTGCGAAGGAGTTTTCGAGATTAAAACCAGCCCAAGCGCAAAAAGAGTTGTAAAAACAATACCGATAGCGGCATCTTCTTTAACCTTCGGGCTTCGTTTTACGAATCCTATAAGTCCCACGGCGATAAAACCAAATATTACTGCACCAACTGAAAATGGAAGGCCGAAAATATAGGCTAAAACTACTCCGGGAAGCACGGCGTGAGATACTGCATCGCCCATTAGGGACCATCCAATTAAAACTAGCCAGCAAGAAAGTAGTGCACAAACTATCGAGGCAATTACAGCTACGGCTAGAGCGCGAAGCATAAAGTCATAGCTTAATGGTTCAAGAAGTACTGAAATCATGGTGCTACCTCGCTAGTGCCAAATGCCATGGCTAAATTTTCGGGCTGCAAAATCGTAGCTGTATCCGCGTGCATTAGAACGCGTCGCTGCAACAAGATAGCTTCGGAAGCTAACTTGGGAAGTGCAGCTAAATCATGAGTAGAAACGATTACTGTTGCCCCGTCTTTTGCCAGTCCCTGTAAAAGACGGGTGATAGTTCCTTCGGAAACCTTATCTACTCCGGAAAAAGGCTCGTCAAGAAAAAGTATTTTTGCTCCTTGCGCTAAGCCTCGAGCAACGAAAGCACGTTTTTTCTGTCCTCCCGATAGCTCACCGATTTGGCGTTCTGCCAAATCTAGTAAATCCACTCGTTCAAGTGCCGCTTCGACAGCTTTTTTGTCTTCTTGACGAATCCGGCGAAAAAACCCCATATGTCCGTAACGCCCCATCATCACTACGTCCCAAACTCGTAAGGGAAAAGTCCAATCGACTTCTTCACTTTGTGGAACATATCCGACCAAATTGGAGTTACGTGCCTCTTGTGGGGTTAAGCCACCAATGCTGACTTCTCCCGAGTCCGGAGTAAGAATCCCCATCATCGCTTTAAAAAGCGTGGATTTTCCAGAGCCGTTGGTGCCGACTAGCCCGCAAACTCGGGAACCATCAACATGTAACGTTGCGTCCTCTAAGGCGACTAAATCCCCATATCTGACGCGAAGGTTTTTAACGTCTATAGAGTTATCGCTCATTTTCCGGTTAAGGCCTTTGAAATAGTTTCAGAGTCGTAACGAATCAAATCCAAGTAGGTGGGAACAGGCCCTGTCTTTTCCGAAAGCGAGTCTACATAGAGAACCCCACCGAACTTAGCTCCCGTGGAGGTAGCGACCTGGCGCATTGCTTTTTGGTTAACTGTTGATTCGCAGAAGACAGCCGGAACTTTCTTTTTCTTAATTGTGTCAATTACTTTAGAAATTGACTGGGCGGTAACTTCTGATTCTGCGTTTACTGGCCAGAGATAAACTTCCTGCAAACCAGCATCTTTTGCCATGTAGGAGAAAGCACCTTCACAGGTAGTCAAAACTCGTTGTTCGGGAGGAAGCTTAGAGAGTTCCTTTTTGAAACTCTCTTGAAGCTGAGCCAGCTTTGCTTTATAAGCTTCGGCGTTGGCTTTATAATCCGCAGCGTGGGCAGGGTCTAGCTTAGAGAAAGCCTTTTGCAGGGTATCTACGTATTTTTGTACGTTATCTGGACTCATCCAAGTATGTGGATTGGCATGGGAAGATCCCTCGATTGGAATTTCCTCAATACCTTGTGAAAGTACAACGTGGGGTACCTTCGCATCTTGAATAAACTTCTGGAACCACAGCTCAAGCCCCATGCCATGATCGATAATGAGGTTCGCGTTGGTAGCTCGCTTTACATCGCTGGGGGTTGGTTCGTAAGCGTGAATCTCCGCCCCCGGTTTAGTAATGGACTGAATATCCAGGTGATCACCGGACACATTTCGGGCAATATCAGCAAGAACCGTAAAAGTGGTCAGGACAATAGGCTTTTTATCCGTGCTGGTTACCGGTGTAATTTCAGGGGTCCCAGAAGCCTTATTCGAGCCGGCACCCGCGGTGCAAGCCGAGAGGGAAAAAAGAGAAACTGCTGCCAGAGCAATACAAAAACGTTTAACGTTATTTTTTTTAATTGTCATATTAAAAATTATAAAGTTAGGCGGCTCTAACTTCTGTGTGCAGGCGTTCCTTAGTGGAGGTGTGTGAGTTAGATTTTTCACGCCTAAAGAGATTTGCTTTTATTCTTGGTTAAGAAAAGCTCAAAAAACTTACGCTTTGGGTCTTTCTGCCCATTTTATAGTTTGCTAAAAAGCAAAAAATCCTTCTGTTTGTCCTCCATCAAGTACAATGAGTATGCCTGAAAAACAGGGGTAACCCAATTGTCTAGGAGAGGTAAAAATGGCAGATGAAGCACGTGCTCGGAAAATCGCGGATCGGATTCAGCAAACCGTTGCGCGGATGCTTGAACGACGCATTAAAGATCCACGCCTAGGGTTTACCACTATTACAGATGTACGAGTAACAGGGGATCTGCAGCAGGCAACTATTTTTTACACGGTCTTCGGTAATGAAAAAGAGCGTAACGACACGGCTGCTGCGCTTTCTTCTGCCAAGGGGCTAATTAGGTCAGAAATTGGAAAGAACTTAGGGATTCGTTTGACTCCTTCTATCGAGTTCATCCCCGATGCTCTTCCGGAAACTGCCGCTAGCATCGAAGAAAAGCTCGCGCAGGCAAAAATGGCAGATGAAGAACTCTCAAAACGCGCGCAGAACGCTCAATATGCCGGTGAAGCCGACCCCTACCGTAAACGCGAAGAAAATGATGATGAGATTGATGGTTTTCAAGGGTTTGGCGAAGACGAACTGTGAAAATAAAAGACTCTGCTCCGCGCGAGGTGCTGTATCCGGTTCCTCGGGCTCGTGTTACTGCAGCCGATGGTTTGTTATTAGTTGATAAACCTGTAGGTATATCCAGTCATGATGTGGTTTCCCGAGTTCGTCGCTTGGCTGCTACTAAGAAAGTCGGGCATGGAGGAACCTTAGATCCACTTGCCAGTGGATTGTTGGTAGTCGGCATTGGGAAAGGGACAAAGCTACTTTCTTATCTATTAGGGCATGACAAGGCCTATGAAGCTGTAGTTCGTTTGGGAATCGCTACAGATACTGACGATATCGAAGGAAAAGTGATTTCTTCTTCCGGGTGCCCTGAAATTACCTATGCAAAACTCGAAACTGAAGTAAGTAAGTTTCGAGGGGAGATAAAACAGGTTCCAGCAAGTGTGAGTGCAATTAAAGTCGATGGGAAAAGGGCTTACGATATGGTCCGTGCCGGACAGGAGGTAGAGCTTGCAGCTCGACCTGTGACAATCCACGGTTTTGAAATTCTAGATTTTCAGACTGCTGTTGCCTCGGTAAAAGAATATAACGCTTTGCCGGAAAATGATTTTGCTGATATCCCGGTAGTTGACTTCAGTGCCAAGATAGGTTGTTCTGCAGGAACCTATATTCGTTCTTTAGCTAGAGATTTAGGGCAAAATTTAGCTGTCGGGGGTCATCTAACCGCTCTTCGACGTACTCTTGCGGGACCTTTTGGAGTGGAAGAAGCACAAACTATTCCCGAACTTAAGGCACAGATAGAAGAAGATAATCGACAGGAAAATCCGCAAGGTCTAAAAACTATCTCTTTAACACGGGCATGTGCTCGCTTATTTCCTCTTCGGCAAATGGGGGCAGAAGCAGAAAACCTAAGATATGGGAAACGTGTTTCCCCTTCTGAACAAAAAGGGATTGTTGCAGCTTTGGATACCAATGGTCAGGTAGTTGCTTTGATAAAAAATCGTGCGCAAGAGGCTCAACCAGTGCTAGTTTTTAACCCGGCATAAGTACAAATAAAGGAAAGTAAGTGCGGGAATATACCTCTATTGACCAGCTCCCTGCCGGAGTGGAAAGTGTCGTTACCATCGGAATCTTTGACGGTTTACATCGTGGGCATCGTCATCTGATTTCTCAGGTAATCAAGTATGCAAAGTCTTTAGGCGTGCAGTCCTGGGCGGTTACCTTTGATCCTCACCCGGCGCATCTTCATGCTCCCGACCGAAAAATAAGGTTAATTACTTCCCTGCGCGATCGTCTTAACGGGATGAAAAAAATGGGATTGGACGCAGTTTTAATAGAGCCTTATACCTGGGAATTAGCCGGACTTATGCCTGAGGAGTTTGTTCGCCGATATTTTGTGGAAGGTCTCGGCGCAAAGCTAGTTGTTGTTGGTCGAGACGTTAAATTCGGGAAAGATAACAGCGGAGATTTGGGCACCTTGCGCTCTCTTGGTGAAAAATACGGGTTTTCCGTACTCGTGGTAGATGAGCAAAATGATTCGGCTGGGAATAGGTATTCTTCAACACGGATTCGAGCTGCTCTTGGGACCGGAGATGTGCAAAGCGCAAGAGCGATACTCGGAGATAATCATCGAGTCCGCGGAAAGGTCGTGCACGGCCTTAAACGAGGTCGTAAATTGGGATTTCCTACCGCTAATTTAGATGCCCAAAAGGTGGGGGAGATTCCCGCTGATGGGGTATATGCCGGTTGGCTTTCGTGGGTGGATGAAGAAAATAAAGAACATCGTTTTGCCGCAGCAATTTCAGTTGGTACAAACCCGCATTTTGACGGTGAAAAACGTACAATTGAGGCCCATGTGTTAGGGCGTGCGGATTTAAATCTTTACGGTTTGGTAGTGGTAGTTGAGTTCGTCTCAAAATTACGCGATATGGCTACTTTTGCCAGTTTAGAAGAACTTTTGGGGCAAATGGATGAGGATTTGCGTGATGCAGCTTCAATTTTAGGTGTCCCGGCAGCCGGTAGGGTAGACCCGCGAGAAGTAACCGCCTGCTAAATGGATTGAACTTACGGGTGCCTATACTCACTTTTTAATAGGTACGGTTAAGTATCTTGTACGTGGTAGACTTGGGAACGCCGTCAGATCGGCCACGGTAGTGTCATGCGCAGAAGAACGTGCTCTGCCGCTCCGTGCAACGAGTATTGGAAAAGGAGAATCCTGTGCCACTGAGCAAGGAAGTAAAAGATAAGATTGTTGCTGAATACGCTACGCACCCGGGTGACACCGGATCGCCTGAGGTACAGATTGCGCTTCTGACCCAGCGTATTAAGGACCTAACTGAACACTTTAAGAGCCACACTCACGACCACCACTCTCGTCGTGGTTTGATGCTCTTAGTTGGTCAGCGTAAGCGTCTGCTTGGATATCTAAAGGGAATCGACATTGAACGGTACCGTTCTCTGATTGCCCGTCTAGGCATTCGCGGCTAATTTTTCCCGGCCCGGACCTTGTTGGTCCGGGCCGGAACCGCATTCTATCTAAGCGGAGCAAAAATCAATATGTTTGAGAGCTGAATTAGATGGACGAAGATGCGAGGACATTGAGGCTGGAGACTTTCTGGCCGCGAGGCGTCCTCGAGGATGATGAGAAGAAAAAAAGAAAAGGAGGGTTCCGTGTCGGTTCCCGAAATTGTTGCCGCAGAGGCCGTTATTGATAACGGTCGTTTCGGCCAGCGCGTAGTGCGCTTTGAGACAGGCCTCTTGGCCCGTCAGGCTGCTGGTTCAGCAGTCGCATATTTAGATGATGAAACCATGATTCTTTCTGCTACCACAGTTGGTAAGCACCCCAAGGATCAGTTTGACTTTTTCCCACTAACTGTAGATGTGGAAGAACGTCAGTATGCAGCTGGTAAAATCCCAGCTTCGTTCTTCCGCCGTGAAGGACGCCCGACCACCGAAGCTATTTTGGCTTGTCGTTTGATGGATCGCCCCCTGCGTCCCTCCTTTGTTAAGGGATTGCGTAACGAGGTGCAGGTTGTTGCTACCGTAATGGCTATCCACCCGGACGATGCTTACGATGTATTGGCTATTAACGCTGCTTCCATGTCCACTCAGATTGCCGGTTTGCCCTTCTCCGGGCCAATTGGTGGCACTCGTTTGGCTTTAATCGATGGACAGTGGGTTGCTTTCCCACGTTACTCGGAAATTGAAAAAGCCGTATTCACCATGGTTGTTGCTGGACGTGCTATCAAACGCGCTGATGGCTCGGATGATATTGCCATCATGATGGTTGAGGCCGAAGCTACCGAAAATGCATGGGAGCTAATCGAAGCAGGAGCTTCCAAGCCGACTGAAGATACAGTAGCCGAGGGTCTTGAAGCTGCGAAGCCCTTCATTCGCGCTTTGATTGATGCACAGTCTGAAGTAGCTAAGCTAGCTTCTAAGCCGACCGCTGAGTTTGAGCTTTTCCCCGACTATGCTCCCGAGCACTATGAAGCAATTGAAAAGGCCTGCAAGGAAAAGCTATCCGAGGCACTAACAATCGTTGAAAAGCTAGAACGTGAAACTAAGCTTGATGAAATTCGCGACGCGGCCTTGGCTGAACTCGAAGAAGAATTCCCCGAAGGGGAAAAGGAACTTAAGGCTGCATTCCGTTCATTAACTAAGAATGAAGTACGTCAGCGTGTACTTACCGATGGTGTACGTATGGACGGACGTGGAGTTCGTGATATTCGTTCACTTTCCGCTGAGGTTGAGGTTGTCCCGCGCGTTCACGGTTCCGCGCTTTTCCAGCGTGGAGAAACCCAAATTCTGGGTGTAACTACTTTGAACATGTTGCGTCTTGAACAGCAGCTTGATGGTCTTAGCCCGATTGACTCAAAGCGCTACATGCACCACTACAACTTCCCGCCTTACTCCACCGGTGAAACCGGACGTGTGGGTTCCCCGAAGCGTCGCGAAATTGGACACGGTGCGCTTGCTGAGCGTGCTTTGCTGCCTGTTTTGCCTGCTCGTGAAGACTTCCCGTACGCGATTCGTCAGGTATCGGAAGCGCTTGGTTCTAATGGATCGACCTCCATGGGATCTGTCTGCGCCTCAACCCTTTCGCTTTTCAACGCCGGTGTACCTTTGCGCGCACCCGTTGCGGGTATTGCAATGGGCTTGATGTCCGACGAGGTTGACGGGGAAACTCGTTACGTTGCTTTGACCGACATCTTGGGCGCTGAAGATGGTTTCGGCGACATGGACTTCAAGGTTGCTGGTACACGTGAATTCGTCACTGCTATTCAGCTTGATACAAAACTTGATGGGATTCCGTCGGATGTTCTCAAGAGTGCCCTTGGGCAGGCTCGTGATGCTCGCATGACCATTTTGGACGTAATGAGCCAGGCAATTAATGAGCCTGATGAAATGGCGCCGACTGCTCCGCGTATCATCACTGTTAAGATTCCTGTTGACAAGATTGGTGAGGTCATTGGCCCGAAGGGGAAGATGATTAACCAGATTCAGGAAGATACCGGTGCCGAGCTAACGATTGAAGACGATGGATCAGTATTCATCGGTGCAACCGATGGGCCATCGGCGGAAGCTGCTCGTAACATGGTTAACGCTATTGCTAACCCACAGATGCCCGAGGTCGGAGAACGTTTCGTAGGAACCGTTGTGAAGACCACTACTTTCGGTGCTTTTGTTTCGCTTACCCCAGGCAAGGACGGATTGCTGCACATTTCGCAGATTCGCCGTCTAGTCGGTGGTAAGCGTGTTGAATCCGTTGAAGATGTCCTCCAGGTGGGACAGCAGATTCAGGTTGAAATTGCTGAAATCGACCAGCGCGGTAAGCTTTCGCTTCACGCGGTAGTTACCGATGAAGAGGGAAATGAAATTCCCGAAGAGGTAGCCTCTGAGGAAGAAACTGAAAAGAAAGACCGGGGAGAGCGCCGTGAGCGTTCTAACCGTAACCGTGGCGAAGGGCGTGAACGTCGTGAACGTCGTCCTCGTTCACGTTCTCGTAAAAAGTCTGACGAGAATGATGACTGATTAAGTCTTTCTAAAATGTGGGTCCAAGTTTTTCTTAGACCCACATTTTTGTTTTAGGAATCTCCTAGAGTCTGTCTGATATATGATTAGAGAGTGAGTTCAATAGATAGTAAATGGATAGAGTTGCCCTGTTTGCCCCCTTCGGATAGCGCGGCAGAAATCAGTTTTAATGAGGACGGATCACTGATTCGGCGTTCTGTTCTTCCCGGTGGTGTGCGGGTATTAACTCAGTCGGTTCCAGCTACACGATCGGTAGCTTTGGGATGTTGGCTTCCAGTGGGGTCACGTGATGAGGCCGAGGGGCATTACGGATCGACTCACTTTTTAGAGCATCTTTTATTTAAAGGAACAGCAAAGCGTACTGCTTTGGAAATTGCTTCTGCCTTTGAGGAAGTAGGGGGACAAACTAATGCCTCAACCTCCCAGGATTACACAAATTATTATGCTCGAATTTTAGCTGAAGACTTACCCATGGCTGTAACTACACTACTCGATATGGTTACGGGGTCTTTAATTGATGAAGAACAGATGCAAATTGAACGTGGCGTTATTTTGGAGGAGCTAGCTTCGGCAGAAGATGATCCCGTAGGCGTACTATTTGATGAATATTCTGCAGTTGCCTACGCAGGCTCTCCTCTAGGACGACCGGTAGGGGGAACAGCAGAGACTGTAAATGCCATTACAAGAGAAGCGATTTGGGAACACTATAAGCGTACCTATAGGAGCTCTAATTTAGTTGTTACCGCTGCGGGTAAAGTAGATCATGATGAGCTATGTGCAATGGTTCTTAGCGGTTTGCAAGAAGGTGGCTGGGATACATCTTCCGACCTGGCCCCGGCTGCTCGACGTAGTCCCGATTCCATTTTGCAACCCCAGTCGACCCGTGTAGTGAAGCGTAAAAAACTTGAACAGGCGCAGGTCGCGGTTGGAACTCGTTCTTTGCCGATGGGGCATGAGCTACGTTGGCCATTGCGTGTGATGGTAGCAGTTCTCGGATCTGGGATGTCTTCACGTCTTTTCCAGGAAATTAGAGAAAAAAGAGGATTAGCGTACACTACCTTTGCTTTTAATCACAGCTACACGGAAGCCGGTGCTTTCGGAATGTATGCCGGTTGTAAACCTCAGAATGTTTCCGAGGTAGTGGACGTAATGACTAGCCAGTGGGAACTATTGGCTAGTGAGCCTCCGGCGGTCGGGGAATTGGAACGTATCTTGGGGCAGACACGTGGATCACTGGCTTTGGGAATGGAAGATAATTTTGCTCGGATGTATCGTCTTGGACGCGCGGAAGTCTGCACTGGACATCTAACGCTTTTGGCAGATCAGTTGGAATCAGTGGCGGCAGTTACTCCTAAAGACGTGCAAGAAGTTGCGGCAAACCTATTGGAAGGACCTCGTCTGATAGTTAGCGTAGAACCTGAAGAAAGCGTTAAAAATGTTTAGTTTTTTAGGTGCTAAGCAGGTGGATGCATCTTTACGGCCAGCTTCTTGGAAAGCTGTTTTACTCCATAATTCGATGTGGGTTATCTCCCCCTTACGTGCTTTAAAACAGCGGATTTTTGCAGGAACTAGGTGGGGAGCGAAAGTAAATCCTTTTTCCCTGGCAGACTATCCTATTTATCCAGGCTGGAAGGTAGATGAGATTTCCCTGGATAGATGTAGTGCTTTTTGGCTCCAGCCTACCTCTTCGCGAGATTTTAGTAATTCCTCACTGGTTATTTTGGAGCTACACGGCGGCTCTTATCTTCATCGCTTCAAACGGGGATATGCCAAGTCCGCTTATTTTTATTCCCAAGCTGCTGGAAAAGCTTCAGTTTTTTCTGTTGATTATCGAGTTGCTCCAAATAATCCATTCCCTGCCGCTTTGGAAGATGCCCAAAAAGGGTATGAGTTTTTGCGTTCTCAAGGATATGAGCCTAGCCAGATAGTTTTGGCTGGGGACAGTGCAGGGGCTGGTTTGGCATTGGCCCTGGCAATGAAATTACGTGACGAGGGCGTTGATTTTGCTTTTCGGGCAATGGTGTTATTTTCCCCGTGGGCTGATTTAGCGGCACGTGGGTACACGCATGAAACTAATTGTCATCGCGACCCTTTGTTTGGCCGGCTTTGGGGTAGAGTACCAAAGTTTCGTGGTGATTATTATGCGGGAGAAGCAGGCGTCGATTATCCTTTGGTTTCGCCTGTTTATGGTGATTTTTCGAATCTTCCCCCAGCGGTATTATTTGCCGGATCTACAGAAATTCTATTGTCTGATTCCCGTTCGGTTGCCTCGAAGATTCATGCTGCAGGCGGAGTCTGTCGTTTTTATGAAATGGATCGGATGTTGCATGTTGGGCCGTTATTTTTTAAGAATTTGTCCGATAGCCGTTGGGCGTGGTGGCAGGTAGAGTCTTTTTTAACTGATTTGGAGGCATGATGGGGTACAAAGTTGCTGTTATCGGAGCAAAGGGGCGGATGGGCAGTGCCATTTGCAAAGCTCTAGAAACAAGTGCTGACTTAGAATTGGTAGCTGCTTTAGACCGCGAAGATTCTTTAGATAAGGCATCTTTTAACAGTGCTGAGGTAGTGATTGAATTTTCTCACCCTGACTTTAGTTTAGACCACGTCCAGGCAGCCTTAGCGGCTGGTTGCGATGTAGTGGTAGGCACTTCGGGATGGAAGGCTGAATCAACTGCCCGTGTTAAAGAAATCCTGAAAGGAACACAACAGCGAGTGCTAGTGGTTCCTAATTTTGCTATTAGTGCTGTTTTAGCCATGCGTTTTGCAAAAGAGGCAGCAAGATATTTTGAGTCGGCTGAAGTGATTGAACTGCATCATCCGCAAAAGGCTGATGCTCCTTCTGGAACGGCAGCCCATACGGCACAGATGATTGCTCATGCACGACGCGAAGCAGGGCTGGATAAATGTCCTGATGCGACTACTTTGGATGAGCTGGGGTGTCGTGGGGGACAGGTCGAGGAAGTGCATGTTCATTCGATTCGTATGCGAGGGATGATGGCAAGTCAGGAAGCTATTTTCGGTAATGAGGGTGAAGTCTTGACTATTCGTACGGATACTTTTGATCGTTCTTGTTATATGCCTGGTGTATTATTAGCCGCTCGTGGGATAAGCCAGCTACCGATAGGGATACACTTTGGCCTAGAGATGGTAATGGGCTGAGGGAAAATTATGCACAGCGATACGAGTAACGAGCCGGTTGGGGTACGTTTAGCAGTTCCTGCTGATGCTTCGCTATGTTCATCCTTATTACTGGAACAGATGGTGGAGCGAATCCAGAGAGTTGCCCCTGAAACGTTATCTCAAATACTTTCTAATTTAGATAGAAGTAAGATGCTTCTTTCCTGGCAAGAAGCTATTTCACAAGAAGATGGGGAAGTTGTTTTAGTCGCAACTGAGGGACAAAAAATAGTTGGATTTGCGGCTTTTCTTCCTGTGGTGCAGGAAGAAAACCAGCCTTCTTCGGGGAATGGGGACGATAACTTGGCAGAAATTACGGTATTTGTAGTAGATGCAAAAGCTGTGGGGCGAGGTCATGGATCTAGACTATTACAAGCTTTAGCCGATCATGCAAAAGAGAAATATTCTAGTTTACAGATTTGGATTGCCAAAGATGACCGTAATCGTGTGCGTTTTTTCCAAGAAGCAGGGTTCGGTCCCTTACCTGTCAGTCGGGAACTACAAATAGGACAGAAACGTGATGCCGAGAATCTTTGGGCAACCCGTTTAGCTGAGTGAGTGCTAGGATTTTTTCATGACTTTTTTGCATTCTCAGGTAAAACATCCTTTTGGTTCGCTCGCCGTTGCTGCGGTAACTCCATTTACTGAGCAAGGGCATGTTGACTATGATGCCTATGCCAGCGTAGTTTCCAAATTGGTAACAGATGGATGCGATGCCATATTGGTTTCTGGAACCACCGGCGAAGCTCCTACTACTTCGGATGCAGAAAAACAGCAGCTAATTCGGGTTGCTCTTGAAGCTTCCGAGGGTCGTGCAATGGTTTATGCAGGCGCCGGCAGTAACGATAGTGCACATGTGGAGATTTTGGCACGACAGGCTCAGGAAGCTGGGGCACAGGGGATTTTAGTGTGTGCCCCGTATTATTCTCGCCCTAGTCAAGAAGGCGTTTATCAGCATGTGATGAAGGCGGTTGAGGCTTGTGAATTACCCGTGATGATATACGATATCCCAGGCCGCACAGGGGTTACTTTTACTGATTTAACAATTAATCGTTTGGCTGAACATCCCAGAGTGGTGGCGGTGAAGGATGCCACTGGTGATCCCGCGGTGGCGGGAGCGCGGGCTGAGCGTACGGGTCTTGCTTATTATTCCGGTGATGATGGGCTTAATTTATCTTTCTTAGCTAATGGTGCGGTAGGTGTCGTGTCCGTAATTGGGCATGTCGTTGCTCCGGCAATACGTCGTTTGATTGAGGCTGCTGAGAGCGGGGATTACGCTACTGCTAGGGAAATACAATCGTCGTTGCAAGGAATAAACTCTGCGATTATGGGCGGGGGACAGGGAGCTGTTTTAGCAAAGACTGCGCTTGTCCTAGACGGTACTATCCCAGGAGCTTATTTCCGTCTTCCACAGGTTCCAGCTACTCCTTCGGAGATTGAAACGCTACGTGTTGAGCTTGCTGCTTTGGGTATTCTCTAAGCGCAATTTTTATTTTCTAGGCGAGGGCGGATGCCCCAAATTGTGCTTTTAGGGCACAATAGAAGGGTGAAGCCTTTATATGAAAATCTCCCTGAACCTGCTCCCTTAGCCAAAGATGCGATGCGCATCATTCCCCTTGGAGGACTTGGTGATGTCGGTCGTAATATGACCGTCTTTGAGGTTGCGGGAAAAATTCTGATTGTTGACTGCGGGGTTTTATTTCCGGAGGAAAATCAACCTGGTGTTGACTTGATACTGCCTGATTTCTCGGCAATTTCTGACCGTCTTGATGACGTGGTAGGAATGGTGTTAACACACGGGCATGAGGACCATATTGGTGCGGTTCCTTACCTTTTGCGTTTACGTGAGGATATTCCTATTTACGGATCAGAATTAACTTTGGCTTTCCTGGAGCCGAAGTTACGTGAGCATCGTATTGCTAGTCCGATTTTGCATCAGGTGAAGGAAGGTGAACGCGTTAGTGTTCAGCCTTTTGATCTTGAATTTGTGGCAGTAAATCACTCTATTCCAGATGCTTTGGCAGTAATGATTCGCACCCTCGCAGGGAGCGTTTTAATTACTGGTGACTTTAAGATGGACCAGCTACCACTTGACGGACGGATTACCGATTTACGTGCTTTTGGTCGTTTAGGGGCCGAGGGCGTGGATTTGTTTATGGTTGATTCCACCAATGCAGAGGTACCTGGCTTTACTACTCATGAGCGGGAGATTGGTCCTGTATTGGATCAGGTGTTTGCAGCCGCTAGTGGTCAAATTATTGTTGCTTCTTTTGCCTCTCATGTTCACCGTGTACAGCAGGTGATTAACTCAGCTAGCAGATACGGGCGTAGGGTTTGTCTGATTGGTCGTTCTATGGAACGAAACATGAAAATTGCTGCAGAACGAGGATTCTTGGAAATCCCGGAAGGAATTTTGGTTGATACGAAAGATGTGATGTCGTTACCGCCTGAAAAGCGGGTATTTATGGCAACTGGTTCGCAGGGTGAACCGATGGCTGCGTTGGCGAGGATTGCTTCTGGATCGCATCGATTTGTGGAGATGGAACCTGGCGATACGGTAATTTTTGCTTCTTCTTTAATTCCCGGAAATGAAAATTCTGTGTTTCGGGTAATTAATGGCTTGATGCGTTTGGGAGCGAACGTGGTCCATCAAGGTAAGGCTCGTGTGCACGTATCTGGACATGCGTCGGCTGGTGAGCTTCTGTATTGCTATAACATTGTCCGTCCACTTAACGTAATGCCCATTCACGGAGAAATACGTCATTTGGTAGCTAATGGACGTTTGGCTGTGAGCACGGGAATTGACTCCGAGAATGTAGTTTTAGCCGAAGACGGAGTAGTTGTTGATTTAAGTGATGGGCAAGCGCAGGTTGTGGGGCAGATTCCCTGTGATTACGTATATGTGGATGGGCAGTCCATTGGGGAACTTTCTGATGAAGAGCTTAAAGATCGTTTGGTGTTAGGTGCTGAAGGTTTTGTTGCTGTTCACGCCGTGGTTGAACGTGAAACTGGAATGGTTCTGGCGGGACCAACTATTACTGTGCGCGGTGTAGCCGAGGACGAATCTGTATTTGAGGAAATTACCTCTGAAGTGGCTGAGGCATTAGCTGAGGCTGCTAAGCCTGGGCGGGTTCCTGTCCATCAGTTGCAGCAGACTATGCGTAGGGTTATCGGTCGTTGGGTAGCACGTAGTCTGCGTCGTCGTCCGATGATTGTCCCGGTGATTACGGAGGTCTAGTTGGGATTTACTGTTAGAAGATACGTAGGCGATTGTGACATACAATTTTTCCCGACCCTGTTAGGTCGGGTGCTCTATTTTTGTTCTTTTGTTTCTTTCGTTCTGTTTTTATATCCGAATCTAAACTATTTTCCAGCTAATTTTGCATTGACTTTAGCGATTCAAGTTGGATTGCCGATTGGTTATTCGCTTTTTACGGTGTTTTTGACACTAGTTTTGGCTATGGCAACTTTGCGGCGTAAGCGTTTTGTCATCTGGCTTTTATTATTTCATTTAGGGATAACTTTTATCTCTAATATTCTAAGTGTATTGATTGATTGGACAGATTCGCTTTCGCTTGTAATAGATGCCTTGGGATTATTTTTCTGTCCTTTGTTCTTTTTCTTGCTCTATCATTACCGTAATCTTTTTCCTGGAAGATTGAGTTTACGGTACGTCTTTAAGTCGTTGCTTATTTTTATCTTGGGAATTTCGGGAACGTTTGTGTTCGGTTTTTTGGTGGCCGATGCTATCCGTCCTGACATGTCTACGTACATGATTTCTCGCTGGGTTTTAGCACGAATTATTGGGCAAGATTTACTCTATTACGGTACGGATACAGATGTTATTAACTACGGACCGAACGCGCTGGGTATTTCTGTTTCGATTTTGGCGGCAGTTGTTTTAATTCTTTCAATTTTGGTTTTATTGCGCGCTAACCGGACTATGGCTATGTCGCGTGAAGAGAATCTCGAAATTCGACGTCTTTTAGCGCATTCACCCGTTGATTCCCTAGGGTATTATGCAACTCGTTTAGACCGTTCCGTAGTTTTTTCTCCCTCGGGTAAAGCCGGAGTTAGTTACGCGATTTCTTCCGGTGCAGCATTGGCCGCTTCTGATCCGATTGGTGATCGTGATGAGTGGGAGGCCGCAATTGAAGAATGGCTGAAACTATGTTTTTCATATGGTTTGGCCCCGGGAGTTTTATCTGCCTCCGAGGAGGGAGCACGCGCTTATCGTAAGTTTGGATTCCAGATTCATCAGATGGGTGACGAGGCCGTTGTCGAGTGTGCAAATTTTGATTTGAACTCTAAAAATATGCGAGATTTGGCTATTGCAGTACGTCGTGTGCGCCGTTCGGGGATAGATATTCAAGTTAGACGCTTGGCTGATATTCCTCTTTCGGAAGTGGAAGAATTACGAGTAGCTGCAGCTTCTTATCGGCAGGGAGAAGAACGCGGTTTCACGATGAGTCTAGATCGCATTATGGAATTCGAGGATTCATCTACGGTTATTGTGACCGCGAGAAAAGAAGGGGAGCTGCAGGCTTTATTGACATTTGTTCCCTGGGGATTGCACTGTCTTTCTTTGAATTTGATGCGTCGTAATCCTTCTTCCGTAAACGGTGTTGTAGAAGCAATGATTGTGGCTTTGATTCACTACAGCGCTGATCGGGGAATCGAAAAAATTTCCCTAAATTTCGCTATGTTTCGTCAGGCTTTTGTGCTGGGGCAAGCTGTTGATGCTGGCTGGACGAAGCGTCTTTTGCTTTTCGCGATGCGTTTAGGTTCTCGTTTTTGGCAGCTGGAATCGCTTTATGAGTCTAATGCTCGTTATTCTCCGATTTGGATTCCCCGTTATATTGGCTATTTACATGCTTCGCAAAGTGCGAGTGTTTTACTTGCGGCAGGTCGCCTGGAAGGCTTTTTGCCAATTTTCGAATTTGAACGTCCGCAGAGTCGTCAATGGGCAGTCGATGAGACATTTCTTGAAGAGATTGAAGAGATTGGTTTAATCGAGGCCAGTAGTTTAATTTCTTCTCGTAAACTTACTCCGGCGCAACAATCTCGTTATCGAAAGGCTGAAGAGCTTTTTAAACGTGGCTATGATATCTATCCTCCAGGCAGCGGAACTGGTGATTCTCTAAAGAAAATACAGGAATTGGCAGAGGGATTCTCAACTGGATCCTGGGGTGAAGAAAAATATATTTTGCAAGGACGAATACGTCGGATACGTGACCACGGTGGCATAGTATTTTACGATTTGGTAGTGGGCGCCGATAAGCTACAGCTTATTTTAGAAAACCGGACACTCGGAGAGACTTTTACGGACATCCATTTACTTGATTTGGGTGATTTAATTGAAGTAGACGGGTATCTGGGACGTGCAGATTTAGGGGAGCCCAGTTTATGGGTTGTTTCTTGGCGCTTGCTTTCCAAGTCTTTGCGTCCTTTACCTCCTTACGGGGTTGCCTTAGAAGTAGGGGAATCAAGGTCCAACCGAACTGCGCATTTTTTGCAATCTCCGCAGGCTTTGGAACTTTTGCAAAATCGTTCTCGTGCTGTTGCTGCCATCCGGCAAGCACTATGGCAAGAAGGCTATCTTGAGGTAGAGACTCCAATATTGCATCCCGTTAAAGGCGGGGCTAATGCGCGTCCTTTTGTGACCCGTCTTAATGCTTATTCAACTGATGTATTCTTACGAATTGCCCCTGAGCTTTATCTCAAACGTCTTGCTGTTGCTGGAATGGATGCAATTTTTGAGTTGGGACGATCTTTCCGGAATGAGGGAGCTGATGCAACCCATAATCCGGAGTTTACTTCCCTTGAGGCATACCGTGCCGGCGCTGACTATAACGATATGCGAGTTCTAACCGAGACTCTTATTAAGACAGCGGCCCGTAGTATGTATGGTAAAGAAATTTGTCTGCGTCCTTCTGATCAAGCAGGATGCGAGGGGGAAAAGGAGGAAATTGATATTTCTGCTCCGTGGCGGGTAGTTCCAGTTTTAGAGGCTGTTTCCACCGCACTCGGTGAAGAAATAACTACGGCAACTTCATCTGAAAGACTCCGTGAGATATGTTGTGAACGGGGGATAACCCCTCCTCCCGGAGCTGACTTTGGGTATTTGGTGACTGAGATATACGATGAGTTGGTTGAATCTAATACTGTTGAACCCACTTTTTATACTGACTTCCCAGTTTCAACTTCTCCTTTGACACGCCGGTCGCGAACTAATCCTAATTTGGCTGAACGCTGGGATTTAGTTGCTTTTGGAATGGAATTAGGAACTGCTTACACAGAATTAGCTGATCCGCGTGATCAACGTTTACGTTTTACTGAACAATCACTTGCCGCAACTGCGGGTGACCCCGAAGCTATGAGCATCGACGAAGCATTTTTGTCTGCGCTAGAGTATGGAATGGCACCTACCGGTGGCTTAGGGTTGGGAATCGATCGTGTCATCATGTTTCTGACGGGAACAGATATTCGCCAGACTTTGACCTTCCCATTTGTCCGAGGAAAATAAACTAGCAAAATGAGTATAGAATCTAAAGAATTTGAGCGGCCACGTTTAATTAGCACGGCTTCCGTTTGCCTCACTTTGCCGATGCAGGTTCCACATCTTCCTAGCGAGGGAACGTCGGTAACGGCTTTTTCTTCTTCAACTTTGGTTGGAGATGGGTTCGTGGTGGCTGCTTCTGCCGCACGCCAGCAGGTTTCGGTTTCTTTGGCTTCTCCGCTGGGAACGGGAACCAATTCCCATGCGGTAAGGGCAGCTTTGATTGAGGAAGGTATCGAGCTGGCGGTACAGGATATGGTCGGCGATACTGGGATGTCGATAGCGCTAATTCAATCTGATGGGTTGATGACTACCGTACGTTCTCCAGGGGTCGAGGCCGATCCGCTCTTGAGCGATTTACACGAAGTGGAGCTTTTCCCCGGAGACTATGTTTATATTTCCGGACTTGACTTAGCGGGAGTTAATTCCGGTCCTGTTCTTTCTCAGTGGGCTAGTGAAATCCCGGAGGAAGTGAAACTGGTGCTTTCTCTAGGTGGGGCAATTGAAGATATACCGCTGGATAATTTAAAAACTGTATTGGAATGCTGCGATGTATTAACTATGAACAGCCGGCAATCGATGGTTCTGGCAGAGCGTTTTAATGAAGATAATCCTTTTAGCGCAGCTTGGAAGTTTCTACCATCTCACGCTTTACTAGTGCAGCGTTTAGGGGATAAAGGTTCAATTTTCCAAGAGGGGAGTAAGGGCCAGCCTATCTTTGTACGTTCTTTCCCGCATCCTCGAGTGGATACTACCGGGGTGGGAGATACCCATACCGGGGTTTTAATCTCTGGTTTGCTAGAAGGGCGAACTACCCTCGAAACAATTGTTCGTGCTAACTATGCTTCGGCTATTGCCGTTTCCCGTTTCGGGACTGCTGTTTGTCCGCGTGCGGCAGAGATAGACAGTTTCTTTGCACGAAATGAGGTTGATGTTTTACAGATGTATTCACCTTACACTGAAGGCTCCTCTTAAGTCACGAAAGGTGAGATATCGGCGCGGCGATTTTAATTGTTTGGGTTCAGCACTGTAACTTGTGATTATTATGGCAACACGTGGCAAAAATAGTGCAGCAAAAAATACATCGACAAAGTCTGGGAAATCTTCCAAGAATGATTTACCGAAGCAGCAGGTTGAGCAAGCAAAGTCTCAACAGCATAAGATGAATCCCGCTTTGCGGCGGGATGGTTTAGCTTTGGGACTGGTAGCTCTTTCCGTAATTGTGGCTCTGCGTGAATGGTTCCATATTTCTGGTTTAGCTGGGACAGCAATTCATCACGTGGCAGCTGGATTTCTAGGACTCTATTCGGTTCTCTTGCCGGCCGTTGGGATAGGTGTAGTGGTTGCTTTATATCGGCAAAATACCCGTCCTTTAGCTCTTGCTCACTGGCTTATTGGAGCTTTGGGAATCGCGGTAGCGCTTACCGGGATTACTCATATTTCCTTTGGCGCGCCTTCGATTTATGATTTTTCACAGATAGAGAGTGCTGGCGGAATACTTGGTTGGGTTTTTGCCCAGCCGCTTAACGTTTTGCTTTCCGCTTGGGGTGCCATCCCAGTTTTAATTTTGCTTGCGCTTTATGCCGTAATGGTCGCTACAGATACTCCCATTTCTTCTGTGCCGCAGATTTTGCGTGGTTGGAAAGAAAACTTAATGGAACGTTTCGGACGTTCTGCTTCCACTGAATCCAGTAACGAGGATATTATTCTTGATAGCTATGATGGCGATCAACCATTCCGGAGTGCTCAGGTAGAAGAATACGAAAAACAGCATTCGTGGGATGAAGAATACTGGGATGATGTTGAGGAATCTTCTGTTCCTGCTGAGCCGGTCAGTTCCAAAGCAGAGAACCTGTCTTTGCGACCGGCTGCTGATTTGGAAACAACGATTCTTGGAGGGGGGAGTGTAAGTCTTCCACCTCAGGCTTTCACACAGGTGATGGCTACTCAGCCCGAACCTAAAACCGAATCTATTACTACACAACCCGAGGTGGTTGAAGAAGAGGCTGAAAATATTTCTCAAGATGATACAGGGTTTGAGGTAGCTGATAGCTCAATCCCTGATTATCAACTTCCCAGCCCTGATTTCTTGGTACGAGGAGCACCGCATAAGACCCGTTCTGCCGTTAATGATGAGGTCATTCGATCTCTACAGACAGTTCTAAATGAATTTAATATTGACGCACAGGTTTCGGGCTTTTCGCGAGGGCCGACGGTTACTCGATACGAATTAACATTGGGGCCGGGGGTAAAAGTAGAGCGTATTACCGCGCTGTCGAAGAATATCGCTTACGCGGTAGCTTCCGCCGATGTACGTATTCTTTCTCCAATTCCTGGAAAATCTGCAATTGGTGTAGAGATTCCTAACTCGGACAGGGAAACCGTTGCCTTGGGTGATGTCTTGCGTTCAGCAAAAGCGCAGAATAATAAGCATCCGTTGACGGTTGGTGTAGGTAAGGACGTTGAGGGTGGGTACGTAGTTGCGAACCTCGCGAAAACTCCACATATGCTTGTAGCTGGTGCGACTGGTTCCGGTAAGTCTTCTTTCGTTAATTCCATGATTACCTCAATTATGATGAGAGCTACCCCGGAACAGGTGCGGATGATTCTGGTAGATCCAAAACGAGTTGAATTAACTATTTATGAGGGGATACCCCATCTAATTACCCCTATTATCACGGACGCTAAGAAAGCCGCTGAAGCACTTGAGTGGGTAGTGAAGGAAATGGATCATCGATACGATGATTTGGCTTTCTTTAACTTTAAGCACGTAGATGATTTCAACGCTGCTGTCCGGGCCGGTAAAGTTAAGGTTCCCGAGGGGTCTAAACGAAAATTAGCTCCATACCCCTATCTTCTGGTTGTCGTAGATGAGTTAGCTGATTTGATGATGGTGGCTCCACGAGATGTGGAAGCTTCGATTCAGCGAATTACTCAGCTGGCGCGGGCCGCGGGGATTCACCTGGTGTTGGCTACGCAGCGACCTTCTGTAGACGTAGTAACTGGTCTGATTAAGTCAAATATTCCTACTCGTTTGGCGTTTGCTACTTCTTCTTTGGCTGATTCACGGGTTATTCTTGATCAACCGGGTGCAGAGAAGCTTATCGGTCAGGGTGATGCGCTGTTCCTTCCGCAAGGTTCTGGGAAGGCTGAGCGTGTCCAAGGAGCTTGGGTTAATGAATCAGAGATTCATCAGATTGCCGAGTTCGTACGTGCGCAGGCTAAGCCGGAATACCGTCCTGATGTAACGGAAGCCCCCAAGGCAAAGAAAGTCGCTGAAGACATTGGTGATGATCTTGAAGATTTATTATTGGCAGCGGAGAATGTGGTTTCCTCGCAGCTTGGATCTACCTCAATGCTGCAGCGTAAGCTAAGAGTTGGTTTCGCACGCGCGGGACGTCTCATGGACTTGCTTGAATCGCGTGAAATCGTTGGTCCTTCCGTGGGGTCCAAACCTCGTGAGGTTTTGGTTGAACCAGATGAGCTTCCGGCTATTTTGGCAATGCTCCGGGGAGAGACAGCAGCGACAACAGCTTCTGATTTGGGAGGAGAACAGGCCCCTGTTCCAGGTTATGGGCTAGAAGTCGTGCAGGCTCCCTCTAGCGAAGATGCCTGGTCTGAGACTGGTCGAGATAGCGGTTTTTAATTTGCTGGCCTACCATGTAGGAAGAGCATGGAGTACGCAAATGCACGGAAGTAGGCAGTAGCTGTGAATAAGAGAAATCGTCGGTCAAAATCGGTTATGGCATTAGTTCCGAATGCCTTAACTATTTTGCGGTTGTGCTTGGTGCCGCTTTTAATCGTCCTTATGCTTTCGTATTCGAGTCCCTTTGATTCCATGATGTGGTGGGCTTTCGCAATCTTTGCACTGGCTGGAATCACCGATAAATTGGACGGGGATATTGCGCGTAGCTATAACTTGGTATCAAATTTCGGGAAAATTGCCGACCCAATTGCAGATAAAGCTTTGGTTCTGCCAGCTCTTTTCATAGTGGTATGGAATATGTCTGGATTCTTCATTTCGCCAGTAGTTTTTATTTCGTGGGTTTGTGTTATCGCGATTTTGATTCGTGAATTGGGTATTTCTGTTTGGCGAATGGTGCTGGTTCGCTCAGGACGCGTTGTTCCAGCCTCGGCTGGGGGTAAGCTAAAGACTGTTGCTCAAATGGGATTTATTGGTTTGCGTCTGGTTCCGTGGAATACTTTCCTACCAAATTTTGTTGCTTATAGTATCGGATACCTAACCTGGTTGATACTGCTTTTGGCAACTTATTTAGCGCTGAAATCAGGATGGGATTACATACGTAGCTGAGAGTAACTTACTCACATTTTGTTGTAGTCGCTGGATATTACCTATTAGGTATGCGAAAATGTTATAAACTGCGGTGCAGATGTGACGCAGTGAATTAGTAGAAAAAGGTGATTGTGTATGGACAGCGCAAAGTTTGGAACTCGCAAGGCGGGAATGGCTGTTAAGTCTGTTCGTGAATACAACCCCGTGTATCGTCAGGTAGCTCCGGTTGTAGCTAAAAAGACTCCCGAACCGCAAGGGGCTGTCCCCTTATTGCGTCGTGAAATTGGTGAAGTCCTTCGCTCGCTACGTCAGTCGCAGGGACGCACTTTGCGTGAAGTTTCCGCAAGAGCTCGAGTGTCCCTGGGGTATCTATCTGAAGTTGAGCGCGGTCAAAAGGAAGCATCTTCGGAGCTTTTGGCTTCTATCTGTGAAGCGTTGGAAGTTCCGCTTTGGTTGGTTATGCGTGATGTTTCTGAACGAATCGCTTTAGCCGAAGGGGTTGTTATCCCCGATACCGTCCCGGATGAGATGGTACGTCGAGCAGCTTTGGGAAGATAATTTCCGAGCATCTAATTAAATAGTGACTTGAAGCACGCGGGTAGATTTATAAATCTACCCGCGTGTCGTTTGTCGAACACTTGTTCGACGGTTAATCTTTTTTTACCAAGCTTTCCACACGGCGCTTTTCAACATTTTCAGCTCTGGTGGTAAGGATATGTCTCTGGTCGGACGTACTCTTGGTCTGTTCACTCGGTGAGGGTGAATTGTAAATGACCAGATTTATTGGATACGACGGTGAGTCGGTTGGATGAATGAGGAGTTCCCCGTGGCACAAAAACAGGTGCAGCAAGTTGATCGCACAAAAGCCCTTGAAATTGCGATGGCCCATATTGATAAGCAATTTGGTAAGGGTGCAATTATGCGCTTGGGGGATGACGTTCGTCCCGCCGTATCGGTAATTCCCACAGGTTCCATTGCTCTGGATGCTGCATTGGGGATTGGAGGATTACCGCGTGGTCGCGTAATTGAAATTTACGGTCCTGAATCATCTGGTAAGACTACCGTTGCACTACACGCAGTTGCTTCAGTGCAGGCGCAGGGTGGTAATGCAGCCTTTATTGATGCTGAACACGCTTTGGATCCGGAATACGCGAAAAAACTTGGTGTGGATACAGATAATCTTTTGGTATCACAGCCCGATACTGGGGAACAAGCCTTGGAAATAGCTGATTTGCTAATTCGTTCTGGTGGGGTAGACCTGGTTGTAGTTGACTCGGTGGCAGCGTTGGTTCCCAAAGCTGAAATTGATGGTGAGATGGGCGATTCTCATGTTGGTTTGCAAGCTCGCTTGATGAGTCAGGCTTTACGTAAGATTACAGGTGCGCTTTCAGCTACCGGAACCACAGCTATTTTCATTAATCAGTTGCGTGAAAAAATCGGAGTTTTCTTCGGTTCTCCCGAAACCACAACAGGTGGTAAGGCACTTAAGTTCTATGCTTCAGTAAGAATTGATGTTCGACGAATCGAAACCCTTAAAGAAGCCGGTTCGCCAGTCGGCAATAAGACTCGCGCAAAAATTGTCAAGAATAAAATGGCACCTCCTTTTAAGCAGGCTGAGTTTGACATTATTTATGGACAGGGAATTTCGCGTGAGGGTGGCCTAATTGATATGGGCGTCGAATGCAAGATTATTCGTAAATCGGGCTCTTGGTTTACATATGGATCAGACCAGTTGGGGCAGGGACGAGAAAATGTACGTCAGTTCCTGAAGGACAATCCAGAATTAGCTGCCGAGATTGAGAATAAGATTTTAGTTGAGCTAGGAATTCGGAAAGCTGAGGACGTATCTAAAACTTCACCGGAGGCAACTGAAACTCCTGGCGGTGTGAAAAAAGGGAAGAAGAAAGCAGTAACAGCGGATAGTGAAGATGCGGGTTTCTAAGCGATTACAAGAGCTAATCGAAAAAAATCGTACTCTTGATTTAGAATCCGGATTTGAACCAGCCCGGGAGTATGCCCTCCGTCTACTGGATATGCGCGATTATCCTGCAGCTCAGATTTTTTCTAAGCTGCGGGCCCGGGGATATTCGGAAGAGATAGCTCAGCAAGTAACTACTCGTCTTGAAGATTCCGGTTTAGTGAACGATATGCGTTACGCCAGTATGTTTGTGCGAGATAAACATGAGTTTCGTGGTTTAGCGCGTAGAGCAATTGCCGTAGAACTGGTTAAAAAAGGAATTGCCCGCGAAGTTGCTGAAGCTGCTTTGGAACAACTTTCTTCAGATGATGAAAAAAAGATGGCTTTAGTATGGGCACAAAAGACAGTTCGTTCCTCTAAGGGTTTAGAAACAGAACGTTGTTTGCGAAAAATTGTCAGTATGCTTTCTCGTAAAGGGTATGCTCCTTCTCTAGCTTTTAGCATGGCAAAGGAAGCCCTAGCGCATAGAGAGGAAGAGGAAAATGACAAATGGTGAATTAGCCGCCTACCTGTTGTCAGAGTTAGAAAAACGTAGTTTTAAATTTGCCGTAGCTGAGTCTTTGACAGGTGGAATGCTAAGCGCAAATTTTGTGAATATTCCAGGTGCTTCTAGAGTTTATCAAGGAGCGGTAGTTGCCTATCAAACGGAAATTAAATCTTCAATTTTGGGAGTAGATGCTAATTTTTTAGCTGAATACGGCCCCTATAATGAACAAACAGCTATACAGATGGCAACGGGAGTAAGACAATCTTTGTCTGCTGATATCGGAATTGCAACTACCGGAGTGGCTGGCCCTCTACCGGAAGGTGATATTCCAGCGGGGACTTTCTTTGTCGCTGTAGCTGGTGAAGGCGGGCAAAGCAGCGCGCGTTCTTACTCAATTTCGGGTACTCGGGGACAGATTCGTGAGGCCGCTTGCCGTTTGGCAATGGAATTATTGCGCGATACCCTTTCCTAAAAGTTAAGAGAATTTATTTTTTTCACCCGTAAAAAGTGTTGAAAATACGTTAAAACCAGAAAAATTTTGCAACACAGGGTTATTATTATCGGCGATGAGTACCAAAATGCAACCACGTACATATACTATTCGCACCCTCGGCTGCCAAATGAACGTTCACGATTCTGAGCGTATGGCAGGTCTTTTAGAGCAGGCTGGGATGGTTCACGTTTCTAAAGTTCCAGAGCTTGCTGCCCGCGCTACTGAGGCGGGTGACGAAGGCGCTGATGTAGTCGTTCTAAACACCTGTTCTGTGCGAGAGAACGCTGCCACCCGTCTTTATGGAAATCTAGGACAGTTAGCTTCTGTTAAGCGTCGTCGTCCCGGAATGCAAATTGCTGTAGGCGGTTGTTTTGCCCAACAGATGGGACATCGAATTTTAGAGCGTGCTCCCTGGGTGGACGCCATTTTTGGAACACATAACATTGATGTTTTGCCGGTTCTTCTGGCCCGTGCTGAGCATAATGATAAAGCGGCCGTGGAACTAGAGGAATCTCTTAAAACTTTCCCTTCCACGCTGCCGACAAAACGTGAGAGTGTCTATGCCGGTTGGGTTTCCATATCAGTCGGATGTAATAACACCTGTACGTTCTGTATCGTCCCTCATCTGCGCGGTAAGGAGCGTGATCGTCGTCCGGGTGATGTTCTTGCGGAAGTTCAGGCTCTTGTTGATCAAGGCGCCATTGAAGTTACTTTGCTGGGGCAAAACGTTAATTCTTACGGCGTAGGTTTTGGTGATAGGTCTGCTTTCGCAAAATTATTGCGTGAAGTAGGAAATATTGAAGGATTGGAACGAGTACGTTTTACCTCTCCGCATCCGGCTGCGTTTACCAATGACGTAATCGAGGCAATGGCGCAGACACCAACGGTTATGCCGAGTTTGCATATGCCGTTACAGTCCGGCTCTGACGCAATTTTACGGCAGATGCGTAGGTCGTATCGGCGGAAGAAATTCACCGGAATCCTCGAAGCTGTTCGTGAGCAAATTCCAGATGCCGCAATTACCACAGACATTATCGTAGGTTTTCCCGGCGAAACTGAGGAAGACTTCCAGCAAACCTTAGAAGTAGTTGAGGAATCACGTTTTTCCTCGGCTTTTACTTTCCTCTATTCACCGCGCCCTGGAACGCCGGCGGCAGACCGGGAAGACCAAGTTCCGGAAGAAGTTAAGCACGAGCGTTACAAGCGTCTTTTAAAGTTGCAAGAACGTATTTCCATGGAGGAAAACAAGAAACAAGAAGGCCGGATTGTAGAGGTACTAGTGGCCGAAGGGGAAGGCCGAAAGGACGGAAGCACCGATAGGGTATCTGGACGTGCTGCAGATAACCGTTTAGTGCATGTGGCGATTCCTACAGGTTGGAGGGAATTTATCCGACCTGGTGATATGCTCACTGCGCAGGTAACTTACGGTGCCCCGCACCATCTAGTAGCTGATTCCGCGCTTGAAGGTGGCGTTTTTTCCCATCGTAAGACGCGTGCTGGTGATGCCTGGCAGGTACGTAAGGAATCTGATAAGCGGGCGGAATCCAATTCTGTTGGCTTGGGCATTCCTAAAATTCCTCTTAAGAAGTAGGTAAGAAATTAAAATTCTCAGCTGGCTGGAAGCGAATTCTAAAGCGAAGAAAGCGCTCCTCATCTACGCTATAGGCCTCGGGGTGTACATTATTGCTACCACGGGGCGTACTTCTTTTGGCGTTGTGAGCGTGGATGCGCTGCATCGCTATGGGGTTTCGGCTTCTCAGCTAGCTGTATTTTCGACCATCCAGCTTGGTATTTACGGTTTGGCGCAGGTTCCCGTAGGAATTGCGATTGATAGGTTTGGGCCACGTTGGGTTCTGGCGACCGGAGCGGTAATTTTGGGGGCGGGGCAGATTATGCTGGCCTTTGTTCCGACTATCGGATGGGCCTACTTGGCACGTGTGCTGGTGGGAGCGGGCGATGCGACGGCTTTTGTTTCGGTTCTTCGTTTGGTGGCCTCGTGGTTTCCTCCTCGTTTAGTCCCTCTTTTTACGCAGATAACTTCTATCGGCGGGCAGATGGGACAAATTGTTTCAGCGGTACCTTTTCTAGCTCTTTTTAGATATGCCGGATGGCAGGTTGCTTTTAGCGTTTTAGGTGGAATTGGTATGGCAGCGGCTATGTTAACGCTAGCTACTCTTTGGGACGAGCCAGCCCGTCGGCGTAAGCCCTATATAAAAACCTCATCTCTGGGTTCCGATTTAGCGGAAGTGGCGCAAAATCCCTATAGTTGGATGGGTCTTTTTACGCATTTCACTTTAATGTTCCCCCTGGCTGTTTTTACGTTAATGTGGGGATCGATGTTTATGCGCCAAGGTCTTGGTCTTAACAACGGGCAGGTTGCTTTAGCCCTGGTTATTACAACTGTGGCTGGGATTCCCGCGGGATTAATTATTGGTGCTTTAGTGGCTTGGTTCCCGCATCGTCGTCTTTACCTAATATTTGCCACTATTGCGGTTGTGTTTATTGCTTGGGCCTTGGTTCTTGCAAGCCCTCATCCGCTGGGCTCTTCCGCAATATATTTATTGTGCATAGTGCTAGGGGTTGCCGCTCCAGTTTCCAATATCGGGTTTGATTTTGTACGGACTTCAACTCGTAACGAACTATTGGGCACCGGTTCCGCATTCGCTAATATGGGCGGATTTGCGGCTTCCGTGGTTAATATACAGATTATCGGGTATCTCTTGGATTACCATTCCCATTCCAGCGGAAAATATGTCTATGCAGACTATCGGTTTGCGCTAAGCTTCCAGCTTTTGATGTTAATTTTCGGGGCTGTAATGATTTTGGTTTTTAGATATATCGGTAAACGTAAATGGGCGGCGTCTGCTCGCTAAAAAATTGGGGGCATTAGCTCTGCTAAAGTTTCAGCGGCATTTACACAGGCCGCAAGGGAAAACATTAGAGCTGATTCAAGTTGTTCTTCACTCATCCCGCGGCGAATCGAAAGGTTAACATCCGCGCGTATCGTCAGTCCGGTAGAAGACAATGTTGAGGTATCTGCAGGGGAGAGGACGGATTCTCCAGTATATGGGTAAGCTCGTGGTTGAACATGTAGGCTGTTCCACTGTTCACAAAGCATTATGAGAAGCATTTGTTGAACCTTGAAATCAAGGGTGGAAAATCCCTCTATTTCTTTATCTGGATTCCAGATAGTTGCAGTTGAAAGCCAATCCGCGGTAGGAAGTATTTCGATATTTATTCCGTTCCAGTTTCCCTGTACACTCCCGTCGGGGGCAATTTGTGTAGCATAATCGAACCTAGCTAAAAGTGCTTGAATCCGCTCGCATGTGACGGTGGGAAGATTTTCACTCTCTGGATTAAAACTAGTCATTGGTTTTCTCCTGTTGCCAGGTATCGGGAAATTCTTCATCGAGGAAGTTACTTAAGTCTTTAAATTGATTTATGGCATCGTGAACTGATGAACGAAGTTGTAAATCAGTTAAGCCTGGATGGGCCCAGATGAGCTTTCTTCCAACAATCTGTATTTGGCCGTTATCTAAAGTGTTAGTCATTGCAGATGGCCCTGCGGAATTAGCATTGAAGGTAGCACAAGCCATTTTTGCTTTCCCTGAGTAAGTTCCGCAAAGAGTTCGGTACCAGCGTCCAGAAACTACTATGTTTCCTGAGGAATCGGGAGTAAACGCGAGATTTGCGGGGAAAGCTACCGCCAGAACGCTTCCTTCACCATCGCTGACATTCGGGATAGTGTCTGCACTAAGGCAGGCCATTAGTAGTTCAATACTAACTTCTTTAAGTTCCTGGGACATATCTTTATTCTATCTCCTTAGCTGAGGAAGATAGGTCTGTACACTAGGGGTGTGATTATTGCTGTTGTTGGACCTACCGCTTGCGGGAAAACTAATCTTTCTTTGGAAATTGCGCAGAAGATATCCGGTGCTGAAATAATTGGGGCGGATGCCATGCAACTTTACCGGGGAATGGACATTGGAACTGCGAAACTGCCCGTAAGTGAACGGCGGGGGATAAAGCATCATCAGATTGATGTTTTGGAGATTAAGGACGAGGCTTCCGTTGCTGCTTACCAAAAATCAGCTAGACAGGACGCAGCTCAGGTTAGTGCCGTGGGAAAGATACCTATTTATGTAGGTGGGTCCGGACTTTATCTGCGTGCAGCACTCGATAAGATAGATTTTCCCGGTACCGACGAGGCTGTAAGACAACGCTTGGAAAAACGTTTAGAGAGCGTGGGTGCTTTTAGTCTACATGCTGAGCTTGCGCGTAAAGATTCTCTTGCAGCACAGCGGATAGAACCGGCTAATGGCAGGCGGATTGTGCGGGCCCTAGAAGTAATTGAGATTACCGGAGAACCTTTTTCCGCTAATTTGCCCGACTATACTTACTTACTTCCTACTTTACAGATTGGTCTACGGTGGGATCCTATACAGCTTGATGAACGAATTGCGATGCGGACCAGGCAGATGTTTGCAAAAGGGCTGGTGGAAGAAACCCGTCATTTGCTTGATTTAGGACTTCGCGAAGGTAAGACTGCTTCGCGTGCAACGGGATATTCTCAAGCTATTGACTATATTGAAGGGCGAATTACCGAGGAAGAAGCTATTGAGGCAGTTGCCCTAGCTACGCGGCAACTAGCTCGTCGACAGATAAAGTGGTTCAGAAGAGATCCCCGAATCAAGTGGATTGAGGGAAACGAAGATTTTTCCTCTCGCGCTTGGCAGATAATAGAAGAAGAGTTCTCCTATGAAAAATAAGGAAGTATCGATGAATCTGGAATCTTCACCCCGGCTATTTAAATTAGAGGGAACTAAAAATGATTTCTTATTTTATGTCCCTGAACTTGACGGGCAACGAGACTTTTCGGTACAGGAAATTGCCACCTTATGCGACAGGCGTGCTGGGTTCGGGGCTGACGGTTTGGTAATTGCGGCGCGCAAACAAAATGATGTTTGGTTTATGGATTACCGAAATGCGGATGGGACTCTAGCCCAGATGTGCGGTAATGCGATTCGTTGCATGGCACATCTGCTGGTAAGCAAAGGAATAATTGATTTACCCGTGGGGCAGAAAATGGAAATTGAAACCCGTGGGGGAATACGCGAAATTCAGCGTATAGACCAAGAGCATTACCGAGTAGAGATGGGAGCGGCTTTGGTCTCTAAGCACTCCTATAAAGTTGATATTCCAGGTGTAAAGGGAACTCGGAGGGGAATCTATGTGCAGATGCCCAATCCACATTTGGTGGTTGAGGTAAGCGAGGAAGAACTTAGCTCGGCTCAACTCTATCTGGCGGAATCGGGACGTCCCAGTCCGACCTATAATCCCCCTCTTCCCGATGGCGTAAACCTAGAGCTAATTACCTATGAAAGCTCAGGAATAAAAACCAGGGTTCTGGAACGAGGAGTGGGCGAAACACTTTCTTGCGGAACTGGTGCATGCGCTGTAGCCGTGGCCGCTAATCTCGATAATAAAGAAGCAGTTCGGGTTAATCTCCCCGGCGGAACCCTAATCATCGGGGTACGTGAAAAAGAGGGAAAACCGGACGTAGCAATGACCGGCCCAGCTAGACTAATCGGCGAGGTATTCCCTACTGTTTAGCTACCTCAATGAGAGAAAATCCTTTCTTTGACTTTAATTTTTCTGCTCTATAGCCACTTTCGTTAAGCCAATTAATAGTTGGCTTAGCCCCCAGGTTATTACCAATAACGAGGTATGCCCGTCCGCTAGGCCGAAGAAGACGTAGCCAAGAAGAAAGAATTTGGCGCATTTGTTCTTTTCCTACGCGTACCGGGGGGTTTGACCAAATTGTGTCAAAACAGGGACCAGCGGGTGTAAGCTCTTCTAAAGCCTGGTCAGCTTGAGAGACAACCACGTTGCTAAATCCTGCATTTTGAGCATTTAGACGAGTAAGCTGGATAGCTCGATCATTTACATCAACGGCAGTTACTTTACCTTTCGACTCGGCCGCTAAACCTAGCGTGATTGGACCCCACCCACAGCCGATGTCAAGACAATCACCGATGGGTTTTGGAGCATAATCCAAAAGTACTGAGGTAGCTAAATCTAGTCTGGTATGGGAAAAAACTCTATCGGCAGTGTATATCCGATACTCCCGGCCGCGGATCTGTACTTGACGAACCTGTAGGTTTAGTTCTGTAGCAGGCTCAACATTAGAAAAATAGTGTTCACTCATCGCTATTACTTTAACCGTTTTATTCGTGTTTTAGGGGATTGAGATAAAATATTGGAAAGGCCGAAAGGCAAAACTACCGCGAAAGGCAAATGCGTGACAATACCAAATGGGCAAGATAATACCGAGTTACAAAAGGGAGAGGCCGTTGCCGCCCGTGTACTAGCCCGTTTAGGTACTGCTCTTGAATCTACGCGGGAAATAGATGAGCGATACGACGAAGGGGCGCTCGAACGCGAAGAAAGAGCGCGTTTACGCCGTGGAGCAAGCCACTCTACGGAACTAGAAGATGTTTCCGAGGTCGAGTACAGAAAAATCCGCTTAGAAAGAGTAGTGCTAGTAGGTGTCTGGTCTACTGGAACTGCCGAAGATGCGGAAATATCCCTTAGGGAACTAGCTGCTTTAGCGGAAACCGCCGGTTCAGAAGTTCTTGAAGGAATCGTCCAGCGCCGCGCTAATCCTGATCCAGCTACCTATCTCGGTAAGGGTAAAGCCCATGAATTAGCTGAAATAGTTAAATCCACCGGAGCTGACACCGTAATTGTAGATTCGGATTTAGCGCCTTCTCAACGTCGTGGGCTTGAAGATGTCGTAAAAGTAAAGGTCGTTGATAGGACCGCTTTAATTCTTGATATATTCGCCCAGCACGCAAAATCACGTGAAGGTAAGGCACAGGTTGAACTTGCTCAACTTGAATATTTACTACCTCGTCTTCGTGGTTGGGGTGAGTCCATGTCCCGACAGGCAGGTGGACGTGTCGCCGGGGGAGCAGGAATCGGCTCGCGTGGACCCGGTGAAACCAAAATTGAACTTGATCGTCGTCGTATCCGTAGCCGTATGGCAAAGTTGCGTAAAGAAATTGAACTTATGGCCCCAGCTCGGCAGACCATGCGCGCCAATCGTCGTCGCGGCGCAGTCCCGTCGGTTGCCATCTGCGGTTATACAAATGCCGGAAAGTCATCACTGATAAACCGTCTGACCGATGCCAAGGTAATGGTACAAAATGCTCTTTTTGCCACGCTTGATCCAACCGTTAGGAAAGCACAGACCGATAGCGGACGAGACTACACCCTGACCGATACCGTAGGGTTTGTCCGTAACCTTCCGCACGAATTGGTTGAGGCCTTTCGTTCCTCCCTTGAAGAAGTCGGGGAGGCAGATTTAATACTTCACGTAGTTGATGCAGCTCACCCAGATCCTGAAGGACAGATTGATGCTGTACGAACGGTTTTGGCAGAAATTGAAGGTGCTCTGGAAATACCGCAAATTATCGTCTTAAACAAGGCCGATTTAGCTCTCCCAGAAGCCCTGGCGCGACTGCGATCACGTTACGAAAATACCGTAGTAGTCTCCGCGCATACCGGACAGGGAATATCTCAGTTGCAGGAAATGATTGCCCGACAACTCCCGACTCCAGGTGAAGAGATAGACTTAGTAATCCCCTATTCAAACGGAAATCTGATATCCCGAATACACGAAACAGGGCAAGTGCAAGAAATTGAGCACACCCTGGAAGGAACCCGAGTAAGGGCGCTCGTTGATTCCCATCTGGCAGCCCAACTTAAAGAAGCCGCAGATGGGTAGTACCCCGCAAAAAATACTTGAGACAGCCGTCAACGCAATGGGCGGCCAGCCTCGTTCCGGGCAGCAAGAAATGGTTGCGGAAGTTTGGGAATGTATCCAAAAAGAGGAACATTTGCTGGTACAAGCAGGAACCGGAACGGGAAAATCTTTGGGATATTTAGCTCCCCTGATGCTTGAATGCGCACAGGGGAAAAAACATGCTGTGGTATCTACAGCGACAATTGCCCTACAGCGTCAAATTATGGAAAAAGATGCGCCCGCGGTGTCTCGCGCCATCTCTAAAGAAGGTATTGTTCCTCCTCGTTTAGCCCTACTTAAAGGATGGAACAACTATGTATGTCCATATAAAGTAAATGGCGGAAGTGAGCTGGCAGATACTCTTTTCGACACAATCGATGAGTTGGAATCAGGTCGTGAAGACGAACCTTCTGATTTAGCTAAAGCAGTAAAACGGGTCAGGCAATGGGCCGAGGAAACTATTACCGGTGACCGCGATGATCTTATTCCCGGAGTTCCAGACCGTGTTTGGCGTCAGGTTTCTTTATCAAAACGCGAATGTCTCGGGGAAAAATGTCCTTACGCAGATGATTGTTTTGCCCGTATTGCCAGGGAAAAGGTGCGTGAAGCCGATTTGGTTGTAACTAATCACGCAATTTTAGGAATTCAAGCTGCGGGAAAAAATAAAGTTTTGCCAGAATACGACCTCTTGGTAGTAGATGAAGCTCATCAGCTTCCCGCCTCTGTGCGAAGCCAATCTACGGTTGAAGTATCCGGAAAAATGGTGCAACATCTCGCCCGTATAATTGCCCGTAGTACTTCCCTAGAAACAGGAGAATTAGAATCTTCTGGACGCGCTCTTGAGAATGCGATGCGTCAGATGGAATCAGGATGGATTCGCGGTAGTGGACCTGAAAATTTTGAGGCCTCACTGCAAGTTTCCGAGACTCTATTATCCGCCCTCGTACGTGAACTTAACGCAAAATCACGAGATGAATCAAATCTAAAAATTGCGATTGCTCGAGGAAGTGCAAATGAGCTGTTGGAAGCTTTAGGAATTGCTCGTTGCCAAGACTCTAGCGTGGTTCGTTCAATTCGGGTTGATCGGGACGGCAATCGTTTTCTAAACGCTTGTCCGTTAGAAGTAAGTGGTTCTATGGCTAATTCTCTTTGGAATGAACACGCGGTAGTATTAACTTCAGCCACAATTAAAATGGGCGGCACATTTGACGGGTTTGCATACGAGAGCGGATTGGCCTTTAGTCCTACGCCTTGGAAAGGGGTCGACGTCGAATCTCCCTTCGATTATTCCAAACAGGCAATCGTATATGTTGCTTCTCATCTTCCTCCGCCATCTCGTCAAGGGCCGAGTGAACAGTCTTTGCGAGAACTTGCGGAATTAGCGCAAGCATCGAATGGAGGGATGTTAGCTCTGTTCGCTTCCCATCAGGCAAGCGAGCGCGCGGCCGCGTATTTGCGCGAAAATACTGGGCTAAAGGTGTTTGCTCAGGGTGATGATTCCATCTCAACCTTGGTGAAATCTTTTGCCGAAGATGAGAACTCCTGTCTAGTTGGGACCCTGTCTCTCTGGCAGGGGGTTGATGTTCCAGGACACTCTTGTCGGCTTGTTGTCATAGACAAAATACCTTTTCCGCGTCCTGATGACCCACTAATTCAGGCTCGAAATGAGGCTGCAACCAAAGCTCGCAAAAATGCCTTTATGAGTGTTTCTTTAAGCTCTGCTGCTTTACTTTTTGCGCAGGGTGCAGGTAGGCTTATACGTACTGCCTCAGACCGAGGAATGGTAGCCATTCTTGATTCACGGGTTGCGACTAAAGGGTATGGAAAATACCTATTAGCTACCTTGCCGCCCTTCTGGCGGACCGAGGATGGAAAAATTGCGCGGGCCGCCCTAGGGCGCTTATCTGCCAGCGTGAACTAAAATAGAGGAAAGACCCATAAAGGGTAATTTTCATCAGAAAGGTGTTTACCTATGTCCGAAGTTGCTAAGCCACTTTACCCCTCAAAGAAGACCGAGCGTTTGAAGGTCGCCATTATTGGTGCGGGTGCCGTTGGCGCAACTCTAGCCTACGCTTGTGTTATTGCTGGTCACGCGAGTGAGGTTGTACTTTACGATATTAATAAAGCAAAGGTTGAGGCAGAGGCTCTCGATATTGCTCACGGTATTCAGTTCACCCCTATGGGGTCTGTTTCTGGGTCTGATGATATTGAAATTTGTCGTGACGCAGATGTGGTTGTAATTACTGCTGGTGCAAAGCAGAAGCCTGGTCAGTCTCGACTGGATTTGGCTGGCGCCACTGTTAATCTGATGAAGATGATTTTGCCGAATGTGCTTGCCGTAGCGCCTGACGCAACCTATATTTTGGTTACTAACCCGGTGGATGTGGTTACTTACGCTTCTTTGAAGATTTCTGGCTTGCCCGCAAACCAGATGTTCGGATCCGGTACTGTTCTTGACACGGCTCGTTTGCGTTACTTGGTTTCGCGTGAAACCGGTGTTGCGGTTCAGAATATTCACGCTTACATCGCCGGTGAACATGGTGACTCCGAGGTTCCGCTCTGGTCTTCAGCTGAAATCGGAAACGTTCCGCTGCGTCACTGGGGAGAGACCCTAAACGGTGGTGTCTTCGATGAGCAGCTACGAAATCGAATTCACGAGGACGTAGTACAGTCTGCTTACCGTATTATTGACGGTAAAGGCGCCACTAACTACGCGGTTGGTCTAGCTGTTACACGTATTATTGGTGCTGTGCTGCGTGACGAACAGCGAGTTCTGACCATCTCTACCTTGCTCAATGATTGGGAAGGTATTTCGGATGTTTGTATGGCTGCGCCGACCATTGTTGGCCGTTATGGAGCTGGCCGTGTGTTGACTCCACCGATTACTTTGGCCGAACGTGAGGGGTTGACTGAATCAGCTAACCGTTTGCGTAAGGTTGCTTCTGACCTTGGTTTCTAAGTGAAGTCTTAGTATCAAGTCATAAGAGACTCGTTATGGGGGTGTAACCAAATTTTGGTTACACCCCCATAATTTATAAACTTCGCAGAACTGTTACTACACGCCCTAATATTTGGGCATGGTCTGCTGGAATGGGGGAGTAATCAGGATTCCGGGGAAGAAGCCAAGCGTGTCCATCTCGATATGACCAGACTTTTACGGTAGCTTCGCCATCTATCATTGCGGCTACTATTTCGCCAGGCTCAGCGACGGGCTGTCTTCTAATAACCACCCAGTCGCCATCGCATATTGCTGCATCAATCATTGAATCCCCGTGGACGCTGAGCATAAATAATTCGCCGCGACCGGTCATTCTCTCCGGGAGTAGAAAAGTATCTTCTATTTCTTGCTGTGCAGTTATTGGTGCACCGGCTGCGATTCTTCCCACTAAAGGAACGCTGACACAGTTGTCTGGAGTCGGGGGAAGTTTGGGCAAAGTAGATGGAGAAACGCCAGAAGGGAAGGCTGGTTCTTTAATCGTTTCTACCGGGCGGATTGTGCGTGCCCTTCCTTCGTCTCTTTCAATAAATCCAGCTTTAGCGAGTATGTCGAGCTGGTGTTGGACTGATGAAGGACTTTTTAATCCTACTGCCTGAGCAATTTCTCTAACTGTGGGGCAGTGTCCCGTTTGTTGGTAGGAAGTACGGAGAAAAAGCAAAATTCCTTTTTGTCGTTCAGTCAGGTCCTCAAAAGTGAGCGGTGACTCTTTAGGGGAATTCATAAGATTGCTCCGAGATGTCCAGGGTAGGTGTTTAACTAACTTTAGGTTACGACAATACTTGCCGTAGAACAAGTGTTCGAAATAATGTTTCACATTTTTTCTGAAAGTCTTCGTTTGAGCTTGTGTTGTGGAATTAAATAATGTATCGTACAAATGTTCGACGAACAGATGTTCGATAGTTTGGAGTGGATTATGAGCGTTCAGCGTGTTGCCCCGGCGGTAGATGTATTTACTAAACCTCGTTTGCGGGTGGTTGGAGGAACTGATTTTACTTCTATTGCTCAAGCTAGTAGGTTTTCTAAAGAATCTCGTACGTTTAAGTTCGAGGCTGATTTTTCTGCTTTAAATCTAGGAAAAATTGATTGGAATCTATTGCGACGGGTGCTTTTCCTGCTGGTAGTTGTTGTCTTTCTGTTTGTTCTATCCGTTTTGGTTATCGCAAATTTATTTTCCTTTTCTGGACAAACCGTAAGCTATATTGTTTCTTCAGGGGATTCTTTGTGGGGGATTGCCCAACGCTATTCAAGCGGACGTTCTGTTTCTGATACCCTAGCTCTTATACGTGAGATAAATGGAATTTATGGTGACGCGTTAGTGCCTGGGCAGTCTCTGCTTATCCCTCTTCCCTGAGGTAAAATAGAAAGCCTTAGAGTTACGAAAGGCTATCCTATGTACTGCCCCTTTTGCCAATTTACTGATTCCAAAGTTGTAGATTCACGTATTTCGGATGATGGTACTTCAATTCGTCGTCGGCGGGAATGTCCTAGTTGTAAACGACGTTTTACTACCTTGGAGACATTTTCGTTGAGTGTCGTAAAGCGTTCCGGGGTGGTGGAAGCTTTTTCCCGGGATAAGGTAGTTAGTGGTGTTCGTAAAGCCTGTCAGGGTCGTCCCGTATCGGATAGAGATTTAGCTTTGTTGGCCGCGCAAGTGGAAGAGTACTTACGCTGTTCTGGATTGGCGATGATACCTGCGGATGAAGTTGGCAAAGCAATCTTGCCTTATTTGCGGAAACTTGATCAAATTGCGTATTTACGCTTTGCTTCCGTCTATTGTGCGTTTGATAATCTAGATGATTTTCAGTCGGCTATAGATGCACTCCGAGCTGAAAAAGAAGATAGCTAATGTGTTTATAGAAAAATGTTCCTAACGAAGGATTATTCGTTAGGAACATTTTTCTATTTACTCTTTGTCGCTTAATTCAGATGAGTGTTCATCTGTTGTTTCTTGAGAATTGGATTCTTCCGTATGTTTGTTTTCCGTGGAGGGCCATACTTGATTGGTGACCGCACGTGCCTGCTCTGATATTGTCTTTAAGGTTTGCGAGGCTTGTTCGGATAGGGTAGCTAGTCCAGCGCTAGCGCTTTCAGAAGCAGAAAGTAACTGTTCTCGTACTGTTCTGCGTAGTACCTTGCCAACTTGTGAACGAGGGAGTTCTGAAACTAGCGCTATTTGTTTAGGTAATGCGTAGTGGGAAAGAGTCTTTTCTGCCCATGCTCTAACAGCTTCTAAATCTATGCTGGCTGATCCGTCAGCTACAATTGCCGCGACAATTTTTTCGCCAGAGGTGGCATCGGGCATTCCGACTACGGCTACTTCATCGATTCCTGGCATTGAGCGTACTGCTTCTTCTACCTGAGTTGGGTAAACATTAAAACCGCCGGTGATGATGAGTTCTTTTTTACGGTCTGCCATGATTACAGATCCGTCCTCGACTCGTCCTATATCGCCTGTGCGTAGCCAGTCTTTCCACATAGTGTTGGCTGTCTCTTCAGGGTTGTTCCAATATCCATGGAAAATCTGAGGGCCGCGGACAAGAATTTCTCCATTTTCACCGATTGGCATTTCTTCTTCGGGATTTTCTGGATTTGTAATACGGATTTCGGTGGATGGGAAGGGTAGGCCGAGAGAGCCGGGGCGTCGATTGGGGGAGAGTGGATTGCCTAGAAGAATTGGAGATCCTTCTGTCATTCCGTACCCTTCGATGATGTATCCCTTTGTGAGAGATTCCCAGTTGGTAGCGATATCTTCAGTCAGCGGCATCGCACCGGAAAGAGAGTATCTGATGGATGTCATATCCACCTGTTCTTCTGTAGCCTTAGCGTAGAGTCGCTTGAACATCGGCGCTACGCCCGGGAAGAAAGTGATGGGACGACGTCGTTGTGCCGCGAGGATTAAATCGGCATCAAAAGTGGGAAAAATTAGGTTCGTTGCACACAAGCGCACCGCGGCCAGAAGAGAAAGGGTCATTCCAAAAGCATGGAAGAAGGGAAGGGTAGCTGCGAATACTTCTGCGCCCTCGTGTAAATCAGGTACCCAAGCGGCAGCCTGTGCGACGTTAGCAATCAGGTTTCGGTGGGTTAATTCCACGGCTTTTGGAGTTCCGGTAGTTCCCCCGGTGTGTAGCAAAATAGCTATATCTTGGGGTTGTGCAGGACAGGGAGCGTCCCAGGGGTTGGCATCTCGGAGAAGAGTTTCAAATTTGGGGATTGAAGATGGGACGGGAATTGCTGGACGTAATTTTTCTCGTTGACGTTTCGCGAATTTAAAAGGTGAGTTAATGGCCGCGTGAGCAATTGGATTCATGGCCCTTGTTAAATCTACGGTCAAAAGTTTTATCCCCAGTTCGGCAGCTATCGGGGCGACCGTGTCAAAAATCTTTTCCCAGATTATGGCCACTTTGGCTCCGTGTCCGCGGAGCTGTTCGCGGAGCTGGGAAGCTGGGGCGAGAGGGTTGTGCTGAGCAACAATTGCCCCTAGGTAGAGAGCGCCATAGAAAGCGGAAACGTGCTGTGGGCAGTTAGGTAAGATAAAGGCAATGCGGTCGCCAGGTTTGACCCCTGCTTTTGAGAAAACTGTGGCAGCTCGACGCGAACGATCCAGTAACTGTGTATAAGTTGTTATAGCGCCCAGGAAATCAATTGCTACATTTTCGGGATAAAACTTAGTTGCTGTCTCAAGGACAGAGGTTAGTGGTCGAGGGTCAATCGCAATATTGTCTGGCACCCCAGGTGCATATCCAGAGCGAAGCTGCGTTGTGAGATCGTTTAGCAAGGTAACCCCTAACATGTGGTTGTGTAAAGCCAATATCTTAACATTATAGGCATTTTGCAAGGATATTTATTTTATCCCCTTAACCCAGGTAGTTCATTTCCTACCTCGGCAACGTACAGTGTCTTAGTTGAACGGGTTAGGCTGACAAACAGGTCTCCCAGGCTATGTTTGGCTATTCTACTAGGGTCTAGAACAATTACCGAGTCGAATTCTAGGCCTTTAGTCTGAGAAGGGATGGTGACCCATATTCGTTCTTGGTACTTTGGGGGAATTTTTGTTTTTAACGTTGGAATTAGCGAGGAATCGGGAACAATCAGAGCAATCCTGCCCGCGCTGCTATTTTCTTCTTTAGAGATATTTTCGGCGGCTCCAATAGTTGCCTGCAGAGCTCCGTGGGAAGCGGCGTGCAGATCTGAATACGTGTCATAAGCGAGGCAATTTTCTAAATCACGTACTGATTTAACCGGGTATTTAACCGGTTGTCCAAGCTGTTGCATGACACGAATCGCAGCATTCATGATAGTTGCAGGAGTCCTGTATGAGGTCTCTAGAATTACTTCGCAGTTAAGGAATTCTGCAGCGGGTCCCAGCACATCACTCCAACTATCTGCCCCGTGGTTTATGCGCTGTTGGTCTAGGTCTCCAACAACTGTGAAAGAACGTGCCGGGCAACGACGCAGAAGGGCCCTCCACTGCATGGGGGATAAATCTTGAGCCTCATCGACTACAACGTGCCCGTAGGTCCAAGCGCGGTCTGCAGCGGCGCGGGTGGCCGTAGAAGAAGAGACAGTAGAAGTATTGGCTCGTTCCGCTAATAGTGTGGCACTAACTAGATTATCTACGTTAAAACCGGTATCTAGAGCTGCTTGGGCATTTTCTATAGCTTGAGCTTGTTCACGTTCTTTTTCACGTGCTCGCGCTGCTGCCTGAGGGTGTTCTCCTAGAATTTCGTAGGCTTCGTCAAGGAGAGCAATATCTGCCGTGGACCATCTGTTTAGGGAAAGTGGGCGTAGGAAGGCTGGTAGATCCTCGACGGAAAGAAAAGAGGCGGCATGTGCTAAACGCTTTGGATCAGCATATAGGCGAGCAAGAAGTTCTGTAGCGCTGCAGGGAAGCCAATGAAGATTTATAGCTTTTCGTATTTCATTATTTGCTCGTAAATCAAAAAGTGCCCAGGAAAATTCTTCAGAATTCTTTTCGGATCCCTCCGTGAGCTTTTGTGCCAGTACATCAAGCATTGTCTTGGCATAGGTACTCCAGGCTTCATTATGGGGAAGTCCAGTGCGCCGGGCCTTTGTTTGGGCATACTTAAAGTCTTCCCGTGAAATGGTTAGATGGCGCGAACCCACCTGTATTTTTAAATCGTGTTTAGGCAGGCGCTGGAGTGCTTGGATTGCCTTTTTAATTGCCTCTGACCAACGTATATCGCCCTTTAAACGAGCTAGGTGAGCCGATTCTTCCAGGTCTGGTTTTATTCCTGGAACTAGGGTTTGCGGAGTGAGTGAAACAACCCCCGTTTCCCCTAGAGAAGGGAGGACTTTTTCGATATAGCGAAGGAAGGTGGGTGATGGGCCTACTATGAGAACTCCAGTTCGTTCTAGCCTTTTATGTTCTGCGTAGAGTAAGTAGGCGGCACGGTGTAGTGCAACTGCTGTTTTCCCTGTTCCCGGTCCTCCCTGAACGACCATAATCCCGTCGGCTTGGGAACGAATTACTCGGTCTTGCTCCGCTTGAATTGTGGCAACGATATCGTTCATATGTCCGGTTCGTGCCTCAGAAAGAGCTGCCATTAAGGCGCCTTCTCCCTGTAAATCAGCGTTCATTTTTTCTGATTTAGAAAGGAGATCGTCTTCAACTCCAACTACTTTGCGGAGTCGGGTGAGGATATGTCGTCTATGTGCAACTCCAAGTGGGTGAACTGCGGTAGCTTGGTAGAACGGCAGGGCTGCGGGGGCGCGCCAGTCCATCAGGATTCGTTCGTCGTGATTGTTGACGAGGCCGGTTCTGCCGATATATCGAACACTTCCGTCAGTTCCGGTTAGTTTGCCGAATACGAGGCGATCTTCCATTTGCTCTAGGCGTGCAGCTTCGTCGCCGAAATGGGAGGAAATTGCATCTCTTTCGGTTCGTGCCTGGTGTGAACCAGAGGCCCCTTTTGCCTGGGCTTGAGCCTGACGTTGCCGATACAGGCGGCGGGTTTCATCAAGCACGCGGTATGCCTCGGTGACTACTTGCTGCTCAAAATCTATTTGGGCGCCGAGAGTTTTGGAATTAGTAGTCAAGGTTTTGCTCCCACCCGTGTTGTAAGAATCCGGGCAATTATTTTGCCTCATTTTCTTTACTATTAGGTATCGTTAAAACTTCTTTGACGCTTTAGGCGAATTTTTACGTGACCTATTACCTTTTCACTATTCCTTGCGTGAATTACGCATTTATTATTGATAGGTTGGTATTTTGCCTATGAAGGTCGATAGCCGCTATTGTGTAGCTGCTTGGGCTTTTGCAAGATTGAACTTTTGATTTAAGGGGGCATGGTGGATTCTTCTCTGTTTGAGTATGGGCAGCAATCTAATGCCCAAGCCGATACATTGGTTCATTTCTTTACTGGAGCGATGGATCCTGGAGGGGCAGGACGTCTTGCCGTTGAACAGCTCAAGGAAGCTACGATTGTGGGGCGGGTGGCTACCTTTAACCCAGATGAATTATTGGATTATCGTTCTACCAGACCTCTTGCCACTATTTCTTCTTGGCAGATTGAGCAGATGGAGTCTTCTCAGATTTGCTTGGATTTAGCTACGGATTTGGACGGGCATCATTTTTTGCTTTTGCACGGTCCGGAGCCTGATTTTCGGTGGGAAGCATTTTGTGAAGTAATATCTTCGCTTGCTACCCGAGCCGGGGTGAAAAAAACTATTTCTCTTCTATCTGTACCGGCTGGAGTACCGCATACCCGTCCTCTTCAGGTGCATCGTTTAGAGGGCTCTCCCGTGCGGAACCAAAGCTTCTTAGAGGACGATAAATCAATTATTAAGATTTCTTGTTCTTTAGACATTTTTCTTATCGAACGTTTGGCGCGAGCTGGTTTCAAATCTTCGGGTTTAGTGGCTTCCGTGCCCTACTATCTTTTTGAGTCTGATTATTTTCCCGCTGCTACAGAACTTTTACGTACCCTGGCGGCGGAAACTGGATTGTCTATTCCCGTTGGTGATCTTGAAGCTGCCGGTTCAATAATGGTTCCCCAGATTGAAGCAATGATTCTAGAGAATCCTGAAAGTAAGGGGCTAATTCAAGGGCTGGAGCAGTCTTATGATTCTAGAAACCAAGAGAGTGTAGGCGGAGGTGCTACCTCAGAAGATGACCTATCTGGTTTTATTATTCCTTCGCAAGAAGAAATTGGTAGACAGCTTGAGTCCTTCTTGAGGATGGAAGAAGACCGGCATCGACGTGCGCATACTCCTAAGAATGAACTTGGTCCATGGAGCAGATTATCGCGCCGTTCGAAGCGTAAAGGATGGCCTTTTGGGACGAGTGAGAAATAGGGCTTAGAGTGGTTTTTGCCGGCTCCAAGCATATTTGATTTTGTCATTTACAATCCCAACAGGTAGGGGAAGTTTACGTAAAAGTATGGAAATTTCTTCTATCTTAAATGCCGTATGTGACGCTGCCATTACGATATTTCCTCTTCGGTCTCCTCTCCCTACTGTTGCGGGGCAGACTGCAATTACATGAGGAAAAATGGAAGCTATTGTTGCATATTCTCTTGCTGCCCAGTCTGAATTAGGCTGGCTTGCAACATTTGCTAGATAAAGCCCATTTTCCTTTAGAATGCGTGAATAATGTTGGGTTATCTCGGTTGAAGCTACCGTTTGTGGAGTAGATGTACCACTAAAAACATCACGTACAAGTACATCGAAAGTGTTGTCTTTATAGGTGGGGGTTAGCAGTGCAGCATCTCCTACGCGAATTGACACTTCAGGAGATTTGGGAAGATTGAACCAGGTACGAACCAAGTCTGCTAATTTTCTATCAATTTCAATCACTTTAGAGGTGCTTCCTGGGCGGAGTGCGGACCAAGCACGTGCTAGAGTGCATCCTGCACCGCCTAAATGGAGCGCATTCAAAGGAGTTTGAATCCCAAAAAAGGATGTCGTAATTGCATTCATATATTGCATATATTCGAAGTCTAGGTAGGTTGGGTCCCGAAAATCATAGCTGGAAGATTCCGCGCCATTAATTAGGAGGAGCAATCCTCCATCTACCGCTTTTAACTGTGCTGTACCGGTATCAATTGGAACTGGATCAGTGGGTAAATCACGAATCGGTGCTAAAGGTTTTCTTCTGGCCATGGATATAATTATTACCGGCTATTACTAGCTCTCCCAACAGGAGGAGATAATGTCACGTGCGCCGAGAGTTTCAGGGGCGAAAGTAAATTGGGGAACAGATGATACCGGGTGTAATTTTTTGCATGTCGATATGGATTCTTTCTTTGCCTCGGTGGAGTTGTTGGAACGTCCCGATTTAGTTGGGAACCCTGTAGTTGTCGGAGGAAACAGCGCTCGTTCCGTGGTTTGTGCGGCGACCTATGAAGCACGAAAATATGGGGTTAGTTCGGCGATGCCCATAGCGCGTGCTCGTTCCCTGTGTCCTCAACTAGTGGTTTTGCCCGTGCGCCATGAACTATATGCCCGAGTGTCAGCCCAGGTGATGGAGATTTTACGTGAGGTTACTCCTGAAGTAGAGCAAGTCAGTATTGACGAGGCTTTCATGGATGTTTCGGGGGCGCGTTTACGATTGGGGTCGTCCGTGCAGATAGCGACCTTGATTAGAGGAAGAATTAAAAGTGAACTGGGGCTGTCTGCAACCGTTGGAATTGGTGCAGTAAAATTTATTTCAAAAATTGCTTCTACACAGGCTAAACCTGATGGATTATTGCTGGTACCAAAGAAGCGAACTAAGGATTTTCTTGGGGTATTACCGATTGGTGCAATGTGGGGAGTTGGGCCGCAAACCGCTGCTCGTCTTGAATCCATTGGAGTTCGGTGGGTGCGTGATGTGTGGAATCTGGAGCTAAGCTCTCTGCGCTCTTTACTCGGTAATGCCGCGGCTATTCGCTTGAAAGAGCTATCTCAGGGAGTAGATGAAAGAAAAATTGAAACTTCTCGGGAGCGTAAGTCTATTGGAAAGGAAGAGACTTTTCTGAAAGATATTAGGGATGGGCAAACGCTGCGTTTAATTCTTTTATCGCAGGCAGACGAGTTAGCTAGTAGGCTGCGACAAAATAGCATTCTTGCTAGTACCGTCAGTATAAAAATTCGTTTTTCTGATTTTACTACTTTGAATCGTTCCTATACTTTTCCCGATCCGATAGATAATTCGCGTTCTATATATGAGTCAGCCTGGAGACTATTAGGGCAACTTGGTTGTTTGGGTAAACCAGTGCGTTTATTGGGGATTAGGCTGGAAAATCTACACGCTATCTCGGAGGGGGTACAGTCTTTAATTGGCGAAGACCCTAAACGGCGTCAACTAGATACTGCTTTAGATAAAGTAAGAGGGAAATTCGGGGTAGAGGCGCTTACCTCGGCCTCCCTGCTTTCTAACTTTGAAGAAAAAGAAACAAAAAGATAACCTTATGGCCCTCGTGACAGCTTGGGGAAGGTATGAGAAGATTTTGCTTAGTCTAAATTCGGGAGGAATCAGTGGGACTCTCAGATCACGAGAAAGAAATTCTGGCGCAGCTTGAGGAAAGTCTGCGTACTGATACGGATTTTGCCTCAAAAGTTAATGGGTGGGACCGAGAAGGAAAAACAGCACAAGGGGATAAATCTTTTTCCGCGGGATTGCCTCCCAAAACGAAAGTTAATCCACGTCGTATCCTATTAGGGGCAATTATTTTATTGGTTGGCTTAGGTCTTTTGCTCGGTGGTGTTACTCAGGGGTATAACCTTTTGGGAGTTGCTATTTCTGTCGTTGGTGTACTACTCATGATGGTGGGGATGTACGTAATTTTTACACCGTCTACAAAAGGGCGAACTTTGGGGCGGTCGGGAAGCTTTTCTGAGAAGCAAAAAGAACGTTTTCAAGAACGAAGGTCTGATAGATAACAACCTTTAGAATAGTTTAATTATTTTCCCTCGGGTGTACCCGAGGGATTTTTTTATACCAATTTAGGGAAATAATGAAAAAACCCTCCACTTTTAACCACATTGAAATAATGCGGAAAAATAGGGGTTAAAACTGAAAATATAGTAAATATATATTTACAAGTGGTGGAAAATGGAGTAAAGTGGTGGGTAGTTGGGGAGCAGTGTAGATTCTGCTTTATTTGGCGGGATTTTCGGCCTTCGGAAGGGAGGGAGAAATGCTCAAGGGATTCCATGGCACATATGAGCCGAAGCTGGATGACAAGGGGCGTTTTATCCTGCCTGCCAAGTTGCGTGAGCAGCTAGGTCCTTCAATTGTTCTCACACGTGGGCAAGAACGTTGTATTTACGTTTTTCCTGAACCTGAATTTGAACGGATGTATGAGGAGCTTTCCAAAGCCTCTCTGACTTCTAAGCAGGCCCGTCTGTTCACTCGTTTGATGTTATCTGCGGCTGATGATCAAGCCCCGGATAAACAAGGGCGGGTATCGGTCGCACTTCCGTTGAGGGAGTATGCCAATCTTCGTCGCGACTTGGTGATTATAGGCTCTGGTCGTCACGTGGAAATTTGGGATCAGGAAGCCTGGAACGACTACCTCACTCAGAGTGAAGACGAGTTCTCTGACATGGGTGAAGAGATAGTTCCTGGTTTGTTCTAGCAATTGAATATGAATCCGCGGGTTTTATTCTCTGGCCGAGATTCTGAGATCACTTCCCCGATTTCAGAATTGGTCGGACAGGGATTAAGACCAGCGGTTTCCCTTAAAGATTAGAAAGGAGGGCCCCATGGGTAAGGAAGCTCAAGAAGCGCATATTCCGGTTTTACGTGATCGGTGTGTGGCTCTATTAGCGCCTGCTTTACAAGCACCTGGGGCTCTGCTAGTTGATTGTACTCTTGGGATGGGAGGGCACTCTGAAGCTGTTCTAGAGGCTCTTCCGGAGTGCTGCGTGCTGGGGATAGATAGAGACGAACAAGCTATCGAAATGGCCGGTCGAAGATTAGCTAAATTCGGCAATCGTTTTCGTGCGGTTCATGCAACCTATGACGAAATTGAGCGGGTACTAGCTGGAAACAAAGCAGATGCGGTTCTAATGGATTTAGGTGTTTCTTCCCTTCAGCTAGATGAAGCCGAGCGCGGTTTTGCCTACGCACAAGACGCTGATTTAGACATGCGAATGGATAGAAGTACAACACTAACTGCCGCTGAATATCTTGCTGCAGTTTCGCAAACTGAGCTAGCTCGTGTCTTACGTAAATATGGGGAGGAAAAATTTGCCTCCAAGATTGCAGCAAATATTGTGGCTACCAGAGAAAAATCACCTTTAACTAGGACTTCTCAGCTAGTTGATTTAGTACGCCAGAGCTTGCCGCAAGCAGCTATGCGTAAGGGCGGTAATCCAGCGAAACGAACTTTTCAGGCTATCCGAATTGTTGTCAATGGAGAATTAGAAATTCTGGAAAATGCTCTTCCGGCTGCTTTTTCTGCTTTGCGTATCGGGGGACACCTGGTGGTTGAGGCTTACCAGTCTCTTGAAGATCGAATGGTTAAACAATTTATGAATGAGCTATCGACCGCGAAAGCTCCGGTTGATTTGCCAGTGGTTCCCCCTTCAGCCCAGCCATGTGCAACTTTGCTGACTCGTGGTGCGGAGAAAGCTACAAAAGAAGAGCTTGAATCCAATCCTCGTTCCGCCAGCGTTCGTTTGCGCGCCCTTAAAAAAGTTAAAGAATTTCCCACCCCAAGTAATTACCCAAGGAGTAAAAAATGAACGCACAAGCAGCACGTGTTTACGCGCGAAAAGTTGCCCCAGAGCGTAGCGTTAAGCCGTCTTTGACGGTAGTTTCTTCACAGAGCCCACGGGTAGCCGGTCGTTTTATGCTTACTTCTGTAGTAGCAGCGGGAATTCTATTGGTGATGTCCGTACTGGGAATTACTTCTTTTACCTCTCACTTGGCAATGGAAAGTCAGCCTTTAAACACTGAACTGAACATATTGCGTGAGCAAAATCAGGCTTTACAAGAAAAGCTTGAAGAACGTTCTTCTTCTGAATGGCTTGCGAAACGAGCTGCCGAGCAGGGTTTGGTTCCCTACGCTGATTACGGTTACGTGAATCTTAAGACCGGAGAAATTTCTGGAGGAAGCGCCGCTCGCTGATTTCGGCGCGGCGAGGGCGCTCTCTTCGCTTACCGGGTTAAATTAGGGTGGACGCTGTAGATATTTTTATTTCGAGGGAGCTTTATCTTGGGTGATAAAGAGCAGAAGTTAGGTGGGGCTCTGAGTTCCCAAGGATTAAACAAGCGTGCTAAATATTTGCGTTTAGGTCTGGTTTTTTTCTTCAGTCTCCTGGTTCTTCCTCTAGTATGGGTGCAGATTATTAATGGTCCAGCTTACGCGAAAAGGGGTATTGAGGGACGTTCTGCCGTAGTTAAACTAGAGGAGCCACGAGGGACTATATACGATCGAGAGGGAAAAGTTTTAGCATCTTCTGCCACTCGTTACGATGTAGTCGCTAATCCTGTAGAAGTGGCTAACTACCGTAATTACGTTGAGTATCGTGATGCGAACGGTAAGAAACACTATCGTTTGTCGGGAGTCGGTCCCTTGGAAGCAGCGCGTGAACTAGCGCCTATTCTCAATTTGCCCGAGGCGGAAATTGGGGGACTGTTGACGCAGACTCCGCATACGCAAACTGAGGGTGAAGAGGACGCGAAACTAAATCGGAAAGAAAGAAAGTATTCTCGTCGATACTCTGTAATCGCTCGAAATGTAACTCCTGAAGTAATGCGCAAAATCCGCAATCTAAAAATTCGTGGAATTGACGGAGTATATAAAACTGAGCGAATCTACCCCCGTGGGGAAACCGCTGCGAATGTAATTGGTTTTATGAAAGTCTCTGATAAGGACAACACTAAGACTTTCGGTGCTGCCGGGCTAGAGATGCTGAAAGAAGACACCCTTAAGTCTATTCCCGGACGTGAGGTAGTAGAAATCGGGGCTAATGGTGTTCCTATTCCCGGTGGATACTCGGAGACTACCCCCGCAAAGAAGGGGACTGATATTCACCTTACTTTGGATGCCGATTTAACTGATTACGCACAAAAAATTGCCGATGAAACTCAGAAAAATTCAGCTTCAGAGTGGGTCTTAATTATCGTTGAGGAAGTAAAAACCGGAAGAATTCTTGCGCTTGGTGATTCCGGGGTGGTTACCCCTGCGGAAGCGACTAAAGATAAGCCAATTCTTTTCGGTTCAAGGGCAGTTAAGGATGTTTATGAACCTGGATCTACCGGTAAACTAATTACTGTCGCTACAGCTTTGGAACAGGGGAAAATTACCCCTATTACTCCGGTCATGTCCTACGGTAAATGGACTGCTCCAAACGGGCAGACCTTTCAAGATTCTCATGAGCACGATCCAGAGTTGTTGACTGCTGCTGGTGTCTTGGCTGAATCTTCAAACACCGGAACAATTTTAATTGGTGAAAAAGTTACCGATAAGCAGCGTTACGATATGATGCGTGCCTTTGGGTGGGGTGAAAAAAGCGGAATTGATTTGCCTTCGGAGAATGCCGGTTTCTTGAAATCTCCCGAAGCTTGGGATGGGCGTCAGCGATACACGACTATGTTTGGGCAGGGTGTGGCAACGACTCCCTTACAGGTGGTAGATATGGTCGCGACCATTGGTAACGGCGGGGTGCGTAATAAAGTTCATCTTATTGATGGGTATACACGTCCGGATGGAACCTATAAGAAGGTAGAACTGGGACAACCGAAACAGGTTATTTCTGCCAGTACAGCAAAGAACCTAGTGAGAATGATGGAGGGAGTCGTAACTGAAGGAGGAACTGCTCCCAACGCAAAAATCAATGGTTATAACGTGGCGGCTAAGACGGGTACCTCGGAAATCCTAAGTGGAAAACGCGGATATGTTGCCTCGTTCGCCGGCCTGGTGCCTGCGGAGAATCCAGCAGTTTCTATTCTAGTGGTTGCTTACCGCCCGAAGAACAATATTTTCGGTGGTGTAGTGGCGGTACCGCCATTTAAGAAAATCGCCACTCGTACGATGGCTACTTTGGGGGTTCCACCTTCGAGTCAGGGACCAAATCTTTTCCCGCTAAAGGCTAAGTAGAGTTGTTTTTCCGAGTGTCATCTAGGGATATTAGGGTATTTGTCTTAAGGTTGTTACATGTCATCTGAGCTTTCTCAGCTGCGACCAGCAGCAATTAGTGCGTTATCTTTAAACGCAGTTAAGGAAATTGTGGTTGGTGATTTTGCCCGGGAATATCCTTTTCCAGACGAGCCTATTATTTCTGGGATTAGCGTATCTTCTAGCGAGGTTGAGCCGGGTTATATTTTTGTTGCTTTGGAAGGACAAAAAAGTAATGGCTGGAAATTCGCTCCAGAGGCTGTGTCATCCGGAGCGCGGGCAATTTTGACTACCCGACGAGGGGCCGCGGAATTGCTTGAATCTGGAGTTGATACACCGATAATTGTTTGTGCTAATCCGCGTTCCATGGCGGGAAAAGTAGCTGCTGAGATTTACTCTAATCCAAGCCATTCGATAAAGGTATATGGGATTACTGGAACGAATGGAAAATCTACTTCTACGCGGATGCTGCGTGCGGCATTTGCACCTTCTCCAAATTCCTCACAGGCTGGAAGCATCGGGACGGTTGGGGTTGATGTAGGTGGGATTTATCTAGATTCGGAAAGAACGAGTTTGGAAGCTCCTTTAGCGCACCGAGTTTTGGCTTACGCTAAAGAACATGGAACAAAAGAAGTAGCGATTGAAGTTTCCTCCCATGCAATGTGTTTAGAGCGGGTAAAAGGAATTCGCTTTGAAACTGTAGCTTTTTTGAATTTGCAGCGTGATCACCTTGATTTCCACGGGGATATGGAGTCTTATTTCCACGCAAAAGCGAAATTATTTACTGCTGAGTTTTCTAACTCGGGCGTTGTTTGTGTGGATGATGAGTGGGGCAGGCGCTTAGCAAAAGAGGCAAAAATTCCGGTAACCACAGTTTCTACTAATGCCGCTGAGGCTGACTGGGTAGTTGAAAATGTAGAGCATATTCCTGGCGAAGTTGGAATGCGCTTTGATTTACGCGATGTTTTTGGCGGGCGTTCGTATTCTTGTCATTGCCCTATTCCAGGTTTTTATAATGTGCAGAATCTCGCCGTTTCGCTCGTGATTGCGGCTGTTTCTGGACATCGGGTAGAAGAATGCGCCGAGCGTATTGAAAAAAATCTTTTAGTTCCGGGACGAATGGAAGTAGTACAGGAACGAACTGCTCAGCGCGCCTTGACCGTAGTTGATTACGCGCATACTACCGATGCCTTACGGGCAGCATGCGAGGCTTTAAGAGAGGCTACACTTGGTCGTTTAATCCTGGTATTTGGAGCTACGGGAGATAGGGATCGGGGAAAGCGTTCTCAGATGGGACGGGCTGCTTACGAATCGGCAGAAATTAGTATTGTTACGGAAGATGATCCCTATACGGAACCTGTTGAACAAATTAGGGCGGAAGTTTTGCAAGGTTGTCCAGCCTGGGAAAATGTCACTACTGCTGAACAGGCAAGGGAAGTTCTCGACCGCCTTACGTTACCTTTAGTTTTGGAAATTGATAATCGTGGAAGGGCGATTGACATCGCGTTGGAGATATCTCGTCCAGAAGACACTGTATTAATCGCCGGGCGGGGACACGAAACGATTCAGATGGTTGGTGACATTCCAATTTATCTTGACGATCGGGAACGGGCACGCGATTTCTGGTCTGGACGGAAGGAAAATGAATGAAAATTTCTGCTTCGGAACTTGCCTTAGCTGTTGGTGGGGTTCTTTCTGGTCCCGATGTCACCATTGATGGTCCGGTAGTGACTGATTCGCGAGAAGTTTCTTCCGGTGGGCTGTATGTCGCCCGTGTGGGAGAGCAACTTGACGGTCATGATTTTATTTCTGCTGCGGTTGAAGCTGGCGCTGTCGCTGCTGTTGTTACTAAAGATGGGAATTGGCCCTGCTCGACCATTAAGGTTAGTGACGCGACCTATGCTCTTGGACAAATTGCACAAACTTGGATTGCTCGTTTACGTCGGAACGGTAATTTGCAGGTAGTTGGGGTTACCGGGTCTGCAGGTAAAACTTCCACGAAGGATTTACTGGCACAAATTTTATCTAGGGTAGCTCCTACGGTTTCTAATCTACGTTCTTTCAATAACGAGGTAGGTATGCCTTTGACGGCATTAAGGGCTTTGCCGCAGACGCGCTTTTTAGTCCTTGAAATGGGAGCTGACGCGCCGGGTAATTTACGCTATTTAACGGATTTTGTGCCTTTGGACGTGGCCGTTGAACTAATGGTTGGAGTAGCTCATCTGGGCGGGTTTGGTTCGCGAGAAGTGCTGGCAAAAACAAAGGCTGAACTACTTGATGGGTTACTTCCCGATGGGGTAGCGGTACTAAATCGTGATGATTCCGCGGTAGTAGCAATGGCGCAGAATCGGACCATGGAATCGATCTGGTTTAGTGCCCTTGGTAGTTCTGCTGCTCAAGTCAGAGCAGAAAAGGTATCTTTGGACGAGTCTGGTAAGGCTCACTTCGATTTAATAATTGGTAAAGAATCTCGGCGAGTTGCCTTGAGCTTGGTGGGAATACATCACGTGAATAATGCCTTAGCTGCGGCAGGTGCGGCGAAGGCTCTGGGACTTTCTATTGATCAGATTTCTTCCGGTCTATGTGATTCTACTGCGATAAGTCCGCATCGTATGTGTGTGTTTAACTCGCGTGGAGCAAGAATCATTGATGATTCTTACAATGCTAATCCGGATTCTATGAGAGCGGGGATTAAGGCCCTGGCACATTTAGGTCCTTTGAAAGAGCAAGGAAAAATTAAGGCTATCTTCGGGCAGATGCTCGAACTCGGTGAAGAATCTTCAACACTGCACCGGAAGATAGGTGAATTTGCTTTGGAAAATGGGGTTGAAGCAGCTATCTGTGTAGGGGAGCAGGCACGTCCTCTATACGAAACATTGCAGGGGCAAATTGAGGTGACCTGGTGCGAATCAGCGCAGGAAGCAAGTACCCTAGTAGATGGATTTATACTTTCCGGAGACACGGTTTTAATTAAGGGATCTTTAGGTTCTCAGGTTTATAAGATTGCAGACGAGCTATTGCAGGGAGTTGAAGACAAATGATGGCGATTTTGGTGGCGCTGGGCTCGTCCCTGTTAATTTCTTTGTTTGGAACACCGTTTTTCATTAAGTTTTTAATTCGTCGTGAATACGGACAATTTATCCGTCAGGATGGTCCAACTCAGCATTACACGAAGCGCGGAACCCCAACTATGGGTGGGGTTGTAATTATCGCTGCTACGGTAATTGGTACTTTTTTAGCTTTTGGGTTTAGTGGACGTTTCCCCAGTATCCCAACGTTGCTTTTAATGTTCCTCTACGTAGGTTTAGGCGCGATTGGCTTTATTGATGACTTCACTAAGATTTCTAAACAACGCTCCCTCGGATTAAATCCGATGGCTAAAATCATCGGGCAGTTGGCAGTAGGAACTTTTTTTGCTCTGGGAGCTATCCTTATTCCAATTGGAAACGGTAAAACTTCTGCCAGCATGGCTATCTCGGTAATTCGCGATACGAATATATCTTTGGCTTATTGGGGAATTATTGTAGGGATAATTCTTTTGGTTTTATGGGTTAATTTCCTAATTGCTGCTTGGTCTAATGCTGTTAACTTAACAGATGGTTTGGATGGATTGGCTACCGGAGCCTCGATGGCTGCTTTTGGTGCTTATACCTTCATCTCTATTTGGCAGTATTACCAAGATTGCACTCGTCACCCCGAGGCTCTATCCGCTTGCTATGAGACAGCCAGCCCGCTTGGGTTAGCTATTTTTTCTTCAGCAATTGTTGGTGCTTGTTTTGGATTCCTCTGGTGGAATGCTTCTCCCGCACAGATTTTTATGGGAGATACCGGGGCTCTTGCGCTGGGAGGGGCCTATGCTGGAATGACAATCTTAACCAGAACTGAATTCTTGGCTATCTTGATTGGTGGTTTGTTTGTCGCAACAGTTATGTCGGACGTAATTCAGATTGGCTTCTTTAAGATGACGCGGAGGCGTGTCTTTAAGATGGCTCCGCTTCACCATCATTTTGAGCTTTCAGGATGGAAAGAAATTACAATTGTGATTCGTTTTTGGTTAATAGCCGGTCTTTGCGCTATTGCTGGTGTGGTTGTTTTCTACAGTGAATGGGTAAGGGCAAGTAGATGAAAGCAATTGTGATTGGGGCCGGAAAAACTGGCTTAAATGCAGCTTTAGTTCTACTTGATAAAGGCTATGAAGTATTAGTTTGTGAAACTAATCCTACGGCGGCAAAGACCGCGCAGGAAGCAGGATTAGAAGTCTTGCAGTTTTCTTCCGCCGAGGAATTAGGGCTGGAAGTATCTCGCCAGGAAGCTGATTTTGTGCTTGCGTCTCCGGGAATCTCTCCTTTTAGCCCGGCTTTATCCCCGGTAACTAAAGTTCATGAGGTAATTTCTGAACCTGAACTCGCTTGGCGTTTGCAAGCTGAAAACGGAGGAGCCCAGCCGTGGCTTTGCGTCACTGGCACAAATGGAAAAACTACTACGGTGGGCATGACTGAAGCTATTCTTCGGGCCGCTGGGAAAAAGACGAAAGCTGTTGGAAATAACGGTGTTTCTCTAATTAACGAGGTCGCGGCGGGGGACTACGATGTTTTAGTGGTTGAGCTTTCTAGTTTTCAACTTCATTTCACCTCTTCGTTGCGTCCTTTAGCTTCGGTCTGTTTGAATTTAGAAACCGATCATTTGGACTGGCACGGTAGTGAAGCAGAATACCGGCGTTGTAAAGCGCGGGTATATGAAAATACCCAGGTTGCTTGTATCTATCCTAAGTCCGACCCGAAAGTGGTGGAAATGGTTGAACAGGCTGACGTTCAGGAAGGGGCTCGGGCAATTGGTGTTACCTTAGGACACCCCGGACCTTCGGATTTCGGTCTTGTGGAAAATCTTTTGGTTGATAGAGCCTTTGTAACCAATCGTTATAAGCAGGCTGCTCAGATTGCTGAACTGGAAGATTTAGAACACATCAGTGCTTCTTCTCCCTCGCCGGCATTGGTCATGGATGCGCTAACCGCCGCTGCTTTGAGCCGCGCTGCCGGGGTTGGGGTAGAGGCAGTGTCTCAGGGGTTGAGAGAGTTTATTCCGGCGGGCCACCGGCGTGCTTTGGTGGGTAAAGTGGCAGATGTTACTTGGATTGATGATTCGAAAGCTACTAATGCGCATGCAGCAAAAGCGTCTTTGCAGGGGATTGAACCTGGACGCACAGTGTGGATAGTGGGGGGTTTTTCCAAGGGACAAAATCTCTCCGCATTAATTTCCGAAGTTGCCTCACGACTTCGAGGAGCAATTGTTATTGGGGAAGACCGTAGAGAGATACTTGAATCTTTTGCCAAGTATGCTCCGCAACTGCCCGTGGTTGAAGTTGATGGACATGAAGACTTTATGATGTCCGTAGTGCATGAGGCGGTGGCGCTGTCACGACCCGGTGATACTGTTCTATTAGCTCCCGCCTGCGCCTCCTGGGATCAGTTTACTTCTTATGCACAAAGGGGAGATGCTTTCTGTAATGCGGTTGAGCGCTTGGCGGAACAACAATGAAATCATTTTTCGATAACCTGCGTGCAAAGAGCCGAAATCTGCTTTCGCGTTTTCGACCGGCGTCCAATGAGGCTCCTTTAGCTACCGTTACGGTGGATAACCCGCAGATGATTGAGCGTGATGAGCGTCTTTATCTACAGTTAGTAGCATCGGTAATTTTTCTTACTGCATTTGGGTTCATGCTGGTTTATTCAGCTCTTTCAGTGCGTTTGCTTAACCGTGGAAACGGTCTTTGGTCAGATGTTGCAAAGCTTGTTGCTTTTACCCTTATGGGTCTTTTTGTCTTTTATTTAGTCTCGCGTTTTCGCTTGAGATATCTTGAAGCAATCACTTATGTGGCCTATCCAGTAGCTTGGTTACTTCAGGTATTAACTTATTTTATCGGTAAGGAAATTGGTGGTAACCGAAACTGGCTAGAGTTTTTTGGGATTACTATTCAGCCTTCAGAACTCTTAAAAATTGCTTTTATTATGCTCCTGGCGGTTGTTTTGACAAAGATTCCCATAGAAGTACGTTCGGGAATCGGAGCGGTTGTTTATCTGACCGGTACTTTGGCGATTACTATTTTGCCGGTACTAGCTTGTCGAGATATGGGGTCTGCCCTTATTTTCGTTGCTATTTTCCTCTCTGTAATTATTATTAACGGGATTTCTTGGGTATATCTTTCTCTTTTCATTCTTGCTTCTGCCATAGGTGCAGGTGTGCTAGTTGGAATTAGCCCTTCACGTCGTAATCGAGTGCTTTCTTCTGTTTACGGATTGATGGAGACCTTGGGTCTGCGAGAATCCGAGGGAGGCTACCAGCCAGCTACTCAGATTGACCATGCTCGATGGGCTGTGGGAATGGGCGGTTTGTTAGGACAGGGACCGGGTGCTTCGCGCGAAAAATGGCTTTATCTTCCGACGGCAGATTCTGATTTTATTTTCGCTATTTTGTGTGAAGAATATGGTTTTGTCGGTGCTTTAATGGTAATTTTCCTGTTCATTGCACTGGTAATGGCAATTTTCTCAATCGGAATCCGTACCGCTAACCGTTGGGCAAAGCTAGTATGTTTCGGTACTGGAAGCTGGATTGGTATCCAGGCAATTGTAAATATTGGGGTAGTGCTTGGAGTAATCCCTACCTTGGGGGTTCCTCTGCCATTCCTTTCTCGCGGGTATTCATCTTTGTTGTCCTTGCTAGTTGCTTGCGGTATTGTCTGGGCTTGTGCAAGTCGTTTACCCGGTGTGCAGAAGGCACGTCGGATGCGAGGAAGCTATTCTGGGAAGGTACGTTCTATCCTCGGTAAATCAGTATCTGGGACTGGGAGGTCAAGTAAATGAAAATTTTACTAGCTGGTGGGGGAACTGCCGGACACGTTAATCCCTTAATCGCAACCGCGACTAAACTAATCGAGCGTGGGCATCAGGTTCTTTGCTTAGGAACTGAAACTGGTTTGGAAGCCGAATTGATTCCTGCACAGGGGCTATCAATTCGTTATATCGAGAAGGTAGCTTTTCCCCGTTCCGCCCATCCCCGGGGACTACTTTTCCCCTGGCGTTTTCGTCAGGCTATTAAAGACACTGGGAAAATTATTGATGATTTTGGTGCACAGGTAGTTGTTGGGTTTGGCGGCTATGTATCAACTCCGGCGTATCTGGCTGCCCGGAAACGAAAACTGCCGGTTATCATTCATGAACAAAATATGATGCCAGGTTTGGCTAATCGTTGGGGCGCACGCTTTGCTGCATTATTGGCATTGACTTTTGAAAATACTCCTTTGCGCGCTAAGCAGGGGGCTACGCAAGTAGTTGGTTTGCCTTTGCGAGCCCCGATTGCTTCGTTAGCTAAGGAACGTCGCGCGGGACAAAAGGCTAGGCTCCGAGAAATTAGTGCAAGTAAATTCGGATTTGATCCTATGCGACCGATTCTGCTTGTTACCGGTGGGTCTTTAGGCGCTAAGCGTTTAAATGATGGGTTTATCGAGGCTATGCCAGAGCTACCTGATGATTTACAGGTATATCACCTGACGGGGAAGGGAAAGAGCAAGGAAGTCCTTGCCGCTTGCCAAGCTGCTGGCCGAGAAAGGTACATAGTTAGTGAATATTCCATGGAGATGGAAGAACTATTAGCGATGGCTGATTTGGTTGTTTGTCGTTCCGGTGCGGGAACTGTTTGTGAGATGTCAGCTTTGGGACTACCTGCGATTTATGTTCCGTACGCAGTCGGTAATGGGGAACAACGGCTTAATGCTGAAGGAATCGTAGAAGCTGGTGGGGCATATTTGGTATCTGATGATAATTTTTCCGCTTCGACGATTAAAGAAATAGTCTTACCTCTGCTTGCGGATTCTCAGCTCCTTGAGGCAACGGCAGCTAAAGCCTTAGAATGCGGGCGCATTGAGGCTGCTGAAGATTTTTGTGAATTAATTGAAAGGCATCACAATGGCTGATTTTCACTTTATTGGTATTTTGGGCTCGGGAATGAACGTGATTGCGCATTTACTTCTCGATCAGGGATTTACTGTTTCCGGCTCGGATCGTAGCGATAACGCTTACTTAGCAAAATTGGTTGCCCGTGGTGCAAAAGTCTATATCGGACATGAAGAAAAGCAAGTAGAAGATGCCAAAAGGGTGGTTTATTCCTCGGCCATTCGAGAGACTAACCCGGAGATGAAACGGGCCCGCGAGTTAGGGATTGAGGTTTTACATCGTTCCCAAGCTCTAAAGTTTGCCGCGGGAAAGATGCGTTTTGCGGCGGTAGCGGGGACTCACGGTAAGACTACGACCTCGGCCATGTTAGCTACCTGTTTAGAAGAGTGTGGTCTTAACCCTTCTTATGCAATTGGTTCTACGGTAAAAAAGTATGGCAGTGGTGGACATGTGGGCACGGGAGATATTTTCGTGGCTGAAGCAGATGAATCAGATGAATCGTTTTTGAACTATGATCCTGCGCTAGAGATTATTACCAATATTGAAGCTGATCACCTTAATCACTACGGAACTTTTGAGAATATCAAAAAGGCATTTGCCGAGTTCGTTTCTTTAATCAAACCGGGTGGAAATTTAGTTTATTTTGGGGATGATTCCAATACTACCTATCTGAATAATCATCTTCAGGAGGGAGTAAACGCAATTAGTTACGGACATAAAGAGGGAAATCAAGTACGAATTGTCCGCTGCGAGGAGCACCCGAAGGGGCAGGACGTTTATTTGGAAGGGGCTCTCGGAAACGTGGTTATTTCTTTGCAAATGACCGGTGTCCATAATGCGCGTAACGCCGCAGGGGCTTGGGCTGCCGCGCGAGCACTTGGTGTAGGAGCCGAGGAGGCCGCAAATGCTCTTTCTTCTTTCGAAGGCACAAAACGTCGTTTCGAGTTGGTCGATACGATTGAAATCGAACCCGGGGCAGATGCCGTGCGAGTTTTTGACGATTATGCACATCATCCGGCGGAGATTGTGATGGCCGTTGCGCAGGCTCGGGCTACGGCAGGGAAAGGTCGCGTTATTTTGGCCTTTGAACCTCTTCTCTATACTCGTACGGAAGAGTTTCAGAAAGAATTTGCGCAGGCTATGGATCCGGCCGACATTACATTTATCCTGGATATTTGCGCGGCGCGTGAAGACGAAAGGGATGATGTCACGCCCCACACTATCGGTCAGCACATGAACGAATATCATTATGCAGGTAGCCAGGCACAAGCTCCGGCCCTGATTGCTAAATACGTTCGTCCCGGTGACTTGGTAATGACTATGGGGTGTGGAAATGTAGCGCCTTTAGCTGTAGCTATTGCTAAAGAAATTAGGGAGCAGCGCCACAAGTGAGACGTCCACCAGCGCCGCGTAAACCAACGGAGAATGATTTATCGAAAGAAGAATCTCGTCCTCAGGGGAGAAGCCTTCCCCTCTCTCCCGATGCTCCTTTGTCAGGCTCTAGAACACGTGAGACAAAAGAACAATTTACCAGGAAAGATTCTTCTGACCAGACCGTTAGAGCGAAAAAAACAGCAGATAATGGAGAAAATCACGACTCTGTAGAAATCTCAGCATCCGCAAAGACCGAAGGCGATACTGATAGTTTCCTTTCTGTGTGCCCGCTGCCAGAAGAAAAAAGCAATGGAACTTTCGTTAAGGATAATGACACAGATCAGAAAAGATGGGGTCTATCTTTTAAAAAGACCCTCTCTCGCTTTAGGTCTGCCTCAAAAACTGTAGCTGAGCCGGTTTCTAATGCTGCCGTCCCAATTGGGCCTAAGTTCCGTGAACGCAAGAAAGCAAGGCAAAGAAAACTCGCTTACTCGATAGGAATTTCTTTGCTGGTTGTGCTTTCTCTTATCGGGCTTTATTGGCTATTTTTTATTAGTTCTGTGTTCGGTGTGCATAACGTAAAAGTTTCTCTTGGAACGGGCGCTAAAGAAGAATGGGTTAAGCAGGTACAGGGGATAGCGAAAAAGCATTTAGGCGAACCCGTTTTCAATTTGGATACTAATCAAATTGAATCTGAGATAGGGGAGTTGCCCTATGTTAAGGCAAGCAAGGTGGCTGGGAAATTCCCAAGAACTTTAAGCGTAGAGGTACACTTACGCCAACCCGCAGCCTTTGTTAATACGGGAAAGAAACTAATAGTTGTTGATTCTACCGGGACGCCGATGGAATATATTGATGCGAAGGGGCTTAAACTTCCAGAACTGGAAGTGAAGCTAGGAGAGGAAAATACGGGTAGATCTGTTGATGCTGGTTTGGCTGTTTTAGCTTCTTTACACCCACAGTTAAAGGAAAAGGTCAAATATGTTTCGGTTCCTTCGCCTACTAACGTTCAGCTTCACTTACGAAATGGTGCGTTGGTGAAGTGGGGATCTAAAGAAGAAAGCGAATTCAAAAACCGTGTTTTGTTGACTTTGTTAAAGCGTCCAGCGCATTTGTACGATTTAACTTCTCCAAGTGCTCCGGTAACTTCAAATTAAGAAAAAATTCGTTTTCAACACGCCGACTAGGTGCTTGCAGTGGAAAGAATGTCCCCGTACCTTATGGGCACAATGAAGCAGGTAAAACCTTAATCTCAACTTGAGACTTAGGGTTTAGAGGAGGAATAGATGGACGCACAGGAGTCGAACATCGCCGTTCTGAAGGTCGTCGGTGTCGGTGGCGGTGGCGGTAATGCCGTGAACCGTATGGTTGAATCGGGAGTAAGTGGCGTTGAATATGTCGCGATTAATACCGATGCGCAGGCCCTAAATCTTATTGAATCTGACGTTAAGCTGGATATCGGTAGGGAACTTACCAAAGGTCTTGGAGCCGGTGCTGATCCCAGTGTGGGACGTGCTAGTGCCGAAGCGCATCAGGATGAAATTCGTGAGGCTCTTGAAGGTGCAGATATGGTTTTCGTTACCGCCGGTGAAGGTGGTGGAACAGGTACGGGGGCCGCTCCTATCGTTGCTTCTATCGCCCGTGAACTTGGCGCGCTAACCGTTGGGGTGGTCACTCGCCCATTTAGCTTTGAGGGGTTACGTCGTTCCAAGCAGGCAGAAGAGGGTATTCGCAACCTGCGTGAACACGTTGATACTCTAATTATCATTCCTAATGATCGACTACTTGAGTCGGTTGACCACAACCTATCAGTTGCACAGGCCTTTGAACAGGCTGACCAGGTATTGATGTCTGGTGTGCAGGGAATCACCGATCTTATTCTTATTCCCGGTATGCTAAATGTCGACTTCGCAGATGTTAAGTCTGTAATGAAGGATGCTGGCTCTGCCCTGATGGGGATTGGTGTTGCATCTGGAGAGAGCCGCGTTTTGCACGCTGCTGAATTGGCTATCGCTTCACCTCTTCTGGAAGCTCGTATTGATGGCGCTAAGGGTGCCCTACTTTACTTCCAGGGTGCGTCTGATTTGGGTCTGAACGAAATCCGTATGGCTTCTGAATTGGTCAAGGAAAGTGCGCACCCAGAAGCGAACATCATTATTGGTGCGGTTATTGATGATTCAATGGGTGATGAGGTTCGCGTAACTGTGATTGCCGCTGGCTTTGATGACGAGGACTCGAACCCCCAGCCTACCCCTGTAACTGAGACTCCCGTAGTTTCCGCTCCTGAACCCGCGCCTCAGCCCATTGTGCGCTATGAGAATGGTGTTCGTCGCGAGGTTCCTCCAGCTTCTTCTGAAACTGCGCGAGCTCACCACCGTGCTCCAGTTACTCCTCCCTCACGTGTTAATCCGCCATCAGCAGCTCCTGTAGCTTCCGAGTCTCTCGCAACTTCTGCTTCAGTTGCTAAGCCTGTTTACGAGACTCCTGCTGAAAGCGCTGTCGCTCCGGTGGATTCTTTCTTTGATGCACCTTCGAAAGCCGCTTCGGGACTTGTCGTCCCGCGCGTATTTGACGAAGGAGAGGAAGAAGACGGCTTGGAACTGCCGGATTTCTTACGCTAAACAAAGAGTAGTTTTTTTGGGGGGGGCAATACCAGTCACTGGTATTGCCCCCCAAATTTAAATATTCTTGTGTCTATCTAGACGCGCCGTTATAGATGCTTAGAAGTACGTTGGATCTTCAATATCCTGTTAACTAAATCGAAAAAATACGTTAGGAGCGGTGAAATGGCTGGTGGCTTCCGCGGGCTGATGAATAAAGTCAACCTTAGTTCCAATATTGAAGAAGAGCAGTATGAGGATGCTGACTCATATGAACCTTACGATTATGAAGAAACAGATAGCTATGGGACTTCATCATCTGTGGTACCGATGCGAGTAGCCCAACCTGCGGCTGATTTGTCTCGTATCGTCACCGTTCGTCCTCTTAAATATGCAGATGCCGAGATGCTGGCCATGCCGGATTCGCTTAAGCAAAATATTCCGGTCATTGCTCACATCGGTAACATGAATGAAAACGATCAGCGTGCTTTCCTTTACTTCATGTCTGGTGTTTCCTATGCACTTGATGCCCACACGGAACATGTTGCCGCACATGTATTCCTAATTTCCCCGAAGGAAGTTAGCGTGATGGATAGCAGTGGAAATGTTCTATCGAATGAGGATAGCTGATTATTAAATGTCTACTCTAGCTGTAGTTCTTTCTTTTATTCTTTGGCTTTTAATGATGCTTCTGCTGGGCAGATTTGTCTACGATTTGATTTTAGCTTTTGCACCAGATTGGCGTCCGGGAGCAATTCTAGCGACTTTGGGAAATGTAATTTTTGCTGTTACGGATCCGCCTCTACGGGCTATTCGTAACGTTTTACCTCCCTTGCGTATAGGCAATATAGGAATCGATTTAGGGATGGTAATACTATTTTTACTAATCGGTTTTTTGCAACGATTGACCCTGCTTTACCTGTAAGAAAAACAAGTAATTTTTGAGATTTGCCCTTTTAGTAACACTTTTTCTTTTTTTAAGTGTAAACTGAGCTGTGATAGCCAACCGAATGCGTCCAATGGCGTTCCGGGTTGGAGTCCAAAATGGGTTTGATTTATCAAGCCTTGCACAACTGACAACACGAGGTAACAACTTTGGCGCTACTTACGATTGAAGAGATTCTGAACCACAGATTCACTGAAACAAAGTTCCGTGAGGGATTTGATCAGGAAGAGGTGGATACTTTCCTAGACCGCGTTATCCACACGATAGCGATGCTTCAGGATGAGAACGCTGACCTCAAGACTAAGCTTGAAGAGGCTGAGCGTCGTCTAGCGGAAGTCGGTGAAGGGGCCGCTCCGGTAGTTGCTGAAGAACAGCCTGAAGCAGCTCCGGTGGAAGAAACTCAGCCGGTAGCTCAGGAAGAAAACGTGCAGCAGCCCGAGGCTGTTGCGGCGGTTGCTCCTGTAGCTGCTGCTCCTGTAGCTTCCGCAACAGCCGAACCTGAGTCGGCAACTTCCATGCTTGCTCTTGCCCAGCGTGTACACGATGAATACGTGCGCGATGGTCGCGAAGAAGGTGACCGTATTATTTCTGAGTCCCGTGAAAAGGCTACTGAAATTGTTAAGGGCGCTGAAGACGAGCGTACTCGTATTCTGGCTGATCTTGAAGAAAAGCGCGGTGGCCTTGAAAACCACATCGAAGAACTCAAGAGCTTCGAGCGCGATTACCGTGCCCAGATGCGTACTCACCTTGAAGGTCTACTTGGCAAGCTAGAGCAGGGCTCTGAGGAGAACTGATTTAGCTTTTAGTAGCGCCCTCCCTATTGAGAGGGCGCTACTTTGCATTAAGAGGGGTTTGTTTTGCAAGAACAGCAGCGTCCGATATTTTTTTGGCGACCGTTTTGGGGATTAATTTTATTGTCTTTCCTTTTGGACCAAATAACTAAAATTTTGGCTCTTTCCTACTTGGGATCTAGGCAGATTGATTTGCTCGGGACAGATTTTTTCTTCTTACGTCTTATTCGCAACCCCGGAGCTGCTTTTTCTCTAGGATCTGGGCGCGCCTGGATTTTTTCTATCGTTTCCGTCTGCGTTTGTGCCTTTGTGATTTACTATGCCCGCCGTGTTACTTCGCGCCTATGGGGTATTTCGTTAGCTTTCATTGTTGGCGGTGCTTTAGGGAATCTAATTGATAGACTTTTCCGTGCTCCAGGTTGGGGAAGTGGTCACGTTGTTGATTTCATTGGGTACGGTAATTTATTCATTGGTAATGTCGCCGATATCTGGATTTGTGTAGCTGCGGCTTCTTTGGTGATTTTTACATTTACTGGCCCAGAACCTTACGAACTATTGGAAGATAAGAAAGAAGAGAATGCATCCGCTAGATAGTCGTGTAGTTGAGGTAGAGCAGGCTAACCAGCGTTTAGATGTTTTGCTTGCACAATGGACTGGACTTACTCGTTCCGCCATCGGTAAACAGTTCAAGGAACTTGAGGTTAATGTAGACGGAAAGAAGGCCCGTAAATCAGATTCGCTTCCTGCTGGTGCAGTGGTTTCTTACCGAATATTACATCCGCAAGAAGAGTTGTTTGTTGTTCCTACGCCCTTTGATTTACCCGTTATTTATGAGGATGAAAACATTCTGGTAATTGATAAGCCTGCCGGAATTGCGGCGCATCCAGCACGTGGATTTGACGGTCCTACGGTTGTGGGTGCGCTAATGGCCAAAGGATACGAATTTATTACTGAAGGCGATGCTTATCGTCGTGGGGTGGTACATCGGCTGGATGCAGATACTTCGGGGCTGATGGTATTAGCGCGAGATAATGATGCTTATCTACAACTGCAAAATGATTTTCGCTTACGTCAGGTTGATAAGACCTATCAAGCACTAGTGCAGGGGCATATGGAGCATTCTGCCGGAACAATCGATGCGCCTATCGGCCGTGCTCGTTCAAAAGATGGGAAAATGGCAGTTCGTCCTGATGGGCGTCATGCAGTAACACATTTTCGGGTGCTTCATTCATATCGCGGGGCCCAATTGTTGGAGATAGATTTGGAGACCGGTCGAACACATCAAATTCGTGTTCATTTCGCCTCCTTGGGTCATCCCTGCGTAGGGGATTTACGCTATGGCGCCAATCCTAAACTTGCCGGGGAATTGGGGCTAAAACGCCAGTGGCTTCATGCTTCACGTCTGGTTTTTGCTCATCCGCTAACGGGGGAAAAAATGGAGTTTAATTCCTCACTTCCAAATGATTTAGAAGGTGTTTTGTCAGGATTGTCCTTGCTCTAACAACGCTTGGTGAACTTTTTGCCGCGTTGGGCAGTTGGTCGTTGTTTGCTCCTACCCGTTAGAATATCCTCATGGCTTCATCAGATTTCGTTCACCTTCATTGTCACACCGATTATTCAATGCTCGATGGGGCAGCGAGAATTAAGCCACTGGTGGCAAAAGCAAAAGAATCGGGACAGAAGGCAATTGCGATTACCGACCACGGTTTCCTATTTGGAGCTTATGAATTCTATAAAGCTTGTAAAGATGAGGGAATTAAACCGATTATCGGTTTGGAAGCCTACTTAACTCCCGGTACTTCCCGTTTTGATACTTCACGTGTTTTTTGGGGAACTAAAGAACAACAATCCGCCGGTGACGATGTTTCCTCGCGTGGTTCTTATACTCACATGACTCTACTTTCCCGAACTACCGAGGGGATGCATAATCTATTCCGCCTAGGGTCTTTAGCTTCCTTGGAAGGCCATTTCGGTAAAGCTGCGCGCGCAGACCGCGAATTGTTGGAAACCTATTCAACAGGTTTGATTGGCACTACCGGTTGTCCGTCTTCTGCAGTGCAAACTCGTTTAAGGTTAGGGCAGATTGAGGAGGCATATCGAGAGGCTGGAGAACTGCAAGATATTTTCGGGAAAGAAAATTTCTTTGTCGAAGTTATGGATCATGGAATCGACATTGAACGGCGTACTAAAAAACAACTGATTGAACTATCGCGCAAAATCGGCGCTCCGCTTCTAGCTACTAATGACTCGCACTATGTGAGTAAGGATGACGTAAAAGTACACGATGCTATGTTGTGTATTTCCACGGGTTCGCGTATTTCTGACCCGGATCGTTTCCGCTTTGACGGTCACGGATATTTCTTGCGTTCTGCTGCTGAGATGCGCCAGGTTTTTGCCGAGATTCCAGAGGCCTGTGACAATACTTTACTTGTCGCAGATATGTGCGATGTAAAGTTCACGACGGTAGCTGAGGGCGCTAACTACATGCCCCGTTTCCCCGTTCCGGCGGGCGAAGACGAGCATTCTTGGTTTATTGCCGAGGTAGAACGAGGTTTGCACTATAGGTTCCCTGATGGGATTCCCGCCGACGTACGTAAACAGGCGGATTATGAGGTTGGAATTATTACCCAAATGGGTTTCCCCGGATACTTTTTGGTTGTTGCCGACTATATTCAGTGGGCAAAAGAACAAGGAATCCGAGTTGGACCGGGACGAGGTTCTGGGGCGGGTTCTATGGTTGCTTATGCAATGCGAATTACAGAACTAAATCCTCTTGAGCACGGTCTACTGTTCGAACGTTTCTTGAACCCCGAGCGTGTTTCTATGCCGGACTTTGATGTGGACTTTGACGAACGTCGCCGTGGGGAAGTAATCGATTATGTTACGCATAAATATGGATCGGACAAAATTGCTCAGGTTGTTACTTACGGAAAGATTAAATCCAAGCAAGCTCTGAAGGACTCTACTCGAGTATTGGGATATGAGTATCAGATGGGGGAGCGTTTAACTAAAGCGATGCCCCCTTCGGTAATGGGTAAGGACATTCCCATTGCCGGAATTTTTGATTCTTCGCATCCTCGTTATAAGGAAGCTGAAGAGTTCCGCAAGTTGCATGATTCTGATCCGGATGCGCAGAAAGTTGTTTCTCTGGCGAAGGGTCTGGAAGGGGTAACCCGGCAGTGGGGGGTTCACGCCTGTGCTGTGATTATGTCCTCGCATACTTTGACGGATATTATTCCCTTGATGAAGCGTCCTCAGGACGGGGCAATTATTACCCAGTTCGAATATCCCACCTGTGAATCTCTTGGGCTTTTGAAAATGGACTTTTTGGGTCTGAGGAACCTAACCGTAATTTCTGACGCCTTAGAGAGCATTAAAGCCAACCGTGGTATTGAGGTAGACCTTGATGGATTAGAGCTTGATGACCGAGCTACGTATGAGTTACTTTCCACCGGTGAAACCCTGGGTGTATTTCAGATGGATGGCGGCGGAATGCGTGACTTGTTACGTTTGATGAAGCCGGATAACTTCGAAGATATTTCTGCTGTTGGTGCTCTTTACCGTCCTGGCCCGATGGGTGCTGATTCGCACACCAACTATGCTTTGCGTAAGAATGGCGCACAAGAAATTGAGCCTATTCACCCGGCTTTAGAAGAGCCACTACGTGAGATTTTGGGTGAAACCTACGGTCTGATTGTGTATCAGGAACAGGTTATGGCAATTGCGCAGAAGCTAGCTGGGTACTCTTTGGGCCAAGCGGACTTGCTACGTCGTGCGATGGGTAAGAAGAAGAAGGAAATCCTTGATAAGGAGTACGTACCTTTCCATGATGGGATGGTGGCACGCGGCTATCCTGAGGAAGCGGTTAAGACCCTGTGGGATATCTTGGTTCCCTTCTCTAACTATGCGTTTAACAAAGCTCACTCTGCGGCATATGGATTAGTCTCCTATTGGACGGGTTATTTGAAAGCAAATTACCCGGTTGAGTATATGGCGGCACTCCTGACGAGCCAGAAGGATAACAAAGATAAGCTATCTGTTTATCTAGCCGAGTGTCGCAGGATGCATATTAAGGTCTTGCCGCCTGATGTCAACGAATCGCAAGCTGTTTTTTCGGCGGTTGGTGACGATATCCGTTTTGGTTTGGAAGCAATCCGTAACGTTGGACATAACGTTGTTGAGGCAATTATTGAAGCTCGTGAGGAAAGTGGTCCTTTTACTTCTTTCCAGGATTTCTTGTCTAAGGTTCCCTTGGTAGTCTGTAATAAACGAACGATTGATTCTTTGGTCAAGGCCGGGGCTTTTGATTCGATTGAAGAATCGCGTTGTGCGCTTTCAGCTTGCCACGAGGACGCTGTAGATGCTGTTACTTCGCAAAAGCGTAATGAGGCAATTGGGCAGTTTGATCTTTTTGCTTCTTTGGGCGGGGAAATGAACGCGGCTTCTTTTAGTTTTACGGTGCCACCTTTGCCTGAGTGGGAGCGGAAGACAAAACTACAGTTTGAACGAGACATGCTTGGTCTTTATGTTTCTGACCACCCTCTAAATGGCTTAGAACGTATCTTGATGCGTAATCAAGATATGCCAATTGCTCAGCTTCTTGGGGAGGGGGGCCCAGGGGATGGCGATGCCGTGCGAGTTGCCGGTCTAATTACTGCCATTACTCGTAAAACTTCGCGTAATGGCGGGTTATGGGCAATTGTTAATATCGAGGGAATGAACGGATCTATCCAGACGTTATTCTTCCCTCGTACCTACGAAACATATGCCCCTTTCTTGCAACAAGATGCAATTGTCTCTATTGTTGGCAAGGTTCGTAGAGATGATTCGAAGTGTGAAATTTACGCTTCTGAGATGAAGCTACTGGAAGTTACCGAGTCAGGGGAGGGGCCGTTAGTACTGCATCTGCAGGCAGCCCAGTGTACGCAACCTAATATGCAGGCCTTGCGCGATATTTTCGCTGCTCATCCAGGTCAGGCTCCGGTGCGCTTGCGGATACGTGAGGGGCATAAAGTGACAACTTTGGAATTAGATGCGGTAAGTGTGGAAAATTCTAATCCTATTGCGGCTGATATTTTGGCGCTTTTGGGGGATTCTGTATTCGCAAACGGAGATAAATCTTAAATCTCTATTCTTGTGAAATGACGTAGGCGCTGACTTCTTCACCTGTGTGTAGAGTTGCTTCGATAAGTTCGCCTCCGTTTAGCTTTTGCGAGCGTGCAGTACTGATTTCTCCGTTTACGCTGACCTGTCCTTGCGAGACGAGTGCGTTAGCTTCGGCTCCAGATTCACTCCAGGATGCTAATTTAACGAATTGTACTAGCTTGATTGGTGTGCGAACTTCGATTTTTTCAGGCGTCATTTTATTTCCATTCTGCTAACTATTGCTTTGATTCTAAGAGTCTAGCAGTGGATTTTAGGGATTGTGGTGGTGTTAGAATATTTCGTTAGAAGATTGATGGTAGGGGGAAATATGTCTGAACGCGATTTTGACGCGGAGTTTGAGAAGCTACTCAGTGACGCTACTTTGGAATCGGTTGACTCGGTATCTGCTGATGTACAGGAAGAACCCCCGGCTGTTGATGATAATAATGTCGCTTACGGAGTAATTCCTGAAAATCTTGAAGTGGAACAAGTTCGTCCCATGGAAGATGGGAGAAGACGCGTGGGACTTGTCTTGACAGAGATTGCTTCCGCTCGTGTACTTCAGCATCTACTGGATGCCGAAGGCATTAAGGCTCGTGCTTTGGGTACTCCCTCCGGTGCTGTGATATGGGTTGATATTGTTTCTGAAGATGATGAGTTTTCTGAGTTTCTGGGGTCTCAACGTCCAGTAGCACCAGAAGTTGAGACGGTGGCACAAAAGGTTTCAGCATTTCTTGGACGTTCAGTGATTGCATTGCAATCTTGGTTGACTATGGAAGACGACCAGGAAGATTCGGCAGTTGTGGGACAAATTGTGGCATGGCGATATCTTAAAGGGAAGGTAGATACTTCCCTATCTGCTGGTTTGGTTGTTGCCTATGTCCATACCTCGGTTGAGGACTTGCTTGTGGGCAGAACTGATATTCTCAACCACCCTAACTTTGATCCGCCTCGTTCTGCATGGTCTGCGTTTAAAGCAATGGGGAAGTCCTTTTTTAATCGGGATAAAGAAGATGACTCCTCTAACTGAACAGCAGCGACAAAAACTTATGAAGCGTTTATCGCTGCCAACTTCTTCTGACAGGGGACAGGCATCTGCGGCTGTTATAGCGGCTTTGGCAGAGCAAGATTTAGGTACAGTGCTGGTAGATTTGGTATCTGCGCTTGCTGGAGAAAGATTACTTTTGCCAATCTTTCCCCACTCAACAGAACCGGGGCATGTTGAGGGAACTTTGGCTTCTCAACTAACCGAAGTGGAAGTCTCGGGGGTAAAAGCGATTGCCGCTTTTGTTGATATTCAGGCAGTTAATAAATATGATTCTAAGGCTCGTCCGGTTCCTGTTGCAGTACGCCAGTTAGCTACTTGGGCTGCTGCTGCACGCAGGTCTTTAGTGATAGATATAGAACGAGGTATTTTCTTGCCATTAGGTGCTTTAGAAGCACTAGCTGTGGGGGAAAAGTGGCTTGCTCCCTGGCAGGATAGCGGGTTAGGCGAACGTCTGCAAAAAGTGGTTCAGTCGTTAGATACCGTTGTTGATTTAGCGATTTTTCCATTTTTGGATGGAATCGAACTAAGAGTAAAACTTGATTTTACTTCTCCTGATTTAGCCCATAAAGAGGTTAGGGAGTTCATCTCTCGAATTCAGGAAAAAGGTGTGTTTGGGCCGCAGGTAGGACCTGTGCGGGTAGTTCCTGAAGCATTATATCTTGCTTGATGTGTCGTACTTTACTTCTCCTTCTTCACTTATCTTCGGTTATCTTTGCTACACTTATCTAGTCAGAAGTGAGTTCTCTAGGGAACTCGCAACGTAAGTGGAGGCCACTCCCACCTGGATGCCGCAGCGATTTGCAAAGTTGGTGTCGGGTAAACAGCGTTAGCTAGGGATTTTAGATATCCCTTTATAGTGTTGTTATAGGCCTTCGCGCGCAGTTGCCGAAGGTCTTTTTGGTTTCTGTAAACGCATTTAAGAGAAATGGAGCAGGGTCATCACTGAACCGCGTATTAACGAGCGTATCCGCGTTCCCGAGGTCCGCCTGGTCGGTCCGGGTGGCGAGCAGGTAGGCGTTGTCCGAGTGGAGGACGCCTTGCGCTTGGCGCAGGAAGCGGATTTGGACTTAGTGGAAGTTGCCCCGGACGCGCGTCCGCCGGTAGCTAAACTGATGGACTATGGCAAGTTTAAGTATGAGATGGCGCAAAAAGAGCGCGCAGCTCGTCGTAATCAGGCCAACACGCAGATGAAGGAAATTCAGTTCCGGCTGAAGATTGATGATCATGACTTTGAAACGAAGCGTGGACACGTAATTCGTTTCCTTGACGGTGGAGACAAAGTAAAGATTGTCATTCTTTTCCGTGGGCGCGAGCAGTCTCGTCCGGAGATGGGTGTCAAACTTTTGGAACGTCTTGCTGAATCCGTTTCTGAATACGGTAGCGTTGAGGCTCGTCCACGTTTGGATGGACGTCGTATGAACATGGTGTTAGCGCCGGTTCGTAAGAAGTCTGAAGCTGTAAACGAAATGCGTAAGCGTCGCGAAGCGGAGCGGGATGAGAGGCGCGCACGTCGCGCTGAGCGTTCCGAACGCTCCGGAAATAAGTAAAAGACTTTCCGACGACTGTCGGTTACAAACTGTTATCTGTTTGGATAAAAAATCGAGACGAGGGTAAGAATATGCCGAAGAACAAGACTCACTCCGGGATGAAAAAGCGGGTTCGCACCACCGGTAGTGGAAAGCTAATGCGTGAGCGTGCAGGTAAGCGTCACTTGCTAGAGCACAAGTCGTCACGCCGTAAGCGTCGCCTGTCTAACGACCAGGTCGTCGCTCCCGCTGACGTCAAGAAGATTAAGAAGCTGCTCGGCAAGTGAGCCGGACCTCGTAGTTTAAGGAGTTATAGATATGGCACGCGTAAAGAGAGCCGTTAACGCCGCTAAGAAGCGCCGCGTTGTTTTGGAACGCGCATCGGGCTACCGTGGTCAGCGTTCGCGTTTGTACCGCAAGGCTAAGGAGCAGGTTACTCACTCGATGGTCTACTCCTACCGCGACCGCAAGGCTCGCAAGAACGAGTTCCGTCGTCTGTGGATTGCCCGTATTAACGCTGCAGCTCGTGCTGAGGGCATGACCTACAACCGTTTCATCCAGGGTCTTGCCCTGGCTGGGGTTGAGGTCGATCGTCGCATGCTTGCTGAATTGGCTGTTTCTGAGCCGGCTGCTTTTGCCGCTTTGGTAAAGGTTGCGAAGGAAGCTCTTCCTGCGGATGTAAACGCACCCAAGCAGGCCTAGTATTTGCTTCGTGGGGGTCTCTATGAGGGTTTTTCCTCATGGGACCCCCACAATTTTTATCTTCTAGCCTTTAGAGTATTAGCTGCTAAGAAAGTGAACTTATGTCAAAGACTCAGGAAATAAAGTCCGAGGCTGAATCAGTAGTTGGGTTGCGCTCACGCCATTTACCTGCCAAAAAGAAGGTATTTCGTAATGAAATACAGGGACTACGTGCTATTTGTATGGTGCAGGTTTTGCTGTTCCACGCCTGGCATGTGGGTTCACCCATCGGTGTGGATATTTTCATTATGGTATCGGCGTACTTGCTTACTGGATCTATGGTTCGGCGGGCTGAAGCCGGAAATATACCAAACCTGTTAGATCGTTGGTTCCATCTATTCAAGCGTCTTCTTCCTCCACTGGTTGTGACGATTATTGCCACTGTGGTGCTTTCTATCATGTATCTGCCACAGACACGTTGGAATGAAATTATTACTCAGGGATACTACTCCTTAGCGTATGTGCAAAACTGGTATTTGGCTTCACAGGCAGTTGATTATTATGCTGCTGACCATTCACTTTCTTCACCCTTGATGCATCTGTGGTCAATGTCCATGCAGGGTCAGGTTTTTATTCTTTGGCCATTACTTTTGGTTTTATGTGCTTTAACAGCCCGCGCTTTGAAGATTAATGTGCGTCGTCTATCTGTCAGTGTGATGGCTCTTATCTTCGTTGCTTCGCTGACCTGGACTATCATTTATCGTTTACCTGTTCCCGCAAATATTTATTTTGATACGCGGTCGCGGCTCTGGGAGTTTGCACTTGGGTCACTAATCGCTTTGCTTGCTCCGTATCTTCGATTGCCCTCTCGGATTAGACTCTTTTTGGGATGGGCTGGAACCGGTACCGTAATTCTCTTTTCCCTTGTCTCAATTGGGGCTTATCCGGGGCCGGCAGCAATGTTCCCAATGTTTGGAGCAGCTTGTGTGCTAGCGTTTACTTCCTCTTCTGAGCGTGGTTCGGTTGCTCGTTATCTTTCCTTTAAGCCACTGGTTGCTTTGGGAGATATCTCTTATGCCCTGTATCTGGTGCACTGGCCGTTAATGTCTATATATCTGGGATCGCGCCAGCAAGAAAGCTTTGCTCGCAAAGACGGAATACTCCTTATTTTGGTTTCCATCGGTCTAGCAATGCTACTTACCGAAATAGTAGATAAACCGCTACGGACTTGGAAGTGGGCTAATTCGCGCATCTTACATAAGTTTATAGTGGTTGCCGCAAGCCTAGCTATCGGTTTCCCCGGAATTCACTATGCCTCGGTAATTGCCGCACCGCAGGTTTACGGAGCTTCTATGGATAAATTGGCAAGTGGGGAAAGAACTATTTCTCTTGCTATTGGCGAGGAAGGAAAACCTTCTAAAATTTACGATTTAGATATCGTGAATCATCCCGGAGCTGAGATTTTCCGGTCCGGTTACCATGCTGACCCTCTCTTGCTTGATGCTCCTGTTCCAACGCCGGATGAACTTCCTGAGCAATGGGCAATGCTGGAGAACTATCAGCGCTGTACAGAAGCAATTCCTGGTTTCAAGGGGAGTGAGGAAAGGTGTATTACTTCGAATTGGAGTGATTCTAAACCTCATACTGCCGTTTTGGTGGGTGATTCTCACATCCAGCAGTTCTTGCCCGCGGTGGCGGCAACATTACCGGAAAAGGATTGGAATATTGTCCTTTACTGGTTGGGGGGATGTTCCTATGAGGCTCCTTTGGCGAAACATCCCAAGGAAGAATGTAATCCCTTACGAGAAGAGATTCAGTCGTATCTTCTGAAGAGTAAACCTGATTTGGTGTTTGCCGTTTCTACTGTGGGTCATGCTGATTCACCGGATACTACACGTACTGGTTTAATCCCCTATGCGGAAGAACTAAGTAAAGCGGGGATTACTTTAGTGGCTTTGCGTGATACTCCTCGTTTTGATTACGACATGTACGACTGCTCATTACGCGCCATCGGAGAGGCTACTGGAGTGTCTCTTGGCGGGTGTGTTGCTCCGCTTAGTAAGCACCTTTCTCCGCACCGTCCAGATACCGAGATTCTGAAACTGAAGAATGTTATCGAAGCGGATTTGACCGAGGGAATCTGTACTGGCGATATCTGTCCAGGAGTAGTTGGAAATACCTTTGTGTATCGAGACAATAACCATATCACCCCGCAGTTTATGGTGACTTTGAGTCGTTTCTTAAAAGCGCCTATTCACCAAGCTCGCCCTGATTTACTACCGTAGTGACTATAAAGCGGCCCCTGAGAACCAGGGGCCGCTTTACTACCCCTATTTTTACTTGAAAGGTATTCTTTTAACATGAGCACATCACTTTTTTCCGACCGCGTTGATTTAATGGAGAATCCTACTTCTGCGCGCGTATCTCACGTTTCGCGACTGGCTATGAAGAATGTACGTAAGAAGTATTCGCAGATTTTAGTTGAAGGTCCGCAGGCAGTACGAGAGTTGGTTTCCTACTATCCGCAGGCGGTACGCGATATTTATGTGGATGTTAATTTGGCTGCTACCTCTTTGCGGGAGATTGTCGAGCAAGCAAGGAAAACTACTGATTTTGTTCATCCGTGTACTTCCGCGGTAGTTGATGCAATTAGTCGGGATGCGCAGGGAATCTGTGCCGTTGCAGAGCTTTCCAAACTTTCTTTTGCAACCGCTGATACTTATGAGCCGCAGCCGGGAGTTGCTCTATTGATGGCTAGAGTACAAGACCCGGGTAATGTGGGAACTATTATTCGAGTTGGTGATGCCTTTGGAGCGTCTACCGTTTTTGCTAGTTCAGGGAGTGCGGATTTGACTAGTCCCAAGGTAATTCGTTCCACTGCGGGATCAGCATTTCATCTTAACCTTGTCACGGGACAGTTCTCTGATCTTATAAAACCGTTGAAAAATGCAGGATACAAGGTGATTGGAACTTCCGGTAGTGCGGAATTATCTTTGGATGATTTGCTTGATAGTGAGCTCGATATGCTAAAAGGAAATCTGGTTTGGGTAATGGGGAATGAAGCCCGCGGATTATCTGAAGATGAAGCTGAACTTTGTGATTATCTTGTGAGGATTCCTCTTGTGGGTAAAGCTGAATCGTTGAATGTAGCAAGTGCAGCGGCTGTGGTTATGTCTGCTACAGCAAGGGTACGACGTGTTGCAAAATAGGTGAGGGGAAAGCGAATGCAGGTAAAAGGTATCTCCGAGGCCGGTTTACTTTCTGTACTTGAACCTTACTTTGGGCCTAATCCCCAGACTTTAACCGGGGTAGGTGACGATTGTGCAGTTTTACAAACAAGTGATTCGCGCTTTGTAATTTCTACTGACATGATGGCTGCCGGATATGACTGGCGTGATGAGTGGTCTTCGCCCTACCAGGTGGGGGAGCGAATTGCTGCCCAGAATCTAGCGGATATAGCTGCTATGGGGGCTCGTCCCGTTTCTTTCTTACTGTCTTTAGCGATGCCGGATACAACTGAAGTTGAGTGGGTTAAAGAATTATTTGCGGGGATACATAAACGCTGCTCCAAAGCGGGTGTGGCAATTGTTGGTGGAGATTTAGGATCAGCACCTTTGGTGGTTCTATCAGCTACGGTAACCGGAGATTTGGAGGGCCGCTCGCCGGTTGAACGTACCGGGGCAAAGAATGGAGACTTAATTGCTCTGGCAGGAACTCAAGGACGTTCTTATTGTGGTCTAGACCTTTGCTATGGCGGATATCCCCATCCTACAGATTGGGATCGTTTACCTCGGGCTACTCGAGAACTTGCTGCTGAGTGCGTGAGTATTTTTAAAGCTGCCCGTCCTCCTTTGGAAGCTGGGATACAGGCAGCTGATGCGGGCGCTAGTTCCATGATGGATTTATCTGATGGACTTGTAAAGGACCTAAGACGAATATGCTTAGCTTCCGGGGTGAAGGCTAATTTATTTGTTGAGGAATTAAATTTCTATCGTGCTCCTTTAGAAGAGTTAGCTGTTTTCCTTGGCAAAGACACCCTAGATTGGGTTTTGTCGGGGGGAGAAGATCACGGGATGTTAGCTACATTCCCACCTACGGTACAGATTCCAGAATCTTTCCGAGTTATTGGTGAAATTATTGAGAATGAAACATTCGGAAAGAATGCAGAAGATTTGGTTCTTTTAGGTGGTGCCCCGGCCCCGATGCGAGCAGATTGGGATCATTTTCGCGCATGAACAAAAAAGAAAGGACAGATATTTTTTCGCCGCCTCCGGTTCATGCTTTACGAGTACCGGATACTTTGGGCGTTTTATTTTCTGTTCTGCTAGGTCGACTTCCGCAGGGAATGATGTCCCTCGCCTTTATTACCTATGTGAGGGCACAGGATGGTTCTTTTGGGTTTGCGAGTGCACTTACCTCGATTTTTGTTCTTAGTAGTACTTTTGGGCAGCCTTTTTTCGGACGTTTTGTTGATAGATACGGCCCTCGTTGGATAATGATACTTTGCTCTGTGCTAGCGGCATTGGGATTTTTCGGGATAGTTTTGGTTCCCTTTGAGCAGAAAGTTCTTTTATGTCTAGCCGCTGGGATTGCCGGTTTCTTTACCCCACCTTTGGAATCTACAGCCCGTATGTATTGGCCGAGGATGATGCAGCGTGGAAAACAGCTTGATCAGGCATTTAGTTTTGATTTGTTGGGCCAGCAGATGGTATACGTTTTGGGTCCGTTGCTTGCTAGCTTAATTATTTTATATTTTGGACATCGCCCGGGAATCTGGGCCATGGGGTTGATTGGGGTTCTTGGAGCTGTTTGGTTCGCGTCAATTAGACCACCGCGGGTGAACTCTACGGAATCTAGCTCCGCCACTGATGCAAAAGCGGCATCGATTTTTTCTTTCTCCGGCTTCTTAACACTTTTATTTTTCCTATTTTCTATTGGAGCGCCAGTAGGTGTACAGGTACTGGCAGCTACTACCTATGGAGACTACCATTCAAATTCCTCACTGGCGGGCATTGTTTTTTCTGCTTATGCGCTGGGAGGAGCAATTGGAGCGCTGGCGGTTTCTCAATTGGGAGTAGGAAACTGGGGATTTTCCAGACTTGCTATAGTTGGTTTTATTCTGGCTTTAGGCTATTTGCCTCTGGGATTTTTAGGGTTGTCTTTAGGTTTTTATATTTTCTTCACTGCTTTGTCGGGATTGACTTTGCCAGTGGCCTTGACACTAGGTTTTCAGCTTACCGAGCGTATTGTTCCAGCTTCGCAGCTAACTGAAGCTAATGGATGGGTAATTGCGCTGGTAAATCTATCTATCGCACTTTGGACTTTGCTGGCAGGATTCTTTATAGATAATTTTGGTATTCTCATAGGAATCTGGACAGGGCTCTGCGGCAGTGCTGTTTTAATTTTTATCGCTTCTTACCTTCTTTGGAGAGCACGAAAAAAGCTCCTGTGAGCTTACCTCGGATAAAACCTATTGGGGAGTGTGTAGGCTCCATCCGTTAGGGGAAAGACAGAGGGTAGAAGAATCAACCCAAGATGATTTTTCCGCTGCAACTTGTGTTCCTGCGACATCATGGAAAATATATTCGTAAGGATTGGAATTAAGCGCTGCGGTAAGTAGAGTAGTTCCTTCCCTGTCGTTTATTTGGATTAACAGGGCTCCCTTATCGCAGGTAAGAGTGTGTACGTATCCATTCACCAGGGTGGGGATTCTCCTCCTTAACCCCAACAGCAGTTGGTGCAGGCGATAGATACTTGGAAGATTTTCTGGAGGCAGGTCGGGTAGTTCAGGACGAATCTCATCATCTCCACCGATTCTTTCTTCTTTAATTCCTTTCATCTCAATTTCGTCACCGTAATAGATAGCCGGTATCCCCGGTAAGATGCACAAGAGAACTAAAGCTAGGCGCGATTTTTCTTCGCCTACTTTAGAGATAATCCGTGTCACATCATGGTTACCTATGAAGGTCCAGGGAAGAAAAGTTTTACAAAACTCGTTGTGGCGTTTCAAACACCAGGCAAGTTCGTGCATATTTGTGTCTTGGAGAGAAGACCAAATAGCTTTCCAAAGTTCGTATTGTGTAATGGAATCTATTCCTGATTCCTTAACAAAAAGCGGGTAATCGCCATGTATAACTTCGCCGAGTAGATAGATATGAGGGAAGTCTTTTTTGAATGGCACGGTAATCTTTGCCCAATTAGCAGGGGTTAGCGCATACGCCGCATCTAGACGCCATCCATCTATTCCCAAATCAGCCCAATACGTCATTACCTTCGTGATTAGCGAGGTCACCTGCGGATTATTATGATCTAACTCTACTAGTTGTTCGTGTCCTTCAAAACAAATTGGGGAACCAGTATCATCACGTTTTATAAGCCAGGTTCCATCTGACTGTACTTGAGCGAGTGGACTGTTTTTAGAAACATGGTTAAATACCCCGTCAAGCATTACTTTTATCCCGCGCTGATGGGCAGCATCTACAAATGCTTGAAAATCTTCTAAATCACCTAGGCGTGAATCTATCTCAAAGTAGTCTAGAGTATCGTATCCGTGATATTCAGAAGCGAATATGGGGCCTAGTAAAAGTCCATTAAGTCCCAGGTCTCTTGCATAGTCCATCCAGACAATAAGGTCTTTTAAGGTTCGTTTTGTGTCGGGCAGTATTGGTTGAGAACCGGTGGTATCAGCGCCGAGTGCTCCGAGCGGGTAGACATGCCACCACTGTGAATACGAAATCCAGGTATCTGTCAAGGTTTTCTCCTCAGCTTGGCATCTTTGCGTCTATCTTCAATCTTAGCTTTTGTTTTTTAATTTTTCTTTTAAGAAGTAAAAGAAAAAGCTGCGGCCCAACCTTTCGATTGGGCCACAGCCAGTAAGCTAAATACTCGCAAATCAGATATTGCGGGTAACTTTCTCGCTCTTAATGCACTTGGTGCAAACGTTCAGACGCTTGGGAGCGCCATTAACTAGAGCGCGAACGCGCTGAATGTTCGGGTTCCACCGGCGGTTCGTTCGCACGTGGGAGTGCGAGACGCTCTTGCCGAAGCCTGGTCCCTTACCGCATACGTCGCAAACAGCAGCCACGGTGAATCTCCTGATCTCTAAGCCTCGTAATATTCTTTACCACTGCCTTGAAGACTTTGTGTCTACATAGGCAACTGGTTAAGGATAGCGCATATTGGGTTAATTTCTCAAAAGTTGGGTTTGTGCGAGTCGTCACCCGCTAGTTAATGACAGGCAAAAGGACCTTAGGCTCTATTATTATTTTTATGGCTTCAAGAGATTCAATGACTGATACTGAACGTAGGATACGTGCTGCGCATTTTGGTGCGGCAGATGTTCTTAGCGGTCTTGAAGAACTTGAGAAGATAATCTGTGCCCCCGAGGTTCGTATGGGAATCGAACCGTTTAATGAAGTTTCGCGATACTCCATTCCCGCCGGTTTTTTGCCTGTTTTAGAAACTCTTATTAGCTTAGGAAAAAAGGCGCCGAGTGACCTTTGTGGAAATCTGAGTAATCTTACTTCTGCCATGTCTCTTGCAGCTCGGGAAGCGGCTCGCGGACAAAGTGGAATGCGTTTGGCCTATGCCCTAAATCTTTTTGCACAAGTAAGTGATGGGAAAGATTATTTAACAGCGGTAGAGATTTTCCATTTAATTGACGATATCTTCCAAAACATCGGAAAAGAAATTTCTGGAAGCTACGTTCAGACGTTATTAAAAAATGGAATATCCGGAGGGACACTGGGAGCTGACAGAAGTGTAAGTGAAGCCTTCTTGGCGACCTTTCAAGTGCTGCACGCGGCTGCTTCGATGGGGGAAGAGAGCCTTCAAGAGGCGGATGGTACGGAATCTGGGACACAAATTCTGGAGGCTTCAACCGTAGCTTTCTTGCTGCTTAGTGCAGCGTTTTATTTAGGTTTACAAACTCCCACGGAAGAAGAAAAAAAACAGGTTAGACAATCTCTGGACTGGGCATTATCTGATTTACCCCGGGTAAAAACTCCCGCTCCAATTACCCGTAGAGCTCAGAGACTTTCCTGCTGCATCTTTGAGCTGGAAGGTCCTCCCGGGGTATACGCTGATTATTGCTCAAAATCACGCTCGAAAGACCCCCTCTGGAAAGTGGGGGGAAGCGACCCATTTGGATTTGAGAATTGGACAGTTATTCATCGTGCACTTGAACCTACAAACGAAATTCCGGATATCGCGCAGAAACAAGATTTACTCATACTAAGTCCGCAGTCACCCACAATTTTGAGTGATTTTGCGCCCCTTGAATCTGATTTAGGGCCAAAGGTCGTTTTCCTTCACCGTCGTCGTAAAAGATTACGTCCTTGCGTTCTTGCGCTTACTCGTAGCCTTGATGTAGCTAGAGAACTGGTCGCAATGGGAATAAATGTTTTTCTTAATCCCACCTCGGATAAAAAAATAAAAGGTATTCTTCGTACACTTCGTGAGCCAATGGTTTTGCTGAGTGCCGATAGAGAATCAGACAAATTGATAGACCAGTGTATACAAACAGCTAAAGATAGTTTAGTTGTGGGAAAAATGGGCACTGAACTCGAACTTCTACACGCGGGAGCCCACGCTAGTTTGCCAATCTATAGCGCAGATATAGAAGAAACTCTAAAGGCGTATCAACTGGCCCTAGAAAATGCTCATCAGACTTACTGGCAGGTGGAAGTTGAAAATATTGAGGAATTGGTTGGCCTAGAGTCTCTTTTGAAATCGCAAATTTATACTCATCCAGACGGGAACCTACGGGTTCTCTTACCCCAAGGAACCGATGCTCTTACCTATTCCAAGGTAGAAAACCTACTCCCTCGTAATCTTGATTTAATGGCACAAGTGACGTTCTATGAGGGAGGAAACCGTCCCTTGGTGGTGTCTTATACATGGTAGAAACTAAGAGTGGGAAAAATCTTCGCAAAGGAGAATTGGTAGTCTCTTCCTCTCTAGTAGATTTAGGAGCTACCTTAGAGAGTAGAGTGGGGCAGAAAACCGCTGCCAAACTAAGAAAGTTTAATCTAGAAACGGTTCATGATTTACTTTATTTTTCTCCGCGGAAAATACAAACTTGGGCGGAATTAAGCGCTATTGAAGATTTATGTGAAGGCAAAGAAATTACTTTTCTTGCAGAAGTAATAGATACGCAAACACGAACTTTTCGTAATCGTCCCGGTGCGATGTTAACTGTCATCTTGCATGATGGGGGAAATAGCATCAACGCAACTTTCTTTGCCCGCCATAGAGGAATGCTCAATACCCATGCACGAATCTTAGCGCCGGGCACTCGTCACCTTTTCTCCGGGAAAGTTAGCGCCTATAGAGGAAGCTGGCAGCTTACTCACCCACTTTATGATGACGCTTCGGAACTAAGCGAAGAACAGGCGCAAGAACGTGCTAAAAGGCCAATTCCTATTTATCCGCAAACTGCCGGACTTCCCTCTTGGGTAACGCAACGAGCAGTAGCTACAGTCCTTAATCCCCTACGAGAAGGAGACATCCCCCAGGTACTTTCTCCAGAGCTACAGGAAAAATGGGAGTGGACCTCCACTTTGCAGGCTCTACGGGGACTGCACCAACCTGCAACCAAGGAAGAGTGGTATGCGGCACGTAAACGTTTAGCCTTTGACGAAGCCCTAATTACCCAAACTACATTGGCAAGACTAAGAAATGCGTATAACCAACGCAAGGCGCCGGTATGTTCTCCCATAAAAGATGGAATATATGAAAAGCTTTTGCGGGCTTTACCCTGGGAGCTAACAGACTCACAAAAAGAAGTTGGCAAGCAGATTTCTCAAGATATGGGAAGTGCCCTACCTATGCAAAGACTTTTGCAAGGTGACGTTGGGTCAGGAAAAACTATTGTCGCTACTTTAGCGATGACCCGTGCAGTAGATTCGGGAAAGCAAGCTGCAATGCTAGCTCCGACTGAAGTTCTTGCCAGACAGCACTATCGAACAATTGGAAAGATGATGGGGTCTTTAGCCGGGGGAGATTCCATATTTGCCGATGCTGACTCCATCCCACTCTTGCTTCTTACCGGTTCTTTAAGTGCCCCAGAAAAGCGTCGCGTCTTAGGAATCCTCGCCTCGGGACAGCCCGCAATAGTTATTGGAACGCATGCTCTTTTATCCGAGGGAGTGCAGATACCCCACTTAGGTCTGGTTGTGGTAGATGAACAGCATCGTTTTGGGGTGGAACAACGAGAACTATTGAGGGAAAAATCAGATTCCTCGCCGCACCTGTTAGTTATGACAGCAACTCCTATTCCACGTACTGTGGCAATGACTATTTTTGGTGATTTAGAAGTATCTAAGTTGGCTTCTCGCCCGCGGCCGGGGAAAGAAATAAAAACTTATTTAGTACCCGCAGAAAATGAACGCTGGATGGAAAGACTGTGGGAAAGAGCTGAAGAAGAAATTAAAGAATCCGGCCAGATTTATGTAGTTTGCCCCAGAATAAGTGCCGATGCAGCAGAGGATGAGTCTGTATCTGAAATAGCTATATTGACTGCTGAAAAAACTGAGCTAGCGGCGGCTGAGGAGGTTGCGCAGTATTTAGTTAACCACCCCAGTTTGGGAAAATACGGGGTTGGTCTCTTACATGGGAGAATGCCTAACTCTGAAAAAGAACAGGTTATGGCTGACTTTAATTCAGGAAAGATTGCTATTTTAGTATCCACTACTGTGATTGAGGTGGGGGTAGATAATCCTAACGCCACCATGATGGTTATTATGGATGCTCAACAGTTTGGTCTTTCGGCTTTACACCAGCTTCGGGGAAGAGTAGGGCGAGGTAGTAAGCCGGGTATATGTATGGCGGTTTATAAGCAGACGCAAGCTGATATCTCACGTGAGAGATTGGAAGTATTTGCACAGACTCTAGATGGCTTTAAATTGGCTGATGCAGATTTGGCATTGCGCCGTGAAGGAGATGTTTTGGGAAGCTCCCAAGCTGGCCGTAGTTCTGGGTTGAAGTTTTTGTCAGTTGCAAAGGACGAAAAGATAATAGAAAAAGCTCGAATTACTTCTAGACAGATAATCTCCAGTGATCCGGATCTAAAAAATCATCAGGATTTGGCTCGCTCCATAGAAGTTGCTTTGAAACAAGAGCAACAAGAAAATCTCTTGCGTTCTTAATAGGCTACTCTAATTGTTATGACTCGTATTATTGCTGGCAAATATGGGGGACGGGAACTAGCTGTTCCGCCTCGTGGGACACGTCCAACCTCTTCTCGTGTAAGAGAGGCTATATTTTCGCGTTTGGATCATTGGAACTTACTTTCCGACAGTCGGATTTTAGACTTATGTGCGGGGTCTGGAGCCCTTGGCCTTGAAGCTCTTTCACGCGGTGCGCGCATCGTAGATTTGGTTGATAATTCTTCCGTTGCGGCAAGGACTATAAATCGTAATTTAACTGTTTTGGGTACCTGTGAGGCCAGAATGCACCAGATGGGGATAAAACAGTATCTGTTAGGTTCTCCGCATAGCTATGAGGTAGTTTTTTTAGACCCTCCTTACGATATGTCTAATGAAGAGATATCTCAGGTGGCTACTTTGCTAGGGCAGGGATGGCTAGAAGAGCATTCTGTATTTGTGGTAGAGCGAGCAAAACGTTCGGGCGAACCTGGTTGGCCACAATCACTGAATGTTCTCGATGTGAAAAACTATGGAGATACTCAGGTATGGTACCTGGAACTTAGTAAAGAAAAAGATAATGTTGCAGAGGGGGAAAGCTCGTGAAAATAGTTCTACCGGGTAGCTATGACCCTTTCACTCTAGGGCATTTAGATATTGTGCAAAGGAGCAGTAAACTTGCTTCTGAAGTAGTGGTGGCAGTTGCGCAAAATTCCGCTAAAAACTATCTTTTTTCAGCTAAAGAACGGGCCGAGTTGATTGCCCTTGCTACCGAAAATATAGAAAATGTTCGTGTTGAAATAGTTTCGGGACTTTTAGTAGCTTCTTTTCCACCTGAAGAATATGTGCTTGTCAAAGGTGTCCGGACAGGTTTAGATTTTGAGTATGAACATGCTCAAGCGGTAATAAATCAGAAAATCGGGCAAATTGAAACTCTCTATTTGCCATGTGACCCGTGTTATGCACATATTTCTTCGTCCGTCGTGAAAGAATTAAGCATGTTAGGGGTTGACCTTATGGACTATGTGCCTGAGGTCGTTGAACGGGCACTAAAGAGCAAGATAGAAGCTGGAAAGAGGGAAAATGTCTAACTTCGATGACGAGACTACTAATTTGTATTTTGATGAGGCTACGGCTATGTCGCTTTTAGGTAGCCTACAGGATATGTTTGAGAGTGCCTCTGGTACTTTTCCGTTAGGAACCTTTGCGAAGATTAATCGTGACCAGGCCCTTGATTTGATTGCACAAATTCGTGAGGCACTGCCTCGTGATGTGCAGAACGCAGATGGTATCGTCTCTGAGGCTAACGAGGTTCTCGCGCGCGCTGATGAAGAATCGCAAGCAAGGCTTTCGGACGCGACCGCTGAAGCAAAACGAATTACTGAGCAGTCGCAGATGGAAGCCAACACAATGGTTGAAGATGCTAAAGTACAGGCTGAGCAGATTAGTTCTGCCGCGCAAGAAGAAGCTAAGCGACACCTTGCGGGCGCCAATGAACAAGCTCAACAGATTCTCGAAGATGCGCGCGCTCAAGCTGAACGTTTAATCTCTGCGGAAGAAGTTTTGCAGGAGGCTAACTCCCGTGCTCAACAGGTAATTAAGCAGGCTGAGCACGAAGCTAATAAGCTGACTGTGGACGCTAATCAATATGCACGTCATCAGATGGACGAATTAGTGAAACGAGCTTCGGAAGTAGCGAAGATTGCAGCTGGTGGACGTGACGCGATTGATGCACGTTTGTCGCATCTAGCTGACAATGACTAATTAACTTTAAAACAAGGAGAAAGATTGCCAAACTCATCATTTGTATTGCCGGTTACTGAATTATTACGTAACCCGCAGGTTCCGCAGTATCGTGAATGCGTATTTGAAATTCCTGAGTCTTGGGAAACTGAATATGCCTCGTATCTTGCAGAGTCTGTAGGTGCTGATGTGTCTTTGACGGCATCTGATGGTGGGATACTGGCAAGTGTCTCTTTACCCTTGCAATGGACAGCACAGTGTTCCCGTTGCGCAACTGATTTTGTTGATACCTTGGAAGTATCCTTAAATGAGTACTACACAACGGAGGCTAAGGTCGTAAATGCTCTCTCGGAGGGTGATGAAGAGGCCTCTGAGTGGCCCACACATGATGGATTCCAGATTGATTTAGAACCTCGTTTGCGAGAGGAAGCAATTTTGGCTCTCCCTTTGTTGCCTCTATGTGATTCAGACTGCGAGGGATTGTGTCCTGACTGCGGTTTTCCCTACGAAGAACTTGAAGCTGATCATTCCCATGAGGAAATAGATCCTCGTTTTGCAAAACTACAGATGCTATTTAAGGGGAATAAAGATGGACAAGAGTGAACCAATCCACCTTCCTTTTAGTACTTTGCCTTCTGGAGCAGGAACTAAGCTTCTTACCGCCTGGGGATGCCTGATTGATCCAGAACTGTTGATTTTAGCTTTAACTCATCGTTCTTTCGCAAATGAAAATGGGGGACTGGCGCATAATGAGCGTCTAGAGTTCTTAGGGGACTCAATCCTGTCTCTAATTGTCTCTGAGTATCTGTTCAAAAATTATCCTGACCGTCCAGAATCGCATTTGTCTAAGATGCGAGCTGGATCAGTTTCGCAACCTGCACTTGCCCTGGTAGGACGTTCTCTTGAGCTCGGTCGTTATATTTTGCTTGGTAAGGGGGAACGAAAAAGTAACGGTGCGGATAAGGACTCAATTCTTTCTGATGCGGTTGAAGCTTTAATCGGTGCTACTTACCTGACTTCAGGTTTAGAAGTAACACGGAAGGTAGTTTTACATCAGCTTAAACCGCTTCTTTCTTCTGCTTTGGAACGGGGCGCAGCTACGGATCCGAAAACTCCATTACAGGAAATCTGTGCTGATTTGGGGTTACCTGAGCCAGTTTATGTAATTTCTGACTCTGGTCCAGATCACTGTAAGACCTATACTGCGGTGGTTACCGTAGGGGAAGATACCCTAGGTGAAGGAACCGGAACTTCTAAACGCTATGCAGAACGAGAAGCAGCAGCTCAAGCATTAGCATTTTTACGTGCTGAAAATAAAATTGAGGATAAGCCAATTCTGACGGGTTCTGGGATACATGGGGAGACCTATCCGCATTTGGCACCGGTTCTAAATAATAGGTCCAAGAGTAGGTAACGAATGCCAGAGTTACCTGAGGCAGAGACCGTCAGAAAAGGTTTAGCTGCGCGAATTCGTGGCTGTCGTATTGAGGATGTGGAGATTTTTGTTCCGCGTATAGTGCGTTCTCAGCCCGGTGGTCAAGAAGAGTTTGTTCAACTACTACGTGGACGCGTGATTAAGGACGTAGCGCGTAGAGGAAAGTTTATGTGGTCGTTATTGGATGACGGAAATTCTTTCGTTTTCCACTTGGGGATGTCCGGTCAGTTTCGTTTTCTCAATATCGCTAAGAAAGATCCTTTAGCTCGCCATGAACGGGCAAGGTTTTTCCTCTCTCCATCTGATGAGGGTAAGGATTCTTTTAGTATGAGTTTTATTGACCAGCGAATATTCGGATCCTTAGCGATTTGTGAAACTGTGTCTACTACAGATGGATTTCCTGCTGGATATGGCACTGAGAGTATCGCTTTACCCGTACTCGCAGCCCATATTGCCCGCGATATCTTAGATCCAGCTTTCGAAACCAGGCGTGTAGTCTCTGAAATTCGTAAGCGTAGATCTGCGATAAAGACAGTGCTGTTAAACCAGTCTATTGTTTCTGGATTTGGAAATATTTATGCCGATGAGGCCCTATTTTTAAGCGGTGTGCACGGTGCACGATTAGCGTCATCTCTGTCCGCTAAAAAGATAGAAGAAATTTTAGTTCGAGGACGGGAATTAATGCTAATTTCCTTAGAAAAAGGCGGCACCTCGTTTGATTCACTATATGTGGATATAAATGGTAATGCAGGTACGTATGCGCAAAGTTTGCGGGTATACGGTCGATCTGGAAAACCCTGTAGTAATTGTGCTACGCAACTACAAAGTGCGGTTATGGGCGGCAGATCTCACGTTTATTGCATACACTGTCAAAAGCCGCCGAGAGGATTCAGGCAGGAACTCAAAGTAGCAAGGAATATATGATGGTGCACGTGAATAAAAATAATGGATACCACTGTGATAAACAGATTACAGTGATGATTATTGATGATCATGAGATTGTCCGTCGCGGGATTGCAGAAATTATCGAGCGTGCAGAAGACCTTAAGGTAGTAGCTGAAGCTGGAACTGTAGCAGATGCTTTAGTTCGTGCCCGCTTGGTTGACCCGGATGTAGTTTTGGTTGATTTACAGCTTCCGGATGGAACCGGAATTGATATTTTGCGTGAGTTAAAGGCTGAATCTGCTAGAGCATTGCCTGTTATTTTGACTTCTTTTGACGATGATTCGGCTTTGGCAGAAGCTTTGTCTGCTGGTGCGAAAGCTTTTGTTCTAAAGAGCGTACGAGGTAATGAAATTGCTGATGTTGTCCGTCAGGTTGCTTCTGGTCAGGTTCTCTTGGATGAACGTACTATTACCGCACGTAAAGCTGATGCCAATGACCCAACCGCGAACCTTACTCCTTCGGAACGTAAAGTCCTAATGTTAATTGGTGATGGACTTTCCAACAGGGAAATCGGTGATCGCCTTGGCGTTGCGGAAAAGACAGTAAAGAACCACATCACTTCTTTACTAGCTAAGATGGGCTTGCAGCGGCGTACTCAGGTAGCGGCTTGGGTAGCAGGCCAGCGTGTTGCTAGTTGGCGTACTCCTACCGATAACTAATTACATATATGCGGCGGGGGTCTAATTTAGGACTCCCGCCTTTTTCTTCGTTAAAGCGATTTTGTTTACATCTGTGCCAAGGTTTAGCCTTTGGCTGGAGCGTTACGATAGAATAAGCGTGGTAAATACTACTTAAGAATATAATTCGCAAGGAGCCAAGCGTGGCGTATAACAATAATTTTAACCGTGGTGATCGTGACGAGAGCCGTGGTGGTGGGCGTCGTTGGAACGATGACCGCCGTGACAACCGTGGTGGCCGTGATGATAATCGTGGTGGTGGGCGTCGTTGGAACGATGATCGCCGTGATAGCCGTGGGCCACGTAATTTTGATGACCGTCGCGATAACCGTGGTGGCCGTGATGATAATCGTGGTGGTGGGCGTCGTTGGAACGATGACCGTCGTGATAGCCGTGGGCCACGTAATTTTGATGACCGTCGCGATAACCGTGGTGGCCGTGATGATAATCGTGGTGGTGGGCGTCGTTGGAACGATGACCGTCGTGATAGCCGTGGGCCACGTAATTTTG
>JAHUUJ010000003.1 GCA_019218365.1 Actinomycetaceae bacterium TAE3-ERU4 | reverse complement strand
TACTGCACTCGCTAGGGTGTGGGAGAGTAGGACGCCGCCACAATTATATTTGAATAAGATAAGAGCGTGTGATCGTGAAGAAGATAGAATAATTAATTTTTCTTTATGATCACACGCTCTTTCTATACATATATATTTTTATTATTTTTTATTCGTATGGTCACAACCGAATCTTTTCTTCTTTTCATGCCCTATGCGTTTTCGTGTTGTTGTGCTTCCCATGTATTTTTTTTCTTTCACCCACCTTTTTACTACTCCAAAACACACATCCAATAAGAACTGGAAAAAGGGTATGGACTACGAGCCATTGGGATGGGTGAGGGGGGAAAAAAACTAATACCGCAAAAGACTAAACCCTCAATACTCTAGGGGTATAAGCGGCAAAAGGGAGAGAGTTTTTGGTACTTACTACCTATACTGCGTTTCCTAATATTAAGGTTTACCTTTAGTAAAACAGCTATTATTTAAAGTGGAACATACCAGTTTAGAGTTGTGCCAGCATTAAAATCGCTAGTAATATTTAGCGATCCACCATTGGATTCAGCACGCATACGCATATTTCGCAACCCTGATTGTCGGGTAATTTTTTCAGGGAGTCCTCTGCCATTGTCACTAATTGTTATTGTCATGGCGGGAGTAGCTGTATCTATTTCTATATTTACAGTGACTGCTGTAGCCCGGGCATGCTTCGCTGCGTTGGCTAATGCTTCGCGTATTACAGCTATAGCGTTAGCTTCTATAGAATCTGGCATCATGTTTTCTATATCTGAGCTTATTTCTTCAAAAGTTTCAGATTTAGAATTTACAATTTTCCCATCGAATTCAATTATGAAGTTAGGAGCAAACCCTAGTGATGAACGAGCTAAGGATGCTTCGGCAGCGACCTTGTCAATAAAGGTTCTATCAGAATTGAAATCTACCTTTTGGTTTCTTAACCCACGTACGATACTACGAATTTGTTCCGCTGAATCTCCTACTCGTTCAAAAGCAACTTCTAATTCTTGCAGTAAGTGTTGTTGATTTATGCTTTTGGCTATTACTCCATTAGTCTCTAATTCTGTGAGAGCCTGAGTGAAGGTTTCCCGAAGTGCAGATAGCTGCATTCCTGCGGCAAACAGTTGCTGGATAGCAAGATCGTGTAAATCACGGCCAATGCTATCTCTTTCAGCCTGTAACGTGGCTACATCAGCCCGATGTTTAGCTTCTGCTAGCTCTAGCGCCAAAGCTGCCTGAGCAGCCACAGTTTGAGCGGATTCAAGATCGGATTCTGTAAATTCTGGATCTCCTGGTTGACGCAGAATTAGAAATACACCCACCGTATTATCCCGGGTGCGCATAGGGGCGTATAGGGCAGGACCAAATGCGGAAAGTGCCGGAACTTTAAGGTGCATAGTGGTTGCAAGGGAATCTACTACGACACCGTGTCCTGTTCTTGCAACAATCATTGCTCTTCCATTAGGTGGAAAAACGGTTCCTAGCAGTCCAGCAGCACTGTCTCCATCGTAAAGTTCACATACCCATTGAGAACCAACAGAAGGAAGAATTAATAAAGCAGCATCGGCATCGGCTACATCTCTAACGGTAGCCACTGCATATTCCAATGCTTCTTCTTCGGTTGCGCCGGATAGGAGCATTGTTGTGATTCCCTGGGAAGCTGTAATCCAACGTTGTTTTTGCTGGGACTGGGTGAACAAACGAGCATTTTCTACTGCTACAGCTGCTGCTGAAGACAGTGCCAATAGGTTATCTGCTTCTGTGCTGGAAAATCCTCCCTGACGGTTAGCAAGGAATAACCAGCCAAAAATTTGTTGATTTAGCTCCAATGGTAGACAGACATAGTTATCTATCTCGGGAGCCGATTTAGGAAGCTGTATAGCTCCTGAGTCATCATGCGGATTATTAACAATAAGAGCCCCGCTTTCAGGCAGAGCAAGTAAAAGCTCATTACCGAGTGTGCTATCTTGCATTAGCTGAGCTACTTCATCATCTATATTTTGGGTTACCATCATGACCATCTCACCACGAATATTTAAGACTGCGAGAGCCCCAAATTCTGTGGAGGCAAGAGAACAAGCCTGGCGGACAAATCCCTGGAGAACTTGGGTAACGTCTAGCTTTGAGGCAAGATTTAGAGAAGCATCGAGTAGAGTAAGTTGATTGGGGCGGTTAGGCATGTTTTGCTTCTTCCCTTAGAGATAGTGCGACGTACTCGTTAGTTTTAGCTTCGGCAAAGCTTCCTTTAAAGATTACTTTTACTCCAGAAGGATAAATGCTGTCTTCGCCAAGGACGATAATTTCGTCTGCTTTTTCTAACGCACTTAAACGGTGCGAGACGAGAACTACGGCTCTATCTGGGATAGAAAGTAGATCGCGGGTTAAGGCATCAGCAGTGGGGGAATCTAAATGTTCTCCCGGCTCATCTAGTAGCAGTATTGGAGCTTGTGAGGCAAGTGCTCTAGCAACTAGCAACCTCCGTCGTTCCCCACCGGAAATGTTTTTAGCTCCGCTTACCAAAGGAGTGTCGAGTCCGTGTAGAGTTGTTTCAAGCCATTGTTTCAGCTTCACTCTTTCCAGTAATTTTATAGCTTCCTCGCGACTTAAAGATGGATTGGATACTCTAAGGTTCTCATAGACGCTGGTTTCAAAAACATGTGCATCTTCGGGAGTATAAGAAACTACCTTTGCGCATTCTTCACGAGGGAGATTCCAGGCAGTGTGGCCAGACACTAAAACCTTTCCATTTCTTGGCGGAAGCATCCCGGAGAGAGTAAGAAGCAATGTTGTTTTTCCGATTCCGGAAGGACCAATAATGGCTATCTTAGAATTTTTGGATAGTGTCATGCTGAAGTCGTTTAACAGTATTTTTGAATCTGACCATCCGATATCTATATTTTTTGCCTCAAGGGAGGGACAAATCTGATTATTGAGATGTTCTGACGGAGTCTCTTGTGGTCCTTGCAAAAGGGCATCTATGCGTACAGCCGCACCAGCACTACGTACTAGTGCCGCAGCTGCGTTAGGAAGCATAGCTGTTCCCTCAAAGGCTGCCAGAGGAATAAGAATAATTACTGCTAATCCCACAAAAGAGAGTTTTCCGGCACTGGTGGCGCTAGCTCCAAGCAGACTGCAACCGATAAGAGCAGCTCCGAGAGCGAAGTTATCTACTGCGGTTGCCAGAGCTGAGGCACGAGAAGAACGAGCTACCGCCGCAGAATTTTCTGCTTCAGCTAGCGTGATTTCTGATTGAAAGTATGAAATCTTTCCGAGAGATCTAATCTCTGCATTATTTTGTAGTAAATCTGCAGTTAAACGAGAAATCTGATCTTCGCTCCTAAGGGCTGCTGCACCGCCTAAGCGCGTAGATTTAGCCGCTAAGGTAATTCCTAAAAAGATGGAAAGAAAAAGACAAATTGCAAGCCATACGGCGGCTGGCCACCATAGGAAAGAGAGGGAAAAACAGGTCAAAAATGCGACACTTATGGTGACGAGGAAAGGTTGAAGCACCCTCACCACAAGATCTCCAATTGCATCTACATCTCCGGTGGCACGGTTAAGAAGTTGTCCCCGTCCCAGTGAAGCTAAGGAATCAGAACGTAAGGAAGAGACTTTACTATATACGTTTGTGCGCAGAGTGACGATTCCCTCGAGGGCAATACGGTGTGAAGCTAATCTTTCAAAATATCGAAATAGTGCTTTGGAAATTCCTAAGGCACGTACAGCTGTAACCGCTACGTTCAAGTACATTACGGGAGGCATCTGGGAAGCCCGTGCAATTAGCCAAGCGGACACAGCGGCAAGTCCAGTTGATGCTCCCAAGGCAAGAGTCCCGAGGAATGTGGACCAAGCTAGTGCTCGTTTTTTTAGACCGAGTAAGGGCCAGAGACGTTTAATTGCCTGCTTTTCGGTTTTGCTTAAAAGTAGGGACATCAGTTGGCCTCCGAGGAAAAGAAAGTGTCGATACTATCCTTTGGCTTTACAACTTTAGGGGTTGTATCCACATTTTTTCCTTTTTCTATTAGAGTTTTTTCTTCTTCTGCGGTTAGTGGACGCGAAGAAAGCTCAATTCTCTTATCTGCGATTGCACTAAGTGCTGGACGGTGAGCAATAATAATGATGGTAATGCCCCTGGCTTTGAGAGATTCAAGGGCTTTAATAATCACGGTCTCGTTAGGTGCGTCCAGGTGAGCTGTTGGCTCATCAAGAATCAAAAATGGTCGGGGAAAAAGTAGAGCTCTCGTGAGAGCAAGTCTTTGCCGTTGACCTACTGAGAGTCCGAAACCACCGTGTCCAATTTTGGTGTCCCATCCATCAGGTAGTGAATTAATAACTTCGCTGAAACCGCTCATCTGAGACGCTAGTTTCACCTCTTCAGATTTTTTGTCTAGAAGTCCTAAATCTTCTGGTTTTCCAAGCATAATATTTTCAAATACGGTACCTGGAAGAATTACTGGTGATTGAGGAATCCAAGTTACTTGGGAGAGTAGAGAATCTGTATTTAAGGTAGAAACATCTGCCGAACTAGAATCTGGAAAAGAGATTTTAATTTCCCCAAAGTCTGTTTTTTGAAGTCCTAGTAGGGCAGTGGTTAGTGTACTTTTACCTATTCCTGATGGGCCACAAATAGCAGTAATTTTTCCTGGGAGAATTGTATCTGTTACATCAGCTGGGCTGAGACTACCTCGTGCGAGTATCCCAACTTGAGAAATTTTAAAAGTTGCATTGGAGATATCTGGACAAATATTTTCGGAAGAATTATTGGCTTCTTCAATAACTTTAAAAGCTGCATTGAAAGCCGCTACACCATCTGCGCTTGCATGGAATTGGACACCTACTGAGCGAAGAGGATTATAAACTTCGGGAGCTAGCATGATTACTATCAATCCAGCGTAAAGATGCAGATTTCCCGCGACGAGGCGAAGACCGACTTCGACTGCTACGAGAGCCACTGCAAGCGTAGAAATAAATTCTAGAATGGCCCCAGAAAGGAAGGCTAAACGTAAAGTAGCCATGGTGGAGCGATTGTAATCATGTCCGATTTGTTTAACGCTTTGTTTTGGCGCGCTTGCTCGTCCTAATGCTTTGAGGGTAACAAGTCCAGATAAAAGATCGAGGAGTTGAGATCCTAATTTTTCCATTACCTTTAGTTTCCTATCAGAAAACTCTTGGGTAAGCCTTCCTACTAGAATCATAAATATTGGGATTAATGGAATTGACAGAGTGGCAATAACGGCAGACCAGAAGTCAAAGTATGCCATTACTAAAAGCGCCATTGGGGTAACGGTAGAAGAAAGTATAAGTTGTGGAAGATAGCGAACAAAATAGGGGACAAGGTTAGCTAGCCCACGGGTAACAAGAGTGGTGGTCGAGGTAGCTTCTTTAGCTAACCATCGTGGTCCGCGTGAGGTAGCGGCTTCTATTACCTTTGCCCGTAGCTCATAGACAATCTTTGCGGCTGCTGCGTGGCCAGCGCTTTCACGTAAATAAATTAGTCCCGTACGTGCCAGTAAAACTACGATTAGAACAACTAGAGCCCAGGAGGACTTTAACTGATTAGCAAGGGTTATTTTTCCTTCGATGATGGGGGTGAAGAACTGCGCAAGAGAAATAGTTTGAGCCAGAATTAAGGCGGAAGTGATAATTCCCAATACAGAGATTAGGATTACGTATTTACGGGCGCTTTTAGCGTAGCGTAGCAGTCTCGGGTCTAGAGGTTTCACCGGTACATTATCGCAAACCCTTAGCAGAGATGAAAACGCTGGAATAAATGGTTGGGCCGGGGCAAAAGCCCCGGCCCAACCATAGAAGGAAAGATTTAGTTAGAGGTAAGGAAATTTTCACTCTGACGAATCTTGTCCCAAATTAAGCCAGCAGGATGGATTTCATCTGCACTAATTTTTGCCCTAAATACCCAGTAAGACCAGATGGTATAACCAAGAACGACGGGAACTAGAGTTACCGTAACAACGGTCATGATAATTAGGGTGGAGTGTGAAGATGAAGCGTCCCAAATTGTGAGGCTATAGGCCGGGTCAATTGATGAACGCATTACATCCGGTGCCATGTTGGTAAAGATGAAAGCAACTGCCCCGGCTATTCCTGCAAATGAGGCGAAGAATGCCGGCATATATTTACCAGTCAGTGTCAACGCAGTAGAAGCAATTAAACAAATTGCTGCGATAACCAGAGGAATCCAAGCTAAAGGCTGCGAACCGCCGTAAGCAAACTGTGCCCACAGAGCCCAAACTGCTGTCAAAGCGGTGGAAGCGAGAGAAAGAACGGAAGCGCTCTTTGCCGCGCGAATTCCCAGGTCGCCCTCTAGTTTGATGCTGAGGAAAAGTGCTCCGTGAGAGAGGAAAACAGCTGCGATTACTACACCACCGAGAATGGTAAAGGGGGTAAGAAGCGACCAGAATCCGCCGATTAGGTTGTGGACTTGGCTGCTCAGATTAATCTGAGCAACCGCAACAGGAGTTAGAGGAGTCTTAGGATCTACAACGGCAATCTGCATGCCCTGAACTAGGTTAGCAAAAGCTACACCAAGTAGAACCGGGGCAATCCAAGCGCTAATTGTCTGGGCCCAATCCCACTTATTACGCCAAGATTCGCTGTTAATCTTTTTGCGCCATTCAATTGCGCAGATACGTACAATCAGTACACACAGCAACAAGAAAAGTGCCATGTACATACCTGAGAACATAGTTGCGTACCACTCTGGGAATGCAGCGAATGTCGCGCCACCAGCGGTTAGAAGCCAAACTTCATTTCCATCCCAGTGAGGGCCAATTGCCCGGACAATAGCCCCGCGTTCCCGGTCGTTACGAGCGATACGGCGTAAAAGCATACCAGCGCCAAGGCCAAAGCCTTCCAGGGCTAGATATCCGGTCCACAGAACGGCAATGAGGATGAACCATAATACTTGAAGAAAAGTCATTTTCTTATTCCTTTCGGTTCCGCTCAGTACCCGAACGTGAGTTCGTGGTCGGTAGTGTCATTATCCTTTGAAGAGGTAACTCCCTCTAGCGCGTATCGACGCATCAGGAAGTACCAAACTACACCCAAGGCTGCGTAGAGCAACGTAAAGACAATCAGAGTCGTGAGCATAGCTCCAGCGGAAACAGAACCGGAAACACCTGCTTGGGTCATCATAAAGACGTCTCCAACAGGATCTGATCCGGTTCCAAAATTAGGAACTACAACCCATGGCTGGCGGCCAATTTCGGTGAAAATCCATCCAAAGGAAGTTCCTAGGAAAGGCATTGGAAGAGAAACCAAAGCCAATGTCTTAAGCCACTTCTGTTTAGGTAGGGCACCCTTTCGGGTCAGCCATAAACCAGCTGCGGCAAGAAGAAGTGAGAAGCAACCGGTAGCAATCATTAAGCGGAACGTCCAGAAAGTACCGTTTGCATTTGGAGCGAAAGAATACTGAGAGGCATCACCGTACTTGTCAGTGAACGCCTTATTTTTATTAAGTTTTTCTACTGTTTCCTTCTGTAAGTCCTTAACGCCCTTTACCTCGGCGTTAAAATCATTAGTAGCCAGGAATGAGAATACTTTTGGAATAGTAATGAAACGAGCAGGCTCGTTTTCTCCTTCGCAGTCGCCCCAGGCAAAAACAGTGAAAGGAGCACCTTTTTCAGTGTTACAAAGAGATTCTGCCGCGGCCATTTTCATCGGCTGGTGAGCTACTAAGAACTTACCTTGAAGATCTCCAGAAACAATGGTTCCAAGTGACCCAATTAGTAGAATTAACATTCCAAAACGAGCAATGGGACGCCAAATCTTACGAGCTTGTTCTTCACCTTCAGCTGAACCGGAACGAGCGGATCGAACCATCCACCAGATTGACAAACCGGCTATAAATGTTCCGGCTACCATCCAGGCTGAAAGTACAACGTGGAAGAAGGTAATCCAAAGCTTTGGGTTAAGAACAACTTCCAAGAATCCGTAAGCTCCGGTTAGTTCAAAACGTCCGGTTTCCGGATTTAGATGTGCTCCAACCGGGTGCTGCATCCAGGAGTTAGCTCCTAGAATCCAAAGTGCCGATAGATTAACACCGGCAGCAACAAACCAAATGGTGGCAGCATGTAGCTTTGGAGAAAGCTTTCCCCAACCAAAAATCCACAGTCCGAGGAATGTTGATTCCATGAAGAATGCGAGAAGAGCCTCAATAGCCAGGGGAGCGCCGAAAATGTCTCCAACTTGACGTGAGTACTCGGACCAGTTCATACCGAATTGGAATTCCTGGACAATACCGGTCGCTACACCTAGTGCGAAGTTGATGAGGAACAATTTCCCAAAAAATTTGGTGGCTTTAAGCCAATGTTCTTTTTTGGTCTTGAGCCACATTGTTTCCATAATTGCCACCATGACAGAAAGTCCGATGGTCAAAGGCACTAGGACGAAGTGATAGACGGTAGTGATAGCGAATTGCCAACGCGCTATCTCTAGCGCATCTAAGGCAGTGGGCATGCTAAACACTCGATCCACCTTTCCTTTTTATAAGTGTCAAATTTTTTCCACTTCTAACTTTACTTGTTTTTCTGTCACCGCGTACATAAACCGCGTTAATTGTGACATTTTCGAGACTGCCGATGTTCTATAAGGTATGATTAATGAGAATTAAGTTTTCGTACGGTTTTGGAAAAGCTTTTACGGATGTGGGAAATGAAATGCATCTAAGGATTTTCGCCATATGAAGACCGCCGTTTTCGGCCCATAGCTTTTATGTCGCTAAATGCGAGAAGCGCGATAATACGCGCAATAATTGGAGATTTTGATGAATAATAATGACCTGTTCAGCGGCGCTGAGACGGGTGGGAACACTGGGAATACTTTTGTTCCTCCCTCGATTCCTGCACCTGTTTTTCAAGCACCGATTTTTCAGGCTCCGGATTTTTCTAAATTTGAGTCCACTTCTTATGATGATGACAATGAAAATCTAGAAAACTCACGTGGTCGTAAGGGACGCAAACGCGTTAAGTCGCGTGCTCGTTCAGAGGAGAACTCTGAGGAGAGCGTTGAGGAAACTTCTCGAAAAAATGATTCTTCACGTTCGCGTAAGCGTAAGAAGGCTGACTCTGATTCGCCAGAGATTAAAGAAGATGTCGAGCAGGAAGAGGCTGAAAGCGAAGAAGGATCTTCGCGTCGCCGTCGCCGTCGCCGTAATCGCTCTGATTCAGAAGGTGTTGATTCTCGTTTACGTGATCCGAAAGACGAAGTTACCGCTTTAGAAGGCTCAACTCGTCTTGAAGCAAAGCGGCAACGCCGTAAAGAAGGACGTCGCGAAGGACGAAAGAAAACCATTGTTACCGAGGCTGAATTTCTAGCTCGTCGGGAATCTGTAGATCGCCTGATGGTAGTGCGTGAACGTGATGGCCTTAATCAAATTGCGGTAATTGAAGATGGGCTTTTAGTTGAGCATTACGTAGCACGTCATGCGCAAACTTCTAAAGTGGGTAACGTCTATGTTGGGAAGATTCAAAATGTTCTTCCTTCTATGGAAGCTGCTTTCGTTGATATTGGTGAAGGTCGTAATGGAGTCCTTTACGCTGGTGAAGTTAACTGGGATGTGGCAGACGCTTCCGGTAAACAACGCAGGATTGAAAAAGCCTTATCTTCTGGAGATTCGGTACTTGTTCAAGTAACTAAGGATCCCATAGGGCACAAGGGTGCGCGTTTGACTAGTCAGATTACGTTGGCTGGACGTTATCTGGTTTTAGTTCCTTCTGGTTCGATGACAGGGATTTCTCGTAAATTACCCGAAAAGGAACGTAATAGGCTGAAAAAGATTCTTCGCCAGATTGTCCCCAAGGGTTATGGTGTAATTGTTCGTACTGCCGCTGAAGGGGCTAGTGAGGAACAGCTAACTGCAGATGTGGAAAGGCTTAAGCGTCAATGGGCGGAGATTGAGAAAAAACAGTCTCAGAAAAAATCCTCCCCTTATCTTGTGCGTTCCGAACCTGAACTCGCTGTTCGTGTAGTGAGGGATATTTTTAACGAAGATTTCCGTAAGCTTATTGTCTCTGGGGAAACTGCTTGGACGACAATCAGTCAGTACGTAGAAAAGCTATCTCCGGAATTAGCTGACCGTCTTGAACACTACGAAGGTGAGACTGATGTTTTTGCTAGTTACCGAGTAGATCAGCAATTAGCCAAGGGAATGGATAGGAAAGCATGGCTACCTTCTGGTGGGTCTTTGGTGATAGACCGGACAGAAGCCATGACCGTAATTGACGTTAATACAGGACGTTATACCGGAAGCGGTGGAACACTTGAAGAAACTGTAACTAAGAATAACCTTGAAGCTGCCGAGGAAATTGTTCGCCAGCTCCGCCTGCGTGACATTGGTGGAATTATCGTTATTGACTTTGTGGACATGGTTTTAGAATCTAACCGAGATCTTGTCTTACGTCGTTTGGTTGAGTGCTTAGGACGAGATAGAACCAGACACCAAGTGTCTGAAGTTACTGCTCTTGGGCTTGTGCAGATGACCCGTAAACGGGTTGGTCAAGGACTTGTGGAAGCGTTCTCTACTGAATGTGAATGCTGTAATGGACGGGGATTCATCGTGCATGATGAGCCAATTGAGCGCGAACGGGATGACATCCTAGACGCTTTTGACTCTTCTGCAAAGAAAAAGAATACTCGTAATGGGCGTAACGCCAATCGGCAAAATCAATCGGAAACTTCTGAGAAAACAGCTCGTGTTCAACAGGTAGCAGCGCAAAAAGCTGAGGAAGAACACTCCCGGGTAGCTGCTGCAATGAGTGCAATTGCTGCGGCAACGCAGAAGGAAACAAAAGAAGAATCTTCCGGAGAGGGAGCTGACAATAATGCGCAGGCCCCTTCTTTGAAATCAGAAGAAAAGCCGCGGCGAGGTCGTGGTCGGCGTGTGGCTAAGCTTGAAACTCCGATTACTGCAGGGAAAGCAAGTTCTACGAACTTTATCGTGGAAATGAAAGAATCTGCTTCGGGTGAAGCATCATCCTCCAACCCCTCTGTGGAAAATGATGAGGGCAACGCATCATCTACTGAGCCAGTGGCAAAGGTCATCGTTGGATCTTCTCGTCGTAAACCGCGACGGCGTGCTGCCACTACAGGAGTGGTTACAACTGCTCCGACGCAGTTGTCTTCAGAATCAGAAAGCTCAGCTTCTGAAAATCAGGGGGAATCTGAAGTTTTGCAAACTACGGTCGCTTCGCAAAGTGCACCTACAGTTCGCAGAGTGGAAAGCAAACGTCGCAGAAGGGTAGCTACTACAGGTGTGGTAACTCCCACGGAAGGTAGCTAATCCGCTTAAAAAGGTCTATTTTCAGCCTCTAAGTGCTAAAAGACACACCTCTAAGGGGGACACGCAGCCCTCTGCCGTTTGCTTAGAGGGCTGAAATAGAGTAAATTTGTTCCTCGGTGCTATTGAATGATTAATTCAAATAGCATTGAGATTTGTAAGTATTCGTTTTCTAAAGAGATGAGCAGCAACGTGGTCTACGCGATTGTCAAGGCCGGCGGCCGACAGGAGAAGGTGTCCGTCGGTGATGTCGTCGTCGTCGACAAGCTGGCTGCTGAGGTGGGCGACTCTGTCGACCTCCAGCCGCTGATGTTGGTCGATGGTGAAAAGGTCACCACCGGAACTAAGGAACTTGAGAAGGTCAAGGTTACCGCTGAGGTTCTGTCCCCGGCGAAGGGCCCCAAGATTTCAATTATTAAATACAAGAACAAGACCGGCTACCGTAAGCGCATGGGACACCGCCAGAAGCTGACGACGGTCAAGATTACTGGTATCAAGTAGTCTGTCCAAGGAAAGGAAGCTAGTTCATGGCACACAAGAAAGGTCTTGGATCTTCTAAGAACGGTCGCGACTCGAACGCCCAGCGTCTAGGCGTTAAGCGTTTCGGTGGCGAGGTCGTTAACGCGGGTGAAATTATTGTTCGCCAGCGTGGCACCCACTTCCACCCCGGCTCTAATGTCGGTCGTGGTAAGGATGACACCCTGTTCGCAACTGCAGCTGGTGCGGTAGAGTTTGGTACTCACCGTGGTCGCAAGGTTGTAAACGTGGTTTCAGCCTGATTTAGGTTTTCTTGAGGGCGTACGGCTAGAATGTCGTACGCCCTCAATTCTTTATTAAGATATTTTGAGGCTATCGTCGGGACAGATACATGTCCGTATAACATGCTTGTTGGAGGGCTAAAGTGGCAAGTTTCGTAGATGCAGTAACACTGTACGCACAAGGTGGTAATGGGGGCCATGGATGCGCTTCGGTACACCGCGAAAAATTTAAGCCTCTTGGTGGCCCCGATGGTGGCAATGGCGGCAATGGCGGAAGTGTCATTCTGGTAGTTGATTCACAGGTGACAACCCTCTTGGAATATCACCGGCGCCCACACCGCAGTGCGGGTAATGGTGAACCCGGAATGGGAGATTACCGCCACGGTAAAAAAGGAGAGAACTTACGCCTTCCTGTCCCCGAGGGGACTGTTGTCAAAGATGCAAAAGGAAATGTTCTCGCAGATTTAACCGGTCCAGGTACTGAATTTGTACTCGCAGAAGGTGGGCGTGGAGGTTTAGGTAACAATGCTCTTTCCTCTAAACGTCGCAAAGCGCCGGGGTTTGCTTTATTGGGAGAACCAGGTGAAGAAACCGCCTATAGGCTAGAGCTAAAATCTGTTGCTGATGTTGCTTTAGTTGGCTTCCCCTCAGCTGGTAAATCTTCTTTAATTGCCGCTTTATCCGCAGCTCGACCGAAAATTGCAGATTATCCTTTTACAACTCTTATTCCCAACCTTGGTGTAGTTGAGGCTGGAGAATACCGCTATACAATTGCTGATGTTCCAGGTTTGATTCCCGGTGCAGCCGAAGGTAAAGGACTGGGACTAGAGTTTCTTCGTCATATTGAACGTTGTTCGGTAATTGTGCACGTGCTTGACTGTGCAACTTTAGAAGTAGAACGCGATCCGCTAGCTGACCTAAGAGCAATTGAAGAAGAGCTTAATAAATACAACAGTGATTTGGGAACTATTGAAGGATATGTTCCATTGGGACAGCGTCCTCGTCTTGTTGTGCTAAATAAAATTGACGTTCCTGACGGGGAAGTTCTGGCACAGATGGTACGTCCAGAGCTAGAAGAAATGGGATATCCAGTTTTTGAGATTTCTGCTTTAGCTAGGCAAGGGCTGCGCCCGCTTACCTTCCACCTTGGACAAATGGTAGAAGAAGCACGTAGAAACCTACCCGAAAAGGAAATAAACACCCAGGTTATTACGCCGCGTGCAGCAGGTAGTGATCAGATAACAGTGCGTGAATTATTTGCTAATGGTGAGCAGATTTTCCAGATACGTGGTTCACGTCCTGAGCGTTGGGTTAAACAAACTGATTTCGCCAACGATGAGGCCGTAGGATACCTCGCTGACCGTCTAGCTCGTGCCGGGGTTGAAGACCAGCTATTCGAGGCTGGAGCTACTCCAGGTGTCACCGTAGTAATTGGGCCGATGGAAGGCGGAGTCATCTTTGACTGGGAGCCAACTATGCAAACCGGTGCCGAACTGCTTGGTGCACGCGGTAGTGACTTGAGGCTGGAAGAACGTACCCGTCTTACTCGTGCAGAAAGAAAGCGTTCCTTCCACGAGAGGATGGACGCTAAAGAAGCCGCCCGTCAAGAACTTCAAGAAGAACGTGAAGCGGGAATCTGGACCGATACCCAATAAAAATACGGGCAGCTTCTTCAGAATTTCATTTTAATTGTTCGTACTGAGCCACTGGTAGCCGCCGGCTGCCAGGTGGACAGTCCATTCTTTACCATGGCCTAAAACCTTGGTAGATTGTGTCTGATTCGTGTTGTTGTAGACCAGGAACTTATCTTCGCTTGGATAATATGCGACTTCGCAGTTGATATTTTCGCATACCCAATCTAATTCGAAACTCTTTTCGCGTTTTGCAGCCCAATAGATACTTCGGTGCAGAAGTCGGCAGTTTTCTGAAGAATAGGGGAGACCTGAGATGTAAATAGCCCTTCCTCGTCCAAAATCTTTAGCGGAAAGCTGCACGCTGCCTTCCTTAGTGCGAATTACTTTAACGGTTTGGTCGAGGGGATAGACGTCTCCGCTACCTTCACCATCGTCAAATTCATCATTTAGGTCTTGACTTAGGAAATGTTCCGGAGTCTCTGTTATATATTTGTCTGTATTCAAGGTTAGGTGAGTTTCTCTATCTACGCCAAAAACATCAGACAGTTGCAGGAATGCACCATTTTTTAAGAATGCGGTAGGCTCGCCAATACCTATTAGTCCACCACCATTAGCTACCCACTGGCGTAGCGTGGAGCAAAGTTCGGGGTTATCCCAAACTTTGTCGCCGGAAAAAGCTGTACCCGCGCTACCAGCGTTAATTATTACATCTATCCCTTCAGGCACTCCGTTTTCTAAATCATCGAAGGAAAGGAACTCAACCTCTAAAGGTAGACCTGCGAGAGATTCAATTACCCCAAGGTAGGTATAAATCTGTTTGTACCAAAGAGCGTGGGCAACCATGTGAGTTTGCCAAGAACGTATCTTTCCCCAAGCGTTTAATACGGCTACCTTAAAAGGCGCCACCGATGGTTTAATACCTCCAGATTCCAAATGAATCTGCCTAAATTCGTGACAAATTGCTTCAATCCGATCTACGAAGTCAGGGAATTCTAAAGCAAGTGATAGATACCCTCCGTATCCCATTCGATCAAGAGGGGAACGTACAATCGCCCGTCGAGCATCACGCCATGAACGTTCAGCCTCGCCGATAGGGTCTCCTTCAGCATTAAAAACGTCCGGGAAGAAGTAAGGGAGAAAACGTCCCTCGGTATAGCGTACTGCGGGAATGTCGCTAATCATTCGACAGGTGGCTGCGGAGCCCACAGAACCAACTACTGCATCGAGATTGACATCCTCAAAATGAGGGCCATAAGGTTCCATTCCAATCCAGTTATCACCAAGGAACATCATGGCTTCTTTGCCTGCGGCATGGGTAATTTCAACAAGCTCCTTAGCACGTTGAGTAACATAACGGTGGGTAAAGTCCATCCAATCTTGGAAATGCTTAGACGGAATTCGGAAAGGATTATTGTAGTAACCTGCATCTACAAAATCTTCCGCATATAGGCTATAACCATACTCAGCTTCGAAAGCATCCAAAGCAGCCACAGAAACGGAAGCGGTATATCCAAACCAGTCCACGTATTTTTCTTTACCTGTTCTATTGAAAACGAGAGTGAAGTGGTAAAAGAAGGTTGTAAAGCGAACTACATCTACCTCTGGATGCTCTTCGCACCATCGTTTAAGGGAAGAACACATATACTGCCAGGTTTCCTCAGAACGAACGTCGTAGGGAATCTCTTTTTGACGTTTCGGGTCAAGGTGCCAGTCATTTGTGATGTAGTTATACATCTGCGTGGAGTCCCAAACCTGTTTAGCGAAGAAATTTACCGTGTAGACATGGCCCAGTTTGGGAGAAGCTATAGTAACAGTTCGCCCATCTTCCGAAAGGCACCATTCACTAAAAGGAACAATCTCTCCGGTGGTTCGATCGTGTACCTGCCACATTCGTTCTAAATCTACATCATGGTCAGGAGCTACCTGTTCAACGAAATAGTCCTCCATAATATCAATGGATAAAGGACCGTTATCAATTGCTGGAACTCGGGGACTCATTAGGTAGAAATGAGTTCTATCTTGTGGGTGGGCCAAGGCCCATTCATTATCCCCACGGGCGGGAAAATAAGTCGAATAAACTTTAGCATTTAGCTCGGAGGCCACTTCTGGAAGATAGGTACCATCCGAATTGCGTACGGCATCGGCCCCCAAGCGTTCCATAATTTCACGAACCTTGTCATCCATTCCTGTCTCAATGGGCAGAGTGACACGACCGTAAACGGACATTGAATCTCCTTTGATAACTTAGGGATTTTAAATTATTTAATAGTTGGATCAACAACACGATAAGCAATCTGAGAACTCTTCAGTTGCTGATAGTAGTTTTCATTTGCGCCAGCCCCAATAAGTAGTTCATCAACTTCCTTAAAACCGCAAATTCGAGCAAAAGCCGAAAGGCCAAGTTTAGTGTGATCAGCCACCGCAACAACTCGTCTAGCCCGATGAATCATCGTTTGGTTAATTGCTGCTTCCTCGGCATTATGCGTGTAATACCCTTCACCGAGCATAACTGCATCGCAACCAAAGAAAGTAGTATCTATATTGATATTTGGAAGAATCAAAGATGCTAAAGGCCCAACAAGCTCGTAGGAACGAGTGCGGGCAACTCCACCAGTAACAACTACACGTATATTTGCGCGTACTGTTAAATCGTTAGCGATATTAACCGCATTTGTAACTACTGTAACCGGTTGAGCTTTGAAAGCTGGATCCTCATCAGAACGAATCCCTAGTTCTAAGGCCAATTCCGTAATAGTGGTTCCACCGTTAAGGCAAATAGTGGAACCAGGACGAATCATATCTACCGCAACTCTTGCCAGAGCCTGTTTCTCATTACTCTGACGTGAAGTCCTATAGCGAAGTGGAAGATCTCCCGTAGAAGCGTTGGAGCGCGCTCCACCCCTAGTGCGGGTAATTAGCTGCTGCTTTGCAAGAGCGTCTAAATCGCGGCGTGCTGTCGCTCCTGAAATACCTAACTCGGAGACTACCTCATCAATCGTGATTGAGCCTTTTTCGATAACTATATCAACGAGGCGTCCAAGGCGTTCTGACCTGTTCATGACTATATAGACTCTCCCGTAACTAGAGCTAACGAATAAGTTCTCAGACCGCACTGTCCGCTAGCAACCTTGCAAACATATAAAAATTATACATATAAAACTGATCAAACTTGGCTTTAGTGATGATAGAATGTGCAATATGTACAAAGTCGTAATGAGAACCTTGAAAAAATAGCTTTTTAAGTTCTCACGGACTAGGAAGAGAGCCTGTCTATGCGCTATGCACTTGGTATCGATGTTGGCGGAACAACTATCAAATCAGCTCTCTGTGACCAAAATGGAAAACTAAAGTATCAAAAGACTACCCCCACTCCACTTGGGGGAGACGCTTTAGTGGAAACCATTACGGAATTGATAAAAACCTACGATCAAGAAATTATCTCGCTAAAGACATCTGATAATAATAGCTTGAATCCAAAGGACATAGTTTCCACTGTTGGAGTTGCAATTCCCGGTGTAGTAGACGAAGAAAGTGGAATAGGCGTTCTTTCCGTAAACCTTGGCTGGGAGAACTATCCTTTCCAAGAAAGACTAATTTCTGCTACCGGGCATCCAATCGCCCTCGGGCATGATGTACGTTCCGGTGCGTTAGCTGAATCTATTTGGGGTGAAGCTGGTCCTAACAGCGTATTTTTAGCTATTGGGACAGGAATTGCGGCTGGAGTAATCCTAAATGGGGTAGCACGAGTCGGTGCTGGATGGGCCGGTGAAATAGGACAAAATATAATTGCCGACCCATTTAATCCCTCACAGCGGCAGCCTGTAGAAAAAATTGCTTCCGCTGAATCTATTGCACGTCGTTTTTTGGAAAGAACTGCCTACGAAACTATAAATGGTGCAAAGCAAGTATTTGACTTAGCCCATTCCGGTAATTCGGTAGCAAAGCAGGTCATTGATGAAGCGTGCGAAGCTCTGGCAGATACGGTGGTTGCATCTGTAGCTCTTCTCGGGCAAGTCAGAATTGTAATTGGAGGCGGTCTCGCTAACGCTGGACCAGATTTGATAAATCCGCTTCGTCAAAAAGTACGTGCTCGAATCGGGGTATTACCTGAACCTGAAATCATTGGCGCAAAATTGGGATCTTGGGCACAAACTCGGGGAATCGCATGGTCGGCATTCCAGGTTGATATAGCGGAAGGAAAGGAAAGCTAATGTCTCTGGTATCTCTTAAAGAAATTGCAGAAGAAGCAAAATCTAAACAAATTGGTCTGGGAGCGTTTAACGTTGTCTTGTTAGACCATGCCGAAGCATTCGTTAAGGCGGCAGAGTCCGCGGGAAAGCCTGTCATTTTGCAACTTTCGCAAAATGCAGTCAAGTACCACGGGGCTTTTGAACCCATTGCGGCAGCAATCCAAGAATGTGCTTCCAAAGCCCAAGTCCCAGTTGTGACTCACCTCGACCATGCAGAAGATGTCGAACTATGCCGCCGAGCGGTTGATTTTGGATTCACCTCCGTGATGTATGACGGCTCTAAACTTCCCGACGACGAAAATCGCTTGACCACTGCAAAGGTAGTGGAATTTTGCCATGCTGCCGGAGTAAGCGTAGAAGCTGAGCTAGGTGAGGTCGGTGGAAAAAATGGAGTACACGATCCCTCAGCCCGTACTAGTCCTGAGGATGCCGCTAAATTTGTTGAAGATACAGGGGTTGATTTATTAGCAGTGGCGGTTGGTTCTTCTCATGCGATGACAACGCGTGGCGCTGTTTTGGATAATGAGCTCATTTCACGAATTGCGGAGGTAGTTTCGGTACCTTTGGTGTTACATGGATCTTCTGGAGTTAGTGACGAAGGAATCGTAAAAGCCATCAAATCCGGAATGACTAAAATTAACGTATCGACTCACCTGAATGTCATATTTACGACGGAAGTTAGGCGATTCTTAGCTGAAAATCCGGAAATTGTAGATCCTCGTAAATACTTTAAAGCCGGCAATGCGGTAGTAGAGGCAGAAGTCCGACGTATGCTTACTCTCTACAGCTGCGGAAAATAAAACTATTCCCTTTTCTTTCTTGCTGGTAATCTTAATTGATTTTGTAGTAATAAAAAGGGGAAAATAGGTGTCGCAGAAAAAGATCCGCCGAGTGGGAGTGATGGGGGGAACTTTCGATCCAATTCATCATGGACACTTAGTAGCCGCCTCTGGTGTACAAGCTGCTTTCGGACTTGATGAAGTAATCTTTGTGCCTGCAGCAACCCAACCTTTTAAACGAGGGCGAAAAATTTCTTCCGCTGAACATCGTTACTTAATGACCGTTATTGCGACAGCTTCCAATCCCTCTTTCTCTGTTTCCCGAGTAGATATAGACCGGGGTGGAGTGACATACACGGTAGATACTCTAAAAGATTTATTTGGTGAACGAGATGATATTGAACCTTACTTTATAACCGGAGCAGACGCGCTAGAGCGAATAATGGAATGGCGAGATTCGGATAAATTGCTCGAAATGGCGAATTTTGTTGGAGTTACTCGCCCGGGATATAAAGTAAATTCCCCTTTAGTTAACTCTGGAAAAGTAAATATTGTAGAGATTCCTGCGCTGGCTATTTCTTCAACTGACTGTCGTGCGCGGGTGGAACGAGGAGAACCTGTTTGGTATCTCGTGCCCGATGGAGTAGTGCAGTACATAAATAAATACGGTCTTTACACTCCGGAAGTTGGATTGATGGGAGTCTGAGAAGACCTGGACGTGCTATCGTCTATCTTGAACTGAATTTGAAAGGAATATTTTGGCTGCATCTGAAATTGCAAAAGAACTGGCAGGAGCCGTGGCTCTTGCGGCTGATGAAAAAGGGGCACTTGACCCAGTAGCGCTAGATGTATCGGAGCGAGTCTATTTAACTGATATTTTCTTAGTACTTAGCGCTGACTCCGACCGTGGAGTAAGAGCTATTGCTGATGCGGTAGATGACACGATGCTTGAGCATGGGATTAAACGTTTGCGTCGCGAAGGTGTAGAACAGGCTCACTGGGTACTTCTAGACTACGATCACTTGGTTGTGCATATCTTTATTCAAGAGGAACGAGAGTTCTATAACTTAGAGCGTCTATGGGGAGATTGCCCCCGGGTGGAACTCAATTTACCCGTCAATCCTCAATGAGGTGCTTAAATATACATTTTCCTGAAATGTGACGGGTGGAACTTATCTAAGATTTGCGTCAGCTCTCAAGAATAGTTATAGTTTTATCCGTTGCAATCATGAAAATGATTTGGGGCTATGGCGCAGTTGGTAGCGCGCTTCCATGGCATGGAAGAGGTCAGGGGTTCGAATCCCCTTAGCTCCACCACTTTCAGTTCCGGTATGGATATATTCATACCGGAATTTTTGTCTTTAATAAGGTTTTTGCGTACTAGAAGATAATTATTTCTTAAAATGTAGCTTGTTTAGAAGCAATCTTACCGATAATCTATCTCATTACCTGAGTTTTAAGGTATAGTCATAACTATGAGAAGGATTACTTTAGCTATGCTTGGGATGGTCATTTTGTGCATTACCGGTTGCAATGCGGGTAGTGCTTCAAAAGTGTCTGACCCACAAACAAATACAAATACTTTGAAAGCGTCAATAGAGCCTTCATCAGCTCCGGTTGCCACTAACTTAAAACCAGGTGATGAATGTTCTACCCAATTTGTTGGTAAGGTTAAGATGCTTTCCGAATATGAAATCGCTACTGCGCTTACCAAAGCCGAAGACTATCTAATTTGCGCATTGCCACCCGGTGAAGTTAATCCGTTAAAAGAACCGAAATCACAACCAATAGTGCAGGGGGCTTCGGACTATTATGGGTTTTCAGAATCTGTTAGCAAAAAAGATAATAAAGTCTATATTTGCCCTGAAAATTTGGATAGTTTGGTTACCTATTATGCGCACCCCCCGACAGGTTTTTCCAAGCAGTTGAACCCCAAAGAGTACGGTTTGCTATTTGATAAGGAGAAAAAGCTACTAGGTGCGTTTACTTTTAACCCGGCTGGTTCTAACATTACTAGTAAAGGTTGTCTAGAGCCTGTTGACCTAAAAAAGTTCTCGCGAACTCCAGATAATCCTCGATAATAAGTGATGTCAACCAGATAACTTATCGATAAGTAGTTTTTGTAAAACTGTTTTGCTTATTACTGCAAACAAGAAAATGCTATCTTGAAAGTATGCTAAGCAATGAGCAAGATAAAGAAAAAATATCTGAGGACGCGAGTTGGGCTGAGCTTTTGGAATTGATGACAAGCCCTGATCCGCAGATACGTGATGGGTGGGCACTGGAACAACTTGCGGAAGGTATTTTAAGTGGACGATGGAAATCTGAGCACCCTTTAATTCTTGCCAATACTTTAAATCATTTTGATTACTCTGAAATCCAGGCGCGTACCTTTGCGCCGTTGATTCTCTGCTGGCTGCTACAAACAGGAGCTAGAGATGAAGAGATTTTTGAGCGCTGTTCTAGATGGTATTTAGAAGAAAATGACACACGAGGATACGATGCTCAGCTTGGATGGCTTCATGCCATAGCACATGGAGCAGACTGCCTCGGGTATTGTGGACAATATAAAATAGCAACAGGGGAGCAGATACTATCTGTATTTGCTAAACGAATACTAAAAGATTGTGAAGTTTGGACTCATCAGGAAGAAGCCAGAATTGTTTTAGCTATTATCCGTACCCTGTATTATCAGCCAGAAACAAAACTTTCATCTTTTTTCCAACCTTTAACCGATGCACTCTATATATGGGAAGAAAAGAAAAAAGAAGAAAACTCTCCAGGTGGCCGAGCAGCATGGTTAACAAACCTACAAATGACATTAAATACTTTCTACCTGTGTGCTAACGAGAGAATAAGACTAGATGACAAAGAAAAAACGCTGCCTCGCGCTGAAGAAATAAAAGAAAACCTGATGTCTTTAAATAGACGAACCTTAGAATGGCTTTTGAAATAAGGGAAATTTTATGCAGCAGTTACGCGGAATAATTGTTCTTGCTGGTGGGTCAGGTTTCATCGGTACTGCTTTGCAGGATGCCCTAGTTAACAATGGCTGGGGGATTATCCTACTTAAACGTAAAAAAGATGCTTCTCAAACCGATATTTATCCTATTCCTACTTTTGAGACTCCAGTAGTAGAAGCCTTTTGGAATCCCGAAAGTTTTTCTATAGATTCTAAAATCTTAAGGGGAATAAAGGGGGTTATCTGTCTTAATGGACTACCAATAGATAGGTTTCCATGGACGAAAAAATATCGTAAAGAACTTGTTAAATCTCGCATAAAATCTGTTACTACTCTTAACATGGGCGTCGAAAAACTCCCTCCAGCTAGTCGCCCCGAAATATTTATTTCTGCTTCTGCTATTGGGTATTACGGAGATAAAAATAATGAACTCCTATATGAAACTTCAGATGTTGGGAATGATTTTCTTGCTCGGCTATGTATGCAATGGGAAATAGCGGCAAATAAGTCATTAATAAACAGAATTATTACTTTGAGGACTGGTTTAGTAATTGCTGAAAATGGTGGATTACTAAAAAAACTTACTCCCCTTTTTAAATTTCGATTAGGTACTGCTCTTGGAACGGGGAAACAGTGGATGTCTCCTATAGGTCTTGAAGACTATGTTAGAGCTGTACTATTCCTACTTGAAACAAACATAGATGGTCCTGTTAACTTAACCTGTCCTAACCCGGTAACCAATAATGAAGTAACCCGAGTAATGGCGGATAAATATAAAAAATCTTGGCTTCCGAAAGTACCAGTTTCAATTATTAAGTTTTTACTAGGTGAAGCAGCTGCACTTTTCCTCAATTCTCAAAGAGTTATTCCACAAAAGCTACTCCAAGCAGGATTTTATTTTAAGGCACCGAATTTTATAGATCAGATAGGGAATAAGCTATCTTATTCAGAGGAAAATAAATGAGAATTTGGTCCATTCACCCCTGTCTACTGGATAGAGCAGGCTTGGTTGCACTATGGCGTGAGACTTTGTTAGCGCAAAAAGTTTTACTTGGGCAGACCAAAGGATATAAAAATCACCCTCAACTACAACGATTTAAGAATCACCCAGAACCTATGAAGGCAATTGGGGCATATCTCTTGTACGTACAAAAAGAGTCTGTGGAACGAGGATATAAATTTGATAAAACAAAAATTCTTTTTCCCTTAGAAGTACAGGAAATTGAAACAATTACAGTGACTACTAAGCAAATAGAATATGAGATAAGACATCTGCGGCAAAAACTACTTAAACGGGATCCACAGTACTTAGAGAAATTATGTACTAATACTCCCGAAATACATCCACTATTTACTTTAGTCCAGGGGGAAATAGAAAGCTGGGAAAAAATAATTTTGCATTACTAATGCACTAAAATACCGAAACTAAAAACGCTCTACTTTTGAGGATAAAAGTAGCAATTACAAGCGGCCAATTAATTTACTTTGTTGGCTTTCTACTATCTCTAAAACCCCTTGAGAAATTTCTTTATGTGTTAACCAACCATTTTCTCCTCGGCCGAGTACAGCCAGATAAGAACCGGGAAATAGGCGGCGTTTTTCTACCTTAGATAAATCATCAAGATTACTGCTCCCTATGACTTCTACAACTTTGGCATTGGGCGCAAGAAGACTCGTCATAAGAGGGGCTAGCCGCTGTGAATAAGGACGGTGACACCACCAGATGAGTAAATCTATTTTTTTATCTTTTAACTTCTTACTACATACTTGGAAAAAATCTATTTCCTTTTCCCAATTTCCATAAAATGAGTTTACGGAACCACCTAATTTTGAAAAAATATCTGGATGCCGGTTTGGAAGTAAGCAAAGAGAAGATTGCTTCGCAAGTATTCGTGAGCATTCGAGGAGCATTCCAGTTCCTCCGACTATCAGCGTAATTTTATCCATATTTCGTAAGCTTTCGAATACCCCAACAGAAAGGAAGTAACTAGATAATTATTTATAAAAACAATGGAAATGAAAAGACTAAAATATAAATCAATACCTAGACCTAGATATCCCGTAAGACCTATATTAAGTTTTACCGCGATTGCGCTTAATATAATCCTACAAATATTTTTACTACTAACGGAAGTGAGGAAAATGATGAAAATCAGAAAACTAATTCCGTTATTTGCTATTCCTACATTTTTTCTTATCGCCTGCTCACCTATAGGTAATGGAACTTTTCCCCATTCAGGGCAGACCCCAGCCCCAACACCCGAGAGAATCGAACCAACACTTGAGCCGTCTTTAGCGACTACTGCGGAGGGAATCGCAGAAGAGAAACTCGCTGCAGATTTAAAAGAAAGTATTGAAAAGTTAAGTTTTGACCTATCCCGGACAAATCTTAACTTTGAAAATATACGTTCACAGTTTTTAGAAGAAGCCCAAAAAAGTTCCCCGGCTGTAGCGGCAAAACAAATGAAGAAAACCCTGGAAGAAAAGGTTTTCCCACGTAGTAAGTATTTTATCGACCTTGAGAAGCTACCTACTAAAACTCAGATAACGATATTGGCTGGAATGCTTAAGCAAGCTGATGAAGAAATAGAGCAATCAAGAATACAAAAAACACTTCTTGAAAAAATTACAATTACCATTCCCACCACTTCTTTAAATATAGATAGCGAGGAAGCAAGCGGTATCTCACGTGAGTTTAAAGTTCCTGAAAAATTCTTTTTTCTCACCCAGCTTTATGCTGCCGATGACGATTTAGTGCATCTTAACCAGAAAAATGGAAAATGGTTAATAGACGGTAAAGCACTAGAATCAAGATACCGGAATACTGAACTTGGGGAAGCCTTTAACAACCTTGATTAGGCGTACGATAACGCGTTTCCCAAATTGCTACTGCACTAGCTGCCGCGACATTGAGAGAGTCCACCCCACCAGTCATAGGAATTTTTACTACAGAATCAGCCTGCGCAATAGTACGTTTGCGTAACCCATCGCCCTCGGTACCCATAATTAAAGCTAAACGTGAGGTAGGGGAGAGAACCTGGTCTGTAGCTGAAAAATCATCTAGGGAGATTGAATCTTCACTGAGCGCAAGTGCGGCTGTATGAAAACCTGTTTCGTGAAAAACTTCTAAGTTTGGCCATTTATCAATTCGTGTCCACGGCACCTGGAAGACCGTACCCATTGAAACACGTACGCTACGGCGGTATAGCGGGTCTGCACACGAGGGGGTAATGAGTACTAAATCTATCTGTAATGCGGCAGCAGAGCGGAAACAAGCCCCAACGTTGGTATGATCTACAAGGTCTTCTAGAACAAGAACTCGATGTATTTTTGGATTAGAAAGCATTTCTTTTGCAGGAAGAAGAACGGGACGTTCCATCGCGGCCATCGCACCTCTGTGAAGATGAAATCCAGTAAGTTCCTCAAGTACATTTTCTTCAGCCAGATAGATGGGAAAATTGCCTCCGTCAGCTGGTATATCGTGAATTGATAAAGTATGAGATAGCTTTTCAAGCCAGCGGGGAGAAACTAGAAAAGCAATCGGGGAATTTCCTGCACGAATGGCTCTATCGATTACGTTAAAAGACTCAGCCATGAAGATTCCCTGCTCTGGCTCCAGACGGCGACGCAGAGCGACATCTGTCAAGTTAGTAAAAATCTCTAAATCCGGATTGCTTAAATCATTAATCTCTAAAATCACTCCTTAATTTTGCCATAACGTCACTTTATTAGTTCACAAAATAACAATCCACAACTGAGCCACTTAAAAAGTCAAGATGCCGAGATTCTTAATAGAAAATCTCAAATAGATTTATTAAAAGTCGTTATGAAGGAGGGCACATGGGAAACAAAAGCGGATGGACTGTAGAAAAGGGAATCTATCAGCAAATTTATACCTATCTGGTCTCTTATTATCCAAGAAAGGTAGAGAAGATAGAAGATATCCCAAGTTTTTGCCAATTCCGTTCTTTACCCGCCAAATATGCTAAGAAACTTTTAGAGATAATTCCGGCGGAATTTTTGGAAGATAGACAGAATTTCGCCCCAAAACTTGTAAGTTTTTTGGAAGCGGGCAAAAATCACGAAAGAGAGCTTGAATTTTTTGGATATTACATAGGGCCGAAAAGAAAAGATGAACGCCTGACTATAGATAGTTTTGTCTATTACCCCACGAATGAAGATGAGGAAATTTTACGGAATTATGATGCTGTAGATTCTGCAAAAGTCTGGGAAGCTATAGCAAAGAAACTAGACGTGTTGGATGCAATAGAACCACCGGATGAATTATTGCCCATCAGTCCTACTTATTTTGGTGAACGCAGCGGTTGGTGGGTGTGGTGGGATTAGCTAACATAAGGGTGTGTATTCTCAATTGTTTCGTAAGGTTCTAGTTCATACTGATGCTGAAAAGATTCATCATCAGACTATCAAGGCGCTTAAATTCGTCAGCCATTGTGCGCCCTTAGAGCGTCTTATTGCTGCTCGTTTTTCTAATCGTTCAATTCATCCTGTTCCGCAGTTTGGACAGGAAATATTTGACCGTCCTGTACCTAGTCCGATTGGTTTAGCCGCTGGACTAGATAAAAATGCTGAGGCAATTATCGCTTTTGACTCTCTAGGATTTGGATTTATCGAGGTCGGTACTGTTACTCCGCGTCCACAACCCGGTAACGAGGGTAAACGTCTTTGGCGTCACCCTACTATTGATGCCATTCGTAATCGTATGGGTTTCAACAACGATGGTGCAAAGAACATGGGCAAGCGACTTAAGAAACTGCGCTCTACAGTTCGGGGACGTCAGATTATAGTCGGTGTTAACATCGGTAAAAATAAAAATACTACTGATGAGAACGCAGCTTACGATTATGCTCAGGCGGCGCGTGAAGTAGCCCGATGGGCTGATTATTTAGTTATAAATGTTTCTTCTCCCAATACTCCTAGACTGAGGGAACTACAGGCAGTTGATGCGCTTAAACCCATCGTCGAAATGACTAAGCAAGCGGCAGATGAAACCGCAGGGCGAGACGTTCCAGTCTTCTTAAAACTCGCGCCAGATTTGGAAGATAGCGAGATAAGTGAAATCTGTACTTTTGTTAATAATTCAATTCTTCGTGGAGTAATAGCGACTAACACCACGGTTAACCATGAGCTAGGTGAAGGGGGCCTTTCGGGACGTCCGCTTACCCAACGAGCGGCCACTATCGTTCGTCAGCTTCGTAAAGAACTAAACGCAGATAAAAAAATTATCGGAGTGGGCGGAATCTGGAACGAAGTCGATGCTGAACGGATGATTGAAGCAGGAGCTGATTTATTCCAAGTCTATACAGCATTTATTTTCCAAGGCCCGAAGTGGTTACGTCGCATTAACGATACTCTTCTAAAAGACGAAAAGTAGAATACTAAAAAGCTAGGTGGGTCGGAGAAATAAGTTTTCTCCAACCCACCTAGCTATAAAAGTAAGATATTTTATGCGGGACGTTCCCCACGATTGACCTGAGGCCATGGGCGACGAAGCCTACGTAGGTTGATTGCCCTGCGGAAAAGATAGAAACCTGACCATTTAGGAATTTCCCAACGCGGGTGGTTTTTTTCAAGCTGTCGTTTACAAACTCTCCACATGATGAAAGTTTCGATAAAGGACATCAAAATGAACGTGTAGACCACAATCACTACGTAACGCTGAACTGCAGGCATCCCGATAAGGAAGAATGACATTAACAAAACTGCAATTGCGACCGGCATTAACCATTCGGACATAGTGGTCCGACTGTCAACGAAATCACGGATAAAACGTCGTGCTTTACCTTTATCCATTTCCGGTAAAAGTCGTTCATCTCCGGTGCGCATAGCTTCTTCTTGCAATTTGAAAGCGCGGTTTCGCTCAAGGCGCTGTCTAGCTTTTAATTCCTTACGCTCTTCTTTTGAGAGTTTGCGTTTTGAAGGAATTAAATCACGGCGTCGAGCAGCCTCTGCTTCACGTCGCTTAGGCGTAGGACGGCCTTTTCCAGTTGGCTTTGTAGTTTCGACCTCGGTCGACTCTTCTGGGGAGTTTTTCTTTCCAAACACCCCTATAAACTAAAACATTTTCTTCAAGTTTGCACTTTTCCACACCGAATTGACGCTAGAATTGAAGACATGTCTACTAAAGAAATCATTAAAAAGACCACCGCTAACGATTTTTCCAAGGTATTAGATGAACTTTGTGAGCTTGTCAAAATACCTTCGGTATCTTCAGACACTTTCGATCAGACGTATGTTCTACAGAGCGCTAAAAAGGTAGAGAGTATGTTTGCAGAGATTGGTGGGCAAACGGAAATTTTGAGCGTTGACCTACCTTCTGGATGGAAGGGGCGTCCTGCTGTAGTAGCCCATTTTCCGGCTTTAACAAATTCACCCGAGGAAGCTCCCACAGTGCTTCTCTATGCGCACCACGATGTCCAACCGGGTGGTCTTGCAGAAGCTTGGGAAACCGCGGATCCTTTTAAACCGGTAGTTAAAAATGGTCGTTTGTATGGACGAGGTTCTTCCGACGATGGTGCCGGTATTGCTGTGCATTATGGAGCTTTACGTGCGCTAGGTAATGAGCGTGGAGTAAACGTAACTGTATTCATAGAAGGAGAAGAAGAAGTAGGTTCCCCTTCATTTACTGAATTTCTTAAAGAATATAAGGAAAAACTTGCGGCGGATTTAATTGTCGTTACCGATTCTGATAACTGGCGAGTAGGTCAGCCAGCCATTACTACAACATTACGTGGAATGGCGGCGGTAACTGTAAGTATTCAAGTATTAGATCATGCTTTACATTCAGGAATGTATGGCGGGCCGGTAATAGATGCCGTGACTATTGCTGCCCGTTTAATCGCTACTTTGCACGATGAAGAGGGAAGTGTAGCTATTGAAGGGTTGTCCAGTAACGTTAAATCTGAGGTAGATTATCCGGAAGAACAGCTTCGTGAAGATATGGGATTGTTACCAGATTGTATGCTTACTGGACGAGGTGATTTAGCTTCACGTATGTGGACTCAGCCAGCTATCTGCGTTACTGGATTCGATGCTACTAGCGTGGCTAATGCATCTAATACCTTGGCTCCGCGTTGCAAGTTCTCTCTTTCTCTCAGAGTGGCACCCGGACAAGACTGCAATGAAGCTAAACAGCTACTTATTAACCATCTAAAATCAAATGTTCCATTTGGTGCAAAAATTTCTTTCTCAGATGAGGAAAGCGGGCCGGGATATCAGGCTAAACAATCAGCGCGCATGGAAGAAGTCCGGTGGGCTTTAGAAAATTCGTGGGGAGTGGCACCCGTTGAGATTGGGGTTGGTGGATCAATTCCTTTCATCGCTGATTTCCAAAAAATGTTTCCGAAAGCTGATGTAGTAGTTACCGGTGTGGAAGACCCCGCTACTAATGCACACTCGGAAAATGAATCGCAAGATTTGGGTGATTTAGAAAAAGCTATTACTGCAGAGGCTTTGCTCCTAGCTAAGCTTGGTGGGACTTTGGAAAGTGCCTAAACGAGTATTGGTTTTAGTTTCTTCTCCCGGGTTGAATGGAGAAGAAAACTGGAAGCATGGAGCCTCCTGCCCGAAGCTACGTGAACTGATAAAAGATGCTTGGGAAAAAGGCGCTTCTAAAGTTAGTTCTGATAGGCAGGAGGTACTTGTTTTAGAAGCTCCGGCAGATGGAGTAAGTCCCGCGTGGTCCAGGAACGAAAATGGGCAAACTCGTTCTGTAAGCTTGTACCCAACATCTGCGCCTGAGAATTATTCATTATTGGCATCTTTACTAAGAGAATCTGGAAAAAATCCTTTAGAAATTACCTGTCCAGATTTTTCTCTTGTAAATTATCCGGAGTTTGGGGAAAAGAGTCTAGAACTATTTTTGCAAGCCCTTGGAGGAAAAGTAGAACAAACAGAAAACTTAGTCGAAGAAATTTTAAAATACTGCTGTAATTTTGAAGCAGAAAACATTGAGCTGCTTTGTGCAACACAGAGAACTTTGGCTTTGCCCTATCCCGGTGATAAAAGGACGTTACTACCGCCTCAATGGGCCAGAGATATTTCCAGAGTCACTGGAACCTCTCTTTCTAGTTTGCCTGCTTCCGGGGGATCTGTAGCGGCTCTTTTGGCGGCCTTGGGAGCGCGCGTGAAATACAATTCCCCAATTTTTCCTCTTGGCTATTTTGAAAGTTATGACTATCTGCAAAATCACCAGGAGGAAAGTAAAGAAAAAGAAGAATATAGGAACTTCGATTTTGCGCAGATAGACTTAGTGATTTCTATTTTTGACTATCTCAATTCTTGGGACGCCTGGAGATGGACTCACGCATCTTTAATTGAGTACTTTTCTCTAAAAGGAATACCGGCTATTCTGCTGTCTGGAGAGTGTTCTTTATCAAATGCAGAAAAGGCTGAATTTGGGCTAAACGCAGCATATTTAACTGACATAAATAACATTATGAATTTAGAAAATACCATCTCACGTATAGCGAGAACTTGGGCTCGCAGTTGATTAAGAAAGATAAATCTGTCATTCAGTCTTAGACTGGGACAAGCAATAGGTAACGAGAAGAGAGAATGATGGAAAACGAAACTGTTGCGACACATGAAGTGATTCTTACGGAAGAAGCTGCACAAAAGGTAAAAAGCCTATTGGAGCAGGAAGGCCGTGATGATTTACGTTTGCGCCTAGCGGTGGCTCCTGGAGGGTGTTCAGGATTACGCTATGAACTTTATTTTGATGATCGCTTACTAGATGGTGATGCGATTAGAAATTACGATGGGGTAGAGGTCGTAGTGGATCAAATGTCGGTTCCCTATCTAGCCGGAGCGACTATCGATTTTGCTGACACTATTTCTAAGCAAGGGTTTACTATTGATAACCCTAATGCGCAGGGTTCTTGTGCCTGTGGAGACTCTTTTAACTAATTTATTTAGTCTTATTTTTAAAGGTAAAATATGAAAAAAGTACATCTTTTAGTGGGAGTGCTGGTAACGGCTTCTCTTGCGCTGAGCTCATGTGGCTCGGCTTCTTCTAGCAATACTCCGGAGGGTAAGAGCGCAGAGAAACCAGCCGCGACGGCTAGTCCTACGCCTACACAGGATGCTCTTCCTGTAGTTGAGGGAAAGTATGGTGAAAAACCAGTTATACACCCTTCTCTTAAAGAAGCACCCAAGGAATTAATCTCTAAGGTGCTGCATGAAGGAAATGGGGCGGTTGTTAAACCTACCGATTCGGTTACTGTTAACTACTATGGGCAACTTTGGGATGGAAAATATTTCGATGGTTCATTTGACCGAGGTGCTCCTGCTACTTTCCCGTTAAATGGGGTAATTAAGGGCTGGACCGAGGGGCTAACTGGAAAGAAAGTTGGCGATCGTGTTCTTTTAGTGGTTCCTCCTGAAATGGGATACGGAGAAAAAGGTAGTCCTCCCACAATTCCGGGAAACTCCACTCTCGTGTTTGTGGTGGATATCGTAAAGGCTGAGTCCGCTGAAGATATCGCTAAAGGCCAAGAAGAAGCTCAGAAAAGAGCCATAGAGTTCGGGGAAAAACTACGTAAACTTGGGCCTAAGATTGTTGCCAATGGTAAGAAATATCTTTCCGAAGGGGAAAAGCTGACTCCGGAACTTCCAAAGGGAATCAGTATTGATAATAACTTATCTGGAGCTCCCAAAATCACCATTGATAAGAACGCTAAGATAAGTGAGATAACTTTTGTCGAATTGGTTAAGGGGAAAGGCCCAGAAGTTAAATCTGGTCAGCCATTGCTCTGTAACGTAACTGGTCGCACCCAAGATGGCGAACAGATGTCTACTTGGACCGATAACGGAGAACAGCTACAGTTCTTGAGGGATATTAAGGAACTGAAGAGTCCTTACCAGTCCTTCCCATTAGGAACTCGTATAGCTCGTATCTCTCCGTCTTCCCAGGGAAAAACTTTAGTAATGGTTCTTGACTGCATGGATTTTGTTCCTGATGAGCTCAAGGGATTGTTACCGCCGCAGAAGTAAAAATCTGAAATAACCAAAGTGCTGGTGGGAAGGAACATTTTTTGTTCCTTCCCACCAGCACTTTTAAGGTATTTTTTCTTTTTTGTCTCCTAACTCTTAAAGCTGAGCATTATTTTTTGCGCCGGCGTAAAATAATAGGCAGGTTAAAGCAAAGTTTATTAAGGAATGAAATGACCGAAAAGACACTGACTGTAGTTGTATTTAGCGACGATTCTGACTTCCGTAAGGATGTTGTGTCCGCAGTAGGTAAGTATCCTTGGGCGGGTGCTCCAGAAGCTACTTTTCTGGAGGCTGCTACTTCTGCTGGTGTAGTTAATCTTTTCGCAGAAAATGATGGAATTGACCTGTGTATCTTTGATGGAGAAGTGCAAAAAGAAGGAGCAATGTCTGTTGCTCATTTACTTTCGCAAACACATGAAGAAATTCCTCCAATTATTTTTGTAGTTGCGCGACCGCAAGATGAATGGCTAGCACGTGGTGCTGGTTCTGCAGCTACTTTAGTTAAACCTCTAAATTCTCTGGCCTTAAGCAAAACAGTGGAGAAGTTGTTGCGTTAGTTTTTCTTTTTTCTACTTAACCAGATAATTCCGGCGCTGAGGCTAAAAAATATTATTACAAAAATAATTCTTAGGATTGCTGGAAGAATAATTTTTAGTGCCCCGAGAATACCAAGTACGAGCAGTAAAGATAAAAGTAAAACTATTAAAATCCCGCGTTTTCCTAAGAGCTCTTTCAAAGCCGGTGGAGTCTCTGGAACAAAATCACTGTTATCCTCTACCAAGCTGTAATCTCTTGGACCAATCTGTTTGGGAGATTTAGTAAAGTCTGTCTCTTCTAAATCTAACGATGGGAGAGGTGTTTCTAATCCTTGTGTTAATTGTTCAAACTCTTCATCAATTACCCTTTTGGAAACTGTTGGTAGAGATTCCTTTCGACGGAGTATCTTCTTTATCCAAGAAAAATTCCGCGGGGAGTCATCAGGGCTCTGGCGTTTGATCATGTATCATATGTTACAGGGCATAGTTTTTGTTCGCGTTACGGGTATTAAGGAATGAGTGGTTGCCGTGTTTTATAAATTTTTGAAAATCACTGTGGGGCCGATTCTGCGGGTGCTGTATCGTCCGTGGATTGAAGGTGCTGAACATGTTCCCGAGGACGGTCCGGCAATAATTGCTTCCAATCATCTAGCCGTTTTTGACTCTGTCTTTCTTCCCTTGATGTTAAAACGTGAAGTAGTCTTCATGGGAAAGGGGGACTACTTCACCGGACGGGACTGGAAGGGCAAGCTAATTGCCAAGTTCATGCGTAGTGTAGGAACTATTCCTGTTGACCGTTCTGGTGGTAAAGCTGCGGAAGCTGCATTGAATGCTGGTCTTGCCCGTCTTGCTAAGGGGGAACTGTTTGGAATCTATCCAGAAGGGACTAGAAGCCCAGATGGGAAACTATATAGAGGGCGTACAGGAGTTGCTAAATTAGCTTTACGCTCAGGTGCGCCAGTTATTCCGGTAGCAATGATTGACACGAACGTAGCTCAACCAATTGGTACGAAAATACCGCGCTTACGGCGTGTCGGAATAAGAATTGGAAAACCTCTTGATTTCACGCGTTATCGCGGTTTGGAACGTGATCGTTTTGTGCTCCGTGCAGTTACAGATGAAATTATGTATTCGCTTATGGATTTGTCTGGACAGGAATACTCTGATGAATATGCATCTGTAGTAAAGGCTCGTCTTGCTGCGGAAGGTAAGTTTGCCGGGCCTGTTCCAAATACTCCTGATGCTAAGAAAATAACGAAATCTGAATCTGAATCTGCCAACAAGAACGAAAATTGAGAAACTTGCTCACTTTCTGTGGCCTAGTCGAATATGGTTATCTACAGAAAATAAGTACAATGTAGCGGTGCGCTTTTAGCACCGGGACTATGGAAACTAACTAGGAAGGCATTCCAAATGACGATTCGTCGTGTTGCACTCTTGACTGCGGGTGGTTTTGCCCCCTGCCTATCTTCGGCCGTAGGTGGTCTTATTGAACGCTATACAGAAATTGACCCAAGCGTCGAGATTATTGCGTACCAGAATGGATACCACGGTCTGCTAACCGGAAACTATGTGGTTATTGATGAGCAGGCACGTAAGAACGCTGCAATCTTGCACCGTTTCGGGGGCTCTCCGATTGGTAACTCTCGCGTTAAGCTAACCAACGCGAAAGACCTAATTAAGCGAGGTCTCATCGAAGAAGGCGTTAATCCACTTGAATTTGCAGCTAACCAGCTAAAGAAGGATGGTGTGGACGTACTTCACACTATTGGTGGAGATGATACTAACACGACAGCTGCTGATTTGGCTCACTACCTATCTCAGAACGATTATGCCTTAACGGTAGTTGGTCTTCCAAAGACCATTGACAACGATGTTGTGCCGATTCGTCAGTCTCTGGGAGCATGGACTGCAGCTGAAGAAGCTTCTGAATTTGCTCAGAACGTGATTGGTGAACACCGTTCTAACCCCCGTATGCTAATTGTGCACGAAGTCATGGGACGTAACTGTGGGTGGCTGACAGCCGCTTCTGCAGCTGATTACCGTAAATGGGTAAAAACCCAAGAATGGGTACCTTCTATCGGTCTAAGCCAGGATCGTTGGGACATCCATGCCGTATTTGTACCTGAGATGAAGATTGATCTTGAAGGCGAAGCACAGCGTCTGCGTGCAGTGATGGATGAACTCGGCAACGTCAATATCTTCCTCTCTGAAGGTGCTGGAGTTCCTGAAATTATTGCTGAAATGGAAGCTGCAGGTGAAGAAGTACAGCGCGATCCATTTGGACACGTAAAGCTAGATACTATTAACCCCGGTCAATGGTTTGCAAAGAAGTTTGCCAGCCTTATCGGAGCTGAAAAGGTAATGGTGCAGAAGTCAGGATACTTCTCTCGTTCTGCCGCTGCTAACGTTGATGACCTACGCTTGATTCAGTCCATGACAACTTATGCTGTCGAATGCGCTTTCCGTGGAGAGTCTGGCGTAATTGGCCACGATGAAGAGGATGGCGACAAACTGAAGGCAATTCCGTTCCCGCGCATCGCCGGCGGAAAGCCATTTGATGTAACTCAACAGTGGTTCGTTGACATGATGAAGGAAATCGGCCAGAATCTCGAACCTGCCACAAAGTAATTTGTGACATTTTCTTGTTAGAGTAAGCAAAAATGACTCTGCCCGCGCCTGACTAAGCAAGCGCGGGCAGAGTCGTTTATTATTTCCTTCGTGTTACCTTTCGATAAGTACCCTGAGTGGAGAGACCGCTCCCAAGCTCAACAGCCTAATTATGAGGATATTGCAGAGCTCAAAAAGGTTACTGACGAGTTACGATTACGTCCTCCCTTGGTTTTCGCCCGTGAGGTTGATCAGCTACAAAAATTATTGGCTTTAACTTCTGAAGGACACGGATTTGTGCTTACAGGGGGTGACTGTGCAGAAACTTTCGCTGGATCAACTGCTGAGCAAATTCGGGCTAAAGTGCAGACACTTTTACAGATGGCTGTGGTAATGAGCTATGGTGCTTCTGTGCCGGTAGTTAAAATCGGACGTATTGCGGGGCAATACGCAAAACCTCGAAGCCAGGATATGGAAAAACGCAATGGCATCGAACTTCCTTCCTATAGAGGAGATGCTGTCAACGGGCATGATTTCACCCCCGAATCTAGGAAACATGACCCCTGGAGACTACTGGAGGCGTATCAGAGATCAGCTACCAGTCTTAACCTGATTAGAGCTTTTACTAAGGGCGGGTATGCCGATTTACGTCAACTTCATAGCTGGAATAGAGGGTTTACCGATAATCCTCAGTACGCGCGCTATGAACAACTTGCTAATGAAATAGGCAGAGCCTTGAATTTCATGGAGTGCGTGGGAGCAGATTTTGATGCGATGTCATCCGTAGACTTTTATTCTGCTCATGAATCGCTTCTGCTTGAATATGAAGACGCAATGACTCGAATAGATTCACAAAGCGGAAATCTTTATGATACTTCTGCACATTATCTATGGGTAGGAGAAAGGACCCGCAATATCGATGGGGCGCATGTTGCGCAATGTGCCCGCATTGCTAATCCAATTGGGGTAAAGCTTGGGCCAAATGCGACTTTTTCCGAGATTGCCGCGCTTGCTCAAATTCTGAATCCTGAAAATATTCCTGGACGTCTTTCCCTAATTACCAGAATGGGAGCCAAGAATATTGCACAGGTACTTCCTAGTCTTGCGCGTCGAGTAACCGAATCTGGGATTAATGTGGTTTGGATATGCGATCCCATGCACGGTAATACCTTAACTTCTTCTACAGGATTAAAGACGCGTAACTTCGGTGATATTTTAGAAGAAGTTCGACTATTTTTTGATTCTCTACACTCTGTTGGAGCAATCCCTGGTGGACTCCATGTGGAGCTAACTGGCGATGATGTTACCGAGGTATTAGGCGGATCAGCAAACCTGGATGAAGCGGGGCTTAACCTTCGTTATGAGACTCTTGTAGATCCTCGTTTGAATCATCAACAGTCTTTGGAGCTAGCTTTCTTGGTAGCGGAAATTTTAGAGGAATCTAGATAATAAAATATCCTAGATAACTACGATAGTGACAGTCGCTCCCTTAGGAAGCATGGTTCCTGCACCCGGGCGAGTCAAACGAGCGGTACCGAATAAACCATCTAAGACTTTGGTTACTTTTACCTTGAAACCAGCGTTTTCAAGTATTTTCTTTGCTTCTTTTTGACTCTTTCCGAAGACTGAGGGAACTGGATACAGCTTAGGTCCTTTAGAAACGACTACTTTTACTTCGCTATTTCGATATAGAGTAGTACCTGAAGCAGGAGAGGATGAAATTATCTTTCCTTTAGCAACACTGTCTGAGAAATCTTCAGTAAGTGTGAACTTGAATGGGGCATTGGGCAATTCTTCAAGTACAGAACTTGGTTTTCCTACCAGTTCGGGAAGAGTAAAAGGTTGGCGGCCCTTTGATATCTCCAAGGTTAATTCTGTATCATGACGGACAACTTCCCCCTGTTTGGGAGAAATATTTATTACTTGGTCTTTGGGAACTTCTTCTGACCAACTCTCAATATTTTTAGGTTTTTTGAAACCGATTGATTTAATCTCTTCCAAGGCCTTTTCTTTAGATAGCCCAATAACCTTCGGAATAGTAAACATTTCTATACCCTTGGAAACACGAAGTTTTACCGGAGTATTTTTGAATTGTTTTTTACCTTCCTCCGGCAGAGAAGAAACAATTTCTCCAGCGGGAACGGTATCTGAATATACTTCATCTTTAGAAGAAGATAATCCAGCTTTATCAAGTACCTGCTGTGCTTGTTCTAAAGGCAATCCGCTAACCTTAGGAACGGTATAGAAGGCTCCGGGGCCACGTTCGTGATACCACCAAGTTCCTCCCAGCGCTAGAAAAGCCGTTAGTAGTAGAGCAAAAATTAGGATTGGCCATTTCCGTGAAGTAGTTTTTGTCTGGCTATTAGATTTTCGCGTGGAAGAAATTAGTTGAGTATCATTTATCAGCGCGGAAGCTTTATTCGGTTGCGTTGCATCATCAAGCAGGAGAAGGTCTGGATTTTCTTCTTTGTTATTTTTGGAATTAACTTTAGGAAGTAGGCTTGTGTCGGCAGCAACGTTTAAGCGTGCTGTAAGGTTTGGGTCTTCCTCGTTAGTCTGCTTTCCGCTTTCGCGAAGAAGAACCGAACTTGGAAGAACTGAAATTAATTTTTCTATAGCGTATAGAGCTTCACGCGCATTTTGGAAACGTGATTCTTTTTCTCGGGCTGTTAACGATGAAACATAGTCATCAACTTCTGTGGGAAGCCACTCAACCTTACGTGAAGGAGGGGGAACCTGATTTTGTACATGCGCGTAAGCAACATTTATAGGCACTGAGCCGCTAAAAGGAACTTCTCCGGTTAGTAGCTCGTATAGAACTATACCGAGTGCGTAGAGGTCACCTCGTTCATCAGATTTTCCTTCGGAAATCAGTTCCGGAGAAACATATGCTACGGTGCCGAGAATAGAATGCTGTGAGGTAGATGAAGATGCACTTACAGATTGAGCTAAACCAAAATCTGCAATTTTGGGGCTATCAGATGAATCAAGAAGAATATTTTCGGGTTTAATATCTCTATGGATTATTCCTTTTTGATGTGCAGCAGCCAGGCCGGAAAGAATATCTTTAATCAGATTTAGGCTTTTCCCCACTGAAAGAGGAGCCGAAGTGTTAATCAGTTCCCTAAGAGATTTCCCTTCCACCAGTTCCATCACAATGTAGGCTGTACTTTTAATAGTTCCTTGGTCAAATACGGTAACTAAATGTGGATGTAATAACTGTGCTACTGATCTAGCTTCACTTTGAAAACGCTTAAGAAAAGTTCCTGAATCTACTAGATGAGGATGAAGTACTTTTACCGCAACAAAACGTCCTAGACGCTCATCTGTTGCTCTATAGACAGAAGCCATTCCTCCACGGGCAAGAAGAGTCTCGACACGGTAACGTCCATCGAGTAGAAGCCCAATTATTGGGTCTGGATATTCTTCTCCCTGGGGGAGAGGGACGTAATCTGTTTCTGCGTCCTTTGGGTTTTTAGGCTCTGTCACGAAACTTATTCTACGGAAAAAGAGAGGTTTAACTGGATAATTAGAGCTTGTGTGTGTCGGATTATCGTTCTCGTTGTGTCAGCATCTGTCCAAGAGAAATCAAAATGTTTGTATTACTCAAACTAAGACATTCCAACTTCTCAAGTCCTTGGTTATAGAGGTAGGATATTTTTTCCTCTATTTCCTTGTCTGCGCCTGAATCAAGTATTAGTTCCACTGCCTGATCAATTTCTTCTTGATTGCGTTTTGGAAGACTCATAATTTCTGCCAGTAGATGAGCTTTTGCCGGGGCGGTCAGGGAAAGATTTTGCATAGCTTTGGCAAGTAACAGGGTACGTTTACCTTCGGCGATATCATGAGCTTTTGGTTTTCCTGCTGTTTTAGTTTGGGCGAAAACTCCCAGCATATCGTCGCGTAGTTGGAAGGCAACTCCCCACGGCAAAATAGCGTTACGGAGTTCTTCTGCACAGTCAACGTTCAATCCACCAGTGAGTGCGCCTAGGTAAAGAGGGTCAGCGACAGAATATCCGGCCGTTTTATAGCTGATTACCTCTAATGGCAGGCTTTCAGAAAATCCTTTAAAAATATCTTGATAATCAAGAGATATATCTAGGAATTGTCCCTGTGCTACGCGAGATGTCATTCGTGAGAATTCAAAAAATATTTTCCCGACTTGAGGTGAATCTGAAACTGCTTTAGCGCATAGCTCAAATGCAAGAGACAGAGTTAAATCACCTACTAGAATCGCGCTATTTTTTCCAAAATCATTTGCTGATTCGCTGGAAAAAGAAGAACCCTCAACTAAATCGTTGAATCTAGAGGCTGCCAGTACATGGGTGGTAGGCAGGTTGCGGCGAATCGTAGATTTATCAATTAAATCATCGTGGGTGAGTGCAGATGCCTGGTAGAACTCTAAGGCGGCTCCCATGGTGGCAATTTTTTCATCTGGTTCACTAATGCCTGCTAAAAGGTAGCCGATTAGTGCACAGAGCGCACGAAGGCGTTTTCCTCCCTCTACTGAATTTAGTGTCAAGGTGCGTAACAGCATCCATCGTTTACTGCTTTGTTGGAAACAATCATCAATTGTTTTATTAATTACCTGGGAGAGTAGTATCTGGTAGTGTTTATGCTGATCATCGCCAAGGCTTTTTGTTATTAGGTCACCCATAGTAGGTGAAGTTATCAGATATGGAGACTGGATAACAAGAAGACAGCGGCATTCTTATAGTTTTAGGAACTCAAAATGTCTGTAGCCGTTGCTTATTTCAATACTGCGGAGTCTGAAGCTGCGCTTAAAGTAGCAATCAAGGTCTGTGAACGCACTTCACAAAATTTGATTATCCTCACTTCTCTTTCCCAATCAGACACTCCTGGGGCTGATTCTGAAGAGGGGCTATGGGCCGCTTTGGAAGAGGCAAATATTGCTTTTGAAAGACACGTTGCAGTCCTCGGGCAATCTGTCTCTGAGCAGCTTATTGAGCTTGCAAAAATTAATAAAACCGAGGCTGTAGTGATTGGAATCCTACCTGGCCAAATGGGGATTGATGCAGTTGGGCAAAACGTACAAAAGGTACTTTTATCTGCTCCCTGTCCAGTTATTACTGTTACCGCTAAGTAGGGACGTAAAGAAAGAAAAAAGACTTTAATTTACGCTAGAGTGCGCAAAAAATGAGAGGCGCGATTATAATGGTCTCTAGTTAAAACGTACAGAAAAAGTAACGTAAACCACGAAAGGTCCTCCGTGCCGACCAAATCAACGAAATCCGCAGACACTGAAAACGCTTCGACAGCTGAAACAGAAGTGCAGAAGTCTGCTGCTACCAAGGCTAAAACTTCATCGACAAAGAAACCGGCTGTTAAAAAAGCTACTTCTACGAGGAGAAAAGCTGCAACTAAAGCGGAAACATCCGCAGTTGCCGCAGAGGAAAATGCGAGTGCTGAAACGAAAAAGGTAACTGCTCGCAAGAAGACAGCTAAGAAAGAAGCTGATGCTTCATCTACTTCTACTAAGAAGACCCGGACAGCTAAAAAAGCTGAGTCAAAAAAAACTTCTGAAAAGGTAGAAAAGTCTATTGAGGAAATAGACGAAGAAGATATTTCGTTAGATGATGATTTAGATCTTGAAGCCGACTTAGACCTTGATGACGATCTTGATGATGTAGATGATTCTGATTTGCATGATGAAGATGAAGAAGAAGATGACCAGGCTGAAGCAAAAGCTAATGCTAAAGCTCGCGCTCAGGCATCAATGAAGGCTTCTAGCTTCGTGGTATCTGACTCTGATGACACCGACGCTCCGATTCAGCAGGTTACTGTGGCTGGGGCTACTGCAGACCCGGTTAAAGACTATTTGAAACAGATTGGTAAAGTTGCTCTATTAACCGCTGATCAAGAAATCGATCTTGCTAAGCGAATTGAAGCTGGTTTGTTTGCTGAGGAAAAGCTAAAGCGTGAGGGAGATATGATGCCCTCCAAGCTACGTCGTGAGTTAATGTGGATTTCTCGCGATGGGCAAAATGCTAAGAATCACCTCCTAGAAGCTAACTTACGTCTAGTTGTTTCGCTTGCTAAACGCTACACAGGGCGAGGGATGCTCTTCTTGGACTTAATCCAAGAGGGGAATCTAGGTCTTATTCGCGCTGTAGAAAAGTTCGACTATAACAAGGGATTTAAGTTCTCTACATACGCTACTTGGTGGATTCGCCAGGCAATTACTCGTGCTATGGCAGACCAGGCCCGTACCATCCGTATTCCGGTACACATGGTTGAGGTCATCAATAAGCTAGCAAGAGTACAACGTCAGATGCTACAAGACCTTGGACGTGAACCTACCCCGGATGAGCTAGCTAAAGAGCTTGATATGACTCCGGATAAGGTCGTTGAGGTACAGAAATATGGGCGTGAGCCAATTTCCTTGCACACTCCTTTAGGTGAAGATGGTGACTCAGAGTTTGGAGATTTAATTGAAGACTCTGAAGCTATTGTTCCCGCAGAGGCAGTCTCTTTCACTCTTTTGCAAGAGCAATTGCAGCAAGTTCTAGGAACTTTATCTGAACGTGAAGCCGGTGTTGTACGTATGCGCTTTGGGCTGGGAGATGGGCAGCCGAAGACGCTTGATGAGATTGGTAAAGTTTACGGTGTTACCCGTGAGCGTATTCGACAGATTGAATCTAAGACTATGTCTAAACTTAGGCACCCGTCTCGCTCGCAGGTCTTGCGTGACTATTTAGATTAGTCTAAAAATCCGTAATGGTATATAAGTTGTGGGGAGGACCAAAAGGTCGTCCCCACAACTTATATACCAAAGAAATAACTAAATCTGGTCAGTTTCATCCTGTACAACTTCTGCAACTTTTTCTAGTGCAGAAGAGTGCTTTCTCGCGTGGTGGGCGCAAAAAAGTAGTTCTCCACTATCGCCAACCTTTACCCTTACATACGCTTGGGCTCCGCATGCATCACAACGATCATTAGCTGTTAGCTTCTGATTTGTTTCTAGCTCGGAGGCTGATTCCTCAATTACTTGCTCAGTCATCTGCGCTACACTCATGAACCTATTTCACCATGCTTTATTAATAATCTTCCTCTCTAATCCTTATCTTTCGCGTGCGGCGCAACCCAGTAGAGTATTATCCGCGCGCCAACTTCCTTTCTTTTCTTTCCAGACACTAGAATAAGGCCCGTGGCAGAGAAGAAAGAAGAATACACAGCGAGACACCTTTCGGTCCTCGAAGGGCTAGAAGCAGTTCGGAAACGTCCGGGTATGTATATCGGTTCCACCGATCATCGCGGGCTTATGCACTGCGTATGGGAAATCATCGATAATTCTATTGATGAATCCCTGGAAGGGCATTGCAGTGAAATTAAGGTGACTCTGCATGATGATCATTCTGTATCTGTCGCTGACAATGGTCGTGGAATCCCAATTGATACTGTGAAGTCTGTTGGTCTATCCGGCGTAGAAGTAGTTTTCACAAAATTGCATGCTGGCGGTAAGTTCGGAGGTGGTTCTTACACTTCTTCAGGTGGTTTGCACGGAGTTGGAGCTTCGGTAGTAAATGCTCTATCAGCAAGACTTGATGTTGCTGTTACCCGGGCCGGTAAAGTTTATGGAATGTCTTTTCGTAGAGGAGAACCTGGGGTATTTGACGATTCTAAAGGTATTAGCCCAGATTCTCCGTTTACCCCTTTTACTGAAAGTTCAGAATTAAAAGTAATCGGGAAAGCCAAACGTGGACTCAGCGGTACGAGAGTTAGATTTTGGGCTGATTTCCAGATTTTTCCTAAGAGCGTTGACTATAGTTGGGAAAATTTAGTAGCTCGGGCTCGTCAGTCTGCATTCCTCGTTCCCGGATTGAAAATTTTAGTATCCGATGAGCGCCATGAAGAAAAACTTGCTGAAGAGTTACATTTTGAAGGCGGAGTAGTTGATTTTGCTAATTTCTTAGCTAAAGACACAGCTATTACAGATACCTGGCGTTTTACCGGTGCGGGAAAATATATTGAGACGGTACAGAAGCTAGACGCTACGGGTCATCTTAAAGCTGTTGAGGAGGAACGCGAGTGCCAGGTTGAGTGTGCCTTACGCTGGGGAATCGGATACGAAACTCAAGTTCAATCTTTCGTTAATATTATAGCTACCCCCAAGGGGGGAACTCACGTTTCTGGATTCGAACAGGCTCTCTTAAAAATATTTAGAGCGCAGGTAGAAAAGAACGCGAGAAAACTTAAAGTAACTGCTCGTGATGGAAGAATAGAAAAAGACGATATTCTTGCGGGGCTTACAGCAGTAGTTACGGTTCGTTTGCCTGAGCCGCAGTTTGAAGGGCAGACTAAAGAAATATTAGGAACTCCGCAAATTCGACAAATTGTTGCAAAAGTAATTGCCGATGAATTAAAAGCGCAGTTTGCTTCCTCTAAACGTGACGATAAGCAGCAAAATTCGTTACTTCTAGAGAAAATTGTTGGCGAAATGAAAGCCAGGCAATCGGCACGTTTGCATAAAGAAATCTCCCGGAGAAAAAACGCATTAGAAACCTCCTCTTTACCGGCAAAGCTTGCTGACTGTAGAACCAATGAGGTAGAACGTTCTGAGTTGTTTATTGTCGAGGGAGACTCGGCTTTAGGGACAGCTAAGCTGGCTCGTTCTTCAGAGTTTCAGGCTCTTTTCCCAATTCGTGGGAAAATCCTAAATGTACAGAAGGCATCTACTGCAGATATGCTTTCGAACGCTGAATGTTCAGCAATTATTCAGGTTATAGGTGCTGGGTCAGGGCGTACCTTTAACCTAGATGCAGCACGCTATGGAAAAGTCATTTTAATGACTGACGCTGATGTTGACGGTGCCCATATTAGAACTTTGCTACTGACCCTTTTCTTCCGTTATATGCGTCCTTTGGTGGAAGCGGGACGAGTGTATGCTGCCGTTCCACCTTTGCATCGGGTTGAGCTATCGGCGTCGGGACGTAAGAAGAAAGAATACGTTTATACCTATAGCGAGGAAGAGCTAAATCAATTATTACGTAAGTTAAAGAGGTCGGGACGTGGGTATAAAGAACCCATTCAACGTTACAAGGGTCTGGGGGAAATGGATGCTGACCAGCTTGCCCAAACTACTATGGACCCGCAGGGACGTACTCTACGCAGAATTACTTTAGCTGATGAGCAGGCGTTAATTCGGGCAGAAGAGACTTTTGAACTTCTAATGGGATCAGTTGTTGCTCCTCGTAAAGATTTCATAGTAAATGGAGCTAACAAACTTGAAGCTCAGAGTATTGATGCGTAATCAATAGGTCAACAGTCCTAATTTGCAATAGCTTGATAGAATGGTATACATGACAAAACTCGCTGAGCGTCTGAACGTTTGTACTCCTGTGCCTTTGCCACCAGCTCATCTCGGTTTGCGCTGGGAAGAGCTAAAAGCTGTGCATGCACCTTCCCTTGTGCGTCTGATCAGGGCATCTCAAATCAGCGATGGAGCAATTTCTTTTACATCTGATGCAGAAATAGCCGATATGATTGAGGGCGTTCGTGGGCGCACCTTAATTTCTAGCATTGTAGGCGTGGATTCTAAAGGAGAAGTCCAAGCAATAGCTACTGTACATATTCCTACTGGGGCCAAAAAGAACGTTCTCGCAAGTCTCGAAGCTACGGTTTCGCCGACTTGGCGCAGACGCGGAATAGGCCGTGTTCTTTTGAGCTGGCAGGATCAAACTGCCAGAGCTTTAATCTTAGAAAAGTACGGTCCTGACTCTAATGTAAAAGTTACAATTGGCGGTGTAGTACACGGAAATAATCCTTCTGCGCGTTCCCTATTCGTTGCCGCGGGTTATACGCCAGAGCGAACTTTTGACGTTATGTATGCTGATTTAAATAGTCCTCTTGTTTCATATCCTCTTGCGGAAGGATATTTGTTTGCTCCCTGGCCTACTGGGAAAAAATTAGAAGAAGTGCGGGATTTACACTTAGGTGCCTTTGAAGATCACTGGGGGGATCGTACTCAATATCTTTCCTGGTGGGAAGATGCCCTTGCTAATCTTGATGCCCGTTGGTCTTCAATCGTTCTTGACTCAAAGGGTGAGATTGCCGGATACTGTGCAATTGCGCGCCCGGTTACCAAATGGATGCTTACCGGGGTAAAAGAACTCTATGCAGAGCTAATTGGTGTAAATCGTAAACATCGTGGGCAGGGATTGGCTCGCGCTATGCTTTCTAAAGCTGTTTTTGCTGCGCGTGAGGATGGAATGGAAAGATTTGGTCTTGATGTCGATATTGACAATCCTTCTTCTGCAGCTAAGATTTATGCATCCATTGGCTTTGAGACGCAGCGCTCATTTACCTATTACTCTGTAGATTTGTGATGAGGAATAACCAGTTAGTAATACCGGAAGATACTTCAACATTACGTTGGCGTTGGTTACGTGAAAGTGATGTTGAATTAGTCCATGCCTTAATAAGTACGATAGAAGCTGCTGACAACCCTCCTTATCGCACTACCTTGGGAGAGACTCAGCAAATGTTTGCCCAAACTGCTAACTGGGTAGGGCTTGCTGGATTTGATAATGCTGGAAATATGCGTGCTTGCATTCACTCACGATTGAGGTTATCAAGTCCAATTCAGGTACGTACCAATAGTGCTTTACACCATGATTTTCGGGATGGAAAAGCCGAGCAGATTATGGTCGATTGGCAAACCCAAGCTGGATTCTATCTGACTCGTTTGTTAAATCAGGACACCGAATGTGAAATTATTTGTACGGCAGAACATCAAAGTGATATTTTTGCTCACTACCTAGAGAAGTCCGCTTATACATGGTCTGCTACCCTCTATGAAATGCGCGGAGGGCTTAGTGTTTTACCAGAAAGTAAATCGCCAGCCCCGTTGGTATCTATTGAACATTGGAATACTAATCTAGAAGATATGGTCCGCTTAGCGGCACTAGATTTTGCTCCGGAAGCATCCAACTCTGTAGGAAGAAGTTTCGAGCATTGGATGTCGAATCGAGAGAATTTTGCTCCGGAACTATCTTTCATTGCTTTGGATAAATCTACAGATAGAACCCGAGTTGCCGGATTTGTCATGTGCGCGGCCTATGCGCAAGACTGGGAAGTCTTAGGATGGCAAGAGGGGTATATAGATTTGTTAGAGGTGGGAAAGAACTGGCGCAATACAAATGTTGCTAGAGAGCTAATTGTCGCGGCAATGGCGGCTTGTAAAAATGAGGGATATCAAAAAATAGCTACTGCAGTATCTTCGAATCATGAAGCCGAATTAGTAAAGCTTTTTGGTTCTTTAGGATTCGAGGGCGTAGACCAAGAAAGGTTTTACACGCTGCGTTTAGAAGAAACAAATATTTAAAAAGTTTTTCCCGGTCGCTAATCGACCGGGAAAAACTTTAAGAATTAATTTGCAGCAAAAATTTCCCGAGGTACAGCTGCACCTGAACCGTCTCGTTTATCAGAAACAGATGGCAAATCAACAGGATTTCCATCTTTATCAACCGCTCGCGGCATATGTTTGGTTATCCACGCACCATAGAGGGTACTTTGCCCTGAGAGGAATCTATGACAACGCACTCCTTGCGTCGCGCGTCCTTTAGGAGGATAGAGAGAAAGAGAAGTTACTTTGGCATAAGAAATAGCCTCTCCTAATAGCTCTGGCTCGCCTTTCGTAACGGTAAGAACATATGACTCTTCCAAGAGAGAGGTAGGGATGCTAGTAAATGAAATAAGGGAGGCTCCCGGTTTGAGAGAGATTCCCTGCATTCCTGAGGCGGATATTCCCTGTGGACGTACCAAAGAGGCCTCAAATCTTAATAATTGAGCATCAGAGGTGATGAAAACTAAAGTATTCTCATCGGGGGAGGGAGCCGCCGCAACAACCTTCTCGGTAGAGTCTGAAAGCGAGATAATTTCCCATATTTCCTTCGTTAGGGGATGTTCTGGGCGAACGCGTTTAACTGTTCCCAAATTTGTTGCTAAAGCCAAGGGAGCAGCATTTTCGCTAAGATCCACAAGAGCTACTGGCTTATTCTCTAATGATTGAACCAATAAATTAGCTGGTGTTGCTCCTGCGAGAGATGGTGCATCAGCGCTGGGTGGTAGTGCCGGAACAGTAAGTACATCTAGCTTATGTACGCTTCCGCTATCATCCAGGATTCCTACAGTAGAACGTGTAGTGGTGTTAAGTACTGAGAGAATGACATCATGAGGAACCCGAGGCCCGGTAAAACTCAATGGATCTTCGGTGTCAATTCTTGCTAAAGAGCCTGCCGGGGTAAGAAGCAAATGACAAGGTTTGTCTTTTATCTCTAGAGGAACATCATTATTCACAGTTCCAGAATCTTCTGCTAGAAGTACAGTACGGCGTGCACTCCCTAGCCGCGAAGCAACCTCACGCAGCTCGTTACCTACCAGTTCTCGTCTTGCATCTTCATTATCTAAAAGGAGACGAAGGCGGGAAATTTCATCTATCAATTCTGTTTTTTCATTCTCTAGCTCAATTTGCGCTAATTTCGTAAGACGACGTAACTGCAGAGACAGAATGTGGTCAGCCTGGATATCGCTTAGGTCAAATATATCCATTAGACGTACTTTGGCGGTAGCGCTGTCTTCGGAAGAACGAATAATCGCTATTACATCATCAATGTCCAGTACCGCAATCAGCAAACCCTCTACTAGATGGAGACGATCTAAGCGCTTATCAAGACGGAACTTAGTACGACGCAAAACTACGTCCATGCGATGGCGTAAATAAACTTGTAATAGTTCTTTTAACCCTAGAGTTTGCGGCTGGCCATTTACCAGGGCAACGGAATTAATCGAGAATGAATCCTGCATTGGAGTATGCTTATAAAGAGCCGCAAGAACAGCTTCTGGATTAAATCCATTCTTAATCTCAATAACTAAGCGTAGTCCATGATGACGGTCGGTAAGATTGGTAACGGCTGAAATTCCCTTAACTTTTCCTGAATTAACGGAATCTTTTATTTTTTCTATTACACGTTCAGGCCCTACAAGATAGGGGAGCTCAGTAACTACGAGTCCCATTTTTCTTGCGGTAATACGTTCAATATTGACTTTTGCCCTACTCTTAAAGGCCCCTCGTCCAGTTTCATAAGCCTCGCGGATTCCTTCTAATCCAACGATTGTTCCTCCGGTGGGTAAGTCTGGTCCAGGTATATAGCGCATTAAATCATCTACGGTAGCCTGTGGATTATCAAGTAGGTAGCAGGCCGCTCGACAAACCTCACCAAGGTTGTGCGGAGCGATATTAGTAGCCATACCTACAGCAATTCCAGATGCTCCATTTACAAGTAGATTAGGATATGCGGCGGGTAGTACGGAAGGCTGCATAAATTGACTGTCGTAATTCGGGACAAAATCAACTACATCCTCGTCTAGGCCAGAAACCATGTCTGTGGCAGGCAAGGCCATCCGTGCCTCTGTATAACGAGGGGCAGCTGGTCCATCGTCGAGAGAACCAAAATTTCCATGCCCATCCACTAGAGGGACTCTCATGGAAAAGTCCTGAGCCATACGTACCAGAGCATCATAAATAGCAGAGTCTCCGTGCGGGTGTAGTTTACCCATTACATCGCCAACAACACGTTGACTCTTTACATGTCCTTTGTCAGGGCGAAGACCCATCTGACTCATTTGGTAAATAATGCGCCTTTGCACAGGTTTTAACCCGTCGCGTGCGTCAGGTAGCGCACGCGAGTAGATAACAGAATAAGCATATTCAAGGAAGGAACGTTCCATCTCAAGTGAAACATCTGTATCTAGAACTGTGGTGGCAGAATCGTTTACGAGTGTAGACATGGGCATATTTTCCCAAAATTACGCCAAAAAACCCATAGGGCACGCCGAATGTTTAGCGCAGTGTAAACTGCTTCAGTGATGTTAGAAACTCGTCGAGGCTCTCAAGAACTTATCGAGAAGCTGCCGCAGAAGATTAAAGATGCTTTTTTTCGTGAAAAGTTTCTTAGCGTAAGTGTGATTATGGTAGATGGCTTGGGATACCAGCTAATTGAGAAATATCGTGCTTATGCAAGAAACCTATGGGGAATGATAAAAGATACTCAACCGGCTATCTCTACTTCTCCTTCAACAACGGCAACGGCGATAACGGCTTCGATGACCGGGGCTCTTCCCGGAGTTAGCAATATGTTGGGATATTCTGTCTATTCGCAGGGTAAATCGTTTAATCTTTTGGATTTCAAAGGATCTAATGTAAATCCCAAACTTTGGCAGCCTTGCCAAACAATATTCGAAGAACTCAAGGAAAATCAAATTCCTTCTCGAGTATTTTTGCCGCGGAAATATGAAGCTTCTGGGTTGACAACGGCAGCCTTAAGAGGGGGAACATTCTATCCGGCTGATACCTACCAACAGCTTTCTAATCTGCTTGATTCAATTGATATATCAAGAGGATTTAACTACTTGTATTGGAACCAGGTAGATAGCGCCGGGCACCGTTATGGGGTAGGGTCACAACCTTGGCTTGATGCCTTAGAAGCAACGGATTATGAAATATCAAATTTGGTAAGTCGCCATGGGAAGAAGACTAAGTTTTTTCTTCTTGCTGATCACGGGATGCTAAATAGTAATCAGAATAATCAGTTTGATTTAGCTCTTTCGTCAGACTTAGCGCCGTTAATAAAAAATATAGCGGGGGAGCCTCGGGCGCTACAGATTCATCTGCAAGAAATCGATACAGAGACTGCAGCTGACCGATTCTCGGAGATTTTGGGGGAGTATGCCGTAGTCTATAGCGGAAATGAACTAGAACAGCTTTACGGAGGTCCTAACGAACATCTAGGGCAAATAGTTGCCTTTGCGAAAGAGGACGCGACAATCGTAGATTCTCGTTATCACAGCGAGACTTTACGTTTGCTTCCCGGTGTTCACGGATCACTCACCCCTGTAGAGATGCAGATTCCGTTTGCCTGGATTGGATAGCAAATAAAACTAATTGCTAGAAGTCGAGAAAAGCGGAACTAATCCGTCTTAGTTCCGAGAATTATCTCATCCCATCCCGGAACTGAACGACGTCCTTTTTTAGTTTTTTTGCTAGGAGGCATTTGCTTTTCGCTCCGTGGATATTCTGGAAAGAGAGAATCCTGGCCGGAATCATTATTAACGGTTGTCTCTTCATCTTCTCGTAATGGAAGAATCTGGGCATCTTCAGCCGCTATCTCAAGATTCGTTCGGGCATTACGAATCATTTCATTTACTTCATCTTCGACGGAACCGTCTTCTTCCTCTAATGAGACTTCAACTCTCTTACCGCGATTTGCTGAGAGTCGTTCAAGTAAAGAAACCATCCGGGATTCTTCCTCAACAGAATTTGTTGAAGGAGGCACCGGAACATTACTGGATAGCTCTGCTTCTTCTTTTGTGCTTCCTAGAGAACGGGAAGTACGAGGGAGACGGGTAATATTTGATTCTTCGAAATTGGGGGTTCCCTCGGTTAACCAACGGGATTCTTCATCAAGTGCAATTAGTTTTGCCGAGCGAGGGTCGTATTGCCAAGTACCCTTGAACTGGTTTGCTGCTTGATTGAAATACACGTGCACTAGCCAGGGGTCGTTATCAGACCTGGTGGCGTCCCAACTCACTTCTTCTGGAGAAACTCCACGAGTGGCAAGTCTATCAAGTACTAAATCCCCAAGAAGTGGAGCTCCTGTTTCGGAAGTTATTGCAGTTTTTCGTGCTTTTTGCGCAATAAAACTGCGTTCGTTCAAAACTGCGCTTTCGTAGCGTTCGATTGTAGCAACATCAATGTTATGAGTTGCTGCTACCTCTGCGGGGGTAAGCCCAGCACGATAGAGGCGCTGTATATCACGCGGACGAAGTGAGGAAGTGTTACTCGCTTCGTTCGTTGTGCTAAAGGGATGTGCAGCTTTGCAAAGAGCGCGTAGCTGATCATCAATGGGCAGGGTATAGCGTGCACCAGATTCATCGGTGAGAACTAAGTGTTGGTTGTCACTGTGAATACCCAGTAGTTCTAATTCGCGCATGGTACCTCCAAGATTTTACTGACATTAGCGTCCCATGATTCAAGCTGCTCGTGAAAGAAATATGCGGAGTGTCGAAAAATCGTGTATTTTCATTTCGGCTTTGCGTTCGGATAAATTGATAGATAATATGCGAACCACACTTTGTATGCGAGCTACACCTAGGAGAGGAATCGCGACATGGCAACAGATTATGACGCACCGCGGAAAAACGATGAAGAAGAATCTGCTGATTCGATTGAGGAATTGAAATCACGACGTAATGATGTCGGGTCCAATTCCGTAGATGAGGATGAAGCAGAAGCAGCAGAAGGCTTTGAGCTTCCTGGTGCAGACCTATCTCGTGAGGAGCTGTCTGTAGAGGTTATCCCCGCTCAAGATGACGAGTTTACCTGTACTGAATGTTTCCTAGTTCATCACCGCAGCCAGCTAGCTGAGGTACGTGATGGGCAACCCGTATGCTCTGAGTGCGCTGACTAGCAGTACCTAGATCTCTAAATGGAGGGGAAAATGGGGATATTCTCAAGGAAAAAGACTATCAGTAATGACACTGCAGAAAATGTTGGAGAACCTGATGATGGTCTAAAAGAGGAAGCTGAGCCAAAGAAGGTTGAGGCTTCTGTCGGCCCGTGTGATATCGGGGTTGAAGAATTGGGAGATTCTTACGCTGATTTTGGGGCAATAAAAATCAAGCCTTTGGAAGGGATGCAGGTCAATCTTCCCCCTAACACGCCTCCGTATGAGTACATCACTTTCGTAATCGGTTCTTCTGCCGTACAAATTTCGGTATTTGCTATACCGAAAAACCTAGATGGCTGGAAAAAACGTAAAGAACAGATTATTGCGGCATATGAAGAGCAAGGACTCGCGGTAAGGAGTGGAAACTCACGTTACGGTGAAGATGTTCTGGTTGATATGCCGGTGGAAACTCCGGATGGAAGAAGCGGTATCGGGACGATTCGTTTTGCCGGTGTAAGTGGAGAACGCTGGGTTGCTCAGATTGGTTTTCACGGGCAGGCGGTAGACCCAGACAGCTCGGCGGCACATCAAATAGACGAATTCCTAGATGAAGTTAGGGTAGAGCGGGGGAACAACCCGCATCCACCTTTCACCCCGCTTGAGATAACACTTCCGCTTGAAAATCTAGGAGCATAGGCCTTGCTGAGAGAGACGTTTAGCGCTTTACGTGCTCGTTTTTTTTCAGGCAAGAGTGAATCTGAAATAAGACTAGGTAATCAACTATGGGCGCAAGAAATCGCTCAGACTCAAGGCACTTTACCAATTTCGCAAGTTAAACAGCGCGAGCGGGTAAAACTGGCAGGAACTGTTCAGTCTGTAACCTTCTCAGCGCCGGATGCTACTTTATCCCTGCGTGCAACTCTCTATGACGGTTCTGCAAGCCTTGTTTTGTGTTGGCTAGGGCGACAGGAGATACCTGGGATTAGGCCTGGCGCACAGCTGCTTGTAACGGGTATGGTGACTACTTTGGATGGCTCCTACGCCATAATTAATCCAAGCTACGACATACTACTTTTTGAAGGATAGGTATTTATTCCGTGAGTGACGCTCCATACGCCCAGTTCGGTAAAAAGTTTATTTCCCAAACTGATGCAGAGACCTTTTCACCTCTTAAGGCAGTTGGGGGCGTATTGGGAATCGTAGCTGCAGCTCTCCCGGCTCTTTTATTCCTTATTTTTTTCTTAATAATTGATTTAGTACCCGCGCTGTTAGTGGCTATTTTGAGCCTAGTTCCGATTACGGGTTATGCACTTATTACAAAACAATCCCTATCGCCGGTATTTTCTGGATTTGTGGGGGTCGGAATAAGTGCAGCTTTCGCCTACTGGAGTGGTAGTGGAGCGAATTTTTATATTACTGGGTTAATTATTAACTTGGTTTATGCACTTTTGGTTTTAGCGTTGATTTTGCTACGTAAAGATCCCATCGGACTTGCCGTAGAGCTAATAAATCCACAGATACCAAAAGGATGGAGAGAAGAAGAAATATATTCCCAGCTAAAGACAGCCTGTCTTATTTCTTCCTACCTTTGGCTTGGCCTGTACATATTACGTACCGTTATCCAGATTCCCCTTTGGTATTTAAACCTTGTTGGCCCATTGGGAATATCTAAACTATTAATGGGGTTGCCATTAACTGCTCTTATCGCCTGGCTCAGCTGGTTGAATGTCACCGCTGCCTTGAAGGGATTGTGAGTCTTCTTCAGATTTAGTTTTCTGCGGCTGTACCAATATTGAGACTTCTTCCAGAAGCTGTGGGTTTTCACGTGGGACGAGGAATAGCAGCTCATCTCCGTCGACTATGACCCCATCGGGATTTGGAGCAATCGGTTTACCATCCCGGAGTAGAGCTGATAAAACTACTGTCGGGGGTAGCTTAATATCTCCTATTCGCTGATTAACTAGCGCAGAGGTAGGAGGTAGTACGGCAGCGTGTAGGTCGACTCTGGCTTCATTGAAAGCAAAGATACGTACCGGTTTGCCGGTAGTAACTGCTTCTTCCACTAAAGCGGTCATCAAGCGCGGAGTTGAAACAGGAACATCAACTCCCCAAGTGGCAGAGAACATCCATTCATTAGCGTAGTTATTGACTCGTGCAACTACACGTGGAACTCCGAATTCTGATTTGGAAAGAAGTGAGATTACCAGATTCGCCTTGTCGTCCCCAGTGGCTGCAACCATAACGTCGCATTCTCCTACTCCAGCTTCTAAGAGAGCATCTGGGGAACAGGCATCAGCAAGAATCCAATCAGCTTCTGCAACTGAAGCTACACGTAATTTTGATGGTTGTTTATCCATCAAAGTGACAGAATGGCCGTGTCCGATTAGTTCACGTGCGATAGCTCGTCCAACAGAACCTGCTCCGGCAATTACAATTTTCAATTTTTATTCCTCAATCTTTGGCGGGCGTTGGAGTGCTTTTACTGCCTGAACACGATCTTCTTTGGCGACTGCGAAAAAGACTTCATCATTTTCTACGAATGACATTTCCGAGTTAGCTAGTTTTGTTTGACCTTGCCTGCGTATATAGACAACTCGGGTTCCGTAGTTTAATTCAAAATGAGAAAGGGGAATACCTACCCACTCGTCAGTAACTACCTCGTGAACCATCTGGAGGGTTGAGCTGTCATCTGCAAAAACTACGTCCGCTACATTAGGAAGCATTCTTCGCAGCATTTCCGTTGTGGTGTATTTAACGGTTCCTACTGTGGGGATACCCAAGCGCTGATATACCTTAGCTCTTTGTGGATCGTAAATTCGGGCAACAACCCGTTTAACCCCAAATGTTTCTCGCACTACACGGGCCGCAATAACGTTAGAGTTATCGCCGTTAGAGACAGCGGCAAAGGCATATGCGTCCTCGATTCCCGCTTGACGTAAAGAATCGCGATCAAAACCTAGCCCGGTAACTCTCCTTCCCCCAAAATCTGAAGGCAGGCGTCGGAAAGCGTCTGCGTCTTGGTCAATTACCGCTACTGAGTGTCCCATACTGTCGAGTTGGGCTGCTAATGAAGCACCAACTCGTCCAGCTCCCATAATCACAAAATGCACATAATGAGCGTACCTGAAGGAGACACTTACTGCATAGCATTTTCTAAACTCAATACCAGCGTCTACAGTTGGTTATTGTGCAAGAGATGTTAAAAAAAATTAAGCGTGTACTTGTCGGTAAGCCTATGCGCTCAACTGCCATGTCTAAAACACTGCTACCAAAGCGTTTAGCGCTTCCTGCATTTGCCTCTGATGCGCTTTCGTCCACTGCCTATGCTCCAGATGAAATTCTGTTGACACTCGCTTTAGCTGGTGGGGTCGCAACCCTGTATTCTCCCTGGGTTGCGCTAGCTGTAGCGTTAGTTTTATTTATTGTGGTTTTAGCTTATAGGCAGACTGTTTATGCCTATCCCGAGGGCGGGGGAGATTATCAGGTAGTTTCTAAAAACCTAGGACGTCAACCTGGTTTGGTAGTAGCTGCTGCATTAATTGTTGATTATTTTTTAACTGTTGCGGTGTCAATTTCTGCTGGCGCCGCCTATCTGGGGACTGCAGTTCCAGTGTTGTCTGGTTATAAATTACAAATCTCTTTAGCGCTGATTGTGATGTTGGTGTTTGCTCATTTACGTGGTGTTAGAACTTCAGGGCGCGGGTTTGCAATACCAACTTATTTTTATCTTTTCTTAGTTGCGGCTTTAATCGTAGTGGGGCTCATCAAAGAATCGCATGGAACTTTGGGAAAAGCGGCCTCTTCTGTTTATGAAGTGGTTCCTAGTGAAGCCTACAGCTCTGGTCTACTTGGATTTGCCGGCTTTTTTCTCGTAATGCGAGCGTTCTCTTCCGGATGCGTTATGCTGACGGGAGTGGAAGCAGTATCCAACGGGGTTCCTGCTTTCGCACGTCCGAAGGCAAAGAATGCTGCTACAACATTGGGGTTGCTAGGCGCTATTTCTATTACTCTTCTTGTATCAATTAGCCACCTTGCGTCTAAAGCCGGGGTGGTTTACGTGGAAGATCCTGTTGCTCAGCTCAAAATTAACGGTCATCCGGTTGCCGAAGATACTGTCTTGCAACCTGTTTTGGGACAGCTTACAAGTGTAATTTTTCCCGGCAGTCAAACTGCTTTGATTCTTGTTTCTACCGTAGCCGGCCTAATCCTTATGCTGGCGGCTAACACCGCGTTCAATGGATTTCCGATTTTAGCCTCGGTTCTTTCCCGCGATTCTTTCTTACCTCATCAGCTGCATAAACGCGGTGACCGTCTTTCTTACTCGAACGGGATTCTTGTCTTGGGTGGGGGAGCTTTACTTCTCACTCTTGTTATGCGCGCTTCGGTAACTTCTCTGGTTCACATGTATATCGTGGGAGTCTTCATATCTTTTACACTTTCGCAGTTGGGAATGGTGAAGCACTGGAGCAGAGCTTTGCGAACTGAAATTGATGCACAACGGCGTATTCGTTACCAGCGTTCTCGAATAATCAATTTTATTGCTCTTTTAGCTACTTCATTGGTCCTAGCAATAGTTTTCTTTACTAAATTTTCGCAAGGTGCTTGGGCTGCTGTAGCGCTTATGTCCGTGATTTATGCTTTTATGCTGGCTATTTCTAACCATTACCGAGCCACTGAAGATGAGCTTCAAGTTAAGGATTTGCAAGCAGCTAGGGTCCTCCCTTCGCGCGTTCATGCCGTAGTTCTTGTCTCTTCTCTTAACCGCCCGGCGATGCGAGCTATTTCTTACGCTAGGGCTTCGAATCCGACGTCGGTTGAACTATTGTCTGTAGCCTTAGAACCTGGGGATATGCCGCGCTTGAAGGAACAGTGGATACGATCTGGACTACCTGTGCAATTAACTTTTGTGGATTCTCCTTATAGGGATATAACTAGGCCGATTCTTCGCTACATTAGAAATTGGCGCCGTCGTAATCCGCAAGACTTAGTCGTTGTTTATATTCCCGAATATTTAGTTGCTCATGGATGGCAAAATATTCTTCATAATCACACCGCTTTGCGTCTTAAATCTTCTTTGCTATTTACGCCTGGAGTGGTAGTTTGCGCAGTTCCTTGGAAACTTGGCAATGAGGATCAAAACACTTCCTTAGTACGAGTTGTTAAGACGGAAGAAAAGAACCATGAGAAAACGAATTAAAAGTTATCGACGCCAACCCAGAGAGCATAAAAGTCAAGAGTATGAACTTGATTTACTTGCGCCTGCACATGGTGGATTCTGTGTCGCTCGTCAGGATGGAAAAACCTTTTTTGTTCGCGGCGGTATCCCTGGGGAAAAGGTAATCGCTAAGTCTTACGCCAAAAAAGCAAAAATAATTTTTGCGCAAACAGTAAAAGTGAATGTTCCATCTTCCTTGAGAATTGGGGAACCACAGAGCGAACTCGTGCATCAAGGTGCTGATTTAGCCTATCTTTCATCCGCGGGGCAGCTGGAGTGGAAAATTACAGTTTTGCGTGATTGCCTACGACGAATTGGTACTTCAGTAACGGCAGAAGCATTCGAGCCACTTTTTGCGAATGGGCACTTTAAAGCCAGTGCTCTATCGGAAAAGAACGGACGTACTAGGTGTGAATTTGTAATTGATAATGCAGGGAACCCCGCGATGCATATTCCCGGAAGCATAGAGACGCAAAAAATATCCGCTTTTTTCCTTGGGGTACCTACTGTGAGTGCTCATCCAATTTTCCAGGGAAAACCAAAATGGAAGGCAATTACTAAGCCGGGGGATAGAGTCCGAATAATTGATGTTTCGGAAGGAACCTTTGTCCGGGTGGGCGACCAATGGTACGACGAGGACGCTAATCTTGTTTCTCTTGAAAAAGTCACATACAAAGTTAGAGAAAGCAACTTCCTAGTAAATCCTAGTGGCTTTTGGCAAGCTCATCGGGACGCTCCAAAAGCGCTATGGGGAGCTTTGGAAGAGGCTTTAACAAATATTTCTCCTACGATGATTTTGGAACTTTTTTCTGGTGCCGGATTACTTACTAAAAAGCTATATGAAAAATATTCCTCAATTCCTGTCCTTGCTCTTGAGGGAGACCCAGGAGCTGTCCAGATGGCTCGAAAAAATATTCCTCACGTTCCCGCAGAAGAAACCTATATTGATAAAGAGGCTGTAGAAAAAGCCCTTAAAAATCTGCGCTCTAAAAGTACTCTAGCGAAAAATTTAGAACCTGAAAAATTACTAATTGTTGCTGATCCTCCACGCCAGGGGCTGGGCCCTGAATTAGCAGGAGCGCTGGTTTCCTCAGAGGCAGAAAAAATATTACTTATTTCTTGTGACCCAGCTTCAATGGCTGCTGACGCTCGGATACTCATAGCTGGCGGATACAGTCCCATATTTTTGAATCTAATCGATCTTTTTCCTGGAACTCATCATTTTGAGACAGTTTGTCTTTACGCGAGGAAGTAAATTTGGGGCGATACCGCTTAGGTATCGCCCCAAATAGATTACTTAGAAATCCCGAGGTGTTTTCGGAAGAAAATGAGTTCTGTGTTGAATATTTTTTCAACTGATTTCGCTGAATCCATAGAGTGGTTTTCTCCCTCTATAATTTCAAGCTGATATTCACTTCCTCCTTCTTCCAGTAGATTAGTAAAGCGCTCTGTCTCTTCCAAAGTGGAAAGCCCTGGTTCTGTACCTTGGAAAATCAATATAGGAGCGTTTAAGGCACTCGCGTGGGAAATAGGGGAGCATTCGATTACCGTATTAGGGTCTTTCCCTAAGAGATGTTCTACAAGGTAGGATTCAAACTTTGAAGTACGCGATTTAAGACCTTCCAAATCCCAAAATCCACTCACTGCACTTGCAGCCTTAAAAACCTGAGACTGCCAGATAGTGTTAATGGCTGTAAAAGCACCTGAAGAGAATCCTCTCACCACAGCTCTATCAGGGTCAATTAGGCCACGCGAGGCGAGGTATTCTAGCCCCTCGATAACATCTTGAGAATCCATTTTTCCCCAGTTACCGGTTAGCTCTTCTCGATAGACTTTGCCGTGTCCAGTCGATCCCCGGAAGTCAACATCAAAGTATGCAAAGCCACGGTTGGTCCAGAACTGCACTTCCCAAGAAAGTCCTGTTTTAGCGGCAGAAGTAGGACCCGCATGGACATTTACAATGACGGGAGGAAGCTCTCCTTGTAAAGGAATATAACGAGAGTTCTTTGGCGGATAAAAGTATCCGTAAGCTGCTTTCCCGTCAGTTGTACGCCAGGTCATTGGCTGTGCGTAGGAGATATCTCTATCATCCATCATCCAATCGGCACTTCCGCGAAGGACTTGAGTTTGTCCTTTATAAATCTGTACCACAGACATGGAATCCGAAGGAGAACTTGCTAGGAACACCACTCGTCCATCCTGGCAGGTTACATTGCCGATAGGTTGCCAAGAAGTATCTGCTTCTTCCAGCTGTCCGTTTTCAAGGTTCATAACTCCAAGACGCTTAGAACCAGCAACTGTCCAAGAACAAATTATCTCGTTTCCGGAGAAGTTATCGTAGGTGTGTAGTCCTAGACGCCAATGAGGATTAGAAAATGCCTTAGGAGAAGGATGCAAAAGCCTTGTCTTAAGACGCTTTTCGGGGGCGCAGAAACGATCATTTAGGAAATCAAAACCCTCGGTGCGGTAGAAATTAGCCCAACCGGAGGTGTCATCGATGTGGATGAGGTCACCTCCGGTTGACCAACGAGGTTCGTAGACACAAACATTTTCTGAATCTACTAAGACCAGATGTTCTTTAAGCTGTCCCCCTACATCCAGACGCCCCACATGTAGGGCCGATTGAGTCCAGGGCATATGGGGATGTTCCCAAGTGATCCAAGCAAGACCGAGACCGTCCGGGCTTAAAGCGGGTGCAGCCATAAAATCAGCAGCTGAATAAATCTCTTTAATCTCTTCTGGATTACGTGCTCCAGAACCATCTAGAGGAATGGCTACCAAGCGGTTAGAGACCGCATCGCTATGTGATTCTTCGACTGCGTAGACAAGTCCTCTTGCTAAATCGATTTCAAAATCTCCATAGCGGCTTGTGAAACCAGGGGTAAGCGGGATGAGGGAACGCATCGGATCATTTAAATCAAATTTGTAGACCCGACCATCGGTAATTTGATTAGCGACGATAACTCCCTCGGAAACCGCATAGGCGCGTCCTCCGTATTCATTCACGTTAGTCGCGACATCCATCAATTGATCTTCGGGAGTAAGCGGAAGCACTTCGCCAGTGATGCCGTCGGAGCGACGACGTAGAAGAACGTGTCTGCCTTCTTCATGTAGGCGGTGTTCAATCCAATATGTATCAAAACTGTCAATGCGTAATCCGCTCATCTGCACCCGTCTTGAGGTGAGGGTGGAAGATTTCAAGGGCGATTCCCAAGTACCATATGCGGCTGGAGTGAGCGATTTCATGAAAACCCCTTTGGTTAAAATAGTTAGTTCTCTTAACCAGAGTACTTTATTTTTCTCTCATATAGCTACAATGCAAGCTTTAGACTAAGGTTAGACAGTCAGAATTTGGTGTGAGCATGTCAATTGGGATACGAGGAGGGTTCATTGACTAAGGACTCAGAGGACTTTCCACAGCCGTCACCGCTACTTTCTAAGCTTCAAGGACCTGAGGATTTACATGATTTAACCGAGGGTGAGTTAAATGAATTAGCGGCACAAATCCGCGAGTATCTAGTCTCTGCGGTTTCTCGTACAGGAGGGCATCTAGGGCCAAACCTTGGAGTTGTAGAACTTACGATTGCTTTGCACGCCGTTTTTTCTTCTCCACAAGATAGCTTTATTTTCGATACCGGACACCAGGCATATGTGCATAAACTTTTGACTGGAAGGAAAGATTTTTCCACCTTACGTCAGGCTGGTGGACTTTCTGGGTATCCCTCGCGGGCTGAATCTGAACATGACATCGTAGAAAATTCGCATGCCTCGACGGCGCTGTCTTGGGCATATGGGATTGCCATGGCAAAAAAGATGAAGCATGACGATTCCATGACTTTGGCGGTCATCGGAGACGGAGCCTTGACTGGCGGGATGGCCTGGGAAGCGCTGAATAATATCTCTTCTGGAAACCCGGAGCGTTTACTAATTGTCGTTAACGATAATGGACGTTCTTATGCGCCGACGATTGGAGGATTATCCAACCACCTGAACTCTGTACGTACAGATCCGAGATATGAACAGACTTTAGGGATGGTAAAACGTGCGCTTTTGTCTGTGGGAAAGCCCGGAGAAGCTGCTTATGAAGCCTTAAAAACAATTAAACGAGGAGTTAAGGAATGTCTTGCCCCTCAGGTAATGTTTGAAGATCTTGGTCTAAAGTATCTGGGACCTATAGATGGTCATGATATTTCCCAGTTGTTAACCACTTTTAAGCAAGTAAGTAACTATCGCGGTCCGGTAATAGTTCATGTACGAACGGCTAAAGGTCGTGGTTATGTACCCGCTGAGAACGATGCTGCGGATCGATTCCATGCGGTTGGTCGGATACATCCTGAAACTGGACTTCCTGTCGCCCCTTCACGTTTTGGATGGACCTCTGTATTCGCTGACGAGATTTTGGCCCTAGCAAGAGAAAATAAAAAACTGCTGGGGGTTACTGCTGCCATGATGGCTCCGGTAGGGCTGGGCCCGATGAGTAAAGAATTTCCCCAGCGTGTTATTGATGTGGGGATTGCAGAAGCACATGCAGCTACTATGTGTGCGGGGTTCGCCTATGCAGGCTACCATCCGGTATTTGCGGTTTACGCGACGTTCTTAAATCGTGCTTTTGATCAGGTTTTGATGGATGTAGCTCTTCATCGTGCGGGAGTAACTTTTGTTCTGGACCGAGCTGGTGCAACTGGTGATGATGGAGCGTCGCATAACGGAATGTGGGATATCGCTATGCTTCGGCTTGTGCCGGGGATTCGGCTAGCTGCCCCACGGGATGAACAAACTTTACGTGAAGCCTTACGTGAAGCTGTATTGATTGATGATGCTCCGAGCGTAGTGCGTTACCCGAAGGGGTCTTTGCCGTCGCCTATAAAGGCCCTTGAAAGTGGAAAAGAAAAGGGTAAATCTTACGACTTAATTTCTCAATCTGCCGTGGATAATGAGACTCCTCGAGTGTTGTTGATTGGAACAGGGCCGATGGTTTCTACATGTGAATCGGCGAAGAATCTACTGCCAGATTTGCAAATAGCTGTGGTTGATCCACGCTGGTTGTTACCAGTAGCGGATGATTTAGTTGAATATGCGTCCGGATTTGATCTTGTTGTGACTGTTGAAGACGGTTTAGTTGAGGGTGGTTATGGCTCTGCTTTAGAAGATAGGCTTATGCGGGCTTCGATTAAACGTCTCGAAGAAGCAGGTAGTGATTTTGTGATTCCAAAGGTGGTTCCCCTGGGGATTGAACAGAAATTCTGGCCCCATACCACCAGAGATCAGATACATTATGAGTCCGGTATGAGCGCGAAAAAAATTGCGCAAATAGTACGTTCTATATGCAGATAAAATCGTTTTCAAGAGCAATTTTGTCTTTGTTATAGGTCTTAAGACTCAAGCTTTACGGGACGTTCGTCCCGTTGTTTGTTTCTGAATGTAAGCCACATAACTCTATGGGCCTTAAAGTTGACGTCTGTGAGTTTACTAACGCGTGCTAAATGTGCAAACCAGTGTTGGTGCGGGCGTACTCTTGAGATGTAGGACGAACGGTCCAACAATATGAGGAGTTATTAAATGACGAATGAAAACACTGCTCAGACCGAAACGAATGCTGATCTCCCTGAGGCGTGGGACGGCTTTGTAACCGGCAACTGGTGTAACGAAATCGATGTACGTGATTTCATCCAGTTGAACTACACCCCCTACGAGGGCGATTACTCTTTCCTTTCAGGGCCTACCGAGAAGACAATCCGTACTTGGAAGGCTCTGGAAGAAAACTATTTGTCTGTAGAGCGTAAAAAGCGTGTATACGATGTTGATACCGACATTCCTGCGGACATTGATGCGTTTGGGGCTGGCTACATCTCGGAAGACGATAACGTAATCGTCGGTCTGCAGACTGATGTTCCCCTGAAGCGAGCCATGATGCCAAACGGCGGATGGCGTATGGTTGAAACCGCTATTCGTGAAGCAGGTAAAGAGCCTAACGAGGAAGTTAAGGAAATCTTTACTCGTTACCGTAAAACCCACAACGATGCGGTGTTTGACATCTACACTCCGCGTATTCGTGCAGCGCGTTCTTCCCACATTATTACTGGTCTGCCTGATGCTTACGGTCGTGGGCGTATCATCGGTGACTATCGCCGTGTAGCCCTATATGGTGTTGATAAGCTGATTGAAGAAAAACAGCGCGATAAGGATTTGGTAGCTGATAAGCCGTTTAGTGAGCACTGGGCGCGCTACCGTGAGGAGCACTCGGAGCAGATTAAAGCTTTGAAGAAGCTCAAGATTATGGCAGCTAGCTATGGATTTGATATTTCAGGCCCGGCGAAAACCGCTAAGGAAGCTGTGCAGTGGACCTATTTCGGATACTTAGCTTCGGTTAAGTCTCAGGACGGTGCCGCAATGTCAATTGGGCGTCTTTCGGGATTCTTTGACGCTTACTTTGAGCGTGATCTTAAGGCCGGTTTGATTACTGAAGACGATGCTCAGGAAATTATCGATGCCCTAGTTATTAAGCTTCGTATTGTTCGTTTCTTGCGCACTATTGACTATGATGCAATTTTCTCAGGCGACCCCTACTGGGCAACATGGTCCGATGGTGGTATGGGAGAAGATGGACGTACTTTGGTGACAAAGACTTCTTTCCGTTTGCTTCAGACCTTGCGTAATCTTGGTCCAGCTCCTGAGCCGAACATTACTCTGTTCTGGAATAAGGAACTTCCCCAGGGCTATAAAGAGTTCTGTGCGCTTATTTCGATTGAGACTTCCTCAGTCCAGTATGAAGCTGATGACCAGATTCGTGAACACTGGGGCGATGACGCAGCTATCGCTTGCTGTGTTTCACCTATGAAGGTTGGAAAGCAGATGCAGTTCTTCGGAGCTCGTGTGAATGCTGCTAAGGCTTTGCTTTACGCCATGAATGGTGGACGTGATGAGGTTTCCGGTAAGCAGGTTGTAAAGGGATACAAACCAATCGAAGGTGACGGGCCACTTAACTTTGATGAGGTCTGGGAAAAGTATGAAGAAATGCTTGACTGGGTAGTTGGTACCTATGTTGAGGCACTCAACATTATTCACTACTGCCACGACCGTTACGCCTATGAATCTGTCGAAATGGCGCTTCACGATTCAGAAATCGTGCGCACCATGGGGTGCGGTATTGCTGGTCTTTCTATTGTTGCCGATTCACTCGCTGCCATTCGTTACGCAAAAGTAACTCCGATTCGCGATGAAACCGGATTGATTGTCGATTATAAGACCGAGGGCGACTTCCCGGTTTACGGTAATGATGATGACCGTGCAGATGATATTGCCGCTACAGTCGTACACACGATTATGGCGAAGATTAAGGCTATCCCGATGTACCGTGACGCGATTCCGACCCAGTCGGTTCTTACCATTACCTCTAACGTGGTATACGGTAAGGCCACAGGTTCCTTCCCGTCAGGGCACAAGGCCGGGACACCGTTTGCTCCTGGTGCAAACCCGGAGAACGGCATGGACACGCATGGGATGCTTGCATCCATGATGTCCGTGGGTAAGCTCGATTACGACGACGCACTCGACGGCATTTCGCTGACGAATACAATCACGCCGTCTGGTCTGGGCCGTACTCTTGACGAACAGATCAAGAACTTGGTTGGAATCATGGATGCGGGATTCATTCCGCAGGCCTGAGCAGTCTGAAAAATAATTATAGAAATCAAAGGAGAGCTAAATGGCTACCAAATCTTTCGATGAGCGACTTGCTTCGATGCGCGATTCTCGTGACCAGAAGGGTGGAGTTAAGGGTTTGTACCACGCGAACATTAACGTTCTGAACCGTGATACCCTATACGACGCAATGGAGAACCCCGAGAAGTACCCGCAGCTAACAATTCGTGTTTCGGGATACGCTGTTAACTTTGTTCGCCTAACTCGTGAACAGCAGTTAGATGTAATCTCGCGTACGTTCCACGGCGACCTGTGAGCCGCTAGAACATAATTTATGAGGGTTGTGGGTCTGGAGGTTATACCGGGCCCACAACCTTTATTTTGTAATCGAATTATCTGGGACTTGAAGTATGAAGACAATTGAATTCGACGCAACTCGGTATTCACAAGATGGTTCTACAGGAGAATATCGTCCAGCCCCACTAGACTATGAGGTTCCTCGTCTCCAAGGAGCTGGAACCGCCGGTATCGCGGGAGCTCCGCTTATGGATCGCCGTGAACATCTAGAAGCTGTGAGACGCGGCGAACTAGGCTCTATGCACTCTTGGGAGTTAGTGACAGCTGTTGATGGTCCCGGTACTCGAATGACTATCTTTTTGGCGGGTTGTCCTCTACGTTGCCTCTACTGCCATAATCCCGATACTTTTAAAATGCGTGATGGCCAGCCGGTTTTAGCGGAAGAACTGCTTTCGAGGATTGCGCGCTACGTTCCTATATTTCGCTCTTCCGGTGGAGGAATTACAATCTCCGGGGGAGAACCACTCATGCAGCCACAATTTGTTGCGTGGCTTTTGCGAGGTGCTAAAGATATGGGAGTTCATACTTGCATTGACACTTCTGGATTTTTAGGAAGAAACCTCAATGATCAGATGCTAAACGATTTAGATATGGTCCTGTTGGATGTAAAATCAGGAATTCCGGAAACTTATAAACGAACCACTGGACGTGATTTGCGTCCAACTTTAGAATTTGGTGATCGTTTGAGTAAAGTCGGAAAACGAGTTTGGGTACGTTTTGTTCTCGTTCCGGGACTTACTGATGATCCAGAAAATGTTAATGCGGTAGCTGATATTGTCAGCAAGTGGGGGAATGTAGAACGAGTTGAAGTTTTACCTTTCCACCAAATGGGACGCGATAAGTGGCGCGAACTTGGACTTGAATATCAGCTAGAAGAGGTAGTTCCTCCTTCAAAGGATGAAGCTGAGAAAGTACGTGAAGTTTTTCGTTCTAGGGGAATAGAAACCTATTAGTAGGATTTATTTTTTGGCTAGATGAATTATGGTTGCACGTACCAGAGGTGCAATTATTTCTTGTTGCCATTTAGTAAAGCCTAGTTCGCTAAGCTCATCATCGAGCGGAGCTGGTTCTCCGCCAGAGCAGGCGTAGTCTGCAGCAAACCAGCCAAGATGTTTTATTTGGGCAGAAGTGGCTAGCAGGACGGTTTCAATATCTAGATTTTCTGCTTTTTTTTGAAGTAGTGCCCGTAGTTTCTCGAATGCAGCGGCGGCATTTTCTTTAAGAACTGAAGCGGAATCGTAACAGGGAATATAGGTAGGGGTAGGCTTAACTTTTAGCGGGGGCAATTGGGTTTCTGGAATCCAACGGGCTTCTTCAATTACATCCAGCCATTCGTCCTCATAGCTACGTACTAGGGGGGAACGGAAACCGTTTATTTTGGCTAATTCTCGACGGCTTCGTGGGCGTCTGCGTGCGGCGGCTACGATTGCTGCAGTGTTGAGGAATCTTCCTGGAGATACGTCTAGTTTTTTGGCGATTTCATCGCGTTTTTCGTAGAGTAACTTTAGGGTTGCTAACTGTCGTGCAGTCGAAAGAACCCCGTTAGACCCACGCCGCCACCTATCTTTTTTAGGTTCTCGCGGCGGGCGGCAGCGTATGTATTCGCATGATTCTTCTAACCAACTAAGACGATTGAGAGACACTAGTTCTTCGCGAAGAAGATTATGTATTTCATGTAGTAGTTCTACATCTAGGGCTGCATAACAAAGCCAATCTCGTGGAATGGGACGGATTGACCAATTGTCTGCTTGATGGTTTTTATCGAGTGTGACCCCGAGTAGTTGTTCGCATACGGCAGCTAGTCCAAAACGTCGTAATCCCACTAATCTAGCGGCAACGGCAGTGTCAAAAATCTCTGCTGGCTGTAATCCTAGTTGTGCAATTCCTTCTAAGTCTTGTGCGGCATCGTGTAATATCCAGCAGGTTTTTCCTAGAGAAGCTTGCAGTAACGACAAATTTGGAATAGCCATGGTGTCTATGAGAAATATTTTTCCAGCGTTACTTTTAATTTGGACCAAAACAGTAGGTTCGCCGTATCGGTAACCGCTTGCCCTTTCTGCATCAACCGCTACAGGTCCGGGAAATTTAAGGAAATGTTTATTGGCTTCCTCTAATTCCTCTAAAGTAGCTATAGGAGAGGGGACTCCTGATTTCGGAAAGTACTTTATCGGGTAAGGATTCTCCTCACTCATGCTCTTGAACCTAGGTCGATAACTGGTTTTAGTTGGGCAACAGGCTCGCGACCTGAACAAAGAATCGCTAATGTGGCCCAAGCTTCTAGATGAGATTCCAAAGAATTTGTCAATGGGGACCAAGAAGCCCGGATTTCAATCGAAGAAGTGTCTCCGAGGTTTTTCAGACCACCAAAGGACTGCGAAGATTCTGTTGTTACAGTACCTGTTAGATGTTTTACTGCCGCACCTGCTGAATCGAAGGCTTCATGCAACCAATCCCAAGCTACGGTCTTAATTACTGGATCATTGGCTATTTCGCTATCAGTTATACAATGAATCATCATTACTAGGCGGAAACGTCCTCCCCAAGTTTCCTGACCTTCTGGATCATAAAGTACGATGAAACGTCCATGCGCATGGATGGAATCTTTGCCTTCTGTTATCGCTTCTAAGGCGAGCGCTGCCGAGTAGGGGGCAATTCCCTTGGGTGGGGGGACTTCCATGACCTTGTATATATCTGCAGCACATGCTTTGCGTAGACTGTAGAGAGCATCAAGGAACTCGGAAGGTGGTTCCGGAGTTGTCTTCACAATTAAGCAGGGTAACTGTTTAGAAGAGAAAAATAGACATGGCACGCCGAGTTCTAGGCACTAGTGCACCTAAACAGTTACTATTAGTTAAGTTTAACCGAGTTATTGATATGCCGATTATGAGGCAATGAATGGAGACTCATGCCTGAAAAAGGTACGCAGAAAAATTCTGCGGATGATTTTAACGTGGTCTTAGTTGGCTCCGATACTGGAATCTATGCTCTTGCACGGACTTTTCATCAAACTTATGGACTACATTCACAAGTGGTGGCAAGAGCCGCTTTCGGTCCTGTTTCCCACTCGGATATTCTGACTGTTCACTCAATTGGGCTCGATGTAACAACTGATACCTATATAGATTATTTACTGGAACATGCACAGGAATTGTGCCAGCCAGGAAAGCAAACGATTTTGTTATGTAATACCGATCATTTAGTAGAGGCGATGATAAATCGCCACGAAGAACTTGAAAAGTATTACTTCATGCCTATTCTCACCCCTGATTCATATAAAAAGATTTCGGATAAAACAGCCTTTAATGATTTATGTAATTCGCTAGATATTCCGACTCCGCTAACAGTATCTTTGCGTTTTATACCTGATTCTTCTTGCCCAGCTTTGGAGGCAATTGAATCAGGATTAACTTTTCCGGTGATTGCTAAGCCTTCGTTATCTGCCGATTATGAGAAGGTTACTTTTGAAGGCCAGAAAAAAGTTTTTCAGCTACATTCGCAAACTGAGATTGATGCTTTAATCTCTAAGTTGTATAAGGCTGGATTTACAGGCGAGTTTGTGTTCCAACAAAAAGTATTGGGGGACGATACCGCCATGCGTTCGATAACCGCGTATGTAGACGCTAGCGGGAAAGTCACTCTATTTTCTTCTGCCAGAGTTCTGCTTGAAGACCACGCTCCAGGACTAATTGGGGTACCTCTTGCGATGGTTACTGAGAGTTATCCGGAGCTTTATTCTCAGGCCGAGAAGCTATTGCAAGCTGTAGAGTATCGAGGTTTCGCTAATTTTGATGTGAAAGTAGACTCTGCTTCTGGTATTTCGTATTTCTTGGAAGTTAATCCGCGCCTTGGACGTAATGGCTATTACGCTACCGCCAGTGGCGGAAATATCGCTAAAGCAGTTGTCGATGATTTACGAGGAATCACCCCTGAAAAAGCTGCTGGAGTTAATCGTAGGATTCTGTATTCTTTAGTACCCAAGGGATTACTCGTAAAATACTTAGATAAATCAGATCGAACTTTAGTGAAAGAGCTAGTGAAGAATAAACTTTCGGTTCACCCTCTGCGCTATCATCTAGAAAAGCAATTTAAGCGTCGTTTTTATGTTTTTGCTTCCACGTACAAACAGATTCTGAAATTCCGGAAATACTATCCCGTACGCAGTGAAGAAGCTATTTAGTGGAGGATTAATGAATTACATCTTAAAAAAACTTGATAATTCCCAATATGATGCTTTTTTAGAAGAGACTGGATATGCGGAACCTTTGGAACAGTCCACACGCTGGGATAACTTTGATTTAGTATGTGAAGACCGTGAGCCTTATGGGAAATTTATTTTCATGGCTGAGGCAGCTAATGAACGAAAACCATTAGCTATTTGTTCATTTACTAAATTCCGCGGGCGAGGATTTACCTATTTATGGGCTAAGAAAGGCCCTGTTTGGCTTGATGGTAATCCTTCTGCCGAATTGGAGGAAGCCTTTCTGGGGGCTTTAAGAGGATACTTGCGAAAGCATTTGTCGGAATGCGTTTTTGTCCGCTTGCATTGCTGGCATAAACGTGATGATTTGCATGAGTTATTGCAGACGGTTACTTATGATCGAACTGTTGTGATTGATTTACGACCATCCGAAGAAGAGATTCTTGCTTCGATGAAAAAGCGGGGGCGTCGATCTATAAAAAACGCAGCCAGAAATACAGGTATTAGCATCGAGGAAGAATCGGTTAATAATCTGGAAGAATTCGAGAAGTATTACGAGATACTGCAATATACTGCCGCACGTGATGAATTTCGAGCGAATGATATTAAAAATTACTGGAATATGCTTAGCTCATTAGGTGAAAAAACCGGCCGTCTATTTGTAGCTAAACTTGATGGCGCTCCGATTGCTTGGACAATTGTTCTTACCTATAAAAAACAATCAGCTGCATACTATGGGGCTACGAGCGAAGAAGGCCGTAAACTTGGTGTTACGGCATTGCTTGACTGGGAAATTTGTCGATTCTTGAAAGCGGAAGGCATTGAGTCATATGACTTGATGGGAATTGATTCGGAGAGGGCTCCTCAGCTTGCTGGGGTAACTGAATATAAGACGAAATTCTCGAAGGATATAGTTGAGCTTGCTGGCGCTTGGGACTATCCAATTTGGCCGATGCGTTACAGATTACTTGTCGCAGCCTTAAAGGTAAAACGTAAGGCTGTCTCCAGAATACGAAAGTTACGTTCTGCTTAGTAAAGAAGCAATAACGATACTTTTCTTAACGGTTTCCATAGGAGATAGTTCTTATGGAAACCGTTTTATTTTGATAAATAGGCAAAGAAAACCTGTGGATATTTTCTTCCCCGTCAAGCCGGGATGGAGTATTCTTAAAACATCAATATCCTAACATTTGGGAGAAATTGAATATGTTTTCTTTACGTGCGACCAGTAAGGGTGCTGGTTATTTAATCCTGTTGTTAAGTGTATTTTCGTTGACTACGCTTACTGCTTGTGTAAAATCAGGGGAGAGTCTGACTGCTTCACCTACTATTTCTGTTCCTGAGAGTCCTGAGACCCCTGAACGTACGTACAGCATTGAGGCTCCTCCGGCAGATGAGGTACTCCCTCTAAATCTTGGTTCCAGTGGTGATATAAATGCTGAGCGCGCTCAATTAAAGAATCGGTTTAAGATTCCCGCGCAGCCGCACGATGCACCCCCCTTGCCTGATTGGGTACTTGATTCAAAGAAGATAGCGTTCCCGCCGTTGGCAGCCGAGCATACTAAAGAGGGAGCATTAGAATTTGCTTTTTATTACATAACTATGGTTGCTTATGGGGCTAATGTAGGTTCTTCTGAAATAACGCGCAGTCTTGAAAGCTTGGAATGTAAAGACTGTCGTAATCGTCATGTAGCTCTTTGGAAAATTAAGCAAGAGGGCAAGTGGGTGCGCACTGGTTATCCTGACCATTTTAAACATGGAAATTTAAGTTCGCAGATTCCTGAATTTGAATACTCATTTGGAATTGTGGCAGACCTAGGGTTTTATAAGCGAGGTAAATCATCAAAGATAGAAAAAATACAAGAGAATTATAAAGATAATTTTGGTATTTCCTTGGCTTGGAAAAATAATGGATGGTATGTAGTTAAATTATTGAATTTTGAATTAAAATGACCATACAGAAAATTACTATCAAGATTAGTGTTTCATTTATATTGACTGTTGTTTTACTATCTTCCAGTATATCTGTAGCTATGGGAACGAATGAGGAAAAGAATGTTGAGATAACAAGTGAGGTAAGCGGAAATAAGTTTTCTATTAGTGCTGAAGAAAGCGTTGGGAGAAGAAATGCAATTCAAAAGAAAGTATTAGCTTCTTCAGTTTCTTCCGGCGTTCCCGAAGGGTTTGCTTGGAGACGTGTTTGCTGGGATTGGAAACTACGAAAAGTTGGTTCTCCTCTTAGTAGAGAGGAATCCTTGTACGAATATTATGCAGAGGAAGCACTGGCAAGAAAAGTAAATAATACTTTTGGTCCAGGTGCCAGCCTAGGAAAAAACTGTAGTGCCCTTTATGACATGTTATACCCGCGTGGCCCGAAGAAAGATATCCCTCGCCCTAGGGGAGTATCTCCACAGGTGAAAAATATATTGCGAGATAAAGTGCAGCGTTCCATAGAAGGGCGCGGGATTCATATTCAGCCAGATGGGAGACACATCCCCGACAAAGATGCGATTATTTACGCTGATGTAACGGAACAGGAATTAACGGTAAATATTGCAGATAAGGAAATCTTGGTACATTTACATGCCATTCGCTATGAAGCAGATTTGGGTGACGGGGGAAAGGTTCTTAGCACTACTAAAAAACCTTTGCCTTATCCAGAGGGGAAACATGGGCAAATGCATCGTAAATTTACTCATACGGGAACATTCTATCCAATCTACAGAATCTATTGGGAAGTTAATTTCACGGATCCGTTTACAAAGGAGAAAATAACTCTGCCAAATCCCTTAGTAACTACTCAAAAAGGTAAAGCTCAGCTCGTTAAACCGTATGAAATCTTCAATACAGATGATGCAGAAGAACTAAACGGTCATTGATAAGAGTGTGTTCGTAACCCGTCTAGCCGGGTTACGAACACACTAAATTTTACTTTTCTTCCTTGCGCAAATACTCACGAAACACCAATGTCGAATGAGGAGGAAGAACCAATGTTTCTCCTTCTTCACGTATGGAGGTGTCGTTATCATCTGCAGTATTAAGAACCGTAATCCATGAATCAGAGGTAGACCTGTCTGGAAGAGTGAAACTTACTTCTTCCCATGCGGCGTTAAAGAGAACTAAGAAAGAATCATCGTCTATTGGGCGTCCATAGGTATCTACCTCGGTGATTGCGTGACCGTTAAGGAAAATCATTACGGCTCGGGCGTATGATTGCTGCCATTCGTCCTCGGTCATGTGTTCTCCCGAAGGATTAAACCACTCAATTTCTCGCCAATCAGATTCCCCACCTCGGGAGGCTGCTCCCTTGAAGAAACGGCGGCGGCGAAAAACCGGGTGTTCTTTACGTAAAGCAATTAACTTGCTCGTAAAAGCACGTAGCTCATTCTGTTCGCTCGTAAAGTCCCAAGACATCCAGGAAAGCTCATTATCTTGGCAATAAACATTGTTATTACCTTTTTGCGTACGTCCGTATTCGTCTCCATGCAGCAACATCGGAACACCTTGAGAGAGCATTAAAGTTGCGAGGAAATTACGCTGTTGTCGTGCGCGGAGATTTACGATTTCGGAATCTTCAGTCGGGCCTTCAGCTCCGCAGTTCCAACTACGGTTATGAGACTCGCCGTCGGCTCCCCCTTCGCCATTGGCTTCGTTATGTTTTTCGTTATAAGAAACCAAATCACGCATGGTAAAACCATCATGAGCGGTAACAAAGTTAATTGAAGCTAATGGTAATCTTCCCGAAGTCTCATATAAATCAGCTGATCCGGTGAACCTAGAAGCAAATTCAGGAAGTGTTGAGAACTCGCCCCTCCAGAAATCGCGTACAGTATCGCGATACTTTCCATTCCATTCGGTCCATAGGGGAGGAAAACCTCCCACCTGGTATCCGCCATCACCAACGTCCCAAGGTTCAGCAATAAGCTTTACCTGGGAAACAATTGGATCTTGATGAATCAAATCGAAGAATGCGGATAGTTTATCTACTTCGTGGAATTGTCGAGCCAGGGTAGAGGCTAAATCAAAACGGAATCCATCTACGTGCATCTCAGTAACCCAGTAGCGTAAAGAATCCATAATTAGCTGTAGTACCGCCGGGGAACGCATGAGGAGGGAATTTCCGGTTCCTGTAGTGTCAAAATAGTGTGCTTTGTCATTGTCGACTAAACGATAGTAGGCAGCATTATCTATTCCCCGGAAAGAAATTGTTGGGCCCATGTGATTGCCCTCGGCAGTGTGGTTGTAAACCACGTCCATGATTACTTCTATGTCAGCTTCGTGAAGAGCCTTAACCATAGATTTAAATTCTGCTACTTCACCACCGGCAGCGGTTGCGGAACTGTAGGTATTTTGTGGAGCAAAAAAGCCAATAGTATTGTAACCCCAGTAATTTGAAAGGCCTTTTTCAATTAGATGGTGGTCATTTACAAATTGGTGACAGGGCATCAGTTCCAGTGCTGTAATCCCTAGTTGCTTTAGGTAATCAATTGTTTCCGGGTGTGCTATACCGGCATATGTCCCCCGTAATTCTTCGGGAATATTAGGATTGGATTGAGTTAACCCTTTTACGTGCGCTTCGTAGATGACCGATTCATGGTACTCGTGGCTTGGGGCTCGATCGTTACCCCAATCGAAATAGGGATTTACAACTACCGCATGCATATTGAATTCTTTAGAATCGCTTTCGTTGCGCTGCTGCGGGTCACTAAAGCTGTAGGCATACATTGCTTCGTTATGTTCTACCTGTCCGCAAATTGCTCGCGCATATGGGTCCAAGAGCAATTTAGAGGGGTCGCAACGGTGCCCGTTATCAGGGGCATAGGGGCCGTACACCCTAAATCCGTAGCGCTGTCCAGGCTGAAGGCCGGGTAAATAACCGTGCCAAACAGAAGCGTCCACTTCATTTAACGGGATGCGAGTTTCATTTAGGTTTTCGTCTAGGAGGCAGAGTTCAACCTTAGTAGCCACAGACGAATAAAGAGCAAAGTTTGTCCCGCTACCGTCATAGGTAGCGCCGAGTGGGTAGGGTTTACCAGGCCAAATTTCCATAGTTGTATTGTTGCATGATAAAGCGGTAAGTGGGGGAAATGACGCTATGGGAAATATTTATTTTTCTTGTCTGATGCTAGTGGGGTAAAAGGGAAGAAAATGCTAATAACCATAATGTTGCACGGCAATGTCTGGTAGTCTAAACTATCAACCTGCTAGGGCGATTGGCGCAGCGGTAGCGCGCTTCCTTCACACGGAAGAGGTCACTGGTTCGAACCCAGTATCGCCCACGACTTTTGTTAGAAAGTTATCTTCTTTTTGCTTCGTTTTGATTTTGCAAAAGAGTGCGCTAAACTAGCGAGGTTGAAAAACGCGGATGTGGCTCAGTTGGTAGAGCATCACCTTGCCAAGGTGAGGGTCGCGGGTTCGAGTCCCGTCATCCGCTCGGGCGATTGGCGCAGCGGTAGCGCGCTTCCCTGACACGGAAGAGGTCACTGGTTCGAACCCAGTATCGCCCACGGTAGTTCGTAAGAACTATTCCCAAAATTGCGGATGTGGCTCAGTTGGTAGAGCATCACCTTGCCAAGGTGAGGGTCGCGGGTTCGAGTCCCGTCATCCGCTCGGTTTCTAGGGTTACCTAAAGACTATGGTGGGTTGGCCGAGAGGCGAGGCAGCGGCCTGCAAAGCCGTATACACGGGTTCGAATCCCGTACCCACCTCCACTTTAGTATTTAGTGTTGGAAAGTTTTATCCTTTCCGTTTTAACTTTTACCTCACAGGTTAGTAATTTTGCTTATATCTATCCTTTGGGTTTTGCGTGTTTACTAGCTCTGGAGAGATTTTTTTCTTCTCAAATACACCTTAATTACCTCAAGGTGGGGTACAATTTCAACGTTTAAATCATTGAAATAAAATCTTAAGGAGTCTGTCGTGACGCACGTAGCCCAGGGTGCTATTAAAGTCCAAGACGAAGCTGACGGGTTCGAGCTTTTCTCGGGTCGTAAGGAAGTAGTTGCCCTCCGTATCAATGGCCAGCTAAAAGATATGTCAACCCCTTTGGAGCCAGGGTTAGAAGTTGAGCCGGTAACTATCGATTCCGAAGATGGCTTAAATATTTTGCGTCACTCAACAACGCACGTGATGGCACAGGCCGTGCAGGAGATTTTTCCTGACGTAAATTTGGGTATTGGTCCTTTTATCAGGGACGGTTTCTACTATGACTTTGGAAATATTGAGTCTGTAACTCCAGAGTTGCTTAAGCAGATTGAAAAGCGTATGAAGCGTATCGTTAAGGAAGGGCAGCGGTTCGTGCGCCGTCCCATTAGCGAGGAAGAAGCCCAACGGGAGCTAGCTAATCAGCCCTATAAACTGGAACTAGTACAGACTAAGGGCTCGGGAGCTGAAGGTGCGTCGGTCGAGGTTGGAGAAGGCTCTCTGACTATGTACGACAACGTAAATCGTAACGGTGAATGCGTGTGGACTGATTTGTGTCGCGGTCCGCATCTTCCATCTACACGGTTAATCGGTAATGGATTCGCGCTGACTAAGTTTTCTTCCGCCTATTGGAAGGGAGATCAGGCCAATGATCAATTGCAGCGTATTTACGGTACCGCTTGGGCAACGAAGGATGACCTTATTGCCTACCAGAATCGGATTGCCGAAGCGGCAAAGCGCGACCACCGTAAACTGGGTACTGAGCTTGATCTTTTTAGCTTTCCAGAAGAACTTGGTGCAGGTCTACCAGTATTCCATCCTAAGGGTGGTGTAGTTCGTCGTGTGATGGAAGATTACGTACGTAAGGCTCACATCGAAAATGGATTTTTGTACGTTTCAACACCACATATTTCTCGTGAAGATTTGTTCCATACTTCTGGGCACTTGCCCTACTATGCGGATGGCATGTTCCCCCCGATGGATGATGATGGGCAGAAGTATTATCTCAAGGCTATGAACTGTCCAATGCACAACTTAATTTTTAAGTCGCGTGGACGTTCGTATCGTGAACTTCCGTTGCGTTTCTTTGAATTCGGGACTGTTTATCGAAATGAGAAATCTGGTGTTCTCCAGGGTCTTACTCGAGTTCGTATGATTACGCAGGATGACTCCCACAGTTATGTGATGGAGGAGCAAGCCGCTGATGAAATTAAACACCTGCTTAACTTTGTTCTCAAGCTGCTATCCGATTTTGGTTTGAAAGACTTCTACCTTGAGCTTTCAACCCGCGATGAGGATGGAAAGAAAAAAGACAAGTTTATCGGCTCTGATCAGCAGTGGGAAAATGCTACGAATGTATTACGCCAGTGTGTTGAAGAAAGTGGTTTGGAATGGGTGCCTGATCCGGGTGGGGCAGCTTTCTACGGGCCAAAGATTTCAGTTCAGGTAAAGGACGCTATGGGACGTACTTGGCAGATGTCAACTATTCAGTATGACTTTAATCAGCCAGAGCGTTTTGGACTTGAATATACGGCTCCGGACGGAACTCATAAACGTCCTGTGATGATTCACGCGGCGAAGTTTGGGGCTATTGAAAGATTCTTTGGAATTCTGGTAGAGCATTACGCAGGGGCATTCCCCGCTTGGCTGGCTCCAGTCCAGGTTCGTTTGGTTCCAGTTGCGGAAGCCTTTGACCAGTACTGTAAGGATATTTGTGCACAATTGCTTGCTGCTGGTGTACGAGCCGAGGTTGATTTATCGGATGACCGTTTCGGGAAGAAGATTCGTAATGCCTCCAAGGACAAGATTCCTTTCACTCTAATTGCCGGTGGTGACGATGTTGATGCAGGAGCGGTTTCTTTCCGTTATCGCGGAGGACGTCAGGATAACCAGGTTCCAGTTGCTGAGGCAGTTCAACGTATTGTGGAAGCTATCGAATCGCGGACTAACGAGGAACTTTAATGGAAACGGGCGCTAGATTTCAAGAAGCTAGCCAATTGCCAGGTGCGCCAGATGCTTTTTCGCGTCTTTGGACCCCACACCGGATGGCTTATATTGGTGGCGATGCCAAACCGTCTAGCGCCCGTAGTCAAGAATGTCCCTTTTGCCAATCACCTAAAGAATCTGATGAGGATGGGCTAATAGTCTATCGAGGTGAATTGGTATTCGTGGTGATGAATCTTTTCCCCTATAACTCGGGGCATCTCCTGGTATTACCATATAGGCATGTGCCCCAGTATGTTGATATGACTCCTGCTGAGAGACAAGAGTTTGGGGAAGTGACTGCATGGGCAATGCGTGTCTTGAAGCGTGTTACTTCTTGTCATGGGATGAATCTGGGGATGAACCAGGGAGAAGTAGCCGGAGCCGGGATAGCTGCCCATCTGCATCAGCATATAGTGCCACGCTGGAGCGGTGACGCGAACTTCTTTCCGTTAATCGCGCAAACAAAGGCAATTCCAAAGTTGTTAGAGCAACAGCGTAAAGAGTTGCAAGAAGCCTGGTTTGAAGTAAGTGATTTTTCACTTGATGTTTCTTTAGCGCAACGTGAGATAACTACCCCTCAGCTCGGGCAACGACAGACCGCCAGAGCGCTAATCACAGATTCTGCAGGTAATTTATTGCTCGTTCGTGGTCGTGATGAGGGGTATCCGGATGGACGTGAATGCCTGTATACAATCGGCGGGGGACTGGAAGCCGGAGAATCTCCGATTAGCGCGCTTGTGCGTGAGATTTATGAAGAAACTGGAATCCGGATAAGTGATAATCAGATAGGGGAACCTATTGCCTCGCGTGACGCTGTGCTTGATTATCTGTCTGGGCCTATTAAACAACATGAGCTTTTCTATAGTTTGGTATTGGATGACCATATAGATTTAACAGCTACTTTTGGAGACTCTGGCTCAGAAAAGGTAGTTTGGATTTCTCCTAAAGAAGTGGAGGAATTTGCTCATCGAGGAGGCAGAGTTTTTCCCTCCAATTTGTTAGATCTTTTACCAGTCAGTGATTCCTAGCTTAAGCTTGGTTTTATTCAGGCCTTAATGACGATAAATAAGTTAGAATACTGAAAGACCTTTAACCAGTATGAGGAGAACTTATGTCGGGACACTCTAAGTGGGCAACAACGAAGCACAAGAAGGCTGCGATTGATGCCAAGCGTGGAAAACTGTTTGCGCGTTTGATTAAGAACATTGAAGTTGCGGCGCGAACTGGCGGTGGCGACCCCGCCGGTAACCCCACACTATTTGATGCTATTCAAAAGGCGAAGAAGAACTCGGTTCCTGCTGACAATATTGATCGCGCTGTAAAACGTGGTTCCGGCGAGGACGCTGGCGGTGCCGACTGGCAGACAATTATGTACGAGGGATACGGGCCTAATGGTGTTGCATTCTTGGTTGAATGTCTAACGGATAACCGTAACCGTGCGGCTTCGGAAGTGCGTGTAGCTTTTACTCGTAACGGAGGAAGCCTTGCGGACCCCGGTTCGGTAGCTTACCTATTTAGCCGTTTTGGTGTAGTTCAGGTTCCTGCAGGAGAAGGCATTGACGAAGAAACTTTGCTGGAAACCGTCTTGGATGCAGGAGCGGAAGAAGTCAATGACCAGGGAGATAACTTTGAGATTATCTCCGCCGCTACTGACGTAGTTGAGGTCCGTAAAGCTTTGCAGGCGGCCAATATCGACTATGATTCTGCGGAAGTTCAGTGGTTGCCTTCAACTTCAGTTGAGCTGGATGCCGATGGCATGCGCAAGGTGGGTAAGCTGATTGATGCTCTGGAAGATTCCGATGATGTTCAGAACGTTTTCACTAACCTGTCTGTTTCTGATGAGGTTCTGGCTGAGCTAGAGAACGACTGATTTTCCTTGAGAATTTTAGGGATTGACCCGGGCCTGACTAGGTGCGGCATTGGCGTAATTGATGTTGATGCTTCTCGTCAGGCCCGGCTTGTCCATGTCGGGGTGGTTCGTTCTGATCCTAAACTGGCAACACACTTTAGGTTACGTGATATTGCCGATGGACTAGATTGGGTGATAGAAGAATACTCTCCCGATTTGGCTGCTATAGAACGAGTCTTTGTGCAGGATAATCTACAGTCGGTAACTACTACGATGATGGTTATGGGGTGCGCCATGACCGCTGTAGGAAGAGCTAAATTACCGATGGCTGTGCACACACCTTCTGAGGTTAAAGCCGCTGTTACGGGTAATGGGAAAGCTGGAAAAGCTCAAGTACAGGCAATGGTGCAAAGGATCTTACGCTTATCTGCCCCACCTAAACCAGCCGATGCTGCAGATGCGTTAGCAATTGCGATTTGTCAAGCTTGGCGGGGGTCCGGATTGCTTGGAGCTAGCGCCGAGGAAGATTTTACCGTTTCACTTTCTGGGAAAGTTTCTTCCCGGAAGGCACTTACTCCTGCTCAACAACAGTGGGCGCAAGCGCAGGCGAAATTGCGACGCACTGGGGCAGTAGCTCCAAAAAGCTCTAAATAGACTACAATATCGTACAGATGTTCGAAAGGTTTAGGGAGTTTAATAAATGATTGCATCTATCCGGGGGACCGTTAGTGAAATTGGTCTTACCAACGCAGTTGTTACTGTAGGCGGATTCGGAATGCTGGTTTTTGCACCGACTAACACTTTGGCTTCATTCCAAATTGGAAAAGAAGTTTTCCTTTCTACATCTCTTGTTGTGCGTGAAGATAGCATGACTATTTTTGGATTTGAAAATTCTGATGATCGAGCTGCCTTTGAAACTTTGATTACCCTTACCGGAGTTGGCCCTAAAATGGCTTTAGCGATTCTTTCTCTTTATGATGCGGAAGAACTGAGGGCGATAGCGGCAAGTAAAAATGAAAAAGCCTTGACCGGGGTAAAGGGGATAGGGAAAAAAGGAGCGCAGAGAATAATCCTGGAGATAGGGGATAAGTTGGGGGCCCCAACGCGTCTTTCGCAGTCTTCAGGAATACCTTTACCTGTTTCCGGTGGTGCGGAAGTTCAAGAAGCTCTAGTTCAACTTGGGTGGCAATCTCAAAAAGCTGAAGCTGCTGTGGGGCAGGTATTAGAGTCTCATCCGGCGGCTTCAAATGAACTAATTCTTCGTTTAGCTTTGCAGATTTTAGGGGGAAGGTAAATGGAGTCTTTGGTAGATACTGGTGCGAGCGAAGCAGAGAGGGCGGCGGAAAGTGCCCTGCGGCCTAAACTTTTAGATGAGTTTGTTGGCCAGAAGAAACTCCGCAGCCAGTTGAAATTAGTGTTGGATGCGGCGAAACTACGTGGCTCAAGTGCTGACCATGTTCTTCTTTCCGGTCCTCCTGGACTTGGGAAAACGACACTTTCGATGATTATTGCGGCGGAAATGGGTAGTAATCTTCGTCTTACTTCCGGACCTGCAATTCAACATGCTGGTGACTTAGCCTCGATTCTTTCTTCTCTCCAAGAAGGAGATGTTCTTTTCATTGATGAAATCCACCGTTTAGCTCGACCTGCGGAAGAAATGCTTTACCTGGCGATGGAAGATTTTCGCGTTGATGTTGTTGTGGGGAAAGGACCCGGCGCGACTTCTATTCCGTTAACGCTTCCACCTTTCACAGTTGTTGGAGCAACTACGCGTGCGGGACTGTTGCCCGCTCCCTTACGTGATAGGTTCGGATATACCGGGCACCTAGAATATTATGAAGTGGATGAGCTAGAAAGCATTGTTAAACGTTCAGCAGGTCTGCTTGGAACAGATATAGCTACAAGCGCAACTACTGAGTTAGCTCGTCGATCTCGGGGAACTCCGCGTATCGCCAATCGTTTACTGCGACGAGTCTGTGACTATGCTCAAGTGCATGGAAACGGAAGTGTTAATCTTTCGTCTGCCCGGGAAGCGCTAACACTTTTTGAGGTAGATCCGCAGGGCTTAGACCGATTAGACAGAATGGTAATTGAAGGTATTTGTCAACGTTTTGCAGGAGGTCCAGTGGGGGTCTCGACGCTCGCCATGTCTATTGGGGAAGAGCCTGAGACTGTAGAGACTGTTGCGGAACCATACCTAGTTAGAGAAGGTTTCATAATTCGTACACCGAGGGGGCGTCAAGCCACTGTTAAAGCTTGGAATCATTTAGGCTTGACTCCTCCGTCTGGCCTATTTTGATAGTTTAAAAAGAGATAAAGAATAACGTAACTAGCAATAGTTACTATTAAACCCTAGACTGTTTATCTGCAGCTATAACCATAAGGAGGAAGCATGGGCGATGGTAGCCAACTAGTAATGCCAATTTTTTTGTTGGCAATGATTGTGCTGATGTTTTGGATGTCACGTAATGCGAAAAAACAGCGTCAGCAGATGTTGGAAGAACAAAAGGAAGCTTTGGTTCCGGGGAAATGGGTAATGACCCGTGCGGGATTCTATGGTCGCGTAGTAGAAATTGATGGCGATGTAGTGACTTTAGAAACTCCCTTAGGCGACGAAAGCTTGTGGAACCGGAATTCAATTTTGAAAGCTGAAGAACCTCCCTTCGCGGATGGCTCCCTGAGTGATTACGAAGCGGCGAAGGAAGAGTCGCTTCCTGAATACGATGCAGACAAAGAATAATTTTCTTAACTTTTAAGGAACCAAGGATGAAAATCCGCGGTTCCTTAAAGTGCGTTATGGGTGACGATTTCAGGATTATCTCCTTTGTCTATAACGTGCCTTAAAAATATTGTTGTAGAATCTATGCGGATTAGAAATGCGCGCTTTATGTGCGCCTGAGAAACGGAAGAAGAACCGTGGCAGATACCCGGACAAAAAAGGCAAAGAAGCCGCTTATCGCATTCCTTGTAATGCTGGTAATCGGTACGCTTGTCTTAGGAATTGGATCTTACCTTGGGAAGGCTTCATGGAAACCGAAGCTTGCTCTGGACCTAGAAGGTGGAACGCAACTTGTGTTAACTCCTCAGGCAACTGAGGGGAAGGTTGCTAAAGATGGACGTACCCAGGTAACTAACGAGGATCTTAACCAAGCAATTGACATTATCCGACAGCGTGTTGACGCATCGGGTGTGGCCGAAGCTGAAATTACCTCACAAGGTGGGCAAAACATCGTTGTTTCCCTTCCGGGTACTCCCTCGGAAGAAACTCTTAACCTCGTTCGTAAATCAGCGCTTATGGTTTTCCGTTCTGTGTTAGTAGCTTCTCCGCAGGCCGGTGCTGTTAATCCTAAGGTATTTGCTGACCAAGCTAAGCAATTACAATCGGCAACTCCGGAAGGTAATGCTAAGCCAGAGGCATTGGCTAAGCGAGAGCTTGAAATTAAGCAGGCTGAAGAATTTGCTAAACTAACTCCGGAAGAAATCGCTAAACGTCTTGCTGATAAAAATGCTGATGGCAAGATCGATGAGTCTCCGGCGGAAAAGCCGAAGAACCATTCCTCCGATGAGTGGATTACAGAAAAGACACTCTATGATTTCTATCTACTTGACTGTACCGACCCTAAGAAACTAAATGATGTTGCACCTCAGCCTGATGACAAGGCAATCGCCGCCTGTGATGCTGATGGGCACCAGAAATATATTCTTTCACCAGTAGATATATTTGGATCAGAAATTAAACAGGCACTTCCAGCCCCGCAAACAATCCAGGGTGGGGGAACAACTGGTAAATGGGTGGTTGACCTGTCGTTCAATTCGAAGGGTACTACCCAATTCACAGAGGTCAGCACTCGTCTATTTGAGTTCCGCCAGACAAATCCAACCAAGAACCGTTTTGCTATCGTTCTTGATGGAGTAGTCATTTCCGCACCGGGAATTGAAGGAATTATCGCTGGTGGAAACGCGCAGATTACAGGTAACTTCACGGCCAAGAGCGCTGCGGCTTTGGCTAACCAACTTCAGTTTGGTTCGTTGCCGCTATCATTTAAGGTCGAGTCTGAACAGAAAATTTCCGCTACTTTAGGATCTGATCACCTACAAAAAGGATTGTGGGCAGGTCTTATTGGTTTGATTCTGGTTATTTTGTACCTTGCCTGGGCTTACCACGGTCTTTCCCTTGTTGCTCTAGGATCGCTAACGGTTGCGGCTCTAGCAACCTACCTATCGGTAGCCTTGCTCTCTTGGGGAATGGGGTACCGTCTTTCCCTTCCCGGTGTTACAGGTTTGATTATTTCTATTGGTATTACGGCTGACTCCTTCATTGTTTATTTCGAACGGATTAGGGACGAAGTACGTGATGGCGCTACTTTGCGTGATGCCGTTGACACTGGTTGGAAGCACGCTAAGCACACAATTTTGATTTCAGATGCAGTTAATATTCTTGCTGCTGTGATTTTATATGTACTTGCTGTTGGTGGGGTTCAAGGATTTGCTTTTACGCTGGGTCTGACTACCCTGATTGACCTTGCGGTAATCTTCATGTTCACGCACCCGATTATGGTTCTTCTATTGAATATTCCATTCTTCGGACAGGGGAAGCGCTGGTCTGGCTTTGACGCAGAGACTCTCGGCGCTAAATCTCCGGTATATGCCGGACGCGGACGTGTCCGAGTACAGGCAGCCTCGGCAGATAATTCTATTGCTGCGCGACGTGCTGCGCGAAAGGCCAACAAAACGGAAGCCGAAGCCTCGACTGGAAAGGAGAGCCACTGATGTTTAATCTCAGTAAATTGGGACAGCAGCTTTATTCCGGCGAGCGTTCTTTGAATGTAATCGGTAAACGTAAAGCATTTTTGAGTGTCAGCTTGGCAGTGATTCTAATCGCTTCACTTGCGGTTGGTATTTTCCGACTTAACCCGGGAATCGAATTTCGTGGAGGCTCGGAATTCACTATTTCGCAGGTGCAGACGAATAAGCAAGATATTGCCTACGAGGCTTTGAAGAAAGCGGATATCAAGGATGGTGCGCGCGTTTCTAACGTGGGTCTAGACGGGATTCGTGTGCAGACGCAGTCTCTTACCCCGGCGCAAACTACAAAAGTAGCAAAAATACTGGCTGATGCTTACAAGGTTAAAGCAGAAAACGTGACTTCTACTTTTGTTGGTCCTTCATGGGGAGCCGGAGTTACAAAGAAGGCACTTACTTCACTAATCATCTTTATTGTCTTTGTCTCGTTGATGATGACTCTTTACTTCCATAACTGGAGAATGGCTGCTGCAGCTCTCTTTGCTCTAGTGAATGACATGTTTGTGTTGGCTGGATTCTTTGCTCTTACACAAATTGAAGTTTCTCCGGCAACGGTCATTGGTTTCTTAACAATTTTGGCGTATTCACTTTATGACACCGTGGTTGTTTTCGATAAAGTTCGAGAGCTGACTAAGGGATATCAAGGACAATACCGTTACACCTATGGAGAATTGGTTAACTTGGCAGTTAACCAGACTTTCGTCCGTTCTATTAACACCTCTGTTGTGGCGCTTTTGCCAGTTGCTTCAATCCTAGTAATTGGTGCGATGCTATTGGGAGCCGGAACACTACTTGATATTTCTCTTGCATTATTTGTTGGAATGATATCGGGTGCATTTTCCTCTCTATTCATTGCTTCTCCATTGCTTACTTGGTTAAATGACCGGACTGAATCTGCGAAAAAACATAATTCTGCTGTTCTAAGCCGTCGAGAAGGCACAACTGTAGAATCTGAATCAGTTGATGGAGAAACTAAGCTGGCACCTGTGCGTGTGGCTCCTTTGTCTGCCGGGGGACACCTTGGACAAGCTGCACAGCCTAAGCGTAAGAAACGGAGTAAGCGATGAATAACAATGAACGTCTTGCGGAAATTATTTCCTCTAATCTACGAGAAATACCAGATTTTCCCGAACCGGGTGTTCTTTTCCGTGATATCACTCCATTGTTAGCAAACGGTGAGGCCTTTGCCGAGCTAATTGATGAATTAGCGAAACGTTACCGTGGGCGCATAGATGCAATTGCTGGGCTAGAATCACGCGGGTTTATCCTTGCCGCACCATTGGCTATTGCTTTAGGGATTGGTATGTTAACAATTCGTAAAGCCGGAAAATTACCCGGACCTGTTATCGGGGTTGATTATGAGCTTGAGTATGGTGCTGCACGTATGGAAATCCGTCCTGATTCCGTACACGAAGGCGATAGGGTTCTTATCATCGACGATGTCTTAGCTACCGGAGGGACTGCTTCTGCGGCTGTGGAACTGATTGAGAAATCAGGTGCGCAAGCTGAAGCCATCTGCGTTTTGATGGAGCTTAAAGCTCTTAAAGGTCGCGAAAAGCTCGAGAGTCTTGACAATAATGTCGAGATTGACGCACTTTTAACCTTTTAGATTATTGGGCGAGCATCAAAAAGGAAAATCATCATAAAATAGTTAAATGAACGATAATTCATCTGCTACGCGGGATTCTGGAACTGTAGTTCCAGGGTCCCGCGTGCGTTCTTCGCTGTTACGTTTTGGATCTCGTCGTCGAGTAACTGCCCCAGAGATAGAACCACTGGTACGGGCACTGAGAGCACATCATCCAAAAGCGGAAATTGAGTTAATTGAGCGTGCATACGATACTGCGGCACGATTGCATGCACCCCAGAAGCGCAAATCGGGAGAGCCATACATCACTCACCCTGTTGCAGTAGCAACAATTCTTGCGGAACTAGGGATGACTAGTATTACTCTTGCCGCCGCCCTTTTACACGATACGGTAGAGGACACGGAATATACTCTTGAAGAACTAGAACGAGATTTTGGGCCGCAAATCGCACTTTTGGTAGATGGAGTAACCAAACTCGATAAGGTTAAGTACGGTGATGCGGCGGCTTCCGAAACCGTACGTAAAATGATTATCGCAATGTCTAAAGACATCCGTGTTTTGGTAATCAAACTCGCGGACCGATTGCACAATGCTCGTACCTGGCGTTTTGTAAATCCTGATTCAGCTAAATCTAAAGCTCGGGAAACCCTTGAGATATATGCTCCTTTAGCACACCGTCTTGGTATGAATACGGTTAAGTATGAATTAGAAGAGCTATCTTTCAAAACGCTTTATCCAGGACGATATGAAGAAATCGATAATCTCATCCAAGAACGCGCTCCAGAGCGTACTAAATATCTTAAAGATGTCATCTTAAACATCGAAGAAGAACTACGTAAATCGGGAATTAAGGGAAGCGTCTCAGGGCGTCCCAAACACCACTACTCGATTTACCAAAAAATGATTGTTCGGGGACGTGAATTTGATGAGATTTATGACCTAGTAGCGGTGCGTGTTCTGGTTGAATCAGTGCGTGATTGCTATGCAGTTTTGGGTGCAATGCATGCGAAATGGCATCCTTTAGCAGGGCGTTTTAAAGACTACATCGCTATGCCTAAGTTCAACATGTATCAGTCTTTGCATACAACTGTAATCGGTCCCGGTGGTAAGCCCATAGAGGTACAAATTCGTACTTTTGAAATGCACCGTAGAGCCGAATACGGTGTTGCTGCCCACTGGAAGTATAAAGAGAACCCAAATGCAGAAGGCAAACGGCCAGACAAACTTGAGGAAGATAGCAACTCGCAAATGGGTTGGCTTCGTCAACTGGTTGATTGGCAGTCTGAAACGCAGGACCCCGAGGAATTCCTAGACTCCTTGCGTTACGAGATGAGCGGTCTTCAGGTGTATGTATTTACACCTAAGGGATCAATTATCTCCTTACCAGAAAATGCGACTCCTTTGGACTTTGCATATGCGGTTCATACTGAGGTAGGACATCGTACAGTTGGAGCCAAAGTAAATGGAAGACTGGTTTCTTTGGACTGGAAACTGGAAAATGGTGACAAGGTAGAGATTCTTACCTCTCATTCGGAAAAAGCCGGTCCGTCCCGGGACTGGATGAATATTGTTAAATCTCCACGTGCTAGAAATAAAATCAAACAGTGGTTCTCACGTGAGCGACGCGAAGAAGCTATTGAATTAGGAAAGAGTGAACTTGCTAACGCGATGCGCAAGCAGAATCTTCCCTTACGTCGTTTGCTTGATCATGAAAGCCTATTGGCTGTGGCCACCGATATGGGATATGTCGAAGTTGCTGGTCTTTATGCTGCTTTAGGCGATCATCAGGTATCAGCAGCTAACGTGATAAAGCATCTAGTCGATATTCACGGTGGGGATGATGGGGTAGAAGAAACTCTTTCTGAAGCGGTTTCGCCAACTACTATAAGTGAGCCTCGGACTCGTAAACCTACCCGTTCTTCCACGGGAATTGAAGTGGCTGGACTCAACGGTGATGAAGCACTGGTCAAGCTAGCTAAGTGCTGTACTCCAGTGCCTGGCGATAAGATTATTGGCTTCGTTACACGTGGATCTGGTGTTTCAGTACATCAGGAAGATTGCGTTAATGTTGGAGCATTGAAAGCAGAACCTGAACGACTAATTGAAGTTAGTTGGATTAAGGATGCTCACGCTAGTTTTGAAGTAAAGATTGAAGTTGAAGCTTTGGATAGAGGATCACTTCTAGTTGATCTTTCTAAGGTAATTAGCGGCTATCAGGTTGATATTCGTGCCGGTTCTTTTGAATCTACGCCAGATAGAGTAGGACGAGCTCGTTTTACCTTGGAAATGGCTGAACCTACCCATTTGAAGGCAATACTTGCTGCTTTACGGCGTGTAGATGGAGTCTATGATGTATATCGAGTGACAGGTCTTCCATCTAAAGCTAAGAAGAAGAGATAATCCTCTATAAGATAAGTTTAGGGCTGAGCATTTATATTGCTCAGCCCTAAACTATGAATTATTTAGTTAGTCTTCCACAGAAGCGTTAATCTGTTCTAACCAGGCAACACGTGCCTGTCGATCTGATTCCAATTCTGCTACCTTTGCGTCATTCCCAGAGGCCTTTGCCTTCTCAATATCCGCATCGATTTGAGCAATAAGAGCTTCAAGCTGTCCCCTCATTCCTTCAGCGCGTGCCTTCGTTTCGGGGTCGCTCTTTTGCCATACTTCTTGTTCCGCGTGTCGAATAGCATCTTCAACTGCGCGCATTCGCCGCTCCACACGCTGGACATCAGCGCGCGGAACCTTTCCAGCTTCGTCCCATTTATCTTGGATGGGACGAAGGGCAGCTTTAGCAGCCTCTAAATCAGTAATTGGCAGAAGTGCTTCTGCCTCCAGCAAAAGGGCTTCTTTTACTTCAAGGTTCTTTGCGTATTCTTCATCTAAGGCGCTGTTAGCCGCGTGGCGAGCATCAAAGAACTTTTGCTGTGCGGCACGGAAACGCTGCCACAATGCGTCATCTTCTTTACGGTTAGCTCGGCCTGCTTCCTTCCAACGGTCCATCAGAGTACGGAAAGCCGCTGCTGTGTGACCCCAATCGGTTGAAGAGGAAAGTTTTTCAGCTTCAGCAATAAGTTTTTCTTTTGCTTCTTTTGCTTCTTTTTGTTTTGCATCCATAGCCGAGAAGAACTGACGACGATGGCGGTCAAAAACAGTTCGTGCTGAAGAAAAACGCTTCCATAGTGCATCTTCCGCGGAACGTTCTAACTTTGGTCCAGACTTCTGGGCTTGTTTCCAATCATCCAGAAGATCCCTTAGCTTCTGTCCAGAAACTTTCCACTGGGTGCGCTCAGGGTCTTGTGCAGCGAGTGCTTCGGCTGCTTCAACGATGGCTGTCCGACGAGCGAGCGCTTCTTCACGTGCGGCTGCGCGTGCAGCGCGAGCCTGCTCTTTGTATTCTTCCGCGGTCTTGGCTAATTCTTCAATACGGTTGCGTAAAGCTGGAAGGTTACCTACTGCATGAGGAGCCACTACGGATTTACGAAGCGAAGAGAGTGTCTGGTCGATATCGCGTGGAGAAAGGTTAGCAAGACGGTCTGCAAATAGCTTGACCTGAGCCTGCAAATCAAGGAAACGACGAATGTACAGGTCTAGACCATTTTCAGGTACTCCGTCCGGATACTGGCCTACCTGCCGTTCTTCATCGCCGTCCTTGACCCAGACGTTGCCTTCGTCGTCGATACGACCAAAAGCTTCAGGATTGTCAAAGGAATTGGGAGTGGAAGTGGTTTCCACTACGGCTTCCTGCTGGTTGGACTCGTTAGGGGTAGAAATCTCAGACACGATCTTCCTTTACTTGAGACGGGGTTTAGGCTTTCACCACAACCGTTCACTGTTTATTAAACACGGCGAAAAACGACACTGTGTTGCTTTTAACATTCTATCTTTAGCTGGAATGAAAGGGCAATTGGAAGGAAGGGGAAAATAAAAATGTTCCCTATTCGTGATCGACGGATACGTTTTGCTAAATGGATTGTAGAATAGAGCTATGCGTATTGACAGGATTGTGGCTCCGCTTTTTTCAGCGAATTGTTTTGTGCTATCACACGAAGGGAAGGCCGTAGTTATTGATCCCGGCGCGGGTAGCTATGAGCCAGTTACGGAACTTTTAGAAGAACTAGGAGCAGAATTAACTGCGGTTTTAATTACTCATGGTCATGCTGATCATCTTTGGGACGCGGGAAAGTTTGCGGCACCTCTATTTATTGCTCACCCTGATGAATATCGTCTTTCTGATCCAGTTAATACTACCGCTGGTCGGCGCTTGCCCCTCGGGCCGGCGTTAGAACCTTATCTACCTTGGACTCCACCGCCGCAGGTGCGTAATTTCGCTCCTGATTTTTTTACTACCGGAATGAGTTTTGCGCCGGGAATCGTACTGCGTGGAATGAATCTACCGGGACATACAGAAGGGCTTGTTGTGATCATGCTCGGCGGAGGAATCACCGATAATATTTCAGTGTTTTCCGCAGATCCAACTTTCGGCCGCAACTTGAAAGAAAATGACACCTTGGTATTTACGGGGGATTTAATTTTTTCCAATTCGGTTGGCCGTTCAGATTTACCGGGAGGAAACGAAAAACAGATGCGTCATTCCCTACGTTCTTTCGCTAATTCTTTTCCCCCAGATTGTGTACTATTACCGGGGCATGGTCCGGTTACCACCCATGAACGTGAATTAAAAGAAAATCTGCACTTACGTCAGGCACGAAAGATTGGTTAATAATGGCTAAAAATTTTACTTCTATCTCCGGTTTCCCCGAGTTGCTTCCACCCGCGAAGTTAGTGGAAAACTTTGTGCTTGATACGCTACGTAAAACTTTTGAATTAAACGGTTTTCTTCCCCTGGAAACACGAGCTGTTGAGCCGCTTTCTGAGCTTTTGCGTAAAGGTGAAACTTCTAAGGAAATTTACCTTCTTTCTCGTTTGCAAGGAGAAGGCGAAGATGAGACTGGGCTGAACCCTAAACGCCTAGGACTTCACTTCGATTTAACGGTACCTTTCGCGCGTTTTGTATCTGAAAATGCGGGGCACCTAGTATTTCCCTTTAAGCGCTACCAAATTCAAAAAGTATGGCGTGGAGAACGTCCACAAGATGGGCGATTTCGTGAGTTTATTCAGGCTGATATAGATGTCGTTGGCCAGGGAGAACTGGCGTTTCACCATGAGGTAGAACTTCCTTTGGTAATGGGACAAGCTCTATCTCAGCTGGGGCTGCCGCCGTTTGAGATTCGAGTTAATAACCGCAAAATCGTGCAGGGAGTATGCGAGGGAGTAGGTATCTCAAATATTGATGATGCGTTACGAATCCTTGATAAAATTGACAAGATTGGCGAGGAAAAAGTTCTCGAAGAACTACATGATTGCGGTATTACCCAGGGTGCTGACACGCTTTTACAAATGGCAAAAATTAACGGGGACGCAGAAACGATTAGCCGGGCAGTTGGGGAACTAAAAATCTCTAATCCTTTGCTAGATGAAGGTCTGAAAGAACTCCTTAATCTTTTGGCTGAAGCAGAAGAACGTAGTCCGGGAATGGTTATTGGTGATTTGAAGATTGCCCGCGGTTTGGATTATTACACCGGATCAGTTTATGAATCTTTCATTAAGGGACATGAAGATTTAGGATCTATCTGCTCGGGGGGACGCTACGATAATTTAATTACTTCCGGTTCCCGTACCTATCCTGGAGTTGGACTATCAATTGGGGTTTCTCGCGTAATTTCCAGAATTCTTGCAACAGGCCTGCTTGCTCCTACTCGTCCTACTCCCACCGTAGTTCTGGTAGCTGTTAACTCAGAAGAAACCAGGGGAGAGTCAAACCGTGTAGCGAATGCCTTACGTGCACGAGGGATTGCGTCCGAAACTGCAGATAAGGCAGCTAAATTTGGAAAACAGATTAAATATGCTGATCGTCGCGGTATTCCATTTGTTTGGTTCCCTGGTGAGGAACACCAAGTGAAGGATATCCGAACGGGGGAGCAGACAGTAGCACAGATTGACACGTGGCTTCCACCTGAGGAAGACATGCAGGTTCGGGTTTTGGCAAGTCCAGATGCGTGAGCACTTGTGACAAGGTCAGATGAGAGCCTATAGAATAGTAAAAAAGTAAAAGATCATTAAGGGGATGCGTTGAAACAGGGCAGCTTGATAGAAATGGGAGACGAGGCTCGTTTCCCCGAGCCCGCTGAGCTTGACTCCCACGGGCCGGCACGCGTAGTTGCTATGTGTAACCAAAAGGGAGGGGTCGGAAAGACCACTTCAACCATTAACCTAGCTGCTGCTTTAGCTGAATATGGTAGGCGTGTCCTCATAGTTGATTTTGATCCGCAAGGAGCTGCTTCCGTCGGTTTAGGGGTCAACGCTCACGAGATGGAAACTACTATTTATAACCTTTTGATGACTCCACGTTTGGATGTACGAGAGGTAATAGTTAAAACGGATGTTCCCGGCCTTGACGTAGTTCCCGCTAACATCGACCTTTCGGCCGCTGAGGTTCAGTTAGTTAATGAGGTGGCACGCGAGCAGGCCCTGGCAAGGGTCTTACGTCCGATAATGGATGAATATGACCTGATTATCATTGATTGTCAGCCATCTCTAGGACTGCTTACCGTAAATGCTTTAACTGCTGCTCACGGTGTGGTCATTCCCCTAGAAGCTGAGTTTTTTGCCCTGCGTGGAGTGGCTCTTTTAGTGGAGACAATCGATAAGGTGCGCGATAGGCTAAATCCAAAGCTAAAAATTGATGGCATCTTAGCAACTATGGTTGATACACGAACATTACATTCTCGTGAGGTTCTTGAACGCTTGAAGGAAGCTTTTGGCGATACTGTTTACGAAACACAGATTCGTCGTACCGTAAAGTTCCCCGATGCTTCTGTGGCTACTGAACCAATTACTACCTATGCGCCTAACCATGCTGGAGCTAAAGCGTACCGTCAATTAGCGCGGGAGATGATTAGCCGGGGCGACGTTGCGTGAGCGAACCTGCCACCGCCACTAAATTTGAGGTACATCTAGATAATTTTGAGGGCCCGTTCGATTTATTACTTTCGTTGATTGCCCGTAGAAAACTAGATGTTACTCAACTGGCTTTGGCACAGGTAACGGAAGAATTCTTAAGCTATATGCCACATGTAAAGGATTTTTCTCAAACTTCAGAATTTATGGTGGTCGCAGCTACTTTGCTTGATTTGAAGGCTGCTCGTCTTCTTCCAACCTACGATGAATCTGATGAAGATACCTTGGCTGTAATGGAATCGGCGGATAGGTTATTTGCGCGACTTTTGCGCTATCGGGCATTCAAGAAAATAAGTGAATCTCTAAAGGCAGCTTGGGAAAATGCAAGTACAAGAATCCCTCGTCTAGTTCCGTTAGAAGATGAAATTGTAAGGGCCTTGCCGCCTTTACGTAAACAAATCTCGCCGGAATTACTTGGTGCGGCTTTGAGCTCACTTACAGCTCCGCCAGAACAGGTAGAAGTGGGACATGTCCATGTTTCTTCTGTTTCAGTTTTTTCGCAGGCTACTTTGTTATATGAGCGGCTTACTCATGGATCTCTTACTTTTAGTGATTTTATTGCCGATTCGCCTTCTTTACGGCATACGGTATGTAGGTTTTTGGCAGTTCTTAATTTGTACAGAGAAAATCTTATTGATGTGGAGCAAGAAACGCCCGGTGCGCAGATGGTTATATCTGTTACCGGAAAACCTTTTAACGCTGATTTACATGAAGAATATGAAGGTAGCGCATGAGCCATTCTGATGAACAGGACATCTTGGTCCCACCGCAGCTATTACAGATGATAGAGGCAATCCTTATGGTTGCCCAAGGGCCGGTTAGCCCACAAGAAATTAGTACGACTACAGGTATTGAACTTCCTGCGGTAGTGCGGGCTTTGGAAATATTACGTGAAGAATATGACGGTAAAACAGCGGGCCGCGCAAGAGGATTTGAACTTCGTGAAACTGACGGATGTTGGCGTATCTATTCTCGGCCCGAATGGTTTGAGGCTGTCCGCTCCTTTACACAGGGCGTACGTTCTGGGCGTCTTAGCCAAGCGGCTTTGGAAACTTTGGCGATAGTTGCTTATCGCCAGCCTATTACTCGTGCTCAGATTAGTCAGATACGCGGGGTTAATGTTGATTCTGTAGTTCGTAATTTGCTTTTACGAGATTTAATTGAAGAAATTCCGGGGGAAGCGGGAAAAGCAGGTCAATATGGAACTACAATTGCCTTTTTAGAGGCCTTTGGGTTAAGGTCATTGGCAGACTTACCTCCGTTGGCACCCAATTTTCCAACTGTGGAAACACTCCCCGAAGTAATAGAAGAGATAGAGGAATATAAATGAGCTCGAATATCGACCCACATATTGAAAATGGGGTAAGACTACAGAAAGTACTGGCGAAAGCCGGTGTGGGTTCTCGTCGGGCCTGTGAGGAATTAATTGCCAGGGGAAAAGTAACCGTAAACGGAAGCAGAGTTACTGAGCTAGGAACTCGTGTAGACCCAGTTTCTTCTATTATTCATGTCCGTGGACGTCGAGTATTTCTCGATGATAATGACGTCACTGTGGTTTTGAATAAACCACGTGGAGTAGTTTCCACCATGTCCGATCCTGAAGGTCGTCCCTGTTTGGCGGACTATGTTCAAGAATGGGATGAGCGTTTATTCCATGTCGGAAGGCTCGATACCGACACTGAGGGGCTATTGGTGATGACTAATAACGGTGAGCTTGCCAACCGTTTGGCGCATCCTCGGTGGGAGGTTCCTAAGACCTATCTTGCTCGAGTATCGGGACAGGTTCCGCGTGGACTCGGACGTATCTTGATGGGAGGAATTGATTTGGAAGACGGCCGTGTGCACGTCGATGGTTTTACCCTCAAAGGTGTTCACGGTGACGAGTCCTTAATTGAAGTTCAGCTCCACTCAGGTAAGAACCGCGTCGTTCGACGAATGATGGAACACGTTGGATACCCGGTTAACTCTCTAGTACGTACTAGATTTGGAACATTATACCTAGGGCATATGCGTCCGGGGACCGTGCGTCGTTTAGATGGGGAACAGCTTGCCCAACTGATGCGAATGGTTGAGCTTTAAACCAAGGAAACAGTATGGAAGAGAAACAACTGCAAGATTTACGGGCTTTGCTGGACGGGCACGAAGTTTTTGTTGTTATGGATGGACCTGCCGGGTCAGGTAAGTCTACAGTGGCGCGGGCAACTGCAAAATCATTGGGTGCGCTCTACCTAGATACAGGCGCAATGTATCGTGCAGCCACCGTTCGTTTACAGGAGTTAGGAATTGATTTAGATAACCGTAAAGCCTGTGCTCAAGCGGTTTCTAAGATGGTTTTTGACCCAGCTACCAATCCTGATTCTGGTGCGGTTTTTGTAGATGGCAAAGACGTTCAGCACCTCATACGTACACCGGAAGTATCGGAGGTTGTTTCCAAAGTTGCTACTAATCTTGAGATTCGTGCGACTATGGTAAAGCAGCAGCGAAGAATACTTTTGGATGCGGTTAAGGAAGGTCGAATAATCGTTTCTGAAGGGCGAGACCAAACAACTGTGGTAGCCCCAGATGCACCTGTGAGAATCTTAATTACTGCCTCTCCGGAGGTAAGAATGCGACGTCGTGGTTTGGACCTTGGGGGAGAGATCACGAAAGACAAACTGGCTGACCAGGTTCTGCGTCGAGATAGAGATGATTTAACTGTAGCCAATTTCGAAACCCCTACCGAGGGCGTTGAGTTGGTAGACACTACAGATATTGGAATTAATGAGGCGATAGATACAGTGCTTACTATTATCGCGCGAAAGTTCACCCCGGTGGGCTAGAATCTTAGGTCACTAAGGAGAAGAAATATGGCGGAAAAATATTTTAATGAGACCGAGGAGCTGATTCCTGGCTCGGGTCCGGTTGAAGCGTCCGAAGAAGAAGAGGCACGTGCCGCTTCATTGCTGGCCGGCTTGAAAGATTTTGACCTAGATGAAGAAGACTTGCAGCTACTTACCGGCGAGGGTGAGCAAGAAGAAGATTCTTTTGATTTTGGTCTGCCGGTTTTGGCAGTTATTGGGCGTCCTAATGTTGGGAAATCAACCTTAGTTAACCGTATTTTGGGGCGCCGTGAAGCGGTGGTACAGGATAAACCGGGGGTTACGCGGGACAGGGTTTCTTATCCGGCCGAATGGGCTGGACGTCGCTTTACTCTTGTTGATACTGGAGGTTGGGAAGTAGATGTAAAGGGACTAGACCGTTCGGTAGCTGATCAGGCGGAAGCCGCGATTGGTGCGGCTGACGCAGTTTTATTTGTAGTTGATGCAACCGTAGGTCCCACTTCTAGTGATGAACGTGTAGTTCGTTTGCTGCGTCAGTCCAAAAAACCTGTAATTTTGGCGGCTAATAAGGTTGATTCTCCCCAGATGGAAGCGGAAGCTGCTTCTCTATGGGCTTTGGGGTTGGGTGAGCCTTACCCAATTTCCGCTCTTCACGGTCGTGGATCGGGCGATCTTCTGGACAAAGTGATGAAGGTATTGCCAGAAGTATCTGCTGTAGCTCCGCAGCTTCCGCGAGATGGTATTAACCGGGTGGCTCTTCTTGGGCGTCCGAATGTGGGTAAGTCTTCTTTACTTAATTCTATTGCTGGTTCTGAGCGCGTGGTTGTTAATGAACTTGCTGGAACTACCCGTGATCCAGTAGATGAGCTTATTGAGCTTGGGGGCCGTAAATGGTGGTTTGTTGATACCGCGGGTATTCGTCGCCGCATGTATAAGTCAATTGGTGCTGACTACTATGCTTCAATTCGTACCCAAGCTGCACTTGAAAAAGCTGAAGTTGCAATGGTGTTGCTTGATGCAGGCGAAGAACTTTCAGATCAGGACATGCGTATTATTCAGCAGGTGATTGATGCCGGTCGTGCCCTGGTAATTGTTAATAACAAATGGGATCTTGTAGACGAGGATAGACAAAAACAGCTTTTGGCAGAGCAAGAGCGTGGTTTTGTTCAGCTTCAGTGGGCTCCACGGATTAATGTCACAGCCAAAACTGGGTGGCACACTAACCGAATTACTCGGGCTTTGGAATCTGCCCTAGAGGGGTGGGCAACTCGTGTTTCTACCGGGCGTCTAAATGGTTTTCTGGGAGAGCTAGTGGCAGCCAAACCGCATCCGGTACGAGGTGGAAAGCAACCGCGTATTTTGTTTGCCACTCAGGTTAGTTCTAAACCTCCTCGTATAGTGATTTTTACCACTGGGTTCCTTGACCCGGCTTATCGCCGTTTTATAGAGCGTCGTTTGCGTGAAGAATTTGGCTTTGTTGGTACTCCTATTCGAATTTCTGTACGAGTGAGAGAAAAACGACGTCGCTAAAATTCAACTTGCCGATATTCAGCTTCTTCGGTTAAACTTTTCGAGTTGCTTCGATAGAAGCTAACGGGCTGTGGCGCAGTTTGGTAGCGCACTTGACTGGGGGTCAAGGGGTCGCAGGTTCAAATCCTGTCAGCCCGACTGTCAGAGTTAATACTCTGGCCGAGTTCATTTTTTGGGGCGGTAATCCTATTTGGGTTACTGCCCCAAAGATGTTTTAAGCCATTTTGCATTTACCGTAAGTTTTATTGCTCATTAGACCACCCTGCCGGGTAACCTATAAGCATGACTTTAAAACGGGATGAAGCACAAGTACGTTCATTGAATATAGAAGTAGAAAAATATGATATTCACCTTGATTTGAGTGAAGCAAAAAATAGTGCAAATTTTTCTGCTCAGACTTCTATCACTTTCTTTTCTAAGTTACCTTCTACATATCTTGACCTTGATGCATTAGAGGTTGAATCTTTAGTGATTAATGGAAGAAAAACCCCTATTTCGTTTGCGAATGAACGCTTAGTTTTAGAAGGTTTGGACACCGTATCTTTGAATGAAGTGATAGTTCATACTCGTTCTAAATACTCGCGTACCGGTGAAGGGTTACATAAGTACACCGATCCGGAAGATTCTCAAGTTTATCTTTATACCCAGTATGAACCTTTCGACGCGCACAGAGTTTATCCTTGCTTCGACCAGCCTGATTTAAAGGCTCGTTGGAATTTTTCTATTACTGCTCCGAGTGATTGGGTAGTTCTTTCTAATGGTGCGGAAACATCTTGCGAGAAAGTAGGTACCGAATTTTCGGTGTGGAAGTTTGCGCAAACTGAGCTTCTCTCTAGTTACATTACCGCTATAGTGGCCGGCCCCTATGCGAAAGTCGAGGGTGGGACCTGGAAGAAAAACGATGGGACTTTAGAAATTCCGCTTGCTTTTTATTGCCGGAAAACTTTGCTAGAACATTTTGATACAGATGATATTGAGCGGGTTACTAGGCAAGGATTTGACTTTTTCCATCAAAAATATGGGTATGACTACCCGTGGGGAAAGTACGACCAGATTTATGTTCCCGAATATAACCTCGGCGCAATGGAAAACCCTGGGTGCGTGACATTCAACGAAAAACTTATCGTGCGTGGAGGTCCCAGTCGTTTAGAGAAATTAACCCGTAGTAACACTATTTTGCACGAAATGTGTCACATGTGGTTTGGGGACCTTGTGACACCAGCATGGTGGGCAGATTTGTGGTTGAAAGAATCTTTTGCCGATAACCAAGGGTATTTCGCTCAGGCCGCCGCAACTGAGTATAAAGAAGCCTGGACTTCTTTTGCTATTTCTCGTAAAGCCTGGGCCTATGAACAAGACCTACGTTCTACTACGCATCCAATTATGGCCGATATTCCAGATTTAGATGCGGCAAAACAGAACTTTGATGGAATCACCTATGCAAAGGGATCAGCTGTTTTGAAACAGCTAGCTTTGCACGTGGGGGAGGAGAACTTCTTTGGGGCCGCTCAGCGTTACTTTGCCTCTCACGCTTTTTCCTCTACCAATTTTTCCGATTTAATCACAGCGCTTGAAGAACAGACTGAGCGCAAACTTGAGTGTTGGGTTGAATCTTGGCTAAAGACTTGTGGTCCTTCGATAATTAGTGTGACTCGTATGGGGCATACTCTGAGCCTTGAACAGTCTAATGCCGGTAGCGAAGAAGTCATTCGACCGCATACTTTTACTCTTGAGTTCTATGGTGAAGATGCATCGGTAGGACCGCTATCAGTGCGTAAAATAGAAATGACCAGTTCTCAAGAAACTCTCAATCTAAGCGAAGAAGAAGCTAATGCAACCTTAATTGTGCCGAACGCGCAGGATGAGACTTACGCAGTTATTCGATTGGATGATAATTCTCTACGTACCGCTCTTTTGCAGGTAGGACAGGTACCGGCTGGAATCACGCGAGCAGTTATCTGGCAGAGTCTGTGGATGTCTGTATATGACGGGTTATTACCCGCCAAAGATTTCGTGAGTGCTGTATGTCTGCATATGCCTAATGAAGAATTGGATATTCTTACTGAGCCGTGCCTGAACCGTGCCCAGATGGCCCTACGTATATTCACCAGTGATGCCAAACGCCCTGCGCCTTTAGCTACATTCCTCGAAGTAGCGGAAAAAGAGATTCATAAATCAGGAATTTCTCCTGAGCGCCTTCGTGCGTGGATGAAGACTTATGCAATTTTGGCTCCATCTGCGGATAAAGACCAGCAGATAGAAGAAAATCTTCGTATGTGGTTTAAGAATGAGGAACTTAAATCTCCCAGATTAAAATGGCAAATTCTTATTTCCCTTGCGGCCGCAGGTTATCTCGGCGAAGCAGAAATTCGTGATTTGGGTAGTTTTGATTCTAGCGGTGAAGCCCAAGATTTCCTTGAGACGGCCCTAGCTGCTCGTCCAGAGATAAAGGTAAAAGAACAAATCTGGAGGCAGGTTATCGAAAAAGACCTTGGTAATGAAGCTCTAAGTGCTAAATTAGAAGGCCTAAACCGTGTCGAGCAGCGTAATGTTTTGCAAAACTATAGTGCTAACTTCTTCCGGGAAGTTCGTGCTTTCTGGGAAAAGAATTCTATCGGAATGGGAACAAGATTCGTTCGTGGGGCTTTCCCCACTGCCTTCGATGTGTCAGAAAGTAAAAATGAATCTCATCCCGTTGTGGAACAGGCTAATGTTTGGCTAACTGACAATTCTGATGCTCCAGCAGCCCTAATTCGTTTAATTACTGAGGGGCGCGATGATTTGCTTCGTATCCTAAAGGCTCAGGAGCAGTAGATGAAGAAAACAACCCGCGAAAGGAGGCAGCATCTGCCTCACCAATCTTCTCCTAGTATTGAAGAAGGCCTCCTTTCACGGATTTTTTCAGATCCTTACGAACATGCCTACGATTCTCATGGGGGGGCGGTCAATCGACGAAGAACTCGCTTAGGGTCGCTAGCTGTTCTGGTGGCAACTTGCTTGTTATGCACGCTTTCTGTTTGGTCAGCTAGAACTCTAAACTCAACTCAGCAAACTTCTCGTGTAGATGCGGCTACAGAGGGTTTACGTAAACAGTTAGAGGAACGTCGTAAAGAAAATATTCTCCTTGCCGATCGGAATACTAAACTGAACGAAAGAATAGATAAGCTTTCCAAAAGGGAATTTCCCGAGGTGAATGTTTCCCCAAATACTCAGATTATCGCGGGTGTAATTCCAGTTGAAGGGCCGGGAGTGCAAATAGTATTGACTGATTCGACCTCTTCTAACCGTAAGGAAAATGAGGAAAGTAGAGTTCAAGACAAGGATTTGCAGTTACTTGTAAATACTCTTTGGGCAGCGGGGGCCGAAGCTATTAGCATTAATGGCATTAGGCTGGGAACTCGCACGGCTGTAAGATCTGCTGCGGGTAGTATTTTAGTTAATCTTAAAGCCGTTTCCTCGCCCTATACAGTATCTGCAATTGGCCCTCGTAAAGAATTGCTTAATTCAATTTCTGGGGGACCGATGGCTGCTTATCTGGCAGATTTAAATAGCACCTATGGAATTGGTAGTTCTACTACCATTTTGGAAGAGATAAAAATGCCTGCTGTTTCATTCCGTCCACTTGAGTCGGTAGACAAGAAAAAATAGACGTTACAATATGAGTAGTTTATTTAGCGTGAGGAGACAGACTTGCTAGCAATTATTGGGTTGGTGCTGGGACTCGTGCTGGGGATTATCCTTGATCCTAGTATTCCCATCTGGTTACAACCCTATTTGCCAATCATGGTAGTAGCATCAATTGACGCTCTCCTTGGTGCTTTGCGCGCGTATCTTGAATCTGAATTTTCTGATAGAGCCTTTATTATTTCCTATTTATGGAATGTGTTGTTGGCTTCTTTTCTTGTGTTTATTGGAGACCAATTAGGCGTGGGATCCCAGATGACAACTGCGGTTGTAGTGGTTTTGGGAATTAGGATTTTCTCCAACGCGGCTTCTTTGCGTCGTTATATTTTGGAGTGACGATGATGGAGAATGAAAAACTAGAAATTGAAGAAAAAGAAGAACTTGCGTACACACCTTCTCCAACTACACAAACCGAGGTAGAAGATGAATCTTCCTCACCGACCCCGACCAAAATGACTCGGGTCCTTTCTCGGTTAGGAGATTTAATTCATGCCCCCGTAACACTTACACATTTAGTTGTTGCTCTTTTACTTCTTGTTTTTGGATTTTCTTTTGCGGGACAATTTCAAGCAAATAAAGCAGCCAGCCTAGATAGGCTTTCTCAATCAGATATGATTACCCTCCTTGACGAACTCAGAAGCAGAAACGGGAAGCTCACTTCGGAAGAAAATGAATTGCAGTCTCAGCTGCGTCAGTTGCAAAGTGCTACTTCCTCGAAAGAGGAAGCCCAGCAGGCAGCTGAAGCTCGTGCAAAAAATATCCAGATTATGGCCGGCGAGATTCCTGTATCTGGCCCGGGAGTAAGCGTTACCGTGACAGACCCCAAGCGTACAGTGACGGTATTAGCAATTGTGGATTTGCTTGGTGAGTTACGGAATGCAGGAATTGAGGCCGCAGATCTTTCCGGTACTCGAGTAGTGGCTTCAACCTATATATCTAAACGCGGTGATGATATTTACGTAGATGGTAATAAGATTTCTCCACCTTATAGGATTACTGCATTAGGCGATCCTCATACCCTTTCGGTGGCTTTGGGAATTCCCGGTGGGGCGGTGTCATTTTTAAAGACGTTTGGTGCGGAAGTTACCATTAGTGAAAGTCCTAATTTAACAATTGATTCGATTCATCAAGTTTCTGCTCCAAAGTGGGCAAAGCCCTCAGAATAACTTTTAGATGGCATCGAAAAAAAACATTATTCAAGGTAAGATAACTTATCGGTAAAGATTGGAAAGAATAGAGGAACGAAATGAGCGAAAACAACTTCGATCCCACGTCAACTTCATTGTTTGGAACTGGGATTAATCCCCGTGGTGAATCAGATGCTCCTCTTGGATCTTACTCGTTGAGTGAAGACAGTGCTGCTGCGGTAGCGGCACTTCCTTGGGGGAGTGCTCTTTTAGTTGTCGAGAAGGGGCCTAATGTTGGATCGCGTTTCCTTCTAGATACTGCTTCTACTTCCGTTGGGCGACACACCAGTTCCGATATTTTCCTTGATGATGTGACCGTTTCTCGTCGTCATGCTGAGTTCGTTCGTACCAGTGATGGCGGGTACATGGTACGTGATGCGGGTTCATTGAACGGTACTTATGTCAACCGTGAGCGAGTAGAGCAGATTGACCTACGTGAAGGGGATGAGGTGCAGATTGGAAAATTCCGCATGAGTTACCACCCCTCTCGGCAGGTTTCAGCATGAGCGCTAGAGCATTAGAAACACCTGTCGAAAATACTTCTTCCGAGCCGTGGCCTAGGGGAGTTTCCATAAAACCGCAGTTTTCGATTGGTAATGTTGTCACTCGTTTGAAGAATGAGTTTCCGGCGTTATCTATTTCTAAGGTTCGTTACTTAGAAGAGCAGGGGATTGTTGAACCGGCTAGGAGCGCTTCCGGATATAGAAAGTTTTCTGCGGCAGATATTGAACGTTTGCGCTATTGTCTTACAGCTCAGCGTGACACCTTTAAGCCAATCTCTACTATTCGAGATGAGCTTAAGGCTTTGGATGCAGGGCAAGAAGTTGCGGTAGTTCCAGTTGCACGTATTGTTTCGGAAGATGGAGTAGCTGTTGAGCCGGTATCAGGTTCTACAGTGACCCGTCGTGATCTCGAAGATTTTAGCGGTGCTACAACCGATTTTCTTAACCGCTTAGCTGAAGTGGGTTTGCTGGTTTCAGATTCACGAGGTCGCTATCCGGCTTCGAGCGTTAAGCTTGTTCGCACGTTAATGCAACTTAATGCTGGCGGTGTCCCGATTAAAAACCTGCGTTTTATCGCGACCTTTGCTTCTCGTCTTAGTTCTATCTTGGAAACGGGAAGTCCGGTTACTCGTGGGCGCAGCGTAGAGGGTGAAAGGCAGCGGGCTCGTAGTCATGATTTGGCACGCTTGGCTACTCAAGCTGCTGAACTGTTGGTTGGTCAGGAAATAGATAACCGTTTCTAAAACCTAAAACAAAATGGGTTATTTTACCCGCGGTAAGTGTTGCAAGTAGGCAAGTACTGTCAAAGAATAACCATTTTGATAACAATCTGGTCTCAACCTCAACTTTAGGGTTAAAGTTAGAGTGTTGGTGTTTGACCCGAATATATAACTGGCATACTTTTATGCATGTTAGTTTTGTTTTAGAAGGAGCAGCTTCAGTGAAATCGGAAGAACCTCAAGCAACCCAGGGGATGCTGTTTGGTGATGTCCTTGAGACGCTTGATGAGACCACGGGCTTTCGGGGGCCGGTTGCCTGTCGTGCGGTAGGTATAACTTATCGTCAGCTAGATTATTGGTCTCGTTCGGGGCTGGTAGAACCTTCTATACGCGATGCGCATGGTTCTGGTTCTCAGCGCCTTTATTCTTTCCGAGACATTCTTGTTTTGAAGATTGTTAAGCATCTTTTAGATTCTGGAGTCTCTCTACAGCAGATTCGCCGAGCCATTGAAGAACTTGAGAATATGGGAGTCCACGATTTAAGTGGAATTACTTTGATGAGCGATGGCGCCTCAGTTTATCTTTGTACCTCTACTGATGAAGTTATTGATTTGGTCCAGGGCGGTCAGGGCGTATTCGGGATTGCTATTGGTAGAGTATGGTCAGAAGTTGAAGGAACACTGGCTCAGTTGCCGCTTGAACATGCTACTGCCGGTCAACCCGCTGGAGTAGATGAATTGGCTGCCCGTAGGCGTGCTAAACGAGATGCATCATAATTTTTTGATAACTAATTGGTCCTTACCTTTCTGTAAAAAGGAAAGTAAGGACCAATTAGTTTTCTAAAGATTAGTCGAGAGCTTCAAACTTGCGTGCCCAGGAGCTACCAACTGGATTCGCGTCGGCCAACAGAGAACCGAAACGGTCAAGAGTTATTTCGCAGACTTGGGCAATTGCTACGTTTAATTCGATTGATGGTTCGTGATCCATGCGTTTTGCCCCGAACTCTAAAATATCTTCGAAAGACATTGCGGGGGCTAAACGAGCTACAAAGGGGAATCCAAAACGTTTCTTGTAAGCTTCACAAAGGGCATGTAATTTTTCCCTTTGCTGAGAAGAAAGCGTGTCTAGAGCTAAAGATCCACGGTCTTGAGTAATTGCGGACGCATCTGTGGAAGGAACAAACAAAAGCTGTTCCATGTCCGGGTAGTCTCGAATAAGTTCAATCTTGTGAGAATCATCAGCAGCCGCAATTTGTGCCTGAATATTTTGTGAAAGATCTTCGACATCTTTGAAGGGAACCGCACGTCCGGCCTGTTCTAGGGGCCAAGCTAGAGTGTTGAAAAGTGGAGAGAGAACTTTTTGGAATTCTGTTGGGGGAAGAGCATTTAGTTCTTCCATCGAGTAGGTTCTTCCCTTTTCGTCCCTGGTTATCTGTGAAGAAAAACGTGAAGGGAGGTGGTTAAAAATTAGGTTTAGGAAAATAGCTGAAAGAGACCCTAAAGTAATTCCAGAAGCAAATAGAATAGTTGCCCAGCTCGGAAGAATCTCGGAGATACCAGGACGCAAGGTTACTAGCATGGCTAGGCCGAGTGAGGTAGAAACAATTACAGCATTTTTGTCGTCGCGCATGTTCACACGAGATAGAGTTTGGATGCCGACGATTGCAACATTGGCAAACATTGCAATTGATGCCCCTCCGAGAACAGCATGGGGGATAGCCGCTACAATTGCCCCGGCTTTTGGTAGTAATCCAAGCACAATCATAATTCCACCCGCTGCTGCAACTACCCAGCGAGAAGAAACACGGGTAAGACGCACTAGACCGACGTTCTGAGCAAAGCAGGTGTAGGGGAAAGAATTTAGTACCCCGCCGAGAAGAGTAGAAATGCCGTCTGCACGCAGTGCGGCTTTAATGTCCTGAGAAGTAATTCGCTTATCTACGACTTCACCGGCAGCAAATACGTCGCCAGTTGTTTCGACCATCGTGATAGCCATCACGATTATCATCGAAATTGCTCCCATTAAGGAAAATTGTGGCCATCCGAAATAGAACGGGGTAGTAATCCCTACCCAGGGAGAGGCCGAGACATTATCGAGAGTTACATCCCCTAGGAAAGCAGCGCAGATAGTACCTGTGACGAGTCCGATAAGAACCGAGATAGTTGCCATGAACCCTTTGAAAATTCGTTGGACTAAGACAATTAGGGCGAGTGTTCCTAAGGCGTATGCCAAGTTTTTAGGATTGGGTGGGGAAGTGGGGTCAAAACCTGCTATGTCTCCGGCGGAAACCGAAATCAAGGTTACTCCCATAATAGTTAGAACAGTTCCTGTTACTACTGGTGGGAAGAAGCGAATAAGTTTCGAGAAGTACGGGGCTGCTAAAAAAGTAAAAAGGCCCGATATAATAATCGAACCATAGATTTGGGGGAGGCCGTTTTGCAGGTTATCTGCACCGAGACCAATTGCGATAATTGGTGAAACAGCGGTGAATGTAACGCCCTGGATTAGAGGTAGGCGAACTCCGACTTTCCAAAATCCAACTGACTGAATAATGGTGGCGATTCCACACGTGAAAAGGTCAGCGTTAATTAGGTGGATTGTAGTAGTCGCATCTAGCTTCAGTGCTTGAGAAATAACCAGCGGAACGATTACTGCGCCGGCATAGAAAGCCAGGACGTGCTGGATAGAAAGAACTGAGAGCTGGGTAATTGGCGGGACTTGGTCTACGGGATGTTTGGTTTTCACATTTTGCCTTCCGTTAGAGATTCCAAGAGAAAAATTACCGAAAATATTTCCGATAGGTAAGCTGAAGGCTTACAAATAAATAGTGTGGTTCATCTCAGTTAATTTATATAAAAAATGTTCGAGAGGGGAATGTCCACTAATTACAAGGAATTTAAGGGTTGAGGTAATTTGACATAATGTACATTATCGGAGTGAAGTGGATATTTTGCAGATTGTTTGCTTACTCCTGCTAGTCTGGAGGTCTAAAAAAACGAGTTATAAAATAAAACTTCTAAGGAGTACTTAATGGCTGATCGCGTATTGCGCGGAATGTCGATTGGAGCAAACAGTCTCGAATCAGAAAAAGGCGTTGTTTTTGTAGACCGCGTCGAGGTTCGCTATGAATGTGCGTGTGGAACAATTTTTTCTATTCCTTTTTCTATCGAGGCTGAGCCTCCTGCCAGTTGGGTTTGTTCCCGTTGCGGAGAAACTGCGAACCTAGTTGATTCTGACAATATTGAGGAAGAATCTAAGGGAAAGACTCAGCGTACCCACTGGGACATGCTTTGCGAGCGTCGTACTGAAGAAGAACTTGAGGTATTGCTACAAGAGCAGCTAGAGGCTTTACGCTCTGGTAGATTGCGTACGCAGCGTTATCGTAGAAGCGCTTAATAAAAACGTTCTTTATGATATTTGGCGGCATCGATTCAGATGTCGCCAAATATTATGTCAAATTATATTTTCTTGAAAAATTAACGAGAAATTCTCTTTTTGAAACCTATGATTAGGGCAAATAAAGAAGATATTGCAAGTAAAACAAGAGCTGTTAACCGAAAATAATCATCGTACATAACTGCTGGGGTTAGTTTTTTATTCAGCGCTATTTTTTCTTGCAAATATGCAGGTTTGTTAAGTGGTGTTTCGGCTCTTATGATTCCTTGTGAATCCACTACCGCAGATATCCCATTGATAGAAACCTGAGTAGCCCAACGATTTGTTTCACGAGCGCGTACGCGTAAAATCTGCAGTTGCTGATAGGATTCCCAGCTATTTTCAAAAGAAGAATTATTGGTAGGAATATAGATAAACTCTCCCCCATTACGTACAGCTTTTGCAAGTAAATCAGAAAAAGCAACCTCGTAACAAATACCTACCGCTATGTTTACTTTTTTGCCGTTTGCGAGAGAAACAATCATGGTATTAGGAGAAGAGCCAGCTTCAACTTCCGTAGGCAATAAAACATCTAAATTAGCGAAGTATTTAGCTACATTACGGAAAGGTATGTATTCTCCATAAGGTACAGGACGTTGTTTGTCATAAAAAATCCCTTGAGACTGACCTTTTTGCCAGACGAAAACTCGATTATATCGTTTCAATTTTGAGGAAGAATCCACAAAAAAATGATTGTATCCAAGGACAATCGGATCTGGAAGAAAAACCGTGTCAAGCTCATTTTTAGTAGTTAGGTTTTTCTTGGGATCCCTATCCAATGAGGTCTCCCCCGCTAAATAAAGCTGAGCCGGTTTTTTCTTACTACCTTCTCGTAAAACACGTATGGTATTTTTCGAGATTATTCCTTCTGAATCAAATGCAGTTCGCCAAGGCTGCGGAACATCGCCCTGCAGGATGCCTAGAGTAATTATCTCTTTATTCTCTAAGGATACCGCTAAGGGAGCAAACCAAAAATTTGCTACTAAACAAACCAGACTTAGAGCAACTAAAGATGTTAAAGAAAAAAAGCCAACGTTTAAGTCATGTTGTGAAAAAGCACGGAATAAGACCAAAGCAAGACTGGCAAAAATACCTGCTAGTAAAGCAAGGACTAATGCTAGGCCAGTAGTGGATATATAGGGAAGTAAAGACCCTAGAAAACTACCTACCGTAGCCTCGCTTCCAGTTGCCCACGGAAAACCCGTTAGAGGCCATATCCGGCGTGCCTGCTCGAATCCTGCCCACAGGAAAGAAAACTGAATAATTCGCCAAAAAATAGGTAAGGAACGCGATAGTGAAGTGAAAAAAGCACAGAGCCCGAAGAAAGATGCCTGTATCGTACTTAGAAGTATCCAAGCGGTATAGGTATCAGTCGAAAGTGCCGCCCACCAAATTGTTGGAAGGAAAAATATTAGTCCGCTTAAAAAACCAAGCAAAAGAGCACGCGGAGCGGAGGAGACAAAAGCCAAAAGCGCAAATGAAGAAAGTGCAATTAGATATATTGCCCAGCTTCCCAAGGGAGAAAAAGCCAGCCAAAAACCCAGCCCAATCAGAATCGAAAAAGGTAGTTGAAAAGACAACCTTAAACCGTTTGCCATGCGACAACTCCCCTATTCAATAAACGAGCTGCATCGCGAGCACGCTCCCCCAGCTCTCCTTCTGTGGCCTGTGCCAGATGCTCGAGTAAATCAATACTCATTTTTACCCAACGGACAAAATCTCCTGAAGGCAAAGCAGCATATTCTAAAACGGTAGAAAGATTAACTCCTGCCGCCCATTCATGCACCGCCAACATAATTCCCGGTTCCAATCCAGCATTTGGATCTAAACCGTAATCTACTTCTTGATGAGCTAAATCAGAGGCAAGGGAAAAAGCTTTTTTCAAAGTCTTTTGCAAAATTGGAGATAACCCTGCCGGTGGCTCTGTAACCGCTAAATCTCCTCTTGGTTCAAAAACACAAGCTGAGGCAAAAGCTGCTAATTCAAGAGGAGTCAAATCTGAGAGCAGACGAAAACGAATAATTTGGGAAATTAGCAAATCTCGCTCAGAGTGGATTTTTGCCAGCATATGACCCCACTCATTGAGCGTAAAATCATTTTCTAAATATCCTAAATCTCTTAATAACCGGGAAATATTTTGTAGCCGTAAAGCAAGTGAAGAAGATTGAGAAGCCATAGTTTTTTCTAACTTTTCAATCCTACCTTTGAGTTTAATTTGATTACGGAGGAAAGAAACATGATTTTCTAATTTAGGACAACGACCGGCAGGATGCTGGCGTAACAGTTCCTTTAATTCTAATTCTCTTTGGACAGGTCCGCTTAAAGGATGGGAAACTTTCGCAGGAGATTTTACATAGTTTTTGGCCGCAGCTTGTAAAGAACGTTGTAAACTAGCCCGTTCCTTTACCGCTCGTGCATTAAAGGACTCGGGTAAACGTTTACGACCAATTTTAGTTACGCCCCCAGGAATGGTGACGGCAGATATGCTTCGTAACCGCGCCGATTGCGTAACTATCTGTACAGCTGGTTCTGAATGTATTGGAGAAGCTGGAAATATAACGATTCCAAACTTAACTTGTCTTCCATACTCGTAGGCAATAATATCTCCTCTTTGCAAAAGAGAAAAAGACTCTTTAGCCAGAACCGACCTAGAAATTCGCCTCTGCGTACGGCATTCTTTTTGCACTTGAGAAAGTTCTGAACGAAGTTCGGCATACTCGAAAGGATCGCCGTATTCGCAAGTAACGGAACTTTCCACATCCCTTAGTTTACGTTTTAACGTATCTAACTCACGAGCATAACCGGTAATGGTCTTGTTACTTTGGAACTGTGCAAACGAACGTTCAATTACATATTGCGCCTGTTCCAAATTAGAACGTGATAAAAGATTTGCCACCATGTTATAGGTAGGGATAAAAACTGAATTTAATGGATAAGAACGACGCGAAGCCAAGGCCGCAACTTGATGTGGCGAAATAGAATCGCGAGCCAGCACTACCGCGTGCCCTTCACTATCAATTCCCCGTCTTCCTGCTCTACCCGTAAGTTGCGTAAACTGACCAGGAGTTAGAGTTACATGCTCGCTCCCATCCCATTTAACCAAATTTTCCAAAATGACTGTACGTGCGGGCATATTTATTCCCAAAGCTAAGGTTTCGGTGGCGAAGACAACCTTAACTAGCCCCATCTTGAAAAGGTCTTCAACAAGTTCTTTAACCAGCGGTAAAAGACCCGCATGATGGGCAGCAAACCCACGCACTAAGCACTCCCTAATTAGCGGGAGTTCAAGAACCGAATAATCTCCTTTAGGAACTATTTCTAATTTCTCGTCAACTAAACGAGCTATCTTTTGACTTTCCTTAAAAGTAACAAGGCTTACTCCACTGGCTAATAAATCTCGCATAGCATCATCACAAGCTGCGCGGGAGAAAATAAAGTAGATAGCTGGAAGTAAATGAGCTTTCTCTAAGACCTCAACAATGCTTCCTCGTGGTGCAGGACGCAGTCTTCCACCACGTTTATAACCTCCGCGATACCGGGAAGAATTAGGGCTAGAGGCACGATTATAAACCTCCGCTAAGTCAGGATTTACCTTAGAAGCAGCATTGACTTCTTGCGGTTTAATTCCAGCAGGATAAAGATCAAATAGGCGACGCCCTACCATCATATGCTGCCATAGTGGAACCGGACGACGTTCTGAAAGAGTAATATGACAGTTGCCCCGTACCTGGTTAAGCCAAGCTCCAAACTCTTCCGCATTCGAGACGGTAGCGGAAAGACAGACAAGCTTTACACTTTCAGGTAGATGGAGTATCACCTCTTCCCAAACAGGTCCTCGAAATTTATCAGCTAGATAATGTACCTCATCAAGTACTACATAGCCCAAACTCGAAAAATCAGCTTCCGCATAGAGCATATTACGAAGAACTTCAGTGGTTGCAACAATAATTGGGGCATCGCGATTAAGTACCACATCGCCTGTTAGTAAGCCTACTTTGTCCGTCCCATACGTCTGTCCAAATTCCTTAAACTTTTGATTAGAAAGAGCCTTAATCGGAGTTGTATAGACTACTTTTTGTTCCTGGGCTAGGGCTAAATCTACGGCAAACTGGCCAACAATCGTTTTACCGGCACCAGTTGGAGCTGCTACAAGAACTGACTTTCCTGATTCAAGAGCCTTACATGCTTCAATTTGGAAATTGTCGAGAGTAAAATCCAGAGCTGAAATAAAACTATGCAACTGGGTACTTTCATCTGCCTGCCGTTGCCGAAAACGCTTATACGCAGATGCGGGAGAAGAATCGTCTAGAGAAATATAGACGCGAGAATCTTTTTTTCGGTTTCTTTTACGTCTAGGCACTGTATTGGCTTCCTCGTTTGCAGACTCGCGGGGAATAGGAATTCTCGTCCTGCCCTAAAAGTCCTAATTTTTCCCACCGTTGTAGGGCTATGTTAGTTTTCTTAAGCTTCTTATCTAGACGGTTTCTTTTGACGTCTAAACGTTTGAGTAGTACCTGTGCTCTTTCTAATTCCCCCAATGCAGGTCCAGGCGGAAAAGCATTTAAATTAGACGTACGGTGAGGAGAATCTTTCCACTCTAAAGCTGAAAAAGTTTTTCTTAGCAGTTTGAAAGAAGAAAAAAGCTGAAACAATACCCAAATACTCGTAGCTATTACCAAGAATGAAGCCGAGATAATAAGAAGCAACCAAATCACAAACCAGCTCATTTTTTTCTCTCCTTATCAAAAGAGGTGGAATCTTCTAATGCTTTAGAAAGCATATCCAGAAGCTGATTTTTTATTTCCGGAGGAGAAACTGAAAGACATAAAGATGAATTACGCAGTAAAACACTACAAAGCCAGCGTAGAGAAAACACTTCTAATTCTATTTCCTGTTTTTCATTTGCAACACGTAAAGGTTTAGGCCAGCCTAAATCTTCAGCTAGACGGGAAGAAACGGCAGAAAAAGTAATTTTTACATTTACTGAATTAGAAGAAGCCTGGCTGGTGTCCTCAGAAAAACTAGGCAGTTCATCCATTGGCAAACCTACCTTTTGGCAGGTTAGTATTCGATCTAACCTAAAAGAACGATTAGCTTGACGGAAAAAACAATATGCCTCAAGATAAACCAAACCATCGTCAACCCTAAAAGAAGATGGATAAATGATTCTCTTAGATAAATCTAAGTTAGAGTCTAAGTACTCAATTTCGGCAGCATATTCAGGTGAAGAGATTATTCCCTCCAATGCAGAACGAACCGAGTCAAGTTGCCCTATCAGTGTCTCCTGTGCGGGAAAATCAACGATACTTTCTAAAGGGGTATCTTCAGAAGTGAAGACGCAAAGTGTCGTGTAAAGCTCAATTATTTCCTGGAGAGGAACCAAACCTGCAGAAACAGCCACTCGAAGAGCAAGTAGAATTAAATTAATCTGATCTTCACGAGGACGGACACAAGTAATCGATTGAGTCTGACTAATGCTTAGAATCCCCCTGTCATAGGCTTCAAAATCAAAGTCAATCATTTCTGCTGGAAAATAATTTATGGTGTCGCTAGTGGCAAATCCTGAAAGTGAAAGTTCTGCTACCCATTTTCTAATCTGACGATTAGAAACCTGAAAATGTTCAGCGCACTGCGTGATAGATACCGGTCCAGTTTTTTCTAAAAAAGCCAACAAAGCGAGACGACGGGCTAATTCAACTACGCTATCGGCCATTTTTATTTTCCCCCAGAACTTCTATCAGCCCAGTTAAGGAATCTTGAAAAGACTCTTTCAAAGATATTGGAGAAAGCACAAACATCTCCCCCAAGAAAACTGAAAGTTTTGTTTCCCAAAATTCCAGTGGTGCGGATTCCAACTGCAAAAAACGCCATTTTTTATAACGTGGAACTAAAAAAGCCTCTAAGTCTAGGGAATCTAGTCCAAAAGAACGTAGAGTCTCGAAGCCTGGCTTAGGTTCTCCTAAATCTTCCAGGACATAAGGATTGAGAGCCAATGCTACAAGCTCATTACAAAAAATTAATGGAGAAAAACAATCGTTCTCAAAGGCCCGAGCTTTACGCTGCTGTGTAGTCAGACAATACGAGGAATCAGAACATACTTGGGGAACAGATAAAAAGCGTGAAAGACGGTAAGTACGTTTCTCATTACAGTAGGTATCCAAACCAACTAGATAAAATGCGCCAAAAGCAGCGGTTATATTCCAGACTTGGACACGGCGGAGGCGTACCCCGTTACCTGAAGAATAGGAAAATTCAACTTCTTTCCCCATATTACGAGCCATATCCAAAATCGGTACAAACTGGGCACCTTTGGAATCAAAATTAACGGTATCTAAAAACTTATTTGAACTGTCTGAAAAATCTACTTCCGAAGCCCCTAGTAAAGCTAAAACTGCAGGTTCCAGTCCATCCCACCCTGCTTTTTTATGCAGAATATCAGCAAGTTTAGCCACTAGAGCTGCTTGAGAAGAACGTAGCTGTATTTCATCATTAAAGGAAGCCTGTGAATCAAGACGATAAGTAAAATCCTGACCGTTGATACCATCTTGGGAAACCAATATACGTAGTCCGGCCTTTTCTAAACGTTCCTTGTCCCTACTAAAAATACGGTCAAAAGAAGCATCTGAATCATAACTGTCATATCCAGGAATGCGTTTACGCAGCTGCTGTTTAGTAAGACCAAATTTGGTGTTAGCTAAAGCTAACACCAAATCCAGTAATCTCTCGGAAGAGTTAACCACACTAGCGCTCATGTCTATCAGTCTAAGACATTACCCTTAGAAAATGCGGTCTTAAGAGTCGAAAGTCCCTATTTAACACAGAATCTTTTAGTAAAAAGGTCTCTTCCATTAATCTGTATTTTTTGCCCAATTCCCTTCAGAGAATCAACCAAAGAAATCCCCTTATCGGGAGTAAACGAATCGCAATCAGAAACTGAAGCAAATAGTGGAATCGTTGCTTTAACGGTGGCTAAAGCCGGGTCAGAAAACTCCTTTTGTGCCAACTGTGGAACGTATATCTTTGCTGATTCCAAGGCCAACGAAGGATTCGACTTAATGGAAGCTGAGGCGCTAAAAACTCCCGATACTACAGCAGATAATGCTTCTGGATTAGCTTTTGCATAATCTTTAGTAGTTATTAAGCTAGCACCAACCAAATGAGTGTTTGCAGGCAGAGGAATTTGTTTAATCTGCATTCCTGATAAAGCGAACTGGACAGAATCATTATTAGAAAAACCAATTACCGCATCTACTTTATTCGAGCTTAAAGCTGCTTTCTGGGTGTAGCCTACTTCCACTACGCTGATATCCTCAACCGACATGCCCGCACTTTTAAGACCGGCCAAAAGCCCAATCCAAGACTCTCCAAATCGGCCTGGTACTCCCACCTTTTTCCCTCGTAAACTAGACCAGCTAGAAATAGAAGAAGCCTCAGGAACCAAGAGAACAACCGGGTATCTCTGATAGTAAGGACTAATCACAAGTAGGTCTCCCCTACTAGCTACAGCGGCCTCGTCTGCACCCGCTACAACGACGTCCTCAGTGCCGGAACGTAAGGCTGTAAAAAGTCCTTCGTTTTGCCCATGATGACGAAGAGTTACTTTTTGCTTGCCGAATTTTCCCTCTTTTTCAGCTAAATAAAAAGGCGAAAACTGAACATTAGGAATGTAACTCATTCCCACTATAACTGGTTTGCCCGATTCCTTACCTTGCGGCGAAGAAGATGAAGTAGAAGTCGAGCAAGCAGATAAAAATAGAGCACAAACCGCCCCGAAGATCGCAAGTCGTTTTTTATACATATGTACTATCCTTCCCACATTCGTAGCTCATTTGCATCAGACGAATGACGTTCAATAAAAGAGATACCGCTAAATGCGAATGCAGCCAATGAACATAGCACCAGAATTGTTGAAAATAAGCCAGCCATATCAGAATTGGCTGATTCTAGAGACAAACGCGCCCCCAGACCCTGGCCACCCATTACAAACTCGCCTACTACAGCTCCGGTTACAGAAAGAGTAAAACCAGCCCGTAATCCTGAAAGAACAGCGGGAAAAGCCATTGGAAACTCAACTAACGCAAGTAGATTGATTCCGCCGGCACCATCTAAACGCGCTGCTTCCAAGATTTCCCTTGGCAATGATCTCAGTCCTAAAACTGTAGTTACCAAAATTGGAAAGAAAACAATCAAAGCACACAGCGCAGAAATAGCTATCAGCCCGTATCCAACCCAAACAGCTAATAACGGTGCTAAAGCAACTGCTGGAATAGATTGAGAAATAGCCAAAATTGGTTCGAACGCTGCGGCAAAAACCCGGTTTTTATAAATTAAATACGCCAAAGGTAAAGCTAAAAAACTACCGAATAAACATCCCAGCAAAGCCTCACTGAAAGTAATCCAAGTTTCTTGCCAAAAAATCTGATTTCCAAAATCAGTAGTAAGCCTTGAAAAAACGGAAAAAGGAGACGGTAAAAGAGACTCGTTATGCATCATTAAAGCAAGTAACTGCCAAAGCAATATCAGCGAGGTAATACCCGAAAGTGACACTAAAATGCGTCTCATACCAAATAAATCCATGACTCCCAAAGCCACCTTTGGCACCGGGAAAAGGGTACGCAAAAACGAACCCTATCGTGCTCCTCCCATCCGGACTTTAACCGTCGGTGCTGGAATTACACCAGCTCAACCGCCTATGGCGGGTCGCGGACTATAACCGCCGGTTCAGACTTTCACTGACCCCGGTGCACGACTGCACGAGATAACCTTACCCTCTAAGTAGGGTCAGCAGCAAGTTGCACCCTGAGCTAAATCTCGTAGGGAACTAACTTGAGCGCTTGGTGAATCAGAGCGAAAAACAGCGGAGCCAGCAACAAAAATATTAGCTCCGGCCTCGGCAACTAGTTCAATATTCTTTGCGCTTATTCCACCATCTACCTGAATTGCTACTTCTAAGTTTTCTTTGTTAAGAAGTGAACGTAGCGTACGTACCTTAGGTATCATCTCAGACATAAAAGCCTGTCCTCCGAACCCGGGTTCTACCGTCATCACTAGAACCATGTCCAATGAGGGAAGCAAATCTTCAATGGCTTCAATCCCAGTACCTGGTTTTAATGCAACAGCAGCCCTGGCGCCATGAGACTTAATTTCTTTAATTACCCGAAGAGGATCATTAGCAGCTTCAATATGGAAAGTGACAGATTGACAACCTACCTCTGCGTAAGCTGGAGCCCAACGCTCAGGATTCTCAATCATCAGATGGGCATCTAAGGGTAAAATCTTGCGCTTTACCAGGGCCTCAACCACGGGCAGGCCCCAAGTCAAATTAGGAACAAAATGATTATCCATCACATCAACATGAGCTAAATCAGCATTCGAAATGCGCTCAAGTTCTCCGGCTAAATTAGAAGCATCAGAATTAAGAATAGAAGGAGCTATTAAAACCATTTCATTTAACCTTCCGGAAAATAGCTAGGAACATGGCATCTGTACCACCGAGATGAGGCCAAAGTTGTAAAGTTCCATCCGTACGGAAATAACGGGAATCAAACTGCGGGTAAATCTCAGCCAGATTAAGCAACTCAACAGAATGTCTTTTCTGAAAAGCTACGACCTGATCGCGTGTTTCTCCTAAATGCGGAGAGCAAGTTACATATCCTAAAAGACCACCAAGACGTAAAACTTCAAAAGCTGAGTCCAAAAGACGAGATTGTAAATCTAAAAGTTCAGGTAAATCACCTTCTGACTTTACCCAACGAGCTTCGGGACGACGGCGTAAAGAACCCAGTCCAGAACACGGGGCATCTAAAAGAATCCTGTCGAAACCATGTTCGATACGGGAATCTTCTCCAATTTTTGCCCCATCACCAATGCGAATACGATATAAATCTCGAGGAAAAGCCCGTAAAGATTTAGCAACAAGACGGGCTCGGTGTTCATGTAGCTCATTAGCTAACAAATTAGCACCGCGCTCTGCAGCATACCCAGCTAACAGTGCTGCCTTACCACCCGGCCCAGCACACAAGTCTAGCCATCGTCTATCTGGTCCTGAAATCTCCGTATTCACAAATAATTCAGTTACTAATTGTGATCCCTGATCTTGGACACCCGCACTACCTTCACGAATAGACTCAATATGTGAGGGGACCCCCGAATTAAGAATCACACAGTTAGAGGAAAGATCACCAGGGCGTCCGCGGGCGCCAACCTCAGCTAAAAGCTCGCTTTGCGAAATTAAAGAAGGACGAGCCGCTAAATTAACCTTTGCCGCTTTATTATCAGCTTCTAGCAGATCTTCTAGGCTCTCACCAAGACCGCTTACCTGTAATGAATCGTAAAGCGCCTGAGTAATCCAAAGAGGGTGAGAATAGCGGGTAGAATCAGCTTCTAACTTTGCCTTTTCTACGGTTATTAATTTAAACCAATCTTCTGGATCACGTTCTGAAACCCTCCGTAAAACAGCATTGGAAAGCCTTGCAGGTCCATCAGAACTGACATGCCTAGCTACATCCACTGTCTGCGCTAAGGCAGCATGCGGAGGTACTCGCATAGAAACAATTTGGTGTGCCCCTAAACGCAAAACATCTAAGACCAAAGGGTCTAGTTGGGAAAGCTCAATATTGCAACAACGCTCTAAGATTGCATCGTATAGTCCCCGCATTCGCAAAGTTCCATAAGCCAGTTCTAAAGCAAAAGCCGCATCTCGACCACTTAACCCGTAATCAACTAAAGTGGCAGAAGAGATAATATTTGCGTAAGCGCCTTCTTCACGTACCTGCGCCAAAATATCAAGAGCTGCCAAACGAGCTGAATCAGCCGGACGTTTCTTCCGATAACCATCGGTATATTTGTGCTGACTCAAATCAGTTCTCCCTTTCAACGGCACTATCTAAAACTGTATCAGGAGATAAGCGTGCTCCTCGTGCCCAGGCGGTAGCTTCCATCCACCCTTTAGAAGCTGGAGCCACTCGAAGCAATTCCACCGCTCCAGAACCGCAACCTACTAAAAGAGAGCGTTTGGTAAGTAGAACCTGCCCGGGAGCCAAACTTGCAACTCCCTCGGGCAGTGAGCCGTTAAGGCGAGCACCCGCTACTTTTAAACGTTTATCTGCATGGAAGGTAAAAGCTCCAGGAAGAGGAGAAACTGAGTTGATTTGTCTAACTACCTTAGAGGCAGGAAGAGAAAAGTCAATTAAGCAATCTGCGGTCGTTATTTTGGGTGCCAAAGTAATACCTGTAGCAGATTGAGGAGAAGCGATTGCAGTACCGTTTTCTAAAGAAGTAAGAACCTCTACTATCAATGGTCCACCGGCACGTGAAAGGTCATTAAGTACGACGCCGGTAGTCTTCTCATCGTCAAGATTATATTCTAAAGAAGCGTAAACAGGGCCTGTATCAAGACCTTTTTCAATCTCAAAAACACAAGCTCCAGTTTTCGTGTCCCCTGCTGCTATAGAACGTTGTACAGGAGCGGCGCCACGCCAGCGTGGAAGTAAGGAAAAATGTAGATTTAGCCAGCCGAATCGGAAAATGGATAGTGCTTTTTCGGGAACTAGGGCACCGTATGCCACCACAGCTGCAACATCAGCTTGTAAATCTTCCAGCTGAGAAAGTAACTCAGGGTCTCGTAAGGAATCTGCCTTAATTACGGGCAGCCCTAATTCCTCAGCTCGTTTTGCAACTGGAGAAGAAGAAAGCTTACGGCCTCTCCCTACTCGTGAATCTAAGCGAGTTAAAACCCCAACCACTTCATGGTCAGACTCGAACAAACAATCTAAAGCTGGAACGGCTACCTCAGGGGTGCCAACAAATAAACAACGCATCTCCTATATTCTAAAATATTAAAAAGAAAAATGGGATACGTATAAAATCTCTAAACCAAAGCACGAGGTTGCACCCGAATTATCAAACGGGTACCCGAAATAGCGGATAACTCCGCTCGCTGCTGGGCAAGAAAAGTAGCTACCTCTCCCGCATATTTCCACGGAGAAGAAAGCACTAAACGATAAGGCTCTAGTGCCGGAGTTAAACGTCGTGCCCTTTCCGCAGCAAAAGAATCCAAACGTAGTGGGGGAAAAAGAGAAATTGGAGCTTTTATCCCCTCAAAACGCTTGTATAGAAGTTGAATCTCTTCTTTCTCTCCAACTACCTCGGCCATCCAAGTAGCTGGCGGTAATCCAACTTCACGTCGGGAAGAAAGCTCTCGTAAAGACCACTCTAAGGGATCCCAGCGTAGTAAAGCCTGAGAAATATCTGTCGGGACATGACCTACTAGCCCTACTTCCCCATCGGGTCTTACTCGTGAAACAACCCCAAACCAATCGCGTAAAGCACTCTCTGAAGCATCGATAAAAGGTAAATTTAAAGCTAAATAAGTATCTAAAATAACCGCTCCCGCAAATCCCTTTTCAGCAAAAGGCTCAGCACCACAAGTTGATACAAAAATACGCGAATCATTCTTTACAACATCAAAAATTTGTTTTTCGGAAGATGAAACAACTACTGGTATTTTGGGAAAAGAACGTCCAAATTCTTCCGCGGTCCGTAAAGTTCCAATTTGTAAAGAACGCAGCTTATTACCTCCACAGGAAGGACAAATAAATTCTATCTGTGGCTTACCGCAAAGACTACATTCTAAAGTATCTTTAGTCTTCCGTAGATTTCCCCCGCACGTACAGCAACGAGCTTTTTCTCGGCAAGAAGCACAGGCTAAAATTGGGATATATCCCCGGGAACGAACACTTACTAAAACTGGCCCATTTTCTAAAGAACGCGAAATTAACCGGTGTACAAAAGGTGGAATACGCGAAAAATTAGCATTTCCTTCACGCTCCATATCAAACTCGTCAAGATAACGAACTTTTGCGATTTTACGTCTGCGTAATTCACGAGAAGGTAAAATAGCTGGCGCAAAACCGGTCGTGGAAACCCGCGCCGCCCAAGTATCTAAAAATAAAGCTCCCAATAAAAGCGCGCATTTTTCCACTCGCGAACGAGCACAGGCAATTTCCCAAGCCGGGGTATAAGGAGCCCGTTGAGACACTAAGGAAGAATCACCAATTCCTAAAACAACAATCAATCCTAAATTATCTAATGGAGTCCAGACTGCAGAGCGCGTACCGATAACAATCTTTGGTGATCCACATAAAGAAAGCAAATAGCGCCGGTAGCGTTCTCGCGGAGAAAGATCGTGATGGATAACTAAAGCTTCTATTCCTAACGATTCTTCTAAAGATTGAGCTAAAAAATCACATTCTTTAGTTGTGGGGAGGACGATTAAAACAGATTTTCCTATTTTTACCGTTGTATAAACCACATCGGAGAGGGAAGGGATATCAAAGGTAGTTAGGGAAGATGAAGGCAAATATTGCCATACTGCCCTCGGCATATTTGCCTTTTCTAAATGGGTAAGAAAAGCTTCCCCAGCCTCGTAGTGAGAAAAAGAAACTAAATCTCGCTCTTTTAACTTAGATTCTTCGGGTAAATCAACGGTAAAAGTAGACTCAAGTTTTAAATTGCGGGAAGGAATAGCACTGCGAATTAAGTTTTGCACTATGCCTACACGTGATGAGGCAATTGCCAACATTGCCTCATAAATAGGTGGAGTTAGTAAAGAAAAACTTCCAACTATTTCCAATATCGGAGAAAGTACTCCGTCATATTCGGCTGTGTCAGACACCTTAATAACCCAAGCGTTTCGGATAGCTCCCGCTAAAGAAACTTTAACCTGGGTTCCAAACTTTATATCTTTTTCTAATTCTGATGGGATTAGATACTCAAAATGATTAGAAAGATGTGCAGGGACTGAATCAATAAGAACCGAGGCAACTTTTCCCGCAGAGGAAGGTAAATGTTCCAGTCCGAGAATTTCCGCCTGATTAGCAGACATGGCTAACGTGCAGCAGCTTTCAAATCGGCAACGCGATTAGTTTCTTCCCAAGGAACATCGTTTCTTCCAAAATGTCCATAAGCAGCAGTCTTTGCATAAATAGGTCGAAGCAAATCTAAATCTCTAATGATGGCTGCGGGCCGCAAATCAAAGACACGGTTAATTAATTTAATAATCTCAGTATCAGATATCTGTCCAGTACCGTAAGTATTGACCCAAAGTGAAATGGGGTAGGCAGAACCGATTGCGTACGAAACTTGAAGTTCAATTTCTTCAGCAACACCCGCAGCAACTAGATTTTTGGCAATCCAGCGTAATGCATACGACGCTGAACGATCTACCTTCGACGGATCTTTACCGGAGAAAGCTCCCCCACCATGACGGGCCATACCGCCATAGGTATCAACAATAATTTTGCGTCCGGTCAGTCCTGCATCTCCCGCTGGCCCACCAACTACAAACTTTCCGGAAGGGTTAATCTGGTATTTTGTAGAAGTAGTATCCAGTCCTAGGGAAAACTCTGATAACGTTGGGTCTATTACCAGTTCCTTAACCGATTCTTGCACTTCCTGCAAAGACAATTGCTCGCTGTGCTGAGTGGAGACTAAAACAGTGTCTATCGCCACTGGAGTCCGGCCTTCGTAAGAAAGAGTGACCTGAGTTTTACCGTCAGGATAAAAACCTTCAGCAATTCCCGCTTTACGGACTTCGCTTAACTTACGAGAAAGCTTATGCGCAAGCCAAATTGGAGCCGGCATTAAATCTGGAGTTTGCGAAGAAGCATAACCAAACATGATTCCTTGATCACCAGCTCCCTGTGAATCTAAAGAGTCTACAGATTCACCAGTACGGTTTTCTAAAGATACATTAACCGCAGCTTCGATATCGGGTGACTGCTGACCTAGAGAAACCGAAACCCCACAGCTGTCAGCGTCAAAGCCAATGGTAGAAGATACGTACCCAGTTTCTTTAATAACGTTACGGACTATTTCGGGAATCTCTACATAAGCTTCAGTAGTAACTTCCCCTACTACGTGTATTAGTCCTCTGGTGGCAAGAGTTTCAACAGCTACTCGTGATTTAGCGTCTTGTGCTAGTAAAGCATCAAGAATTGAATCTGAGATACGATCGCATAGCTTATCTGGATGTCCTTCTGTAACAGACTCTGAAGTAAACAGATGCATTAGACTCTCCTGACGAGTAGTTACGAAAAATTACTTTTTAAAACAGGCGATATTTGAAATAATCAGTTTCGCTAAATCCTGTTTAGAACCTGACGATTCAACCATTATGCTCCCGTCAGAATCGAGAATACAAACATGGTTAGTAACTTCACCAAATCCCCTACCATGACCTACTTGGTTATAGACAAGAATGTCTGTTTGCTTCTCTAAAATTTTTTTACGAGCGTACTCAATCCCCAACTGGCCACCGGCTGTTTCAGCTGCGAATCCAACTAAGATTTTATTTTCTCTCGGTAGTTTTCCTAAGCCAGCTAAAATATCTGGATTTTCTATCAATTCAATCTGGGAAAGATGGTTCTGCGATTTTTTAAGCTTGGAATCAGCAACAATAGCCGGACGGTAATCTGCAACCGCTGCAGTCATTACTAGAATGTCCAAATCTTGAAAAAGATTATTTAGAACTTCTTGCAGCTCAAGTGCGGTATGCGCTTTTACGAGATTAACTCCAGCCGGCGCTGGAACTTCTAAATTAACATCTACCAGGGTTACTTCTGCTCCCGCTAGATAGGCAGCTCGCGCAATTTCGACACCCTGCCGTCCAGATGAATAATTACCTAGAAAACGAACTGGATCAAGAGGCTCTCTTGTTCCCCCCGCGGTAACTACGACATGCTTACCACGTAATGAATAATCATCTAAAGAGTTAAGTAAGCTCAAGAAAGAGTCTACGATTTCTTCCGGTTCAGCTAATCTCCCAATTCCAGAATCGCCGGAAGTAAGCTCACCCGAAACAGGACCAATAAAATGAATCCCTCGTTTTTTTAGACGTGAGATATTATCCTTTACGGCTGGATTAGTCCACATTTGATGATGCATAGCTGGTGCAACCATAATAGGGCAGGTTGCGGAAAGGACGGTTGTAGAAAGCATGTCATCGGCAATTCCGTTAGCTAACTTACCTATCACATTGGCGGTAGCGGGAACAAGCAAAAAGGCCTTGGCCTTCGATCCTAAAAGGACATGCGCAACATCCTCAGCACCATCAAAGGGATCTGTATAAACTGGGTGTCCCGAAACGGCTTCCCACGTAGCAGCTCCAACCATGCGCAAAGCATTGGCAGTAGGAACTACCCAAACATCTAAACCAGTTTTTTTAAGAAGACGGACCACATTCACAGCTTTGTATGCTGCTATGCCACCGCTTACTCCAACTACTACATGGGAAGAGTCGCCGGATAGCAAAATTTACTCGCTATCTGCCGTATCGGTAAAGAAGTTAAGCTTCCCCTCAGCAATCTCATGCATGGAAATAGAAAGAGGCTTCTGATCAGGTTCAGTCTCTACCAAAGGAGGAACTCCCTGAATCCTACCGTCTGCACGATCATGTAGGTAGCTATTGATTTGGCGTGCTCGACGTGCTGAATATACGACGAGAGCGTACTTAGAATCAACCTGCTCAAGAAGGTCATCAATCGGTGGAGAAGTAATTCCTTCGGGGTGAGCAACAATACCAGTAGTCATGAAAATCCTTAAAGCTCGGTTGGAAACAATAAACGCTAATCTATTCTATTCTAAACCCATCGCTTGAGCCAGATTATGGGCGCATAAATCAACTGTGTGATTAACAATAACTAAATCAAATTCATTTTGGGCAGCCATTTCTTCCCGTGCTGTCTCTAATCTACGTATACGCTCCGCCGGTCCCTCGGTCCCCCGTTTAGCTAAACGTTCCTCTAAATCAGCAAAAGTAGGAGGGGCAATAAAAATTTGTTTTGCTTCCGGTAAAGATTGACGAATCTGTCGAGCACCAGCTAAATCAACTTCTATTAACGCTGGTTTTCCCGCAGCAACTGCTTCCATGATAGGAGAACGCATAGTCCCATAGGAATTTAATCCATGTACTAAAGCCCACTCCAACATTTGTCCCTGCTCAACCAACGAGGCGAATTGCTTCTGACTTACGAAATGATAATGAACTCCATCTATCTCACCTGGACGAGGCAATCTAGTAGTGGCTGAAACAGAATAGTAAATTTGTGGATACATCTCACGCAAGCGAGAAATAACAGTTCCCTTGCCAACAGCAGTTGGCCCTGCAACGACAGTAATTGAAGCCTGAGTCATGCCCCAAATATTAGCAAAAATATATTTGGGGCATGAGCAGATAATTACTCTAAGGCCAGATTAACTTCGTTCAGTGTTTCTGCAAATGCCTGTTTAAGATTTGAAATTTCCGGTCCACATTGTGAAATTGAACGAGAAACAGAGGCTAAAACTGACGGCTTTGAGGTGGCAAAAACATCCTCTATTTCTGCTTTTCCGGCTCCTTGTGCACCTACCCCAGGAGCTAATAAAGGACCGGTAAATTTATCTAGCTTAACTTTCTGATCACGAATTGCACTGCCAATTGTTGCCCCAACCACTAGGCCGAAACTACCGGGTTCTTCAGGGAAATAGAAATCGTTATAGGCCTGAACTTCAGATGCGATTAAGGCTGCAACACTCTGTCCTTTTGAGGTACAAGCATGCTGTATGCTCATGCCCTCCGGATTAGAAGTTAAGGCAAGTACAAATATTCCTTTACCTGCTTCCTGTGCTAGTGCAAAAGCGGGAGCTAAAGAACCTACTCCTAAGAACGGAGAAACAGTAATTGCGTCTGCTTCTAAAGCAGCACCTGGAGAAAGAAAAGATTGCGCATATGCCTTCATCGTACTTCCAATATCTCCTCGTTTAACATCGAGAATTGTAAGTATCTGTTTTTCCCGACAATATCCTAGAACTTCTTCTAAAACACCTATTCCCCTCGAACCGTGACGTTCAAACAAGGCAGATTGAGGCTTAATAGCAGCAGCCTTATCTCCAATTGATTCCAACAGAGAAAAAGAAAATTCTTTCAATCCAACCTCGTTATCGGGAAGATTCCATTTTGCTAAATGCTGGGGATGTGGATCAATTCCCACACACAAGGCACCTAAAAGATTTTTCCGCTGCGCTAGTTTACTTCCAAAATTCATTAAATTAAAAACTTTCTTTGAAACCTATCTAATAGGAAGTATTTGGGGAGAGAAAAGTATTTTTCCCTCCCCACGGAAGAATTAAGACTCTACCGGTACTCCCCCATCAACCGTGACTTTGCCACGGAAGAACGTAAATTCAACCTTGCCGGGCAATTCCTGTCCTGCAAATGGAGAGTTAGTTGATTTAGTAAACTGTTCTGCCGGGTTAATAACTCGACGAATTTCAGGATTTACTAGACACAGGTTAGCAACCTGGCCAGCTTCAATAGACTGACCCTGAGAAGAGACTTGGCCAATAGCGGCAGGATTACGAGACATAACGCGAGCTACATCAGACCAAGTAAAATATCCGGGTTCTACAAGTTCTTTGATAACTACCGGAAGTGCTGTTTCTAGTCCAGTCATCCCAAAAGCAGCCTCATCCCAGGGACAAGATTTAACAAAGTCCGGATGAGGAGCATGATCGGTTGCGATTACATCAATAGTTCCATCTGCCAGTCCTTCAATCAAAGCTTGGCGGTCAGAGTCTGTACGTAATGGTGGATTAACCTTAAACCGCGAATCAAAGGTACGTGCGCACTCGTCAGTTAGAGCTAAATGATGTGGAGTTACTTCAGCAGTTACCTTAACTCCCATAGATTTGGCCCAGCGTACCACTTCAACCGAACCTCTAGTAGACAGATGACAAACATGCAAACGGGCATCAAGATGCTTAGCTAAAATTACATCTCGGGCGATAATCATTTCTTCGGCTGAAGCGGGCCAACCCCGCATCCCTAGCTGCCCACTTACAATTCCTTCGTTCATCTGGGCACTTTCAGTTAAGCGTGAATCCTGGGCATGTTGAGCGACTACTACATCAAGACCTTTTGCGTATTCTAAAGCCCTACGCATCAAAGCCGTATCCGTAACGCATTTACCATCATCGGAAAATACCCTTACTCGGGCAGCGCTATCGTACATGGAGCCCATTTGCGAAAGCTGTTGTCCCTCCAGCCCCTTGGAGATGGAACCAACGGGACGAACTTCAACAAATCCAGCTTTATTCCCTAAATCCTGAACTTTTTCTACTACTAGAGCGTTATCGGCTACAGGAGAGGTGTTAGCCATCGCATGTACACAGGTGTATCCTCCTGCTGCCGCACTTCGGGTTCCGGTATAGACAGTTTCTGCCGCATCGTTTCCCGGCTGACGAAGATGAGTATGCAAATCAACCAGGCCAGGTAGAGCTACTAATCCCGTGCCATCAATTACTCTTATATCTTTTGAATCTGTAAATGATTCACTAGCCTGCATTCCAACAGCTAGAATTTTTCCATCTTCGATTGCAATATCGGTAGGTAACGAGTCTTCGATTTTTACATTAGTAATCAGTAAGCTAGTCATCATTTGGCTCCATTCACGAGGGTCTTTAAGCCGGCCATACGTACAAAAACGCCATTTTCTACTTGTCGTAATATCAGCGAGGTAGGCGCGTCAGCTGCCTCGTCACAAATTTCCAGACCACGGTTCATAGGTCCGGGGTGCATAATGGCGCAAGTGCTAGACAGACGTCCAAAACGCTCACTGGTAAGTCCATAGCGTTTCACATAGTCACCAACAGAAGGAAAATATCCTCCCCCGACTTTACTCATCCGCTCTTTTTGTACTCGAAGCATCATCACTGCATCGGGCTGAGAATCTATAACCTCATCAAAATTCGTCTCAACCTGGGCGCCCCATTCTTCAATTCCAATCGGAAGTAGGCTTCTCGGTCCTACAAGTATTACTTCTGCGCCAAGTGCTTTTAAGAGATTGACATTAGAACGTACTACTCGAGAATGTAGTAAATCACCAACAATTACTACGCGATTACCCTCAAAATCTGCCTTCTTCTCCCCAAGACTACGCAGATGTTCACGTAGACTCATTGCATCTAGCAATGCCTGCGTAGGATGCTGATGCGCACCATCACCAGCGTTAAGAATTGGAACATTTGTCCAATCCTTAGTAGCTAGAAGATGTGCAGAGCCCGCACTTTGATGACGAACTACTATGGCATCAATTCCCATTGCGCAAATAGTCGAAGCTGTATCTGCCAAGGACTCTCCCTTAGAGATTGAAGATCCTTGACTCGTGAAATTCAGGACTTCTGCTCCTAAACGTTTTTCAGCTAATTCAAAAGAAAGGCGCGTCCGCGTGGAATCTTCGAAAAAGAGATTCGCTACGGTCGCGCCTTTAAGAGAAGGAGCTAAACAGCTAGCATGCCAATCAGATTTTAACTGATCCGCTAGGTCTAATAACCCAACTGCTTCGTCTCGGCTTGTGTCTTCTAAAGAAATTAAATGTTTCATCGGGCCCCTCCGGAAATAAACACACCCTCGTTGTCGTCGATTTGCTCCAGCAGAATATCTACTGTTTCATTACGTGATGTAGGAAGATTCTTACCTACATAGTCAGCCCTTAGAGGCAATTCGCGATGCCCACGGTCTACCAAAACCGCTAGCTGTACTGCAGCAGGCCGGCCCAAAACGTTTATAACGTCAAGAGCAGCTCGTACTGTTCTTCCCGTGTACAAAACATCGTCTACAAGAACGACAATTTTGTCATTGACCCCTCCAATAGGATTTTCTGTCCTTCCCAGTGTCCTATCGGAAAAATCTCGATCATCGCGGAATCCCTCAATATCGATTACCCCAACTTCTACTTCGTCAGCATGCTGGGCAATATTGGTGGCAATTCGATTGGCTAATTCGACCCCCCGGGTACAAATTCCCATTATGACCACATCTTCTACACCCTTATTCTTTTCTATAATTTGGAAAGAAATTCGGGCTAAAGAGCGCCTGATATCATCCGGCCCTAAAACTGGACGACCTAAAGAATGCTCGCGCATCTAACCTACCTTCTCCGCCTCACTGGACGGTTATTAAAGGGAAACTTCAAAAGAAGTATAGCGCAGTAAAGTATCTACGCAAAATAAAGTGGGTGTGTCAAAAATGCTATTGACACACCCACCCGGAAAGTTAGAGACTAATCGTCCAAATACTCACCTTCATACGCATCAGCCACATCCACTTCGGTATCTTCTGAAGATAATTCATCCAAAAAGACACCTTCTTTTTGTCCAGCTAAATTCTTTACCTTATCCAATACCGCGTTAATGTAAGCAGGTGCGTCAGAGGCGCACAAAGAATCCGAGATTCCAACGGCTTCAGTAATAGAAACTACGCTATCTACATCGTCATTAAAGAGAATCTCCCAAATTGCTACTCGTAGAATAGAGCGGTCAATTGAAGGCATTCTTCTCCAGTTTCGGGAAGAATAAGCGTCTATAGAGTTATCAATCTCATCAAGATGATTAGCGACACCCTCGACTATGGTAATTGAATACTCCGGTAAGGGGGTTTGTGCTGCGAAAATATGCTTACGTTCTTCCAGCATCTGACGTATGTCAGCAGAAGTCACTCGGGCAAAACGTTCATCAGCTTCAAATAAGACATCTATAGCCCTAATTCTTGCTTTAGTCCGTGATCCTTTACGTACTGACATCAGTCGTTCACGCGTGAGATGTATGAGCCGTTACGAGTATCCACCTTGACCTTTGTACCTGTTTCAAGGAATAGTGGGACCTGAATTTCGTATCCAGTTTCAAGAGTTGCCGGCTTAGTACCCGCAGAAGAACGGTCTCCCTGCAATCCAGGTTCCGTGTAGGTAATCTCCAAAACTACAGAAGCGGGAAGTTCAATGAAAAGAACCTGTCCCTCATGAGTGGAAACAATTGCTGACTGGTTTTCTAGCATGAAGTTTGCAGCATCACCAACGGTTTCTGCCGGAACAGTAATCTGGTCGTAAGTGGAATCATCCATGAACACGTAATCCTGCCCATCCTGGTACAGATAAGTCATGTCGCGGCGATCTACCGTAGCTGTTTCAACCTTTAGACCAGCGTTGAAAGTACGGTCAACAATTTTTCCTGACAAGACATTCTTAATCTTTGTACGTACGAAAGCCGGTCCCTTACCCGGCTTTACGTGCTGAAACTCAACAACAGACCAAAGCTGTCCTTCAATCTTAAGGACCATGCCATTTTTCAAGTCGTTAGTGGTTGCCACTTATTTATCCTTCCGTAATAACCTGTGGGCACCTGCCCACCATTTACTTACTAATCCTAACGCCTAGAAGCAAAAAATCGCCTCTATTTGCTCTTGTAAATATAAATCCGTGGTATCTACCACTCTAAAACCGGCTTTTTCCCAGTCTTGGGTTCTTTGCTTTGATTGAGAAATCCAAGTAGCTCGCACTCCACCCAAGCCAATTGGTTGTCCGGGAATCTGTAGACCTAATCGCTTCCAACAATCCCCGAGAGAAGCAGTAATATAAATTCCCTTAGCTTCGGAAAAAGAAAGATAATTACGTAGAATATGCGCTATTGATTCAATTTGCGCAAAGAAAGGAGGGAGAATAAGAAAATCTTTTTCTTCCAAGGCAGTATTTAAATCTTCTTCCCATTTAGCAATTATCTTTTCTGATGTCTGATTACCGCGGAAAAGAGGCTCACCAGATTCACTTTCTAGATTTGTGCAAAATATTGCCTGTTTTCCTAGCCGAGTTTCTAGATATGGTAATAAATCCTCATCTACTGCTCCTTCGAGAAAGGAAAGAATGAAATCAGCCAAAGTTTACTCCCATTGAACGGGCAGTATTTTCTAATGCTTGCTCACTATTTACTTCAACAGTTCTTACTTTTCCCAACGATTCAAGGAGCACAAAGCGTAACGCGCCGTGGCGGTTCTTTTTATCGCGTCCCATGGCTTTGCGTAAAGGCTCCCAGCGTCCCCTATAGCTAATTGGAAGACCTAGAGAAAGCAAATAAGACTCTACCTGATTGGCTAAAGAGACAGAAGACAATCCCACCTCAACGGCTAATCTAGTAGCAAAAACCATTCCTAATGAAACGGCGTGTCCGTGTGGAATCGTATAGTTTTCACATTTTTCTACTGCGTGTCCAAAAGTATGTCCAAAATTTAGAAATTCTCTTTCTCCGGATTCTCGAAAATCCGCCGAAACTATTTTTGCTTTAACATCTATGGCCTTAGAGATTAATGCAGGAAAAGCTGGCCGTGGAGGAAGAGAGCCGCGATAGGCATCGAAAATAGACAAAATTGAAGTGTCTTTGATAAAACCACATTTGACTATCTCAGCCATTCCAGAACGTAGTTGTTGAACGGGAAGTGTATCCAAAAAACTCAAGTCACAAAAAACTTCACTAGGAGAATGAAAAGCCCCAACTAGATTCTTTCCATGATGCGTATTGATACCTGTTTTACCTCCTACAGAAGCATCAACCATCCCTAATAGCGTTGTTGGGACTAAACAAGTTTTTACTCCCCGCATCCAGGTTGCACCAACAAATCCAGCGAAATCTGTGGTCGCTCCACCCCCTAGACCTACTATGACGCAATCACGACCGTATCCAATTTCTCCTAGATAATTCCAAGCACGTGAGAGTTCATTTATGTCCTTAGCCCGTTCTCCTTCAAGGTGTTCAAAAATAGTGCTTTTAAGTCCTGCATCGCAAAGAAAAGAACAGAGCTGATCTGCTTGTTGGCGAAGAACCTGAGGACAAATGATAAGAGTATCAGCACCTAGTTTTAACAGGGAATTAGCTACTGAAGGGAAAAAACTAATAGCGGTAAAAATATTGTATCCACCGGATAAATCAGATTCTTTGACAGAGGAAACTCTGGTTTCTGCGGCAAACTTTTCAAGTATTTGATTAGTGACTTCGTGGGGAGATAAATCGTCGGTTTTTTGCTGTAAAGAGGCTACTTTTTCATATTTAGACTTACGGGCAGAAGAAAGCTCCTCTAGGGTTTTAAGTGGGGATAAGGTATCTAGCAACGGACGAGTTATCCCTTGTTTTTGAATACGTGAGAGAGCATTTAGTTCTGATACTTGTAAATAAACTACATATTCATCTTTAAGCATTTGAAAGACTTCAGGGTTTTCCAAAGCTCCCCCGCCTAATGAAACAACTATTTGCTTTTTGAGGATTGTAGAAGCAATGGATTCTTTCTCGTAATCTCGAAAAGTTTTTTCTCCAGAATCAAGAAAAATACTTTTTATAGATTTTCCTGCAGATTCCTCAACAGATTTATCAATATCTATTAGTTGATACCCTAAAGCGGTCGCTAATAATTGCGAAATAGTGGATTTTCCTGCTCCAGGAAGCCCAGTGAAATAAATTCTGTGGGGTATTTCTTGTGACTTGTAAAAATTAGGCACGTGTATCATCCCGATTTAGAGTTTCCAAATTACGCTTAATCTGCTCTAGAGTATCGCCCCCAGCGCGTTGTAAAAGATGTTTAGCAAGAACCAAGCTAAGACAAGCTTCGGCAATTACTACTGCTGGCACAGCTGCACACACATCAGAACGCTGGTGATTTGCAGAAGCAGGCTCACTCGTATTCCAATCGACGGTACGTAAAGCACGAGGAACAGTGGAAATTGGTTTAATAGCGCATCGTGCGACAATCGGTTGACCATTGGAGACGCCACCTTCTACTCCCCCAGCTCGATTAGAAGATCGTTTCCAATTCCCGTTTTCATCTAGGTATATTTCATCTTGGGCCTGAGAACCACGTGTACGACCGCTTTGCATGCCCAAACCAATTTCGACTCCTTTAACAGCTTGAATAGACATTAATCCAGCAGCTATATCAGCATCTAACCGTCTATCATGCTGAATGTGAGAACCAAGTCCTACAGGTACGCCATATGCACAGACCTCGACTATTCCCCCACAGGTATCTGATGATTTCTTTATTTCTTCAAGATAATCCAACATCTTTTTTGCACTCTGCTCTTCAAGACAACGAACAGCAGATAAATCTAATGCTTCAGCCTGGTTCGGTAGAGGCAAAGGGGCTGTAGAGTCTATTTCTCCCAGGGCTCTTAGATGACCGATAACTTCAATTCCTGCGGATTGTTTTAGTATCTGTCGAGCTACCGTACCCACAGCAACTCTGGCAGCTGTTTCGCGAGCGGAAGCTCTTTCCAAAACATTACGGGCGTCAAAATGCTGGTATTTTATTGCTCCGGCTAAATCAGCGTGCCCGGGGCGAGGACGTGTTAAAGGACGACTACGAGCTAATTCTCGCTCATCACCACGGCCTGTATTTAAACGTAAAAGTTCTTGCTCAATAGGATCAGAACTCATGACGTCTTTCCACTTGGGCCACTCAGAATTTTCAATTACCAAAGCGATGGGAGAACCGGTTGTCATGCCATGCCTAATACCTCCCAAAATTTGAAGATTATCTTGTTCAAATTTTTGGCGTGCTCCCCGACCCGCACCTTGACGACGACGCCAAAGTTGGTGCTCGAAATCTTTTTTAGTAATCTCTAACCCTGCAGGAACCCCATCAATTATTCCTACTAAGGCCGGTCCATGTGATTCTCCAGCAGTTATCCATCTGAGCATAAGGAGATTATTCCATATTTCATCGCCTATTAGGCAATCGCAAGAGAGAACAAAAGAGCAAAAAGAATCCAAGGTCCATAGGCTATATTGCGAGGAAAACGTTGAAAAATAAGACCACGTATACAAATAAAGATTGCCGGAGCAAAGCAAAGCGTGAATAAATAGGAAATAAAAACTTTAGACACTATTGCCCAGAAGAAAATAAGTGGAGCAAATTTAGTATCTCCAGCACCAACCCCTAAATGCATAGAAATCAAGAAAAATAAAGCCGCTATTAAAGACCCCAGCAAGGAAAATCCCAATAGAGAATATTCTCCTCTAAACATCAGGTAGAAGATTCCAGGTAAAGACCAGGCTAAAGCCCGCAACAATAAAATATTCGGTAGAAGATAGACACGATAGTCTATTTCACAGGCTAAAAGAACAAAGGGAATCATAGGTAGTAATAAGGCTACTTCTAGTGGCGAACGGAATGCGGCTATTCCTAGAAAAAATATATTAAGGTAGGTCAAACTCGCAGGATAAAAGGGAAATGTTTTTCCTAAATAATCCTGTGAGATTATCGGGGCTAGAGAGAAAAACTGAAAGGAAGCAACAAGAAAAGTGATAGATAAAAACAAAAACGGAATATAAAAACCCACACTTTCCATGACACTCACCTAACGCAACATGGATAAAGAAATTTGAGCTTCTAATTCTTTTCGCATAGCATCGGCCGGAGCAGGTTTTCCCGTCATTAGAGAAAATTGTTGTAAAGCTTGATAAAAGAGCATTTCTGTACCGGGAATATACGTTACTTTCTGGCAAGAAGAAATATTTTTTAGAAAGCTATTTTTGTCTTTATACGCAGCTTCTAAAACTACCGTCCCAGACGAAAAAGATAAATCTGGAAAATCTACCAGTGCCTCATTTGGAACAGTAGAAATTAACAAATCTGCTTCTCTTATCGTTTCGTAAACTTTTTCCTTCATTCTCCATGGAATTGGATGAAAAATAACTCCCATCTTTCCCGCTGCGATAGAAACAGTACCAGGCCCGCCGAGAGTACGAGCAACTACGCTCACCTCGGGATTCCCAAACTCATTAACAGCAGCTAATGCTGAGCAGGCAGACGCGCGGGAACCTAAAATAACCACTTTAGAGAAATCCCGATTCGTGCAACAAGCTCTAATCGCCTGAGAAATACCATAAACATCAGTATTAAACCCTGTTAAAAATCCGTCTGAATTGATTACGGTATTTACACTTCCAACTGCATCAGCAAGCGGCTCTACAGAATCTAAAAAAGGAATTACTTGCTGCTTTAGAGGCATCGTTACAGACAGACCCGAAAAATTAAAACCGGGAAAATCTCTGGCTGGAATCTGAGAACACTCAAATAAGGAATAATCAGCCTCTAATCCCAATGCCCTGTACCCAGCTTGGTGAATCGCAGGAGAAAATGAATGGGTAATGGGACTCCCAATCAGAGCAAAATGCCTCACGGATTTAACACCATTTGGGATTATCCGAGCAATACTGGGCGAGCTCTGCCTTCCCCTTCAAGAACTCTTCATAGGTATCGTAAAACTTAGTTTCACCGGTTTTTAAATTAGTAGTTACGAAATAAAGCCAATTACCTTCGGCTGGATGCATTACAGCTTCAATAGCAGCTTTTCCAACAGTTCCAATCGGAGTTGGAGGAAGACCAGCATTCTTGTAGGTGTTATAAGGTGAATCAGCCTGTAGTTCAGTTTTATTAGGGATTCCTGAGGTACGTCCAGATGCATAGGAAACAGTAGAGTCCATTTGCAGTTTGTTCAGAACCTGCTTGCCTTTTTCGGAATCCAATCGATTATCAATTACTCGAGCTACCTTGGGAAGATACTCAGGAGTAGCAACTTCTCGTTCTAAAATTGAGGCTTTAGTTAAAACTTCCTGCCAGCGGCTTTCGGGAACACCTAATGCTTTCAGACGCTGAATGTTCTTAGCTACCATTGATTTAAGTAAATCGGTAACAGATTCATCCTTTTTCTGAGCATAAGTTGCCGGAGCAACCCATCCTTCAAGATTATTTTTCGCCTGTTCAGGTAGCCCCAATGCTGCTGGATTAGCCAGTGCCTCTTTAACCTGTTCTTCCGTGTAACCGCCACGTTTAACCAGACGTTCAGTAATCTGTTTTACAGTGTATCCTTCGGGAATTGTTAATCCTGAATCAATACGATTTGCCGGATCTAGAAGTGCGGCTAAAGCTGCTGCTGAGCTCATTTTTTGCGAGAGCTTATAGACTCCAGGTTGAATATTCCGAGCCTCAGGATTGGAAGTAAAAGCAGATGAGAAAGCATCTTTGGAAGCAACTACTCCGTGATCGACTAGTATGCTACCGATTTGTCCACCTGAGGTTCCACGTGGGACCTCAACCGTAATGCTGCCAGTTCCCGGACCTGAATAGTCCGCCAGTTTAGCTGAAGTACCAAGGAAAGTTTTCGCTAGAAAAATTCCCAGCCAAACCAATCCGGCAATTAAGGCTAAAACTAACAAAGTAGAAATAACATTACGAATTTTTTTTGCAGAACGCTTTTTATTCCGAGCAGTCAAAAATTCCTCCCTCGGTCCACCGTCTTCTTTGACTCGCTGGGCCTTGGCCACAATCGCATTGCGAGAGATTGCTTGTGCATCATCTTTTTCTGCATTTGACGCGGCTGCCCCTACGGTAGTAGCAGGAGACTCTTCAACAACTTCAGTATGAACGGACTGAGAAGATTCCTCAGACATCGCATGAGAATCTAGCAAGCCAGTCGCTACTGCCTCGCGAGTAGTAGAGATATCGGATGAAGAAACAATATTCTTTTCCACTAGGTTTTTGTTCTCTTCACTCTGTGCTACTAGGCGTTCTCGTTCACGTTGTGCACGCAATTCTCGCCGTGAAGGGATATGGCGCGAACTTTTATCACCATTTTCGGTTACCAAAACTATTTCCTTTCACGCTTTGCCCTACTGAAAAGCTTACCTGCAAAACCAGAGTTTTCCTGTTCAAAAGCTATTGCCGTTTCTAGGATAACAACTGCTGCAGCTTGATCGATAATCGACTTTCTATTTTTCCCACTTACTCCAGCTTCCGCTAATCGCTGATGAGCAGACACCGAGGAAAGACGTTCATCCACTAAACGGATTTCTGCAAGCGGATACAGTGAAGCCAACTCGGTAGCAAATTCACGTACCATTTGAACACTAGCACCAGATTTCCCATTTAGATGTAGAGGAAGTCCAACATAAATTATGTCAGCTGGATATTCCTCAAGTGCATCTTCTATATCATCCCAGTAGGTCTGAGCAGTATCTACACAAAAAGTATTAACGGGGAGAACAACGCTGGTACCGCGCGGGGAACGGGCCGCGCCTATACGGGCGCGGCCAACATCAAACGACCATCTCTGAGCTTGTTCTAAACTCATACAGTATCTTGCAAATCGGCCAGAATCGAATCTAGCGCAATTTGCAACTTCGATGAATCTTTAATCCCGGCTTGAGCCATATCAGGCTTTCCACCGCCTCCACCGCCCGCTTTCTTCGCTGCGTTACGGATTAGGTTGCCCGCGGCTATTTTAGCGTCTCTAGCAGCCGCATTAGTTGCCACGATTAATGAACCTTTCCCTTCAATATCTGCCGCTAGAGCAACAACTGTTGCTTTTTCCTCCCCTAAACGGGAACGCAACTGAAGCACCGCGGTTCGCAAAGCATCAGAAGAAGCAAGAGAACCCAAGTTTTCGGCAATTACCTTTACCTGTCCAACCTGACGTGTTCGGTTAGCCAGTTCCATCGCCTTGGAAATTGCCGCTTCGGTCTGTAGCTGCGAAAGTTCTTTTTCAGCTTTCTTTAGCCGATCAAGAAGAGACTCTACAGCTTGCGGAAGCTGCTGTGGATTCCTTCCAATGAGAGAAGAAAGCTGAGACACTAAAGCATGTTCCTTAGATTGGTATTCGTATGCACCCTGACCAACCAGCGCGTCCATACGACGCACCCCAGATCCAATTGAAGATTCTCCCAGCAAGGTAATACGACCAATGTGTCCCGTAAAGGGAACATGCGTACCAGCGCATAGCTCGCGAGACCATCCATCACCAATAGTGACAACACGAACTCGACGCCCATATTTTTCACCGAAGAGAGCCATTGCGCCAAGTGCCTTAGCCTCATCAATGTCCATTACCCGATCGGTTACAGATAGATTTTCCGAAAGCTGCTCATTAACCCGGCTCTCAATGGTACAAAGGGCATCTTCAGAGAGAGCCTGTCCATGACGGAAGTCAAAACGCATGCGAGAAGGAGAATTCTCTGAACCCGCCTGGGTAGCCTGGTCCCCAAGTGTCTCATGGAGTGCTTTATGCACCATGTGGGTAGAAGTATGTGCACGCGCAATCGCTATTCGACGATCTGTATCAATTATGGCAGTAACGTTCTCCCCTAATGCGATTTCTCCAGCAGAAAGCTTACAGCGGTGAACACTCAAACCAGCGATTGGAGCCTGAACATCGCGTACTTCCAGAGTGCTGCCAGCTAAAGTCTGAATAGTTCCCTGGTCCGCTAGCTGCCCACCCATTTCTGCATAAAATGGGGTCTGATCAAGGATTACATCTACATTTGCCGGACCGATAACGACATCACGTGGTTGCCCGTCTACCAAAAGACCCATTACTTTGGCCTGGGCAATGTAATCGGTATATCCGAGGAAGTTAACAGCTCCCCCCAGTTTTTCCATCAAATCATGGTATACCCGGGAGTCAACGTGCCCTGTCTTCTTTTCTAAAGCATCCGCACGAGCTCGGTCTTTCTGCTCTTGCATCAGCTTGCGGAAAGAATCTTGGTCTACTTTAATTCCCTTTTCTGCAGCCATTTCTAGCGTAAGGTCAATTGGGAAACCGTAGGTGTCATGAAGCGCGAAAGCATCCGCTCCAGAAAGTACCGCCGAATCACCTGATTTAATCTGCGAGACCTTTGTATCAAAGATGGTAGTTCCGGCTACAAGGGTACGTAAGAAAGCCTCTTCTTCTGTATAGGCAACATCACTGATGCGATCCCAATTCTTTTCTAACTCGGGGTAAGAAAGCTTCATCACATCTTTAGAGACAGGTAATAAATCCGGTAATACGGGCTTGTCTACTCCCAAAAGACGCATGGCCCTTACGGCGCGACGAACAAGACGACGTAGTACATAACCACGACCGTCATTTCCAGGAATTACCCCATCTCCAATTAGCATTAGAGAAGAACGCACATGGTCAGCTACCACACGCATTCGCACGTCGGCCTGAGGATCTTGATTCTGTCCGTACTTTAAGCCTGTAAGCTTTTCTGCAGTTTCGATGACGGGAAAAACCTCATCGATTTCGTACATGTTGTTTTTGCCTTGCAAGAGAACTGCAAGACGTTCCAAACCGGCGCCGGTATCAATTGCTTTGGCGTCAAGTTCACCCAGTAGAGGATAATCTTTACCGGTTCCCTCACCACGTAGATACTGGTCGAAAACGAGGTTCCATACTTCTAAATAACGGTCGCCGCCGGGGTCAACATTTCCCCCAACAGCTTCTGGACCGAATTCAGGGCCACGATCGTAATGCCATTCAGCACATGGACCGGCCGGACCAGGCTGACCTGTGTCCCAGAAGTTTTCTTTACGAGGAAGTCTTACAATTTGGCGGGAATCAATGCCTAAAGACTTGGTAAGAATATCGAATGATTCGTGGTCTTCTTCCCAAAGCGTGACCCAGAAACGATCACCATCTAAACCGTATCCGCCCTTATCTACCTCGGAGGTAAGAAGCTCCCAAGCAAAGTTAATCGCACCTTCCTTGAAATAATCTCCAAAAGAAAAATTACCATTCATCTGGAAGAAAGTGCCGTGACGAGTGGTTTTCCCTACGTTATCAATATCATTTGTACGAATACACTTCTGCACTGAAGCTACACGTGGCCAAGGGGCCTTCTCTGTTCCAATAATGTAAGGAATAAAAGGAACCATACCGGCAATAGTGAACAAAATTGACGGGTCTGGGGAAATCAAAGGCACCGAAGGAGCAATGTGGTGCTCTTTCGAAGCAAAGAAATCAAGCCATCGAGAACGAATTTGAGACGTGCGCATAAATATCCTTATCTAATACCTAACCATTGAAGTTTAACCCTTAGTCTTCTCTAAGTCGATTAGTGTGGAACGGAGGTGACTAATACGACCGTTATAGTCAGTAGAAAACTCTTTTCTCTTTACCTTTCCCGCGAAAAAAGCGCGGGTAGACTGCGAGAAAGCATTTAATTTAATCAGGGGTGAACCAACTGTAGCGCTTACAAGGGTAGTCAAAGCGGAAACATCCTGCGCCACGTTAACTGCTGAATCAGTAACCGTATCTAAACGAGCCAGATGAGCGTTAGCGCTTTTTACAGTCTCATTAGCGGAAGTTACTGTTTTGGCTACCTCTGTTCCAATTGAATTAACAGAATCAGCTGTCTTTTTAAAGGTACGTCCCAATTGATAAAGCGGGTAACACGCTGCTACTACAAGAATGGCAAAAGAGACAGCAGCAATCATTGATGCAAAATCCGACCAGGTCATTTCGGCTCCCAATATAGTAAGAAAAACAAGAAATTACTATACCAAGCGGCCCTGCAGAAGTACTGCAGGGCCGCATGATAAGAAATATAAGAATCAGCGTGAGTAGTATTCAACAACCATCTGTACGTCACAGGTGACGGGAACCTCGTCACGCTTCGGACGACGCAAAAGGCTGGCACTCAGCTTTTCCAAGTCAACTTCCAAGTAAGCGGGAACTGCTGGTAGAACATCGCGGTGCTCACCTGCAGCTGCTACCTGGAAAGGAACCATAGTCTGTGACTTCGGCTTTACCATGATGACCTGACCGGGCTTAACACGGTAAGAGGGGCGGTCTACGAGCTTGCCATCAACCAAAATGTGGCGGTGAACAACAATCTGACGAGCCTGAGCGGAAGTACGTGCAAAACCAGCGCGAAGCACAAGAGCATCCAAACGCATTTCCAAAAGCTCAACCAGGTTTTCACCAGTTAGGCCTTCAGCGCGACGAGCTTCTTCGAATACACGAACCAACTGAGCTTCGCGAATGTTGTACTGAGCGCGCAAACGCTGCTTTTCCTTCAGACGAATAGCGTAGTCAGACTCAGAACGCTTACGGGCGCGACCGTGTTCACCGGGACCGTAGGGGCGCTTTTCGAAGTAACGAACGGCCTTGGGGGTCAACGGGATTCCCAAAGCGCGGGAAAGACGAACCTGACGACGTGTACGGCTAATTGCCATAGTAATAAAACCTTCCTGTACGATTTTTCGTTCAATCACCAAAAGGTGATGGGGTCGACGCAAGGCCAAGACCCCAGGCGTGCTAATAAAGCAACTTAGACATTCTATTGGAATTTGCGTCTTTCGTGCACTCTTTCAAGGCGTTCTGTGATACGAACCTCAAATCCCCTGTTGCTAGGCTCGTAATAGCGTCTCCCTAATAAAGATTCTGGAAGATAAGTCTGAGGAGATAGTCCTCCAGGACAGTCGTGTGGATAGATGTAGTCTGCGCTTGAAGACCGAGGATTATGAGCATCTCGCAGGTAAGGTGGAATATCATTTCCCAGTCCTGATTTAACATCTTCGATTGCGGCATTTATCGCTTTATAAGCAGCGTTAGATTTAGGAGCTGTCGCAACCGTAATTGCAGCCTCGGCCAGGATTATCCGGGCCTCGGGCATTCCAACTTTAGAGACAGCTTCAAAAGCAGCAACAGCAACGGGCAAAACACTTGGGTCAGCTGTTCCGACATCTTCTGACGCGGCAATTACTATTCTGCGGGCAATGAAACGTGGGTCCTCCCCGGCAACAAGCATCTTCGCTAAATAAAAAACTGTTGCATCTGGATCGGAACCACGCATTGACTTTATAAAAGCCGAAGCAATGTCGTAATGCTGATTAATGCCATAGTCAACACTTGCCTGGTTAACTACTAATTCAATCATCTCAGAAGTTATCTCTTTAGAGCTTTCCGCGATACCGTCAGCATGATTAATTAAAGAGTTTGCCGCTGCTTCCAAAATAGTTAACGCCTTACGCGCATCGCCCGCTGAGAGGAGTGCTATCTGTTTAGCCACCTCATCTGAAAGAGTAACTTTTCCACCAAGTCCACGCTCGCTAGAAATAGCACGCTGCACTAATGAAACCAAATCAGATTCGTCCAGGCTATCTAAAGTCAGCATGATTGAACGAGAAAGAAGTGGGTTGATAACTGAGAAAATAGGGTTTTCTGTAGTTGCCGCGACCAGCGTAACCCAGCGATTTTCAACAGCGGGAAGCAAAGCATCTTGCTGAGATTTAGAAAACCTATGCACCTCATCAACAAATAAAATAGTTGGCTTCCCACCCATAGAAAGCTCTCGTTTTGCTTCTTCAATTACTTGACGAACTCGTGCTAGACCGTCTGTAACAGCGGATATTTCAGTAAAATTCCATTCTGTTGCCGCAGCTAACAGGTAGGCGAAAGTGGTCTTTCCAGTACCGGCTGGGCCCCAAAGAATAAGGGAAGTGGCTGGACGTTGCCCCTTCTTTGCTGCTTCTAACAGATTACGTAAAGGAGCTCCCGGTCTAAGCAGATGCTTTTGTCCAAGCACTTCGTCCAAAGAACGAGGGCGCATCCGCACCGCTAACGGAGACTGCAGTAGGTCTTCCGAGTCTAAATTCGCTGTAAAAAGATCCACCCCCAAACCCTACCCTGTAATCAAAAAACACTCTAGTTAGCCAGAAAAGTGAATATTTTTCTGGCTAACTAGGTGAAGAAATGCCGTAAGTAATGCAGAATATAGATGTGATTAGAAAAGTTTCAAGCCGAATTTATTCCCACTACGAGGTAGTAGTGGCAATTTTCCTTGCTGTATTTATCGCGATGACAGTAGTTATTACTACCGGTCTTGGAATGGGAAACGTGAGCAGTAGAACTGTTCCTGTATCCGATTCTGCTCTAGGTTCTAATATCTCCGTAGCTCGCGATGTATTCCAAAAAGTACAGGGAAACGCTAGCCCGACCTCAGCGCTGGTTGAGGGAATACCACTTGGAACAGAAGCTGAATTTACTAAAGCAGCTAACGCTTTCAAACCTTTAAGAAAAAAACTGGAAGAAACAGGTAAGTTAAAAACTCGGGAAAGCTTACTTGATCCGTTTTCTCTTGCCGAGGGGGCTCCTGCCGGACAGGCCAACCCTCTGATAGCCAAAAATGGCACTTCCTTTATAATTATGGCATTACCCAAACAGGCCGATAATAATTTTGATTCTTCAGAACGGCTTCTGAAAGCTTTTAAAGATTTAAAAACAGGTATTTTACAAGAATACCCACAGGCTCATGTCTATCTTAATTCTCCGTTGTACGCAGCAGAGCAATCCCGACAAAACTCCACACGCATCAGCATTATTATTATGCTGGTGACTTTGCTTTCTTCCCTCTTAGCTTTCTATATTTCGACCGCGAAAAGTGCTTCGGCATTTGCCGCCGCATCTTCTATTTTGGTAAGTCAAATTAGCGCGCTATTTATTCTCTGGCTAGCAACTTTTGTGGTTACGGTGCCCTCTTCGCTTTTGCCGGTTCTTACTCTTACGGCCGCTATTTTCTCAGCTGTTTCCTCTGCCGTATTTAATGCTATTGACGCTCATTCCCTGACCTATACAGAAGAAGGTAACGAACTAAACGCCGCGGGGCCAAGGGCCCGCAAACGTGCCCGTATAGAGTATTTAGCGCAGCGTGTTTCACAGATGAGAAATCTAATTGTGACAGCTTTCGTTGTAACCGTTTTGGCTGTTGCTTTGATGTTTGCTTCAGGGCTTTCACATTCAATGATTCTTGCATTGATTTGTTTGCCCACTTTGCTTGCTGTATGGGGGATTGAACTTATTTTTGTTCCCTGTCTCCTATTAATTGCGGAAACTTTTACCGCAAGTAATTTCGGCAAAGAATCGAAACAGTGGATTTCACAACATTCTCCCCTTATCAGCCTGCAGAGTAAACTGCATCGCAGGCTTTCCCTACCGTATTTGGAAACACCTTTTACAAATAATAAAGCTGCTCCCGCAATTGCTGGTTTGATTCTCCTTCTAAGCACTCTTCCTTTACTGGCACTTTCTCCCCATGCCGCCAGTTCTGCAGAATTATCTAACTCAAAAGAAACAATTTATTTTCGGCAGATGGCTCATGAAGGATTCCCTTCATTGGTCGATCCAGATTTCACTGTAATTGCTGAAACCTCTCCTACAAATCTTGGAGACTGGGCCATCAAGGTAGCAAACACGACTAAATTAGTTACTCCCATAAGTGAAGCGGCCCCTCTTGGGGAAAAATATGCGGTAATCTCTTTGGACTTTAAAAATAAAAACCCACGCTTCGCAGAAAAACAGGCGGCGTTGAAGGCCGTTCAACAATCCGCAGCAGGATTTAAACACTTTGTTTATTCAGAGACTGCCCGAAATATTGAAACTACCGGTGCCGCTGTAAAGACTGCGCCATTTGCTCTGTTAATTTCTGTTTTGGTGGCTTTCTTAGCCCTTTTCTTGCTCTCCGGTAACCTGTTGTGGTCAGGAATTGAATTGCTTGTGGGATTCTTTACCGTTGCCGGAGCAATTGGAATTACTTCCGGTCTATTCAAACTCGGTATTTTAAAGGTTCTTCCCGGTAGCAGTATTGAAACAAGAGTAGATACAGGAGGTATCTTCATTGGTGGTTTCCTTGCCGTTTTAATTACGGCCGTAACTCTTCTAGAACCACTCTATAACAAGCGTCCAACGCTTACTAGAACCACCTGGCTTATCACCGGAATCACCGCCGCTGCAGCTTGTTTAACAGGTTTTATCCAAATGATTACAGTTGGATTAATCGTGCTATCTTCAATCCTGCTGGGAATCATGAACTCTGTGTTGGTATATCCGCAAATACTTCATTTACAGGAAATGGAAAGCTCTAAATTAGCTGCAAAGCACCCCAAGATACTTTCACTCCACCAAAAGATTTACCATACACTAACACAGAAGCTAAAAAGGTCAGATAATACCTTGGCAGAGCACAAAACCGAGAAAGAATAGATTCTTTTCCGTTCATCTCCAGGTGATTTATAGTTATCTTTCCCTAATCGAGGAAAGAAACATCTCCACTCCCCACCCGGATTACCTCAGGCGGAGCTGCTGTCAAGTCTATAACGCTTGTTGGCTGAGCAGATTCGATAGGAGCATCAATTACTAAATCTAACTGGTGCTCAAAGTCCTCAAATACGCTCCAGCCGTCCGTGTAAACTTCGTTGCCTTCCGGTGCAATAAGTGAAGACGAAACAAGAGGTGAACCTAATTCAGTAACCAGGGACTGTACCACCGGATATGGAGAAATCCTAATTCCAATAGTTTTCTTCTTTGAATTTAAACTCGATTTAGGAACTTCCTTAGTTCCCTCAATAATAAAAGTATAGGGTCCTGGAGTAAGCCGTTTTACCAGTCGAAAACCTGCATTATCTAGCAAGACTAACGGGCCAGCTTGGGCAAAATTAGCGCAGATAAGAGTGAAGTTGTGCTTTATTCCAACTCCCCTAATTTTCGCTATACGCTCTTGACCTTCCAGATTTCCCATGGCGCATCCTAGCGCAAACCCAGAATCAGTGGGATAGGCGATCACTCCCCCGTCACGCAATATAGAAACTGCACGTGAGATAGTGCGTGGCTGTGGGTTAATTGGGTGAACTTCTACAAACTTACTCATGTTTCTATTGTGCACCCTTCCAGGGATAAAAACACTGGGATATATACAAAATCAAGTTTTTATAGCAAATATTAAAAGTGGGGCTGGAAAATCCAGCCCCACTTTTAATTAAATAATTATTCTTCATCCTCAGGGACGAAATCTACTCCCGCTTCCTTACGCTGCTGCGCGGTGATAGGAGCAGGTGCATCGGTTAGGGGATCCCAACCTGCACCAATCTTCGGGAATGCAATGACATCACGAATCGAAGCAGATTTCGTAAGTAGCCAAACAATGCGGTCCCAACCCAACGCAAAACCACCGTGAGGGGGCGCCCCAAACTTAAATGCATCAAGAAGGAAGCCAAACTTTTCCTGAGCTTCTTCCGGACCGATTCCCATTACGTTAAAGACGCGTTCTTGTACATCACGACGGTGAATACGAATAGAACCACCACCAAGCTCGTTACCATTACAGACGATGTCATACGCGTAGGCAAGAGCATTACCCGGGTCTTCTTCAAAACGGTCAATCCACTCGGGAGTTGGTGAGGTAAACGCGTGGTGAACTGCGGTCCATGCAGAACTACCAAGAGCCACATCACCTTCTTCCTCAGCCTCATTGGAAGGCTTGAATAAGGGGGCATCGACAACCCAGGTAAAAGCCCAAGCATCCTCATCGATTAGTTTACAACGCTTACCGATTTCTAAACGTGCAGCACCCAACAGGTCGCGTGAAGCAGTCGGCTTGCCAGCAGCAAAGAAGATGCAATCTCCAGACTTTGCTCCAGTGACCTCGGCGAGACGAGACTTTTCTTCATCAGAAATATTCTTCGCAACAGGTCCGCCTAAGGTACCATCCTCGGCAATAGTCACATAAGCAAGACCGCGGGCTCCGCGAGCCTTTGCCCATTCCTGCCACTTATCAAAAGCACGACGCGGTTGGCTAGCTCCACCGGGCATTACCACTGCACCAACGTAGGGAGCCTGGAAGACTCGGAAAGGAGTGTTTGCAAAAAACTCAGTTAAATCAACTAGTTTCTGTCCAAACCTTAAGTCAGGTTTATCCGAACCGTATTGTTCCATCGCATCGCGATAGGTCATTCGTGGGATAGGCAAAGGAACCTTATAGCCAATCTCATTCCAGATTGCGCTAATAACTTCTTCACCGATTTTAATAACGTCTTCTTGGTCTACAAAAGACATTTCGACATCTAGCTGAGTAAATTCGGGCTGACGGTCAGCACGGAAGTCCTCATCGCGATAGCAACGAGCAATTTGGTAATAGCGTTCCATACCCCCAACCATCAAGAGCTGTTTAAATAGCTGCGGGGACTGTGGAAGAGCGTACCAAGAACCAGGATTTAGGCGAGCTGGAACTACGAAGTCACGGGCACCTTCGGGAGTAGAACGCGTAAGAGTCGGGGTTTCAACCTCTACGAATCCTTCTTTATCTAATACGCTGCGTGCAGCACGCGCGATAGAAGCACGGAGACGAAGTGCCTTCTGCATCGAGGAACGACGCAAATCTAGGTAGCGGTAACGCAGACGTGCTTCTTCACCAACTTTGCCTGAATCTTCCGCATTATCTGAAACTTGGAAAGGAAGCGGGGCTGCCTGATTTAGGACCTCAACATCCGAAGCAATCAATTCGACAGAACCTGTAGCGAGGTTGGTATTCTCGTTTCCTTCAGGCCGAAGAGCTAATTCTCCAGTAACGCGTAAAACATATTCCGCACGTAAATCGTGTGCTACTTCTTCATCACGGATGACCACCTGAGCGATACCAGAGGCATCACGCAAATCGATAAAAGCAACCCCACCGTGATCGCGACGGCGGTCTACCCAACCGGTCAAAGTAATTGTTTTTCCAACTAAATCAGGTGAAAGCTCACCAGCTAGATGTGTTCTAAGCACTTAGATATTTCCTTTCTAGGTAACAGCCCGCGAGACGAGCGGGTGCACCGCCAATTCTACAAGTTTTTACTATTTTCTTGTGAATCAATAGTAAAAAACTTAAGGAACTGTGGCTGGTACCACCACCGACATCTCCGATAATGGCGCTGGACATTAAGGCTCTGTGCCGTAACAATGGAGTGATGCCAAACGAGATACATTATTCTCCCCGCTTGGAATGGTTCCTCCTAGCGGGTGCTTCTATATCCATTTGTTTCGCGGGGTTTGCGACTTTAGGGGTGACAACCCTTCTTCCTGCAATAGCTGAGAATCTAAATGGACAAAGCATGTATCCGCTTGCAAATGGAACTGCATTGGCCGGACAGCTAATTGCCACGGCAATCGCCGGCGCATGGTGTGATTCTCGAGGAGCTGTTCGCCCGCTTCTTTTAGGACTGCTATTTTTTATTGCTGGACTGCTTACTTGTGGCCTGGCGCCGAGCATGTTTATTTTTATCCTTGGTCGAATGCTTCAGGGTCTCGGCGGAGGACTCCTCATGGTGTCAATGTACGTGCTTGTAGGTGCCCTAGTCTCTCCTCTACGCCGGCCTTTTTTCTTTGGCGCATTTGCCGGAGCCTGGGTAATTCCTGCTCTCATCGGCCCATATATTGCAGGAAAAATAGACAGTTACCTAGGATGGCGAGCAGTATTTCACATATTGGTTCCCGCTATCCTTATGGCAGCCGCAATCATCATGCCCCTATTGCGGCATATCCCTCGACACCATAATCCCCTGGCCGCAAAAGCAAGACGCACCGTACTCGGGGCAACCGTAGCTTTTATCGCCTTAATTGTGGCTCAATTCGGTCTTACCCTAGATATTCCCGGGGGAAAGATTGCAGCGCTTGGAGCCCTCTTTGTACTCGTTCTTTCTATTCATTGGCTTTTGCCTAAAGGAACTATTTCTTTACGTAAGGGCCTACCTTCTATGGTAGCTTCACGCGGATTCATCAACGCGGCATACGTTGCTACTGAAACTTTCATTCCCCTAATCTTGGTTCAGGCTCATAAATGGGACGTTTCCCAAGCCGCACTGGTAATTTCTGCCGGTTCAATTACTTGGGCTACCGGAGCATTAGTGCAGTCTAAACTTCCCGCTGGGAAAATTCGGATGCGTCTGCCCTTCTTCGGGGGAATACTCGCAGCAGGAGGCGGGATTTTTACAGCTTTAGCGGCTTTCCCCACCCTTCCCGCTTCGCTTTCGGTAATCGGTTGGTGTATTTCAGCCTTCGGCGTTGGTATTTCTTATCCCGCACTATCAGTGCTGGCTCTAGAATCAGCACCGGAAGAAAAACACGGCTATATTTCATCTACTCTCCAGCTTGCTGACTCTCTTGGTGGAGCTGCCGCACTCACGATTATCACTACTGCCTTTACCTATCTTTCCCACCTGCCAGCCCCTGGCCCGATGCTACCTGCAATGCTGTTGACGGTACTTTTAGGAATCGGAGCTGGAGTAGCGGGAAAACGTATTGGCAAACTTGTTATCAAATAAATGGTAGGATAGATAGAGCGCATTGTGCGCAGTTCTACTTTATATACGATCGGTAAAACACTTGACTGAAAAAAAATTTGACGATCTCGGTCTGCCCGAGGAAATTCTTAGCGCCGTGCGCGAAATGGGATTTACTTCCCCCACCCCCATCCAGGAACAGGCTATTCCTTATCTGATGGAAGGCCGCGACATTGTAGGTGTCGCGCAAACAGGTACTGGTAAGACCGCTGCCTTTGGACTACCTCTAATCGCTGCTACCAAAGCTGGGGGGCCCGTGCAAGCACTCGTCCTTGCCCCCACTCGTGAATTGGCAATGCAGACAGCAGATTCGATTGATCAATTTGCTAAACGTACCAATGGCGTAGATATCCTCCCCGTGTATGGAGGCTCTCCCTACGGTCCTCAGCTTGGAGCATTACGCCGCGGTATTCAGGTTGTAGTTGGCACGCCCGGACGAGTAATTGATCTTATCGATCGCGGTGCTCTTGACCTTTCAGAGCTAAAAATGCTCGTTTTAGACGAAGCTGACGAAATGCTTCGGATGGGTTTTGCCGAAGATGTTGAAAAAATTGCTTCTTCTGTTCCTGAAGACCGGGTAACGGCTCTTTTCTCGGCAACTATGCCCCCTGCTATTGAAAAAGTGGCAAAGGCTCACCTAAACAACCCGGTAAATGTAACCGTCTCCCGTCAAGCTTCAACGGTTTCAACCGTCCGTCAGACTTTTGCCGTAGTACCGTTTAAACACAAAATTGGCGCTCTTTCACGCGTACTAGCAACTCGTGATGCCGAGGCGGCAATTATTTTCGTGCGTACCCGCCAGGACGCTGAAGACGTAAGTATTGATTTAACAGCCCGTGGTTTCAAAACCGCAGGTATCTCGGGTGACGTGGCGCAGCGTGACCGTGAACGTATCGTCAGCCGTCTACGAGATGGCTCTTTGGACGTACTAGTAGCTACAGACGTTGCTGCTCGCGGCCTCGACGTAGAACGTATTGGTCTAGTAGTTAACTTCGATGTTCCCCGTGAAGACGAAGCCTATGTACACCGTATCGGTCGTACCGGCCGCGCCGGTCGCACCGGAACCGCATTAACCTTCTTCACCCCGAGAGAGTCTTCTCGTAAACGTCGAATCGAGAAATTGACCGGTACTCGCCTTGAGGAAGTAGCTATCCCCACTCCTCGTGAAGTAAGTGAGTTCCGTGCCCGTAAAATGATTGAAACTCTAGGTGAGCGGATTGACGCCGGACGTCTAGAATTGTACTTCGATTTACTCCATGAATTAACTTCAAGCCCCGATTTAGATATTTATGATGTGGCCGCTGCGCTTCTCGCTAAATCCGTTGGGGATGAGGGACCTCAAATGGTCGCTGATACTCGCGGTAAAGGTCGAATCCGCCGTGAAGAATTAGTAGATGACGATGGAAACTTCGTTGCTGCTACTTTTGAGCCCGGCCGTGATGAACCTCGAAAAGCCGCTCGTTCTGGACGACGCGAACCTCGTACCTACAGCGGTGCAACCGGACAAATGCGACGCTATCGTGTAGAAGTCGGTCACAAGGATGGAGTAAAACCCGGAGCTATTGTGGGGGCAATTACCAACGAGGGTGGAATTGATGGACGCGACCTCGGCCGCATCGACATCTACCCAAGTTTCTCACTTGTAGAAATTTCTGGAGAAATTAACCCAGATTCACATTCGAGAATTTCACACGCTACGGTATCTGGTCGAAAATTGCGAATTTCAGAAGACACCGGCGCCCCACAGGGTAAGGGCAGTAGTGCTCCTCGTTCCTCTCGTTCTTCACGTCCTTTTGCCCCTAAAGCAAAGCGCGGAAAAACCGGTGGAAAATTCAAGAAACGCGATCAGCGATTCTAGGCTTTCAGCGCCCGCGGATGTGCTTCGATATACATTTCGCGCAGCGTGTTAGCAGCCAACTTGGTATAGATTTGTGTCGTTGTGACGGAAGCATGTCCGAGTAGTTCCCCAACTACTCGAACATCCGCCCCTCCCTCAAGCAAATGTGTGGCAAATGAATGACGCAAGGTGTGCGGAGACAAAGGAACTTCCAATTTTGCCCGTTTCCCAGCGTCTTTAATAATTCCCCAAGCGCTCTGTCGCGATAGAGGATTTCCTCTAAGATTCAGGAATAGTTTGCTACTCCCTACGCCCCGTACAGCAAGTGCGGGGCGTCCTTGTACCAGATATCGTTCCAAAGCTTGTAGTGCATACGATCCAATAGGAATTAAGCGCTGTTTTGCCCCTTTCCCCATAACCGTTATAAAACAGAGCTCTTTATCTGTTTCGATGTCATCAACACTAAGTTCAACCAATTCGCTCACGCGCGCACCTGAAGCGTAAGCCAGCTCTAGAAAAGCTCTATCTCGATACGACTGCGGTGTTGAATCAGAAGTTGATTCCAGCAGAATTTGTACTTGCTGTTGGGAAAGAGCCTTAGGTAACCGAATTGGCTGTTTAGGGGGCTTGAGGTCTGCGGATACATCACTATCTACCAGGTTCTCCTTAAGAGCAAAACGATGCCAGCCACGGATAGAAGAGAGCATCCTCGCTCGTGATGTAGGAGCCATTTTTACAGGTGCGCTCGCCAAGCTAGTTAGAAAATCAGAAATATCTTGATTAGATACCTCGCTGAATCTATGAAGATTCCTTTTTTCCAAGAAATCAAGGTACTTTGATAAGTCCCTCCGATATGCCAATTCAGTGTTCTTCGACACCCCGCGCTCAGCCCTCAAGTGCGCCAAATAAAGCTCAAGAGCAGATTCCAAACTCATATTGTAATGATAACCCTAACAATTTATAACAGGGCATTCGAGAGACCTAGCGTGGCTTACGATACAATAAAGCGGTAGTTCTTATATAAGGAGGAATCCATGGGATTTGACTGGAGCGAACAAGACAAACGCGCAGTCGATATGCTTAAGGCTCAAGCCGCTGATGCAGTTGAGAACGCTGGAAACGGTCACCCAGGTACACCAATTTCCTTGGCGCCTGTTGCCTATCTCTTATACCGAGATCATCTACGGTATGACGTTGATAACCCCCGTTGGGTAGGTCGCGACAGATTCGTATTGTCTATCGGACATGCTTCGATGATTCAGTATTCACAACTTTACCTACACGGGCTGGGACTGGAGCTTGAAGATATAAAGCAATTTCGTCACCTTGGTTCCAAGACTCCCGGGCACCCGGAAGTATTCCATACAGATTATGTAGAAATTACCACCGGTCCCCTGGGCTCTGGAATCTCCTCCGCTGTTGGTATGGCAATGTCAGCCCGCCGCACTCGAGCGCTTCTTGACCCTGATAACCCCACTACTGATTCTTCGGTATTTGACTACAATGTTTACGCCCTTATGGGAGATGGGGACATGCAAGAAGGCATGACCCACGAAGCCTGTTCTCTCGCGGGTACTCAAAAACTTGGAAACTTAATCGCGATTTACGACGATAATCAAATTTCAATTGAAGGTAATACTTCTATCACCTTTACTGAAGACGTAGAAGCACGTTTCCGCGCTTACGGATGGCACACTCAGTTCGTTGACTTTACCGCTGACAAAAACGGTTATCACGAAGATATGTTTGCCTTAAATGAAGCAATCGAAAAAGCCAAACAGGTTACCGATAAGCCTTCTTTGATTCGGGTTCGTACAATCATCGGCTGGCCCAGTCCAAACAAACAAAATACAGGTGGTATACACGGAGCAAAGCTCGGAAGCGAAGAGCTAGCTGGCCTGAAAGAAGCTCTTGGTTTAGACCCGCAGGTGATGTTCTATGAAGATCGCGAATTGGTTGAAAATATTCGACGAGCTAGTGCTAAGCGTAGTCACTCCATTAAGTCTGCTTGGGATAAAGAATATGCCATTTGGGAAAAAAATAATCCTGAATCGGTAGCGCTACTAAAACGTCTACTCGCTAAAGAATTACCTAGCGGGTGGGAAGATGTTATCCCCCACTTTGGAACTGATTCCATTGCTACTCGTGCAGCTTCAGGTCAAGTGATTAATGCCCTGTCTAAAGTTTTACCAGAGCTATGGGGCGGTTCTGCCGACCTAGCCGGGTCGAATAATACCCTGATGAAGTCGGAGTCTTCATTCTTCCCAGCTGAACTTTCTTCGAAAGAATTCCAAGGAAGTACCAAGGGACGTAACCTTCATTTTGGAGTCCGTGAGCATGGGATGGGTGCACTCATGAATGGAATAGCACTCAGTGATTTGTTCCTTCCATACGGTGGAACGTTCATGGTTTTTTCCGACTATATGCGTGGAGCCATTCGTCTCGCAGCTTTGATGAAACTACCTGTCACCTATGTTTTTACACATGACTCAATCGGTGTAGGAGAAGATGGCCCCACTCACCAGCCTATTGAACACCTTGCTTCATTACGTGCAATTCCTAATCTAGCTGTGGTACGTCCGGCTGATGCGAACGAAACTGCCCAGGCTTGGAAAACATTAATAGAAAAGCGGGTACCGGCTGTTCTAGCCCTAACAAGACAAAATATTTCCTGTCCTGACCGTCAGGTAGAAAACTTGGCTTCAGCCTCCGAGCTGAGTAAGGGAGCTTATGTTCTACGAGATTTAGGTAAAGTCGAAATCATACTTATTGCTACAGGGTCTGAAGTAGAGCTGGCATTAGAAGCACAAACTCGTTTGTACGCTGAAGGAATTGGCTCTCGTGTAGTTTCTATGCCCTGCATGGAATGGTTCAATGAACAAAGTGAATCATACCGAAACAGTGTCCTACCAACGGACGGTACGCCACGGCTCGCTATTGAAGCTGGCAGCCCTCAGCCTTGGTTCCGTTATGTTGCTGACGAGGAAGCTATTTTGGGAATATCTACATTTGGTATCCCTGGAAGCGCAAAACAGATTTACGAGCACTTCGGTCTTACTGCCGAAAATATCGTAGCCAAAGCGAATAAGTTGCTTTCTCGATAAATATTATTGGGGGGAATCGCATTGCGATTCCCCCCAATAATATAGAAACTATTTTCTATAATGAGTTTCAGTTGAAGAAGAGTCAGAGTGAAAACGATTACGAAGTTTTCCCAATGCCTCTTCTAAAAGGGCTTGTCCGTCTTCCTCACTACGACGTTCACGCACATAATCTAGATGTGTCTTAAATGGAACATTAACCGGAGGCTCTGGTGGATTTTCAGGATCTAATCCGGCTGGTAAACCACATTCACCACAGGTCCATTGCAGCGGTATATCTCCCTCAACTGTTTTAGAGAAAACTGGTTTTGTGACATGCCCAGAAATACAAAAATACGCAATAGTAATTCTTGGGGCATCAACTACATCAGAACTAGCTCTAGCAGCCGTAGAACCGACTCGTGATCCTCGAATCGGTCCAGGAGAATTAACGCTCATTTCAATTCACACCAAATTTCATTAGCAAAGCCAACAAGATAATTAAAGAAACCCAAATTCCAGCAGTAGCAATAGTAATGCGATTTAGATTTCGTGCAGCCACTCCTGAAGATGCGGCAGAGGCAGACATTCCCCCACCAAACATATCGGAGATTCCTCCGCCCTTACCCTTGTGCATAAGAACTAGCAAAATGAGTAATAGGGAGAGGATTAAAAGGAGAACCTGAACTGTCAAAATAAGAGCGTGCAAAATTAGTTCCTTAACTATTTAGAACAACATTCATCTTTTAGGATAGTTGGTAACTCGAAAATAAACAAAATTAAAGGCTGGCACGGCGCAACCCCGTGCCAGCCTTTAACTGTTAAATTCAGCCTTCGAAGTTAGCAATCTTCGAAAACTCATCAGCCTTCAAGGAAGCACCACCAACTAGGGCACCATCGACATCAGGCTTAGCCATAATTTCTGCTACGTTGCTAGACTTAACAGACCCACCGTAAAGGATACGAACAGCCTCAGCAGTCTGCTGATCGTACAGTTTTGCAACCTGCTCACGGATAGCTCCACAAACTTCCTGAGCGTCTTCAGGTGTAGCCACTTCTCCAGTTCCGATAGCCCAAATAGGCTCATAGGCAATTACAGACTTAGCAACATCAGCTGCTGAGATTCCTTCAAGAGCTCCATCAATCTGGGCTAGAACATGCTCAACCTGCTTGCCGGCCTTACGAACATCGAGTCCTTCACCGCAGCAGATAATCGGAATCATCCCAGCAGCAAGAGCTACCTGAGCTTTCTTTCCAACGAGCTGATCAGATTCGTTGTGGTACTCACGACGCTCGGAGTGTCCAACTACAATGTAGCTGACTCCAAGCTGGGAAAGCATTGAAGCAGAAACTTCACCGGTGTAAGCACCGGATTCGTGCACAGAAACATCCTGAGCACCATAAGCAATCTTTAGTTCTTCAGATTCAACAACAGTCTGTACAGAACGGATGTCAGTAAACGGTGGAATAACCACAACATCGGCCTTCGAGTAGTCGAAATCTACATCACGAAGTTCAGCAGCGAGACCTTCAACCAGGGCAATTGCCTCTAGGTGGTTGAGGTTCATTTTCCAGTTACCAGCCAAAAGTGGGGTACGTGTCATTTTCAGTCCTCCAAAACTGCGATACCGGGGAGGGTCTTTCCCTCAAGAAGTTCAAGTGAAGCTCCACCACCGGTAGAAATGTGCGAGAAAGTATTTTCATCAAAGCCAAGTAGGCGAACCGCAGCAGCGGAGTCTCCTCCACCAACTACGGAGAAGGCATCTCCTTCAGAAAGAGCCTTCGCAACTGCGCGAGTACCACCGGCAAAAGCGTCAAACTCGAATACCCCCATCGGGCCATTCCAAGCAACAGTCTTTGAAGTGGCAATCTTAGACGCAAATAGTTCGCGAGTTGCAGGACCGATGTCCAGACCCATCAAGTCATCTGGAATAGCATCCGCAGCTACAACCTTAGTGGTTGCATCCGCAGCAAAACGATCAGCGGTCAAAATATCAATAGGAAGAACTAGCTCTACACCATTTTCGGCAGCCTTTTCAAGGTAGCCCTTAACAATCTCAATCTGGTCTTCTTCCAGCAAAGACTGTCCAACGGTGTATCCCTTAGCAGCGAGGAAGGTATAAGCCATTCCCCCACCGATTAAGAGACGATCGGCCTTGCTCAGCAAGTTAGCAATAACGCCGAGCTTGTCTGATACCTTGGATCCACCCAAAACTACAGTGTAGGGACGTTCTGGGTTCTCAGTGACACGAGAAAGAGACTTAATTTCTTTTTCAACCAAGTACCCAGCGGCTGATGGGAGCTTCTTGGCAATGTCATATACCGAAGCCTGCTTACGGTGAACCACGCCGAAACCATCTGAAACGTATACATCAGCTAGCTCAGCTAGCTCAGAAGCCAATTCTTGACGTTCAGCTTCGTCCTTGGAAGTTTCACGTGGGTCGAAACGAATATTTTCTAGAAGAGCAACCTGTCCGTCTTCCAGTTCGGACACTACACGTTTTGCATCTTCACCTACAGTGTCCTTAGCCAGGCTGACAGGTGCGCCAAGCAGCTCACCAAGACGCTTTGCTACCGGGGCAAGGGAGTATTCAGGGTTAACCTGTCCCTTCGGACGCCCTAAGTGAGCCATAACAACTACTTTTGCACCGGCTTTTACCAAGTGCTGCAAAGTGGGGAGAGCGGCCTTAATACGACCGTCATCAGTAATACGATCACCATCTAGTGGCACGTTGAAGTCAGAACGAACCAAAACGCGCTTTCCACGTAGGTCACCCAAAGATTCAATATTTTTCACGAAAGTTCCTTAATGCTATTCATGGTGAAACGCCCGCGCAGAACCGAAGTATATGCGCGGGCGTTAAACACTATCATCGCGATTTAACGATTAGAGACGCTCACCAACGTAAACGGTCAGGTCAACCAGACGGTTGGAGTAGCCCCACTCGTTGTCGTACCACGAAACAACCTTGACCTGGTCGTCAATAACCTTGGTCAAAGGAGCATCGAAGATTGAAGAGTGCGGGTCGGTAACGATGTCGGTGGAGACCAAAGCCTCTTCCGAGTAAGCAAGAATGCCCTTGAGTTCGCCCTCAGCGGCTTCCTTGATTGCAGCGTTAACAGCCTCAACGCTGACCTCGTTCTTCGCGGTGAAGGTAAGGTCAGTTACGGAACCGGTGGGAACCGGAACGCGCAGTGCGTAACCGTCCAGCTTGCCCTTCAGCTGAGGCAGAACTAGAGCAACAGCCTTAGCCGCACCGGTCGAGGTAGGAACAATGTTGATAGCGGCAGCGCGGGCGCGACGCAGGTCAGAGTGAGGAGCGTCGTGGATGCGCTGGTCACCGGTGTAGGCGTGAATGGTGGTCATCAAACCACGCTCGATACCGAACTTCTCGTCCAGGACCTTAGCCATCGGAGCCAAGCAGTTGGTGGTGCAAGAAGCGTTCGAAATAATGGTGTGCTTTTCAGCATCGTAGTCGGTGTGGTTAACACCAACAACGAAAGTAGCGTCTTCGTTCTTCGCCGGAGCGGAGATGATAACCTTCTTGGCTCCACCTTCAACGTGAGCGCGAGCCTTGGTCGCGTCGGTGAAGAAACCGGTGGATTCAATCACGATGTCGGCGCCGAGTTCGCCCCAGTTGATGTTCGCCGGGTCGCGCTCTGCAAGAGCGGCAATGCGGTGTCCGTCAACGGTGATGGAGTCGTCGTCGTAGGTTACCTCAGCGTCAAGACGACCAAGGATGGAGTCGTACTTCAACAGGTGAGAAAGGGTCTTGTTGTCAGTAAGGTCGTTAACTGCAACAACCTCAATGTCTGCGCCCTGTGAAAGGATGGCGCGGAAGTAGTTACGGCCGATACGACCGAAGCCATTAATGCCGACGCGGATGGTCACTGTGTCCTCCTGATGTGCAATAACTGCACGATATTCGTCTAGAACGGCTGGAACCTTACAGATTCCAGGCCCGCGGTTATGCCGCGGAAATGCAATTACTAATTTACACGATTGAGATGTTGTTTTTGAGTCCTATAGCACTTGTTTCGCTGGACGAATAATTATCTAAAAATAGGCTATTCGGCCCTAATCATCAAGCATTTCAGCGGTTAGTACGGATTGTGTATCAGGAATACCGAGGTCGTGAGCTTTTTTATCAGCCATGGCTAATAAACGTCGAATGCGTCCAGCTACCGCATCTTTTGTCAAAGGAGGATTCGACCGTTGCCCCAGTTCCTCCAGGGAGGCTTCTTTATACCGCAAACGCAAGAATCCAGCCTCTCGTAAATGAGAGGGAACTTCCTCGGCTAAAATCTCAAAAGCACGCTCTACCCGAGCTCCAGCAGCTACCGCAGCTCTCGCAGATCGACGGATATTAGCATCATCAAAATTAGCTAGTCGGTTAACGCTTCCACGTAATTCACGCTCTTTACGCCGTTCTTCCCACGCTTCACGAGTTTTTGGGCATCCCATTTGCAAAAGAATCTGAGAAATATGTTCCCCGTCACGGATCAAAACCTTATCGATTCCACGCACTTCCCGAGACTTGGCTAAAGCTCCCATTCGACGCGCGGTACCGACCATCGCCAAAGCTGTTTCGGGACCGGGACAAGAAATTTCCAAAGCCGCAGAACGACCTGGCTCCATCAACGAGCCACGCGCCAAGAACGCTCCTCGCCAAGCGGCAATCGCAGTCGCTTTAGCGCCGGCAATTATCCGTGGTGGCAAACCCCGAACTGGGCGACCTTTGGGGTCAACTAGACCCGTCAGACGTGCCAAGGAACTAGCTCCATGGACTACCCTCACTACATAGCGTTCAGATTTACGTACTCCACTGGCAGTTACAATCACTAACTCAGATTGTGTCCGATAAAGCTTCTTAAGCTCAGACTGAAGGCGATCAGCACCCGCACGAGAGTCTAATTCAGCTTCGATTACTAGATGCCCCGCAACCAGGTGAAGTCCCCCAGCGAAACGAATCAAAGAAGCTACTTCGGCTTGACGCTCTTCGGTACTCTCCCCTAAAACCGTAACAATTTCGGCCTTTAAGTCAGTAGTCAGTGACAAGTCTGTGTCTCCAATTCGTTAAAAATATCTTTAATTTGTGCAGCCAATAGATGGGAATCATGCAAAGCAGGCTGATGCGGAGCATGTAAGCGCCCTACGTGTAGTTTAGCGCCCAAGCGACTCGCTAAAGTAGCTAATTCTTTCTCGCCTCGTAGCCCTTCATCACCGCACAATACATGATCAAAGTGTATGCCATCAGCATACTGGGATAAAACCTGTAAATAACGTGCAGCGCTCATTCCAGCGGTTTCACCCGGCTCTGGAACCAGGTTAAGAACCACTACTTTCTGAGCGCAAGAGCTAGAAATTGCCTCCCTAAGTTGGGTACTCAACAAATGGGGAATAACCGAGGTGTACCAGCTTCCTGGCCCCATAAAAAGAAAGTCAGATTCCTTAATTGCCAAAAGAGTCTGTTCTGGAACTGTAAAGTTCGCCGGGTTTAAGGCTATCTCCAGTACCTCGCCATAACTTACCGCAACATTCTTTTGACCGCTGACTTCTCTTACCTGCCCATCACGTTTAATCCGCGCAGAAATATTAAGTGGTTGAGATGACATCGGCAGTACCCGCCCCTGACATCCAAGAAGTTTTCCCGCAGCTTCAAGACCGTAAACTGGATCTTCTTCAATCTCCCAAAGTGCCGCGAGTAAAAGATTGCCTAGAGCATGACCATCCAATTCTCCGGCACACGAAAAACGATGCTGCAAAACCTCTCCCCAGAGTCTCCCCCAGGTGTCATTACCACATAACGCAGCTAGGGCCATCCTTAAATCTCCAGGAGGTAAAACTCCCAGTTGGGAGCGTATTCTTCCCGAAGATCCACCATCATCGGCTACCGTAACGATTGCTGTGAGACTACTGGTAAGATGCCGCAAAGCCCGCAAAGTGGCATATAGTCCATGTCCCCCACCGAGCGCGCACACGCGAGGTCCTTGTGCGATAGCTCCGTCCTGACCGGAATCACGATAGTGCAATGCCCTCCTTGACCCCACTATTCTTTCCCCAAATCTCGGTGCAAAACCTTAACTGGATAGCCCAAAGAGCTAAACTCGGTAGCCAGGTATTCAGCACTCGCCACAGAACGATGTTTTCCCCCAGTACAGCCAACGGCAATTGTCACATACGGTTTAAGCTCCGCAAGATACCCTTTGAGCACAGGACGATAAAGTTCAACCCAACCATCAAGAAAATCTTGCGCACCATCTAAGGAAAGCACATAGTCAGATACGGGCTTGTCTCGCCCTGTTAGAGTTCTCAACTCCGCTACCCAATAGGGGTTAGCTAAGAAGCGCATATCAATAACTAAATCTGCATCTAGGGGAATACCGTATTTGAACCCGAATGAAATTACAGTCAAGCGCAGTGGACGCTCTTCCCCTATAGCCACAGTACGACGAACAAGGCGAGCTAGTTCATGTACCGAAGTAGCGGAAGTATCAATGATATTATCCGCCTGTCGACGAAGGGGCTCAAGAAGTTTACGCTCACGAGAAATTGCATCTGCGACGCGCCCATCCTTCTGTAGCGGGTGTGGACGACGGTTAGCTTCATAACGTCGAACTAAAACTGCATCACTGGCATCGAGGAAGAGAATACGGTAGCTGATTCCTTTCTTACGCATCTCCCCAAAAGCATCTTCAAGTTCGGAAAAATATTGCTTAGAACGCACATCAACTACCGCGGCAAGGCGATGTACGCCCTCACCGTCAGGAGTCATCATTCCCGCTAAAGTGGGAAGCATGAGAGGAGGTAGATTATCAACTACATACCAGTCCAAATCTTCCAAAGCGTTAGCCGCACGAGTCCTACCCGCACCGGACATACCCGAAATAATCAGTAGCTCTACCCCACGTGGCGCTAAGAAACCAGAAAGATCAATTCCCTCCGGATTGGTAGAAACCTGAGGTTCTGTCCCTTCCTCTTTGTCTTCGGAAGAATCATTTTTCTCTTTCACTTCAGTTTCCTTCCGCATTAATCACCTCTACCCGGGAAGCAGCTTCATTAGCTTTTTCTCGAGCTTGAGCAACATCTTTACCACGTGCAACAACTACCCCCATACGACGCCCCGAATGGGCAAAAGGCTTATTGAAAATACGAATGTCACACCCCTCAACCGTACTTGCGCTAGCAATTCCTCGGTAGGCTGGAGAAGAAATTTCCGACTTAGCTTTAATTACCGCTGAAGCTCCTTCTGCTTCCCTGACTATTTCAATTGCAAGTCCCAATATAGCCCGAGCATGTAAGTCAAACTGTGAATATCTCTGGGTGGCCATAGTTACCATTCCAGTATCATGAGGACGAGGCGAAAGCTCAGAGAAAATAACCTCATCGCCACAGATAAATAGCTCTACTCCAAAAATTCCCACCCCGCCCAGGGCCTCGGTAACTTTGGCGGCAATTTCTTTTGCCCGCTGTAAAGCAACATCGCTCAATACCTGAGGCTGCCATGACTCAACATAGTCTCCGTCTTGTTGCCGGTGTCCAATTGGCGCACAGAAACTGGTTTCGATATTTCCGGTAAGGGGATTTAGCCAACGAAGTGTAAGTAGAGTAATTTCCGTATCGAACTTAACCATTCCTTCTACGATTACTTGGCCAGTTTTCGCTCGGGCTCCCGAATGAGCGTTTTCCCATGCGAGAGAAAGCTCCTGTGGAGTTTTAACCATACTTTGCCCATGTCCAGAAGAAGACATCGTGGGCTTAACAAAGCATGGGTAACCAACTTTTTCTGCCCCTGCCTGCAACTGTTCATAGGTCCCTGCGAAAGCGTAAGCAGAGGTAGGAAGACCCAATTTTTCATTGGCTAAAGCACGTATTGCCTGACGGTCCATGGTTGTCTTAACAGCGAATGCAGTAGGAATTACTTTAGTTCCCGACTCTTCAATCTTAACCAGTGAATCAACCGCAATGGCCTCTACCTCAGGAACAATAACATCGGGTTTAATCTCTTGCACAAGCCCTTCTAAAGCCTGCGAATCAGTCATATCTATAACATGCGCACCGTGGGCTACCTGCATTGCAGGAGCCTGTGCATAACGGTCAGCTACATGCACCCTCGCGCCTAAGCGAATTAGGGAAATTGTTACCTCCCGGCCTAATTCCCCACCACCCAGCAACAAAATTGTTGGAATCTTACCTTCGTTTAGGCCTGTCATCACGGTTTTCCTTCCCCTAGATGGCGATATATTTTTTCGGCCAAAGATTGAGAAATTCCCTTAACCTGGGAAAGCTCTTCAACAGTGGCACTACGCACATTCTTAAAAGTTTTGAAATGCTTAAGAAGCGCGGAGGACCGAGCGGGGCCCACACCCTCGATATTATCAAGAACTGAGTTAACCATCGCTTTTTGACGTTTATTACGGTGATGGGAAATTGCCCGTCGATGGGACTCATCACGCAGATGTTGCAAGAGGAAAAGCGCAGGAGAAGTACGTGGCAAAATTAGAGGAAATTCCTCACCCGGTAGCCATATTTCTTCCAGACGCTTTGCTAAACCTACCACGGGCAAATCAAATCCGGATTCTCGCATTGTCTTCGCCGCTGCGTTAACCTGTGGCAAACCTCCATCGACAACTATCAAATCAGGACGATAAGAAAATCTTCTTAGTTTCCCTGTGGCCTGATCAATTGGGCCAGTGTTATAGCTGTTTCCGTCTTCATCTTCTCCTTGAACTCCACTTTCTTCTGCGCGTAATCGTGCTAAACGCCGTTCTAAAACCTGAGACATAGCGGCGGTATCATCCGGAGAGATACCATCTACACGAGGTCTAACCACAAACTGGCGATATTCCTTTTTCGCTGGCATACCATCTTCAAATACCACCATTGATGCAACCTGATTGGTGCCCTGAATATGCGAAACGTCGTAGCATTCAATTCGCAAGGGAGCATTCTGTAGATCAAGCAGTTCTTGCAACTGTTCCAAAGCTTGGGATCTACGAGTTATATCCCCTACTCGCTTCATCTTATGAACTCGTAACGATTCTTGTGCGTTCTTGGTGGCCATTTCTAACAGCGATTTTTTATCTCCACGAATTGGCACACTAATAGTTACTTTTCCTCCCCGACGCAAATGTAGCCACTGTTCAAGGGTAGAGTTATCAGCAGAAAGTTCTTCTACTAGAATTTGGTCCGGAACAGCAGCTGACGACAAATGTTCTAAATCGTCTACCGAAGTCTTTTTTTTCCGTGGCCTACTCGCTCTTATATTTTTTGGAAGCTCTGGTAAATCTCCGTAGATTTGTTCCAAAACATCCGCACAAATTTGACCTGAGCTGGTTTCCCCCGTTAGTTCGCTGACCCAACTACGCACCCCTCGGATACGTCCACCTCGCACATTTAGGACGTAGACCGAAGATTCCAAATCATCAAAACTTACCCCCAGCACATCCGCATCGGTACCGTCGTCCATTACTACAGTATTTTTTTCCAAAACAGTCTTAATAGCTTCAATCTGATCACGATATGAAGCCGCTCTTTCAAATTCTAATTCTTCAGATGCACGGTTCATCTGTTCGTGTAAATCACGCAAAACAGGACCTGTTTTTCCTCCCATAAATTTGCACATTTCTTCTGCCAATTCACGGTGTTTTTCAGGTGTAATCCAGCCGGCACAGGGAGCAGCGCATTTACCAATATGTCCGAGTAAGCACGGACGTCCAGCACGCTTAGCCCGCGCAAAAGCTCCATTGGAACAAGTCCTAACAGGGAATATTTTAGTTAAGTGATCCAAAGTATCGCGAATAGTCCAAGCTTGCGGAAATGGACCAAAATAACGTACGCCTTTTTTGCGGCTTCCGCGCATCACTTGAGCACGCGGATACTCTTCGTTGAGAGTTATCGCTAAATAGGGAAAAGACATATCGTTACGGTTGTACATAACGTTAAAATGAGGCGAAAACTCTTTAATCCAAGAATATTCAAGTGTAAGTGCCTCAAGTTCATTAGCTACAACTGTCCACTGCACGCTAGATGCTGTATGTACCATCCGATAGGTTCGCGGATGTAACCGCTTTGGATTCTGAAAGTAAGTACTTAGACGATTCCTTAGATTCTTTGCCTTTCCAACATAAATTACACGCCCTTGTTCATCACTGAAACGGTACACTCCGGCAGAAGTCGGGATATCCGAAGGGCGAGGACAGTAGCTTTGAGGATCTGGCACACTAATAGAATATGGGGCTTACTGACGAAACGCGCTCTAAGCTGCCAAGGGCGAAACTAATATAAAATTAGTAAAAAAGAGTAAAATAGACTCAATCTATAAAACGCAATAAGATAGTTGGCGTAATTACTTTTAGAGAAAGGCGGGATAGTGTTTAAGACCCCCGAAGAGGCTGTTGAATTCATCAAATCACAAGAGGTTGAATTCGTTGATGTCCGTTTCTGTGATCTTCCCGGCATCCAGCAGCATCTGACCATCCCCGCGTCCTCCCTAAACGAGGACGTTTTTTCACAAGGTCTCATGTTCGACGGCTCATCGATCCGCGGTTTTACAGCGATTCACGAGTCTGATATGCGTCTTCTCCCCGATCTTTCTTCAGCTTTCGTAGACCCATTCCGAAAGGCAAAAACACTCGCGATTACTTTTTCAATCGTGGATCCTTTTACTCTTGAACCCTTCACCCGTGACCCGCGCCAGGTAGCAGCTAAAGCCGAAGAATACCTACGTTCAACTGGTATCGCAGATACCTGTTATGTAGGTGCTGAAGCAGAATTTTACCTTTTTGACTCTGTCCGTTACCAAACTAGCCCAAATGCTTCTTACTATGAGCTTGACACCACTTGCGCTCCTTGGAATACAGGTTCTAAAGAAGAAGGTGGAAATAAAGGGTACAAGAATCGTCGCGGCGGTGGATACTTCCCGGTCACCCCATACGACCACTTCGCTGATGTCCGCGATCAGATGAGTCGGGAACTGGCTTCTGTAGGTCTTAGTGTAGAACGAGGACACCATGAAGTCGGTGGTGGCGCACAGCAGGAAATTAACTACCGTTTTGCTTCCTTGCTACAGGCTGCGGACGATTTGTTAAAGTTCAAGTACGTAATTAAGAACTCCGCCTGGCAACAAGGCCTGAGCGCCACTTTCATGCCCAAGCCACTTTTTGGCGATAACGGCTCTGGTATGCACCAACACTTTTCACTCTGGAAAGATGGGCAACCTCTATTCCATGATGAAAATGGCTATGGTGGTCTTTCGGACATGGCACGTTACTTTATTGGCGGGTTGCTAGAACACGCTCCAGCCCTCCTTGCTTTTACAAATCCATCGGTTAATTCCTATCGTAGGCTTGTTCCCGGTTTTGAGGCACCAATTAACTTGGTTTACTCGGCACGTAATCGTTCTGCTTGCATCCGCATTCCGGTAACCGGTTCTTCCCCTAAAGCAAAACGAATTGAGTACCGAGTTCCTGATCCCTCAGCGAACCCCTATCTTTCTTTTGCGGCTTGCCTAATGGCCGGAATTGATGGAATTAAGAACCGGATTGAGCCTGCTGCACCAATTGACAAGGACTTGTACGAACTTCCCCCAGAAGAATATCGTGATATCGCAAAGCTTCCGACTAGTTTGGAAGAAGCTCTTGAAGCGTTGGAGGCAGATAACGACTTCCTTACCGAATCCGATGTGTTTACTCCAGATTTATTAGAAACCTGGATTGACTACAAGCGGAATGTGGAACTTGCGCCGATGCGACAGTTCCCTCACCCATACGAGTTTGAGCTCTATTACGATCTCTAAACTACGATAGTTTTCCCCCGGACTGATATGTCCGGGGGAAAACTATTTAGAATAATGAATCCTCGCCGATACTCTTCGCGGCCTCTAGCTGTAATAAATAAGATTTTCGCTCCACTCCTCCAGCATAACCAGTCAGTTTTCCATCTGCTCCCAATACACGATGACAAGGGACAATAATTGAAAGCGGATTAGCTCCAACTGCCCGGCCCACAGCACGCGCTGATTTTGGCTGTCCAAGTTCGGAAGCAATCAGGCCATAAGTAGTAGTTTTTCCATATGGAATACCCGCTACTCGTTCCCAAACCCTCAAATTAAAATCAGTCGTTTTAGGAAACTCGTAAGGAATAGTAAAACTTTTAATCTTTCCATCAATAAAAGCATTAAGCTCAGCTGCCGTATCCATAAATAATGGAGAAGTTGGCACTACCAAACTACCGAGAGCCTCAGGATGAGGTGCAGGAGTATGAGAAGGAAAATAAACTCCACAAATAGAATGAGCAGTCGCGACTACTGTCAACTCCCCCAATGAAGTGGTAACAATCGTATGTCGCAATCCCATTTCTTTCCTTTCTTCACTTCCTACATTCTACGGATTCACAATATAAATGCTTGTTCAAGCTAAAGAAGATATATACTTTTCTAAATTTTTCTTTGAAAGGAAACTCCCTCATGAGCACTCGCCCAGTTGCTTTAATTACCGGCGCTTCCACCGGAATTGGTAAAGCTACCGCAGAAGAATTAGGCCGTGATTACCATCTTATTTTAATTGCCCGGGGAGAAGAAAAATTACAAGAGATAGCGGAAAAACTACCTTCGGCAGAATATCATTCCTGCGATTTACGAAACCCTCAAGAATTACAGACTATAGCCGATAAAATTGAGACATTAGACGTACTGATTAATAACGCTGGCATAGAAGCACTTGGCCCCATTTGCCAAAGTACATGGGAAGACTGGCAAAGCGCTTTTGAGCTAAACGTATTTGCGGCTGCGACTCTTACGGCTAAATTACTTCCCCAATTACGAGTGCGCCATGGAAAAGTTGTAATGATTAACTCGGGAGCTGGAAGATTCACTGTTCCCAATGCCGGTATTTACTGTGCTAGCAAACATGCCTTGGATGCTCTAACGAAAACATTACGCGCAGAAGAAAGAGAAATAAAAGTTATCTCCATCTTTCCTGGAAGGGTAGATACTCCCCTACAGGAGAGAATATTCGAGGCAAGTGGAAAAGAATACCATAGTGAAGAACATCTTAAACCTAGCTCAGTTGCTCAAGCTATTAGGTTTGCTCTAGAAAATGAGGACGGATGCACAGAAGAAATTGTCCTCCGTCCTCGTTCCCTACAAGATAGGTAAAGTAAAATCCTCAGAGCAAATCTCGCAAATACTGCCCAGTATAAGAATCCTTAACTTTGGATACCTGTTCTGGCGTGCCCTGGGCAATTACTTGTCCACCACCACTACCGCCTTCGGGACCCATATCAATTACCCAGTCAGCACATTTAATTACGTCCAGATTATGTTCGATAACAACAACGGTATTTCCTTTTTCTACCAGTGATTGCAACACTGTCAATAGCTTACGAATATCTTCTAGATGTAAACCTGTAGTGGGTTCATCGAGAACATAAATAGACCTTCCACGAGATCGCTTTTGTAGTTCAGAGGCAAGTTTTACTCGCTGCGCTTCCCCACCGGAAAGAGTAGTCGCCGATTGTCCTAATGTAACGTACCCCAATCCAACCTCAACTAGAGTATTGAGATAACGCGCGATAGCTGGAACATTGTTAAAGAATTCAGCAGCCTCAGCAATTGGCATATCCAAGACCTCGGCGACGTTCTTCCCCTTATAAGTAACATTCAAAGTTTCACTGTTATAGCGAGCGCCATGACAGACTTCACACGGAACATACACATCAGGCAGGAAGTTCATCTCAATTTTTAGAGTTCCATCTCCCTTACAAGACTCACAGCGTCCACCTTTAACATTGAACGAGAAACGTCCCGGCCCATACCCGCGAACTTTTGCTTCTTCAGTGGCCGCAAAAAGCTTACGTACATGATCCCAAACTCCAGTATATGTAGCTGGATTAGAACGTGGAGTTCGACCAATTGGTGACTGGTCTACGTGTACAATTTTGTCAAGATGTTCCGTTCCCGTTACAGTCTTGTGGCGCCCTGGGACCAAGCGCGCTCCATTCAATGTGGTTGCTAGAGAACGATAAAGAATGGAATTAACCAAGGAAGACTTACCCGAACCGGAAACTCCAGAAACGGCAACAAGTAATCCCAGTGGGAATGAAACATCTATATTCTGCAGGTTGTTTTCGCGTGCTCCCTTTATCGTAACCTGGCGTTTGGTATCACGCTTTCGACGCTTTTTGGGAACGGCAATGCTTTCACGTCCGGAAAGGTACGCTCCCGTTAGAGAACGCTCGCATTTTTTTATTCCTTCCACAGGACCGGAATAAACAACTTCTCCCCCATAGACGCCAGCCCGTGGGCCAATATCTACAATCCAGTCAGCTTTACTAATTGTTTCTTCATCATGTTCAACTACGATTAAAGTATTTCCTAAATCGCGTAGCCGTTCCAAAGTTTTAATTAACCGAGAATTATCCCGTTGGTGAAGACCAATAGAAGGCTCATCAAGAACGTAAAGTACTCCTACAAGTCCGGACCCAATCTGAGTAGCTAGCCGGATTCTCTGTGCCTCTCCACCAGAAAGTGTGCCCGCGGAACGCGAAAGTGTTAGATAGGTAAGACCCACGTCAACTAAGAACTTAAGACGTGCTTTAATTTCCACCACTACCGGAGCAGCGATTTTCGCGGCTCGTCCTTCCAACGTTAAGTTCTCTACAAATTCGTATGCTTGACTAACCGGTAAATTGGAAAGCTCTGCAATCGAAAGTCCCCCTACAGTAACGGCCAGTACTTCGGGCTTAAGCCTTGTTCCCTTACACTTTTGGCAAGGCACCTCACGCATGTAGGAATCAAGACGTTCGCGTGACCAACTAGATTCCGTTTCTTCTCGCTTACGTTCGACATAGCGGACGGCTCCCTCGAACCCTGAAGTATATTCACGCTGCCGGCCCCATCGATTACGGAATTTGACGTGAACTTCAAAGTCTTTTCCATACAAAATAGCTTCTTGGACCTCTTTTGTTAATTTCATCCAAGGAGTATCGAGACTGAAGTTCATTTCTTTTGCAAGCGCTGCCAATAACCGTTGATGATATTTATTAGCACTACCCCAAGGAGCCACGGCTCCCTCGGATAAACTCTTCCCTACATCAGGAACTACCAATTCCGGATCTACTTCGAGTTTTACTCCAATTCCGGTACATTCCGGACATGCGCCATAAGGTGCATTAAATGAGAATGTCCGTGGTTCAATTTCATCAAGAGCTAGCTCATGCTCATTAGGGCAGGCACGTTTTTCCGAGAACTTCCGATAGCGTCCTTCTTCATTCTCATCCTTATCAACGAAATCAACTATAAGTAGCCCATCCGCCAGTTCCAGCGCCGTTTCCACAGAATCGGTTAAGCGAGGACGAATTCCGTCCTTAATTACCAGCCTATCTACCGTAATTTCGATATTGTGCTTAAGCTTTTTTTCCAAAACTGGCGGGGAATCTAAACGCACATTTTGCCCATCTACGCGGGCACGTGAATATCCTTTAGCGTGGAGTTCTTCAAAAAGTTCCGAATATTCTCCCTTACGGCCACGAATGACGGGAGCTAAGAGTTGTAAACGCGTTCCCGAAGGATATTCCAATAGCTGATCTACTACTTGCTGAGCGCTCTGAGCTACTACTTGCTCACCACATTTTGGACAATGAGCAATACCTGCGCGGGCATAAAGCAAGCGAAGATAATCGTGTACCTCAGTAATTGTTCCAACTGTAGAACGAGGATTCTTGGAAGTAGATTTTTGATCAATAGAAACAGCGGGAGAAAGACCCTCTATGAAATCAACATCAGGTTTATCCATCTGTCCCAGAAACTGGCGAGCATATGAAGATAAAGACTCTACATAACGTCTTTGTCCTTCGGCAAAAATAGTATCAAAGGCTAAAGACGACTTTCCAGAACCGGATAATCCTGAAAAAACAATTAACGATTCTCGTGGTAATTCAAGATTTATACTTTTAAGATTATGGGCTCTAGCGCCCTTTACAATTATCTGCTCTTGCACCCTTTAATCCTACCTACTTACCTACGAACTCTGCGCACCTTAAAACGTGAGATTATCCTGAATAACTGTATATTCTGGGATTCTCGCCCAGAGCAAACGTGACCAACACAAAAGAGCTTTAAACTAGAAAATATTTATATCCATCACACTAGGCAGAAAAGAGAACTCTGTAAAGCATGAAAAGCATCATTAAGAAAATAAACGCTTCAGTCGATTACTACATTCTTTTACTTCTGCTGGTATTGTCCGTTGGAATACTTATACCGCTCCCTTCCCAACTGGTAACAATAATTTCATTTGCCGCAAAAGCTGCGGTGGTATTGCTTTTCTTCCTTTACGGCGCGAGGCTGCCTACCAATGAGGTTATCGATGGATTAAAAAATTGGAAGGTACAGACTCTAGTATTTATTGCAACTTTCTTTTTATTTCCATTGTTTGGATTGGCTTCCCACAAATTGTTAATTCCTATTTTGGGATCAGACTTTGCGCTAGGTTTTCTCTTTCTTACTCTACTTCCGTCCACTATTCAATCCTCCGTTACATTCACCTCGATTGCGCATGGAAACGTCCCGGCCGCGGTATGTGCAGCAACGGTTTCTAATTTAAGCGGGATGTTCATTACGCCTTTTTTAGCGGGAATATTCCTTAACCAATCTGGAGTTACTTTCAGTTTTCATACAATAACCGGAGTTCTTTTTCAGCTTCTATTGCCCTTTGTATGCGGGCAACTTCTCCAATCATATATAGGACAAACTATCCGCAAATATCCACAAGTTACCTCCCTAACGGATAGAACAACAATTGTTCTAATTGTTGCCAGTGCCGTAGCTAGTGCCACCGCAGCTGGTCTATGGGATTCAGTCTCTTTCTACAACGTAGTTGCCTTGCTTCTCAGCTCAGCATTTCTACTACTGACGATGCTCCTGTTAACTTGGTGGAGCGCAAGTCTTGGGGGACTTAGTTATCAGGACAAAGTAGTAGTTCTAATGTGTGGATCAAAAAAATCTCTTACTTCAGGGTTACCTATCGCAACGGTTCTATTTTCCCCCGCTCTTACTGCTGCAGTGACTATACCTGTACTAATATTCCACCAATTCCAACTGGTAGTGTGCGCAATAATTGCACAGTATTTAGGTAAAAAACACCATTCTTAGTCCATCTATAGTTTTAGGGTCGAAGATTACCATTCCTCGACCCTAAAATATTATTTTGTGTCTATTTCTGCTGGCCTTCTTCAACCGCCTCTTGAGAAGAAGAAACAGCTTCCTCAACCTTACGCGAGGAATAAATTATCGAAGCAATTATCGTAATACTTAAAGAAACGATAATAAATACTAGAGAGAAATTAGGACTCGGTTCCCAAACATCAATGTGTTCTCCGCCGTTAATGAAGGGAAGGTTATTTTCCTTCAAAGCATGCAAAACTAGCTTAACTCCAATAAAGCCTAGTATTGCGGCCAGACCATAGTGAAGGAATGCCAAGCGTTCGAGTAAACCATCGATAACAAAATAAAGCTGACGTAATCCTAAAAGACTAAAAGCATTTGCAGCGAAAACAATGAAAGGTACCTTGGTCAATCCAAAAATTGCAGGAATTGAATCCACCGCAAACATAACATCAGCAGTTCCTACAGCAATAATTACCAGGAGCATCGGAGTAATGTAAGTCTTTCCATCATGACGATGAAGCATCCTATCGGAAACAAAACCATTGGTAGTTGGGAAAATCTTTCGCGCTAAACGCGTCATTAGATTCTCTTTATATTCTTCCTCACCCTGTCCACCACTTTCGATGCCTTCCATGGCCTGCTTAATTGCGGTGTATAGCAAGAAAGAACCGAAAATATAGAAAATCCAGACGAAACGTTCAATTATTACAACCCCGACCAGGATAAAGATAAACCGGAATACTAATGAAAGAACAATCCCAATCAGCAATACTTTCTGCTGGAACTCACGCGGCACTCGAAAAGCAGAAAGGATAATTACGAAGACAAATAAATTATCTAAAGATAAGGACCATTCGGTAATCCAACCTGCCCAATACTGAATAGCATGAGTACTATCCCAAAATCCCCAAATTAAGAATCCAAAGGAAACCGCAAGGCCAATATAAGCTAGTGACCAAAGAGAAGCCTCTTTCATTGTCGGTGCGTGTGGAGAACGCACATGCCCTACGAAATCAACAACTAATAGACTGATTACGAGTGCTGACAGCGCGAACCAAGCTAATAATGAAACTTCCAATTTTCCAACCTTCCGGTACGGGGTTACGGGTACCGGAGGTCTCCTTCCACTCAGTTAGATGAGTCCACGTACCGGGTTATTAAAAACCGTGATGACGATACGCGAGTTTTAGGAAGTACTCCCCTCCATAGGCAACCAGTGTACAACGCAACTAAATTAGAAGTACGTTTATGTAACAGAACTATCCCTAAGAACGCATTTGTCTCAGTTCTTTTTTCAAATCCGCCAATTCATCACGTAATCGTGCAGCCAGTTCGAATTTAAGCTCTCTTGCAGCAGACCTCATCTGTGAATCTAAATCAGCTATCAGGCTTTCCAAATCTTCCTGCGCACCAGCATTAAGCGAAGGAGACTTGCCCTGGTCTTTGCTATTTTCCCTCCCACTCTTGCCTTTATTACTATTACGGTATCCCCCCGCTAAGAGCTCTTGGGTATCAATTTCTTCACGTTGCAGCATATCGGTCACATCAGCAATTTTCTTGCGCAGGGGCTGCGGGTCAATACCATGCTCTTTGTTGTAGGCGATTTGTTTTTCCCGACGACGCTCAGTTTCCTCAATTGCCTGTGCCATGGCCGGAGTTATCTTGTCCGCGTACATATGTACTTCTCCAGAAACATTTCGAGCCGCACGCCCAATAGTCTGAATAAGTGAAGTCGCAGAACGCAAGAATCCCTCTTTGTCCGCGTCCAAGATAGCGACTAGTGATACTTCGGGTAAATCCAGTCCTTCACGTAATAGGTTAATTCCAACTAGAACATGGAACTTTCCTAACCTTAGTTCCCGCAATAGCTCAACGCGTCGCAACGTATCAACATCAGAATGCAGATACTCAACTAGAACTCCACGCTCGTTTAAATAACTGGTTAGTTCCTCAGCCATTTTCTTTGTAAGAGTAGTAACCAAAACTCGCTCATTACGTCCAGTACGTTCAATTATCTCGTCATATAAATCATCAATCTGTCCCAGCGTTGGCTTCACAACAATCTTTGGATCAACCAAGCCGGTTGGTCTAATAATCTGTTCAACTACACCATCGGAATGTTCTAATTCATACTTTCCGGGAGTTGCAGACAGATAGACAGTTTGCCCAATTCGAGCCAAAAACTCGTCCCATTTCAAAGGACGATTATCCATTGCTGACGGAAGACGAAACCCAAAATCAACCAACGTTCGTTTACGTGACATATCGCCTTCAAACATTGCCCCAATTTGTGGAACTGTAACGTGAGACTCGTCAATTACCAAAACAAAATCATCAGGGAAATAATCAAGCAAAGTGTGTGGTGGAGTCCCCGGTCCACGACCATCAATATGACGTGAATAATTCTCAATTCCAGCGCATGAACCAATCTGCTTCATCATTTCTAAATCAAAGGTAGTACGCATCCTCAACCGTTGAGCTTCAAGCAATTTTCCTTGGGTATCCAAAACTTTTAATCGATCTTCCAACTCAGCTTCAATGGAAGCAATAGCCTGTTTCATTCTCTCAGGACCAGCTACATAGTGAGTAGCAGGGAAAATATATACGTCTTCTGTTTCTCGTAAAACATCCGAAGTAAGGGGGTGTAAGTACATAAGACTTTCAATTTCATCCCCAAACATTTCAATCCGAATAGCAAGTTCTTCATAAACCGGAATGATTTCGATAGTGTCACCTTTTACTCGAAAAGTACCACGTTGGAAATCAAAATCATTACGTGTATATTGCATTCCTACAAAACGGCGCAATAGCTCATCACGATCTATTTCCATTCCAACGCTTAATGGAACCATTCGAGCTACGTATTCTTCCGGCGTACCAAGGCCGTAAATACAGGAAACAGAGGCAACTACCACTACATCGCGGCGGGTTAACAAAGAATTTGTAGCTGAGTGACGAAGCCTTTCCACCTCGTCATTAATTGAAGAATCCTTTTCAATGAAAGTATCTGTTTGTGGAACATAAGCTTCAGGCTGATAGTAATCGTAATAAGAAACAAAATATTCCACAGCATTATTAGGAAGTAACTCACGTAACTCAGCAGCTAGCTGCGCTGCCAAAGTTTTATTTGGAGCCATCACTAGAGTTGGACGCTGGACTCTTTCAATCATCCAAGCAGTAGTCGCAGATTTTCCTGTTCCCGTCGCTCCCAGTAAAACAATGTCCTTCTCCCCTGCTTTTAGGCGTTCTTCTAATTCATTAATTGCGCGAGGCTGGTCTCCAGAAGGAGAGAACGGAGAATGAACTACAAACGGTTTTTGGGAACGAATAATCTGCTCAGACATACCTTAAATGTAACCCAATTAAAAGAAAAGAGAGTAAATATCAAGCCATCCGCGTAGGGTAAATAGCTATCGGGAAAATCGCAAGATTAAAGTTTAAGCAGTTTAAAGCATTTTCAACTGCTGCCTGCAGCTGTTCTTTCAAACTCTAAGTAGGCCCGTAAAACCAATAATTCCTTGAGAGTATGAATTCTCCCTGTGAATCAACCGTTCTAAATATCCAAAGGACAAAACACGCCATTTTCCGACGAACATTTTATTTGTTTAGCAGATGCATTTGTCAAAAAAAATAGCTCTTTATTTTTCTTCACGAGTAGTAGCTACATAATAGCGATATTAAAGTCTGATTCTGGGCTATAGACTATAGGCAACGACGTATACCTATGAAGTATCTTGCTCCTCCTAAAGCAGTTTTAATATATCTCTGCTTACCGTGCTGCCATTTGTGCGACGGTATGATTAATTCCAAACTCTGGTACCAGCATTTACGCAAACTAGGAAAATTACCTGTTAAAGATAATCATATCTAGTGATAATCACGCACATATAATCTGGGGATTTTCTCTTAAAGGACGGTGAGCACCTGATGACTAGGAACAAAAGGTAAAGTGGAAATACGCTTTCCTTGAAGTGCAAATAGGCTACCGACAATCTTTATACGGTATTGGTAGATTTAGTAGCAGAAACAAGTCCTTGTGCACGCTTTCAAAAGCCCCCCCTATTAGCGGAGATAATATTATTAGTTTCCCTTTTAGAGCGAAAAATAATAAGTGCTATTAGAAAGATAATAACAGTATTTTCAGGCACTTTTAGCAACATGGTAAACTGAATAAGTTATTTTTCTAAATGGCTTGTAGAGCCAGATTTATCTGCACGTAACTAAAAGGAAACTATGACATCTCCCGCGAATATCACTGAAACAAATATGCAACAACCTGCGGAAAAATTTAAAGGAACACTAAAACCTTGGGTTTTTTGGCCAGCTGCAGTTGCCTCAACAATCTTTGTAACTCTGGCTCTCGTAGCACCACATAGGATTAACTCAATAATCCAGACAGCTAAAGACACACTAATTACTCATTCATCTTGGTATTTTGTGGCGGTCGCTACCGGATTTGTTCTTTTTTGCATTGTGATTGCAGCTTCTAAAGCCGGCGATATAGTACTTGGAGATGACGATGATGATCCTGAATATTCAACAGGTTCTTGGTTCGCAATGCTTTTTGCCGCAGGGATGGGAATTGGTTTAGTCTTCTGGGGAGCTGCAGAACCACTTTCACATTTTTTGACTCCCCCTCCCGGGACAACCGGCGATGCAGCACATATAGCACGCGCATCGATGTCACGCACATTCCTTCACTGGGGCCTACACGCCTGGGCTATCTATGTCGTTGTTGGACTAGGAATTGCCTACGCTGTGCACCGTAAAGGACGCCCTATTTCTATACGTTGGGCACTGGAACCGGTCCTGGGGAAATATGTAGATTCTTGGCTCGGAAACTTAATAGATATTTTTGCTATTATCGGTACTCTTTTTGGTGTCGCCACCTCACTAGGATTTGGGGTAAAACAAGTTGCTTCCGGTCTTGAAAGTATGCTTGGGATAACCACCACTTCAGGAATGCTAGTTGGGCTGGTAATTGTTATTTCCGGACTCGCGGCCCTTTCTGTAGCTACGGGTCTGGATGCGGGAATTAAACTACTTTCTAATACAAACTTATTGATTGCTGCTTTTCTGGCACTTATTACCCTGACCCTTGGACCAACCACTTTCCTCTTTTCGGAATTTGTCCAATCAATTGGTAACTATCTAAATAACCTTATTCACTTATCTTTCCAAACTTTCGCTTTTGAGCCTGAAGGCGTTAGCTGGCTTACCGGATGGACTTCAAACTACTGGGGATGGTGGATATCTTGGTCCCCCTTCGTCGGAGTTTTCATTGCCCGTATCTCTCGTGGACGTACGGTACGACAGTTTATTGTTGGAGTCATGCTAGTACCCACTTTGGTTACTTTTCTATGGTTCTCAATTTTCGGAGGATCGGCTCTTTACCAGGAAATTTTTGAAGGAGCAGATTTTGCTAAAGGGGGTAGTGGCCTAAACACAACCACGGCATTGTTCCAGATGTTCGAACGTTTACCTGCCTCTAGCTTCCTAATTGTTGGCGCAATGATTCTAGTAGTTATCTTCTTTGTTACCTCCTCAGATTCTGGTTCTTACGTACTATCAATGATTTCTACTGGAGGAGACCCCAACCCACAGCTATGGGTACGTCTAACTTGGGCCACGCTCTCAGGAGCTATTGCTGCCGCGCTTTTGGGCTCTTCGGGTTCAGACGATGGGATGTCGGCTTTACAAACTATGTCGATTCTTTCAGCATTGCCCTTCTCTCTCGTCATGATACTAATCTGCGTTTCTCTCTGGAAGGCACTATTTAACGAGGTAGCTATAGCCAAACGAGAAGAACGTGCAATGCTGCGCGAGAGAATGAAGAATGTAGTCGCTACCGAAGTACGTAAACAGGTTCTTTCCGATGTAGCTCAAGCTGCTCGATCGCACCCAATTGAGACATCTGAAGGAGCTCGTGCTTTTCAACGTAAGCTATTGGCTATGGCAAAGATGACTAAGCGTCCTAAAGCGGCCACAAAACCTGTAGAAAACCAGTCCCAACCTCCTAGGGATTAGTTTTTCCCCAGATTTGTTAATAAAAAATCGCGTAGCTTAAAAGCACACTTTTCCGTGTCAGTTTTTAAGCCGCGATTTTTTATTTCCCAGGTCGCAACTTCAAGTCTTTGCGAATCGTTCAATTGATGCGCCATACGGGCAAGGGCATCCTCCCGTATAACTCCTCTGGTTTCTAATCTTTTTAAACGTAGCTCAAGCGGAGCTGTCACCACACATACTTGAGAAACAAGAGAAAGCAAACCCGCCTCTATCAAAAGTGGTGCATCTAGAACGATTAGTTCGCTATGGTTAGCTTTTTTTATTCGAGTTTGAATAGTTTGAATTATCCGCGGATGCAATAGTTCTTCCAGGGTACGGAGGGCAGTTTTATCAACAAAAACTAGCTTAGCTAGTGCTGCCCTATCAATTTTTCCTTTACTTAATAGAGAAGACCCAAAAAAGCTTGCAATTTCCTGTTTTAAAGATTCATCCTCATCGGTTATCTGCCGTGAAATCTTATCTGCATCTATCAGGTTTTCTGGAATAGATACCAAAGCCGATGAAACTTGGGTTTTGCCACTCCCAATTCCCCCCGTAATTCCTAAGACAAAAGGCGTATCAGACTCAGAAAAGAAATCAGACATAGCATTTAGGTTAGTTCTTCGAAAAAACAACTCTGATTTTCCTTGGGCATACATTTTTTCCCAAATACTACTTGTAGAATGCATCCGCCCCCCCCTATAGGTTGATTGAAGAAAGGTTAATAAAAATTTGTGCCCGGCACACAAAATGTACCGGGCACAAACTAAGTTAAACGAATCAGTTGTTCGTTAGCTTCTCACGCAGAGCAGCTAGAGCTTCATCAGAAGCTAGAGTGCCACCCATGTCTTCGGGAGTCGAAGAGTAGGAAGCGGGAGCTTCTTCAGCCTCTTCAACCGAAGATTCAGCAGAAGCGGACTCACGGTCAGCCTCAGCGGCAGCAGCAACCTGAGCCTTGTGAGCTTCCCAGCGAGCCTGGGCTTCAGCGTACTGAGCTTCCCATGCTTCACGCTGTGCGTCGTATCCCTCGAGCCATTCGTTGGTCTCCGGGTCGAAACCTTCAGGGTACTTGTAGTTGCCGTTTTCGTCGTATTCAGCAGCCATACCATAGAGCGAAGGATCGAACTCTTCAGCGCTGGGATCAACGCCTTCGTTCGCCTGCTTCAGGGACAAAGAAATACGGCGACGCTCAAGGTCAATGTCAATGACCTTAACGAATACCGGCGAGCCAACCTTTACGACCTGCTCGGGAACCTCTACGTGACGCTGAGCCAATTCGGAAATGTGGACCAGGCCCTCGATACCATCTTCTACGTGGACAAATGCACCGAAAGGAACCAGCTTGGTGACCTTACCAGGTACAACCTGTCCGATAGCGTGGGTACGAGCAAAGGTCTGCCACGGGTCTTCCTGAGTAGCCTTAAGGGAGAGCGAAACACGCTCACGATCCATATCTACGTCCAGAACCTCAACAGTTACTTCCTGGCCTACCTCGACAACCTCGCCGGGGTGGTCAATGTGCTTCCAAGATAGCTCAGAAACGTGAACCAAACCGTCTACGCCACCGAGGTCAACAAAAGCACCGAAGTTGACGATGGAAGAAACGACACCGGAACGAACCTGACCCTTCTGCAGGGTGTTGAGGAAGTGCGAACGTACTTCAGACTGGGTCTGCTCCAGCCAAGAACGGCGCGAAAGCACAACGTTGTTACGGTTCTTGTCAAGCTCAATAATCTTGGCTTCAAGCTCACGACCGATGTAGGGCTGCAAGTCACGAACACGACGCATTTCAACCAAGGAAGCGGGGAGGAATCCACGCAGGCCGATGTCAAGGATAAGACCACCCTTAACGACCTCGATGACGGAACCGGATACGACGCCGTCCTCGTCCTTAATCTTTTCGATAGCTCCCCAAGCACGCTCGTACTGAGCACGCTTCTTGGAAAGCATGAGGCGACCTTCCTTGTCTTCCTTGGTCTGCACCAAGGCCTCAATGGTGTCGCCCACCTTGACGATGTCCTCAGGGGAAACATCGTGCTTGATGGAAAGCTCGCGTGAGAGGATAACACCTTCGGTCTTGTAACCGATGTCTAGGAGAACCTCATCGTGATCAACCTTGACAACAGTACCTTCGACAATGTCGCCATCATTGAAGTACTTGATGGTGCTGTCGATGGCCTTGATTAGGTCTTCCTGCGAGCCGATGTCGTTAATAGCAACCTGGGGTACAGAAGGCTGCTGCTGGGTGGTGGTCATATAGTATAGACTCCGAAATTGACTGAGATAGTACGGACAGATACAAGCGGTGTTCCGCGTCGTCAGTCATCGGCGCGGGCGCACCAAAGCTAATTCTACCTGTTTTGCTATAAAAATACAGCCGTAAACAGCAATAATTCGCTAGTGAGCTGCCGCACGCCAGTTATTCCCAAATCCTACTGATACTTCCAACGGCACTTTTAGTTTCATTGCCCGGGTCATAGAATCGGTCACAAGAGATTTCAATACTTCTTCTTCGCCGGAAAAAACTTCAAATACAAGTTCATCGTGTACCTGTAAAAGCATGCGGGATCTAAGGTTTTTTTCTTCTATTCGACGAGCTACGGTTAGCATCGCCAGTTTAATAATGTCTGCAGCGCTGCCCTGAATAGGAGCATTCAAGGCAGCTCTTTCCGCATTCTCCCTTACCTGCCGATTAGGAGAGGCTAAATCCGGCAAATAACGACGACGCCCCAGAATTGTTTTGGTATACCCATCCTGACGAGCCTGACGAACAATTCCGTCAAGATAGTCCTTTACTCCCCCAAAGCGCGAGAAGTAAATTTCCATCAGGTTACTAGCCTCTCCCATCGAAATACGTAACTGTTTGGAAAGCCCAAAGGCAGACAGTCCGTAAACTAAACCGTAACTCATTGCCTTAATCTTAGAACGTTGCGCTGGGGAAACTTCGGTCGGACTAACTCCAAAGACAATTGCCGCCATAGTAGAGTGAACGTCCTCGCCAGAATTAAAGGCTGTAATCAATTGCTCATCGTCTGAGGAATGAGCCATAATCCTCATTTCAATCTGAGAATAATCGGCAGTCAGGATATTGGAGGCGCCTTTACCCGGAACAAAAATTTCTCGTAAACGCTGACCTTCAACAGTCCGCGCTGGAATATTTTGTAAATTTGGATTCGTTGAAGAAAGACGCCCAGTAGCAGTCACTGTCTGTTGAAAAGTTGTATGGATACGTCCGTCCGAAGCAATTTCCCTCTTCAGCCCTTGGACTGTTTGTGACAGCTTAATTTTATCTCGGTGCTCAAGTAAAGCTCCGAGAAAAGGATGCTCAGTACGCTCGTATAAATCAACCAAAGCCGCCGCATTTGTGGTGTATCCAGTTTTTGTTTTTTTCGTAGGCGGCATGTTCAGGTCTTCAAAAAGTACCTTTTGCAAAGCCCGGGGGCTAGAAAGATTAACTTCCTGTCCCCCAATTGCCGCGTAAGCATTTTCCTGCGCACGCGCTACTAGATGATTCAAATCTTCTAAAATACAATCAAGTTCTGCTCGATTAACCCCGATTCCTGCAACTTCCATGTCAAAGAGTGTTTTGGAGATGGGTAGTTCCAAATCTTGGAAAAGACTTTCGAGGTTTTCGCTAACAAGTTGTTGTTGTAAAGCTTTCTTTAAGGGCAAAATAGCTTCCGCACATCTTCTAGCTATTTTTATCTGTGCTTCCCGTCTTTCGTTTTCTTTACGCGGCAAGGGAGAAATCCCAATTTCTGTTTCAAGAATTTCTGCAATCAGTTTTACCGGATCATCCTTGTGACGTCCCGGATCACATACGTAAGAAGCAAGTGAAACATCGTAGCCAAAACGGGGAGTTGGGAACCCCGCGCTGCGGATGAGATGGGCAGATTCCTTCCAGGTAAGATAAACAAGACTATCGCTAGTGGTAAGTAGTTCCTCTAAGGCCTTTTCATCTGCCGAAGGTAAAAATACCCTATCGATTTCCACAATTTCCGATTCAGTAGCCAAATAAAGCATGTCTAGCTCACAACTAGCAAAGGAGCTATTACCTGTTGCATAAACAGCTATTTCCCCCACTGCTTTTAGTATCCAGGATTTGAGTCCCCCTTCAAGATGCGCAGGAGTGAGAACCGGATGAGAATCAGGAACATAAGATACAGATTTATCTGTCTCAAAATCAAACAAAACTTCTTCCGAAGTAATTTGCCTGCTCTTTGCTGAGGATACTTTTAGCGTCTCTGAAGAATCGTCTAATCTACTCGAAGCGCGCCCGTGAAGGTTCTTTTGATCCCAGGAAAGGATGCGTTTAGCTAGACGATTGAAATCAAGCTCTGTAAAGATACTTTCGAGCTCCTCCCTATTAAAGGGAACCAACTCTAAATCATCGAGTCCCAACTCCAATTCGAGATTATCTACTAAGCGATTAAGTTTACGATTACGCTTTACATCTTCTAAGTGATCACGTAACGCCTGTCCACGTTTACCGCCTATTTCATCGGCTTTTTCCAGTAGATTTGTCAGGTTTCCATATTTATTAATCCACTGTGCAGCAGTCTTCGGTCCCACTCCAGGAACCCCGGGAAGATTATCGGCAGACTCACCCACCAAAGCAGCTAGATGAGGGTAAAGCTCTGGCGAGACTCCATATTTTGCCTCTACTGCAGCAGCGTCCATGTGGCGCACATCAGTTGGTGATTGTCCGGGCCAGAGAACCGTAACATTATCGTTTATTAGCTGAAAAGCATCCCTATCCCCAGAGGCTAACAACACCTCGTACCCGGATTGCGCACCGGTTTTCGCTAGAGTGGCAAGAATATCGTCAGCCTCATAGTTGACTTTAGTAAGAACACCAATATTCATAGCGGCAAGAATCTCTTTTATTATTGGTACTTGCCCAATGAAATCCTCGGGAGTCTCCTCACGTCCTCCCTTATATTCAGCATATTCTTCTGTTCTAAAAGATTTTCTCCCGAGGTCAAAAGCTACTGCCACATGCGTTGGCTTTTCCTCATCAAGCATTTTTAAAAGCATATTTAAAAAGCCATGGACGGCACCCGTTGCCTGCCCGTTTGGTGCGCGAAAATCAGCTTCACGCAGCGCGAAAAAGGCACGAAAGGCAATCGAGTGTCCGTCCAAGACAAGTAGCTTTTTATTCATTTATACAGGCTATATCTTGCTCGGTTTTTGGGCAAGAGAACAAGCCTAGAGCAAACCAGCTCCCGGAACTGCTTCGATAAGCTCACGAGTATACAGTTCTCGTGGATTATCAAAGATTTCGTCAGCTGGACCATGCTCTACTAGCTTTCCTGATTCCATTACGACCACGTCATCCGCAATCTGTCGAACCACCGCGAGGTCGTGGGTAATGAACAGATAAGATAATCCCATTTGTGCCTGTAAATCATTCAAGATTTCCAAAATTTGATCTTGCACAAGCACATCAAGAGCAGAAACAGCCTCATCCAGCACTACTAGCTCCGGCTTAAGTGCTAGCGCACGAGCAATTGCTACACGTTGACGCTGACCGCCGGAAAGTTCATTGGGGTAACGTCGCATGGCAGACTTTGGCAAAGAGACCTGATCAAGCAACTCTTCTACCCGGGCCTGACGTGAACGCTTATCCCCAATCCCATGTACCCGAAGAGGTTCTTCAATACAGCGATAAATCGAATACATTGGATCCAACGATCCATAGGGATTTTGGAATACTACCTGCATCTTTCGACGCATTTTAAATTTCTCCGCGCGAGACATCTTAGAAGTATCCATACCGTTGATTTTTATGGTTCCAGAAGTGGGTTCTAGAAGGCCTAACACCATATTGGCCACGGTAGATTTCCCTGATCCAGATTCCCCTACCACAGCTAGAGTTGTTCCCCTACGCAGGTTGAAGGAAACTTCATCAACTGCCTTAAGTTTCTTCGCTTCGCCTTTAGCCCCACGAATATCAAAAACCTTTGTGAGATTAGTAATCTCAACTATTGGTTCCTGTGAAACGTGCCCCATCTTAGCGCCGAGAAGTTCATCTTCGGCAACCTGAATTCCCTGGGCATGAGCAGATTGAATACGCTGGGAGGCCAAGGAAGGTGCCGCATCAACAAGACGCTTAGTGTAAGGATGCTGCGGGTTACGCAAAATGTCTAGAGAATTACCAGATTCAACGACTCGTCCGCGATGCATAACTACTAGGTGCTCAGCACGTTCCGCAGCTAGACCGAGGTCGTGAGTGATGAACAGTAAAGCGGTATTGTGTTCCTTGGTAAGCTGGCCTAGGTGATCTAGAATAATGCGTTGAACTGTTACGTCCAATGCAGAAGTAGGTTCATCAGCAATCAAAAGTTTTGGATTAGCAGACATACCAATGGCTATTAAAGCCCTTTGACGCATACCACCAGAAAACTCGTGTGGATACTGCTTAGCTCTACGCTTAGCATCAGGAAGTCCAGCTTCTTCAAGCAATTGAGCAACTTTTTCATTCCTGTCGCGGTTAAGCTGCAAATATTCTTTAAAACGATCCATCAACCCCTTGTTAGGAGCCTGCGGGTCCTTCTTCATTACTTCAAGTAAAGAAGAAACTGTTGCGTTCTCGCTCTTATACCCATTGGCTTTTAGAGCTTCTTTAAGCTGGAATCCAATGCTCCATACAGGGTTTAGGTTAGACATCGGGTCCTGCGGAACCTTACCGATTTCTTTTCCACGCAACTCTACAAATTGCTTTTCAGTAAAACCAGTAATGTCTTTGCCATCAAAGATAATCTGTCCGCCGACAACCTTTCCAGTCCCCGGCAGTAATCCGTTAATCGCTGCTGCAGTGGTGGACTTACCTGATCCAGATTCACCCACAATAGCTACAGTCTGTCCGGGATAAATAACCAAATTGGCCTTACGAACCGCTTGGACAATCCCAGTGGAAGATTCGAATTCAATGTCCAAATCTTTAATTTCAAGCAATGGCTTGGGAGTATTTTCAGTCATTATCAGCGCTTCCGTAACTTAGGATCGAGGGCTTCACGTACAACGTCACCCATCATGGTGAAGGACAAAACTGTAAGGGCAAGAGCCCCTGCCGGATAGAACAAAACACTTGGTTGACTGCGCAAAGCTGTCTGCGCCAGGGAGATATCCCCACCCCAGGAAACCACGGTCGGAGGAAGGCCGATTCCCATAAAGGAAAGAGTAGCTTCCGAAACGATAAAGGCACCAAGCGATACCGTCGCATACGCGATAATCGGCGCTAAGGAATTAGGCATAATATGCGTTAAGAGAGTTTTCAATCCCGATTTTCCGATAGCACGTGACGCAGTTACGAATTCTTCATTCTTAGTAGACATAACCGCACCACGAGTAATACGAGCGATTTGAGTCCATCCAAATAAAGAAAGCACTATTGCCAACAGATAAACATCACGGTGAGTCTTGAAAATCTGCATTACTACAATAGCGGCGAGTACGAATGGAATTGCAAAGAATACATCGGTAACTCGAGAAAGAAGTGAATCAAGCCAGCCACCCAAATATCCGGCCGCCGCACCAATCACCGTTCCAATAATTACCGACAGTACGGTAGCAAGAATACCTACGGCAAGAGAGGCACGTGCACCATATACCACGCGGGAATAAACATCACAGCCCTGTCGGGTAAATCCGAAAGGATGGTCCCAAGTTGGAAGTTTATAGGAGTTAGAAAGCTCGCAGAAGCGAGGATCTTGAGAAGTGAAAAGACCAGGGAACATTGCTAGCAATAACATAAAAATCATGATTATTGCAGCAGTCCAAAATAGTGGACGTCGACGTAGATGTTTCCAAGCTTCCCCCCACATTGAGGCAGGAGCTGACCCATCAGGAACCGCGTCTACAGCACCTAGTCCGGTTTCATCTACTTCAGATACATAACGATCTTGTCCGGGGAAAAATGAATTTGTCTCACGCATAGCGAATCCTTGGGTCGAGAGCGGCGTATAGTAGGTCTACCAATAGGTTGGCAACGATATATACGATGACCAAAACAGTGGTTATGGAAACCACGGTAGCGGGCTCACCTTTAATGATGGCCTTGTACATGGTTCCACCTACACCGTTAATTCCGAAGATTCCCTCGGTAACAATAGCTCCACCCATAAGGGCTCCAAGGTCAGCACCTAAGAAAGTAACTACCGGAATCAAGGAATTACGTAAAATGTGGTTACGCAGTACTTTTCCGCCGGAAAGACCTTTAGCGCGAGCTGTATAAACGTAGTCAGAATCAAGATTTTCAGACACGGATTGACGGGTCAACCTTAAAACAAAAGCAAAAGAAACTGCACCCAGCACAATTGCCGGTAACAGCATTGCTTCAATTGAATCATTTCCACCTACCGTCACCGGCACATATCGCAGCTTAACTGCAAATATGAACTGAAGAACAAAACCAATCACGAAGGTAGGAATTGAAATAATCAACATCGAAACTACCAGCATGCTGGAATCGAACAATCCACCTCGTTTAAGCCCGGAAATAAGACCGAAAATAATACCAAAAACGGCCTCAAAAAGAAGTGCCATAACCGCTAGCTTTATGGTAATGGGGAAAGCCCCAGCCATAACTTCAATTACCGGACGTCCGGAGAAAGTCTTCCCAAAGTCAAGGAATAAGATTCCCTTTAGGTAAAGCAGATATTGAATAATAAACGGCTTATCTAAGTTGTATTCCGCACGAATACGAGCAGCTGCTTCAGGAGGCAATCCCCTATCTCCCCCCAGTGCCAAGACCGGATCACCGGGCATGACGAAAACCAGGGCGTAAATTAACAGGGTCGCACCGAAGAATACAGGCAGCATCTGAAGCAGTCGCCGTCCAACGTATCTGAGCATGTTAATCCTTAATAATAGCTAGTTTGCCTAAGCAAACCTGTGGTTCAACGTGGTTCTTACCCGGTGGCCTAAAGCTGTTAACTTCAAACCACCGGGCTAATTGAAATAAGCTGCGGGGAAGGCGCTCTCTTTTCCTTCCCCGCAGCGTTAAGGATGCGTCACCACGAACCACTGCAGTGCCATCCAGCTTTTACGGCTTTTACAGAGAGCGCCGTAAAAAGATTCAGCAGCTATTTATTTGCTACTACTTCTTGGTCACCTTGTAGAGCAAGGGAGCCGAGTCCCAACCAAACTCAACGTTCGATACGGTCTTAGCGTATCCACCGTTTACGTTGGAGTACCAAAGCGGGATGGAAGGAAGATCCTTGAAAAGAATCTGCTGAGCTTCATCGAACTTAGCATTTGCTTCCTGCGGGGTCTTCTGTCCCAATCCTTCCTTTAGCAAAGCATCAAACTTCGGGTTCGAGTACTGTCCATCGTTCGAGGGAGCACCCGTAGCGTAAAGCGGGCCGAGGAAGTTGTATAGCGAGGGGTAGTCCGCCTGCCATCCGGTACGGTAGGCAGTCTTAATCTGGTGCTTAGACACCTCGGTACGCAAAGACTTGAAGTCGGGGTAAGAAGCGCCTTCAGCCTTAATTCCCAGGTTGTTCTTGATGGAGTTAGTAACAGCATCTACCCAAGCCTGGTGGCCACCGTCAGAGTTGTAAGCAATCTTAAAAGTACCGTCATACTTAGAGATGGCGTCAGCCTTGGCCCATAGTTCCTTAGCCTTAGTTGGGTTGAAGTTCAAAACCTCAGATCCGGGTAGGTCACCCTTCCAACCGGCAATTACCGGCGAGGTGTAGTCGCGAGCAGGAGTACGAGTACCCTTGAAGATAGTGTCGGTAACTTCCTTACGGTTAATCGCCATGGAGATAGCCTGACGACGCAGGTGGCCTTCTTCACCGCTAAAGTGCGGGTCGTCGCTGTTAATAGTGAAAGACTGGAAGATAGCAGCAGGCTTGTTGACCGCACGGTCCCCCAAAGTCTTCTGGTAGTCACCAAAAGCACTGTCAGGGATAGCGTCTAGAATGTCCAGGTTATCCGAAAGAAGCTCGTTATATGCAGCATCAAGCTGGGCAATAAAGCGAATCTTTACACCGTCATTCTGAGCTTTACGGTCACCTACATAAGACTCGTTAGGAACCAAGGTCACATCCTGGTTGTGGTTCCATTCGCTCAGCTTATAAGGACCGGAAGAAAGCGGGTTCTCACCATAAGCCTTGGGGTCGGCAAAGAACTTATCAGGCATTGGAGAGAAAGCCGAGTATCCCAAACGCAGCGGCCAGTCGGCTTCCGGCTGAGCCAGCTTTACCTTAATTACGTAGTCGCCGTCTGCAGACAAACCAGACATTTCAGCACCTTCTTTGAAGCCGTCGATGCTCTCAAAGAAGAATGACTGACGCTGACTGTTCTTTACGATGTACTGCCACGCATCTACGAAGTTCTTTGCCTTTACCTCAGTACCATCAGAGAACTTCATTCCCTTCTTCAGGGTAATGGTGTAGTTCTGCGCATCATCAGTCTTAATGGATTCAGCCAGCTCGTTGTGTGATTCACCCTTGGCATCGTAATAAACCAGCCCGGAGTTAATCAGAGCGAGAATCTTTCCACCACCAGTTTCATTGGTAACGCCAGGAAGCAGTGGGTTTTCTGGTTCACTACCATTTACTGAGACATACTTTGCCTCGGAGCTAGCAGATCCGGAAGAAGAACAACCGGTCAGCATCAACGCCCCAGCAAGTGTAGCTGCAGCAAAATAGGTGAAACGACGAGTTTTCATTGGTTACCTCCATTAGGGACGCAATACTCCCATTGAGAATTGTCTTAATCCCAGAATGTAAATTATTTTACTTTTACTTTGCATTACATTGCAATACCAAAAGCATTTTATAATATAACTCACAAGACCTTTACTGACTTTTAGTCTTTTAAAGTAAATAGGGTTTTAAGTTATCCTTAAAACATGCAGAATCTTAAAGAAATGATTGAGAATCCATCGAATAATTCCCTAATCAAGAAAATGGGAATTCAGATACTTGATTACAGTGCAGAAAATGCAACAGCTACAATGCCAGTTGAAGGCAATACCCAACCTTTTGGAATACTTCATGGTGGCGCTTCTGCAGTGTTAGCGGAAACAATAGGATCCGCCTGCGCCACAATACACGCTCACAAGCTTGGGAAGATAGCAGTTGGAACCGAACTATCTATCTCTCATTTACACTCTGTCACTTCCGGCACTGTAACCGCCCAAGCAAAATCCCTGCATACAGGAAGAACCTCTGCTGTTTATTTAATCGAAATTTACAATGAACAACAGATATTAACCGCGCATGCAACTTTAAGATGCGCCCTGCTCGAAAGCAGAAATTAGCAGTTTGGGCCCCTCGAATATTCGAGGGGCCCAAACCAGAAACTCTTTACTCTTCGCCCACCTGATCGATTACCGCATCAGCGACCTCACGCATGGAAAGACGTCGATTCATAGAAGTTTTTTGAATCCAACGAAATGCCTCCGGTTCAGACAGCCCCATCTGCTTCATCAACAAACCCTTCGCTCGGTCAACTCGCTTTCGAGTCTCAAAACGTTCAGTAAGATTCGCAATTTCATCTTCCAAAGCCAACATTTCAGCCTGACGAGAGAGAGCAACTCGCACCTGCGGCAGTAAATCATTAGGAGTAAACGGCTTAACTAGATAGGCCATAGCCCCAGCTTCAACAGCACGAGAAACTAGCTCTTCCTGAGAGAAAGCAGTTAGCATAACCACCGCACAGTCAATTTCGGCCATAATTTTCTCAGCAGCAGAAATTCCATCTACCTTAGGCATCTTGACATCAAGAATGCACAAATCCGGTTCTAGCTCAAGAGCCTTCTGAATGGCCTCCTCACCATCTGCACACTCAGCTACCACCTCATACCCAGCACCGGTAAGTGTCTCTACAATATCCATGCGGATTAAGGCTTCATCCTCAGCCACTAAAATACGTTCACCCCGAACGGCGTCTTCATTGTTTATGCTCATATCTTCATTATATTACCCTCTTCTTAACAAATAGCTAAGGAATAATATAGTTATCTAGGCAGATAGGACACATTTTTTCTGCAGCATCCCTAGATAATTTGCATCCCTGAAATATTCTGCCTATACTTTTCTTGCTCCGTTACACAACGGAAAGCCCTGGTAGCCCAACTGGTAGAGGCGGTCGACTCAAACTCGGCAGGTTGTGGGTTCGAATCCCACCCGGGGTACTCTAAAAATGAAGATAGAAGCCCGCAAGGCGGGCTTTTTTCTTTATCTTCTTCCAAAAATTTTACATACACAAATGACCTACAGATTTGCTTCTGTAGGTCATTCTTCTTCAAGATTAGCGAATGTATTCAACTCCAAGGAAACGCATCGCTTCTTGACGCTTAGCGGGCTTAGCCAAGCTATCTAGCGCATTTTTTACATCTTCTCCCTGAATATCCGTAAACCAGGGGCGAACAGCCTCTACCAGTACATCTTCATTTAGATTATGCGCTTCAAAACTACGATTTACATCCCTCACACTAATTAATTTTTCCATATACTTCTCCTCTTAAAATTCCTGGATTGTGATTTTGCTGCTACGCAAATTAATCACTTACAACCGCACGGTTGGATTTGGCCAGTGAAATGAAGCTTTGTGCTTATGACCAAGTACTACAGAATAACAGATATAAAAATATATAGCAAGCGGCGACAGAATTATAATTCTGTCGCCGCTTTTCTTAGACTAATACTATTAACGCATGTAGTCTACGTCATCCCCAATCGTGTGAACACGAATTGAGTTAGTAGACCCAGAGGTACCCGGAGGCATACCCGCTACGATTACAATCTGGTCTCCTGGATCAGCTAAGTGAGTTGCTTGCAAAACCTGGTCCACCTGCCAAACCATGTCATCGGTGTGTTTAACCTCAGGGACTCGGTAAGTCTCAACACCCCACGAAAGAGCAAGGGTGTTACGCGTTGATTCAAGAGGGGTAAAAGCAAGCAAAGGAATAGGAGAACGCAAACGCGACATCAGCTTAGAAGTAGTTCCCGACTGCGTAAAGGTAACCACAAATTTAACGTCCATCATCTCTGCAATCTGCGAGGCTGCATGGGTAATAACCCCGGCGCGGGAATGAACAAAGGCGCCCAATGGAGCAATTCGTTCACCACCATTTTCCTCAACATTTTCAATAATTCGCGCCATGGTACGAACCGCCTCAATAGGATATGCTCCAACCGAGGTCTCTCCCGAAAGCATTACAGCATCAGCCCCATCGAGAATAGCATTTGCACAGTCAGAAGCTTCAGCACGAGTCGGACGCGGGTTCTGAATCATTGATTCCATCACCTGCGTAGCAACAATAACTGGCTTTGCCTCACGGCGAGCTAACTCAATAGCGCGCTTTTGCACTAGCGGAACAGCTTCAAGCGGCATTTCCACACCCAGGTCACCACGAGCAACCATAATCCCGTCAAAAGCCTGGACAATTCCCTGTAGATTTTCTACCGCCTGCGGTTTTTCAATTTTGGCGATTACCGGAACATAACGCCCTTCCTCTTCCATAATCTGGTGGACATCTTCAATGTCCACGGCAGAACGGACAAATGAAAGCGCGATTAGGTCAGCACCAATATTAAGTGCCCAGCGTAAATCTTCCTTATCCTTCTCAGACAGAGCCGGCACAGAAACAGCTACCCCAGGAAGATTAAGACCCTTGTGGTTAGAAACGTATCCGCCTACCTCAACAGTTGTTACTACATCAGTGTCGGTAACTTCCACCACGCGGACGGCAACGTTACCGTCATCAATTAGCAGGCGATCGCCTGGGCGGCAGTCCCCCGGCAGTCCCTTAAAAGTAGTTCCAACCCGTTCTTTAGTTCCTTCAACATCATCAATGGTAATAGTGAAAGTATCCCCTTCAGCGAGGAGTTCCTTCCCATTCTTAAAGTTACCCAGACGAATCTTGGGTCCCTGCAAGTCAACCAAAACTGCAATTGCTCTCCCTGAAGCCCGAGCTGCTCGACGTACTTCTTCATAAACTTGTTCGTGAGCTTCCTGAGTTCCGTGACTCCGGTTAATTCGGGCAACATCCATTCCTGCATCTACCAGGGCCTGGACTTGCGAGGGGGTATCAGTAGCGGGACCTATCGTGCAGACAATCTTCGCGCGACGCATAGCTGTATTGGCATCCTTCTTTTGTTAATAATTTATCGATTCAAGTGTAAACGCTATGAGAAACAAAATGAACTCTAAGCACTACTTTCAGACATGGCGTTAGTCCTAGAAGCACAAGTTAGAAAAGTGAACATAGTCTCTTTTAGGAGCATTTTGGTAGAAATTTTATTAGAATATCTCCCCTTTTCCGTCAAAGAGAAATAAACACGAGTCCTAATTCTTAGTATTTTCAAGCGATTTTCGGTCCTGTTCTTTCCAGGCGTGGACTTCTTGCAGAGTCAGCTTTGCCGGCGCACCCACTCTCTTAGCCCAGAGGAACCCAATCACACCAAAAAGCATTATGCCTATAGCGAACCAGGAGGCTAGGCGCAACGGGCCGATCCAGTTCGCCGGCTCATCAATCCTTACATTTTCAATCCAAGCTCGTCCGGCTCCATAAACTACCAGATATAAAAATGCTATCTGCCCTGATTTAAAAACAAAACGCTTTCCCAAATAAATTAGTACAAATGCTCCTATAAGATTCCAAATAAGTTCATACAAAAACGTGGGATGAAATAAGGTGCCTACGGGATATCCCGCTGGAAGATGTGCTTTATCTATTTCTAATCCCCAGGGCAAAGTAGTGGGAAGGCCAAACAGCTCTTGATTAAAGTAATTACCTAAACGACCAATGGCCTGAGCTATAAGCACCATAGGAGCCAGCGCATCAAGGAAAGGACCAACCCGGGCATGCCGTTTACGCATTACTGCATAAACCGTTAAGGCCCCCAGCGAAATAGCTCCCATAATTCCAAGTCCACCAAGCCACACCTGAGGAATTAGCCATGGATTGCCCGTCGGGGGAAAATAGTTCCACGGTGAAGTAAAGACCTCATATAAACGTCCACCAATTATTCCGGCAGGAATTGCCCAAATAGCCACATCCCATATAAGTTCCGGATCTCCACCTTTAGAGACATAACGTCGATTACCGAAAAACACCACAAGTAGAATTCCAATTAAAATAAAAATTCCGTATGCCCTAATAGGCAGTGGCCCCAAGTACCATACCCCCTGTGCAGGACTGGGGATAGAGGTCAAAACGGTCTGTGTAGTCATTTACCTACATACCTTTCTTCATCCGGGCTAGGATATCAACTACCACAACCACAGGATTTTTCCCATCAGCGCCGCTTGCCGGCACTCGAATAATTAAACGTGATCCAACTTTGGAATCAACCAATTCACTAGCTATAGCAGACATCGTAGTACGCAAAGGAATACGAACTGGACCGTCTCCGGCTTCCCAGGTGGATTCAATTACTTTCCCATCAGTAGCATTGAAAATTGCATATTGACCAATCACAGTATCGTCACTACGAACCTGTTCCCCATCACTTTCTACCACCAGCGCAGACCAGGATTCTGTTTTAGGCTTAGGCTGTAAATCTATAATCTGGGCAGGACCCGTTGGAGTTTTTATCCAGACAGGAGCATTTTGGGGTTTAGGCATAATCTTCCCCTGCGGCATAGTAGACATCACGTCTGCAATCGCAAGTTCATATTCCACCGTTGTATCAGGACCAGCTTTACGATAGATAAAGGCTAATCGACTTCCTTCGCGAACATCTTTTAATCCTTCAAGTAAGGTTTGTCCAACCAATTGTGAGCTAAGCTTACCCACAAGTAGCACTCCCCCCGGAGTCTTAGCACTTGCTCTTCCCTTAGCATCAAAATTAGAAAGACGAACAATCACCGGAGAACCTATATCTACTTTCGGCCCTTTTCCTTCAATTAAAAGATGCTTCCCCAAATCAAATTTACTAATTCCCGAAGTTAATTTTATAGTCACCGTTGCCCCTAAACGCCCTTCAGCAACGAAACCAACTTGAGATTGTGTAGATTGAGTAACAGAAGATCGCTTAAGAAAAAGTGCACCTAAAGAAATTCCTACTACTAAAATAACGAGAAGTAAAAATCCCAAAATATATTTCCAGGTGTTACCCTTTCGAACAAAGTTAATAACAACTTCTAAATATGAATTTTTGTTTCTCTCAAGATTCTTTGCGTAAGCCTGTTGACGACGTTGTGAGATACGCGAGAATTGCAATAGCTCCCCCGGTGAATTAGACGCCGCGGTATCTTCTTCATCTGTTCCCAAAACGCTTGAAACACGGGATTTTTTATTCATAGATTCACGCATTTGGCGGCGCGATGGAATCCCAGAGGCAACGCGAAAACTATCTTGTTCAGAACTCACACCACACCTCCGAAATAATCATCTGTCGCATTTCCCAAACGATTTATAAAATCAACCACCCCCGGTGAATCAACGGCAAAGGGATCAGGCATTCTAATACAATTATTAAGCTGCCCGGGAATACACACTTTATCCCAATCGACGTCAACATTACGTCCCATTTTTTCTGCTTCCAAAATTAGCTTGGCCCGCAACGCAGCACGAGTATTCGAAGGAGCAGATGAAAGTGCCCGAAAAACTTCCTGCTCATCAACGATAGATACTATTAATCCATGCTGATACAAAGCCGGCATCAAACTACCGGTTATCTCATGGTAATAGGAATCCAAACGACGTGCCCGCAACAAATCATCAGGTTTTATTTCTTTTCCCAAAAGCGAGGAAGCAGAAAAAGATACTTCGCTCCCCCGACGCTGCAAATCAGAAACTAGAAGACGTAACTTAGTAACCCAATCTATTTTTCCAACTAAGTTTTCCCAATTTCCAGATTCAAGATTATCTAAAATTCCTTCCCAAATATCCCAAAAGTCAGGAGTATTACCAATCCCAAATATTTCCTTATTCCCCAAATGAGAACGTAACTTAGAAAGTATTAACTTTTGGATTCTTAAAGCAGAAAGAGAACGACCATCAGCAAGTTCCAATGATTTTTCTAAAGATAAATCGGAGGTAATTTCCTGCAAAGATCCAATTGGGTCACGAAGAGTAAATTCATCCAGATTTATTCCCGATTCTATCGCCTGACAAATTGCCAGCATGGACCCGACTTTAAGATAAAGCGAAGTCTGCGCCACATTCGTATCTCCACAAATAACATGCAACCGACGATACTCACCCGAATCGGCTAAAGCCTGATCTCGAGTATTTACCAACGGGCGTTCATGCGTAGTTCCAGAAGAAAATAGCCCTAGCATTTGCGGAGCACGTGCAGAAAACAAATACCTCCAGGTCCCAGAAAAATTAGCAACTGCCCCAGCCCCAACCAAGATAGTTCGTGTCACTAAAAAGCTAAGCAAGCCTCCTGACTCAAACCTTGGGTAAAAGCGTCGACGAATCAAATAGTTCTCGTGACAGCCAAACGAGTTTCCCAATGAATCCGAATTATTACGCAGAATATTTACAGAAAAACCACGTGATGATAACCGTTGAGCCATTAAACGCAATTTTTCGTCACCGGCCCTATCTTGCGCAATTAAATCCCGTAAATCAGCGCACTCGGCAGTAGCGTACTCCGGGTGAGAGCCAACATCGACATATAATCTTGCCCCATTAGACAAAAAAGTTGTCGCCTGTGACCCATAGTCAAGAACCTCATCAAAAAGTTCGCGGGCTGCCTCTTTCGCTTCTAAAAGCTGGCCTCGTTGATTCTTAACAATCAGCCCGTACTCGGTCTCTAGGCCAAAGACACGACGATTCACTGTCCGCCCTGCTGCACATAACTATCAACAAATTCCTGAGCGGTAGATGCCAAAACCTCATCTATCTCATCAAGAATTTCATCCATCTGTAGATTTTTCTCAGTCGGAACATAGGGCAAGACAGCTTCGGATTCCAGCGAAGATTCTTCTTCCAAATTACGCTGTTGATACTGACGTTCAGCCATTTTCACTAAGTCCTTCCAAAAAACTTATCAACTCTTCACCCTCTAATTCCGCTACTGGAACACGAGAATTATAAGTATCGCTAGCACTTCCCAGAGTAAAGCGACGCAATTGGTTTCCCAGCGAAACCGTTACAAAACTCCATCCTAAATCTACTACATGCTTATTAACTGCCAGTTTCGCGCGCAGATGAGCACGCCCCGAAAGAATAGGCTTAACAGGCAAAGGAGGAACAGTAAAAGCTCCCGATTGTTCCATTTTTAAGGCTGGCCCATATTCCTGACGCATATCCGCCCAAGACAAATCAAGAGCCTTAATACGCGGATCATTCCACCCACAAGAAAGACGCTCCCTATATCGTTCAAGGAGAGACTTCTTAGCCACCCACTCAACTCGGTCTTTCGCCAAGTACGGATTAGTTCCCAAATCCTCAAGAACTCGTTTCCAGTGATAAAGAGTATCCTCAACTTCTCGCCTTTGTTCAGCAGTAGCAGAAAAGTCCTTTTCCCCTTGAAAAGTATCCCATTCTTGCCTAACCAACTCCCAGTAACGCAAAGACAATTCCAATGCACTTGCCCCCGCCCCAGAAGCCAAAGTAATACTGTGTTTGAGAGAAGTATCGTGCGATATTTTCAAGGATTCATAAACCGGATCTGCAACTATCAGACCAAGAGTTTGCAAAAGAGGATTACGAGACAGCAAACGTTCACATGCCCAAAGTACTAACGCCGTAGTACTAACGCGTAAATACTGGCTAAAAAGCAAAGAGTTAGAGTCGCCCACAATAATATGCAGACGCCGCCACTTCTCCGAATCATCATGCGGCTCATCACGAGTATTTATAATTGGACGTTCAAAAGTAGTTTGCAGCCCAGAAACAGTCTCCAGATAATCAGCTCTCTGAGACATCTGAAACCCAGGCACCTGCCCACTACTACCAATCCCAACTCGACCTGCACCACAAAAAATTGGGCGCGTAATTAAATGGCCAATAAGAATAGACGCTAAATCCGCAAAGTTAGTTTTACGGCAAATACGATAGTTTTCATGATGCCCCCAAGTAGCACCCTTACCATCTACATTAGAACGATAGAGAACAAACTTATTCCCCGCAGCCATCATTGCCGCCTGTGCTATCTCTTTTACTCGAGTATCCAAAAGCACCGCTGAAACAGCCCCTAGGCACTCCGGGGTAGATACCTCTGGGTGCGCATGATCTACATAAAAACGCCCTCCATCAGGTAAAACCACATTGGTTACTAAGGTCTCCCCCACCCCTGAAGAATTTGTACGAGCACATGGAGAAAGTGGAACATCAGTTAGCTGACTCGGATCAGCTTCATCCCGTCCTAGACGTCCCCCAAACATATCGTGCAAAGGATCTTCGCCGGCATAACACCAAGATTTATAAACATCTATGCTTTTTACATAGGAATCAACTAGCTCACTAGCTGCAGCTATCTGATTAATCGGACGAGAATCCACCGGACGAATCCCCAACTCAGTTTCCAGCCCAACAACCATTTCCCAGGGAGCGTACATCAAATCAACTTCCCTGAAAAAACTGAAGTCAACGACAACGGAGTAACACCACGCATTCCAACTGTACGAACAAATGACTTAGGAGCTGAACTTTCTGCCAATAAAGCTAACTCAGCTATTTCTCGCTCCGCTGCCTGCTTAAGATGCAACCAGGTTAATCCCTGTGTCCCAGAACCCAGAGAATCCTTAATCGCATACTTCTTTGCTCTTTCTACGATAGACGCTAAAGAAGCTCCAGACATCAGTTGATCGGCAAAAATAATTACCGGATTTCCAGAAGTCTCTACACTCAAAACTCTAGTGGCATCCGAACGGGTATAAATTGCCCCGACTAATTTGCTAATTAGTTCTTTGCGTGAAAGGGAAGAGTCTAATGGAACTGAATCGTCTAGATGGATATCCAAAATTTCTTCAGCCCCCTCACAATCTGGACGCGAAACCTCAATCCGCACGTCCATTCGCCCGCCTCGTAAAATAGCCGGATCAATCATATCCTCACGGTTTGAAGCACCGATTACAATAACATTTTCAAGAGATTCCAAGCCATCCATCTCAGCAAGAAATTGAGGAACAATAGAAGTCTCTACATCAGAAGAAACACCTGATCCCCGCACTCGGAAAAGGGCTTCCATCTCATCAAAGAAAATTACTACTAGGCCATCTCCACTTGCTAATTGCCGCGCACGCTCGAAAATTGCTCTAATCTGGCGTTCAGTTTCCCCAACAAATTTATTAAGTAGCTGAGGTCCCTTTACAGAAAGAAAATAAGCGGCAGAAACACCTTTTTGTCGAGAGGCCAAAGCAGTCGCAACAGCCTTAGCAATTAGTGTCTTTCCACATCCAGGAGGACCAAAAAGAAATACTCCACGCGGGGCCTTAAGACCATAGCGACGATACAAATCAGCCTGTAAGAAAGGAAGTTCCACAGAGTCACGAATCTGTTCTACCTGAGCTCCTAAACCACCAATTTGATTCCAAGAAATATTAGGTACTTGTGGAACCAACATCTGTTCAACCCTAGAACGACTTATCTTCTCCAAGGCAAAACCAGCTTTTAGGTCTACCAGAAGCTCAGTTGCACTGCGTATTCCTCCATGGCGTAAGTTTCCCGCTAAAGTAACCACGTGCTCAGATCCATTCGGAGTAACCACCACAGCGCGATCTATCCCCAAGGTCTCAGTTACTTCACAGATAACCCCTTCACGTGCACCAGAAGCCGGGCCAACTACAATCATCTCCTGGCTAACCCGTACCCTCATTCCAGGGCTTAATGAAGACAAATCCACCCCGGGAGCAACCGCTAAACGCATTCTCGAACCAGCTAGAGCAATCTCGGCCTCTCGTTCCATTTCAAAACCTGAAACAAAATACCCCATAGTTGATGGCGGACGGGAAATCGCGGAAAGTTGCGCACGTGCTTCCTCAAGCTGAGCCTTCGCCCGCAAAAGAGCCGAAGCCAACCGTTCCTTTTCTAGCTTTTCCATTCCCTGATTTAAATTAGTCATACGACTCTCAGAAGAATCAGACATTACCCCTCATCCTCACAAGTTTCATTACTGACCCAACGTCGAACTTTAGCTTCCACATCACGCTTAACTTTACGGACTTTCTTATCCGAAATAGGACGCTGACCAACCGATTCTATACTCCATTCCTCGGTCTCGTCCCACTGTCCGGCCAGCCCCTGAGCTTCTTTAGCTGGACGCCGAGAAACCGGAGGCGGAGTAACACCACGGGCCATTCGACGACAGGTCAAGAGAAAACCAGTATGAGCTACCATCCGGTGATCTGGACGAACCGCCAGTCCCTCTAGATGCCAGCCACGTTCCATTGATTCCCAAGCCTTAGGCTCTGTAAAGTTCTCTGTCTTACGGATATCCTCAGCGAGGCGAGATAACTGCGTAACTGTAGCCACGTAACAGATAAAGACTCCTCCCGGAACCAAAACCCTCGCGACCTGCTCTAAATTCTCCCAAGGAGCCAACATATCAAGGACCACTCTATCAACAGAATGAGAATCAACCTGTACCTCTAAAACATCAGCTAAATCGCCAACCCTAACCTCCCAAGCGGGATGACGCCCACCGAACCACAAATCCACATTCCCTTGAGCTATTTCAGCAAAATCCTCTCGTCTTTCCACGCTCAGTAGATGTCCGGTTTCCCCCACAGCGCTTAAAAGTGACAAACTCAAGGCTCCCGATCCAACTCCCGCCTCAATTACTCGTGCCCCAGGAAAGATATCGGCATATTGCACAATCTGAGCGGCGTCTTTGGGATAAACCACAGCTGCACCACGCGGCATCGACAATACATAATCACTCAGTAAAGGGCGCAGGCAAAGGAAAGTAGCTCCCTCTCGTGTAGTCAATACAGTTCCTTCTGGCTGTCCCAATAGCTCAGTGTGTCGGAAAGAAGCCTTATGGGTATTAAAGAAACCATCTTCAGAAAGCAAAATAGTATGCATTCGCCCCTTTGAATCAGTTAGCTGAACCCGGTCCCCCGGAATAAAAGGACCGCGACGCCCAGCTTGACCCAAGTCGATAGAAGTAACATTCTCGTTTTGCATTTTTACCCTTTCCTCTAACTGGATACCAGTTTACCCTGAGCCAGCCCGCGCACGATAAAGCATTAAAAGCTAACGTATAATCCATGATTGAGACTCCCACTGGAAAAAACTCCAAGCAACCAACGCTCTCATTTTCGCGAATGAGCGAGTTCCAGCAGTGTCCCCTTAAATATCGTCTCTCGATGGTTGACCGAATAGAACAAGAACCTCAGCTCCACCTAGCCTTTGGAACTGCAGTTCACCAAGTCCTAGAGAATCTATACCGTGAAATACCGCCGAGCCGAACTATCAAATTCGCACTAGATAATATCAACGACGCTTGGGATAAAACTCTAAACGAGCACCCCGAATACCTCCCCCTATTCCAAAATGAGGAAGATGTCACGAGACTAAAAGAAAGAATTCACCAAGCTATAGAAAAATATTTCCAAATAGAACGCCCCTGCGCACTAACAAATGGAGGATGTGAAGTAGAAGTAGAAGCCATCACAGACGAAAATGTAGCAATCCGGGGCTTTATCGACCGAGTAGATATAAATCCAAGCAATGGTGCTCTGCGAATCGTTGACTATAAAACTGGAAAAGTTCCCGCTCCTCGTTTCCAAGAAAAAGCGTTAAAACAGCTCCGATATTACTCGTACCTTCTTTACAAACAAAAGAATCTTCTACCCGCACGTACACAGTTAGTCTACATAGAACACCGTCAAGTTCTAACTCTAGATCCGGGAAAGAACGATTTGCTCAGTATCGAAGAAGAAATCAACACAACCTGGACTCAGATGGAAGATTCGCTTAAAAACCAATATTTTCAACCCCGAAAGACACGTTTATGCGACTGGTGTTCATACCAAAAACTATGTCCTATATTTGGTGGAAAGCTACCCCCCTTCCCTGCAGAAAGAGCCAGCTATCTGCTGAAAACTAGAGTTGGCTCCGCTTAATTTTTGCTTCTCTACACAGCTGGCTCATTCGTTCAAGTGTCAAATCCGCTAAAGAAGAAAGCTCTGTAACCAAAGGATTTGGCTCTATTGGATTCATACATTCAATTCCCACAGTAATAGTTCCAGCTGCAACGGCTGCCCCAATCCCTGACGGAGAGTCCTCCACTGCAATGCAATCGGCAGGATTAACTCCTAGTAACTGTGCAGCCTGCAAATACGGTTCCGGATCAGGCTTATGCTTTTTTACCTCATTACCTGCCACAGAAACCGCGAAAGTACCACTGGGAAGTTTTGTTTCCAAGGCCTCAACCAAAATACGGTGAGAAGAAGTAACTAGTCCAACTGGAATTTTTGCCTGCCTGCATACTTGCAAAATCTCAAAGAAACCGGGACGATAAACAATTTCCGCGGTTTTCATAGACTCGGCAACATGTTGCAAAAGACGATTTTCTAATTCGGTATCCGCAACCTCGGTAGGAATCCATTCTTTGAACCAACGGGCTGTAGAGATTAAAGAAGTACCAATAAATTGATGCCCCATTTCTGGAGAAAAATTCTTTCCGAAACTAGCAGCTAAAGCAATCTCAGAAGCAATCCAAAAAGGCTCTGAATCTATCGAAGTACCATCCATATCTAAGAGCACAGCAGCAGGTAATAATTCCTTCATAGTGTTCTCACTCCTTAAGAAACTGCCGCCGCAATGGCGTCAGCATGTAAAATCCCCGTCAGTAATCCAAGCGCAACTGCCCCAGCCAAGAATAAACGATAGTAAACAAAAGGCATAAAAGAGCGGGTAGAAATCATCTTTAGGAACCAAACAATAACCGCATACCCAACGACGAAACAAACACCTGTCGCCGCTAGAGTTGGTCCCCAATAGACCTCCCCAACCACCTCATGATGGAAAACGTCATAAACCTTATAAAGTCCCGAAGCAAAAACTGCCGGCATCGCTAAAAGAAAGGAGTATCTTGCCGCAGCTGGGCGGGTAAAGCCCATAAAACGACCAGCTGTAATAGTTCCACCTGACCGAGAAACTCCTGGAATTAATGCCAAAGCCTGCGCGAAACCGTAGATAAGGGCTTGCCCCCAGTTCATTTCTTCCAAACTTAAGCGACGTGCTCCAACTCGGTCAGCTACCCCCAAAATCACGCCAAAAACAGCCAGCATAACCACAGTTACCCAAAGGTTACGGAAAGAAGTGTCAATCCACTTTTCCAAAAGCAATCCTAAAATCCCAATTGGCAAAGAACCAACAATAATCATCCAGCCTAAACGGACCTTAGGGTCAGAAGAAGGAACTCGATTCTTGGAAACCCAAGGCAAAGACTTCCACCAAGCGCCAAGAATTTCCCAAATATCACGCCAAAAATAAATCAATACAGCTAACTCAGTACCAATCTGAATAATCGCAGTAAAAGCAGCCCCAGGGTCTCCAAGACCAAGCAAATCAGTAGTAATACGCAAATGCGCAGAAGAAGACACCGGAAGAAATTCAGTTAGCCCCTGTACTAGGCCCAAAATAATTGCAGATAGATAATCCATACGGCACAGGATAACCCCTTAAGTTATACAAAGACGTTAGATAGGGCGCAAAAAAGAAGAATTAGTCTTCCTCATCATCTACTAGATAATAGTCATCGTCAGAATCTTCATCAGATTCGCTATCGTCAAGAATCTCTTCATATTCCTCGTCGTCGAGGTCATATTCATCCATTTCCTCGTAGTCTTCGTCCTCAATCATGTCAAAGGGAAGCTCTACATCGTAATTTGTGAACAACACATCATCATAGGTAAAGAAAGCATTTCGTAAAAGCTGTTCAGCCTCTGCCAGCTCTGTATCGCTTGCATCCGATATCGCTACTTCGTAATGATTTTCGAATGCCACCAGTAATTGTTCCAACGCCACCTGTGATTTATTCGCCATAGATAAAGGGTAACCCGAAAACGGGACTAAGGAGAGATATCCTTAGTCCCGTTTGGTAACAATTCTGCGCCTATTAGACGCTACTTGTTTCTACGGCAAACGCAACTGTGAACGAATCATTGAAACCATTAAGTCAGTTCCCTTAATCTGAGCAGTTTCTTCAGCCCCAACAATACGAACCGAGCCATCTGGCTCTACTAATTGAGAGGCTCCCCCATCGGGACCAAGAGGAAGAATTACCCATTCCTTACCGGCGCTGTAAGTAGTGGAAGGAGAACGCCCCTCAATCTGATCACGAATATTAGCAACAACTACCCGTGCGTGCGCACGAGCCGCATCAGCGCGCTTAGACTCATCAACATTCGTAATGTCACCAACCGCATACACATTCTCGCGCCCCTGCACACGCATGTATTTATCTACACAAATCTGCCCATTTGGACGAAGAACATCCGAATACTCATGAGAAAGGTAACCTGAAGCAGTCTGGGAACCATAGCACTGGAACCACATATCAGCTTCAATCTTCACGCCGTCTCGGGTTTCTACCTGGAAACGAGATAGTGCACCCATATCAATAGGCGGGTTATACCCCAATGGAGAACCTGTAATTACCTTAATGTTTCGCTCTTCAAGCTGCTTAAGAATAATTTCTCGTAGTTCATCGGTGTAATCATGAGTAGAAAGAATCTGATCGGCGTCCTCGACCATAATAATTTCCAAGTCGGGATAAGCAGAAGAAAGCTCTCCTGCAAATTCAATCCCTACAGTTCCCACACCTACTAGTAACACTTTTTGCGCATGCTTAAGGTTAGCGCGAGTTTGTTCCAAACGAGCCTGCGCTACAGCCGCACGAGAAACCATATGCTTAGCTGGATAGGGATAAGTGGAACCTGTTGCTAAGACAATATAGTCAGCCTCAATAGGGTCATGTCCCGCAACATAGACTTTATTTCCCTCAACGCCCATAGCCGGAGCATTAACTACATGACCGTTACGCAAAAGGCGAGTATAGGGCATGAAAATAGACTGCGACCAAACCTCATCAACCGCTGCGCGAAGCGCTGCTGCATGGTGAACAAACTGATCTTTTTGTTCTACCAAAGTGACCTCGGCGATGTCATCAAGACCACCGGCTACGGTGATGCCTCCGTAGCCACCACCAATTACTACTACACGTGCCATGAGTTACCTTTCGGAGTAATAAACCTTGCACTATTGTGCCACGAAAAAGCTTTATTCGTGGTCTATACCAAGAATCTTTGCAACCTGTGGGCGGAAGAAATTAGGCCCCTTTAGAACCTTTCCATCTTCCCGCTTAATTACACTTCCATCCGCATCTAGCTTAGACATATTGGAAGCTTGTACTTGAGAAAGTACCGCAGGAAGAGATATTCCAGTTTCCAAAGCCATCCCATAAACAACATATATGATGTCAGCTAAGGCGTCTGCACATTCGACTAGATTACGTTCAGAAGAGTCTTTTTCCTTAGCTTTACGCCAGGCTTCTTCCATAATTTGACGGGATTGCGTCCCGAGTACCGCGCCAACCAACTCATGAACCTCTTCCAAAATAAGATCCATTCTCATTCCTAAACGCGGCGTATCCAAAGTTGGAGCATCAAGAATTGGACAATCATAAACCTCATGGAACTGACGTACTAAATCTTCAGGACGATTAAAATCAGGGAGACGAATGTCACCTAGTTGCCCTTCTAAAGGACCGCACCATTTTTCCTTAGGTTCCATTGATTCACCGGACAGTAATGAAAGCACCCATAAATCACGATTGGATGCTCCTTCTTCTTGGGCAAGTAAATAGGCGTTAGGGAATATTGCTCCCCTAGCTACTCCCTCATATTTAAAACCGCATGCCCATGCAACCTTGCGAGAGGCCCAATTTCCAACTTCAGCACGCCAAATTAACCGGCTAAGACCAAGCTCCTCAAAAGCGTATTGTGCAACCATTTTGATTGCTTTACGCATAATCCCCCGTCCGGTAAATGCAGGGAGCATCCAGCACCCAAATTCACCTTCCATTTTCCCTTGCCGACGCAAATCAACCACGCCCACCAAAGTTGGTGATTCAGGAAGATAAATACCCAAAGATAGACTTCCCGGAGGTAGGGAATCAAGATAACTATTTACAAACCATTTCGCATCTTCAAAAGAATACGGCCACGGAGTTGTAACCCATCTAGCAACGCGCGAATCTGAACAAGCTTTGGCAATTTCCTCAATATCTTCAGAAGAAGTTCGACGAAGTGTTATACCCTCACCTTTTAATTCAATACACATGCCTAAAGACTACCCGATACTTACTTAAACAAATAACAAAAGAAAGAAGATAAAAGCATAAGTGAAAGGAATCATAAGCAAAAGAGGCAGACCCATAGGTCTGCCTCTACTGTGCGCGGAGGGGGACTTGAACCCCCACTCCCGAATATGTGGGAACTAGCACCTCAAGCTAGCGCGTCTGCCTATTCCGCCACCCGCGCAGTGGATGTCGTAGCAGTTTCGACTGAAAGAGAATAACACGACAAAAAGAAAACGCAAAACGCAGCATAATCGGCGCGCCAAAAACAAAAGAAGAAACAAGTGCAGATACCCTAACCCTAGGTAAAGGCAACGATTCAGGGGAACAGGATGCGCCAAAATAGCTACCGCAAACCACGTAGAAAATCGCTACAAAGGGGAAAACCCACTCCTTCAGGAACAAAACGTGATTTTCTTCTCTCCCCTTATCTTCCCGCTTGGCTAATTAAAACTGGAATCGGTTCATGGCTATTAGTAGGAATTTTTGTTGCTCTTAGCTGGATGGTTAATTCAATTATCCAGCTCCAAGAAGTATTTTTTGCGATTTTTCTTGCTCTGCTTTTTACTTCGATTCTCAATCCTATAGTTAATCTGTTGGATAAATTCCTTCCCCGAGCACTAGCTACCGCAATAACAATTCTTGGCTTCTTTGGAATAATAGTCGGTCTTTTCACATATGTAATCACTTCTGTAGCGGGAACACTTACAAGTTTAGTTGCCCAATTCGGGTTCGGAATAAACCAAATTATTGATTATTTAGATCGTCCTTTTATAAATCGTTATGTCAAGGTTTCCGAACTGGGAAACTGGGTCCAAAATAAAGAGTACGAATACTTACAATTCATATCCGAACACTCGGGAGAAGTTGCCGGCAGAATTATTTCCAACGCAGCTAGTGTTGGTTTGGGACTAACTGTGGTTGCAGTGGCCATATTTGTATCAGTTTTTACTCTGACTTCAGGCTCTGAAATGTGGCGGTGGTTCCTAAACCAAATCCCAGCACGGTATCGCACTAAAACTCATCATGCGGCTTCGGTGGGTTGGGATACTTTCGCTGGATATGCCAGAGGAACTATGATTATCGCAGCCTCAGATGCGCTACTCGTCTTAATTTTCCTAACTATCTTGGATATCCCCCTGGCGACCCCGCTGTCGGTTATCGTGCTAATTGGCGCTTTTGTTCCTCTAATCGGCGCACCAATTTCAATGAGCGTGGCAATGGTGGTTGCACTCGCCACGAAAGGTCCCATCCTGGCACTAATAGTCGGAATTGGAATTTTCCTCATTGGACAGATAGAAGGGCAAGTTCTTCAGCCACTAATTATGGCTCACCAAGTAAGCCTTCATCCCATGGTAGTAGGTCTATTAGTCACTGCCGGAACTTTTCTAGCTGGACTCTTGGGAGCAATTATTGTAATTCCTCTAGTAGCAGTAATTTGGGCCGTCTACGCAGATCTTAGACAAATAGATCCTCCCCTAATTGGGGCTCTTCCCTCCGTCAAACATGTGACAGCAATGAGGAAAGAACGAAAGAAAACCCTAATTGTTCCTCTAAACGAAAACTAAGAAAGTAACTGTTCAATATCTGTTGCGTTTAACGTCGATCCAGAATTATTTGGATTTTCTGTGCTTACCCCATCAGTGATTGCAGAAATAACTTCTTTCTTACGTAGTTGCAACACTTGCACGCTCTCTTCAATGGTATCGGCCGAAATAAGTCGATAAACATTTACTTTTTTAGTCTGTCCAATTCTGTGTGCACGATCTACCGCCTGCGCTTCAGCAGCGGGATTCCACCAAGGATCTAACAAAAATACATAATCTGCTTCAGTTAGTGTTAATCCCGTTCCCCCGGCTTTAAGAGAAATCAAAAAAACTCTCTTATTACCCTCACGGAAATCGGTAATTATCTGATTACGATTACTTGTTGTCCCATCCATGTACGCATGAGATATAGATTCTTTTTCTAACCGTGCACTTACCCGCTTCAAAAAACTTGTAAACTGGGAAAAAACTAGGATTTTATGTCCCCGTTGAATAAGGGAGGCAAGTTCAGATATTAAGAATTCAATCTTTTCTGAACCAACCTCATCATATTCATCAGCATCTAGCAAAGCTGGATCTAAAGCAAGTTGCCTTAACTTAGTTAAAGCGCTTAAAATCTGGAAACGATTTGCTTTTACATCACCTATCAGCCCCAAAATTCGTTGCCGTTCACGTGCCAAATAACGGTCATAAATGCGTTTGTGCCGAGAAGAAAGTGGAATTGTTATTATCTGCTCTGTCTTATCTGGCAAATCCGCAGCAACCATTTCCTTACTTCTCCGCAGGAGAAATGGTCGTACCCGTTTTAACAAATCTTCCACAACCTGAGAATCATGTTCTTGGTCTATTGCACGTCCATAACGAGCATAAAATACTTTCTGCCGCGGTAATAAACCGGGACAGACTATCTGCATAATTGCCCAAATATCCATTACTGAATTTTCAACAGGAGTTCCGGTAATGGCAATTTTCCATCCTGCCTGCATATGTTTAATCGCTCTGTGCACGGCAGCTTGCGGATTTTTAACAGCTTGAGCTTCATCCAAAATAATGCCCGAATAACCAAAATTACTGTGATATTCCGACTCAATACGCGAAAGCGCATACGAAGTCACAATCAAATCAAAATCTTCTAGATTCCGGTAGTCCTGAGGACTCTTTTTCTCTGTTCGATTAAGTACTTTTACTCTCAGATGTGGGAAAAATTTCAGTGCTTCGCCATGCCACACCCCCAGCAACGAAGTTGGGGAAATCACTAACACTGGCATTTTGTTATCTTTACTTAGAGAAGCAACTAAAGAAAGCACTTGTAAGGTCTTCCCTAGTCCCATATCATCAGCTAAAACACCACCGAATCCTCGACTAGCCAGCCCATATAGCCAGCGATATCCCGTAAGCTGATATTCTCTCAGCGGAAACTCGCAGACTATCTGTGGAGCTAAATCACCCGAAGTCATGTTTTTAAGCTTTTGTCGCCACAGTTCTGCCTCGTCATCCGAAGAAAGTACTTCTTCGATATCTTCTAAGAGACTAATCTGATAGCGGTTAATTTTATAAATGCCAGCTAAAGAATCTTTTTCTTTTAACTCCTGCGCCTCTTCCACAGCAAGGCGTAAACGCGAAAGGGAATTAATCATTAGATTAATTACTTTTCCGCCCGGTGATCTATAGTATTTTTGACCGACAGTAAGTGCTTTAATAAGCTCTTTTACCGATATTTCCTCGCCTGCAATAAAAACAGATATTCTTAACTTAAACCAATCATTGTCTGAATTATCAAGATTTACTTTAATTTCAGGCTCAGTTGTTATAAAACGGAATTCATTAAGCCTTTCATCAATGACTAAATGCTCGCCTCTTTTTTCCACGCTCTCCCTAAGTAAGGGAAATACAGAAAATATTTCAGAAAGAGAAAAATTATAGTTAAGAATATCCCCCGCTTCGGAGATGCTAAGTTCAGATTCTTGGAGTAACTCCCTCAAAAGATGGCGAGACATTTCCAGTTCTTCATGTGTCAAGTCTAGGTTTGGACGCAAATCTTGACGAATCCCACACAAACGCTTGAAAGATATAAATTCTGGAATTCCAGTTGCTTCTTCATCATTCTTCTCAGGGAATCGTCGCGAAGAATAAACTGGGAAAATTCCCCACCCCCATTCAAGTTTGTCGCTAAGCTGCCAGCCTGTCGATGAGATTATCTCGAGAGCGGGAAGATTCCGTAATAAATAAAGTTCGAAATCAAATACTTCTTCCGCAGGAATTACTAGAGATTTTTTTAGTAACGTCTGCGCAGGACTCCACTCATCATCATTAGAAAGGAAATAAAGAATACGTTTTGTGTAGTCAATAGCTAAAGGAAAAACTACCTCTAAGTGCGGATTTTCCCCCGTTGAAGCTAGCGCCTTAAGCGATACCAAAAGCCCCATTCCCGCATTATAGTCACCATGTTTTAAAGAAGATTCCTTACTTTCTTTAGACAATGACAACTCATCATCAACCTGTAAGACTAATCTAGCTTTTTGTTTGCTGTAAGTTAGCTCTCCTAGAGAATCGAAAATTCTGATTCCTGTTTCCAGACAATCTTGAAAACGTTTTTCAACACCGGAACGAAGCATTTCGAGAGAAAGCCCAGCACCGTATTTAAATCCAACGGATTGGGCCATATCCGCCAAGGACACAAGAAGACGCAACTGAGTTAAATCATATTCGCTTTTTCCGGACAGCTGTTCTCGTAAATCAGCCCATGAAACTCGTCCGGGTCGAATCACATTCCCCATAAGTAAAAGGGGTTCTAAAGTTATCCCGGCATCTGTCTGTCTAAGATAAATTGCAAGTTTTCGTGCCGCATCACATTTGCTCTGTGATTGTCTCTGGCTAGTAATCGCAGAGAATATTGACTGCCAATCTCCTTTTGCTTCAGTCCTAGCCTGATTTTGCAAAATCATCACCATTGCAGCACCGTGAGCGCACTGTCTATGTACTCGGCAGGTGCATTGTGAATAGATTGTAGCGTTCGGATAAATTTCTAAAGAACAAACAACTAATTTACCGCTTCCCAGCTGATCTGAACGTATCTTAAGGTGCGATGCATCAGGGTCGGAAACAACTCGCATACTAAGAACTCGCCCAGCACTAAGACTAATTTTCGCCTGTGTCAATACTGACCAGGAAAACTTTGCTGCAAAACCCTCATCATCGAGTGCAGAAAGAATCCTTCTAGACCAAGTGGGAATCTCCAATACAGGCAACTCCCTGCCTTTCATGGCGCTAATCTTCCACCAGATTCTTGCAAATAACATTCTCCGCACAAGGATTCATAGGTGACTGCCACCCCATCTATCGCAACCTGGTCACCACTGAATACAAATTCATCACCAACTTTACGTCCGTTAAAAATTGCTTTTTTGCCACAGCGACAAATTGTCTTTAGCTCTTCCAAAGAATGGGAAATTTCCAACAGACGCCGCGCGCCGGGGAAAGCCACAGTCTGAAAATCAGTACGAATGCCATAAGCCAATACGGGAACGTTGAGTTTGAGTGCAATCATCATCAGTGAATCTATCTGAGATGGAGCTAAAAACTGAGCCTCATCAACCAATAACGCCGCTACCGGAGGAACTTCCAAATGAGAAAGTAAGGCATTGGGATCATCTCCCCTCATTTTCATAGAAAATAGTTCAAATACATCGTCTTGGGGAGAAATTAGAAAATCAACCTCACGGCTCACGCCCAAACGAGAAATAATTGTGGATTCACCTTTGGAGTCAATCTGTGGCTTAGCTAATGCAACTCTCTGCCCACGTTCTTCATAGTTATAGGCAGCCTGAAGCAAAGCGGTTGATTTTCCCGAATTCATAGCCCCGTAACGGAAATAGAGCTTAGCCACGACGTTTCTCCTGTTTTTCTACGACCCTATATAGAGTAACGCACAGCAGAAAAAATTAAGCCCCCAACACGTAATGAATAATCTCAACGTTGTGATTCTAATTCAAGAAGATTTATACCCATTTCTTTTAGCTACTGTTCTATTTTCTTTCAGCCTTTATGAGAGAAAATATTTTTCCTAAAAATCTCAATAATGAGCCTCATTTAAGAACAGTTTTGGTAGTATCTAAATTACCGAGTTTAAGGAGAAGAAATGAACTTACAAGACCGTCCCTTAGCCCCGGAGCCATACGCGCTTCTTCCACGAGTTCCCTCTTTTGAACTAACTTCCCCCGATATTTGTCCCGGCGAAAAAATGCCAGAAGATTTTGTTGCTAATGGAGGCAACCTCTCCCCCGCTCTAAATTGGCAAGGATTTCCCGCAGAAACTGAGTCTTTCCTCGTTACATGTTTCGATCCCGATGCTCCCACCCCAGCAGGTTTTTGGCACTGGTGTATTCAAGATTTAAGCTCTGAAACAACAAGTCTGCCCCGCGGAGCAGGAAGCTCAGATTTAGAGCTTGAAGGAGCAGCTTTCCATAATCCTGGTGATAACGGACAAGCCGCATATTACGGGCCTAACCCTCCCGCAGGAGATCGCCCTCACAGATATATTTTTGCTGTACATGCGCTGGATGTACCAACCTTAGAACTAGATGACGAAGCTACCCCTACAGTGGTTTCTTTCAATGCTCTTTTCCACACCATTGCTCGCGCCACATTAACAGTCGAGTACCAGCAATAAGACTTTCTTCCACAGATAGGTGCAAAATAGGCTTATGCTTCACGTAATTTTTTTTGAACCAAGGATTGCTGGAAACACCGGAAATGCAATTCGCCTCTCTGCCTGCACCGGTTCTATGCTCCATCTAGTCGAGCCGCTATGTTTTGAAATGGAAGATTCAAAACTGCGTAGAGCCGGGCTAGACTACCACGATCTTGCTCACGTAAAAGTACATCCGAATCTGGAAGATGCTCTTGCTGATATTCCAGGTAGCATTTGGGCATTTACAGGACAAGCCGAGACCTTCCACACTGACATTCAGTATGCCGATGGAGATGGACTATTATTCGGTCCTGAACCTACCGGGCTACCGGAAGAAGTAATGTCTCATCCGCGTGTAACTTCACGAGTCCGCATTCCGATGCTTCCCGGGGTACGTTCACTTAACCTCGCCAATTCAGCTTCTATAGGACTATATGAAGCATGGCGACAACTTGGCTTTAACGCCGCTATCTAATATCACTCGAAACCAATAGAAAGAATCCCACATGTCACAACTATTCGAACATTCACAAAGCCCGGTTGACCTTGAGTGCGACACCGTAGTATTTGCTGTTTCCCATACCGAGTCTGGCCCGCGTCTCCTCCCCTCTTCCCTAAGTGCCGAACGCAGTGAAGAACTTGCAAAGGTACTTCCATTACTCGGGTTCGAAGGCAAAACTGACCAGGTTTGCGTTAGTGGTGCGGCAGGACGCTTACGTGCCAAGACTCTAACTTTCGTGGGAATAGGTGAAGCAAGTCCCACTGATCCAAATGCAATTAGACGTGCCGCTGGATGTGTAACTCGAACCACAAAATCTTCTAGCATAGCTTTTGACTGGGATTTACGTGACGAATCGCTGTGGCAAGCACTTGCCGAAGGAGCTGGTTTTGGAGCGTATCGTTTCGATCAGTACAAAACGTCCTCTTCCAGCAATGTAGAAAAAATTTATTTGGCAGACACCGCTGCAGCCAAAGCCGGAGTGGAAAAAGCCACCGTAATTATTGAAGCCGCAAAGTTACTACGCGATCTTGTTAACACTCCTCCTCTAGATCTTTATCCAGAGTCTTTTGCAAAGCATGCAGAAAATGCAATTAAAGGACTTCCACTAGAAATCGAAATTTGGGATGCAGAAAAATTAGAAGAGGAAGGCTGCGGTGGAATTGTAGGAGTTGGACGAGGTTCTCATCGTCAACCGCTGATGGTAAAAATCTCCTACCAACCCGCAGATGCTAAATCACACGTGGCTTTTATCGGAAAGGGAATTACTTTCGATACCGGAGGTATCTCCTTAAAAACCCCGCTGCACATGGAAAATATGAAATCAGACATGACCGGTGCAGCTACCGTTCTAGCCGCAACTATCGCAGCAGCGCGATACAACCTACCGGTACAAGTAACTACTTTCCTAGCTCTTGCCGAAAATATGCCTGGTGGAAATGCTCAACGACCAGCTGACATAGTAAAGATTCGTAACGGAAAAACAGTTGAAGTAATTAACACCGATGCTGAAGGCCGCATGGTAATGGCAGATGCCCTTAGCCTCGCTTGCGAGTTAGACCCCGATTCGGTAATCGATGTTGCTACCTTAACCGGAGCGCAAATTGTTGCTCTTGGAACACGAACCGCTGGAATTATGGGACAGGGAAACGTCCCTCAAGAAATTTTCCAAGCTTCCAAGGAAGCCGGTGAGGAAATGTGGGTAATGCCCATTCCGGAAGAAACTAAACAGGCCAACGCTTCTAAATTCGCGGATGTTAAAAACTCTGGAGGTCGTAGCGGAGGGATGCTCGTTGCCGCACAATTCCTATCTAATTTTGTTGGAGATACTCCATGGGCACACATTGACATCGCCGGACCTTCATACAACACTGACGGGGATTGGGGATATACCTGCTACGGCGCTACCGCTATGTCTTTGCGCACACTAGTGCGATACCTCTCTCAGGTCGATTAATTTCACAAAAAAATACGTCGTGACATAATCCACACATTTGGGTCTTTCGGCGGAATTTTAAGTAAAAAAGTGGGAAACTTGACCCATACGCTTTACTGGTGGCACGGGCCCAGCAGGATAAACGGACACAATCTTTAAGGAGATTTACAGGTGAGCGAAGAAGTATATGACATCGTCATTCTAGGTGGAGGCTCTGGCGGTTATGCCGCGGCTCTCCGCGGTGCACAGCTAGGAATGAAAGTTGCCCTAATCGAAGGAGACAAGGTTGGGGGAACTTGCTTGCATCGTGGATGCATTCCCACCAAGGCATTGCTACATGCTGCCGAAACTGCCGAGTCTGTACGTGAGTCAGAACAATTTGGTGTCAAGTCCTCGTTCGAAGGAATTGACATGGGAGCAGTAAACAAATATCGCGAAGGTGTAATCTCCCGTCTTTACAAGGGACTTCAAGGACTAATCAAATCTCGTAAGGTTGAATTGATTACTGGCTGGGGACGTCTAACTGGAAAAGACACAATTGAGGTTGATGGACGCACCATTAGAGGTAAGAACATTATCTTGGCTTCCGGTTCATTCTCGAAGTCACTTCCCGGGCTAAATATTGAAGGCCGCGTAATTACTTCTGAACAGGCTCTTATGCTAGATTGGGTTCCCAAACGCGCAGTAGTCCTGGGTGGCGGTGTAATCGGTGTTGAGTTTGCTTCGGTCTGGGCATCTTTCGGCTGCGAAGTAACCATCATCGAAGGTTTCGATCACCTCGTGCCCAATGAAGATGAAGCTGTATCGAAATCACTTGAACGTGCTTTCCGCAAACGTGGTATCAAGTTCCACACCGGAACTCGTTTTGAATCGGTGACCCAGGACGAATCTGGAGTTCATGTCACTGCCGCCGGAGGTGTGAATGTGGACGGCGACCTTCTTCTAGTAGCCGTTGGTCGTGGTCCTGCCACAGCTAATCTTGGATATGAAGAAGTCGGTATCCCCATGGATCGAGGTTTCGTTCTTGCGAACGAACGCCTTCACACCGGAGTTGGAAACATCTACGCGGTAGGTGACATTGTTCCAGGTCTACAGCTAGCACACCGCGGTTTTGCTCACGGTATCTTCGTAGCTGAAGAAATTGCCGGGCTTAACCCAGCTCCTGTTGTAGACGCTGAAATCCCCCGTGTAACCTACTGTGAACCAGAAATCTGCTCGGTTGGTCTTTCTCGCAAACAGGCAGAAGAAAAATACGGTAAGGATGGAATTAACGTAGTTGAGTATAACCTTGCGGGTAACGGCAAGTCTCAGATTCTTGGGACTACCGGATTTATTACTATGATTAGTGAAAAAGATGGACCCATAATTGGATTCCATGCATTCGGTTCACGCGTATCCGAATTGGTAGGTGAAGGTCAGCTAATGGTCAGCTGGGATGCATATCCAGAGGACGTAGCTCGTCTAATCCACGGACACCCCACCCAAAATGAAGCTATTGGCGAGGCCGCGATGGCTTTGGCTGGTAAGCCTCTACACGCCCACAACTGAGCCTCTTCAACTTAAGGAGAAGATACAAGAAATGTCCACTTCCGTAACAATGCCCGCACTGGGCGAATCGGTGACCGAAGGTACCGTCACCACATGGTTGAAGTCTGTGGGAGATTCAGTTTCCATGGACGAACCTTTGGTCGAGGTAGCCACCGACAAAGTAGATTCCGAGGTTCCCTCTCCCGCAGATGGTGTACTCCTGAAAATCTTAGTTCAGGAAGACGAAACCGTCGAGGTTGGCACTCCTATCGCCATTATTGGAGATTCCTCCGAAGCCGCTGAAGAAGAGTCTTCCCCTGCACCGCAGGAAGAAGATGTGGTTGAAGCTGTAGCTCCCGAAGAGACTACTGCAGCCACCCCAGCTTCTTCTGACGCTGGCGAGCTAACTGATGTAACGATGCCTGCTTTGGGTGAATCAGTGACCGAAGGAACCGTTTCTAACTGGTTGAAACAGGTTGGTGACAAGATTGAGGCAGACGAGCCTCTAGTTGAAGTTGCTACCGATAAAGTTGACTCAGAGGTTCCCTCGCCAGTTTCTGGATATATCGTAGAAATCGTGGTACCCGAAGACGAAACTGTTGAAGTTGGTGCAGTTATTGCCCGTATTGGCGCAAACGAACCCGCTAAGGAAGCTCCCGCTCCTGCGCCGGCTCCCGCACCCAAGGCTGAACGTACCGCAGCGGAAACCCCCGGTGCAGATATTCCCTCTACTGTTAAAGAAGGAACTGACGGAGACAAGGTTGTTGAATGGACATATCCGTCCGCTCCAACGTCTCCAGCAGCTCCAGCAGCTCCAGCGGCTCCAGCGGCGCCAGCTCAGTCCGATAGTAAACCTGTGACTTCTCGCCAGTCGGCTGGTTCGGGATACGTTACTCCGATTGTTCGAAAGCTAGCCGAACAGAAGAACGTTGACCTATCCACCGTTACTGGTACAGGTGTCGGAGGCCGCATCCGTAAGCAGGATGTTCTGGATGCCGCTGCTAAGGCAGCCGAGAAGACAGCATCACCTGCTTCGCCCGCAACCACTACTGCTCCCAAGCCTGCTGCAGAAAAGCCTGAGCCATCACCGCTACGAGGCACTACTGAGAAGATGAACCCGCTGCGTAAGACAATCGCTAAGCGAATGGTTGATTCTCTACAGACTGCTGCTCAGCTAACCACCGTAGTAGAAGTTGATGTCACCAAGGTTGCCGCCTTGCGCGCAAAGTCCAAGAATGCCTTTGCAGAAAAGAAGGGAACGAAACTTACCTTCCTTCCCTTCTTCGTCAAAGCCGCTACTGAGGCTCTTCTAGCTCACCCGAAGATTAATGCCACAGTAAATTCTGATAACACAGTCACCTACCACGATGCAGAACACATTGGTATTGCGGTTGATACTCCAAAGGGACTATTTGTCCCGGTCATCAAGGATGCTGGAGAAAAGGACATCGAGGGACTTGCCAAGTCAATAAATGACTTGGCTGCACGCACCCGCGATGGAAAGATTGGTGCAGGCGAACTATCCGGATCGACCTTTACCATCACAAACACTGGTTCCGGTGGAGCCCTTTTCGATACTCCCGTTATCAATATGCCGGAAACGGCAATTTTGGGTGTTGGCACAATCGTTAAGCGCCCGATGGTAATTAAGGATGCAGATGGCAACGAAGTAATTGGAATTCGTTCCATGGTCTACCTAGCTCTTTCTTACGACCACCGTCTGGTAGATGGCGCCGATGCTGCCCGCTACCTGATGGCAGTTAAGAAGCGCTTGGAAGAAGCTAACTTTGATGCTGATTTAGCACTCTAGTTTCTAGAAGCTAGATGGGGTCTGGTGAAATACCAGACCCCATCTTTATTTAGTTTTAATATCACCGATTCGCCAAGGGTGAGGAATTAGTTCTAATTTAAATTCCCGTTCCCTGGTAGCAGGAATAGTCCGGCAGTCACGCACTCCGCGGAAAGAGCACTGATAATACTGTTTTTGACTCAAAAATACAGTAACCCAAACTTTCCCTTCTTCACTTTTAAGATTTACAACATCCCCTACTTTAGTTTCCAAATTTCTAATTTCTATTTTGCTCTCTCGCAGTAATTTCAGTAAATGCGTATCTTCTTGGCGCAGTTTCTTTCCGGGTATTGAAATTGCATATAGAGCTTTCTCATCAATTTTTTCGTTCAATGCTCTATCGCGTTTACTAAGTATTTCCTTGACGATAGCTGCAGCAGATTCTTTATTTAGATATTTTCCAGATGTTATTTCATTATTTTTTGAAGAATAAACTGGTGAAATAAAATTTTCTTTTTCTAACACAGGAGCGCCAGCGGCAGTAGAAGCTGGAAATGCTTGCCCTTGGAACCCTAAAGCCCCAATGCCTAAGGAAACTAGGAAAAAAAGACCAGCACATATATAAGGCCAACTTATCCGATTTTTCTTCTCTAATACATTTGTCTCTATGTTTGCTCCTAAACTCCTTAAATGAGCCCCAGCAGCCATATCCGGAGAAAACTGCACATGATTGTCCACGTTTCCTTTATTTTTTATGTTTTTCTCTAGTGCAGAAATAACTTTTTCGAATCCTTCCCAATCGGATTCTTTACTGTATGCATATTTTTTACCATCCACAGGTGAAAATCCAACTGTCCCGGTGTGCGGAAGTGAAAATAAATCAATTAGTACCCAGCTGCCATCTAAACGACGCATAAAGTTATCTGGAGATATATCTCCATGAACTAAACCGTGAAAATGTAAAATATTGAGCGACTCTTTAGCTTCTCTCCAGAAACCTTCAGCCTCTAATAAATCAATTTTAGTATTTACGAGGAGATCACCAAGTGTTCGCCCTTCCACCAGTTCTAAAGTTAAGTAAATATTTTTCCCTTCTTGGATAAGTGAATGAATCGATAAGATTCCAGGTTGGGAAATTCTTTTTAAGATGGAGGCACGCTCGACTACTCGATAGTCCGAAGAGGTCTTTTCGTCCATAATAATTTGTGCGTAGCTATTTCCCTGCTTATCCACTACCTCATTAAGTTGCCCCAGGTGCGTTCGAGCAATTTTCCTAACAATTTGGTATTTAGCGTCCATATTTATGAAGTCTAGTTCACACCATGGGAGAAAATTAGCCAGTCAACTTAAATTGTGGATAACTTCGATATACAATTTCCTAAGCACGTCTGTCTTCAAGACAGACTTAAATGTAAGCAGATTGGAAGAAGCAAGAGATGGCTGAAGAAAATAAAAAAGCAGAGGCTCCGAAGAAGCGCCGTTTTTATCACAACCTTAAAGATGCTTACACCATGGTTAAGCGATCTTTTAGCTGGCTCGGAATTGCCATGCTGGCTATTTGCGTCGTCTTTATTGGTGGTGGAATAGCTCTTGGTATCTACACCTCTCATTGGATTGGTTATCCCCTAACAGGGATTATGCTGGCAGCCCTGGGATGTCTAATTCTTCTAACCATTCTTTTGAACCCAGCGCTTTATGACCAGATTGACGGACAGCCCGGCGCTGTAGGAGCGGTACTTTCACGCCAGTCTCGTGGATGGATTGTTTCTGACACTCCTGCGGTAGTCACGCAAGAAAAAGATGTAGTTTGGCGAGTGATTGGACGCCCTGGGGTAATTCTTATTTCCGAGGGTCCTTCTTATCGCGCTAAAGTTCTACTAGAAAAAGAAAGCCGTAGAGTACGACGCATGGTTCCTAACGTCACTATCCACACTTTCCAGTATGGACACGAAAAAGGACAGATTCCACTCCCTAAGATTGCCAAGAAGCTACGGTCATTAAAAAACGAACTCAACAAGCGCGAGGTACCTGCCGTTGACAGACGTCTAGCTGCTCTACGCCCTCCAACAGCCCCGATTCCAAAGGGCATTGATCCGACCAAGGCACGTGCTTCTAAAAAGGCCATGTATGGTCGAGGCTAAATAACTTAATAAAATAAAGGTGGGGTAAGTATTCATGCTTACCCCACCTTTATGCATAAAAAGCCTAAAAATAAAATTTTTCACCTCCAAATTGTGATACAAAACCTTATTTAGGAAGAGATAAATGCAGAATTATGCAATACTATGTATTTATTAACATTTTCTATTTTGGAGATTACCATGAAAAAAATACTGCCCATTACAGCTGCCCTCTGTTTCTCCCTTTCCCTTACCGCTTGCTCAGCTAAAGACCCAGATCAGAATACTGGAAATACGACTGCTGAAGAAAATGCCTTCAACGTAGAAAATATAAAAACAGATGATTCCCTTTTTAATGCCCTACCAAAAGAAATTAAAGATAATAAAGTACTAAAAGTAGGCACTTCAGCAGACTATGAGCCTGCAGAATATCTATCTGCTGATGGCAAGACCGCTTTAGGTTTCGATATGGATATTATCCGCGCAATCGCAAAGAAAACAGGCCTGAAAGCGGAAATTACTAACGCGCCTTTTGATTCAATTATTCCTGCCGTAGGCGCAAAATATAATGTTGCGATTTCTTCATTCGATATCAGCCCTGAAAGGCTAACTCAAGTGAATATGACTTCTTATATGAAGTCTGGTGCCTTATTTATGACAAAGAAAGGAAACCCAAAAAACTTTAATCCAGCTGAGCTCTGCGGAATGAAGATAGGCGTACAGTCTGGGACTTCTCACCAATCTAATATGGAAAAAGCTAGCAAAGAATGCACAGCTCAGGGAAAAACAGGAATTTCTATACTGCCTGAAACCGATGCGCAGATGCTGGCAATAAAGCTCGACGGGAATCAGCTAGACGCAATTATGGTAGACAACATTACTGCCGCTTTTACTTCCAAAAAGAATCCCGATAAATTCCAGACCGTTGGGGAAGTACAGAATGTATCCTTTGCCGGAATCATTACTGCCAAAGCAGATACTAAGTTAGCTGAAGTAATTACTAAAGCAACCACAGAACTGATTAAGGATGGGACTATCGGGAAAATTTTTGAAAATTGGAAAGTAGACTCCTCCTCGCTCATAGATACTGCAGTGCTTAACCCCGAGGTCAAGTAAAAGGATGGATAATCTTAAACTTATTAATGCACGTCCAGTTTCAAAACCAGGAAGAATAGTTAGTGCTGTAGTTGTATCCCTGTTAGCAATTACCGTTATAAACTCGCTAATAACTAATCCTAAATATAACTGGCCGGTAGTATGGGAATGGCTTTTTGCCCCCACCATCGTCCGTGGAGTTTGGTTTACTTTATTCTTGACTTTTGCCTCTATGCTAATAGGAGTAGTTCTAGCTCTCATCGCAGCTGTAATGCGGCAGTCAAAAAACTCTATTAACCGCTCCGTCGCCTGGTTTTATATCTGGTTTTTTCGCGGTACTCCAATCTACACTCAGTTAGTTTTTTGGGGGCTTCTACCGAGTCTATATTCCAAAGTTAGTATCGGCCTACCTATTGGCCCACAATATACTTTGGGAAATACCGAAGCTATTTTCACGCCTCTTGTCTGTGCCCTAATTGGCTTAGGTCTAAATGAAGGGGCATACCTAGCCGAGATTGTTCGTTCAGGCTTTAACTCTGTTGATTCGGGACAAAGAGAAGCTGCGATGGCCTTAGGTATGAATGAACGACAAATTCAGTGGCGTATAATAATTCCCCAAGCTATGAGGGTAATTGTTCCCCCTACTGGAAACGAAACAATCTCCATGCTTAAAACCACTTCGCTAGTAATCGCAATTCCAGTAACAAATGAGCTGTACTATGAAGCTACCCGCATTGGACAACGCTACTACACCACCCTACCTATGCTAATCGTAGCGGCTATCTGGTACTTAGCTATTACTTCTCTTTTAATGGTTATACAACACTACATCGAGGCTTACTACGGTCGCAGCGAAAGGGATGAAGGATTCCGTCTTCCTAATATTTTGCCTCCATCTAAAAAACAGGCAGCTATAGCACAAGCACACACCGTGAAGGAAGACCCATTCTTGGAGTACACACCATGATAAAAACGATGGTTAAAGCCGAAAATGTTCATAAATTTTTTGGTGATTTACATGTCCTTAAAGGAATTGACTTAGAAATTAAACAAGGAGAAGTCTGCGCAATTCTCGGTCCTTCTGGTTCCGGAAAATCTACTTTTCTTAGATGCCTTAATGAGCTGGAAAAAATTGATGCTGGACGTATTTATCTTGAAGGTGAACTACTTGGATTAAAGGAAGTTTCCCCCTCGCCTTGGAGATTTTGGGAAAAAGAAAAGACAACATTGGCCCATCTATCCGATAGGGAAATCGCGAAACAACGTGCCAAAGTAGGAATGGTATTCCAACGCTTTAATCTTTTCGGCCATATGACAGCCCTCGAAAATGTAATGGAAGCTCCAATACAAGTAAAGAAAATGAGTAAAGCAAAAGCTCAAGAACTTGCTCTACACCAACTTAAAAGAGTTGGACTCATAGATCGACAGGGGCACTACCCTGCACAGCTATCGGGAGGACAAGCTCAGCGTGTAGCCATTGCACGTGCTCTGGCAATGGAACCAGAGTTAATGCTTTTTGATGAACCTACCTCGGCCCTAGATCCAGAGCTAGTGGGAGAAGTACTTAGCGTTATGCAAGACCTAGCGTCTCAAGGCATGACAATGGCTGTAGTTACCCATGAAATTGGATTTGCGCGCGAAGTTGCCGATAAAGTAGCTTTCATGGATGAAGGAAAAATTATCTCCTACGGAACTCCTCAAGAAGTCATCACCAATCCTAATCATCCGCGCGCAGCCGCATTTTTCAAGCAGGTTCTCTAACCCATAAAAATACGTTTGAATACCTCTCTTGAATGGCGAGCAGCACGCAAATAGTCATCAATGAGTTCTTCTTCCCTGCCCGCTTGGTATCCTACCAAGCGGGCAGCGATTTTTCGGGGCTTTCCCGCTTGCGCTAATACATCTAATTTCTGCCCCGAAGTCCTACCCGTAGCTAAAGAATTAGCTGCTCTAATCGCCGAGGCAAGTGTCCATGCCTGTTGTAGCCATACAGCTTCACTTTCTTCCAATAGATTCGCGTTTACAGCTTCTTTCAAAGCGCTCATCGTGGAAGTAGTTCTTAGTCCAGAACACTCATTAACATGTGATAGCTGGAGTAACTGAACACTCCACTCTACGTCTGAAATTCCCCCCGGACCAAGCTTTACATGGTAACGAGGATTCACTGCCCGAGGAAGACGTTCTGTCTCCATACGAGCCTTCAATAAACGTATTTCTCTCAAATCCCCAGCTTCTAAAATACGCTCATAACGCCAGGGATTAATCAAATTAAGATAGGCTTCTTGCAAAGAATTATCTCCGGCAATAGGCCGCGCACGTAAGAGTGCTTGGCGTTCCCAAACACTAGACCAGTTTTGATAGTAATGCTTCAAAGAATCTAAAGATTTGGATAAAGGACCATTTTTTCCCTCAGGGCGCAGAGAAAAATCAACTTCTAATCTGAATGGTTCCGTAGAGAGGATACGCTTCATTTCTCGTGCGCACTGAGCGGCAACCTCTGCCGCCCAAGAAGAATCATTTCCGGCATCATCATGAACAAAGACAATGTCAGCATCGGAAGCATATCCGCATTCTCTTCCGCCTAAACGCCCCATAGCAATGACTGCCAAAGGAATTTGGTCCCCTCCCGGGACAACCGAACGAGCTAGTTCCAGTGCCCCGGCTACCGTAATTTCATTAATCGCACTAATTCCCTCGCCATGCCTAGAGACGTCCATCCCCAGACAAACATCTCCCAAAGCGACTCTTCCCAGTTCACGAGAACGCAGACTACGCAGCCTTATTCCAGCTTCCTCAAGTGTCTCCTGCCGGCTTAATAAAGCACTTAACTCAGCTTCCAAAAAATTAGCATCTTGAGGAAGAAGTTTTTCCTCATTACCTAAATCACGTACTAAAATCGGTGAACGTTCAAGAGCACCCGCGGCGTAGACCGAAGTAGATAAGACTTTACAAAGGCGTTGTGCTGCAACCGGAGAATCACGTAAAGTACGCAAATACCATTGAGAAGACCCTATTTGGTCGGATAATCGACGAAATGCTAACAATCCCCCATCAGGATCCGGCCCCAAAGCCAACCATCCTAATATTGCGGGTAATAAATGACGCTGAATATTAGCTCGTCTGGTTATCCCCCGCGTTAAAGATTGAAGGTGGCGTAAAGCTCCGGCCGTATCTTGATAACCAACGGCCTCTAACCTATCCATAGCCGCTGAAGGAGCCAAAATAATCTGTTCATCGCTTAAATTAGCCGTCACGGAAAGTAACGGGCGATAAAAAATAGATTGATGTAGCCCACGAACTAAATGTCTTACTTTACTAACTTTTTTCAGTAACCTCGACGAATCCCCCGAAAAAGAAAGTTCCCTAGAAAGTTGCAAAAGCAGTTTGGGATTATCTGGCAAAATATGCGAACGCCTAAGTTTATGAAGCTGAATTCGATGCTCTAAAAGTCTTAAAAAACTATATGATTCAGCTAGATTATAAGCATCTTCGCGCCCAATATACCCGCCCTCAGCCAGAGCTTTAATAGCACTTAGAGTATCCCGACAACGAACTTTCTCATCTACCCGCCCATGTACTAATTGCAATAACTGAACAGTAAACTCTACATCGCGTAATCCACCAGGTCCAAGCTTCAAATGACGCTCGCGCACAGTAATGTCTATATTTGTTTCTACTCGACGACGCATAGCCTGAGCAGATTCAACAAAATCAGGACGCTTAGATGCAGTCCATACATAGGACTCAACAAGTGTGCAAAAAGCCTCCCCCAATTTTGCATTTCCCGCGCTAAAACGGGCTTTCATCAAAGCTTGAAATTCCCAAGACTGAGCCCATTTTTCGTAATAGATACGATAGGATTCCAGATTCCTTACTAGGGCACCGTCAGCCCCTTCTGGTCGCAATCCAGTGTCGAGTGGCCAAAGTGAGCGTACCGGCCCAGGTCCTGAGATTAAAGCACACAACGCGGCTATCCACTCATTAGCATTATTTAAGGCCGTAGCTTCATCCAGCTTCTTAGTATCCCAATCGGCCACAAAAAGCACGTCCACATCAGAAATATAATTAAGTTCTAATGCCCCGCACTTACCCATAGAGATAATTGCCAGCTCTAAGCCATCAGTATTTTTTATTCGATGCCGGGAAAGAATTAAAGCAGCTTCTAAAGTTGCGTCAACAAGCTGAGCAAGCAGACAGGATACTTTACCCACTTTTTCTTGAGGATTAGTAGCAGATAAATCATAAGAAGCAATCTCCACCAACATCGCATAATAGCAAAGTCGAAAAATAGATATTGTCTTACGCCAATCTTTTTTTTCGCTTTTCTCAAGACAATCTGCGAAAACGGCGGAGAAGGGATTTACTCCTTCTTCTGCCTCTGTAATGGTACTTGCTGATAATCTATCTAAAAGCTGGCAATGAGCTATAAGTAAATCCGCAAGGGCCTCACTAGCTCCACACAGGACAAGAAAACGCGTCAATTTTTCAGGGTTCTCGCGTATCCGTTTATAAGCTGTAAGGTTCGATTCAAACAAACGTAATAATGCCAAAGTAGCTGCCTGTGGATTTCCTACCGAAGCGAAAATATCTAAATCAGCATCAGAGAAATCCAGATTTTCCGCCCCTAACCATACAGCGGCTCGATCAGGTTGTGTAAAACCTAACCGACGTAAGCGAACCAGAGAAGATTTTTCACGCATTAGGGATGAACACTGAGAAAACGGGCATATTCAAACGGAGTCACCTGCGCTCGGTAAGAATCCCACTCTGCCACCTTATTTCGTAAGAAGTACTCAAATACTTCCTCGCCAAGGGTATGGGCAACTAAATCAGATTTAGACATTTCTCGTACCGCATTAGACAAAGACGTAGGGAGAGCCTCAATTCCTAAGGCCACGCGTTCTTCATCACTCAATAGCCACACGTCATCTTCTGTTTCAGGGGGCAGCTCCATTCCTTTTTCGATTCCATCGAGTCCCGCAGCTAAAATTGCGGCCAGCGCCAAATAAGGATTAGCCGCGGGGTCCATCCCCCGAAACTCAATTCGAGAAGAAGACGATTTACCAGGTTTATAAAGAGGTACCCGAATTAAAGCAGAACGGTTATTATGTCCCCAACAAACATACGAAGGTGCCTCTCCTCCGCCCCAAAGACGCTTATAAGAATTAACATGCTGGTTTGTAACTGCACTCATTGCTCTTGCATGATGCAACAGCCCAGCCATAAACTGTCGACCACTACGAGATATTTGATACTGTCCAGAAGGAGAATAAAAAGCATTTTCCTCCCCCTCAAAAAGAGAAAGATGAACGTGCATTCCAGATCCTGGCGCATCCGGGAATGGCTTTGGCATAAAAGTCGCGACAATTCCTTCGCGAGCAGCCATTTCCTCTACGACAGTACGCAAAGTCATTATGTTGTCAGCAGCCTCTAGAGCATCTACCGCACGCAAATCAATTTCGTTTTGCCCCGGACCGCCCTCATGATGAGAGAATTCAACAGAGATACCCATTTCTTCTAAGATAGAAACCACTTTGCGGCGGAAAGACTGAGCAAAACCGCCGGCAACATGATCAAAATATCCCGCATTATCCAAAGGAATTGGTGCTTTTTCTAAGGAAGGCACAGAACGAAGAAGATAGAACTCAACCTCTGGATGAACAGCAAACCGAAAACCAAGTTTTTGTGCTCTATCGAGCTGCCGTTCCAAAACCCCACGAGGATCACGAAATGCCAGATTCCCATCGGGTCCCAATACATCACAAAACATTCTGGCAACCGGTACTTCTTCATGCCAAGGAAGTATTTGGAAAGTTGAAGCATCAGGGCGCAACAGCATATCCGACTCGTAGATTCGAGTAAAACCTTCAATCGAGGAACCATCAAAACCAATTCCCTCGCTAAAGGCACTCTCTAGTTCAGCTGAATCAATTGATAGCCCTTTAAGAACTCCCGATACGTCAGCGAACCAAAGATTGATAAAGCGAATTCCCCGAGAATGAACTAAATCCAATACCTGAGACTGCGTTGCGTCCATCTTATTTTTCCTTCTATACGCGGGTGGCCACGCTAAATCCGCGTGGCCACCTCCAAAATGCTTGATTCAGTCCTTGTTAGGTGTGAAACCATCAGAAATGGACTGCAAAGCAGCAGTCAATTCTGTTGGTACAATCCAGACCTTTGAGCCTTCACCTTCTGATAGACGCGGGAGCATCTGCAAGTACTGATAAGCCAAAAGCTTCGGGTCAGGATTACCTTCATGAATTGCCGTAAATACTTTCTGAATTGCCTCAGCTTCACCCTGCGAACGCAATACCGCAGACTGGGCCTGACCTTCAGCTCGCAAAATAGCGGACTGCTTTTCACCCTCGGCAGTTAGAATCTCGGATTCCCGCTTCCCCTGAGCAGCCAAAATCGCTGCTCGTTTATCACGTTCTGCACGCATCTGCTTTTCCATCGCCTGCTGAATCGAGGGTGGCGGTTCAATTGCCTTTAGTTCAACACGGTTAATTCGGATTCCCCAATTTCCCGTTGCCTCATCTAAAACTCCACGAAGCTGACCGTTAATGTGGTCACGGCTGGTCAAAGTTGCTTCCAGGTCCATGGAACCAATCACGTTACGCAAAGTCGTAACGGTTAATTGCTCAATAGCCTGGATGAAATTAGCAATTTCATAAGTAGCACGTGCGGGTTCGTTGACCTGATAGTAGACAACTGAGTCAATAGAAACCGTCACGTTATCAGATGTAATAACGGGCTGCGGAGGGAATGAAACAACTTGTTCACGTAAGTCTAAGCGAGCAACAACCCGATCTACGAAAGGAACCAGAAAATGAATTCCCGCCATCCATTGAGCCTGGAACTTCCCCAACCGCTCAACTACCACAGCGCGTGCCTGAGGAACAATAACCACCGCACGCAGAAGAACAACAGCCACAATGGCTATGATAATCAGTGGGAACAGCAGCGTCCCCAGCGACCCAAACATACCTTCCATGTCTTCCATTTCTGCCTTTCAAATTGTCTATTTACAGAAAATATAGTTTGCCGTATAACTATTTCGGCATTACCCAAGCAGTTGCACCATCAATTCGTACAACCTCGGCCCAGCTACCTACAGGAAGCTGCTCGGGATATTCGGTACGAGCGCTCCATTCCTGTCCATTAAGCAAAACCAATCCTGATTGAGAATCTACAGGTTGGGTAACATTAACCCTTCTCCCCAGCAACGCCTGCGCATTAGAAGAAAAATCCGGAGTCGAACGAGCCAAATGATGCTTAATCCAGGGACGAACAAAAATTAGCAGTAGGAAAGAAGAAACGGCAAATACAGCAATCTGCGTATAGAACCAGTCAAGTCCCAATGTCCAGGCCGTTAAGGAAGCTAACAAAGCACCGACTCCCAGCATGGCAAAGGTTAAATCAACGGTAATAATCTCCACCAAGAGCAATAGAGCGGCGGCAATAAGCCAATAAATAGCTGGCATAGTTTAACTCCTTCCGCGGGCCCACCAACGGCCAGCTTCACTACCAACTTCAAGTTCCAGACCAAATACCTCTGTAAGATTCTTTCCAGTAAGCACCTCAGAAATAGGTCCAGCATATGCTACTTTCCCATGGGACATCAATAATGCATGGGTAAAACCAGCAGCAATTTCCTCAATGTGATGAGTAATTACAACCATTGCCGGAGATCGCCAATCCGAAGCCAGCTCAGAGAGAGCTAACATCAGTGTCTCACGCGCTCCCAAATCTAATCCGGCTCCGGGTTCATCCAGTACCAAAGCCTGTGGGTCGGCCATGAAAGCACGAGCAATTTGCACACGTTGTTTTTCCCCCTCAGAAAGGGAAGCAAACTTGCGTTCAGCTAATTCTTTGACTCCAAACGCAGCTAACAAATCAGTAGCGCGTTTAAAATCAACGTCCTCATACTCCTCGTTAAAACGAGTAGATAAACCGTGCGCCGCGGAAATTACCACATCCAAAGAAGTCTGGCGCATCCCGAACTTTCCAGTTAAAGCCGCCGAAGCCAACCCAACTAACCGAGAAGTCTCAGCACTTCCTAATTCAGACAGATCTTCTCCCAACACCTGGACGCTTCCGGAATTGAGCTTCATTCGCCCAGTAAGAACTTTAGCTAAAGTGGTTTTACCAGCACCATTTGGACCAAGAACCGCCCAGTGCTCACCCTCTTTAACCTGCCAATTAAGCGAATCAAGAATCGTGGTGCCACCACGCACTACTGAAACATCAGAGAGGGAAAATACAGTATCCATGTGCTTATCTTACCAACTTTTAACGATTCAGAACTGCGTTGTAGACCTCAAATGTACGTTTTGCAATAGCGCTCCAAGTAAAGTGCTCTTCTGCACGCTTACGGCCCGCCTGCCCCATACGCGCAGCTTTTTCTGGATTATCCAAAACGCCGTTAATAGCAGATGCCAAATCATCCACAAAACGCTCCGGATTAAGAGGCGTTCCAGTTCCGTCAGTAACCTGCTCAATCGGTACTAAAACCCCAGTTTCCCCATCAACAATTACATCTGGGATTCCTCCCGTAGCTGTACCGACTACCGGCAAAGAAACAGCCATCGCTTCCAGGTTAACAATACCTAATGGCTCATAGATAGAAGGAGTTACAAAGACCGTGGAATTATCCAAAACCTCAACCAGTTCCCGCCGAGGCAGCATCTCCTCAATCCATATCACGCCTTCCCCACGTGAAGAACGCAATTCTTCAACTAACCCTTGAACTTCGGCCATTATTTCAGGGGTATCCGGCGCTCCAGCGCAAAGCACGACCTGCACTCCCTGAGGTAATTGACGCAATGCCCGCAACATGTAGGGGAGCCCCTTTTGACGAGTAATTCGCCCCACAAAGACAACGGTAGGCACACCCTCACAAATCCCTAAACGAGAAAGCGTCTGTCGGGCATGAACCCGACCTTCTGCAGAATGGTCTGGAGTCCATGAGGAAATATCAATTCCATTATGTACAACGTGAACTTTCTCAGGTGAGACTAGCGGATAACAGCGCAAAATATCCTCACGCATTGCGTGAGAAACAGCAATAATCCCATCCGCCGCCTCATAAGCGGTTTTTTCCGCCCAGCTAGAGACCCGATATCCGCCCCCCAGCTGTTCTTCTTTCCAAGGACGCAGAGGCTCTAATGAATGAGCAGAGATAATATGGGCACTTCCGTGTAAAAGCTTAGCCCAGTGTCCGGCCATATTCGCATACCAGGTATGGGAATGAACGATATCGGCCCCGGCAGTATCCTGTGCGATTGTCAAATCAACACCTAAAGATTGAAGGGCTGGATTAGCTTCCGATAATTCCGTCAAATCGCTATATCCGGTAACGTTTTCCATGCCCGCGCGAGGGCCACCAAAAGCTCGAACCTGCACCTCTAAGTAATCTGCAAGAACTTTCGAAAGTTCTTCAACATGCACACCGGCACCGCCGTAAACTTTCGGAGGAAACTCTTTAGTCAGCAAATCTACCCGCACAACGAACCTTTCTCTAACCCCGTCACAATTGGGATGAGATAATTCTACCTGCTCTTAACGCGCAATGTTGTGCAAATTGTCGCTAGAATGTGATTATGGCAACCAAAAAAGTATTAGCAATCGTCCTCGCCGGTGGTGAGGGAAAACGACTTATGCCCCTTACCAATGACCGAGCAAAACCAGCCGTTCCTTTCGCCGGACACTACCGCCTGATTGATTTTTCACTGTCGAATATCGTTAACTCAGGTTTCCTCAAGGTAGTTGTGCTTACCCAATACAAATCGCATTCCCTTGACCGGCACGTGACTATAACCTGGAGAATGTCTACTCTCCTAGGCAATTTCGTTGCACCAGTACCTGCTCAGCAACGAATGGGAAAACACTGGTACCTCGGAAGTGCAGATGCAATTTACCAGTCAATGAACATCATCAATGATGAGATGCCGGACTACATTGTTATCACAGGTGCTGACAATATCTATCGGATGGACTTCAACCAGATGCTAGAGCATCACATTGCTTCTGGTCTTCCCTGTACCGTCGCGGGAATCCGTCAACCTCTCTCCTTGGCAAACCAATTTGGGGTTATCCAGGCCAAAGATGGAAAAATCGAAAAATTCCTTGAAAAACCACAAAACGCACAGGGACTTGCAGATGCTCCAGACCAGGTACTTGCCTCAATGGGGAACTATATTTTCAGCACTAAAGAACTCCGCGAAGCACTTACCCACGACGCCAATGACCCGACTTCAAAGCACGATATGGGCGGAGATATCGTCCCCTATTTCGTTGAACAAGGCGCTGCCGGGGTATATGACTTCAAGGATAACGATGTGCCCGGAGCGCTAGAACGCGATCGAGACTACTGGCGAGATGTAGGAACTTTAGATGCCTACTATGAGGCAAATATGGATCTCGTCTCGATTAACCCCATTTTCAACCTATACAACTCTGATTGGCCAGTATTTACTGGAATTAGTGGTAATCTACCACCGGCCAAATTTGTCTACGGAAGCTCTGACCGAATGGGAATTGCAATCGATTCAATCGTTTCTCCCTCAGTAATTATTTCCGGCGGAAAAGTCCAGCGTTCAGTCCTCTCCCCCGGCGTATATGTACACTCTTGGGCTGATATTTCAGGAACTGTACTAATGCACAACGTTCGAGTAGGACGCGGAGCCGTCGTCCGAAAAGCTATCTTGGACAAGAACTGTATCGTTGAGCCGGGAGCACAAATTGGGGTTGACCCAGAGCACGACAAGGCACGTGGGTTAACGGTAACAGATACCGGATTGGTAATTGCACCAAAAGGAACAATAATTACCAAATAACAATTCAAATAATAAAGTTTGTGGGGGAAGATAATTTTCTTTCCCCACAAACTTTACCTATATCTCATTTAAGTGGAGAATTAATTAGTTCCACTAATTCACAACTCCCGCTAGCCACATTCGCAAAGTTCTCATCTGTTCGTAGAACAATTGCAGTTCCTGTTGGAACTCCGCCGTCAATCATGTAACGCTGTGGATATTCTTCTGAAAGTAAGCAAGCTGCAAAACCCGATATAGCTGGTTCGTGTCCCACAATCATTAGTGAACGATAAGGACATGCATGCAAAATTTCTCTTAAAGATTCCACAGAGAACTCGTATATTGCCCCATCTTCAAACCGTCTTAGGCACGGTAAAGATTTTTCAATCTCGTCAGCTGTTTGCTGCGCCCGAGTAGCATGGGATACATAAAGGGCTTCCACTCCCTGCGGGATTACCTGCGATAGCAAATGTCCCAAAGATTCTGCCTGTTTGTGTCCCCCACTCGTAAGCTCACGAGAAACGTCACCTTGCGCACCATAATTTTGTGCTGTCGCATGCCGTACTAGAACAATTACGTTTTCTTCCATACCACCAGCCTAATACCTTAGCTCCCTATAGCAAAAATCTATTACTAATTTCCCAAGGGCCCTAGGTAAGAGTAATCAGATCTAGATAATCCTCACTCCATAAATCTTCATCAGCATCGGGTAGTACCAATACCCGGTCAGGATTTAATGCCTGCACTGCCCCCGGATCGTGTGTTACCAGCACAACCGCGCCCTCATAGCTTGCCAAAGCATTAAGAATTTCTTCTCGAGAAGCCGGATCAAGGTTATTAGTTGGTTCATCCAGCAGTAGTACATTAGCTGCCGAAACTACCAAAGTAGCTAATGCAAGCCGAGTTTTTTCTCCACCGGAAAGAACCGCCGCGGGTTTTTCTACATCATCACCCTGGAAAAGAAACTGTCCCAATACATTGCGCACCGCTGTATCATCAAAATCCGGAGCCGCAGCCTGCATATTTTCCAATACAGTTGCGTGAATATCTAAAGTTTCGTGTTCCTGTGCATAATACCCAAGTTTAAGACCATGGCCAGCAATTACTCTACCGTCATCGGGTGTCTCAACCCCTGCTAGAACCCGCAAGAGAGTAGTCTTACCCGCACCGTTAAATCCCAGGACCACGACTTTAGCCCCTCGGTCAATAGCTAAATCTACGCCCATTAGAACATCCAATGAACCATAGGATTTTGTAATCGAATCAGCGGACAGAGGAACCTTCCCGCAAGGAGCTGGATCTGGAAAACGTAAACGAGCAACTTTTTCTACTACGCCTTGCGGCTCGACAGATTCTAATAACTCCTCAGCCCGACGTAACATCTGTTGCGCAGCAACAGCTTTACTAGCTTTTGCGCGCATTTTCTCGCCCTGCAAACGCAATTGCTCAGCCTTACGAACAGCATTAGCCCGCTGCACACGACGACGTTTTTCATCATCAGCACGTTGTTTCAAATAGGCTTTCCAGCCCATATGATAAGAATCTACCACCCCGCGATTAGCATCCAGATACAAAATCTGATTTACAGTCTCATCCAATAGCTTGACGTCATGGGAAATAACGACAAAACCACCGGGATAACTACGCAAGAAATCACGTAACCAAATAATTGAATCATGATCTAGGTGGTTAGTTGGTTCATCTAGCAAAAGCACATCGGCCTCGGAAAAAAGCACCCTCGCCAACTCCACGCGCCGGCGCTGCCCCCCAGACAGAGTCATCAGAGGTTGGGAAAGCTGATCTTTAGTAATTCCCAAACTAGCGGCAATCTGTGCCGCCTGAGCATTAGCTGCCCACCCACCGGCAATTGTAAACTCCTGATCTAATCGAACGTAACGTTCCATTGCCTTTTGCTGACGAGGCCCAGGCTGTGACATCTCAGCCTCAGCTTTTTTAATTCGCGCAATAATTTTGTCGATTCCTCTAACGGAAATAATCCGTTCCTGAGCAGTTACTTCGTCATCTCCTTCTCGGGGATCTTGTGAGAGGTATCCCACCGTCCCATTTGAGGAAATAGTTCCCGTCATCTCTACTGCGCCGCGCGGATCTTCCTGCCCGGCTAACAACCTCATAGTTGTCGTTTTCCCAGCACCATTACGCCCAACAAGACCAATCCGCATTCCTTTATCGACCTTAAAGGAAGCATCACTTATCAAGGTACGAGGACCGATTCTGATACTGAGGTTAGATACGTTAATCACCCAGGTATTCTACCGCGGCATCTAAAAATGCTCTGCCCAAACTATGAACAGGGGTTAAAGTATAAATATCTATGAGCGAACGGAAAGGTATCAAGATGCCGACTGTACAGCAGCAGGCCTGGAAATACTACGATAAAGGTGTTCCCCACGAAATCCCGATACCAGACAAATCGCTCTACTTCCTACTTGAAAATACCGCTAAGGCATATCCAAAAAATATCGCCATTGATTATTACGGAGCTACCTGGAGCTACGAAGAAATAAAAAATCTTGCCGACAAAGCTGCCCAGGTTCTTTATCAGGCCGGAGTCCGTCGAGGTGATTACGTTGCCTTAGCCCTCCCGAATTGCCCCCAACACTTTGTTGTCTTCTATGCGCTCATGCGCCTAGGCGCAGTAGCATCGGAGCACAATCCCCTCGCTCCCCCCTCCCAAATTCATGAACAGCTCCGTAGGCACGGTGGAAAAGTAGCCGTCGTCTGGGAAAAATGCGCTGCTTCCTATGAAGGTATAGCTGAATCAGGTGGAACTGTATTTACAGTAGATATTGCTGCATCTCTTCCTCTAAAACTAAAAGCTGCTCTCCGCCTTCCCCTGCCCAAAGCCAAAAAATTACGAGAAAAAATGCAATCTCCCACCCCGAGTTGGGCACTTTCATGGGACAGAGAAGTTAAAAAAGCAAAACCTATTGCCGACACGGTAGAACACGCACAAGTTACAGATACAGCTGTAATTTTACATACGGGCGGAACTAATGGAACCCCTAAATCGGTTCCTTTAACGCATCTCAATATTGGGGCCAATTCCAATCAAAATACTTTCTGGGTCTGGAAACTAAATAAGGGAGCAGAGACTTTCTGGTCTCTATTGCCCTATTTCCACGCCTTCGGTCTTACTTTCTTCCTGGTGGCAGCAGTTTCCCTAGCAGCCACACAAATAGTAATCCCGACTTTCGATGTGAAATCAGCTCTACGTGCACATCAAAAACGACCCGTCACATTCTTTGTTGGCGTTCCTCCAATGTTTAAACGCATAGCTGAAGCAGCAAATGCACAAAATATAGACATAACTACCATAAAATACGCAATATCCGGAGGTATGCCCCTATCTCTTGAAATTGCGCACCTTTGGGAAAAAACTACCAAAAATTACATAATCGAAGGATATGGGATGAGTGAGACCTCCCCCACTATGTGCGGTAGTCCCTTAACCCCGGAAAGACGCCACGCTTCCCTCGGACTTCCTTTCCCCTCAACACAAATAAAATTAGTTAACCCGCAGAATCCAAGTGAAGAAGTTGCCGACGGACAACCGGGAGAAATCCTCGTTAAAGGTCCACAAGTATTTGGAGGATACCTAAGCGACGATACTAACAATGCGAAGGCTTTCCACGACGGATGGTTCCGAACCGGCGACATAGCACGAAACGAAAACGGCTTCCTCGTAATGGCAGACCGTCTCAAAGAACTCATTATTACCTCAGGTTTTAATGTCTATCCCTCCGAGGTAGAACAGATTCTCCGTAAGCATCCCGACGTAAAAGAAGTTGCCGTCGTAGGGCTACCCGACGAAGTCAGCGGAGAAATAGTAACCGCCGCTATCGTAACCGATAATCCTGACCTAACAGTTGAAGAACTACAGGATTTTGCCAGTAAAGACTTGCCGCGATATGCCCTTCCGAGAAAACTAAAGAACCTCGAATCGTTACCACTTTCCCAATTAGGAAAAGTACTACGACACGAGGTTCGAGAGCTAATTATGCAAGGAAACTAAACGTTAAACCCAAGAGCACGTAACTGATCACGACCTTCTTCGGTAATGCGATCAGGGCCCCACGGGGGCATCCAAACCCAAGTAATAGTTGCGCCATTAGCAATCGGTTCCAGTACCATCTGTGCTTGCTGCTCAATTACATCAGTTAAAGGGCAAGCAGCAGAAGTTAGAGTCATATCAAGAGCCACATGGTTATCCTCTTCAACGGTAATCCCATACAAAAGCCCCAAATCGACAACGTTAATTCCCAATTCTGGATCGATAACATCGCGTAAAGCCTCTGCCACGTCCTCAGGATTAAGGCTACCGTGAGAAATCATTGAAGGCCCCTCGCCGGGCTCCGGAGCCGGAGCAAAACGCTGCGGCACGGGAGCTGTATCCGCCATCGGGTTAGCAACCTCTTCAGTCAACGACTCATTCATCGGCTCATATTTATCAGCACCCATCTGCTGCCTCCTTCTTAGCTGTGGCCTGGGCCATCGCATCCTTCAATGCCATCCATCCCAAAAGCGCACATTTAACCCGCGCTGGGAACTTAGAAACACCGCTAAAAGCAGCTGTGTCCCCCAGCAGATCTAACTCATCTTCTGAGAGTTCCAAAGAACCTCGTGAATGCATTAATTCCAAAAATTTTTCTTCTAAAGCCCGCCGGTCGTCAGGTTCCATTCCAACTACCATTTCAGACATTATAGAAAGTGAGGCTTGAGAGATAGAACAACCTTCCCCATCCCAAACCAAATTACTTACTCTACCCTGATTATCGAGGCAGACGCCCAAGGTAACTTCATCACCACAGGTGGGATTAACCTGGTGAGAAGATCCTTCTAGCTCAGAAGAAAGCTCTCCCGATCCTATCCGCTGTCGCGAATGATCAAGTATTACCTGCTGATAAAGCTGTTCTAATTCAGACACCCCGACCTCCAAAAAATTTAATTGTCTCTTTCACCCCAGCTACCAATCTTTCAACTTCCTGCTCTGTAGTTGTCAAAGCTACAGAAGCGCGCGAGCTAGAGCGAACCCCAAAATAACGGTGCAGAGGAATTGCGCAATGATGCCCGACCCGGACTGCCAAATCAACCGAGTCAAGATACTGCCCGACATCATGTGGATGCAACCCTGGAAGAGAAAAGGCAAACACAGCTAGACGTTCCGCCATTGAATCTGCACCAAGTAACTTGATACCGGGAACTTCACGTAACCCGGATAAAAGTATTTCTCCCATGTAGTCTTCATGGGATTTAATACGTTCCATCCCTAAAGCCGACAGATAATCAAGTGCTCTTGCCCAGGCGACTGCCTGCGCCACAGGTTGTGAACCTGCCTCAAAGCCAGCCGGGCCGCTTTGGAACTCAGCAGTTTCCATCTCAACCCAGGAAACCATTGAGCCACCTGTTAGAAACCGAGGAAGTCTATCCAGTAACTCAGGGCGCGCCAAAAGTGCGCCCACTCCAGTCGGTCCAAGCATCTTATGCGATGATGCAACCGCGAAATCTACCCCCAACTGGGAAAAATTAAAAGGCATATGAGCGGTTGATTGGCAGCTGTCCAATACAGTTAAAGCACCAACACTACGAGCCTTCGTAACAATGCGCTCTACATCTGTAATTGCCCCAGAAACATTAGAAGCATGAGTAAAAGCTACAACTTTAGCGCGTTCTGTTATTCGGTCCAAAGTAGAATAATCAATACGCCCGTCAGGAGTTGCTTCCAGCCAGACTAACTTGGCCCCCGTAAGTTCGCAGGCACGCTGCCAAGGAACTAAGTTAGCGTGGTGTTCAAGCTTAGTTACTACAACCTCGTCACCGGCCTCCAGGGTAAAGCCACCCGTGCTTGGAGTCGAAAGACAGTGCGAAAGCAAATTCAGTGCTTCAGTAGCGTTTTTTACCCACACCAGCCCATCTGGAATGGCACCGAGGAAAGAAGCTACCCGATAACGCGCATCTTCAAAAGCAGTAGTAGATTCATCCCCTAAAAAATGCGTTCCACGATTAACCGCAGCATTTTTAGATAGATAGAAATCAGCCAGAGTGTCCACCACACAACGCGGTTTTTGCGAAGTAGCAGCCGAATCAAAATAAGCAACTGGATTCCCACCTCTACCCGCAACAGATAAGATTGGAAAATCAGCGCGGATACCGGCCAGCTCGGCCCCCGTAAAAGAGGCCGAGCTAGTCGAATCAAAATGAGAATTAATCACAGACCTAGGTAACGATCGTATCCTTCGGCCTCAAGACGTTCAGCCATCTCCGGACCACCTTCATCAGCAACACGTCCATTTACAAAGACATGAACAAAATCAGGTTTGATGTAACGCAGGATACGGGTGTAGTGAGTAATCAATAAAATACCCGACCCGACTTCCTGATGGACGCGGTTAACGCCTTCAGAAACGATACGTAAAGCATCAACATCCAGCCCTGAGTCAGTCTCATCAAGAACTGCAAATGCCGGCTTAAGAAGTTCCATCTGCAAAATCTCGTGACGTTTCTTCTCTCCACCGGAGAAGCCAGAATTAACATCACGCTGGGCAAATTCCTTCCCCATACGTAAACGTTCCATCGCTGCATCGACGTCTTTTACCCACTGACGCAAAGCTGGAGCTTTACCATCAATTGCAGTCTTTGCGGTACGCAAGAAGTTAGAAACAGTTACTCCCGCAACCTCAACGGGGTACTGCATAGCCAAGAATAAACCAGCTCGTGCACGTTCATCAGCGCTCATTTCGGTGATATCTTCACCATCTAGATAAGCATGACCAGAAGTAATTTCGTACTTCGGGTGTCCAGCCAACGAATAAGCTAGAGTGGACTTACCAGAACCGTTAGGTCCCATGATGGCGTGAATTTCACCGGAATTAACGGTCAAATCAACACCTTTAAGAATCTGCTTTGGACCGTCCTGTGTCTCTACTGAGACGTGCAGGTCCTCTATCTTCAAAGTTGCCATTGCTATTTTCCTTCCCTTTCGGCACCGACGTCGACGAGAACGTCGTCGCCGTCAAGAGTTATTTCATAAGTTTTAACGGGTCTTGGAGAGGGCATGGTGGCCTCTCCCGTAGCTAAATTGAAACGGGCACCATGCGCCCAACACTCAACTTCGCAAGTTCCAATATCACCCTCGGTTAAGGAGACCGCTCCATGAGGGCACATTTCTTCGATGGCATACCAATCACCAAGCTCATCTCGTACCACAGCAAGCTGTAGCGACTGTCCCAAAGGATCAAGAATCGTTGCCGCCATCGCTTCCCCCGGATCAAGATCGGAAACCTGACAAACCACCTGGGCACTCACTAGGCGAGCTCCTGCGCTTTCTCGGTTTTACTGAGTTCAGCCTCGATTAGTTCCATCAGGTGCTCAGTTACAGCCGGAACACCAATCTGGTTAATCAACTCGGCAAAAAATCCACGAACCACCAGTTTACGAGCCTGGTCTTCCGGAATACCACGAGACAGCAGGTAGAACAGTTGCTCATCGTCAAAGCGACCAGTTGCGGAAGCGTGACCAGCTCCTTCAATTTCTCCGTTTTCAATCTCTAGGTTAGGAACCGAGTCAGCACGTGCTCCCTCAGTTAGTACCAGGTTACGGTTTAGTTCGTAGGTGTCGGTGCCAAAGGCTTCCGCACCGATTAAAACATCCCCAACCCAGACAGAGTGGGCATCCTGTCCTTGCAAGGCACCCTTGTAAGTTACTCGAGAAATACAATTACGTGCCTCGTGAGCCACAAACAAACGGTGCTCGTGGTGCTGCTTTGCATCGGTAAAGTAAAGACCTAAGAGCTCCACGTTAGCTCCCGGCTCGCTCATTCGAGCATCCGTACAAACACGTACCAAATCACCACCCAGCGTAATCACAATGTGCTTAACCTGAGCATTAGTCTTAGCCGCAATCCGATGGTTAGCTGCATGTGTAGAAGTAGAATCCCACTCATGAGTAGCTACTACGGTCAGGTTCGAATCCTCTGCTGCCTCAATTTGAACAGTCTGAGAATAAACCGCATGACCAACGTGCTCAACAACAACAACACCCGAGCTGTGCTTAGCTGCACGAATAACCAAGTGACCAGCAGCCGCCTCTGAAGAATCCCCCGTCAAACGAATACGTACGGGATCGTCCAAAGAAACTCCCTCGGGAATCTCCACTACCTGAGTGTTAGACCAGTTAGCCCAAGAAGTAACCGCAGTACGATCTTCCGGAGCACCAACTAATTGCAGCGAAACAGCTTCCTTGCAAGTAACAGTACGCAAAGACACCGACTCGGGAGCCTGCAAAGATACCTTAGGTTCAGGACCGGTTAATTTATCGGCAAAAAGGGCAGAAATTCTATCCAGCGGAGTAAAACGCCATTCTTCCTCACGCCCATTGGGAACCGGAATGTCCTCAATTTTAAAAGAAGTCGGACGCTCAGCACGCGACCCCAACGGTTTCTCAGAAGTGAAACCATGGCTGTGTGCCCCGTCCAAAACCGCACGTGAATGATCAGTGCTCATGTTTTCCTCAGTCATTAACCAACCGATCCTTCCATCTGCAGTTCAATCAGACGATTTAGCTCTAACGCATATTCCATCGGCAACTCGCGGGCAATCGGCTCAACGAAACCGCGAACAATCATCGCCATCGCTTCAGTTTCTTCCATACCGCGACTCATCAAGTAGAACAGCTGGTCCTCACTTACCTTCGAGACAGTAGCTTCGTGCCCCATTTCAACGTCATCAGTACGCACATCCACATAGGGATATGTATCCGAACGCGAAATCTGATCCACCAACAACGCATCGCACAAAACGTTTGACTTAGAGTGGCGTGCATCTTCCATTACCTGAACTAGGCCGCGATAAGCGCTACGTCCACCACCACGAGCCACCGACTTCGAAACAATAGAAGAAGACGTGTTAGGTGCCATGTGTACCATCTTTGAACCAGTATCTTGATACTGGCCCTCACCTGCGAATGCGATTGAAAGAGTTTCCCCGCGAGCGTGTTCTCCCAACAGATAAACAGCAGGGTACTTCATGGTCACTTTAGAACCGATATTTCCATCAATCCATTCCATGGTTCCGCCTTCTTCCACCATGGCTCGCTTAGTGACCAGGTTGTAGACGTTATTTGACCAGTTCTGAATTGTTGTATAACGGACGCGAGCGCCCTTCTTAACAAAAATTTCCACCACTGCTGAGTGCAAAGAATCAGATTTATAGATAGGTGCCGTACATCCCTCAACATAGTGCACGTAAGAATCTTCATCGGCAATAATCAAGGTCCGCTCAAACTGTCCCATATTTTCGGTATTGATCCGGAAATATGCCTGCAAGGGAATCTCTACGTGCACACCCTTAGGAACATACACGAAAGAACCACCAGACCAAACAGCAGTATTCAGCGAAGCAAACTTGTTATCTCCCGTGGGAATGGCCTTTCCAAAATATTCTTGAAAAATTTCTGGATGCTCACGTAAACCAGTGTCAGTATCCAGGAAGATTACTCCCTGACGTTCCAGGTCCTCGCGAATCTGATGGTAAACCACCTCAGATTCATATTGAGCTGCCACACCTGCAACCAAACGTTTTTTCTCCGCTTCGGGAATACCCAAGCGATCATAGGTGTTCTTGATATCCTCAGGAAGATCCTCCCACGAGGTAGCAACCTCCTCGGTAGACTTCACGTAATACTTAATCGTGTCGAAATCAATCCCTGACAGGTCAGCTCCCCATTTAGGCATAGGCTTCTTGTCAAAGAGACGAAGCGCCTTTAAACGGCGCTTCAACATCCATTCCGGCTCATTTTTACGCCCGGAAATGTCTCGCACGATGTCCTCATCAAGACCACGTTTAGCTGCCTGACCGGCAGCATCTGAATCGTGCCAACCGTAGCCGTAAGCTCCAATAGACGCGATAATTTCTTCATCCGAAGCTGGCTTAACAGCCTCGGGCTGCGAAGATGATGACGTCATCTACTTCCTTCCTGTGTTGATCCCACCTGAAGCGGGTTTTATAGCACCCGGACGAACCGTAGGAATACCTACTGGAACGTGGGTCGTACACACGTGCTCTCCACCGGCCAAAGTAGCCAATCTCTGCACGTGAACGTTTAACAAGCGCGCAAAAGCCTGAGTCTCAGCTTCACAAAGCTGAGGAAACTCATGCGCTACGTCCTGTACCGGACAATGTCCTTGACAAAGCTGAATAGCGAAACCGCTTCCAACTTTTCTCACTGTAGCCGCATACCCATCTGCCGTAAGAGCATCAGCTAAAGCCTTTGCCCGTGCAGACGGATTAGTTCCCGCGGCCCGCACTACCGGAGCATAACGGCGTTCAATCTCGCGTGAACGAGCCGCCGCGAAAGAATCGATAGCGCCATCACCGGCCACTTGCCCCAGAAATTCTAAAGCACGTGACGCCAAGTCAGAATACTCCTGCGGTAACTTATCATGTGCCACCTCGGTAGCTACATAATGACGCGCGGGGCGTCCCCGTCCCCTGGATTCACTAGCTGGTAGCTCAAGAACTTCAATTGCCTTCTGGCGTTCCAAAGCAGTGATATGCCTGCGTACCGCGGCGGCGGTGAGCTTCAGAATCCGGGCAATTACCGAAGCCGTCACAGGCCCCTTTTCCACTACCAGGTCAAGCACCGCCTGACGGGTACTGGCATCATCGGCAGTAAAGTTCATACCGAAGACTCCTTTACGTCAGATTTTGCGGATATTTCTACTAGGATAGCGCGAATTGCGAAAAAGAGACGTTACCAAATTGTCTAGTTTCACCTAGGGACGAAGGATAACAATAATCAGCGTTGCCAAGGAGAATCTACCGGACGTAAAAGTGACCAGTTTGATTCCCGAGCAGTGGCCAACGCCAAGGTTCCCATTACAGCATTTGGGTTATGAATCTTTCCCGCATGAACCGCTTTCACAGCTTCATCAAGATCAATCCATGCCCACTCAAACAATGCTTCTTCATCTTCACGCTGGAAATCATTTGTATCCAAAAATTCCAAATCACGCGCCAAAAAAATCCGCAAAGACTCGGTATGACCTCCGGGAGAAGCAAAAAAATCTATCAGTACATCCCAGGTAGCAGCTCTTAAATCGGTTTCCTCCGCTAGTTCTCGCTGCGCGGCTGATAAATAATCTTCCCCCTCAACATCAAGCAAGCCGGCAGGAAACTCCCATAAGAACTTACGTACAGGATGACGATACTGACGAATCATCAGCACCTGCTCTCGACCGTCAACCTCTCGCATGGGAACAACCGCCACTGCCCCCGGATGCACCACATATTCCCGCAAAACAGAATTAGTCTCACTTAAAGCTACAGAATCTGATTTGACAGAAATAATGTGCCCATTCCATAAGTTGGAACTTTCTAGAACGGGGAAAGACGCCTCTTCATCCGCAAGAGAATCAGCCGAGATAGTCGGATATGGCATTATTTTTCCTCACATTCAGAAGCATAAAGTTTAGAACGCTGTTCCAAAGCCGCGCGAATCAATCCGCTAAACAAAGGGTGCGGGCGAGTCGGACGAGACTTGAACTCAGGGTGTGCCTGCGTAGAAATATAGTAGGGATGCAGCTGGCGATCTAGCTCAACGAACTCCACCAAAGTACCCTCCGGGGAAGTTCCAGAAACATGTAAACCAACTTCTGAAAGCAACTTACGATAGCTGTTGTTCACCTCAAAACGATGACGATGACGCTCAGTGACCTCAGTCGTTCCATAAGTTTGAGCGGCTACAGACCCGTGCGCCAAAATCGCCGGATAAGATCCCAAACGCATTGTTCCGCCTAAATCGGCTTTACCGGAAATTACTTCCAACTGGTCGTTCATCGTCGCGACTACCGGATTACTGGTATTTGGATCCATTTCAGTGCTTGTAGCATCTTCCAATCCCAAAAGATTACGTGCCGCTTCAATAACCATGCACTGCAGCCCTAAACAAATACCCAGCGTTGGCACTTTATTTTCACGAGACCAACGCAAGGCACCTAGTTTACCTTCGATACCGCGTACGCCAAAGCCACCGGGAACCAAAACAGCATCGACCCCGGCCAAGGCACGTGAAGCTCCCTGCGGAGTTTCACAAGTATCGGAAGGAACCCAACGAATATTTACTTTTGCCCAGTTATCAAATCCACCGGCGTAAAGAGCTTCAGAAACGGACAGATAAGCATCATGCAAATCAATATATTTACCAACTAAGGCAACTTCGACCTCGTGCCGAGGGGCGCGCACTCGTTCCAATAAGCTATCCCACTGGCTCCAGTCAACTTCCGTTGCCCCGAGGTCGGATAGTCCCAGACGACGCACAAGGAAAGAATCCAAGCCCTCATGAGAAAGAACCTTTGGAACCTCGTAAATAGATTTTGCGTCGGCACACTCAATTACAGCGCCCCGATCGACATCACACATCAAAGCAATCTTGGCTTTAACGCCTTCCGGAAGAGGGCGATCACAACGACAAACAACCACATCGGGAGCAATTCCAATAGAACGAAGCTGAGCCACAGAATGCTGAGTTGGTTTTGTCTTAAGCTCACCCGCCGAGGGAATAAAAGGAATCAAAGACACATGTACAAAGACACAGTTATCGCGACCTAAATCCTGACGGACCTGACGGGCCGCTTCCATAAAGGGCAAGGATTCGATATCCCCGACGGTGCCACCAATTTCAGTAATAATTACATCCGGGCAGTTCCCCTCATCATCAGGCATTGCCTGCGCACGCATATAAGCCTTAATCTGATCAGTAATATGAGGAATTACCTGTACGGTATCACCCAAGTATTCGCCGCGGCGTTCCTTGGCTAAAACAGTCGAGTAAACCTGACCGGTAGTTGCATTAGCCGAAGCGGAGAGATTAACGTCCAAGAACCTCTCGTAATGGCCGATATCTAAATCGGTTTCTGTTCCATCCTCAGTTACAAACACTTCACCGTGCTGAAAAGGATTCATCGTTCCTGGATCGATATTGATGTAGGGATCGAGCTTCTGCATTACCACGCGTAAACCACGGGCCCGCAGAATATGTCCCAAAGAAGAAGCGGTTAACCCCTTCCCGAGGGAAGAAACCACACCACCTGTCACAAAAATATGCTTAGGCTGAACTTGCTGTTTAATTTGATTTTTCTCCACGGGCTTCCATTCTATCACTAACTTTAAAGAAAAAAATTCGTGGTGCTCACTATGAGGTGAGCACCACGAGTTTTCAGCTACCGTTTAGGCAATTGCGGCGCAGGTAGTGCTGCCCCAATTTCAGATCCTAGGGCCACCGGAGTATTTCCCGCTAGCAAAAGAGCCGGCGGTAAAGAAGCTAAAGACCGAGCCGAGGGGAACGAATCAATCGTTGTCACAGCAACAGACTGCTCACGGAGAATGGAAAGCACATTTCCCTCACTAGCTGCCGACCCGAGCGCTACCGCAGATTTCGGGAAATGAGCAAAAGCGGAAACAGAATCAGAAATTGCACTAGCTTGATCACCGGATACCGGCCCTTCAGTGCTGCCTGAAGACAGCGACAAATCTCCCGTGATAATTACCGCGGCCTCGGCTCCCCCATTAGCGTCCTTAAAAGTAGCCAAGGGATTTTCCGGTGCTCCCAAAATCTCCACCAGAGATTTGCTAGGCTCTGCTCCCTTTTGCAAAACGGCCATTACAGCCTGGGCAAGAATCGACTCCGCAGAAGCAGAAGCGTCAGGTTTTGCCTCTAAATACTGAGGCAAACGCGGAGCTAAAGAAGTACGGTACTGCACAAAATCAGGACTCGTGAAACCTACTCCTAATTCAGCTTTACCGGCAATCTGGGCCCCCGAAGTACTAAGAGTTTGCACTACTTTATCAACCTCGGCACTAGGCACACCCGCAAAAGAAATTACCGCTATTTTACGCCCCGCCAAGCTGCCCTGATTTACCTGGGAAGAAAGTTTGGAAATAAAATTTCCATTGGCCGCATTCTGCTTGTCTAATGACTCAACCTTTCTGTTCAGCAGATCATTTTGCTCCTGCAAAGTGGTGACCTTTCCCCCCAGGGCTCCGGAGAGATTTGCTTGCAAAGGACCAGCTCCCAAAACAACCCCAATAGCCAGCGCTAAAAATACTGCCGCCAGTGAAGTCAGATGATATCTAAAATCTTTCATTTTTTACCCTTCCCTGCAGAAGCAAGCACAGTTACCAACAAACCAAGTCCGATTAATCCTAAAATTCCATAAAATACCCAGTGTCCCCAAACCGGCAAAAGCAGCCAAAGAGAACGCCCCAAAGGCGTAACACTTACCGCAACCATTAGAGCAGCCATTGCACACAGCATAAGCATCCACACATAAACGGCTCGCAAGGGACGCGAGTACGCAAGCAAGATAGCCTGCGGAGAAATTATTTTTCCTCTTGAAACTAGCTGAGTAAAGAAAGCCGAAGACATCTTCAAGCGACCCAAATCAAAAAATTCTTCCATTGACTCATACGCTCCCAAGGGAATAACCAGCTCAGCTTCACAATGAATTGCGATAACAGTTGCCAAGTCAGTGTCATCAAGAGAAGAGGCTACATTGGAATAAGCCAATCCCATAGAATCAAGACGAGGATCTTTCAAAGGAACCAAACGCGGAGAATGCAAAACAATCTCTGCCCCGGAACGCAAAGCCTCATCAGGCACAGCACGTATATTACCCGTAATTAAATCCGGCTTCAGATTTGCCTTTAAGACAGATTTCGCTCCCGACCCAACCGCAATTATCGCAGCATTCCTATCGCGAATGAATCGATAAAGAGAAAAAAGCTGTTCCCGAGACCTATCACCCGGACCAACTACAACCACCGGACGAGCGGAAAAATTAGAACCCAAAGATTCGAGGCCCACTCCGTCAAATAGCAGGGGCTGTTCCGCTTTTAGGAATTCAGAAGTGTTAATCGCAAAAGATTGCAGTTGGTCTCCAACTCCCAGTTTTGCATTAGCTAAAGCTGCTTTAACGCTCTCCACAGTGGCGAGTTTTCCCTTCGCCACAAGCTGGTCAGCCAAGTAAACGCAATTGTCCTCAACGCGAACCCTCTGCCCCTCTTGCAGGGCAAGAATCCCCGTGCCTAACTCGTCCACTAGCGTAACCCCAGCTTCTAAAAGGGTACTAGCACCTCGCGTGGGATAGCGTCCTGTAACGGATGGTGCCGCGTTCAAAACTGCCGATGGTCTAGCTTCAATCAGCTCTAACGCGCTCGCGCGGTCTAAATCTGGCACATTAATAACGGCAATTTCACCAACTTCAAGGCGCGAAGTAACTACCGAAATCTCGTCGTCCATCCGCACCAATCCGGTTACGGAGGAATTATTCAGGTCTTTTTCTCTTCTCACAAGATAGATTGTGCCATCTTTGCAGTCTTAATTAGCTCAACGGCATGGGCGCGGGCCGCTTTTGGGGTAGCTTGTCCCGAAAGCATCCTTCCCAACTCATCAACTCGTTCCTTCTCAGACAATTCCTTTAACGAGGTTGAATTCTCTCTTTTTTCCAACAAAATATGAGTATCTGCAAAAGCGGCAACCTGCGCTAAATGCGTAACTACAATCACTTGAGAGGTACGTGCCAACTCAGATAGCTTTTTTCCCACTTCCAAAGCAGCCTGGCCACCGACGCCGGAATCTACCTCGTCGAAGATAAAAGTTCGTCCTTTTTCGTTTCCGGCAACTGTAGCAGCAGCCACCTCTATCGCCAGCATCACCCGAGAAAGTTCACCTCCCGAAGCCCCCTGCGAAAGAGGACGAGCCGGTGCCTGAGGATGCGGCTGAAGCAGAAAAACAATTTCCTCCAAACCAATAGAACGAGGTTTATCCAAGGGACGTAACTCAACTTTGAAAGACGCTTTTCCCATCGCCAGCCCAGCCAGCTGAGAAGTCACTTGCTTAGACAATTCAAGCGCCGTATCTTCACGCAACCGGCTAAGTTTTTCCCCTGCACACAATACTTGATTCTTTGCCTCAGCAAGATTGCTTTCAAGTTCTTTAGTACGTCCGGTGACATCCCCCACCTGCTCTAGACGCTGACGTGCCTGCGCAGCCCAGGAAATTAGTTCCTCCAAATTAGCAGCACGTCCCTGCAATAGTTTACGTAAACTAGCACGACGTGCATGAGCCTGAGACAAAACTGCCGGATCAGCACTGAGCTCCCGTAAATACATCTCGCATTCATCGGCAATATCACCGGCCAAAACCACAAGCTGTTGTACCCTGCCAGCCAAAGACTGCAAAGCAGTATCAAAAGCGGTGGCATTTTCTAAAGAGTGCTGAGCTTGTCCTAAAAATGTCAAAGCATCCGGCGCCATCTCACTCTGACGTAAAGACAGTGCCGCGCTGCTAACCAAGGCTCTTAAGTCACTAACATTAGAAAGACGCTCTATTAAGCTATCAAGCTCAGCTTCTTCTCCCAGCTGAGGATTTAAAGAATCAAAAAGCTTAAGTCCTTCACTCAAACGCTGAGCCTCTAAATCGTAAAGCTCTACCCCCTGCAACCAAGTATCAAGCTCTCTCTTAGAATTAACCGCAAAATCCCAAGCCCGGCGATAGCTTTCCAGAGCTAATGCCAATTTTTTCCCACCGTAAGAATCAAGTATAGAGCGCTGAATTGAACTATTTTTCAGGGCAATCTGATCAGACTGTCCATGTACCGTAACCAAAGAATGACCTAAGTTAGACAAAACTGAAATTGGCTGTGGAGTCCCCTGAATACGAGCCCTCGAACCACCTTTTGCACTAACTCGACGTGAGATAAAAAGCTCTCCTTCCTCAAGCTCTAAATCCAGTTCATCAAGCTCAAGAAGGTTAGGAAAATCAGAAAGGTTAAACACACCGCTTACAGAAGCACTCTCAGCTCCCAAACGAACTGTTGCTGAATCAGCTCTTCCGCCTAACAAAAGTCCAAGGCCCGTCAAAACCATAGTCTTTCCCGCGCCTGTTTCACCAGTGATAGTCGTCAGCCCAGGTTTAAGTTCCAAACGCGCACAATCAATCACTCCGACATTCTTAATTTCAACTTCACTCAGCACTCACTACCACCGCTCTTCCAAGACGCTACTGGCAAATGAAATTTTTTCACCAACCGCTCAGAAAAAGGACTATCCGAAAGACGGGCTAACACAACCGGATTTGGAGAAATCTGCGCTGTGAGGGAATCCCCCGCACGAACGTTACACATCCTCAAGCCATCAAACCAAACCTGCAATTGAGAACGCTGGTTATCATCTATTTGTACCTGAATTTGTGAATTAGGCCCAAGCACCAGAGGCGTAGTAAACAGCCCGTGCGCCGCCAACGGAGCAAATAACATAGCTTCAACATCCGGCCAGATGATTGGTCCTCCAGCAGAGAACGAATAGGCCGTTGAACCTGTCGGAGTAGCAATAATAATTCCATCCGCAGCATATGCAGAAAGCGCTCTCCCATCTACACCAACCGCAAAATTAGCCGGATGAGCCAGGCCCGTACGCCCAATAGCAGCTTCATTTAATGCCCAATTACTATCGTGTTGACCATTAGTATGCTCAATACTCACATCAATTGTGACACGTTCTTCCAAGGTAAACTCACCATTGGCTAAACGGTCTAGTGCAAGTGCTAAATCACGATAATCACCCTCGGTCAAAAACCCCATATGACCTGCGTTAAAGCCAATTACTGGAACCTTTAAGGAGCGTCCTTTTTCTGCGGCCCGAAGCAATGTACCGTCCCCGCCCACGGCGATAATAATTTCTGAGTCAGCAAAATTAGGCTCATGCAGGGAAGCAACCTGACACCCTAATTCTTCAAGAATCCGGCGAGCAGTATTTGCCACCGCTTCCCGATTAGGGTTAGAAACATGCTCGATCAAAGCAAAATTCTTAATCATGTTTCCACTCTTTTCCAGCCGGACCACGTTCAACAGCCTGTTGTATCCAGCCATCTAGTTCCTCTAGTGAAAACTTATCTGGAGAAGCCGCAGTTTTTTCCAAATATAAAAAATATTCCACATTGCCAGCAGGACCCGGAAGAGGCGAAGGCGCTACCGCCCGGATAGAAAGACCAGATTCAATTGCCTTTAAAGCCACCGCCCGCACAGTAGAAAAATGATGATCTGGATTACGTACCACCCCGCCAGCTCCCAACAGTTCTTTACCAATCTCAAACTGCGGTTTAACCATTAGCAAAAAATCTGCTTCCTCCGCCGCGCAGCGCGCCAACGCAGGAATGATTAGTTGTAGGGAGATAAAGGATAAATCACCCACTAAAAGCGTGGGACGATAGGGTAAATCAGTAGGTTCTAAGGAACGAACGTTAGTTCTATCCATCACGATTACACGTTTATCCGACTGAAGTTTCCAAGCAAGTTGCCCGTACCCAACATCAGCAGCAATAACACTTTCAGCACCATGTCGGAGCAGAACATCTGTAAAGCCACCTGTTGATGCTCCTGCATCAAGACAATATCTTCCCTGCACCGCTGGGGCTTGCTTACCTAGATACTCTAACGCTCCGAGGAGTTTATAGGCGCCTCGCGAGACGTACTGGTCAGCTGGATCTTCGGTTAAGACAATTGGATCAGCTTTATCTACCTGGCGAGCTGCTTTCAAAACAACCTCACCAGATACCTTTACCTTCCCCTGCGCAATCATTTCCTGCGCATTAGTACGAGAACGTACTAAACCGCGACGTACCATCTCAGCATCAAGTCGAACTAGCCTACCCATGATTCGGCCTCGTATTTTCAAGTTCACGCTCAACTTTTTCAAGCACAGAACGTATGCGCGCAGGGACCTCTGCTGGCTCGATGCATTCAATCGCATCGAGCTCAGCAGAAAGATTCTGCCAGATATTATCTAGCTGAATCTCGTTAGGTTTATTTTCAGAATTGCTCATCTTCTTCGCTGTCAGAACTATCTTCTTCGAGAAGCTCGTCCCCAGTCTCTTCGGAATCAAATTCTTCGTAACCACGTTCAGATTCTTCTTCACGTACGATGAGGTTATTCCCCTCCTCGTTAGCAACAACGGTGAAATTCGGGCACTTTACGCGGTGGCCTAGGTCAATCTTTTCCCAGGCAGCAGCAATTAGTGCGCGATAGTTATCAATGGTTAGCTGCGATCCTTCGGTAAGTTCTTGATTGCCCACAAGGATAGTTCCCCAACGATCTACTGATACTGGCTCAGATGTACCGCAACTCCAGGCGCCCTCAATATGGTGACGAGGTTGCGGATGCGCCTGATCAAGAGCACGCAAATCAATCCCCACAAATGAAGGACGCTGATTCGACTGCGCCATCACGATGTCGCGTGCTGCATGTACACCAGTTAGAACGTGCAAAGCAGGAATTCGTGCAGAACGAGCACCCTGAATGTCGGTTTCTAGCCTGTCACCCACGCTTATGCAGCGCCCTTCTTTACCAACCAATTCTGCTGCCTTACGGTAAATTCCAGGGAAGGGCTTACCTCCGGCAAAAGGACGACGGTTAGTGCAGAGTTTAACGGCTTCAACTAAAGCGCCATTTCCCAACGCAAAACCATTTTCTGTAGGCAAAGAAGCATCTAAATTAGAAGCGTAGAAACGAGCTCCGTTAGTAATCGCATACGCCAACTCAGACATCTTTGCCCAATCCACGCTAGCGTCCCAGCCCTGTACCACAGCTACAGGTTCATCTTTCGCGCTGGCAACAATTTCAAATCCAGCCTTAGCAACAGCTTCCTTAAGGCCGTCTCCCCCAACGACCAAAACTTTTGCGCCTGATTCTAAGTCGCCTTCCATGATTCCCACGATATCCATCGCAGCGGTCATCACTCGTTCAGGAACTGCGTTGATTCCCAAGGCTGTCAATTTTTCAGCTACTTGCTGCGGAGTACGAGAAGCATTATTCGTTACATAAACGTCAATTAGACCGCCTTCACGGGCCTTTTCAATTGATTCAGCCGCGTGTTCAACCGGATCGGTTCCGCGGTAGCAAACTCCATCAAGGTCGTAAAGAGCAATATCGAAAGCAGTGGTTAGTGTTACAGAGCAACCACGTAGTTCGGAACGACGATCGTCAAAATCGCTTTCTACAACTTCTTCCAAGTCATAAATTACGCTCTCTTCGATTTCCTCTGGCAAATCTACTTCAATTTCCTCGGCCTCAGAAGTCCTTCCAAGTTCACGTAATCTATCAGCTTTAACTGTCAGGAGACGGTTAACGTAAAACTCGTCAGTTCCCTTTGGTAACTGTTCAAGTGCATCGGTGACAATTACCAATCCAGCTTCCGATTCACCCAAATCACCACGAGCTGCAGAAGCAACAATAATTACTTCAATTTGCTCAGCTAAATCGAGAGTCGATAAATCTGTCTGGTTAATTATATCAAGCGCCTTTTGGGGACGCCCAGCAGCGCGCTCACAGTCAGCTTCAACGGCACGTAATGAATCAGATCCAGAAAGCCTACGTACAGCCCGCACCTCACGTAGTGCGTCTTCATACTTGCCCACCTGGTAAGCAGTAAGTGCAGCTGCTTCACGTACTACGTCGACACGACCGGCACGAGCAGATGCGGCCATCGCATGTTCGTAAGCAAGTTCAGGATCTTCATCAATTAGGCGACCAGCAGCCACGAGGTGTCGTGCAACTGTCTGCGCGTTAGGGCCGGAAAGAGTGCGTAGCTGAGCCTGAACCTGACGATCAAGATCTTCAACCTTGATGTCTCCAGGGATTTCGGGTTCATTCCCGAGACGGTTTGCACGTGCTTCTTGACTTTCGCGACGGTCATCAAAATTACGTGGCCCACGGCTATCACGACGGTCATCGTTCCAACGACGCCCACCACCACGATTATCATCACGGCCACCACGGTTGTCACGGCGGTCATCAAAATTACGTGGCCCACGGCTATCACGACGGTCATCGTTCCAACGACGCCCACCACCACGATTATCATCACGGCCACCACGGTTGTCACGGCGGTCATCAAAATTACGTGGCCCACGGCTATCACGACGGTCATCGTTCCAACGACGCCCACCACCACGATTATCATCACGGCCACCACGGTTATCGCGACGGTCATCAAAATTACGTGGCCCACGGC
>JAHUUJ010000002.1 GCA_019218365.1 Actinomycetaceae bacterium TAE3-ERU4 | reverse complement strand
AAAAAAACTAACAAAAACAAAAAAATAAACAAAACATAAAGAACAAAAACACACTATCGAGTTATCAAACAACACCCTCCACAACCACCAAAAAACCAGAAAACCCAGCAAATCAGCAGAAGGAAAAACATCCGCCACCAAACAAGAAAACCTCGCCGGCAACAGACAAAAACTATACCCAACCACCACCCCCAACACAAACCCAAACAACATGACCTCAAACACATGTTTCTATTTGGCCAGGAAAACAAGGGACGAGGCGAGGTGCTTGCAAACCAAGTAACCCCGCCTCGACAAAAGAAATATTTACTTATCTTCACCCAATGGTGCAAAGCCCAGCGAAACTGCGGCAGAGAACACAGGAACTACTGGGATTCTTGGCATCAAAACACACTGCGCGGCGTGATAGGCGTCGGGCATCCCCGGCCAAGTCACCGTAGCTACCGACATATCCGCCCCCAACTCGTGGTTCCAGCGTCCGGGAGAATCAATTACATACTTACGTACGTATTCCCACCACATATCTTGCAATCCATCAAAATCAGCCAATCCGGCCAAGGATTCAATACGACCAAGTACGTTAGCTGCAGCGATTGCCTCCGCGGCAACCCAGTGCATCCGCTGAACTACCACAGGTTTGCCTTCCCAATCAGTAGTGTAGACAAAACCTTCATTTCCATCCGGTGCCCAACCGTCCTCGGTAGCACGTACAAAGAGTGGTAGTGCCTGCTCAACCAAATCTGGACGTTCAGCGCCAACCCCGGCTTGGGCAGACAAACGAGCCCACTCAAAACCGTGACCCGGAGTAGTTCCATAAGGACGGAAAGGATCAGCCGGACGTTCCTTGTTATATTCCAAATCCGGCACCCAATCACTAGAGAAGTGCTCAGGCAAACGATCGTTATGAGCCTGCGACTGTTTAAGTGCAAATTCAACAATTCCCACGGCCCGCTCGCGCCAAATTGATTCACCAGTAACATCAGCAACCGCTAGGTAAGCCTCCACCGTATGCATTGCCGCATTAATTCCCCGATAAGCATCAATCTCAGAAAAATCGAATGACCGGCGATCGAAAACCAGTCCGGTTTCTTTATCAAACCAGTGTTCTTCCTGGTCACGTTTAGCTTCTTCCAATAATTCCTGTGCACCAGGAATCTTTGCCGCAACCAAAGAAGAAGCTGCCAAAGCAACAAAAGCGTGAGCATACGCTTCTTTTTGCGCACGAGAATCAACGGGAGAACCATCATGGTTAATCGCCGAATACCATCCGCCAAACTTCTCGTCCTTAAAGGAAGAAGAAATTGCCCGCAAACCGTGCTCAGCAAACTCTCTCGCGCCCTCAATTCCACGCATATAAGCCAAAGCTGCAGTATGAGTCATCCGGCAGGTAATCCACAGTTCTACAGGCTTAGACAAAACGACTTCGCCCTCACGCCCCAAATATCCAAACCCGTGCTCCACGCGGCTGTTCATTCCGTACTTATAAAGGGCGACAAACTCATCATCAAACCAGTTAGGATCTGGCAACACTGCCTCCCCTGACGCCCCGGAACCAACAGCCACATTAGCGTTATTACCCATCCGTTTAACTCCTATGTTGAACATCAAAACAACCTAACTATAAAGGTTTCCGAGGCTGCTGAAAAGCAACCTCGGAAAGCAAATTTTACAAAATCCCCAAATGCTCTTGCTGAGCAACTTGGTGAGTGGGCAAATCCTTAACCGCATCAATAACCGCAGCCGCCACAGCGGGAGCTACCCTCTCATCAAATACTCCCGGAATAATGTAACGCGAAGACAGTTCTTCTTCCGAAACTACATCTGCAATTGCGCATGCACACACACGCAAAACCTCAGTTGTAATCTCTGAAACCCCCGCATCCAAAATCCCTCGGAATAAGCCCGGGAAGGCTAAAACATTATTAATCTGGTTCGGATAGTCAGAACGTCCGGTGGCTACTACCGCCGCATAATCAGCAGCACCCAACGGATCAACCTCCGGAGTGGGATTAGCCAAGGCAAAAACAATCGCCCCATCAGCCATCGTGGCAATATCTTCAGGGTCGAGGAGGTTCCCCTGCGAAACACCGATAAATACATCGGCATCGCGTACGCCCTCGCGTAAAGAACCCGTTACCTCACGAGGGTTAGTGTTCTGCGCCAACCAAGCACGTGAAGGATGCATTCCCTCTACGTCACCGGCGTGCAAAGCACCTGAGCGACCGTATCCAACAATGTCACGCGCGCCCTGCGCCATCAGTAATTTAATAATTGCTGAACCGGCGGCTCCCACACCTGAGCAAACAATACGAACATCTTCAATTTTCTTGCCCACAAGCTTCAAAGCGTTCAAAAGCGCTGCCAAAACCACAATTGCGGTTCCGTGCTGGTCATCATGGAAAACCGGAATATCTAATTCCTGTCGCAAACGCTCCTCAATCTCAAAACAACGAGGAGCGGCAATATCCTCTAAGTTAATCCCACCATAAGCCGGAGCTATGGCCTTAACAATTCGAATAATTTCCTCGGTATCCGTGGTGTCCAATACCACCGGCCAGGCATCCACGTTAGCGAATTCCTTAAACAGGATAGCTTTGCCTTCCATCACGGGAAGTGCGGCGGCCGGACCGATATCCCCCAACCCTAAAACCGCGCTACCGTCAGAGACAACAGCCACCGTATTAGCCTTCATGGTCAACAAATAAGCCTTCGAAGGCTCATCCGCAATTGCGGTACAAACTCGGGCAACACCGGGAGTGTAAGCACGAGAAAGATCACGACGGTTCTTCACCGGAACCTTAGAACGAACCTCAAGCTTACCGCCCACATGAGAAAGGAATGTTGAGTCAGATACGTTCTGTACTACAACACCTTCCAAATCTTCCAAAGCTGCAACTAAAGAACGTCGGTGGTCAGAATCGTAACAATCGGCCATCAAGTCCATCGCGACACCCTCACGGTCAGACTTGACGATATCAAGAGCAGTTAAAACCGCACCTAATTCCGCCACAACCGCCGTAATTTCTGAAGTTGCCGTGGTCTCGGCTACGAGCAGCCGAAAAACCACCGTATATGAAGGACTAACCCTAGGCATTTGCCTCTATCTCCTAACTATCGTCGGCCAGAGTAATACTCAGATACCGACACGCTCCATAACCAGTTCGCGCACACGAGCAGCATCAGCCTGCCCGCGCGTGGCTTTCATAACCGCACCCACAACCGCACCAGCGGCCTGTACACGGCCCCCGCGGATAGCTTCCGCAATAGAGGGGTCAGCAGCTAAAGCCTCGTCAACCGCAGCGATTAGAGCCGAATCATCTGAAACAACTTCCAAACCACGATCAGTGGCAACCTTCGCGGGATCACCCTCGCCAGCTAACACGCCTTCCAAAACCTGACGTGCCAACTTGTCGTTAAGCTTGCCCTCGTCAACCATCTGTTGTAACTGAGCAATCGCAACCGGCTCAATTGGCAGTTCTTCCAGGGTTATTCCAGCGTCCTTTGCGGCTCGTGAAAGTTCTCCCATCCACCACTTACGAGCAGCCAGAGCGCTAGCTCCAGCGTTGACAGTAGCTTCAATCAAATCAAGCGCACCGGCATTAACCACGTCGCGCATTTCCATATCCGTGTATCCCCATTCGGCAAGCAAACGGCGACGACGTTCCTGAGGAAGCTCGGGCAACGAAGCACGAATTTCTTCAACCCACTCACGCGAAGGACGCAGTGGAACCAAATCAGGTTCCGGGAAATAACGGTAGTCTTCAGCATCGGTCTTAGCGCGGCCCGAGGAAGTCGATCCGTCTTCCTCATGGAAGTGACGAGTCTCTTGGAAAACGGCCTCGCCCTTGTCCAAAGTTGCACCCTGACGACGAATCTCATAACGTACCGCCCGCTCTATTGAGCGGAAAGAGTTAACATTCTTCGTCTCGGTACGAGTACCCAAAGGAGCATCTGCGGAAGGACGCAATGAAACGTTGACATCCGCACGCACATTACCGCGTTCCATACGCGCTTCCGACACGCCAATCGCCCGGAAAATATCCCGCAAAGTCTGTACATATTTGGCTGCTACCTCAGGAGCTCGCTCCCCCGCGCCTTCAATCGGGCGAGTTACGATTTCCACCAACGGGACACCCGCACGGTTATAGTCAACCAAAGAAGCTGAAGCACCGTGAATACGACCGCTATCACCGCCGAGGTGGGTGTTTTTACCGGCGTCTTCTTCCATGTGCGCACGCTCAATGGGAACGCGGAAAATCTCACCGTCATCAAGTTCAACGTCCAAATAACCATCATAGGCAATCGGCTCGTCGTACTGAGAAGTCTGGAACGCCTTAGTCAAGTCCGGATAGAAATAGTTCTTACGCGAAAAACGACAGTATTCAGCAATCTTACAGTTAAGCGCCAAACCAATACGAATTGCATATTCCACCGCAGTAGCATTGACCACCGGCAAAGAACCGGGCAATCCCAAGGAAACCGGAGTCAAGAAAGTATTTGGATCGCCCCCAAATTCATTCGGAGCAGCGTCAAACATTTTCGTTTTCGTTCCCAGCTCCACGTGAACCTCAAGCCCCAAAACCGGGTCGTATTTAGAAACTGCGTCCTCGTACTTAATCAAATCAGCCATCAGTCTTCCGCCTTCCAATCTTTCGCTGGGCAGCTGTCGGGAGTATGATCTTCACTTCCCGTAACCAGCAGTTGCGCAACTTCATACATCAAACGATCTTCGTGAGCCGGAGCAATTACCTGGAAACCAACCGGCAAGCCCTTAGCATCAAGACCATTCGGAACAGAAATTGCCGGAACACCAGCGAGGTTCGCCGGAACCGTAGCCACATCGTTGAGATACATTGCCATCGGATCAGATTCTTTCTCCCCCAACTTAAAGGCCGTAGTCGGCGCAGTCGGAGAAATCAAAACATCCGCCTTCTCAAACGCAGCGGCAAAATCCCTCTGAATCAAAGTACGTACTTTCTGAGCGGCACCGTAATAGGCATCAACCTGACCGGAAGAAAGCACAAACGTACCCAAAATAATGCGTCGCTTAACCTCAGAACCGAACCCGGCTGCACGAGTGGCGGCCATTACGCGCTCGGCAGTTACTGGCCCCTCGGACGGTTCCACACGCAAACCGTAACGGACACCATCAAAACGAGCCAGGTTAGAAGAAACTTCAGCCGGCATAATCAGGTAATAAGCACCCATCGCATAGTCAAAGGAAGGGCAATCCACCTCTACCACGCTGGCACCGCGTTCTTGCAAAATACGCACCGAATTATCAAAGTGTTCCTGCACCTCAGGAGCGTATCCCTCACCGGTAAGCTGCTTAACAATACCGATTCGCAAACCTTCCAAAGAACCACTCTGCGCAACCGCTTGCGTAGCGGCCAGCAAACCTTCTTGCGAGTCAGGCAAAGAAGTTGAATCATGCGGATCAAATCCACCAATCAACTCTTGCAAAGCTGCAGCGTCACGCACCGAACGGGTAACCGGACCAATCTGGTCAAGGGACGAGGCCATCGCCACCAAACCATAACGAGAAATCGCACCGTAAGTAGGCTTAGAGCCGACAGTACCTGTCACGGCTGCGGGCTGACGGATTGAACCACCAGTGTCCGATCCAAGCGCCAAAGGAACCATAAAAGCAGCCACTGCAGCGGCGGAACCACCACCGGAACCACCCGGAATCCGATCCAAATCCCAGGGGTTATGCGTGGGACCAAACGCCGAGTGCTCACAAGAAGATCCCATCGCAAACTCGTCCATATTGGTCTTACCCAAAATCGGTAAACGAGCTGCCTTAATCCGCTTCACAACAGTCGCATCGTAAGGAGGCAGCCACCCTTCCAACATGCGCGACCCACAAGTCGTCGGCATACCCCGAGTAACGATATTGTCCTTCAAAGCAATCGGCACACCGGCCAGAGGGTGTAATTCTTCACCCTTGGCACGCAAAGCATCAACCTGTGCCGCAACAGCTAAAGCGCCCTCGGAATCAATGTGCAAAAAAGCGTGGACACGAGAATCAAAAGCCGCGATTCTATCTAGGCAAGCCTGGGTTAGCTCCACCGAAGTAAATTCACCATCACGTAGTCCCTGCGCCAAAGCAAGCGCGTCTAAAGTTAAATCAACCGACATTTTTATTCCTCCCCCAGAATCTGTGCCACCTTGAACATTCCAGATTGTGCAAGGGGTGCGGCAGCCAAAACCTCATCTCGGTCAAGGGTCTCACCTACCTCATCAACGCGCATAACATTTTCCAGCGCAATCGGGTGAGAGGTAGCGGGAACATCATCGGTTGCCACCCGCTGAACCTTTTCGACCGACTGGGTAATAACCTCCAACTCGGCCGCTAACGAATTTGCTTCTTCTTCGGTAATCGCGATCCGTGCCATAGAGGCCAGACGCATTACCATCTCGGTTGAAAAATCAGACATGCTTAAAGTCTATACGAAAAAATAAAAAACTTAATCCAGCTCTGCTGTGAGCAACAAAAACAAGCGCCTAACCAAGTAGAAAAAAGACCTAAATCACACCTTTCATGCTACCTTAGTTGCTATGAAAGTAAGCGCCTGGAACCACTTCAAAAGGATGCACCCACACGGCATGCGTGGAGCCGCCCGCCAGGCAATTAAATACTGGATTTTGGGTGTACTCGGACTACAGGTTGCAACCGCTGCAGGAATTGTTACCTACGACCAGTACCGTAAACAGCGTGTCCCCGGTGGTTTCAAAGGCTTCCCCCATCTTCCCCCGGTAGAAACCACGCTGGGAGAAAACGAAATCACCGTCTATACAAACGGCACAGCTCTCTATGCCGACATGCTTGAAGCAATCAAAAACGCTAAAAAAAGCGTATTTCTAGAAAGCTTCATCTGGAAAGGTGACGAGGTCGGAAAAGCCTTCAAAGAAGCCGTAATAGACGCTGCTAAACGCGGTGTTGAAGTCTACTGCGTCTACGATTCATTCGCGAACCTAGTAGTAAACCCAGCTTTCAAGATTTTTCCCAAGATTCCCCACCTGCATGTTCTTAGATTCCCCCTGATTCGTCCCGCTCTCTTCCTCCTACGTTGGCGCTTATTCGGTCGCGACCACCGTAAAATCTTGGTTGTAGACGGCGAAGTAGGCTGGGTAGGCGGATACAATATTGGCCAGCTCTACGCTACCGAATGGAGAGACACGCAAATCCGAATTCAAGGTCCGGCTGTCTGGGAACTCGAAAATACCTTTGTAGAGTTCTGGAATGAATTCCGCGAAACCCATCACCCGGCGCTCCCAGAACGAGGTGCCCGTAAATGGGATTCTCGCATACAGGCAGTAGCCAATACCCCCTCGGCAATACTATTTCCTATCCGGGGGACCTACCTAGATGCCATTAAACGCGCCTCCCAAAGAATCTGGATTACCCAAGCGTACTTTATTCCAGACCGGGAAATAATCAATGCGCTCAAAGCCGCCGCCAAGCGCGGAGTAGACGTAAAAATCCTCATCCCAGAACGTTCAAACCACGTTCTGGCAGACTGGGCTGCTGCCACGAACTTCACCGAATTCTTAGAAGCCGGCGTAGAAATATGGCTTTACAAACACGCGATGGTACACGCCAAGACCGCCACCATAGACGGCCGTTGGAGCACAATCGGTACCGCAAACATAGACCGCCTTTCACTTCTTGGAAACTTTGAAGTAAACGTCACTCTACACGGAAATTCCACCGCCGAGGTCATGGAAAAAATCTTCCTTAAAGACATGACCACAGCCCGGAGACTAAAACGGAAAAAATGGGTCAAGAGACCACTTTTCTACCAACTGATTGAAAAGATTATCTCCCCCCTAAGGATTTGGTTTTAGTCTTTTTCCCAACCATTTTCCAGCAGGTATGTAAACTGCTCTGCCGGAAGTACACTAACCCCCAGTTCCTGTGCCTTAGTGGCTTTAGAGCCGGCCCCCGGTCCCGCTACCAACAAGGAAGTGCGTTTAGAAACCGAAGAAGCAACCTTCGCTCCCCGCGCAGCCAAAGCCTCTTTAGCCGAATCCCGTGTGTATCCCTCCACAGAACCAGAAACTACCACAGTCAAACCCGCTAAGGTCTGCTCCAATACCGGAGTAGAAGAATCTGCATCAGCAAATCCCACTCCACTTGCCCGCCAACGATTTACAATTTCACGATGCCAATCGACCTCGAACCAACGTACTAGGGAAACCGCGATTTCCTCGCCTACCCCGTCAATCTTCACGAAATCTTCCACACTTGCTTCACTGATTGCCTGCAAAGATCTAAAATGTTCGGCAATCACGCGGGCCAATACCGGACCAACATTACGAATTGAAAGAGCCACCAAAAAACGCCATAACGGCTGCTTTTTTGCCGCCGCTAACTGCTGGAAAAAAAGTTCTGTATCCTTCGTCGGCACAGGCTCGTTAAGTACCCGTGCCGGAAGATTCTTAGTCTGCTGATAGCGCGTATTGGTATAGAAATAACGAATCTGACGCCACGCAAACCCTTCCATTCGTTTCTCACGCTGCCAGATCATCACCTCACGCAGGTCCTCAACCCGCAAATCAAATAAACCAGCCTCAGAAGTTAAAACTGGTGACTGCACGGGAGGCAAAAGGTCTTTCGCCGCATCCATCAGCTCAACCTCACTCAAGCTCTCAAGCTGCTGCGAAGAAAGCCCCAGAATAAGGTTATTTTCCAAACGTACCCGTTCACCCGATGCCAATGCCGCTTCCACCAACTCCCGGTCAGTCTCCGGCTGGGTCAATGCCAAGGCACTTCGATCACCTAGACCTTCAATATCCAAGCTTTTCCGCGAACCCAAATTAGCAATCCGCTCAGTTAGCTGAGCTGGACAGGTAGCAGCATTCAAACAACGAATATCAGCATCTCCATCCTTTGCCGGACGAATCGGATGCCCGCATGAAGGGCAAAGCGTAGGCATCACAAAATCCCGTTCATTCCCCGAACGCAAGGCCAAAACCGGCCCGACTACCTCGGGAATCACATCTCCCGCCTTACGCACCACCACGGTATCCCCGATTTTTACGCCCTTCCGGACAACTTCACCCGGATTATGTAAGGTAGCGCGCGCAACACGAGAACCATCTACTTCCACCTCTTCCAAAACTGCATACGGCGTTACTCGCCCAGTACGTCCCACCTGTACACGAATATCATGCAATTTCGTGTGTACTTCTACCGGGGGGAACTTATAGGCACTAGCCCAACGAGGCACCCGCGCAGTAAAGCCCATCTCCTCTTGCAAAAGACGCGAATTAACTTTCAAGACAACGCCATCAATACCGTGATGTAAACTAGCGCGTCGATTCCCGATATCGGCTATATATGCATGAATCTCGTCCAATGAGTTAAGTACTTGAGTATAGGGAGAAATCGGTACTCCCCACTGTTCTAATAGGTTAAACCAATCCGAAAGTAAAACAGGCAAAGTGCTACCCTGCGCAAGCTCAACTTGTCCCACCCCGTGAGCGATAAAAGAAAGTGGGCGCCGGGCAACACGCTGCCAATATTTCTGACGCAAAGAACCGGTAGCGGTATTGCGAGCATTAGAAAACGTACGCACATTACGTAAACGGGAACGAAAACGCGTTGAGCCCGCTGTACCCTGCTTCTGACTCAATTCACCGTGCGGATTGACAAACAGTTGCGCAGAATTAATTTCAGCTCGGGTAAAATCCACTTCTCGATCCATCGCCAGGCGATCACTATTTAGATTTAAGAAATCTTGCGTGGCAATAAACACCTCACCACGTACCTCGACCAAACGGGGCGGAGTGGAAGTTTTCAAGCGACGAGGAATACACGAGATTGTCAGCGCATTGGCCGTAACATCATCTCCCATGTCTCCATCCCCCCGAGTGACAGCTCGGGTAAGAATGCCGTCTTCGTAGACCAGTGAGAGAGCTAAGCCATCTATCTTTGCCTCAGCGGTACATTCAACTTCTTCCAAGGCGCTAAGAGACAGCATTCTTTGATACCACTCATCTACCTCGGAAATCTTAAAGACATCCTCCAGGCTCATCATCCGCTCTAAATGAGCAACTTTAGTAAATCCCTCAGTAGTTTCTCCCCCCACTTCCTTAGTCGGAGAATCAAGCTCACTAAGTTGCGGAAACATTTGTTCCAGCGATTCTAAACGAGAGTAGAGAAGGTTAAACTCATCATCGGATAAAACCGTACCCTCAGTTTCCAGCTTCTCTGCAGAAGAATTGTAATAGTCAATTCGCGCTGCCCAAATTACTTCCGCTAACTGATTCCAGTATTTACGCGCCTCATCGAAGGACAGCGAGTCTGAAAGTTGATTTCCAGAGCTGCAATCTTTAACTAAACGCCGAGCCAGTTCTAATAGCTTTCCCGCAGAGTCAAAAACAGGACGTTGACGCCCCACAAAGTTTGCAGTTTCAGCAGAGGAAGAAGTAAAAGGCAAAGAATTTGTCATGCCACCATCTTCACCTATAAACGGTAGTTATTCCATCCCAACGGTAGTTATTCCATCCCAAGAAGAAAGATATCCACAAAGCGGTTTTCCACACTTTAATAACTTTCCACTTTCTCCTCTGAGAAAGAGAGAAAAACAATAAAAATATCTAAAAGAAGGAAATCCAAATGCTTACTGCTCAAGAAACTCTTAGTCCCCATTTAGCGATTATCGCCGGCCCCGATACTGGGCTTTGTCTCGGCTCAGGAGTAATTGGACGCGCACGCGGAATCACAGATTCTTATACTTCCCGTGCTCATCTTCATTTTACCTGCTCACAAGATCCTAAGCATCGCGCTCGCATACAGTTGCTTTCCCCTCTAAAAATAAAACGAAAGATTGGTCCGCTGTGGCTTTCCTTCCCTCTCTTACCAACAGCTCTCTTAGGCTCAAGAGAACAGAAAAAATTTTTCTTCCTCCGACCTAATCAACAAATTCACGTCGGCCTAAATACTTTCGAATATCGCCTTCCGCACGCCGACTTTACTTTTCCCCTTCCCCCAAATGAAAGAAAAAATATTTTTGCCTCTTTGATTCCTTTCCTCAGCATTATTTTTTTATTTCCAGTATTTTCCAGATTCTTTCTTCCTACTCTTCCTGAATCGATTCGGGCAAAAGCTCCTTGGATATTTATTTCACTTCTCCTTTTTCTTCTAATTAGACTTCTCAAACCACGCCAGATTTACGATGCTGCCGCACTCGTGGCATACGCCCCCGCCTACCTTCCCGCTGCAGCCCAAAATGAAAAGACCTGGAAAGCTAACGTTTGGCTTAGCAAGGCACAAACCAGGCTAATGCCACTCAAACGCGATTTGCGATTTCCTAAACAAATAGAAATAAGAGAAAGCTCAAATATTTACCTCCATGGCCCCCACGCCCACGAGTGCGCCAGGTGGATTGCAGCTCAACTTTTACTGCAGGGAAAAGTTCATGTAATAGAAGAACTAGGAACTAGAAAAACATTACAATTTTTTTGTACACAAAACTATAATTCACTAAAAATACTTGAAATCACTACCCCAGATAAGTTCCTCCCCAAAACACACCCACAGCTAATTATCAGCCCTTCCTCCGACCAAACTCCCTCGGGAATACAGCAAAACATCCCCGCTCCCCACGTTGCACTATCTCCAGCTTGGTGGAAACAACTCACGGGCGATGTAGAGCTTTTCCCTAACCGGGAAGAAAAAATAAGTAGCTTTACTCAAACACCACAACTTCCTTTGCAGGCTAGACCTAGTGCTCGCCAAATAAGCAAAAACTGGAAAAATAACACTCCTCATCTAAAAATCCCTCTCGGAGTTTCAGAAAGTGGAAAAGAAACCAGCATTGACCTTACAAATGACGGACCTCATGCCCTAGTCGGAGGAACCAGCGGGTCCGGTAAATCAGAAACCCTGCTAACCTGGATTGCCCTTTTATGTGCGCAGCATTCACCACAACAGCTACAACTTGTACTAATCGATTACAAAGGTGGGTCAACCTTTAAACGAATTAAAGATCTCCCTCACGTAATAGGTGTACTTACAGATTTAGAAGCAGGCGAAACAACTCGGGCCATAAAAGGCTTAGAATACGAACTAGAACGTCGCGAAAAACTATTCTACGAAGTCCATACCCCAGATTACGATTCTTATATCCGGCAAAATCCCTGTCTGTTACTACCTCGTATTATCATCGTTGTAGATGAGTTAAAAGAGCTATCCCAAAAGAATCCACATGAATTAGACTCCCTAAATCGTCTTGCCGCCCAGGGACGTTCCTTGGGACTCCATCTAATTCTTGCTACACAACGTCCCGCGGGCGCGATTACCTCAGAGATTAGGGCAAATAGCCAAATTAAAATTGCCCTGCGCGTCACCACCTCGACAGATTCATACGAAATCCTCGAAAATGACCACGCTATGCATCTTCCTCCATTCCCAGGAAACGCAATAATAAACCGGGGAGAAGAAGAAAAAATAAAAATCTACTATCTCCCACCCACAAATCTAAAAGAATTAGTTCAGGCTTGCCAGATAGCCAGTAAGAAGTCTCTAGCAAAAAACCCAATTTGGTATCCAGCCCTTCCTGCCAAAATGGGGTACCCACATACCTTAGAAGCCAATAAATTAGCAATTGCAATGGTTGATTTACATCCGGGATTACCTCCGAAAACAGCTTTCGTAAATCCCGGACAAATTACCCTAATCGCTAGCAATAACATCGAATATTTAGAAAACTTCAACTCTCTTATAAGAAACAACTATTCTGGGTACACGCATATTTTTCATCCCTTGGCGGGAGATTACCTCGCGGGAGACTCTAACGAGGAAAAATATCTAGCCCTCCTCAGCGAAGCAGAAAAATATCCCGGCACAGTACTTTTCCCACAAGCTCAAGAAACTATTCAAGCAATGAACAGTAACTACCTTTCTACATTGCGCTTTGAGCACTTAATCAAAAAACTTAGCAAAGCCCAAAATAGAGTTATTCTTACCGGAAATATAGATCTTGCCCAGCTTCCCATCAGACAACTTGCACACAGCATTTTTATCCAAGGTGAATTAGATGCACTTACTCACGCGAAGCTAGCACTACCCGGTTATACAAGAGATTCTCTACCCGCCTGTTTTGTAGTCCAAAATAACAAGCTCTTTCCCGCCACCCTCTTTTCATAATTTAAACTGCGGAAATAGGGCAAGAAAAAGCAAATTAAAAATACTCATTTTCAAAGACTAAGGGCACAAATAAAAGCAACCCAGGAGAAAAGTTACTTATTGAGAATCACCTCTCTAACAGCGTGTTCCTTTTTACAAAAAATCATCACTGCTGCACACTTGCTACATCAATTAATCACTCGAAGTGCAAAAAAAGGAGTAAGAATGACCTGGCGCTCCAAAGCGGCCTGTATTAGTGAAGACCCTGAGCTATTCTTTCCAATTGGAAAGAGCGCACCAGCCTATGCTCAGGCAATCCGCGCTAAAGAGGTATGCAAATCTTGCGCCGTCCTCAATCTTTGTTTGGAATGGGCACTAAAAAACGGGCAAGATTGCGGTGTTTGGGGAGGAACTACCGAAGAAGAACGTCGACGACTTCGTAAACAAGGCATGCTCCACGATTCAAAATATGCAATTCGCTGCCCGGGGAGTCCCGGCTAGCCTAAACTTTTGTCTTAGAAGAACTGCCCCAAGTTAGCTCGAAGTAAATTAGGCTCGCCCCGCCGCACGGCGTGCGTTCCTATCGACCAGGGCACTAAAAACGGCATCAGTGCCGCCTGTCTCCCGCGGGGTCCAGCTAATTGTTCCCTGCAACTCAGCTTTTACTAGTGAGGAGACAATCTGAGTTCCTAATCCCTTACCGATTCTGTCCGGATTTATTGAAATGCCCTCATCACGAACCGTTACAAGCACATACGGCCCTCGACGTTCAACCAAAACCTGTATTGTTCCCCCATGATTTGAATACCCATGTTCCACAGAATTAGCGACCAACTCCGCCAACACAGTTGAAAGTGTAGAAGCACAATCAGCATCGACTACCCCAAAATCACCCTCTACACGAACCTCAATAAGATGATTACTAGAGGCCAAAATTGCGGCGTTAGAAGCAATCTTTCGAGCTAATGCAGTATAGTCTAATTCCGTTTCTAAAGTTGCCGACAGCGCCTCATGCACCGTGGAAATTGTCGACACACGCCGCTCAGCCTCAGCCAAAGCCTGTTTAATCAAAGGATTATCAGAACGCCTAGCCTGCAAACGAATCAAGGCAGAAACCGTCGCCAGATTATTCTTTACCCGATGATGAATCTCGCGGATAGTAGCTTCCTTAGACATAATCTCGCGTTCAATACGTCGAACTTCCGAAACATCTCGACAAAGAACTACCGCGCCTTGTCTCTTACCGTTAACATGCAACGGCAACGCCCGTAAAGAAATAGTTGCCCCAGCAAGTTCAAGTTCGGTACGCCAAGCAGCCCTTCCCATTAGAACCAAAGGAAGTGCCTCATCAACCGTAGAAACACCATTTTCTACCCGTTCAGTTACAGCCTGTACTAAACGGTCTCCAACCATCTGTCCACGAATACCAATTCGGCGGAAACAAGAACGAGCATTAGGGGAAATCCCTAATATCACACCTTCTTCATCAATTCTTACGACCCCGTCAACAACACGTGGGGCACCATTAAATGCCGAAGTTGGGGTGGCCTGATAAGGATATTCACCAGTTGCAATCATCTTCATCAAAATCTCAGCTGAATCTGTAAACCAGTGATCAAAGCTGGAAAACGAAGAAGCCGCTCCGATATTGGACTCACAACTCACAACGCCGATAATTCGCCCATTATGCGTAACAGGAACAATTGTTTCATCAACTGAATATGAACCAGCCCATCTCGGAGCCGCCGGGGAAAAAGAAACTCCCGTATCCATCACGCGACGTAGTTCTTGACAACGCGAAGCAGGTAGGTACAAACCCAAAATATCTTCAACGTGCACAGTTGCGGCAGTAGAAGGACGACAGTGCGCTACCGCTACAAACTGCTCGTTCTCGTCAGGAAGCCATAAAATCAAATCAGCCGAAGCTAAATCAGCCAAAATCTGCCAATCGGAAACCAATACATGGAGCCAATCAATATCCAAGTCAGATAAATCCCGACAGTTATTGCGTTCTATAATTTCGCTTAAAGTCTGCACCCCACCATCGTACCGCCACACGGATTAAGAGGGGGCTGTATGATAAAAAAACAGTTACATTCACCTATCGGGAGTCTCCATGAAGGTATCACTGCATTACCAATATCCAGCACCTATAGATGCAACTATCTCTATGCTGTCAAATCCTGATTTTCGTAAATACCGCCTACCCGCGGCTCTTGTAAACGAGGTTGTAGCATCCCAAGAAGCCGATGGACAAACCCGAGTACTAACAGAAATAGCAATTAACCACGAAACAATCGGTGCGCTGATTCCTGCGAGCTTGGAAAAATTCATTCCCAAAGACGCCTCGCTTGAAACGATTGAAGTTCTACACTACGAAGGAAATCAAGAAGCCACCTGCACTTTCACCGTTAACGTTAAAAAAATTCCTCTCAAAGTCGCTTTTTTACTCACGTTAAATGCCAATGGAGAACAAACTGAGGCTAAACTCGAAGGAGAATTCACTATCACGGTACCTTTCTTTGGTAAAACTATAGAAAACAAAGCAAGCGGATATATCAAAGAAATCGAAAATCGAGAAGTTTCCGCGGCTACCCGATACCTAAAAGACCACAGATAGTCCCACTAGGAGAGAAAAATGGCAAATGAAGAACTGAATATCAATGTAGAACCACAAGCTGCCAACGGCCCACACGCACCCCTTTGGGCAGAACGCACCGGTGAACGCTCCTACGTGGCACGTAATTCCAAAGGCGCCGAAGTACAAATTGGGATGGGGGAAGGCCAATTTAGCCCCGGTGAGCTACTAAAGATTGCCCTGGCTACCTGCAACACTCTTTCCGCTGATCATTCCCTCGCCCGTAGCCTGGGGAAAGACTTCAAAGCAAAGGTGGGAATCTCCGGTAAGTTCATCGAAGAAGACGACCGTTTCGAAAGTTTCCAAGTAGAAATCGTCGTAGAGGATTCTGAGCTAACCTCTGAAGAACAGGTAAAGACAACAGAATATGCCTATCGGGCAATTGAAAAATACTGCACCATCGGACATACTCTCAAGGAAGGTGCCTCCTACGAACGGGCAATCACCTATGAGCCGAAAGACGCTTAATGCCTAAATACCTCACCAATAAGGCTAAAAATACCGGCAAGAATATTGCCCTTCTCTTTACCTCACAGCAGCTAAATAAAAGCGATAAAGAGATATTTAGAGCCATAGATACGGCGATTTCCCTACCCGCATCTCTGATTAAAAAACGGGTAGTCAGGCTCCGTAAGAAACATCCTGAAGCTACTTCCGAGGAACTTTTGGAGATACTTTCTAAGAACTTCGTGAAAATAGCAGGTACAGCAGGTGGAGCAAGTGGAGCTGCCGCCATCATGCCCGGGGTTGGTACCCTTGCTTCATTTGCTCTTACCTCAGCCCAGTTGGCAACATTTCTCTCTCACACGGCCGCTTATGTTCTCTCGGTTGCCGAGGTAGAGGGCATAGACCACTCCTCCATAGAGACTCGGAGAATGCTTCTACTAACGGCCTTACTCGGGCCTAACAGCGTCCAAGAAGTAATGAGTGGACTCGGACAATCCGGGGCTCTGTGGGCTAAAGCCACCCTTAATTCTCTCAATACCAGTAAAAGCCGTACCATCAATCGGATGCTTGCCCGATACGCGGCTAAAAAAGCAACGAAAAAGACAATCAAGCAACTAATTGGACGCGCAATTCCCCTCGGCGTTGGTGCATACTACGGCTGGCGTTCAGCTCAAAAACTAGCCCGTCAAGTAGTTGCCGGCACCTATGCCGGGCTAGGACAAATTAAACCGCAATCACTAGAACCAACCGACACAACGGCCCACCCCGCAGGAGAATAAATTGGTCGATTACCAGTATGAAAATCTACTCAAAGATGTCTTGGAAAACGGTACTGACAAGGCAGACCGTACCGGGGTTGGAACGAGAAGTGTATTCGCGCGCCAGCTGCGTTATGATCTTTCAGCTTCCTTTCCCATGATTACCACTAAAAAGGTATTCCTAAAAGGTGTTGTCGGGGAACTTATCTGGTTCCTATCTGGGAACTCCAATATTTCTCCGCTTGTCGAACAAGGAATTAAAATTTGGAATGAATGGGCAGATGAAAACGGAGAGTTAGGCCCGGTATATGGGGTCCAATGGCGCTCTTGGCCTACCCGCGAAGGCGGAAGTATTGACCAAATTACCCAACTTATTGAGCAGGTTAAAACTAACCCAGATTCACGTCGTCATATAGTCTCTGCCTGGAATGTTTCAGAACTGGATAAAATGGCTCTAGCACCATGCCATGCTTTCTTCCAGGTCTATGTGGCCAATGGAAAACTAAGTCTCCAAATCTACCAGCGCAGCGCTGACCTCTTCCTAGGAGTTCCCTTCAACATTGCTTCCTATGCTCTGCTCACCCACATGCTGGCAGCCCAAACAGGCCTAGAGGTTGGAGAACTAATTTGGACCGGTGGTGACTGCCATATCTATTCCAACCACTTTGAACAGGTAAAAACACAGCTTTCTCGCTCCGCACGCCCATTCCCCCAGCTAGAGCTGGCACGGCGTCCAAGTATCTTCGATTATCAAATTGAGGATGTTAAGCTCCACGGATACGACCCGCATCCGGCTATCAAAGCACCTATTGCCGTATGATTCCAAAATCCTTACGACTTGGTGCGATTTGGGCACAGGATAAAAATGGGACTATTGCTCTTGAAGGACAAATTCCCTGGTATATTCCCGCTGATTTTAAGCATTTTCGGGAAAGCACCACAGGTTGCCCCATTATAATGGGCCGAGCCAGCTGGGATAGTCTTCCCCGCAAGCCATTACCGGGCCGTGCAAATATTGTTCTTTCACGCACGCTCACAATCCCCGAAGAGGGGATGATTCTGGCCAACTCTTATGAACAAGCCTACCGCGAAGCATCCCTTTGGTTACAAGAACAAGGCGTAGAACCTAAAAATCCTTATGGGGTAAACACTTGGATAACCGGTGGAGGGAAGGTTTATAAAGATTCCCTCGATGATGTATCTACAGTGGTAGTTTCCCTCGTAGAAACTGTTTTAGAAATTCCCGATAGGAAGAAAGTAACTACTGCCCCTGTACTTAATCCAGAAGAATGGGAAATAGATACACGACTTAGTGATGTGCACACACGTACAGCCGGAAACGAATTAGGATGGAAGATTTTCACCTATCGGCGCAAGCCTCCAAAATAGGACCACTTTCCTCCCCTTTAATTAGAAAAATAGGGCACAATAAGGGGACGAGCATAAACTCAACGAAAGGAGACCGTCATGCGGTTAATCGGAAAACTTATTAAAGTTACGCTCATTTTTGGAATTGGCTTCTTTGTCGGTCGCGAACGTCCCGACCTGATTGAAACTGTCCTAACCAAGATTATGGGCTGATATACGTTAAGTAGTGGAGGGGAGCTAACCTGCCATAGGTTAGCTCCCCTCCACTACTTATTAGCAAATCTAGCGAGACAATCTATAGAGGAACGCGGCCATCGCATCACGATTAATAGGAGAAGACGGACGGAAAGTACCATCAGGCCACCCCGTAGTCACCCCACTATCACGAAGCCATCTAATTTCTCGGTAAAACGGATCTGAAACTTTCACATCTCGGAAAGGACTTACCTGCGGTAAATCAACCCGAGGTTTACCCGACAAACGGTAGAGGAACGCAGCCATCGCATCACGATTAATAGGAGAAGACGGACGGAAAGTACCATCAGGCCACCCCGTAGTCACCCCACTATCACGAAGCCATCTAATTTCTCGGTAAAACCCTTCCCCATCTTTTACATCAGTGAATATATCCTGAGAATGAATCAAAGAAGAATCAAAATTAGTAGAGAAATGTTGCGGCGGTAAAATCGAAACTAACTGTTCATCTTTTACCTCTAATGTTGTTTTGAGATGTAGAACATGGGCTCCATCATTTATTGATAGAGATACCTCTTGCGCTCCCGTAGGTAATTTTGCATTGGTCCAAATCCCTATCAGGCTTCCCATCTGCCGCCCGGTTTGTTTTCCTCTATCCGTGTAGTGAAAACTTTTTTCCTGTGTTAAACCAACCGGAAGAGACGTTTTAGAATTACCTTTAGATAGAGAAATACTAAGCTCTCCAGCATTTTTCCCCGGGATACTCAACCATCCCAAAAGATATGCCGATGAATTACTTCTATTGGACTTTGCTATAATTTTCGCAGGTGAAAAAACCGTCTTCCATTCTGGTTTTGAATGAGCATTAAAGGTCGTACCCGTAATGTTTAAGCCCGTCGTATGATTCGTAAGACGAGAAATAAAATCAATATAATTTTTCTTCTTACTATCTGTCCACGAGACCTCTGCGGTAGCTAAAATACGTGGGAAAAGCAGAAATTCTAAATCATGATCAGTCCTTACATTCTCAGACCAAGACACTCCTTCTATACCTAAAATTTTATCTTCAGGAACTGAAAAATCTTTTACTGGATCCCAGTTATAAAATAGGTTTATACCGCAAGACTTTTCCTGTGCATATCGACATGCCCACCAGGGACCCGCAAGTTCTGTATTCTCCCGTTGAGTAAAATAAGTCGAAGTCGCAGGAGAGGCGATTATTTTAGCGCCCCGAGACAAGAATTTTTTAATCTGTGCTTGATTATTTTCCAGCCAGGGAGCCGAATCCCAAAATTGCATTATGGTTTTAGAAGAAACTTTTGGGTCACCTCGTTTGAACGAGTCATTCCAGATGATAGGACGCTGTCCCCGCTTAGCTGCTGAAACAGTGTTCTCTTCAAGATAATTAATGTAGTCAAAATGAGCTGTCTTATATGCCTCATCCCCACCTAAGTGGAAAAAAGATTCCTTTTGCAAAGTAGCGTTAATAGTGAAAGGCAAACGTGATTCTTTCGCCACCTGAGAGAAAATGTAATTTAAAAACCGCTTATTTACGGGATTTCCTATATCAAGACTGCTTGCATTTGGAAGGAAAGGAGAAAAGAAGGGCGTAGTTTTTTCTCCCTTAGCAGGCCGAGGGAAAGATTTAAGTCCATTCATCTGAGGAATTGCATGCAAAATTGCCCCAACGTGTCCGGGGGTATCAATCTCCGGTACCACGATAATTCCCCGTTGCCCAGCATAGGTAACAAGTTCACGATACTCTGCCAAGGAATAATATCCTTTACGCCCCACAAGATTCGTCTGTTTAGTCTTTGGATAGGCTGTTTTACCCGATTTCTTCACCAATTGGCTGTAATCTATTCCGTCTTTATCCGCCGGGTTTTGAGGAATCTCAATTCTCCACCCTTGATCGTCACTTAGATGCAGATGAAGACGGTTAATCTTGTAATAGGAAAACCTATCTACAAGTTTCTTTACTTCGTTTAAAGGGATAAAGGATCTGGCCACATCCAGCATTACTCCACGCCAAGAAAAACGGGGAATATCGTCTATTCGCAGCGCAACGACCTTCCACTCTTGTTTTACTTGATTTTCAGAAAGTGCCCAGGGGCCAAAAAGCTGGATAAGAGTTTGAGTAGCCCATATCTGTCCCTGCGGGGTAAGTGCAGAAATCTTAATTTCATTCTCGTTTACTTCAAGTGAGTATGCCTCGCTACGACGCTCTGCACTAATTTTCTTATAGTCAGGAAAATTAGAAACTAGTGTATAAACAATTTTCTTCTTCCCCGCGTTATCAACTATAGGAAGTTTAAATCCTGTAGATTTACGAAGTTGACTAGCCAATAAATTAGCGGCTAAACGACTTTCTCCACTCGCTTGAATCTGCGATTGATTAGAAAGAACAAATGGGGGCTGCCCAGATCTCTTTTCTATTTTTGAGGGAAGCGGAAGCAAACTATTAGAAAAATCCACAGCCTGTGCCGTGCGAACTGCGGGCGTGTGCTTCGTGCTTGCCGCCGCGGTCCCAATAGCGCTCGTATTACTTCCCACAATCAGCATCAAAGTAACCAATAGAGATAGCAGCTTTTTCATTTTTATTCCCTAAAGTATCTAATCAAACAAGTAAAACCTTGTGAAAAAGAAATGACGCCCATTTCCAAGCACATTCTATAGCTAAAACATACCTGCCGTAAGATTCTTTCAGATAAACACGAAATCGTATCGAAATCCTTATTTTTTAACTGCTAAAACCATTACTTCTGCGTGTGAAGTGTGTGGAAACATATCAAATAGTTGAGCTTGCTTAACTCGATACCCCTCTAAACGAGATAAATCCTTTTGTAAAGAAAGTGGATTACAGCTTGAATAAACCACTACGGAAGGAGATAAACGTGATATCCACTCACAGATTCCTGTGCCGATTCCTCGTCGTGGAGGATTTACAACCACCGCTTCAGGTTTCTTTCCCAAAACAGGGCAAACGCTCTCAAGCATTGTCCCGGCATCACCTGCCGCAAAGGAAACATTTTTTATCCCAGAATAATTTGCTGCGCGTTTAGCCGCACTAATGGCTGGCTTGCTTACCTCTACCCCATAAACTTGTCCGAGGATAGAAGCTAGATTGAGCGCGAATCCACCCACTCCACAAAACAGATCAAGTCCCGCAGCATTCTTCACACTATCAATCCCCCCCGGATTCCTCCAAGGCCTGAGCAACCCAAGTTGCGGCAGTAGAGTACAAACCCGCTGCCACGGCTGAATTAGTCTGGAAAAACCCACCGGGCTGAAGATAAAGCGGCACCTGTCCAACAGGCATCCTAAGCATCTTTTCCGAACTCAAAATGAACTCCTGGTCACCCTCGGGAAGAGCCACATGAATGGGTAAAATATTAGTACTCAAAACCTCTGTTTCGGGAAGATTACGAATAATCTGCGCGCACATTTTGCGTATTCGCCCAACGGGCCCCGTAGACGCAAGTACAAAACGCAACATAAAACGGCCAGACGGGGACTGCGTAATTAAAATATTCTTTAGCTCCCCACGCCGACGCTGGACATCGTAAGGACGTAACCCTAAAACGGTCACCACTGCCTTTAAGCGATGTAGATAATCTCGCATAGTCTCGTCATAAAGCGGGCAGGATGCTAAATCAACAACTCGTTTATTAGCATCGAGAATCCCCAGGCGAATTCCTTCGGGCCCCTGCCCCACTACCATTTTGGCCTTATTACGAAACCCCTGTTCGACTGAAGCAAAAGGTGAAATCCAAGCGTCTGTTTCAATCTCCCCAAGTAAGTTCTTAGTCCGCTTGAACTTCTCCTCCAATGCTAGCGAGTAGGGCAGCGCCAAGTCCGTACAAGAAAAACACAGCTCATCTTCATAATAACTACAGCGCATACCTAAGATTCTAACTTGCAACCCCTCCGATTGTGGCAAAATAAGGGAAGTCGTTTTAAGCGGAGGAACCAGTGGAAAAGCAAACATTAGTAATCGGAGTAGCCGGCGGAACCGGATCAGGAAAAACTACCCTAACTCGGGCTCTGGCCAACCATTTCCAAGGAAAAGTAACCGTCATTCAGCATGATTCCTATTACCGAGCACACGACGATATCCCTTTTGAAGAACGAGTAAAGCTAAACTACGACTCCCCGGAAGCATTCGATAATGACCTAATGGTCACTCAAATTACTGAACTTATAGAAGGCAAAACTGTCGAATGTCCCACCTACGACTATGCCCGACACACTCGTGCCGAAGCGACAGAAACACTTAGCCCTTCACGTATCCTAATCGTCGAAGGAATCCTAATTTACGCAGAGCCACGGATTTGTAATCTCTGCGATATAAAACTTTTTGTTGATACCGATTCCGACGTACGTATTCTCCGCCGTATTAAACGTGACGTTATTGACCGAGGGCGCAGCCTCGAATCGGTTGAACGACAGTATCTTGAGACAGTCAAGCCCATGCATGAACTTTACGTAGAACCTTCCAAACGGGCAGCTGATTTGATTATTCCGGAGGGCGGCGCGAACCTGGTAGCACTTGATATGCTAATTCACCGAGTTGAACGAGAACTTGCCTAATTACGGCATTGCTTTTCCAAAACACTAAAATGACCATCCCCTCTTGGTTCTCCCGTCTACGGGAGCTAACTGCTGACCTCCCAATTTGGGAAGGCGAAGATAGTCTGCGAGAACTTTTGCTTTCCGGTAGAGGTGTCATTACTTCCCCCGCGGGGTCTGGTAAAACCACACTTGTGCCACTGTTCCTCGCGCATCTTTTAGAAAAGCGAATCGTTGTAGTTCAGCCGCGGAGAGTTTCAGCGCGAGCCGGAGCCAAACGGTTACAAGAATTAGCTACAACACTTGGGTTGGGAAAAGAATTTAGCGCCTACACAATTCGTGATATTTCAACTTTAACTCCCAGTTCACGTATTGAAATGGTGACTCCAGGGGTGCTTTTACGGCGTTTGTTATCAGACCCGGAACAAAATGAAGTTAGCGCTATCGTCTTTGATGAAATCCATGAGCGGGCTTGGGATGCAGACTTAAGTTTTAGCCTTTGTGCTGATATTCGTGAGAATCTGCGAGATGACTTATCTATCTACGCAATGAGTGCAACTACCAGCGCTCAATCCGTTAGTTCTGTGCTAAATCAAGCTCCTATCTTGGATATTCCCGGACAGATACATCCAGTGGAAACTATTTATGCCCCACCGCCAACGAATATAGCGGTTATGAAGACTCGTTTTAATGGTAGTTTGGGGGTTAACCAAGATTTTCTTAAACACGTTTCTGATACGGCAAAAATCGCTTTTGAGGAAAGTTCGTCGAATGTTTTGGTCTTCCTGCCCGGTCTTTATGAAATTGATTTCGTATCTGATGCGCTAAAACGCACGCTATCGCCAAAAGCTACGATTCTTCCATTACACGGTCGTCTATCCGTACATGAACAGGATTTAGCGTTGCTTCCTAGCAAAGATAGAAAGATTATTCTCGCCACTGATATAGCCCAGACTTCCCTTACGGTATATGGCGTTGACACGGTAGTGGATGCGGGGTTGTCCCGCCAGCCACGTTACGATGTTTTGCGTGATGCTAGTGAACTAGTGACACAAACTTGCTCACAGGCAGATATGATTCAGCGGGCTGGACGTGCCGGAAGACTCGGACCGGGGCGAGTCTGGCGTTGTTTTCCCGCTTCTACTTTTGCTACCGCACGCGAGCAGACGATTCCAGAAATTGAGCAAACAGATTTGTGCGAGCTGGCTCTTATCTTGTCCTATTGGGGAGATTCTCGGGGAGAAAGCCTACGTTGGATATCCCCTTTGCCGAGTGCGGCACTCGCCCGGGCCCAAGACACATTATGTTCTTTGGGAGCCGTAGATTCTTCTGGTGTTACCCCTCTGGGTAAAAAGATACTTTCTCTCCCCCTTTCCCCGCCAATTGCGGCGGCGCTAACCCAGCTTCGTTCTAGATATCCTCTACGGAAACTAGCAAAAGCTGCCGCTATTATCGGGGCTCAAGAACGACCCCGCGGCGCCGATTTACTCCTCTTCGTTGATTCTTTCAGCGCTGAATTGCGAAAAGAATCCACCCGTCTTGAAGAGAAAATGAAAAGATTTGTGCCTGCCTTCGACTCCCAGGTTAATTTAGGGGCGACGATTTTAGAAAATATTTTGCAGGAAATGGCAGCGTTGGCTTTTCCTGGACGGATTGCCCGGCAACGCGAGTCAGGGAGCCGTGAATACCTACTCGCCAACGGTAGCGGCGCAAGACTCCCACAAGATTCTCCCCTTTTTGATTCCAAGTGGATCTGCGTGGCTTCCTTACGACGTCTATCAGGTCAAAAGTCACTAGAGATATCCGCGGCTCTAAAGATTGATTCCAATTTAGCGTATAAAGCTGGTAAAAAGCTCATGCGTTCCCAAACGGAAATTGAGATTGATTCTTCGCGAAAAATATTTGCTCACAAAAAGACTTATCTTGGGGCAATCGAGATATCAAACGTTCCTCTAACAAAAATTACTCTCGCGGACTTTATTCCCCTAGTCTCTCCTTTTTTGAAACGTTTCAAAGAAGAAGATTTGCCTTACACGCAAGAAGCACGCGATCTAATCGCAAGATTACGGTTCCTTGCAGATATTTCTTCCCGGGTTCCCTCTCTTAAAGGAATTGAACTACCCGAGTTTTCTCTTGACACACTACGAAAATGGGCAGAAGAAGTAATTACGGAAAAAGCTATTATGGTTTGTCATAATCGTTGTCTTCCTAAGCTAGCCGCGGGAGATATTCTTTCCCGCCTTCCCTGGGAATTAAGTAGCCGATTAGATGAGTTAGCCCCAACCCATCAGAAACTCCCAATTGGGGCACCCGCAAAGATTGATTACTATCGTCCAATTCCAACGATTAGTGTCCCTCTCCAGCAGTGTTTCGGCTGGCAAAAGGGACCTTCTTTAGCACAGGAAACGATTCCTTTAACCATAGAGCTTCTTTCTCCCGCACGGCGGCCTTTAGCCACAACTTCAGATTTAGAAAGTTTCTGGGCCGGAGCGTATCAACAGGTACGTGCCCAAATGCGTGGACGCTATCCTAAGCATCCTTGGCCGGAAGATCCGCTCAGCGCCATACCAACTACAAAGGCTAAACCTCGCCGGTAGCGATTGATCTTAGCCTTTTTACGGGTGAAGAGTATCGTGGTAGCCAGCCTCGGTATTTATATAAGAAGTACTGCAACGAATAAGAGATTTACTTTTTATTCGGCATTATTTAGGAGGAAGGAAAGTAGGTGAAATCGATACTCGCACGTTTAAGAAACTGGAAAAATAACGATATTTCTCGCTCGCTCGAATCTACAATTCTTCTGGCAACCGGCATAGTTTTACTCTATTTGAGTATTACTAGCTTGATAAATCGCTACCTGTTACCGTCTTTCCGTCCCTGGATTGGATTGTGCGGGGTATTGCTTATAGCTTTCGGACTGTGGAATATATTTTCTCAAAAGTATCAAGAACAACCTGAGAAGAATCACGTAGCGCATGGAAGCTCACGAATCGCTCTTCTTTTGTTTATTCCGATAGCTTCTCTTTCACTTTTTCTGCCCTCAGCGCTAGATGCATTCATGTTGAACTACATTTCCCGTCCAGCGTTACTTTCCACAAATAACACAGCGAAGATTAAAATAACCTATCCCCCATTGGAAAAGAATGTAGCTAATGAAATTGATTTGGAAGAATTATTTGAGCGTCTCAATTACGATGAGCAAAATGATTTAAGCGGAAAAATCATCCGCCTCAAAGGCTTTGTCGGTCCTTTACCAGCCGGGGTAGACGGAAGCTGGAGCATTAACCGATTCAAGCTTAGTTGTTGTGCTGCCGATGCCGTAGGATATATTGCTTTCGTCAAAGGGGCTCCTGCTCTAATGGCAAATACTTGGGTGGAACTGGAAGCAACCGTCGAGACCGGAAAAAAGGAAGAAGTACCGATTCTGCGTGCCCGGAAAGTAACCGTAATTCCCACTCCAAAGGAACCCTACCTATGAAACAGGTAAATTTGTTACGTTCTTGTTTTATCTGGATTTTAATACCGCTGTGTCTACTTTTGGGAGCTCAGGTTTTCTTCGGTCCGGCACTGTCCGCTAAAGGATATTTTCAGGCTTGGCAAGCAATCTTAGTTTCTATTGTTTTACAAGCGCTTCCTTTCTTGATTCTCGGAGCTCTTCTTTCTGCTTTAATTTCAGCTTTTCTTCCCCAATCCGTATTTGAAAGACTACGACCGAAAAAAAAGTTTATGGAGATTCCGGTTGCCGCTGTTGGAGGAATGGCCCTCCCAGCTTGCGAATGTGCCTCGGTGCCAATTGCCGGTTCACTTATGCGCCGAGGAGTTACTCCCGCTGCGGCTTTAACTTTCCTCCTTGCTGCCCCCGCGATAAATCCCGTTGTTCTTGTGGCTACTGCCGTAGCTTTTAGTTCTAACCCGAAAATGGTTTGGGCTCGTTTTTTAGCTTCTTTACTGGCTGCACTTATAGTTGGATGGGTGTGGTTAAGCTGGGGAAAATCGAATAACCCAAAAATCGAAAGAATACGCCTTAACCTTTCTGCGAATAAGCCTGCAGATAAGTTTAGAGAAACTTTTATTCACGATTTTCTTCAGGCTGGAGGGTTTTTAGTTTTTGGGGCGATGATTGCCGCTTTCCTTAAGGTTTCGCTCTCTCAGTCTTTTTTCCAGTACCTAGAAACCTATCCTTTCCTTACCGTAGGTTTAATGGCAGTACTGGCAATTATCATGTCACTTTGTTCCGAGGCCGATGCTTTCGTAGCAGCCTCGTTCACCACGCTTTCTCCAACCGCTCAGCTTGTTTTCTTAGTTGTCGGGCCAATGGTGGATATAAAACTATTTGCGATGCAAAGCGGTGCGTTCGGTACTAGATTCGCGGTTCGTTTCCTTGCTTTAACTCTGCTGGTTTGCCTGATTATCGCGACCTTAGTTGGTTCTTTTATGTTTGCTTAGCGAGATTAGTAGTCTAGGTTTTGTCCGGAAATAAAGCTTCTTTCTTCTCCGGTGAAGGGGTCACGAAATTCAAGCTTTCTGGCAAGAAGTTGCAAGGCTATTTCGCCCGCTTTGGGAGCGTCCTGCCCGTAGGGGGCGCTAAATATTCCTCCGTAGAGGGGGTCTCCTAGAATCGGAGTTCCAAGCATCGCTAAGTGCGCTCTGATTTGATGCATTTTTCCTGTTAAGGGTAAGGCCACAAAACGTCCTACTCTTCCTAAAGCAGGGATTTCTTTTACCTCTGTTAAGCAAAATTCCGTTTGGGCATTCGCTTTTTCTTTAGTACAGGGAATACTTTGCACTGCCCAGCTGTCAGGTTCTTTAGAAATTTGAGAATAGACAGTTTTGGGTTTACCTATCTCAAAGTTGTTTTGCGGGACAAGCGGAGCCAATAGTTCGTAGGTTTTACGTACTTTCTTATTTTGGAATAAAAGCTGGAGAGGAGCGCGCGTGGAGGGAGATGTAGAAACTAGAACCAATCCCCGAGTTAACCTATCAAGACGATGCGCAGGAACAATCTGGCAGTTATTGAGCTGGCGACGCAAGGCTACAGTAAGGGAACGTGCAACATATTTACCTCGCGGCATCACCGCCAAGCCCGTTGGTTTATCCGCTACTAACCATCCATCGTCCTGATTGAGAATCTTTAGCTTAATTGGAGTTTCTGGTTCATCTTTAATTGGACGGTAAAAATACACTCCGTCTTCAAGCAATTTTGCAGAATCATTTTCCGAAAGCGTATTTCCGCAAGAAAGTAAGAATCTTTTTTCGGTAAAAAGGGTCTGTATCTGTCCGGGTGTTGCTTCGGGAAAAGCTAATCCTGCCCAGGCGTATAGAGTCAGTGAGGACAGGTTAATATCTTCCCCAGCTAAAGAGGGACGTAACTTCACCGGGGGTAATCCCTCTCGACAGGGAAAAGGTAAGACGGTCACCCGTGAGTTACTACCTTGGTGCCAATTTCTGTCCACTGGTAGTACCACTTAGCAATTCCCACCGGGAGGTTTACGCATCCGTGTGACCCACGTCGTCCGGAATATCCGAAGCTACTACGCCAGGGGGCACCATGTAAAGCGTAATCACCGTGGAAGTAAACTACCCAAGGAACTCCGGGTGTTACGTAGTCGGGACCACGCATAGTCTGCGAACGCACTTTAGCGCGAACCGGAAAGATCCCCCGCACGGTCGGTGTACTGGGCTTTCCGCTAACCATGTATTCGGGTCCGCGCACAATATTTTTACCTATGTAAGCGGTAATTGTGTGCCTAGTAAGATTAACGTCAACCCATTTTTCATCATCAGCAGCTTCGTAAGCAATCTTTCCGGTTGGCTGGGGGTTATCCGGCAAGACGGTGATGGTTTCTAGCTCAGGTTCAATCTTCCGAGTTTTAGCCGAAAGTTTAGCGGGCTGGGCGGCAGTAATAGCCTTGACAGCAGCGGCCTTAAGGTCGTCGGAGTTTTCAACCGAAACGCCCTCGCGTCCGGCGGTTGGCTCTCCTAGAGGTTTACCATCTTGGTTAACTTTCTGGATTCGCTTACGAGGTTGAACGGTGATTTCTCCAACTACTTTATCGACCCATTCAGCAATGGCTGATTCGTTAATCTTCGCGCTAGTTTTTCCGTCCTCGCCGTTTTCTAGCTTAACGAAAGAATTACGTTCCTTACCCGAGGGGGAGAAAGATTTTTCACCTTCAGCAATCACTAATTCTGTGCTGATTAGTTTAGTAGTCTGATCTGCTATCTGCTGCGCTGCAGCAGTGTTGAAATCAGGTTCCTTATCCGTCAGTTTAACGGTAAATTTTCCGGCCTTTAATTCTTTTGCAGCGGATTCAAGCTGTTTTCCTAGTGCTTGTACATCCGGGCGAGTACCGGGTTTCGAAGGTTCAATATCGAAACCAACGCCATCTTTTTTCAAAGTAAGTTTTGCGGCAGTTCCCTGCAGCGCTTTATCGCCAATTTCCCTATTTATAAAGTTTGTTAGCTCCCCAGAATCTAACTTTACCTGGGCATCTAGAGGATGAGATTTCCAGAAAGTGAAGTAGGAAGTCCAAGAAGGTTTATTTACGGCTTCCTGAGCGGTTTTGTCAGCGGCAAGAGACAATCCCAGCTCGCTATATGAAGCAGTAACGCTCTTTCCTCCAAGATTAATTGTGGACTTCAGTCCCTTAAATTTTTGTTCAACCAAAGTGCTAATTTCGGGAGCTTTCTGTCCCGAAACAGATACCCCGGCTACAGAGGTGCCAGGTAAGGCACGGTGGCGATAGTACATAAAGTAAGTTACCGCCGAAGCAAGCAATGCCAAAAGCACTAGTGCAGCAACAATCCAAGCCCACATTTTTTTCTTAGAAGAAGAATTAGCTTTATTTTCTAGTTCTTCTTCAACCTGAGACAAGGAATCGGGCGACAGGTTTAGTTCGGCACTCACAGTTTAGACTTTCTCCAACAATAATCTAGTAAAATCTCGAACATCATACGCTGCAAAACGTTGTTCAAGCACTATCAATAAATGCTACCAAAAGCATTATTTAATTGGCGTATTTATGCCTAAAAACAGGTGTTCGTTTGCACACTTTAACCAAATTGAAACATTCTAGCGTTGACAACCTGGACACCAGAATAATTTTCGTCCGGCAAGGTTGCTTTCTTTAATTTCACTTCCACAGCGCAGACAAGGTCGGCCGGTACGGTGGTAAACCGCAAATCGTGCGGCTTCTTGATCAAACTCGGAAAGAGCTTCCGGTACTAATTCTTTCGGCACAGTGATAATTTTTCCCTCACGTACCCCATCTGACATCGCGGAAACTAAATCTTTCCAAAGTAGTTCCAAGCGTTTTTGGGAAACTTGCTTTCCCGGACGGTTAGGGTTGATACCTACCCTAAATAGGCACTCTGCCCGGTAAATGTTTCCGGGACCGGCAACTACAGATTGATCCATCACTAACTGTCCTACGGGAACCCCGCGGCGGCGAACCAGGTCAGAAAAACGTTTTGCGTCTGCCTTTTGCGGTGCTAGAGGATCTGGTCCAAGACGAGCAAGTATGGAAATAACTTCCTGAGCCTCCAACACTTCACAGGTATTAGGGCCGGATAAATCTGCAACCGCCTGCGGTGTACTAATTCGTAAACGCACCTGCCCACGTGGTTGCGGATGCTGCCAAGACTCCTGCGAAATCTGCGTCGAAACAGAAGAAACTACCTCATCCCCCTCACCAATTTTCCGGCGAGGTGCACCGATAAACTCTGAAACAGTCTCGCTACCGTCAGTATAGAAATTCCACGAACCGTAAAGACCGAGATGAATATGCAACCAGCGTGCAGATAATGCCTGTTCCCCCGATAAATCAGCGAGGTCATATTCACCCTCCGGGGAAGCAGAAAAGGGAACAAAAAGGTGCTTCCCCCACGCTAGAGCACGCGTAAGATAAAGTCCCGATAGCAAACTGGCTCCAGATTCAAAACGCCCCTGCGGGCTAGAACAAGCCACCTTGGTAGAGGCGAATAAGTCATTTAGAGCGTAAGCGGTACGATGAATAGAATGTCCTTCAGGCATAGGAACTATTTTCCCATAATCTCACCAAACAGGCTCAAATATTTGCACGCGCCAGAAGAGAAATCAATTCTTCCCGCAACCGCAGACCACGCTCGTAAAAATCTCGCTGTTGCTCAATGTATTTAGCTTTACCCTCCGCCGTTTCAATTTTGACCGGCTGAAGACCAGAAGAACTACAGTCATAAGGAGAAGCGGCCATATCCAAGGTACGTATTTCCAAGGCGAACTCAAAAGCCCGCAAAAGTACCTCCCCTGGCACGAGCGGTCCCAGTTTTAAGCAGTACCGTAATAAATCCATATTTTGGTGTAAACAACCGGGCTGTTCCATGCTCACTACCCCTTCCGAGGTTGGCTGATAAGCATTTAAGGGTCGTGCAGAATCGGTAAAGAAACGGAAGGCATCAAAGTGCGTACATCTAACAGGTAAACTCCGGGTAAGTTCATCGCTGCCCTTAGCTCCCAAGCGTAAAGGAAGCGGATGACGTGGTTTTCCTTCGTAGACCATCGCCCATTCATGTAATCCTAAGCATCCGAGGAATGGTTTGCGGGAGTTTACTGCCCGCAATAGTTCAGCCATGAACTTTATTCCACGCCCTCGTTCTTCAACCCAAGTATTCACATCAAAGGTCAGCGCACGCCCCTGCGAGCTAGAAATAACCTGGTACCAACGTCTGTGTGCTAAATCGTTCCAAACGAACGCGGGCTCTTTCTTCTCACTTTCAGGCTCCAGTATTGCTACACCCACCCCCGGATGCCAAATTTCTAATTGACGAGGTTTAATCCCATAGTATTCCCAGAGAAAATCACTAACGGGTTCTTTAAGTCCGCGCAGCGCTCGATAGCGTCTTCCTTTTCCCAGAGTTTGCGCATGTTCAAGGTGCTTTCGGGCGCGAGGGAACCAAATCTCAGAGGGGAGTAAGGACAAATCAGACACCTGTACATTGTGCATTCTAATGCAGCCTACCGCCTGGCAAGGGATAATTAAGACTATTAGACAACAGGGAGAAGAGATGACCAACCCCAAAATTGATTTAGTCGTTTGTGATTTAGATGGAACGCTACTTGATTCTTCTTCTCGCCCGCCACAGCGGAACTTACAGGCGCTCCATGCCCTACATCAACGAGGTATTCGCTGTGCGATTGCCTCCGGAAGGGACGTATATTCAATCAGAAAAATGGTCACCAGCTGGGGTGCCGAAGAAACTCTAGATTTAATAATCGGCCAAAACGGTGCCGAAATTATGGAGATTTCCACCGGTAAAGTTACCACCAGTCATATGGTTCCTGCCGCTGTTTTCCAGGAAGTCATAGAACATTTTCAGAGTTTAGAGATTAACTTTTGTGTGGCTAAAGACGGTGTCTATATTGCTCCCAAAGCAGACCGCAATCTAGCGTTGATGGAAGAAATTGGAAAATTCGAAGTCGGGATTGATCCTGACTTTCAAACGCTTTTCCGCTCACCCCAGACAAAACTTCATCTCATGTGTCCACCAGATCAAATGAAACAGGTTCGTGAACACGCTAAATCTTTCAGCCACCCACTCGTCAAGGGGGTAAGCACCGGCCCTTACCTTTACGAGTACCAGCACCGTGACCTGTCCAAAGCAGCCGGGGTAAAAACTGCCCTGAAGGTAACTAACCTGCCCCTAGACGCCGGAATAATGGCCTTTGGGGATGCTGAAAATGATTTAGAAATGATTAGCGAGGCCCTCGTTGGAGTAGCCATGAAAAACGCCTGTGAAGAGGTAAAAGCCGTAGCTTTTGCCCAAACTGACACAAATGACCGGTGCGGTGTTGCGAGATTTCTTGAAAGCTGGTTTGAATTAGGAAGGGGTTAAGGCTATTCGGTAGCCAAAAAACGTTCGGAGCGAACAACCAAGATTCCCAGCAGTAAGGTAACGAGAGAAGCCACCCACGCCAAAACAGAAGCGGAAATGATTACTCGTTCGATATCGAAAGCGGCGAGTAATAGCCCACCGATGAGGGCTCCCCCACCGATTCCCAAGTTAAAGCTGGCGTTATATACCGCGCCTATTACATCACGTACTTTAGAGGGAGTGACAACTAGCATTCGCATGACGAAGAAAGAGGGAACAAAAGCACCTGCTAGGCTCCATAGCAGTACCAGAATGATTCCCACCCAGGTGACTGTCCCAACCAAGGCAAGGAGGGACAAAGCCAGTGCCACGGTAAAAGTCATGGCGACCAATGCTCGGTTACCAAAACGTTCAAAAACCCGCCCGGATAGAACTGAGCCGATAAACCCCACAAGCCCCGATCCGAACAGGACAAGGGAAATATATTTAGAATCAATCCCCATCTGAGCGGTAATGATTTCCGAAATATAACTATAAGCGGTGTACTGTCCGATTACGTAGAGTGCCACGGTTAGGCAAAGACCTAAAGCGGCCGCTAAAGAAGTTCGCGGAATGAGGATTAGCGGACGACGACCAGAACGTTCTAAAGCGGTCTGTCGTGAAACCCGTTCGAGCTTACGCTGCTGCTTCTTTTCTTCTCGCGATAGTTTAGTCGTGGGCTTGGGAGCGCTTACTCCGACTAAAGGTAGCTTTCGGTACATCACTAACAAGAGAGCCAGAAGGAGCAGTCCAATTAGTCCTTGTGAGACTCTCCAGCCGAGAACTTGTCCCATGTAGGTAGCCAGTGGCACCCCGGCAATAAACGCTGCAGACCCACCGACCGAACTGTAAGTAACGGCTTTGGGAATTAAACGAGGAGTCACTAGATAAGCCGGATAAGCCGAAATTACCGACCAAAATAGACCGTGAAAAATACCCGTAAAAATACGGGTTGCCATCACTAGAGAGTAGGTTGGAGCTATTGCATTCAACAGGGCTCCAACCACGTAGCAGGCAACTACGATACGGAGTAAGCGGGTCCTATCTACGAACCGAGTCAGGTGTGTTAGCGGAACACAAGTGGCTACCACGGTAAAAGCGTACCCACTCATTAAATAACCGGCCTGCGATTTAGTAACTCCCAAATCGGCGGAGATAAGCCTAAGAACCCCTGCGGGAAGCATCTCGGCTGTAATCACTAAGAAAGTCGCACAGGAGATTGTAAGCATTACCGCGGTGGGAAAAGTTTCTAGCCGAGGGGGTGAAAGCACTTCCTCTGTCTCTGCTCTACCGTGTACTTTAGACATACTCACCTACTTCCAAGACAGAGAAACGACCAGCAAGCTGGCCGTGATTACTAAATCTAGCTCTTCCATCCTAAGCCTTTCCGAAAAGAAAACCACAGCCAGAGACAAAAGCATGAATTTTGCCACTATGTTTTTCTTTCTGAGTGCTTCTATGCCCCTTATTCCATAAAAAAATGGAAATGCTAGGATATACCTAAAGTGAATGCTAAAAGTAAGGATTTACAATGCTTGAGATTTCACACCTTAACAAGCAATATGGGGATTTAACCGCCGTTAAAGACTTAAATTTTCAACTCAACAATGGTGAAATAGTTGGTTTTGTAGGCTCAAACGGAGCCGGTAAATCAACCACCATGAGAATTACCATGGGAGTCTTGAACCCAACTTCTGGAGAAGTGAAATGGGAAGGTTCACCCATCACTAAAGAAGACCGTCGCACCTTCGGTTACATGCCGGAAGAACGCGGACTCTACCCAAAAATGACGGTAGAAGATCAACTAGTTTATTTCGCACGCCTGCACGGACTCGACAAGGCAAGCGCCACCTCGGCAATGGAAAAATGGACCGAAAAGCTGGGAATTAGCGAGCGTCGCAAAGATAACTTGCAGAAACTATCCCTCGGTAATCAACAGCGCGTCCAACTTGCCTCTGCCCTAGTTTTTGATCCTGCACTACTTATCTTAGACGAGCCTTTTTCCGGGCTGGACCCCGTAGCGGTAGAGGTCATGAGTAATGTTCTAAAAGAGCAGAGCCAAAAGGGCGTTGCCACATTGTTTTCTTCGCACCAGCTTGACCTGGTAGAACGACTTTGCGACAGGGTAATTATCATTCAGGAGGGCAAGCTAATTGCCGACGACTCGGTAAAGAACATCAAACGGCAAGGTACCAAAGAATGGGAGCTCTCAACCAGCTCCCCGGGAAACCCACTACCTGAACTAGCTGGACGTATAAACGGACGCACCGAGGAAAAAGAAGGAATTACCACCCTGATTTGGGATGGTTCCGATCGTCAAGAAATCCTCCGTGCCTTGACTGAAGATGACATCGCTATCGAACGCTTTAGCCCTCGTGTGCCCTCGCTTACCGAGCTATTCCGTGACGTTGTCGCCACACCTACCGTAGAAGGACAGAGCGCATGAAACACCAAGAATTATCTCGTTTTGGAGAAATTAAGCTAGTTGCCTCACGCGAACTGCGCAGCCAGCTATTTAAGAAAGCGACCTTAATCTCTACCATCTTCATGATGATTATCGCCGCGGGTATGGTCTTAGCCGTGTACTTCTTTGCCCCCAGCTCTGACGTGCTACGAGTGGGAACTAATAATGCCACAGCGTTACCGGGACTAGAGCAGATTAAGTCAAGTGACGGAGAAAGTGGGGTTAAGGTCATCCAGATGGCTCGCCCCACGGCGGAGAAAAACCTTGAATCAGATGATCCAACAATTGATGTTTTTGTCGATACGCAAACCAACCCAATAGAGATTGTCTCTTGGGACGGGGCGCCCTCTTCATTCGACAAGTCCGTTAACGCCCTAGCCGCCAACATTACCCTCAGTAAGGAAATTGCCAAACTCGGTGGAAACCCTGATTCAGTTAATCAGGCGGTTGCAACTGCTGCACCAAAGATAGTGGAGCTAAAAAAGGACGTGGCCAAGGCCGATTTAGCGCAAGTTATCGCCTCTACCGTGATGGTAATTCTGCTGTTCTTCATGGTTGTAGGAGCCGGTGGAATGGTAGCCATGAGTGTGGTTGAGGAAAAGACTTCTCGCGTGGTAGAGATTCTTCTGGCTACCGTGCGCCCAACATCACTGCTGGCCGGAAAAGTCATCGGCGCGGGAATCTCCTCTGTGCTGACCACTACTCTAGTTATTCTTTCGGCAGTCATACCGGCAACGGCAACGGGAATGCTTAACGACTTTAATCTAAATCTGGGGACATCTTCCCTCCTACTGCTGCTTTGGATTATTTTGGGATTCATCATCTACAGCTTGCTCTATGCCAGTGCCGGGGCGATGGTTTCTCGTCAAGAAGACATGGGGCAGGTAACTTTGCCTATCATGGTACTGGTAATGATTCCTTACATGATTTCCGTTTCACTCCTGCCAAATGATCCCGGCTCTACCCTGGCAAAGTATCTTTCTTACGTGCCTTTCTTCGCTCCGTTCCTAGCCCCCTCGCGTAATGCGTTGGGGGTAGCTACCACTGCGGATAACCTAATCAGTCTGGCGTTGGTACTAATTACAATTCCACTAATTATCTGGATAGCCGGACGTCTCTATGTAGGCGCAGTACTGCGCACCGGCGAGCGCGTAAAGTTAAAAGATGCTTGGAAGGGAAACGCCTAAATAGCTTCTCATAGTTAGGGGGACTGACGTTAATTCAGTCCCCCTATTTTTTGTTCCCTCATTGTCTACACAGAAAGTAGTAACGAGATTCTCTCTACTTAAAATGATTAAATTATAAGGTTGTCCTTATCGTTTTAATCTACAAATATTATTCTTCCCAAAATATTTAAGTTTTGGTTTAGCGGTGAAGCAGTATTTATTAATAACGTTCCTATAGTGACTGATTATTCATAGAAATAGTTGGAATAAATGTGTGACATTCTGGAAATAAAATAAGGGCGGAACCACAACTTTTCGTTGAGATTCCGCCCTTCTTAGTAGCGGGGGCAGGATTTGAACCTACGACCTCCGGGTTATGAGCCCGGCGAGCTACCGAACTGCTCCACCCCGCGTCAACAGATTCCATCCTACTAGGCGGCGCATTAGATAGCAATTTAGGCGGTGGTGCGTTTGCTCACCATGGCTTAAACTGGCTCTCTCTCAATCGGGCAACTCATACATCGTGGGCCTCCTCGACCACGCCCTAACTCCGCACCCGGAACAGTGATAACTTCTAGCCCAGAAGCCGCCAAAAACTCATTCGCAGACTCGTTACGTTCATAAGCCAAGACCTTACCCGGCGCCAAAGCCAAAAGGTTACACGCATCATTCCACTGGTCACGCTCAGCGGTCAGGGGATCATCATCGTTAATCAATAGACGAATCGAATCCAATCCCAACGCTTGCGCAATCACGTCATACATGTTTTGCGCATCATGGCAACGCTCCTCAACACTGCCTTCAGGTCCACGAGTAAGCGTCATTGACGGAAGCTTTCCCAGTCCCTGATAGGCAACAAAGGTTCCCTCATCAACCATCGTCATGACGGTATCAAGATGCATGAACGCCCGCGCCTGGGGGAGACGCAAAGCCACTACCCTATCAACCGCATGAGTAAGCAAAACCGTGCGTGCAAGGTTACGAACCCCCTCAAGACCAGTACGCTCCGAAACACCAATCAGCAAAGCACGATTGCCAATTACGCAAATGTCCCCACCCTCGATGGACAAAGCTGGAGGGAAAGAACCCGCGCTAGTAGGATCAATTGAATCCCAGCGGCTAAAGCCACCCGCAGCAAAGAACGGGTGGTAGGTATAAAGGGTATGCAGATTGATTGATTCACGCCGACGCGCCTGCATGCGCATCAAGTTAACGCTCACTCCCCCGTAGGCCCAAGCCGAGGCGTCACGAGTAAACAAGTGGTTAGGCAAACAGGGCAAAACCATGCCACCGCGAGTAGCCACTCCCGCTGGCAAATCTTTCCCCAAAAGCTCGGGATACTCGTGCTCGGTAATCCCAGCTACTAAGAAATTCGCCAGTTCCTCACCCGAAAGACCCGACGCGTAATCACGCAAAGCGGAAGTTACCAACGGATCAACAAAATCTGGAAGCAACGTATGCGATAGCGCAAACTCGCGCGCTGCTTCGTCTTCGAGAGCCTCCCCCAGGAGGCGGCGGAAATGCAGAACCTGCACGCCTTCCGCCGCCATGACCCCACTAAAGGAGTCGTGTTCCTGGCGGGCACGATTAACCCAAAGCACATCGTCAAAAAGTAAATCATCCTTATTCGTCGGGGAAAGACGAGTGAACTCATCACCCGGACGATGGACCAAAACCGTTTTTAAACGACCTACTTCGGAATCAACCGTGAAAGAACTCATTTATTAACCTGCTTCGACTTAGATTCCAGTTTGACAGCCCTTTCCAGTGCCTTTTGGAGACGAGACTGAGCCTGACCATAGGCACTCCAGTCCCCATTCTTCAACGCTGCCGAAGAATCCTGGATAGCTTTTTGCGCATCAGCTAAGGCCTGCCGCAAGTCGCCGGTAGGAGCTGGAGTTGTGGCGGGCTTACCCACCGGCGCTTCCGGGGTGCCCGCAGCGGCAGGGGCACCGTTTTCTTCACCGGTCAAGGTAGGCTTAATACCCACGATAGCCTCATCTCCGGTAGTTGCTCCCGCATCACCGCCAAAGACCTGATCGAGGGCCTCAGCCAAAGTTGGTGCAAACCCTACCTTGTCACCAAAGCTCACCAAAACCGAACGTAGCAGAGGGAAAGTCGTACCCGCTGAAGACTGTACATAAACAGGCTGCACGTAGAGTAGACCGCCACCTACCGGGAGGGTCAATAGGTTACCTCGGATAACCTGCGAACCACGCTGGTTCATCAAGTTAAGTTCTTTAGAAACCTGCGGTTTCGAAGAAAGATTAGACTGCACCTGTCCCGGTCCGGGAACGGTCGTTGAGGACGGCAAAGCCATAATACGAATCTTTCCGTACCCTTCACGAATCTTCCCTGGTTCACTACCGGTCTCAGAATCAACCGCAATGTAACCGGCCATTGCCTCACGTTTCGAAGAACCACCGGGAACATAAACAGACTGCAAGCTGAACTGTGCCGAGTCCTGTCCGGGCATCTTCAAAGTCAGATAGTAGGGAGGCTGAGCCGCATTTTCATTCTTAGTTCCAGAAGCGGTCGGATCCCCCGGAACTCGCCAACGGTCACCACCGGTGTAGTAGTCAGCAGCATCCGTCACGTGGTAGGTAGCCAGCAAGGAACGCTGAATCTTAAACAAATCTTCCGGATAACGCATGTGTGCCATCAAATCACCGGAAATCTTCGATAAAGGCTGAACCTTACCGGGGAAAACGCTCATCCACGCCTTTAGAATCGGGTCTTTTTCGTCCCACTGGTATAGCGTCACCTTACCGTCATAAGCATCGACTGTTGCCTTCACGGAGTTACGAATGTAATTAACATTCGTACGCGGAGTATAAAGATTTCCCTTTTCCGTCGTTGAATCCTGCGTCACCTGAGCCATGTCCTGGTGCTGTGCATAAGGATAGTTGTTCGTGGTTGTGTACGCGTCGATAATCCAGACCAAACGCTTAGGAGTCTTCGGGTCCCCGTCAGTGTCCACCACCGCCGGGTAGGGCTTACGTTCCAAAGTCAGATAAGGCGCAACCGCAGCTACACGCTCAGATGGGTCACGGTTGTAAAGAATCTGCGACTTGGGATTAACCTGATCGGAGAAGAACAAATCGGTAGAACGGAATTTAATGGAGTACAACAGTTTATTCCAGAAGTTACCGACCGAGGGTCCACCATCTCCCTGATAGGTGGTCTTAACCTGTCCCCCCTCTACCTTGTCATCGGGGTAGTCAAGTTCCTGCCCATTCTTACCATCGCTCTTAGGACCACCGACGATAGAATATTCGGGCATCGAACGACCGAAGTAGACTCGCGGTTCATAGTTGCCCAAGAATCCCTGCGAGGGAATCGAACTTTCTGAGAAATCAGGACGCCCATCGGGGTTAGCGGTGTTACCGTTAGCCGCCACAACCCCGAAACCATGGGTGTAAACAGTGTGGTCATTAACCCAGTTACGCTGTTCGGGAGCCAGTCCCTGCTGGTTCAATTCACGAACCGCAATAACGGTATCTTGCAGCTTGTTATCGATCTTGTAACGGTCTACCGAAAGTTGCTGATCGAACCCATAGTAAAGACGATTCTGCTGTACCTGGGTAAATGTCGGGGAAACAATATTCGGGTCAAGCAGACGAATCTGTGCGGTCGATTCCGAGTCCTTACGAAGCTGCCCCGCGCTCGCCGTAGTTACCGCGTCCGAGGTGGTGTATTCGACCTTATCCATCCCATAGGCTTTTAAGGTCGCATCAATATTGTGCTGAATATACTTCGACTCCAGCGCCTGAGCGTTAGGAACCACCTTAAACTGCTGGATTAAAGAGGGGTAAACCATTCCCACTACCAACTGGGAAACAACCAGCACGGCTACCGCCGAAGCCGGTAGCTTCCAGGTGTCCTTAAATGCCGCCACAACAAACATTACGGCAACAATGGCACAAGTGATAGCCAGAATTGACTGCGCCGGAAGCTGGGCATTTACCTCACGATACATTGCCCCATCGACCCCGAGCGCAGAATTATTTTCTTGCGCCAACAAAGAATAGCGGTCTACCCACATGCGCACGCCCCAGACCAGAGCCAAAGCCGCCGCAGAAAAACCTAGCTGCATCCTCGTCACGCGCAGAACACGCCAAGACGGAGAAACCTGGATTCCCCCGTAAAGGTAATGAATTATCAAGCCCGCAATCAAACCAACTGTAAGGAGCTGAATTACGAAGCTCAAAAGAAGCTGTAGAACCGGAAGAGTAAAGACAAAGAAAGAAGCGTCATACCCAAACACCGGATCCACATCACCGAAAGAAGACCCATTCCACCAAAGCAGAATCTCACGCCAATGAGCCATAAGCGTAATACCTGTAGTAATACCAAAGGCAAGAGGAAGAAGCACGAAAACTAGCTTGGGACGATTTTCCAGAAGCGCCCGGTAAGGCTCAACATTCTTATTTACACGCACGCCTTTATTGGTCACGGAGCGATAAGAAAAATGCATGTAGAGCCAAAGCACCAGAGCTTGAACACCCGTTCCCAATAGGAACAACCCAACCATCACAATAATTCGGGTCCAAAATACCGAGGCAAAACCAATCTGGTTATACCAAAGCACCTCGGTCCAAACGCCCGACATCGCGTAGACAAACGCGCCTACAGCAAGCACAATCAGAGCCACAATGGTTCCGGGGTGCTTGAAGAACCGCTTAATATCATCTGCTTTTACCGGGGGCTGGGGCGGTTTACCACCCCCGTTAGCACCGCGGAAAAGTTCAGCAAAAGGATCTTTGCCCGCGTCCTTACCATCTTTCGGACGTTCCTCGTCCGGCTGGCCAAAGAGAGAATTAAACACCTTATACCTTTCGGTGGTTTTACGTGGACTCTACTATGTTGCCCTGAACGGGTGAAAATTGCTAAAGATTCATGCGAAAATAAGCTAATGGATTACGAATCATTAGGTGTAGATGCCCAAGCCGTTGCGCTGGCTCTCGCCGTTAAAGAAATAGAACAGCAAGCCTCCCAGGTAGGCTGGGATCACCCGCCCACGGTTTACGCCCTGGTTAAGGCCAAACAGCTACTAGCTGACCCCCAGCTTCCCGAACAATTTCGTGGACATCTAGAATCCCAAATACAGGTCAATGAGGAATACCTTGTTGCCGTTGTGCAAGAAGATTTAAGCACCCCCCAGATTTTGGAAACGCTAGAACAGCTTGCCTGGCCCGAGGAAGTATGTGGAATGGCAGTTTCACTTGAACGAGTTAGCGTTCCCCCAGAGGTAGAGGCCCAGGCTCCCGCCGATAGCGAGGCGGCGGCGACTTTCTTTGCCAATCATGAATCACGTGAAGAAATTAGAATCTGTGCGGGCGCACTCCGCACTGGACAAACCTGGTGCGCTATTCGCTCCCGTGCGCACGATAGCGAAGAGTCGGTCGTCGAAGGATCTGAGATGATTCCCGATTTATCTCAGGCGCTTTTGGCAACCTTTGCACCCGAAGAAGAATAAAAACCTGAAATAGTTTTCCCGCCCGAATAATATCGGGCGGGAAAACTATTTAGCGTAGAGGACAGGCCGGCAGACTATCCCCATTGCCATTTTTAATGGCCTTTAGCGAATCCATCGCTTCGTCAAGGTTATTAACCGAAACGATTCTGATTCCAGTTGGCAATTTTGCACCTTTCAAATCTGTACAGTTTTCCTTCGGCGCTAAGAACCATTTCGCTCCGTCCCTTTTCGCACCGTAAATCTTTTGTACAATCCCGCCGATTGGACCGACTTTACCGTTTACTGAGATAGTTCCAGTACCGGCAATTTTATTGTCGCCCACAATGTCCGTAGGGGTCATGCGTTGGATAATTCCCAAGGTAAAGATAAGTCCGGCAGAAGGACCGCCGATGTTTTCCCCAACGTTAATTTTTATATCAATGGGAAAATGAGACTTTATCGAAATATAAATCCCTAAGCGTGATCCTTTTGCATTCTTCCCCGGAGCCACAGTTTTAATCTCCGCGCTCTGTTGTGTAGATTGCCCCTGGGGAGTGTACGTAATTTTTACATTTGTTCCAGGAGCAACTGATTGCAAAACATTAAAAAGTTCAGCAGTAGATTTGATTTGAGTCTTCTGTCCAGCAACCTCAATACTTTCGAGCTTATCGCCCTCTTTTAGCTTCCCTTGCGCATTAGAATTCTTTGCAATTCCAGAAACTATGATTTCTGAGCGGAAAGGAACTTTAAGGTAAGTTAGAGCTGCCGCGCGCGCATTATTCATCGAAGACTCTAAAAAGCTCTTCTGCAGTTTATCTTCCTGCTCTCCAGTTACGTGTGGCGGAAATAATTTCGAATACGGCTGTATCGAGCTTGAAGATGACAGCTTTGCGGCAATCAGTTCAATACCCGTTACATTCCGATTTCCCGGTCCACCCCGCAAAGAAACAGTAACCATACGTAGCTGCCCCGGAAGATGAGTCGAGGAAGTCCCCTCATGTCCGTTGGGCGTCTCAATTAACGGCTTAGAATCTAAAGTACCCAATACGTTCAGGGTTGGGCCGGGGTTTTCGATCACATAGGGGTAGTGATGGAATATTAAAAAATATCCCCCCAAGGCCAAACTTAACAGAACGGCAAAACGACCAAGCCAACCAAACCTTGAAGCACGTTTGGGCCTAGCGGAATTCGGGAAAGTTTCATAACTGCTCATACTCACCCTTACATTCTGACACTATTTTTTAGATGTAGTGCAAAATTTTCAACTAAAACTAAAATTAACTTTTCGCCCTCGGGCGCAAAAATTACCGTCCATTGCCCTTAGACGAACACTTAAGGCATGATTTAAGAAGTAATTTGAAAGTTATCAGGAGGCCAAATGGCGCAGGACTTCGACGCAAACGATTCATTTGAACAAATGCTTCAAATGCTTGCCAAAATGCTCGGCGAAGAAGACACCGAAGCTCTTCGCCGTCAGCTTGAGAGCCAAGGACTAAACTCCGAAACGATGGGGAAAATGTCCATTTCCGGACTTAGTCCCGAGGGCGGGTTCGGTTTCTTTCCCGGAACCGGTCCAATGATGTTCTCGAAAGATTTATTCTCCCATGCTAGTGGCCCGGTTAACTGGCAATTGGCTCTGCAGGTGGCAAAGCAAAGTATCGCTCAAGCCTCTGACCCTACTTTAAGCGCCGCACAAGCCGCGCAGTACAAAAGTGCGCTACAAGTGGCTACCCTTTGGCTTGATGCCGTCACAAACATGCTCCCCCCGCAGGCTGACCCGGAAGCATGGACTCGTACACAGTGGCTAGAAACAACCATGGAAACATGGAAGCAAATTTGCGAACCAATCGCGATTAACGCCACCGGAGCTATTTCTACGGCAATGCGTTCGGCGCTAAATGATGCGGGACTAAGCGAAGATAACCTCGGAGAAGGTCTAAAAGGAACCGGTCTTCCCCCCGAGTTGCTTTCCCTTCTGGGTGGGAAAGATTCTCCCACTTCCCTTGTTGATATTATGGATCAGATGAGCGCTTCGGTGTTTGGACTGCAGCTAGGACAAGCAATTGGGGCGCTCGCGAAAGACGCTCTAGGTTATACCGCGATTGGTTTGCCCATGGTCGGACAGTCCCACCTTGCTCTGGTGGTCCAAGGAGTCCTTGATTTTGGCGATGGACTAGACGTGCCAACCGATGAGGTAACCGCTTTCGTTGCTGTTCGCGAAGCTGCACACGCACGACTCTTCGCAGCTGTTCCGTGGCTACGTCACCACATTCTTACCCTTTTGCGCAACTATGCCGAAGGAATCGAAATTGATATGGGCGCAATTGAACAGGCCGCCCGCAGCGTTGACCCCACAGATCCTGAATCTTTCCAAGACGCGCTTCAAGGTGGCATGTTTAGTCCCCAGATTTCCCCGCAACAACAGCAGATGCTAGACCAGCTCACTAACGCTTTGGCAATTGTTGAGGGGTGGGTTGAAGAAGTTACCCTCAAGGCTACCCTACCTCACTTAAAGAATGCTGTTGCGTTAGATGAGATGATGCGCCGTCGTCGGGCAGCAGGCTCTCCCGCAGAAAAGCTCTTTGCTCAATTGGTTGGCTTGCAGTTAGCTCCCAAGCGTTCACGGGACGCCGCTAAGCTCTGGTCAACCCTTACCGATTCTTGGGGACCTGACCGCCGCGACAGTCTATGGGCACACCCCTCCCAGATACCAACTTCAGAAGAATTAGACAACCCAACCGGTATTGTTGACTCACGCGAAGCAAAGTCTGTTGATTCAATGGATGCTGAACTGGCCAAAATGCTCGATGGAACACTGGATTGGGCCGATGGGCTTTCTCCCGAAATCGAGTCCGAGGGCGACCGTAAGGCCACTGAAGAATAATCTGCTCTTCAGTTATCCACAATTTGATTTTCCTTCTGTCCAGCAAGGGATTGAATATGTCAGCCTAGAGGAGTTAATGTTGCTCTAGCGTTGAAGGATTCCGATGCAGTATCGAATACGGCCTGGATTTGCGATTATCGAAAGGGACGAATCCACTACCCAAATAGGGACGGACCCTAATTTTTCCGCGATTTTAGATGTCTCAGAACTTAACGAGTCCATCTTCTTACGTGTATTAGCGGCGAGTCCCAATGCGGCTACCTTGGCTCGGGCGAGAAAAAGTTTATCAATTTTGCCCGAGCAGGAAACCCGGCTTTTGCAAAAACTTTCCGATATGAACCTTTTGGAAGGTTTTACTCGTTCGCGCCCGGGAAAACCTAATGCCGAAGAGTCCTTATGTATTCGCCTTGACGGGAATAGAGATTCTTTTTTAGAACGCTCCCAAAAAGGTGTGGGTGTCTACGGTGCTGACCGCCTCGGTACTTTGATTGCGATTTTATTGAAAAACTCTGGAATTGGAGCAGTGTCACTAGAGCCTTTAGACGAGAGTGAAGAAATTTCCGAAAGTGACATTTTTCCCTACCCAAACACTTTTTTAGGGAAGAAACGCGAAACGCATTGTAACGAAGCCATCAGTATCTTTTCTTCGTCTAACGTTTTGCCCAAACATAAGGATTTATCAATCGTTATCTGTTACGGAACCTTTTGTCCGGCTCTTTCTAAAATCTTGGAATTAGATACTTATCTTCCCGTGGTGATTAACGAAATGGGCGTTAGCGTTGGTCCAATTTTTTCTTCTTTCCATTCACCGTGTCCGCATTGTTTGGATTTATGGAAGAAAGAAAAGGATTCCCATTGGCCTACGATTTCCCTGCAGCTACAAAAACGCTTTGTAGAACGAGATACTTTTATTCCTAGCGCGGCTCTTTTAGCCACTGCCGCGGGAAATTGTGTGACACTCGCTTTAGATTATCTCGATGCGCGCCAGTGCCTGCCCTTGGGAACTAGCGTATATATTCCCGCTTACACTCTCGAAAATAAACAAACTATTTGGAATACACACCCGTGCTGTCCCTGCCAAGAAAATGAGAGTTTATAGGTTAACCCTCTAAAAGATCAAGAATTTTCTTTCCCCACGCTTCAAGCTTAGTAGAACCAATAATTTTTCCTAGTTCTTCTAAAGAAACAGGCTCACGCCTGATAATTTCCCGCAGCTTAGCATCGGTAAATATTGTGTAGGCCGGTCGCTGTAATTCTTCGGATATTTCTTTGCGCCAGGTGCGTAAACGAGTAAAGCATTCCACCTCGGCGGCAGAAGCGTTCTTCTCAAAGTCAAGCTGAGCTTGCCGAGAACGATTCTTCCCCGTAGAACGCGGGGAAGCAGATATTGTTGAGACAGGCCAAAGTGCATCAAGGAAACGGGAGCGTTTACGTTTTGCGCCTCTATCTGATTGATAGTTTGAGTAGCTAATTTGTAAGTGACGCTTAGCTCGCGTAATTCCGACATAGAACAGACGCCGTTCTTCCTCAATTTCCGCTGTCGTGGTGGCCATAGAAATAGGAAGAGATTTTTCGTTTACCCCGACGAGGAAAACAGCTTCCCACTCCAGCCCCTTGGCCGCGTGAAGTGTCGAAAGGGTAACTCCCTCCACAGTAGGTGCATGCTGTGCGGTAGCTCTTTCTTTTAACTCCGCAATTATAGAAGTTATGGATTCGCCTTGAGTTTGCCTTTCAGAAACTAATTCCACTAGGGCATTTAGCGCATCCCATCGTTCACGCACAGCTCCGGAAGTTTGTGGGGCTTTTTTCTCCCATCCTTCAGTTTTTACAGCATTTTCCATTATTTCAAGGGGTGATATCTCAGTGGCGGCAGCCATCATCTGAAATTTTGCGATGGCCCGACGAATCTCTTCACGCTTAAAAAACTCGGTTCCCCCGCGCACCAGATAACTTATCCCCGCATCTGAGAAAATACGTTCATAAACTGCCGATTGCGCGTTAGTCCTGTACAAAATAGCAATCTGGGAAAGTGGTACACCTTCCTTAACAAGTTCGTCAATTCGCTTACGAACCTGCATTGCCTCAGCTTCTTCATCGGCGGCTTCACGGTAAATTACTTCCGGCCCCGCAGAAAGCTGACTACGTAGGGTAACGGCACCTTCCAGATGACCTCCGGGAGCCGCCGCAAGTAATTTGTTAGCAACTTGAACAATTTGTGGAGTAGAACGATAGTCTCTATCCAAAACAACTGTTCTCGCCCCTGGGAAAGCACGAGAAAAATTCGTTAAATATGAAGCTTTTGCGCCCGCAAAAGAATAGATAGTCTGAGCTACGTCGCCTACTACACAAAGGTTCTTACGTCCCCCCAGCCAGCATTCTAAAAGACGCTGTTGTAAGTTTGAAACGTCCTGGTACTCGTCAACCACAAAAGAGTGGTACTGTCCGCGTATCTTAGAGGCGATATCCGGGCGTTCCTCAATCATCCCAATGGTCAATAGCAACACGTCTTCAAAATCAATTACCCCCTGCTGCCATTTTGCTTCCTCGTAGGATTCCAAAAGGGCAACCATCTTTTCAACGGGTATATCTGCAGGAAGTAGGCGCCCGCTCTCGGTCACTTTTTGCGCATAATCTTGCGGGGAAATCAGATTCACTTTTGCCCACTCAATCTCCGCTGCAAAATCACGCACGCTAACTCGGTCAGTCGTAATCCCTAAGCGAGAGGCAACGCTGCTTACGAGGGACGACTTATATTCCAAAATACCCGGCATTTTCCCGCCGATAGCGGTGGGCCAAAAGAATCTTAGCTGTCGCGCCGCTGCCGCATGGAAAGTACGAGCCTGCACTCCTCGTATCCCCAACTGCGCCAAACGAGTACGCATCTGCGAGGCAGCCTTCGCGGTAAAAGTAACCGCTAAAACAGAAGATGGCGAAAAAGCTCCCGTTGCAACCCCGTAGGCAATTCGGTAGGTGATAGCACGGGTTTTACCTGTTCCCGCCCCGGCCAAGACACATAGCGGACCGCTGGTTTGCTGAGCTACGACACGCTGTTCTGCATCCAGCTGCGCCAATAACTCCTCCGGGGATAACAGTTTCCCTGGCCCACTACCTATCACGCTATTTCCTCACCTCTAAGCCAACGTGTTATTAAAGCATACGCAACGGACGAGCGTGCTGGAAGAGTGACCCGACCTCGTGCAATATCCTGTTCTAATTCCTTACGGGTAAAGAAAGCCGCTTCCCTAATTTCCTTCCCATCAACACGCAACTGCGCATCAACCTGTCGTGCTGAAAGCCCCAAGTCCAAACGATAAACCAGCATCAAAGAACGCGGGAACGGCCAAGGCGAGGTTCCCAAAATTCGCGGAATCCCTTCCCCGCGCAAACCAACTTCTTCGAAAACCTCTCGCAAAACTGTAGTTTCCGGGCTTTCTCCTGCATCAACGTAACCCGCCAAAAGCGAAAATCTAGTACGCTCCCAACGCGTATTATTAGCCAATAACAAACGTCCCTGCTCATCAAACACCGTCATGATTACTGCCGGATCGGTACGCGGGTAGTAAAGTGCCTTACAAGAAGTACATTCTTTTTCCCAGCCGAGGCAAAGCGGTAACAAAGGATTTGCACAACGCTCGCAATAGCGCGTGCGGAAGTTCCAGCTGGCTAACGCCACCGCCGCACAAGCTGCCGCCACTTGTGCAGGTTCCACTTCATGCGTTACCTGGCGTAAGTCAAAAGCCTCTTGCGTGCCCTCAAAACCGGTAACGAAACTCGCCAAAAAATGCTCTCCTTGCGGGGATTTTCCTAAATAGGCGCCCTGACCTGAAAGCAAAAATTCTAAGTTTCCTTCTCGGCGGCTTGGAATAATCTCGCGAAAACATACGAAACCATCTGCACTCGCCAAAAGCAACGAGCAAGATTTAGCAGAATAAAGTTCATCCAAGAAATCTTTGCGTGTACGCGCAAGCGAGTTCGAGTCATACAAAGCACCCGAAAGAGGAAACAAAGGGAATTTCTTATTCACGCGTCTAAACTACCTTTCCGTCTGCGCCCACCTCTAACCGTTGCTAGCCTTATAGCTATGAGTGAAAACAATCTTTTAACACCCCGTGCAGACGGTAGAACCCCAGGTCAGCTCCGCGAGATTCGCCTCACCCGCGCTTGGCAACAAGCTGGTGAAGGATCCGTTCTTGTTGAGTTCGGAAACACCCGAGTACTTTGCGTTGCCTCCATTACCGAGGGCGTACCGCGTTGGCGTCAAGACAGTGGCGAAGGTTGGGTTACCGGAGAATATTCAATGCTCCCGCGTGCAACTAGCACTCGTAACCAACGCGAGTCCGTCAAGGGGAAAGTCGGCGGACGTACCCAAGAAATTTCTCGACTTTTAGGACGTAGCCTGCGTGCCGTAGTTGATACCAGCAAGCTCGGCCCCAACACGATTGTATTAGATTGTGACGTTCTCCAGGCCGACGGAGGAACTCGTACCGCCGCAATTACCGGCGCTTACGTTGCGCTTGCCGAAGCCATCACCTACGGAAAAGAACACGGCTGGATTAAGAAGGAAGCTAAGGTGCTCACCGACTCGGTAAGCGCAATCTCCGTAGGAATTATCGACGGACGCCCCTGCCTTGACCTTCCCTATGTAGAAGACGTTGCTGCCGGCACCGATATGAACGTAGTAATGACCGGCACCGGCGAGTTCGTTGAGGTGCAAGGAACCGCGGAACACGGAGCCTTTACACGCTCGGAATTAAACGAGTTGCTTGACCTTGCCGAAATCGGTAACGCACGCTTAGCCCAGCTACAAAAAGAATGTCTCCTGTCGTCCCCGGGGACTACCGTAATTGCAAAGGTAGGGAACTGATGGAAAGCTCCCTCGCGCCTTCTAGCGCCCGGCTTATTCTTGCCACCCACAACGCTCATAAGGTTCAAGAAGTTAGGAATATCCTTGCTAAACGCCTGCCCCAGTTCCAGGAACAGTGGATTATTTCCGCAGCTGAGCTAAATGTTCCCGAGCCTGTCGAGGATGGGCTTACTTTCGCGGAAAACTCCCTAATTAAAGCCCGCACACTAGTTGCGGCAACGGGACTTCCCGCAGTTGCGGATGATTCTGGAATTACCGTTAAGGCACTTGGTGGGGCTCCGGGAATATTTTCCGCCAGATGGGCGGGAAAACACGGAGATGACAGGGCGAATAGACAGCTTCTCCTAAATCAGCTTGCTGATTTGCCGCCCGCCCACCGACAGGCAGCCTTTGTCTGTGCAGCCTGCCTGGTAACTCCGAGCGGCGAAGAAACAGTAGAGATAGGTGAGCTAACCGGCCATCTGGCAACCGTAGAAGGTGGAGAAAACGGTTTTGGCTACGATCCCATTTTCGTTCCCACCGGATACGAAATTACAACCGCACAAATGCTGCCGGACGAAAAAAATAGAATTAGCCACCGCGCGAAGGCACTTAATGCCCTCGCCCCGGCTATTGAAAAAATCTTAAACAGCTAGAAAACGTGCTTTGCGCCGGCACTGGCAAGGAAGAGTTCTCCAGCCCAGTGTCGGCGTATTTCTTTACGCACCTGTTCGTAGTCAGTCCAAGGCTGAATATGAGTTCCTACCAAAGCTCCCACGTTTGCGTTATGAGCCAGCTTTCCAGTCATCTCAGCAGACATGTGCACACCCCGGCAAGAATCCCCGCCCTTTACCAACTCATCTTGTAAGAAACCGGCCTCGGAAAGAAGCAAATCAACGCCGCGCGCCATTTTTTCTATACTCGGGCAATAGTCCGTATCCCCCGTATAGGCGAAAGATGAACGTTTCCGGCAGGTAAAACTATCGAGATTATCCAAGGTATCTTCCGTGGGGAAACCCGCCGGCCCTTCAACGCGATACCCGAAGGCGGGAACCGGATGCCAAGCAAGGTAGGGGGTAATCGAAAACGGCCCAACCTCAAAGGCCCCCGATGTTTCGGATACTTCGCGCAAAATAAACTCACGCGTGAAATCTTCTTCCATATCGCCTTCAAGCTGACGCAGACGATATTCCAAACCGGCCGGCCCAAAAACCGGCAGAGGACGTCCGCTCGAACAGGGAGCCCAACGCTGGAAGACCTGCAAGGAAATCATGTCCGCACAGTGGTCGGCATGTAAATGAGATAGCACTAAAGCATCTAGGTTAGTGGGCTTTATGTAGTTCCAAAGTTGCCCATAAGCGCCCGGACCTAAATCGAAGAGTAGGTTCCAAACACGATTTTTACCACTGTGGTCTGGAGCTACCGCTTGCAAAAGATAGGAAGACGCAGCGGCCTGTGGCCCCGACATTGAACCAGTACAGCCCACAATGGTTAGTCTCATTCGGATTCCCCTCCAAGAGTTCGGACTTTACCTAACGCCGGCCCGATAAAACGAGAGGCAAGGCGAATAAAACTTTCATTTTCGCCAGTGGTATTAAATTCATGATTGGGAGGAGCTAAATCCAGTCCTCGGAAAGAATCCGTCTCCGCTAAAACTTTGTAAATGTCTTTGGCGGTTTCCTCGGATGAAGAAACCAAAGCCACCTGCGGGCCCATCACATAACTGATAATTCCCTTTAAGTGAGGGTAATGTGTGCATCCCAGTACGAGGGTGTCAACGCCTTGGCGACGAATTGGATCAAGATATTCGTGAGCGCATTTCAGCGCGAGCGGCCCAGAGGTAATTCCCGCTTCAACCAGCTCGACAAAACGCGGGCAGGCCTGCTGGACAACTTCAATTTCGGGGGAAGTGCTCAATACCCTCGGGTAAGCGCCAGAAGAAACCGTAGCGGGAGTCGCAATCACACCAATTTTCTGATTATGCGTCACTGCCGCCGCCGTGCGAGCAGCCGGGCCGATTACTTCCATCACGGGAATCGAATAACGCTCACGGGCTTCTTCCAGTACGGTTGCACTAGCAGTATTGCAGGCGATAACCAGCATCTTTACACCCCGCTCAACGAGGGTATCCATTACCTTTAAGGAATACTCGCGGATTTGTTCGGGAGTTTTAGTTCCGTAGGGAACGTGAAGCGTATCGCCAATGTAGATAATGCGCTCATTAGGCAATTGGTCAAGCACGGCGCGAGCAACCGTCAGGCCACCAACTCCGGAGTCAAAAATACCAATTGCTGCTTCATTCATCTTTTCAAGGTTATACCGGAATATAGTAATAAGTTAGTAAATTGTACGTGAAACCCACCACGGTGAAACTCGTCTCTAAAGACTGGGAATTCCGCGCAATCCCAAAGACTTACCTGGGTCACAATTTTTCTTATCCGGACTTTTGTTAAATATGCCCCGTTCACCATCTTTGAGTCTTTTTCAAGATATTATTAGTTATATGAGCGCTTCTTGGTCTACTTCTCTTCTAACAGATATGTACGAGCTAACGATGGTCGATGCCGCCATCGCTAAAGGTACAGCAAATAAAAAATCCGTCTTCGAACTGTTTGGACGACGACTTCCCCCAGCTCGACGTTTCGGTGTCGTAGCCGGAACCGGGCGAGCCCTTGAAGCACTAGAGCGATTCGTGTTTTCTAAGGAAGACATTGACTTTTTGCACTCCCACAAAATTGTCCGAGACGAGACTCTCGACTACCTAAAAGATTTCCATTTCGAGGGGAACATCTGGGGATATCAAGAAGGCGACGTATATTTTGCCAACTCCCCCCTCATGACCGTAGAGTCCACATTTGCCGAAGCGTGCCTACTAGAAACCGTACTTCTTTCGGCCCTCAATCACGACTGCGCCATCGCTTCGGCCGCTTCACGGATGACAATCGCCGCGCACGGTCGCCCCTGCTTTGACATGGGCGCGCGACGCACCCATGAAAGAGCCGCTGTTTCCGCAGCCCGCGCCGCCATAATTGGCGGATTTAGCGGCACCTCTGACCTTGAAGCCGGAAAACGCTACGGTATCCGTACTATCGGCACCTCGGCTCACTCTTTCACTCTCCTACACGAAACCGAAGAAGATGCTTTCCGCGCTCAGGTAGCCACTTTGGGACCGGAAACTACCCTGCTAGTCGATACCTACGACATTCCCACCGGCGTGGAAACCGCAGTGCGAGTCGCCCGCGAAGCCGGTGGCGAACTCGGCGCAGTACGCATCGATTCCGGTGACCTTGTAGCGCAGGCTTTCAAGGTACGTGGACAGCTTGATGCCCTCGGGGCAAAAGAAACCAAAATTACCGTCACTTCCGATTTGGATGAATACGCGATTGCGGCTCTCGGTGCAGCCCCCGTAGATTCCTACGGGGTGGGCACACGCCTGGTCACTGGATCGGGTATTCCCACCGCCGCCCTCGTCTACAAGCTAGTAGAAAGAGAAGGTGACGAGGGAATAATGGAAGCCGTAGCTAAACGATCGAAGTCAAAGTCAACCGTCGGTGGACGCAAGTGGGCCGCACGTATATTCGATGAAGACGGGTATGCGATAGAAGAACGCCTGTATGTAGGTAGCTACGAAGACTTCCAAAAAGAACTCGAAAAAGAATCCCTGCAGGGCACCGCACCAAGAGCCCTGCAGGTAAAACTCGTTTCAGATGGAAACATCACCTCACGCTGGTACGGCCCCCAGGCACTAAGTACAGCTGCACAATTCCATCAATCCTCGCGTAATGAACTCCCCTATGCCGCCTGGAGACTTTCCGAGGGCGAGCCGGCTATCGACACAAAGGTAGTCGCACTGCCTAGCGCCAGCCCATTGAACTGAGCCAGTTCACTGCATAGATACCCTAAAGGGAGGTCTCCCGTAGCGTAATCTTACGTTGCGGGAGACCTAACTTATAAGAGTCCTATTTTTCTCGGATTTCCCCAGTGGCTAGGGTTTACCTACGAACATTCGGCGCAGTTTATCGATGCGTGCCTGAATTTCTTCTGTCGTGGCTTGGGCGACTTCTGGCCCGCCGCAAGAACGGCGTAAATCGGCGTGGATTAGAGCGTGCGCGTCCCCCGTCCGGCGGGACCATGCGGAAACCAGATTCTGCAGCTCTTTCCGTTTAGCCGCACGTAAACGGTGCGCGCTAATTCCACTATTTTCATCACGCATAGCACGCGCCCGCGATTCACTTAACAGGCGTTCTTTTTCAGCTTTCATCTGTTTGGTTTGCCGCTCACGCAGCAGTGAAGCCACCTGGTCGGGTTCCAGCAAACCGGGAATTCCCAAGAACTCCTGTTCTTCAACAGACCCAATTTCCGCACCGAGCCCAAACTGGTTTCCATCAAACAGCACTCCGCTAAACTCGGCTTCTGCCCCCAGCGCTTCAAAACCGGGAAGTAGGTCCGAGGAAGCCGTCTCCCTCTTGTTTGCCGCCAATAATTCGCGTTCTTCCGGAGTCATCCCGTCCTCAGCTTCGCTCTTGGGACGGTCGAGAGCGTGATCGCGCTGTGCCTCCATTTCCGACGCCAATTCCAGTAAGGGAGCCACCGAAGGCAAAAATACGGAAGCGGTTTCCCCGCGAGTACGGGCACGGACAAAACGACCGATTGCCTGGGCAAAAAACAGTGGAGTCGAAGTTGAAGTAGCATAAACTCCAACCGCTAAACGCGGTACGTCCACGCCCTCGGAAACCATTCTGACCGCGACCATCCAGCGGTCATTTCCACGAGAAAAAGCATCAATTTTTTCCGAAGCTCCGGCGTCATCGGATAAAACGATAGTTGGTGCGTGTCCGGTAATATCATGTAGTTGACGCGCGTAGGCACGAGCGGCATTTTGGTTAGAGGCAATCACCAGTCCCCCCGCATCGGGAACTTGTCGGCGTACCTGAGTCAAACGCTGATCGGCAGCCGCTAGCACAGCGGGCATCCACTGCCCTTTAGGATCTAGGGCTGTACGCCAAGCCTGCTTGGTTTGATCTTTTGTCAGGGGTTCACCCAAACGCGCGGACACCTCATCACCAGCACTCGTGCGCCAGTGCATTGATCCGGAATAAGAAAGAAAAATAACTGGACGGACAACTCCGTCTCGTAAAGCCTGCGCGTACCCGTAGGTGTAATCAGATTGAGAACGGCGAATCCCGTTTTCATCTTCGCGGTATCGTACGAATGGAATTGGTGCGGTATCAGAACGGAACGGCGTACCTGTTAAAGACAATCGCCGCGCGGCATCTTCGAAAGCAATTCCAATTCCATCCCCCCAGGTAAGGCTGTCTCCTCCGTGGTGAATCTCGTCCAAAATAACCAAGGTTTTTTCTGCAACTGTACGTTGGCGGTGCACCTCCGGATTAGCACCCACCTGGGCATAGGTTACCGCGACGCCATCAAAATGTGCCCCCGCGTAGCGTTGAGCATTAGTAAATGCGGGATCTAGCTGGATTCCTACCCGTGCGGCGGCATCAGCCCACTGGCTTTTTAAGTGCTCAGTAGGACAAACTACAGTTACTTTCTCGACGATTCCATCAGCCAAAAGTCCCGCCGCAATACGAAGCGCAAAGGTTGTTTTCCCCGCCCCGGGGGTTGCTACGGCAAGAAAATCCTTGGAGGGATTGTTGATATACCGGTCGATAGCCGCAGCCTGCCAAGCGCGTAAGGACGCTACGGTTCCCCAGGCCGCACGGCGCGGGTAGGCGGGCGAAAGGTTTTCTGCCGCGCTCGTCGAAACGTGTAAGGGCAGGGACAATTGCCCCTTATCCGAGGAAGATTTCAAAGCTAGAACCTTCAGTTTTGCGAGTCAGAGCCACCCTGCCCGTTCCCCGAATCTCCCCCAGAGAAAGGCCAGCCCTTACCGTTGTTTTTGGAACTTTCGTAAATTGCTTTACAGGTTGGGCAAACCGGGAAATTCTTCGGGTCACGCGTGGGAATCCAGACTTTTCCGCACAGTGCCACCACCATGCGTCCAGCTACCTTACGGTCTCCCCGCACATAGTGTGCAAAACGTTCGTTATCCCCATCGCCTTTTTTGGGCTTTACTTCAGGTTTTTCCAGTACACCTACGGAACCTGCCGGTTGAGGTTCTCCGGCTGGAGAACCTGGCTGACTGGGAGCAGCGGGAATATCGTGTTCACTCATGTTCCACATTCTATATTTCCTAATCTTAATATGCGTCTTTTTGTGGTCTTCACCCGTGGCGACAATTGCCATTAGTTTCACTTTTCCCTATTTTTTGAGCCCCATTCATAAGAAATAAAAGAATGTGTGAGATAGATAAAAAGAAGAAATTGGACTGTAGCACAAGTCTCACCTAAAATTAAAGAATCTCATTATCTAAATTGTTTGAAGGTATCCTTCTGACAATTTTTATCCCTCAAATAACTTAGAAAAGGAAAAGTATGTCATTACTGATACCTTTCGCAGCCGGTAAAATACCGGAATACTGCGTGCCTGACCTAGCCCATACCGGAACCACTACATTCACCCTTCTACCAATTGCTGCGCTGGCTTTAACAGCCGGTGTAATTCTTTTACTAGCTACAAAGAAAAAAGGAAAGGAAGCATTTACAGCAGCTGCCTTTTCAATTATTCTTCTCGCTACTTTTGCCCCCTCAACGCCTTCTGCTCATGCCGCAGAAAAGACTTGCCCCAGCGGCTACCATTATGCAGCGCACTTAGATAAGGCTTCTCCAGCTCCGGCTCCTAAGAACCCAGCGGCAACTACACCAGTAAAGAAAGCTCCCAGCAAGCCCAATGCCGAGCCTTCACCCAAGGAACCAGAAATTGTTCCCAACCCGCTGGAAAATCTACGCCTGGTAGCTGACAGCAACCGTGACGGAATTGCCAATGTCTCCGATAACTCAGACGTTGAAAACGGGAAAGCAACCGTTCGCAATGGGGCTGTTTTCCTAGCCAACATTGACGATTCCGCGAAGGCTTGCCCCCTCGAAGAAAATGGCAAAGCCCTTGATTTAGAAAAACTAAAGGTCTGCAACGATTCTATCGACATGATAATTAACGGCGAAGAAGACGCAAAGGACCTCGCACCACTCGCCACTACCCCACTCCCCAAGGTCAGCGACACGGCCACCGGAAAGATTACCCTCGACAAGGCCTCGGCCAACAAGGTAAACATCTTCCTCAAGCAGGACAAGAAATGGGTACACCTAACTCCGGAAACTAAGATTAGCGCCGCCGACCTACGCCAAGGTTTAACCTTGGGTCTTGAGGGCCGTGATGTCGTCAAGGACGATAGCTGGGATGGAAGCGTTACCGTAACTTTGGACGTGAATGACAAAGACGTAAGTAAATCCGCCTCAGCTACTTTGCATGCTGCTCCGCTCCTGACTCACAACCACACCCAGAAGCTAGAAAAAGTCTTCATCATCAGCGGCGGGGGCGGACACTATGATTCCAAACTAGCTAAAGAAATCGCCGATATCGCAAAGGAAAATGGTGTTGAACCAGTTTCTTTTGATCCCTCGCAGGAAAAATGGGTACAGGATGTTTTCGAACCGATGTACCAGTCCATGCCAGTTCCCGGCGGGATTCGTACCATGCGCGTTCTATTAAAGAGCGACCAGGTTCGCGGAGTCTTCGAAGATCCTTCATTCCCCGACGGAAAAGACACTACCGAAAAGGAAGGAACCTATAAGGCCCTCTACTCTCTACGAGGACCGGGAACAGCCGTTTTAAACATTGGGCAGGCAGAAAAGTCCTACACCCTTGACTCCGGCGGTAACATCGAGTCCCTACCACCCCTGCCTGGATACCCGGCGGGACGAGTAATTATCGGCAAGCGTACCGCAGAGAACATCCCTAAGGACGCCGATGAAGAAGAACCGCTACTACCCTCCAAGGCAGTTCGTAACTTCTTCGAAGCACAAAAAGTACAAAAACCAATCTATTTGGACACCTCTTTCCTTTCGGTTGGACACATTGACGAGTTCATGACTACCGTTCCAGCTAATAACCGACTCGGCTGGAAGCTAGTGGTGGCCTCCCCCAAGGCCGGACTCGACTTTGTTAAGGGCCTACAGGCAAAGGGACACGGTTCCGTTCCATTCATTTCACAGCGCGGTGGTCAGGCAACAACTATTGACCTAGCATTGGAAGGCGGACACGCGGAACGTCTCAACTACAACGCTGAACGTATTATTGACAAGAACATCGAGACCCTTAAGAAAGAAGCGGGAATCAAGGATGACGAAATTGTTCGCGTCCCGGTCTTCTACCGCGCAGAACTCGACGATGATAATCCAAACGGAATCGACTTTAACGGTGATTACTACGCCGCGGATTTCATCCCCAATGCGGTAAACGGTCTGGTCATGAACAACGGGCAATTCCTTGCTCCCAAGCAGTGGGGTCCCATCATTGACGGTAAGGATGTATTTACCGAGGAAGTCGAAAAGGCCTTTGCGAAGGCCGGCATCTCTCTTAAGTATGCCGATACTTACCGGGTGCTTTACGTTCACGGTGGAGAAGTCCACTGTGGAACAAACGCCTTGCGCACTCCAGTCCCCTACTTCCTCAAGAAGTAATTTAGGCTGACAGTTTCTTTTCCCCGCTATCGGCGGGGAAAAGAAAAGGGCGGGGCGAGTGAAGAAAACTTCACTCGCCCCGCCCTTTAGCGCGTTTCGGCTAAGCGTTTAACTAGGCGCGAGCCGCCTGAATCTCACGGTAATAGTCAATCAGCTTTAGCTTCGAGGCGGCGGCCTCGTCAATGAAGACGTGGGCGTTCGGGTGCATCTGCATGATGGTAGCCGGCCAGAGTGCGCTGATTCCGCCCTCGACCATCTGGGCTACTGCTTCGGCTTTACCTTCACCGGTGGCAACCAAGCACAGTTCACGCGCATCCATGATTGTTCCCAGACCCTGTGTTACGCAGTGGGTTGGCACCTTGTCTAGGTCACCGTCGAAGAAACGAGCGTTATCGACGCGAGTCTGGTTGGTTAGAACATCAACGTGAGTACGGGAAACGAGGGAGCCCCCGGGCTCATTGAATGCAATGTGACCGTCGGAACCAATTCCGAGAATCTGTAGGTCTACCCCACCTTTTTCGCGGATTAGTTCATCGTATTCTTTCACCGCCGCGGCAAGGTCGGGAGCGTTTCCCTCAGGCCCGTGAACGTTTGCCGGGTCCACATCAACCTGGGAAGCAATTTCAGTGGTGATTACATTGTGGTAGCGCTCGGGGTGGTCTTCAGCAATCCCCACATATTCGTCCAGCATGAAGAAGTGTGACTTGCTGAAAGAAATCTTTCCTTCAGCGACTCGCTTAATAAGTTCACGATAGGTCGGAAGGGGCGAGGAACCGGTCGCAACGCCAAGATTAGCCTCTGGGTTAGCAGAAAATAGTTTTTCGATTCGATCAGCAATCGCAGAGCCAATTTCTTCCTCATTCGGAAGGATATATACCTCCATGTTGTCCCTTTCATGATGGTTTCGAGCATTTCCAAGCATTTTTGATGCGCATATATTCTACCGCCGTAAGCATCGAAAGGAAATGTTTTTTATCTTTTCAGCACAAATTGAACAGATGTCTGTTGTTTCTCAAGGAAAAAAGTTGTGGGGAGGACCTTTCGGTCCTCCCCACAACTTAGAAGTCTAGCGACACTAACGCCCTAGTTTCACTTAGCAACAGCCTTCTTCAAGGTCGAGCCAGCGGAAATCTTAACTCCGAAACCAGCGGGAATCTGAATTTCTTCGCCAGTACGGGGGTTACGACCGGTGCGGGCTGCACGCTCAACGCGCTCAACAGAAAGCAGTCCGGTGACCTTTACAGCTTCGCCCTTACCGAGGGAGTCAACGAGGACTTCCTGGAAAGCGGACAGAGCAGCGTCAGCCTGGACCTTGGTTAGAGATGCGCGCTCAGCGATGGCGGCGACCAGTTCAGTACGGTTCATGAAGATTTCCCTTCTTTAGTTCGGGGACGGTCCCCTTTTATCTCAGGTTAACAGCTCGAAGCCGCTTTACCTACGTTCTTTATGATATTGTGCCGTGTTTTCAACGAAATTACACGATGAAAAGCAGTATATCGCCACTTTTTGTTAAAAACAGCAACTTTACGACAATAGTACGCTTTTCACTGTTCCACAGCCCTAGATTGTACAGTGAATACATAGGTTTGTGTATAGGATGTTTCTACAATATCACGCAATTCTTTATCATTTGTCAAATATTCTTATTTCGTAGACTCAGACAATCAATCATTCTTTCTCACAAAAAGTTTCCGAACCGCTTTTCAATCTCTGCATTTCTTTTCTTGGACGCTTAGATTGCCAGCTTTCTACCCTCCCCACAGACCAGCCTCGAACAACCTTACGGGCACCAATTTCCACGTCAGGCTCCGGTAAACGACCAAGCAGGTAATACTGTCTAATCGTGTTATAGGTGACCCCTATATATTCACCAAATTCACGCAATGAAAGATACTTTACAGTCATATTCCCATCCCCCAATAAACTATCTCCTGCTTTCAAGATAGCGTCGACCAGGGACAAATTAAGGGAAGTTTTACAAACCGCTCCTACTTTTAGATATCTTGCGCCGCCGCTGCCGCAGGTTTGAAAAGAGAGTATACGTACAAAATAGTTGGATACGCGAAGAAAGAGGTTTTTCGCGTTAGCCACTAAATCGATATTTCAAAAGCAGATTTCAACCACTGGGAAAAAACACATTTTTAACGTAGATACAATTTCGCACAAGGGCATTATTATAAAGAAAACTAATATATAAAAAGGTATCTTTATCTCTGTTTATACCTTTTTGTTCGCTTAGATATGGGAGCTGATGACTTAAGTGGATGCTGGTGCATGTTTTGGGGATTCTTCTGCCGTTAAGAACGCTGTGCTTGCTTCGGGTGATGCGGTGGATGTTCGTGCTGAGGCTACTCACTCTATTAATGCTTTTGATGCGCTGTTGGCTGAGTACCGCACATTAGCTCCTACTGAGCGAGATAAAGGTAATTATTTTGAGGGGTTAGTTGCCCAGTATCTGCGTCATGATTCTCAGATGCGTTCACAGTTTTCGACTGTCTACTTGTGGAAGGATTGGCCTGGACGTCAAGGGCGTAGCGATTGTGGGATTGATTTAGTTGCTATTCCCGCTGATGACCCACAGGGTGCTGTTGCTGTTCAGTGTAAGTTCTACAAGCCGGGTCACCGCATCCAGAAATCTGACGTTGATTCTTTTCTCTCTGAGTCTGGTAAAGCACCTTTTACTCGTCGTATTTTCGTTGAGACTACTGGGGTTGCTTGGGGAGCTAATGCCGAGGCCGCTATTCAAGATCAGCATGTTCCTGTTACTCGTGTGGGGTTAACGGACTTACGTAACTCTGATATTGACTGGTCTACCTATACTCTTACTCGTCCTGATGAGGATGTACAGACTCAGGAACGCAAGAGCCTGCGTGACCATCAGGTAGCCGCTATTCGGGATGTGTTTACTGGTTTTGAAACCAACGACCGGGGTACTCTGGTCATGGCTTGTGGTACGGGTAAAACTTTTACGAGTTTGAAAATTGCCGAACGTACAGCGGAGACTAACGGTGGTTCCGCCCGGGTGCTTTTTATGGTTCCCTCGCTGGCGCTAATGAGCCAGACTTTGCAAGAGTGGAGCGCAGAGTGTGAACTACCGTTTAGCGCTTGGAGTGTCTGTTCTGATTCTAAGGTGAATAAACGTCAAGCCAGTGCTGACTTATTGGATATGGTAGTGGCCGATTTGAAGATTCCCGCTACTACTGATGGCGCTAGTCTCGCGGCTTCTTTAGCGCAAGAAAATGAACGAGAAGGACTGCAGGTAGTGTTTTCTACTTATCAGTCTATTCAGGCGGTGCATGAGGCTCAATGTGCCGGCGGGGATGATTGGCGTGATTTTGACTTAATTATCTGCGATGAGGCCCATCGAACTACGGGTGTAACTCTTACGGGGGAAGATGAGTCTAATTTTGTTCGTATCCACGACAATACTTATATCCGTGCTGATAAGCGCCTGTATATGACCGCTACCCCACGTCTATTCAAAGATGAGGTGAAGAATGCGGCTAAAGAAAAAGACGCGATTCTTACTTCTATGGATGATACGGATACTTATGGTCCGGTATTCCACAAGCTTGGTTTTGGTCAGGCTGTTGCAATGGGTCTGCTTACTGACTACAAGGTTGTGGTACTTGCCGTACCTGAAGAGGAAGTTTCGGGGATTTATCAGGCCCAAACCGCCCAAGATGGTGAGTTGTCTTTACCGGAGACTGCGAAGCTAGTGGGATGTTGGAATGCGTTATCTAAACGCCGGGGAAAGACCCATGACATTGAATATGGTTCAGATTTATCCCCTATGCGCCGAGCAGTGGCGTTCTGCAAAGACATTAAGACCTCCAAGTGGGTCACTGAAGAATTCGCTACCTTAGTACACGACCAGCTCCAAGATTTAACTAATGATGATGACACTGACGATCTTGAAATTCAGTGCCAGCATGTAGATGGTTCCATGAATGCCGTTACCCGTGGTGAGGCTTTGGATTGGTTAAAAGCTGATACTACCGGAGAGGCAAACCCGGTATGTCGTATATTGACCAACGCTCGTTGTTTGAGTGAAGGCGTGGATGTTCCTACACTAGATGCGGTCTTGTTCTTGAATCCTCGCAAGTCCCATGTGGATGTAATTCAGGCTGTTGGCCGAGTAATGCGTAAAGCTCCCGGGAAAGAGTTTGGGTATATTGTGCTTCCGGTGGCAGTTCCACTTGGGGCAACTCCAGAATCAGCTTTGGCTGATAACAAGCGCTACCAGGTTATTTGGCAGGTACTGCAGGCAATTCGTGCCCATGATGAACGCTTCGACGCCACTATTAACTCTATCGAGTACAACAGTAAAACACCGGAAAATATCATTGTTGACGTTGTTGACTTAACCCCAACCGCATCGCGGAACTCTGGTGATGACCACTTCTCGGGTGAAGAATCTGGTGGAGAATCTGGTGGAGAATCACCTACTGCATCATCTACTCCCCCGAACAAGGGAACCCAGATGGTAATCACCTTCCCTCCTGAAGAATGGAAAGATGCCGTCTATTCTCGTATCGTCAAGAAAGTCGGTTCACGACTGTATTGGGATGATTGGTCCAAGGACATTGCTGACATCGCCAACCGCTATATCAACCTGATTGAGCACCTGCTGGAAGAACAGCAGCATAAAGACGATTTCCTGTACTTTGTCGACGCCCTACAGCAAACCTTGAACCCAAACATTGACAACGCTCAAGCTGTGGAGATGCTGGCCCAGCATCTGATTACCAAACCATTGTTTGATGCGATGTTTGATGATCAACAGTTCACGCAACAAAACCCAGTTTCTCAGGCAATGCAGTCAATTGTTGATCGTCTGGCAGATAATGAGGTCTTTGAAAAAGAACGCCGACCGCTCGAAAAGTTCTATACCGCCATGGTTGAACGAATCAAGCAGGTGGATAATCTGGCAGGTAAGCAGCAAATTATGCTGACTTTGTTCGATAAGTTCTTTTCCAAAGCCTTCCCCAATATGGCAGACCGGCTGGGTATTGTATTTACCCCAGTCGAGGTTGTGGACTACATTATTCATTCCGCTAATGACGCCTTACAAACTGCCTTCGGGAAAACTCTAGGCGAACCGGGCGTAGCTTTGATTGAACCTTTTGTTGGCACCGGTACTTTTGTTTCCCGCCTACTGCAATCAGGCCTGATCACCCCAGAGCAGTTGGAGTACAAGTACAAGCACGAGATCTTTGCGAACGAAATTGTCCTGCTGTCCTACTACATCGCCAGCATCAACATCGAATCCGTTTACCGTGAAATACGGAAAGAACAAGGCCACGATAATGGGTACGTAGAGTTCGAAGGCATCAGCCTAACTGATACGTTCCAGTTGTACGAAGCCGACGGCACCACCCTAGAAGACACACCAGGTTTCGATGAGAATCTAGAACGCGCGAAACGCCAAAAACAAGCCCCTATCCGAGTCATTATGATGAACCCGCCCTACAGTGCAGGACAAACAAGCGCCAATGACAATAACCAAAACCTAAAATATCCCGTACTAGATCAACGTATCGAAGACACCTATGCCAACAAATCAACCGGAACCAACAAAAACAGCCTCTACGACTCCTACTACCGGGCGCTACGCTGGGCAACCGACCGTATCGGCGACCACGGCATTATCGCCTTTGTCTCCAACAACTCATTCATAGACGGCAACACCGCCGATGGAGTACGCCTAACCTGGCAAAACGAATTCAGCGATATCTTCATCTATAACCTACGTGGTGGAGTTCGCGGGAAAATGGGCGAAACAGCCAAGCTCGAAGGGGGCAACGTCTTCAATATCATGACCGGTGTAGCAATCACGGTACTGGTGAAAACAAAACATCACATAGGGCCAGCTACCATCCACTATGCAGAGATTGCCGACTACGCCACCCGGCAAGAAAAACTCGACACCCTCACTAGACAAGCCTCGCTATCCGGCACGGATTTCCAGATTATTAAACCGAACGAAGCGGGAGACTGGATAAACCAACGCGACGAAAAATACGTCACCTACCAACCCATTGGAGACAAAACCACCAAAGGCAAAGAACACACACAAGGAATCTTCCGTAACTACTCTGGAGGCTTAAAGACCAACCGTGATGCATGGTGTTATAACTTCAGCCATGATGCTGTTGCCACCAATATAGAACGAATGATTTCCAACTACAATGCCGAGGTCCAAGCAGGCTCCACGTCTAAAACTGTAGATACGGATCCCAATCGAGTCTCTTGGAATAGGCAACTGTTCAAAGATTTGGATAAAAAGTTAGTTCATCGGTTTAACTTTGAGTCTCTTATACAGGCAATTTATCGTCCGTTCTGCAAGCATACAGTCTATTTCAACAGAACTATGAATGACATGGTCTACCAATTACCACAGTTGTTCCCAACCCCCGCACACCGTAATATCGGCATTACAACAACTGGAGATTACAGGAAAAACTGGAGCCATCTGGCAGTTGCAGAAATCCCCGATTTGAATATTCTGTCTGCTAGCATATTTTTCTCCCTATTTACGTGGGAGAAACAAGAGTCTCCGGCTGAGGGAGAACTGGACTTATTCGGGGATACTGTTACCAACGTCGATGACGAGTTTGCCCCATCTGCTCCGTTTGATTTCTCTCGTCCTATAGGAGAGCAAATACCACAACAACTAGATGGATACGCACGTCGCGATAATATCACTGATGCTACTCTGAGAGCCTACCGCCAGCACTATCAAGACCAAAGCATCGGCAAGGAAGATATTTTCTTCTATATCTACGCTCTACTGCACCATCCCGATTATCGTTCCCGGTATGAAGCAGATTTGAAGAAGATGCTACCGCGTATCCCCAAGTGCCTAGAATTTTGGGAATACGCAAACTCGGGACGGGAACTAGCTGACCTGCATGTGAACTACGAACAAGTCGAGCCCTACAGCTTGATAGAGGATTGGAAACTAGACGTTCCAAAAGATTTATCACAACGCTATCAGGTAACTAAACCCACCTGGCTGAAACGTACCGAACGCACTTCCCTGAAATACAACGAGTACCTAACTCTGCACGGGATTCCCGAGGCCGCACAAGACTACCAAGTTAACGGTCGATCCCCATTAGATTGGGTAGTTGACCGATACCGGGTAACAGTAGATAAGAAATCGGGAATTAGGAATGATCCCAATGACTACTGCCTTGAAATTGGGAAACCCGACTACATCGTGGATTTGATTAAACGTCTGGTTACGGTGTCGCTAGAAACCCAGAAGATAGTCTCACAACTACCCACCTTCGAGATTACCGAAAAATAATCTGCATTACGGGCACGCAACTGCTCGACGCTTTATTTATCGCTAGGTTTTCTAAAAACTTATGCCAGTTTTACCTATGCACTCTAGTTAGCCCTATTGGGCGTAATCATTCTTATTTTGCTGTACCTGCCCTCCTGGGAATAGCAAACTAGAAGTGTTTTAGGATCTTTCGGAGATATCAAGTAGGGAAACTTTCCCCTTTCCGTTGTCTCCTTCCCCTTCATTACAACAGTTATTTAACAAAGCATATATGTGTTACAAATCTCTATTTAATCTATTAAAATGAACTATGGAACGTTGTAAGAAATATGTGATTATATCGGCTTTGCTTTTCTCTCTAAGTGGTTGCACCGCTCAAGGTAACACCGACGAGAAGAACGCGCTAGCTTCTCCAGAAAAAACAACTACTGAAAAGTCTACTACCCTTCCCAAGAATCTCGACGAAGAGATTCATACTAATCCACGCGAAGGAGGTGTTAAAGAGTACCTACAGAAGGAAAATGCGGAAAAATACGCCACCATTAACAGCGAGTGGGAATCTTTCACCTCATTAAAAGGTGAAGTTTCCATCAATTGGTCAGAAATCAATGAGGCAACGTTTATTCCCGTTTGTAATAGCAAATCAGGTAAGTTCATCTTGTACAAGAATGGGAAAAACATTGCAGAGGGTAAGTGCGGCCCTGGGCAAGTAAACTCGTTTTCTCCACCTCGTTTAAACCAAACGTCACAGGAAACTTTCTCCTTTGAGATTGTCGATGCCACTAAATCAGAAGTAGCAGTGTTCAAAGAAAAAATACAAAAATAAGGAGAAGCATCCCCCCCCCAAAAAAACTTAACCCCGCTATCATTACGGTAACGGGGCTTAAAAGTAAAGTTCAGGGGGCACGTGTCGAACTTCGTAGTTGTCGGGATCATCTACTACTTGTCACGTTGCTTTCGTAAGACTTATTGTTGCATTGATGCCCTCTGGGCGTAGCAGGTTATCTGTTCAAATCGTTGAGTTTTCGATAGTGGATACCCGTGTATTGCATGGCAATGAGGTCTTCGGGATGACGTACGCAAAGGTAAATAACGGTGAGAAAAACCCACTCTAGCGGCTTCATCGCTACCCAAACGATATCGGCTGCCCATTTTGTTCTGATATGTTTCGCCAGATTAAAACCATATCGGTCATAGAAATGACGAATTATTCGGTGGGTACGAGGTAGTCGGTCGAAAATCACCTGTTCAAAAGCATTAGCTACCAACAGTTGCCGATTCACCACTACTGGGTGTCCGTGGCGGATTCCCCCACGAATTGGTTTAACAAGTTTCTTATGCCCACCCGCAGCGACAGTGCAAAGATAGTGCTCATCATGGAACACATTTGGCGGTGAGGTTTGCTGCGACAAAGCCCACCCACTGGTATCTGTAAATGCCCTGATAAGCGCATGAGGGCCTTGTCCTAGCAACATCAATATCGCATAAACCAGCCCCAACACCGGTAAAGCTATGAAGAAAGCCAGCACGGGCCAGGTTTTCGCTTGCACCACATAGCAGTTGAGGCGAGCGAGTATCGAATTAGTTTCAACTTTCTTGGATCGATCTACATCTAACGTGTATATCCGCACGGTAATAGCGATTGTTCTAGCCACAATCAACATAAACACAGCAATGGGAATCAGTAGATACAAATCCGCAAGCCTGCGGTACTCGTAAATCTGTATTGTCCACACGACACCATAAACAGTGGAGGTATAGAGTACCCCAATAGCCACGACTGGAATGAGAGGCGGCAACTTATCAACTGGCTTTAGCCATAGTGCATAAAACGCCAACAGGCAAAGCAAGACAAGAAGAAAAATCCATAGATAGTAACTGGGAGAAATCGGCGAATGACGCTGCGAGTTCTGTAATTGCACCCGCCAACCAGCCGAAAACACGACATCTTTCGCGACGCTGAGATAAATCACCTCACATGCAGCAAGGAAAACAAGTACCCACGTGTCATATCCAGGTCGATAAGGCTGCCGGGAATCCCACCGTAGGGTTCGTGCAAACAAAAGCAACTGATACCCCAACAACACCACTGGATAAACACAAAACAGCGAAAACAGAATCAAAATGATTGGCCCAAAAACTAGCAGAAAATAAACATTCTCTCCGCTAGGAGCACGATTAATGTCTGTTAAAGACAGGTGGGAAAGCAGGTAAAACACAGTGATGATTAGCGTTATAGCGAACGAAAGCAGCAATTGAAATAAGTACGGGCATTTCTTCGCAAATCTCAACATAAACGAATCATACATCGCTTAATTCCCAGTAGCTAAAACACAATCACCCTAGAAAACCCAGACCAAGCAGAAAAATAGAGCAAGCATCAAACCCTCCAAAAAAGCTTAACCCCCGCTACCATTACGGTAACGGGGGCTTAAAAGTGGAGATGCGGGGAATCGAACCCCGGTCCGGCGATTGGCCCTGAAGTCTTCTCCGGGTGCAGTTTACTTTGGATTTTCTCAGCTCCAGGACTCGCGTAAACAACGTCTCCTGACAAGCTCAGTTACCTAAATCTCGGACTTTACACGGCAACAATGCAAAGTCCCAGTGGCTCTCTAAACGACGCCAGCACCTAGGCCGAAAGCACTCCTAGGGTGACGGACTTTTTAGCGCTCGATGGCTCAGGCGGCCAGAGCGAAGTCGGTGCGGTTGTTATCGGCACCTATTGTTTCGCACAGATCGTTAACGAGGTGACTGTACATCCTCGACCCGCTTCCCTTCAATCGACAACCGTCGTCGAAACCGATCATCCCCTATTTAGTTGATTAACAACTTCCGCCGATGCGGACTTTACACGATAGCACCATTTTTGGCACTATACAATAATTTACGAGATTCCCCTCGTGTATTCTCGCATTGCCCGCTGGGCTTCGCGCGCGTCTTGCTTTTCGCGTAGCGCCTGGCGTTTGTCCCACTCTTGTTTACCGCGTGCCAGGGCAATTTTTACCTTTACGCGCCCGCCAATGAAGTAAAGTTCCAGCGGCACAATTGTGTACCCTTTAGCGGTAACTTTTTGCCCTAAAGAGACAATTTCACTGCGGTGCATTAACAGTTTTCGTTTACGAGTTGGGGCGTGGTTTGTCCAGGTTCCCTGCGCATACTCGGGAATGTTAGCGCGCATTAGCCAGATTTCACCCCCGTCTACCTCGACCCAGGCTTCACTGAGCGAGGCCCGTCCCTGACGTAGCGCTTTTACCTCAGTTCCCGAAAGGACGATTCCCGCTTCGAATGAATCTTCAATGTGGTAGTCGTGCAAAGCCTTTTTATTGCGCGCAATTGTCTTGTGCGCATCGGCGGCGGCTTTTGCTTTTTCCGCAGCAGTGGGTTTCGGTTTTTTCCAATCCTTAGGCATCTCAACCCCTCCCAACCTAGTCATTTAAATAAGAACAGTATCGCAGAACAGGCAAATATAGCATGCCCTCATCTGCCCGGCAATGCACAAACTAATTGTTTATGTAGCTCCATGGGTTAACGCTTACCCCGTCGCGGATGATTTCAAAGTGAACGTGTGGGCCGGTAACGCGCCCGGTAGATCCGGTTAATCCGATTACCTGACCGCGGTGTACCCGCTGTCCGGTACTCACAAAACGAGCACTCAGGTGGCAGTGTCGCGAAAGCCACCTATGCCCCGCAAAAATACCGTGGCTGATGGTCACCATATTTCCGCACCCGTAGTCGTAGTAGGATTCCACTACAACGCCGTCACGGGTTGCGTATTGTTTTTCTCCCGTGGGCGAGGAAAGGTCAACCCCCGCATGTAGTCGCCGACTTCCCGTTACCGGGTGAATACGCCACCCCCAGGGGGAAGTCACGTACATGCGTCCGCCAATCGGGGCTCCCCAGACGGAAGTTCCTCCAACTCGGCCGGTACTTACGCCTTGATCGCCCTTATAGCTTTGGTTTCGTTTGCGTGCCGCAAGACGTTCGGCTTCCTGCTGCTTACGCAGTTGTTCATCAAACTTCTTAATCCGGTCTTGCGCCTCTGCTAAATGCCGTTGAGAAACTTTTTCGGCTTCTTCGAACTCTGCTTTCTTCGCGTTCAGATTAGCCAGTAAAGAATCATTTTTCTTCCGCAACTCTTCCAACGAGTTAAGCTTTGCAGTCTTTTGGTGTCGCGCTACTTCGGCCTCGGCTAATACTCCTTCAGCTTCGGCGCGTAAATCATCAACGGAACGAGTTAGCGCTTCTTGGCGAGCCGATCTGCTCTTATCCAAGGCAAGCTGGTTCTGAACTTCAATTAAAGATTTAGATTCCAGACGGGTAACCGTCTCCGCCGCAATCGACAAATCGGATAACGCCGCAGTCCCCTTCCCGGCCAGCACAAGTTCCATCGCTGTTGAGGAACGTTCACCGCGATAGGTCTGACGTACTAGCTCCCCTAGTGAGCGTTCGGATTTATTAACCTCGTCACGCCCCTTATCCAGTTGTGTATTCAACTGTTCCAATCGAGTTTGTGCGGTTTCCAGGCGAGCTTGAACCACCTGCAACTTGCGCTGGGACTGGGCCAATTTGGACTCGGCCTGCAAGAGCGCTTCTTGCGCTTGGGGAATCTGGGCGGCTACCTGAGCTTGCGCAACGTATAGCTGTCCGAGTTTTGCGTCTACCCCCTCGACCTGAGAACGCGCCTTTTCTACCGCTTCCTTAGCCGCTTGCGCACGCTGTTGTTCGGTCTGAATCTTGTCCCGTAAATCATCGGCCAAAGCCGAGTATGCGGGCACAAATAAAGCGGCACTAAGAGCCAAAGCGCACGCCAAAACGACCGCCCACACAGACGAAATACGACGTTGCACAATGACCCCTCTTTCTTAAATCTTCGTGTATTTAGCTAGCGAAATACCGGCTGCTACGGCAACCAAAATCAACGAAACTAGTAGCAAAATTGGCGAAAGGAAAGCCACGTCCTGATAGCCCACAAAAGAGGTCCATTGGAACGAGGGCGCTAGCCAAGTCTTAACAACAACTTTCACTCCCACGAACAAAGCTCCCACGGCAGCGCCGGCACCAACCAGGGCGGCAATCGCCGACTGCAGGATAAAGGGAGCTTGAATAAACAGGTTCGAGGCTCCCACCAGGCGCATAATCGCGGTCTCACGTTCCCGAGACATCGCAAAGAGTCGAATAGTTGTGGTGATCAGCAAAACAGCGGCAATAATCATAATTACAGCCAGTCCCCACGCCAGTGCAGCGCTTCGGTTAAGGGCATTTAGCAGGGGCTGGACTACCTGCTGTTGGTCCTTAACTACCGCGACTCCGGGACGTGACTGGAACTCTTCCGTTACCACCCGGTACTGTTGCGGATCAACGAGTTTAACGCGGAAAGATTCCGACATCATGTCCTTGGTCGCCATCTTCACCACTGTCACGTCCGGGTAAAGACGCTTCAGATTAGCCAAAGCCTGTTCTTTAGTCTCAAAGGTATAAGACTTCACGTAGGGCTTGAGCTGGGTTGATTCCAAGGACTCACGCACGCTCTGCACTTCTTCCGGGCTGGCGGTTTTCCCTTGGCAAGAAGCACTTGAGTCGTCCTTAGCACACATGAAAATAGAAACTTCGATTTCGTCAAACCACTGTGCTTGCGAGCGAGCCACCTGTAAGCGCAGGAGACTTCCGCCACCCACAAAAAGGATTGAAACAAAAGTGACCAGGGCAATTGCCAAAGCCATTCCCTTATCGCGGGCCAGACCCTTGAACGCCTGGGACAAAATTAGTCGAGTACGCATACTACCTCCCCGCACCGTAAGAGCCGTGCTCCTGGTCGCGAATAACCACGCCTTCGTCGAGCTCTACCACTCGATTGCGCACCTGGTTAACGATTTCGTGGTCGTGAGTCGCCATTACCACGGTCGTCCCGTTACGGTTAATCTCGTCCAAAAGACGCATAATCCCTAAAGAAGTTTTCGGGTCGAGGTTTCCGGTTGGCTCATCGGCTAGCAAAAGCGGCGGTCGATTAATCATTGCCCGGGCAATCGCTACGCGCTGCATTTCCCCACCGGAAAGTTCGTGCGGCATTCGGCGTTCTTTACCGGCCAGTCCCACGTTCTCTAGCGCACGCGGAACCTCGGTCAAAATAACGTGACGTGGTTTACCAATTACCTGCAGGGCAATTGCCACATTGTCAAAGACGCTCTTATTTTCCAGTAACTTGAAGTCCTGAAAGACTGTCCCAATCTGGCGACGGAACATGGGAACGCGCCAGCGCGAAAGTTTTGTTACGTCCTTACCCAAAACGTGAATCTGTCCCGAGGTGGCCCGTTCCTCACGCAAAATAAGCGAAAGCAGGGTCGATTTTCCGGAACCGGACGATCCTACCAAGAAGACGAACTCGCCGGCACCGATGTTTAGGGTGCAACGGTTCAGGGCGGGGGCGGCACCCCGCTGATAGATTTTCGTTACCTCACTCAGGGTAATCATAAGGCTCCAGTCACTGTACAGATGTTAGCCATAATCGCTAATTTTCGACTATAAATGGCAATACACACCTCTAGCCTAAAGGTCAGAGGTGTGTATTTTTACTACGACACGCGTCAGGACTCGTCTTCCCCGTTCTTACGCCAGCGAATTCCAGCGTCAATAAACCCGTCAATATCACCATCAAAGACCCCGGAGGTGTTTCCGTCTTCATAGTTAGTACGAAGATCTTTCACCATCTGGTAGGGCTGAAGTACGTAGGAACGCATCTGGTCACCCCAGGCGGCCTTGATGTCCCCGGCCATTTCCTTTTTCTTTGCCTGTTCCTCTTCATGACGCAACTGCAAGAGTCGAGACTGCATAACTCGCAAAGCGGCAGCACGGTTTTGAATCTGCGATTTTTCGTTCTGCATCGACACCACAATTCCCGTGGGAATGTGTGTCATGCGCACGGCCGAGTCCGTCGTATTAACGGACTGCCCACCGGGACCCGAAGAGCGGAAAACGTCAATCTTTAGTTCAGATTCGGGAATCTCAATCTCATCGGTAGTTTCAATTAGAGGGATTACCTCAACCGCCGCGAAAGAGGTTTGGCGTCGCCCCTGATTATCAAAAGGTGAGATTCGCACGAGGCGATGAGTTCCCGCTTCTACCGAAAGAGTTCCAAAAGCATAGGGGGCTTTAACTTCAAACGTTGCGGACTTAATCCCGGCTTCTTCCGCGTAGGAAGTGTCCATTACCTGGGTCGGGTAGCCGTGACGTTCAGCCCAGCGCAGGTACATGCGCAATAGCATTTCGGCAAAGTCGGCGGCATCTACTCCACCGGCTCCCGAACGAATAGTGACTACGGCTTCGCGTTCATCATATTCACCCGAAAGCAAAGTCTTAATTTCTAGTTCAGCCAAATCCTTACGGATTTTTCCGAGGTCGGTTTCTGCCTCTTCAAGTAGTATTTGAGCATCGGCAGGTTCTTCATCCGCGGCAATTTCTACCAGGGCCTCTAAATCGTTAATCCTGTCGGCCATTTTCTTCACCCGTTCCAATTCGGACTGGGTGTGCGAAAGCTGAGAGGTAACTGCCTGCGCGTTAGCGGGGTTATCCCACAGGTCAGGAGCAGTTGCCTGCTGGCTCAGCTCTTCGATACGCGCACGGAGGGCTTCGGGGTCGGTTACAGCTTCAACGTTACTTAGAACGGAGCGGAGTTGAGAAATTTCTTCATTAAAGTCAATGGCCACTCCCCGATTTTATCATCTTCGTTGCGCCGAGGACTCGACCACCGCTTCTATTTGCTCACCCCATATCCTTGTGGCAAAGGGAATCGTCAGTTTAGAACGCACCCGAACGTAGGTGATGCCATCTTTTACCCAAAGTTTCTCCAACGTTGGTTTTATCCCCCGCGCAGATAGGGAAGAAAAATCTCGCAGATACTTCTCCACTGCAGATTGAGCTTGTCGTTTTTCCGTATTTTCTGGGTGTGAATAGTACGATTCATCTGTTTGTGAAGAAGCCCCTACGAGTGCGCTGATGTCGGCCACTGACTGCAATCTAGACCTTTGGAGATAAAGGCCACTTACCACTATCACTCCAGCGATTAACAGGAAAACTAAAGAAGCCAGACCGAGCATTAACAGGGCAATACGCCCCTCCTCGTTTTCTCTTTTCATTCCGTTTTCCTCACGATTACAGAAACAAACCTAGCTTCAACCGGAATGGAGAGTTGATTAGCTAATCTGTTCCCCAAGTTGCTTCCCGGTAAATTAGCGCGGGCCACTACCCTCACCCACACGGTTTGTCCCAAAGTGCATTTTCCACACTCAACGCTGACCTCTAGAGGGATATCCAAATCGTAATCGCGTTGCAATTGTTCAATTTGTTCATTTACCCGCGCGGGGCTAGTTCCTACCGCATAGAGAGAAGCTGCACTCTGGGCAGCAGAATTGGCAGCATAAGCCGCATTTTGCACCTGCGCAAGAGAAAATATCAGATAGAGCAAAGGAAGAATTAAGAGCGCGGTAAGGCCAATAAACTCTAGCGTTGCCTCTCCATTTTCTGTGTTTTTCCTAGCTATTAGCGCGCTTTTTAATGACCTGTTAGCCCTCATGGAAGTTCCTCTTGCGTATCTACCGGCGCTACGAAGCTTCCTCGTCCCGTTACCGTCCCAATTCCTCCAAAAGGCCCCACTAGGGGAATCTGCCCAACGATTTCCACGGTAACAATTTTTTGTTGCTTATTTTGTTGTTTTTCCCTGTCCGAAACAATGCGTTGCGAGATTTTAATCCTAGGAGTGTAGGAGGGTGAGATATAAGAATCTAAAAGTTGTCTTGCTCGATTTTGGCCTTCTTGGCTACTGCCTCCCAAAAGGGCTACCCGCCGCGAACTTTGTCCCGCAATATCAATCAAAGTGTTGCGCACATACAACACGTATCCCAATTGAATGAGCCCGAGTATCACAAACAGCACCAAAGCCTGCACCAATACGTGTGCGGCAACAGCATTGCCCTCTTGGGATCTAGACAGAGTCGACAAACTTTTTCTAAGTTTCATCTTTCATCCCAACGCCAATAGAATCAAGGCTGGCGCACGCTATTTATCGCATCTTGGAATAGTTGCACCAACTGCGGACCAGCCACCGCCCATAAAGCGGTCACAATTCCTGCCGTCATTAGTGTTACCAGCACCCATCCGGGCACATCACCCTGTTCGGCAGATAGGTGCTTTACTAAGCGGTATCGAATATCCAAAATCCAATTCAACAAAATATCTAAATAATTCATGTTTCTTTTCCTTCCATTTTTAGAATCCAATTTTTAAACTCATTAGTCCCGGGTAGAGTGCAAATAAAATCGTGATTGGTAAGATTAGGAAAACTACCGGAACTAACATTGCAATTTCACGTTTTCCGCCCTCTTCGATTAGTGCCCTACGCTGGGCTTCTCGCGCATCTAGAGATTGAGAACGCAATACTTCTGACAAAGGACTTCCCCGCTCTAGCGCGGTAATTAGCGCCTCACATAACCTATCGAGTGCAGGGGAATTATTTTCATTCTTTAGTTTCCCCAAAGAACTCGATACGCTTTGTCCGGTTCGGATAGCTCCCAGAGTTATTTCAATTTCCTTTGAGAGGGGTCCCGAAACCGCTTTCTGTACTCTCCCTAAAGCTTCAACTATGCTCTGTCCTGCTGTGACGCTTAGGGCTAGAAGTTCACAGCAATCGGGAACTGATTTGTCAATCATTAACTGGCGCTGACGAGCAAGATAGGTAAGCAAATAATCCGGAAAAAGTAGGCCGGCTATGAAGAAAATTATTAAGAAAACGACCCATAATCCCCAGTTACGACTGCTTACAACTCCCATTAAGAACATCCCTAACAGACCTGTTAAAAGTGCAATCAAAGCACCCAGTATCTGGAAAATCCTCACTCGTTGGACTTGCCAGCCGAGATTCGCCTGCCTAATCCGTCTGCGAAGCGAAGCGTTGGTTGATCCAAAATACTCCAGATACCCACTCGCTCGTTTCTGAATGAAATGCCAAATGAGTACCGAAACAGATTCTTGTGCAGCGGCATTTGCGACTTCTGCAAAACGAAGATAAGGCTCTATTCGACGAGCCATCGTAATTTTTGCATCCCCATAGGCCAGCAGTATCAACACCAGCCCAATCCCGCTTAAAGCGCCCAACGCAATTCCTAACAGCATCAGCACCTACCTCGTGCTCAACCGCGCGGTGCGGTTCATCAGGAAATAGGCCAATATCGAAACTAACATTCCAATAATCAGGACTAGCGACCCCTCCCAGGTGGCATAAACATTAATCCCGCCGGTACGGGTAGTTATCATCAGTAAAACTACCCAGGGAGAAACAACCGCTAAACGAGCCGCATTACGAGTCCAGCTTTGCCGACTTTCGAGTTCCCCGCGAATACGTAAATCAGCGCGCATCATTACCGCTAAATCTCGTAAAAGTAAGCTCAGGTCAGATCCGCCTACCTCACGAGAAAGACGTAAGACCTCAAAAAGCCGATCGGCCTCCGGGTTGGAAAAACGAATCTTTAACTTATCTAAAGCGCGCGAAAAATTACCCGAAACCCGAAAATCAGCGGCGAATATTTGGAAATCAGCGCGTAATTGAGGTGGACCGAACTCGCCAAGATTAATTAAGACTTCCGCCAGCCCCATTCCAGATCTTACCCCGGCAATAATATTGTCGATTATGTCCGGCCAAAGACGAGAAATCTGCCGGCTGCGTCTATCGGCCCTTCCGCGCAATATCACCACCGGTAGAGCCGATAAACCAGAAGCGACAATCACCCCGATTAAAGGAGTTTGCGTAAGAGCCAAGACCAGAACAAACCCCATTAGAAAAATAACCAGCATTGAAATCGGAAGCAGAACCACGGGAGTTGAAAAAAGCCCGGCTTCACGCATCAGCAACGTAAAATATCTAAATCGCGGGAACCGATATTTCCACGGATTTTCACTTACCGCAGCCCACCAGATTAAAATTAGTCCACAGCCCCAAATAGTTCCCAGTACTACTCCCATCAGACACAGAGCTCCGAGAGTAAACGCGCCGTATCAAATCCCTGCCGCTTTAAAGTATTAGCATCAATGAAGTCACCAATTCCTGCGCTTATATTCCCATCTTGATTAAGGTAAAGATTAGCTGTCTCAATGTTGCCATTTTCAACCCTACCCGTGACTGAAACAACCTGTTTTACATACCGTTTTCCAGCCGAATTACGTTCGACTTGCACTACTAAATCAACAGAAGCAGCTACGGTTGGAACAACGAATCCAGCGGTAACATTCTCTCCAGCTAAAAGCGGCAGTACACAGAGTTTAGAAAGAGCTTCACGGGCTGAGTTAGCGTGAATAGTACACATTCCGGGAACTCCAGAATTAAGGGCAATTATCATATCCAGGCTTTCGGCCCCACGAACTTCACCGATAATTAGCCTTTCCGGCCTCATTCGTAAGGATTCTTTTACTAGATGTCGCAGTTCGACTTCCCCTTTACCCTCCAGTGTTGGGGGCCGAGTTTGCATAGCAACAACGTCATAGTTTTGTAGCCCTAATTCAAAAACTTCTTCGCAGGTGATAATTCGTTCACGAGCCGGAATTTCACCGCATAAGGCTCGCACCATAGTTGTTTTCCCGGCCTGTGTAGCTCCCGAGACCAAAATAGTTAGCCCAGATTTAACGCAAGCACCCAAAAAATTAGCTAATCCCCGAGTCATCACCCCAAGCTCAGCCATTTCCCCTAATCCGCGGGCACGAATCAAATGTTTTCTGATGTTTATTACCCAGTGATGCGAAGTGATTGGTGGAATTACCACGTGAAGACGCTCCCCACCGGGAAGAACCGCGTCAACGAAAGGCTGTGAAATATCAATACGTCTGCCAGAAGTAAGCAACATCCTTTCCACAAGGTCACGTACCTGCCCCTGATCAAGCAAAAGCGGTGTTAATTCACTATTGCCGGCACGGGAAACGAAAACCTGTTCAGGATTGTTACACCAGATTTCTTCTATTTCTGGATCATCTAAGAACTGCTGGAAAGGACCAAATCCACCTATATTCGCGCAAAATATTGCCTTTAGTTCCTCTAGGTCAAAACCGTTTAGATGAGCTTCTTTAACCGCCCCTAATTCAAATTCCCGCAATTCCTGGTCAATGATTGAAGCAAGTTCTTTTTCTTGTAAAAGCGGATTTATCTGCTCTTGTTGAACACGATTTCGTATCCGTGTTTCAAGGGTTTCTAGCTCCATCGCTTAACTCCATTTTTCTAATCTTCTTTAATCGTAATATCGAACCTGACAGCAGTAAAGAAGCAAACAAAGCAACTGTGGATAACTTTTTTATCCCTCCTCGACACAACCCCCAGTTTTATCGCTTGTTCAAACACTTTTCCCTATCTTGTAAGGTAAATCGAGGGAACAAAAAAGCTATATGCAATACATCACATTAAGGTTTTTTAGGGACTTTTTCAGTCATTAAATGCAGCTTGCTACGTAACGTTTAGGTGTGTCGAAAAAACTGTCTAATCTCAAGTTGGCTTCTCTCGCGGTAATGGCTTTGCCAGACCAACGCATTGTTGCTCTGCGCCCTCCCCAGTACGAGACAGACGAACTTATCGTTACCGGAGTGGAGGTAGACGATGGCCGTACCCTGGTTGTCTGCTCGCCTAAGTCCCCTGCTGCCGGAGCTGATCTGGAGGCTCAGTATCACCTGCTAAATCTCCTCGGAACCTGGCGGGACAACGGACAGATTTCTTTTGACGTTCCTCGACCCGTAGCAATCACTCGGTCACGAAAGACCGGGGGCGCACTTATCCACACAAAGGTTCCAGGGACGACCATGGACGAGGAGGACTTCACCCGTAAGCACCTAGCCATTTCCGTTGGACGGGCTATTTCCTCGTTACATTCAATGAAAACTGGTGAACTAGCAACTCTTGAGGTTCCTTATATTTCTCCCAAAGGGAGCTGGATGCACTACCGCGCCACGGTACGCGCCGCACGTAAAACCAATCGCGTTCCCCAGAATCTAATTCGTCGTTGGAGTAATGAACTTCTCCGTAAGGAACTTTGGGATTTTTCTCCCGTTCCCGTACATGGTTCACTGGCCGCTGACTCTTTTATCATTGCCGGCGACACGGTAATGGCAATTAAAGATTTAGCTCGCGTTCACTGCGGGGACCCAGCCCAAGATATTGCCTGGTTCTTAGCTGCCGCAAATGAAGAGTTTTTCGACGAGCTTTTTAACGCCTACACTCGCGCGAGAAAAATTACCGATTCCGCTCCCCTTTTGGACCGGGCACAGTTTATAACTGAGCTTAACCTTGCCATCTGGCTCCTCGAATCAATCAAACAGGGTAATGAGGAAGATGCGCAGGAAGCTGAGGAGATGCTGCGTGATTTAGCTTCCGAGCTGGGAGATTCAATTAATTTCACTCCCCCGCAGGAATCTGAAGCTGAAGTTGTCATTATGCCCGACAGAGACTTTTGGAATGCAGAAACCTCTGTCATAAGCGAATCTGAACTCGCGTCAGCAGATTCCGATTCAGCAAAAGAAGATACTGAATAACTACAGGCTCTTTAGCTTAGAAAGCATATTTTTAACGTCCTGTTCTATTCCGTGCGGGAAAATCTTATCCGGTTCCAAATCCTGATAGGTGATGATTTTCCCTCCGGCGCCCACAAAAATAAGTTGAGATTTTACAGTGTCTGGCTCTAGCAAATGCCGTTTTGCATATGCCTGTTGGTATATCCAAAGCTGTATCGCATATTCCCGTCTTTTTTCTTCACTCGTCGGTATTTTTCCGGTTTTCCAGTCCACCAGGATTACTTCTTGGGTTGTTTTTTGACGGAAAATAGCATCTATTCGGCAGGGAATAGAGATTCCTTCTAATTCTAGGTAGTAGTCGGCTTCTAGCTCTAAGGGTTCATGGGTATCAAGAAGCTCAAGTTCATGGAACGTCTTTTTCCATTTTTCGAGAAGTTTTTCTTCTTGTTTTCCTAGATTTTGTGTATAGATTGGTTCTTCCAGAACGAATAGGGTACTTTCCCGTCTGAGTTCTTTTTCTGCCCAAGCATGGAAAAGCGACCCTAATGCAGCGCTTTGGTTTCCTACCCGAGGAAGTGGGCGGCGAAGACGGTGCGCATATTCAGAAGTTTTATTCATTAACTGTTCAAAGCCCGTTGCACTAACCCTACTTAAGGGAATCACAATTTCTTGGGTTTCTTCCTGTGCAGCTTTTTCTTTCAGCAGGAGTTCAACATCTGTAATCAGCTGCTGTAGTGCAGCGTCCTCCGGCGCAGAACTAGCGAGTATTTCACTAATAATATCGGCACTTTCTTGCTGCCCTATAGCAAGTACCTCACGGACTTCTTCTTGCGCTTGGATTACATTATCTGAGTCGTATTTTGGCCAGTAGATTATCTCATTTAAGTCCGCGCTTATTTCCCCGGTAGATTCCAAACGTTCAATCCGTTCATAATCATATTTTTCATCACCGATTTGTAGGGTTTCCACACCTTGAATCTGAGCACTTTCTAGGAAGAAACGAGAGGGAATATGCGTGCTACCTTCATAATCGCGATAGGTGGGGGTAGTCAAAAGTAATTCGGAACGCGCCCTTGTAAAGGCGACGTACGCCAATCGCCTTTCTTCATTTAGTTCATATTCGCCCATCTCAATTTGGAACTGCGCCATGGCTTCTTTGAACCATTTTTTCTCACTACCTCGATACAGATAGGGGGAAAATTGCGGAAGATATTGTTTATCACCCCGTAAGGGAATAGGGAAATCCCCTTTCGAACTAAACCATCCCGATGAGGTGTAAGGATCCTTTGGAATCCTGGTATTTTTTTCTTCTTTCGTAAGTGCCGAGCGGGTAGGGAAAGCTGTCTCTGCTAACCCTACGACTGCAACTTTGTCCCATTCGAGACCTTTCGCGGCATGTACTGTAAGGATATTTACGGCTCCTGGAACGGGCTCTAGGGCTTGCTCAAACCCTCGTTCTTCCTCGCGCGCGGTCTCAAGCCAAATTAGTAATTGGGTAAGCGTTGGATTGTCAGAACTTTCAACAAAAGCATGCACCTGCTTAATAAACAAATCCAGGTTTCGTCGTGCCAGAAAGTCAGTGGGGTGCGCGAGCACTTCAATATCTAGGTTTAGGCTCCGCACAGCCGCCCATACTCGTTCAAGCAGTGGTTGAGCAACCGTCGAGCGTATTTCACGAATCTGTTTTCCTAGTTTTTTACAGCGTTCAAATGCCGCGGTAGACAGCTCCGGGTATTGCTCCCGACGGGGGAAAGCCGCAATTTCATTTATCAAATCAATTAATGTTTGGGGAGCAAAAGCAGAACTTTTTTCTGCGGATTCTGAAATTATCGTTTTTAGGCGTTTCCGCAGGGCATTTATGTCCGCTGGAGATATCCGCCATTTATCGAGCAGGCGAATTAGGTATAAGTCATCCGCCGAATCATCGGCAATATGTAGGGCAGAAAGTAAATCTTGAATAACTGGGACTTCCAGCAATCCCCCTAGCCCGAGAACTGCATAGGGTAGTTCATGGTCTATACAGGCATTTATCATCGGCGATATAAAACTGCGTTTGCGACAAAGCACCGCCATAGAAGGAGAATCTGCGGAGATTGTTCCCCCGGGTAATCCCGCTTTAAACCAAGTCGCTACTACATTGCTTTCTTCAGCACTGTTCAAGCAAGTTCCCATCAAGACCCGCCCTTTTTCTGCTCCCGGGCGGGGGTTGAGAACGGGGCTAACAACTCGTTGAGAGGAAAGAGACGAAGATTCTTCTTTGGAAATTATCGGGTTTAACGGAGAAGCAATTTTATTCGCAACATCGAGGATTAGGCAGTCGTTTCGCCAAGATGTAGATAGTGTAAGTTTTTCTACGTCTTTGGCTTCTGCCCCTTCCCCCCGGAAGGAAACTGTAAAGGTATCCAAAGCTGCACTCGACGCCCCGCGCCAACCATAGATGGCCTGCAGGGGGTCCCCCACTGCCGTTACCGCCTGCCCAGCAAATAGTTCAGATAGCAGTTCTAGCTGAATTACTGAAGTGTCTTGGAACTCGTCAAGTAAAATTGCTTTGAACCGTTCCCGCTGTCCTTCTACGACGCTCCGATGTTCTTTTACGATTTTCGTTGCATAGGCAACTTGATCAGCAAAATCTATCAGATTTTCAGCTTTTTTCTGCCTTGCCAGCTCTAGGGCTAAACGTAGATAGGCTCTGCGTGTTTCGAGATTTTCACGGGCTTTTTTCAAATCAGTTAGGGGGCCGGCAGATTCGGTTTTTACTTCTTTTTCTAGGTCGGTAAGCTCCTGAATTAACTCTTCAAGCTGTCTACCTACACAAACGTTGAGGTTCCGAATCTCGTCTTCTCCACCCTGGAAAGGAAGATCGGGATAGTAGTGGTTGCCTAAATCAGAGCTAATTTGCCGCGCGTACTTACGGGTACTTGAAGTAGCTTGGTCTACCAGCTCCGGGTATTCCTCAACTTTCGCTCCCGCAAGCACTGTTTCCATCAGGATACTAGCTTCGGCCTCCCCGATAAGACGAGTATTTCCAGACAAGCCAATGGTGTAACCGTAATCTCTTACAAGACTTGCCGCGTAAGAGTTATAGGTCGTAATAAGTGGTTCCCCACGTTCGAGCACCCCTTCTTCCTGAGTTGGAAAAGTTCTTTTCCAATACTCAGAAGCATATAGTTTTTGCAGACCTTGCCGAACACGAATTCTTAGTTCCAATGCAGCTTTTCGGGTAAATGTTAGACCTAAAATTTCTTCAGGACGAACATTTTCAAAAGCCACCAGATACAAAACTCGCATGGCCATGGTTTCAGTTTTTCCAGATCCGGCTCCGGCAACTACCAGTAAGGGCGAAAGTGAAGCCGTAATAATTTTGCTCTGTTCCGGCGTCGGACAAAAGTTTGGATTACCTTTAATTTCCTGGATTAGCTTTATAAACTCAGGAGATACATTTGTCTGTTTATCCATCATTAAAGGGTCCTCCGAGAGCTATCTTGCGCGGGGCATATCCCCTTAAAACTACAGTTCATACAATCTTTGTTAACCACCGCTTCCAAGCGATTACCGCGTATTGAGTTAGCCGCACTGTAAATCATTTCCCTAGTTTTTTCTGCGCTGAATCCCCCGTCCTCCGGAAAACGGTAGGTAGAGGCAGTTAGGTCCTCCCGCGGAGTGTACTCAGAATCAAGGGATAAACCATCTTGTCCACGTGGCGACGGTTTATCTTTCCCCTGGGAAAGATAAATTAGTTCAGCCCCGGTTACTTCCTTCCCCTCTTGTTGTAAGGCTAGCTGGTATGCCGCCAATTGGGGATTTAGCTGCGCTTGTTGCTTAGACGGCAGCGACTTTCCAGTCTTAAAGTCAATTACCTCGACTTTGTCTGAATTACCACTTGTTTCATCATGTTCTACTCGGTCAATAATTCCCTTGACCTTTATATCTCCCATTTCCAGGGAAAAGCTGTATTCAGCTTCAGCACGAGTAGTAGATTTGTGAATTAGATAGTTGGTAAGCCGTTTTACGTATTCTTTCCAGTCCTTTTCTTTCGCTGCGCCCTCGACTGAACTGGTATCAATTTTTAACTGTTTTAGGGCTAAATCAAGTTCTTTTAATAAAACTTCTTCAAAAGCCAATGAGGGATTTTCTTCTTTTTGCTCAAACTTTTTAAAGGCATTCGCATAAACCTCAGCAAAGCGGTGAATGATGATACCAATCGTCTGACTGTCCGTTGCGGGAGAGGAAAGATTCTGTTGCAAAAAAGCCCGCAAAGGACATTTAAGCAAACTCTCTATGCGTGAAGGACTCAGATAAAGCGTTGCTCCTTCTTCTTGTAGGTTCGCTTCGCTACTGGGTAAAAGAGCTTCTACCCAGGTACGTGGATCGGCTCCAGCTACCTCATGACTAGCTAGGCGAGCCAGCAAAGCACGATACACACAACGAGTTTTTTCATCAGTTTCCGGGGATAATAGACCCTGCCTAAGCTGAGCCACCAAAGATCTTAATTCAAAACGATCAATTCTTCTTACGGGTTTTATGTCTTCCCCACTTTGTTTCTCAACCAAGGAACGAAGGGTCGGCAAAATAGTAAATAGAGGCGAAGGAAGTTCTTCCTCGGCAGCTACCGCACTCAAATATAATTCCCCGCTTGCACGAGTTAAAGCGCTGATTAGCATTTGTAATTCGCTAACGATTTTTTCCCGCCTGCGAATTTGTTTTTGTTCCTGTGAGGTAGGCATAATTCCGAAATCCAAAGAAAGTAAATCGGAACTAAAAATTATTTCCTGAGAAAAAGGATTGGGCCATTTCCCGTCCTGCATATCGGGCAGAAATACCGTATCGAATTCACGTCCTGCAGCCTGCGCAGCAGTCAAGACAAATACCGCTGCCGGACGATATGCCTTATCCGCTAGGTTCGTTACTGGAATCTCAGATTCAAGAGTTTCCGCCGCAAATTGTGTGGCGTTTTTCCCCGGATTAAGTTGTTGCCATAAATCAGCGAAACGCCCTAAAGCACAGACCGCATCGAGATGATTGTCAGCCCATTCCTTACCCGCAATTGCCGCCTGTTCCCATTTACTTTCTACCCCGCAAGACTCCCAAAGGTCAGAAAATAAAGTCACTGGAGTTTCCAGTCCCCTAAAGCGAGCTGTGATTATCCTGCTGGTTCGTAATAGCTTTTCTAAAATTGGGCGAGCATTGCCGATATTTTCCGATTCGACAAATTCACGGGTCGCTTCATAGTTACGGGCAAGGCAAGATAGCACTTGAAAAGCACTTAAATTATCGCCCACATTATCAGCTTGTATCTGCCCTAGAACAAGCGACAAAAGTTCGGACACATCTTCTTTTTTGTCTTCATTCGCTTCTGTGACAAGTCCACCGGCAATTCCTACAGATTCACGCTTCCACTCTTTTTTAAGCCCGAAACGCTGTTCAACTAAACGGAGCAATATACCTAGCTCAATTTTGTCGCCACTAACAAAAGGACCCAAAAATACTTCTTCAAACCCAATGTCATTAGCCATTACTCGCAATAGCTGAGAAGTGACAACATGCTGACTAAAAACAATGGCACTAGAAGGCACTTGAGTCCGTACAGACATCCGTCCCAGATAGGAACGAACCTGCTTTACCTCAGTGTTCGCACGAACAATTACCGCCATCTTTTCCAGTGGAACCCCCAAATCAAGATGACGACGGCGAATTACCGAAGCAATAGAACTATATTGAGCTTCCAAATCCAAAAAATAGCTCGCCTTTAAGCGGGTAGGCGAAGAAACTAGAGGTTCATCCGCTATAGATTCACCGCCGAAAGTCTCAGCATCTCCCAACGTATCCGGAGATAAGGCAGTAAAACTATCGTTATAGCCGCCCATCGCCCTAACGATATCCTCAACTAATTGCGCGGGCATACCCGTTGTCCGTCGCCTTTGCGGTAGAACGAAGGTATCGGCAGAGAGTTTTTTACCCAGTTCACCTAAACGTTGGTTCTCAGCCCCTCGATAGGTACCCACTCGTGAACGAGGACAAAAAGTTCCTAAGAAAGGAACCCCCTGCGTAGCCAAAGAAAGTAGGTCCATTGCTCCCGGTGAAAAGTCCTGTAAATCATCAGCAATAATTGCAGACCACCGCGGGCGAGCGGAAATAAGACCTTGGGAAATAGTCAACTTATCCCAGTTACGCAGAACATAGCAAGCCATTTGCAAAGCGGCTGATCCCATCAGTTCCACCGGTTGAGACACTAAACCGTCTTCCAAACGCTGTATCTCTTTTCGTCCCTCATCCAGCAGGGAAATCATCTGCGCTAAAGGCTCCCAAAGTTCCGGCCCGGTTATCCCACTGCGAGAAACCAGTTCTTCAAGAGTAATCCCCAGTTCATTAGCCTGTTCTATAGTCGCACGAGCCTCATCAATGAAGTTTTGACTACAGCGAACTTCCACACTTTGAAAAGAAGATGGCCAAGAAATTCGTTCATCTGACATCAACTCACGAATCTTAGTATCAAGTTCCGCCCCCGTAAGTAGCGTGGGAATATCTACAGGCTCGGAACGAGAAACATAGAAAGTACGTAAAACCTCAAAAGCTAACGCCGCCGGAGTACGCACTGGACGCGCGGAAGATAGCGAGTCTGGAAGCAGGCGAGAAGCCGAATTATTTAAGGTTTCCACCTGAACTCGGCTGGGAACCAAAAGCACGGGAAGACGATCTTGACCTTGCGGAACAGGAGCTTCAATCAACGCAGCTAACGCTAAAGTACTTAAACCTGATCCGGGACGCCCTTCGACTACTACCCGCCCGGATGCACGGTAGGCTTCCAGCACTTCCTGCTGAGAAACGCAAAGGTGCGGTAATGAAACCGCGGGCGGTTTAGCCAGTCGAATATTGCTCATATACTAAGTAAACCATTTAGGTTAGACATTTTTCGACCTCGGACCTCGCAGAAGATAAAAACTCATTATCTCTATCAGGCGAAAAACTAAAAAAGGTCTGCCGGGCACCATTCTCACGTTTAGAATCTTTACAAATGCCCGCCTCAGGGACCGTAACTAGAGAAAGGCCATCGTGAACCTAATAATCGGTATTCAGGGTGCCACCCGTGAACTACAACTAGAAAATGTCGAAATTAGCGAGGATGAGCTCAAGCAGCAGGTAGCAGAAGCTCTTAGCAGCAATACCCCGCTGGTTCTCAGCGAATCTGACAACCGTAAAGTCATGATTCCCCCGCATGCCCTAGGCTATTTGGAACTCACAGAAGACACAAAACGTCCCGTTGGTTTCATCGGTATGGGTGGAAACTAAAGATATTAAATAATCCCGGTTTCATACTTTGGTGAAACCGGGATTATTTTTACCAAAATCAGCCGGAAAGACCAGCCGCTTCCATTCTCTTCTCATGTAAATCGGCAAGATGATGCATAGTTTCAATCAAACGGGCAGTTCCGTGTACTCCTAGTTCTAGGCGCAGGGTAAGTCCTTCCCGGGTTAGGCCAAGGGTTTCCCCAAAAACACGTCGTCCCCATAGAGAAAGACGGGCAGCTTCGGCAGAATCATTCTTTACTCGCTCTTGCAACAATGCTTGAGCGAACTCGCCGTATCCAAAATCACTCATCGCGGGGAAACAATTCTCCAAATCAGTTCCCCCACCTACCTCGGAAGCTAAATCCGCAAAAAGACCGATTGTCACGTAGGACTTAACTAAACGCTCCCACCAGTCCTTGGGACGTAGGCGAGATTCCAGGTCGTTAACATTCCCGTAGAATCCAGCAACGAGGCCGGAGAACTCCTCGTCATGCTTGAGTGCCCATTTTTCTAGCTCCCGCATTGCCAAACAGGCTTTTTCAATCATTTTCGTAAGCTGTAAAGACTGTGCGACAGACGGAGCCATCGTTGAGTCTTTGCCCATTCGTCCCACCGCAGCCAAGGTCGCATACGCAACAAAACCGGCTTGGGCGGGAGTGGCCGAAGGCAGGTTTGAGGTTTTCTTCTTGCTTGCTTCATCCATGTAGCTATCTTACCGCCAGAGCGAGGATTCTTGCTGAGCGCTAGACTGTAGGAGTAGGCTACGGCTCTAAAGCTGGTAGTTTGTGATTGAAAGCTAGAAATGAAGCCAGAAGAAATTAACTTGAACAAAGCAGAAAACCCGAAAACGGGAATCGTCACGATTGACGAAGACAGTATCCCCCAAGCGGATCAAGAAGTCAGTGCAGACATTACTGACGAGGATGGTTCCACCAAGGACCTAGATAAAAAAACTTTTACAGATTTTGGGGTTGACCCAAGATTCGCTAAAGCTCTTGCCGAGGCAGGAATTACCCACCCCTTCCCGATTCAGGCCCTCACCCTCCCGGTGGCCCTCCGCCGCCAGGATATTATTGGGCAAGCTAAAACCGGAACTGGAAAAACCCTGGGGTTTGTTTTACCGGCTCTTTCGCACGTATTTGGTCCGCAAGATGAAGGATATGACTCCCTCCCCGTTCCCGGCGCACCACAAGCCTTATTTGTGGTTCCCACCCGCGAGCTGGCCAAACAGGTGGCTTCGGATACCGAAATTGCCTCGCGTGGCACCGGAATTAGAACTGTAGAAATCTACGGCGGAATGCCGTTTGAACCGCAGATTGAAGCCCTGACCCGCGGAGTTGAGGTAGTAGTCGGGACTCCGGGGCGTCTCCTCGATTTACTCAAACGTAAAGTACTACGCCTGTCCTCAGTGAAAACAGTAGTCTTGGACGAGGCTGACGAAATGCTTGATTTAGGTTTCCTCCCCGATGTGGAAACTCTTCTAGCGCGCACTCCCGCAGTTCGCCACACCATGCTTTTCTCGGCCACTATGCCTGGACAGGTCGTCGCCCTGGCTCGTCGTTACATGAGCCACCCCACCCACATCAGAGCTCAAGATCCCACTGATCAAGGTGCCACAGTAAAGGCCATTACACAGGTTGTCTATCGTGCTCACTCGTTGAACAAAGCCGAAGTTGTAACTCGGATTCTCCAGGCTAACGGGCGGGGAAAGACAATTATTTTTGCACGGACTAAACGTACCTGCGCCAGCCTTGCCGAAGAACTAAAATCGCGTGGTTTCTCCGTTGGGGAACTCCACGGTGACCTCGGCCAAGGTGCTCGCGAGAAAGCGATGAAGTCTTTCCGCTCTGGAAATATTGATGTTTTGGTAGCCACTGACGTGGCCGCCCGTGGCCTTGATATTGATGATGTAACACACGTTATTAACTATCAGTGCCCCGAGGACGAAAAGATTTACCTGCACCGAATCGGCCGTACCGGACGAGCCGGTGCTAAGGGAAGTGCAGTTACTTTCGTAGACTGGGATGATGTTCCCCGCTGGCGCCTAATTGACAAGGCCCTTGGTTTGGGGACCCCCGAACCGGTAGAAACTTACCACACCAGTGAACATCTCTACGTTGATTTGGATATCCCCCGCGACGCAAAATCACGCCTACCTCGTGCGACCGCATCGCGTAGTGAAAAAGCACCAAAAGAACGATCTGCCCGCTCTTCCCAAGCGCGTCCGCGTCGTCGGGTACGCCGCTCGGAAAAAACTGAAACCCCAGGGAAAGAACGCTCCCCACGAAACGGTGAGGAAGGCTCACGCCGCCCTCGTCGCAGGCGACGTAAGAGTGAAGACTCCTAAGTTTTAGAGGAAGTGACCCGATTGCTAATCGGGTCACTTCCTCTATAAGTTATTTATGGGCGCATTCCCTGCGTGGAATCAGCTAGGCTGGCACGAATCTGTGCCCGTAAGTGAGCATATTCAGCTTGGTTACGCCCGTGTATTTTCGCGGCATCAAAAACTGTAAGAGAAGTTGCCCTATCTGTAGTAGCTCTGCCCATTACCACTACTCGGTCAGCCATTATCATTGCCTCGTCGATATCGTGAGTAACTAAAATAAGCGTAAGTTCTCGCGAGGACATCACGGACTTTAACCAATTCTGGGCATTTTCACGGGTAATCGCATCAAGAGATCCAAACGGTTCGTCCAGTGCGATAGCAGGTGTTTGTGCCATCAGGGTGCGTAAAAAACTCACCCGAGAACGCATTCCCCCCGAAAGCTGTTGCGGCCAGTAGTGACAGTAGGGACCTAAGCCAAAAGTTTCTAGTAGATTCTGCGCATCTTCTCGGGCGGTTTTCAGGCAAGAACCGTGGATACGCGCGGCAAGGATTAAATTATCAAGAACATTTTCCCAGGGAAACAGCCCATCGGATTGCGGCATTAAAGCGATGTCTCCCCCGCGCACCATTCTGTAGGTATCACCCGCAGCGATTTCAATCTTTCCTTCTGTCGGCCGAAGAATCCCGCAGATGGTTTTTAATAAAGTACTTTTTCCGCACCCGGAAATACCAACTATCGCTGTAGTCTGTCCCGCAGCAAAATTCAGGTTTACATTTTTTAGTACAGGTTGGGGTTTTCTTTCCCCACCCCCGCGTTGTTTTCCTAAATCGTAGGTATGTCCCACCTGAGTTACTCGAATAAGACTCATGTTCTGTCCTCCTCATTCCAGGGAATAAGGATTCTTTCGAGCAGCCAAATAAAGCTAAAAAGAATCAAGGTAAGCCCCGCCAAAGTAAAGGTAGCCGCGAACACTAAATCAGTGCGGAAACTATTTTTAGCAACGTTTAGATATGTTCCTAGCCCGTATTGCGCACCCACGTACTCGGCGGTTGCGGCAGTGCCAAACGCATAGGTCGCAGAAATTTTAATCCCCGCGATAATCGACGGAAGAGCCGCTGGTAATTTTACGTGCAAAAGTACCCAGCTTGGTTTTGCCCCGAGGGAAAAGGCAACTTGTGCACCACTTTGCCCAAGGGTTCTGACCCCGTGCGTGGTGGCGATAATAATGGGAAGGCTAGCATAGATGGCCACGAGCGCTATTTTCCCTTGGATACCAAACCCGGCCCAACGAATAATCAGTGGAGCAATAGCGATAATGGGGATTGTCTGCGAAGCGACAATTAGCGGCATCCCAACACGGTTGGCCCAGCGGCGAGAAGCAATCAGCGCTCCGAGGGAAATTCCTCCCAGACAGGCAATCGCCAGGCCAGAAAGCACTTCCACGCTAGTGTAAAGACTAGCCCATCCGAGAGCACTCATATCCGCTAGAGCCGAAGATATTATCTGGGTGGGCGCGGGAAGTGTCTGTGGATTTATTTCCCAGTACTTTACAACAAGTTGCCATAGCAAAAGCATCAGCGCGAATACCCCGAGCGCCGGAAGGGGGTTCGGGGTATTACGTGCTGGGGCTTTATCCATCTTCTATATTTTAGGCTCTAGCGTTTCAGGTATTCATTGTTAACTACGTCCTCCGCTTTAATGGGTGTACCAAAAGGTTGTCCCGTTGCGTCTTTGAGTAGTTTTTTACTCTGCAAGTAATCGATGTAGCTTTGCCATTTCTTTAAGTCAGCGTGCCCGGTGTGACCGTTTTCAGCTTTCCAGTAGTGGCTACTCAACTCTTTCATGATGGCGTTGGTAAGTTTTGGATCAAGTTTCGCATCGGGATTTTGTTTAATTAATATCTCTGCGGCTTTTTCCGGATTCTGGCGGGCCCAGTCATATCCCCTTTGGGTAGCCGCGGTAAAGGCTTGGGCAACTTTGGGAGATTTCTTCATGAACTTGTTGGAAAGGACAATCCCGATATCTGCCGGGTTTGCGGGAATCCCGTACTCGTCAAACGGCAGGAAACGGTAGGGTTTACCAGCAAGTTTGGCTCGTTCCCCCTCGACCGTATTGAAACCGGTAGTAAAGTCAACGTCCCCCTGGTTGAGCGCATTATAGGCATCCGGGCCGGCAAGGTTGATAGTTTTTACTTCAGGTTTTGCGCCGCTATTTTTAATTGCATCTAGAACCATTTCGCGAATGGTTGTAGATCCCCAGTCTGCATAGCGTTTTCCGCTTAGTTCGGCCGCGTTTTTTATTCCGCTAGATTCGAGCGTGAGGATTCCATAGCTGGGGATTTGCTGGGTATCGTGCACCATCGTGACCGGGGTCTTGTTGATGTATGCGTTGAGAACGGCCTCGGCGTTGGTATCCCCTGCTTCTGCGGCGTTAGCGGCGATTACTTCAGTAGGACGTACTCCCGAGTAGGGAAGAATCTCCAAGTCTATTCCAGCTTCTTTGTACCAACCTTTTTCTTTGGCAACAAAAATTCCAGCCTGGTTGGGGTTTGGTGTCCAAGAAAGAGTAAAGCGCACTACGGTTTCTGAAGGTTTAGCTTCATTCTTGTCGGTTTGCACGGAATTGGAAGTGGCACAAGAGGTGAGGGAAATCGCGCAGATTGCCGCCAGAATTGAATAGCGTAATTTCTTATTTGTCATTTTGTCCCTTTCTAAAATTGCTGGCTAGTATTTTAGCCTTTCGCGAGTGGGACGGAGTTGTTTTAGCTTTTTCTGTTCCCACAGTGAACATTTGTTTTAGCGATTGCTGTTTTATCCAAAAGAGATGTTTTATTTGTCGAGGGCTTCTAAGATTCTCCGAAGCATCTGCGGGGTTGTGGTGTTTTCTCCAAGACAGTTTGGCTTTCCTGCCCCGTGGTAGTCCGATGACCCGGTCATTACCAATCCGTATTTTTGGCAGAGTTCTTTAACATGTTTGCGTTCTTCAGGGCCGTGATCGCGGTGGTCTTTTTCCATTCCTCCCAGGCCGGCGGCAACCATTTGGGCAATATCGCAGTCGTGGGGATGCACATGCCGGGTTAGTGAAAAAGCGTGGGCTATTACGCTGAATCCTCCCGCGGCTTTAACCGCTTTTATAGCTTCAACGGGGGTGGGTGCCCAGTAGCTTACATAGTATTTAGCACGAGTGCTTAATGGGCCGGCGAAGGCCGCATTTCGGTCTGGAAAGTATCCAGCTTCAACGAGGGCGTCAGCCAGATGAGGACGACCGAGTGTGGTGTTTTTGCCGGCAACTTGTCGTTTTACATCCTCCCACTTCAGAGGGTAATCGGCAGAAATATTGGCGGTTAGTTGCTGGAGTCTTTCTATCCGCGAGGCACGGGCGGTTGCCATAAGGTCGTCTAGTTCTTCCCCGGGCCGATATCCGTAGGCGAGTAGGTGTACGGATATGTCACGGAGTTTGGTTGATACCTCGGTTCCCACCAGAAGGTTTATACCGTATTCTTCACTAGCTTTTCGGGCCGGTTCCCAGCTGAGGTTTGTGTCATGATCAGTCAGCGCAACCCAGCTAAGCCCCTGCTGTTTTGCCTTGCGAATCAATTCTGCAGGAGAATCGGTCCCGTCGGAATAATTAGAGTGGGTATGTAGGTCAATTTTGTCGTTATCGTTTACTTCTTGACTGCAATAGCGCATATTCATCCCCCGTACTGTCTTTTCTATCATACGGTTTTTTAGTGCTTAATTCGTTTTTATAAATGGCTTTTTACCTCGGTTTGGATACATAATTGGGGAATGAGTGATTCTGAGAAAAAAGACTATACAACAGGTAATGAAAATCGCGCTCCAAGTCCTTTCCCGCAAGCTTTCCGGGACTTTATGGGCTCTAGTTGGGGTCCTCGTGCCCAGGGGAATCTAGAACGAGCTAAGGTTGCAGACTTCCTCCCGGCCCGCCACCAGGCGGTCGGTACGCTCTACCCCGGTGAGCGTTTGGTTATTCCCGCCGGTTCTTATAAGCAACGTTCTAACGATACTGACTATCGGTTCCGTGCGCACTCGGCTTTCGCTCACTTAAGTGGTTTGGGCGGGGAAATGGAACCCGATTCTGTACTGGTTTTGGAACCTGTTTCTAACCCGGAGCCGGGTGCTTCAACACACCGGGCGGTACTTTACTTCCAGCCGCGCGCTTCTCGTTCTTCCCAGCAGTTCTATGCCGACTCCACCTATGGTGAGTTCTGGGTGGGACCGCGCCCTTCCTTGGCTGAGATGGAGGCAGTAACCGGTCTGGAATGCGCACCGATTGATACTTTGGCCGATGCTTTGGCCAAAGATGCAGGTTTGGTTAAGCTACGGGTGGTAAGCGAGGCTGATCAGTCGGTTTTGGCTTTGGTTAACGAGGTTCGCCAGCAGGCAGGACTGCCTTTCGGAAAGGATGCTGAAGCCCTAGATGCTGATTTCGCACGGGACCTTTCTGAATTGCGTCTGACAAAAGACAGTTTCGAGATTGCCGAGTTAGAGCACGCGGTTAGCGTAACCAAGCAGGGATTTGAGGGTATCTTACGTAACCTTCCCCGGGCAGTTAACCACCGTCGCGGTGAACGCGTAATCGAAGGTGCTTTTGGGGCAGTTGCTCGCGAAGAGGGTAATGGCTTGGGCTATGAAACGATTGCCGCCGCAGGAAACCACGCGAACACTTTGCACTGGATTGATAACGACGGCCAGGTACGTGCCGGTGACATGGTTTTGGTTGATGCCGGGTGTGAAGTAGATAGCCTTTACACCGCTGACATTACTCGTACTCTGCCCGTTGATGGTCGTTTTACCGAGGCCCAAAAAGAGGTTTATAACGCGGTTTTGGAAGCTTGCGAAGCCGCGTTGGTTGCCGCAAATCAGCCGGGAGCTATCTTCCATGACTTGCATGAGGCCGCGGCAAAGGTTTTGGTTAAGCACCTGGATGCTTGGGGTATCCTCCCCTGCTCGCCCGAAGAATCACTTTCCCGGCAAGGGCAACAGCACCGCCGCTGGATGCCGCACGGCACCAGCCACCACCTCGGTTTGGATGTGCATGACTGTGCCCAAGCGCGTCGTGAGATGTACGACGGCGCGAAGTTGGAGCCTGGGATGTGCTTCACTATTGAGCCAGGGTTGTACTTCCGGGAAGACGATATGCTTGCTCCCGAACGATTCCGTGGAATGGGAGTGCGTATTGAGGATGACTGCGTCGTACGTCCAGATGGGAAGGTAGAACGTATTTCCGAAGATATTCCCCGTACCGTCGAAGACGTAGAAGCCTGGATTGAGCGTGTCCAGTCCGCTTGATTTAGCGCATAGCTTAGGGGCGAGAACCAAGATTGGTTCTCGCCCCTAAGTTTTAGGTTTTATCTATTCGCTTTTGGAATCTTCGGAAGTTTCTTCTTTTGCGTGAGATTCTTCCTGTGCCGCGTCAGCCGCTGCTTTTTGCTGACGGGTAGAGCGACGGGAGGGAATCCGACGATAGGGATTGTCCGCGGTAGGCGCACTCTCGTGAGTATCGTCTGGGTCGCCGTGCAGACCGTTTTCCGCATTTTCTTCCGGTTTGCTCAATCCGCGGGCGCGACGGATTTCCTCACGTTCTTGCTGGGAACGGTGCAAAATCTTTGCCTTTTCGTCCTCGGCCAGGCGAACACCGTAGCGCGGAGGGCGAGTCGAAGGATCGTCAATACGTGGGGTCTGGGTAACCTGACGGTACTGGTTTCCAGGCATAGCGGCAAGGATTTCTCTAGCTTTGGCGGAGTCCTCGACGCAACGTACTTCGTAGGAAGCGGCAACTACGTGCGAGTGGGTAGTTACCTGATTTTGCGCACGGGGGCGAAGGAAGTATGCGAATAGCCCGAAGAGCAATCCTCCTCCCATACCGATGGTGACGGCCATTGCGGCGGTCGGCCAAGAGGGTTTTTCGCTGACGGCAACGAAGATAAGAGCCATCATTAAACCGAGCCAAAGTCCCTGCGCCATGCCCGCGAATAAAACCCGACCGAGGGTAATTTTTCCGGTGACATGTTCAACGAGCTTAAGGTCTGTTCCAACGATGGAAACGTTTTTTATATCTATTCCGTTTTCGGAAAGTAAGTTAACAGCGTCACGGGCCTGCGATTGTTCTGCGAAACAGGCAACGGTGTTCCCCTTGGGAAGTTCTATACGGTCAAAGTTAATTCTGTTCATGGACATGGGTCGATTTTGCCCTATTTTCTCCGCATTTGCTATTTCTTTGTGCCAAGGGGGCTAACCTTTGCTCTATTTCCCGCGACTTCTCACATACTTTGGAGTTATTTGGGAAATTCCCTGGATTTCGCTTGTGGCCCTGTAGTGAGATTACTCAGCTCCTGTCCTTTAACTCGTCCTAACCGTTAGAATAGTTAGTAGGTATCTTTTTTTATTTTTAAGATTGGTTTTGTGTTTGAGGGGGTTTTATGTCCGAGACGAGACAGCGTAAGAACCGCACGACTCGTGTTTTTGCGGCTAAGTTAGCTGGAACTCCCGTTTTTGATCCGATTGGTGACCGTGTTGGTCGCGTGGTTGATATTGTTTTGCTGATGCGTTTTCGGGGTGCCCCGCGCGCAGTGGGAATGGTAGTTGAGGTCGACTCTCGTCGCCGTGTTTTCTTACCTTTCACGCGGGTTACTTCGATTGAGGCCGGAGCGGTAATTATGACCGGACGAATGGATATTCGTCGCTTTAAGCAACGCAATAGTGAATCTATGGCGATTGCGGACATGCTTGATCGACTGGTGGAGTTTAAGGATGGGTCGGGCCCGGGCCGTATTTCTGATATTGCGCTGTCGATTACCCCACAACGCGATTGGGTAGTTTCACAATATTTCATTGAGCGGGTTCGTCCCTCTACTCTGGGTTATCGACGTACCGGCGAATCTCTTTTGGTAGAGGTCGGGGAAATTACGGGCACAGCGACGGCTGGGTTACCGCAGGATGCTTCTACTTTGTTGGCTTCTTTGGAAAATCTCAAACCGGCGGACGTGGCTGATTCTTTGCATGATTTGTCTGATCAACGAATGATTGAGGTTGCCCAGCAGCTCCCCGATGAACGTCTGGCGGACGTTTTGGAAGAACTTTCAGATGACGACCGAGTCCTGATTGTTTCTGCTTTGGAAGCAAAGCGCGCAGCGGACGTTTTGGATGAGATGCAGCCCGATGACGCGGCGGACTTGGTTTCTGAGTTGCCGCAGGCTAAGGCTAGCCAGCTTCTGGATTTGATGGAGCCCGAAGAGGCCGAGGACGTGCGTCGTCTAATGAGCTATGCGGAGCATACCGCGGGTGGTTTGATGACGACCGAGCCGATTATTCTTCCTCCTGAAGCCACAGTTTCAATGCTGCTAGCTAACGTCCGTCGGGAGGATATTCCAGCGACTTTGGCCGCGATTGTCTTTGTGACTCGTCCCCCACTAGAGACCCCGACTGGAAAGTACCTGGGGGTAGTTCATCTACAGCGTGCGCTGCGTGAACCCCCGCAGACTCTAATCGGGTCAATTTTGGATATGGACCTTGAGCCGGTCACACCCGAAGTTTCAATCGGTACGGTAACCCGTTTAATGGCTACCTATAATCTAACCGCAGTACCGGTTGTCGATGATGCGGGCAAGCTTTTGGGGGCGGTCTCGGTAGACGACGTCCTCGATAATTTGATGCCCGACGACTGGCGTGATGCGGATGAAGAAGTAACTGACCGAGCGATTGAAAGGAACGCGGCGCATGGCTGAGCGTCTTGATACTCCCCGTGAGCGTCGTGGCTTTTTTAGCCGTTTCCGTTCCGAGAGTTCTTTTGAGGAATCTTTCGGTCGTTTTTCGGAATCTTTTGCGAATTTCATGGGAACCCCGAAATTTATTCTTTACATGACGGGGTTCGTGATTATATGGATTACGCTGAACCTGGTGGGAATATACGGTTATAGCTTTGACCCCTACCCCTTTATTCTTCTAAATCTAGCGTTTTCGACGCAGGCTTCTTACGCGGCTCCATTGATTTTGTTGGCACAAAATCGTCAGGAACAGCGTGACAGAGTCCTTGCCGAGCAAGACCGCACACGAGCTGAACGAAACCTAGCCGATACCGAGTTTTTGGCTCGTGAGCTTTCTTCTTTGCGTCTGTCAATGCAGGATGTTGCAACTCGTGACTTCGTTCGTTCGGAGCTTCGCGATACGCTGGAAGACCTGTTGGAAGAAATCCGTAAGGATGCCGCAGACTCGGCTTCAGCCCGGTCTGGAACTAATCATTCGGTAAATGAATGATTTTGAGATTTGAATGCGAGGATTAAGTGAAGGTTGATGTTGCGGCTGTAAATGCCGCTCTAGAAAAGGTAATTGACCCCGAGATTCGTCGCCCGATTGTCGAGTTGGGAATGTTACGTTCTGTAAACATTTCTGAAACCGGTGCCGTGGTGGTGGGTGTAGACCTGACAACTTCCGGGTGCCCGCTGAAAACAAAAATTACCGAGGACGTCAAAGCGGAAGTTTCTAAGGTCCCCGGTGTTACCTCGGTAGAGGTTGAAATGGGTGTGATGAGTGATGAGCAGAAAAAAGCTCTGCGGGAGAAACTGACCGGGCACGCCGAACGCTCTATTCCCTTCACTAAACCCGGTTGCTTCACCCGCATCTATGCCATCACTTCCGGTAAGGGTGGGGTTGGAAAATCTTCAATTACCGCTAACCTAGCTACTTCTCTTGCGGCCCAGGGTCTTAAGGTGGGCGTTCTTGACGCAGATATTTACGGTTTTTCTATCCCTCGCATGATGGGGGTAAACGAACCGGCGCAGAAAGTCGATGAGATGATTATTCCCCCGGTTGCACACGGGGTAAAGGTTATGAGTATCGGCATGTTTGTCCCGGAAGGAACGCCTGTGGTATGGCGTGGACCGATGCTCCACCGGGCAATTCAACAGTTCTTGGCGGATGTTTTCTGGGGTGATTTGGACGCACTCTTGCTAGATTTACCTCCCGGTACCGGAGACGTGGCTATTTCGATTTCCCAGTTACTTCCCAACGCGGAAATTGTCGTTGTTACCACTCCACAGGTAGCTGCCGCAGAAGTTGCTGAGCGAGCTGGTTCGATTGCCACTCAAACCAAGCAGCGTGTGGTCGGTGTAATCGAAAATATGTCCTACATGCCCCAACCTGACGGTTCACGTCTAGAGCTTTTCGGTTCCGGTGGAGGCGAGCAGGTTTCAAAGCGACTTTCTGCCCAACTTGGATACGAGATTCCTCTACTGGCTCAGGTCCCGCTAGATATGAATCTGCGTGAAGGTTCTGACGAGGGAACTCCCGTCGTATTACGTGGCGGAGTAAGTGCTGAAGCACTCGATTCTGTTGCTCGGGTTCTAGCGAAGCGCTCGCGCGGTCTAAAGGGCCGTAGCCTCGGCGTTTCTCCCCTATAAGGAGGGTTTGTGGATATTGCTTTATCTTGGGACTACGCGGAATCCTTCGTCCCGGAGACTGAAACTATCCTCGCAACACGCCTAGCCGCAATTGAAGTTGGAGCAGGCCCGGTTTCCGCTGGAATTGGCTCGACTTTAAGGGTTCTGGCGCGGGCGATTAACGCTCGTTCGGTTTTTGAAGTGGGCACAGGTTGCGGAGTTTCTGGGCTGTATTTACTAGAGGGCATGAACGAAAGCGGAATGCTAACCTCGGTAGAAATTGAGGGTGAGTTCCAGCGGCTAGCTCGTTCAGCTTTCCTGGGAGCTGGCTACTCCCCCAGCAGAATGCGTCTATTCGGTGGACGTGCCCTGGATTTGATGCCACGGATGAATACCGGAGCATACGACATGGTAGTTCTTGACGGAGACCCTGAAGAAATGCCCTACTATGCTTTACATGCCGCGCGAATGCTTCGTTCGGGTGGTGTACTAGCCTGTGTTCATGCGCTTTGGGGTGGGGCCGTTGCCGACCCGGCACGCCGCGATATGGTTACGTTGGGAATGCGGGAAACCGGCCGTGAACTACTTGGACCACTGGGTTTCATTCCCTGTCTTTTACCTGTCGGAGACGGTCTTTTAGTGGCGGTTAAGCCCTAGTTTATGAACGTTTTTCTTTTATAAGTGTTGGCCCCGTCAAGCGACGGGGCCAACTTACTTCTTAGAGAGTTACACTATTCGGCAGGATGAGTCATGGAAGCGACATCAAGAGCGGAGTCAAGTTGTTCTTCGGTTACTTCACCGCGTTCTACATACCCGAGGTCAATTACGGCCTCACGAATAGTCAGGTTCTTCTTTACCGAGTGCTTAGCTATCTTAGCGGCCGCTTCGTAACCGATGATGCGGTTCATCGGGGTAACAATCGAGGGTGAAGATTCAGCGTATTCGCGGCAACGCTCAACGTTAGCCACAAGCCCGTCGATGCAACGTCCGGCCAGCACACGAGAAACGTTTCCGACGATATTAATTGATTCGAGCAGGTTACGAGCCATTACCGGCAACATTACAAGCAGGTCGAAGTTACCTTGGGCGCCGGCAAAAGCGATTGCTGCGTCATTACCGATTACCTGGGCTGCTACCTGTACCGTAGCTTCGGGTAGAACCGGGTTTACCTTTCCGGGCATAATCGACGATCCCGGCTGCAGGTCAGGTAACGCCAATTCACCAATTCCGGTCCGGGGACCAGATCCCATCCATCGCAGGTCGTTAGCAATCTTTGTTAGGGAAACCGCGATGGTACGCAATGCACCAGACATTTCCACGAGCGAATCCTGTGCCGACTGAGCTTCGAAATGGTTGTCTGCCTCACGCAAAGGTAGTCCGGTGTTCTTTGCAATTTCGGCGATTACCTTCTGGCTAAATCCCTTGGGGGTGTTAATTCCGGTACCGACAGCTGTACCTCCCAGCGGTAGTTCGGCCAAACGTGGCTGAGCGGCCTTAACTCGGTCAATACCGTAACGGAGCTGAGTGGCGTATCCGGAGAACTCCTGGCCAAGCATGATGGGGGTAGCGTCCATCAGATGAGTACGCCCAGACTTAACTACATCCTTGAACTCTTCAGCTTTTGCTTCCAGGGAAACAGCCAAAGTTTCCAGTCCTGGAAGTAAAACCTCTTCAATGGCTTGCATCGCCGCAATATGGATGGATGAGGGGAAGACATCGTTGGAGGACTGAGAAGCGTTTACGTGGTCGTTCGGGTGCACCTGTGCCCCCTTAACCTGCGTAGCCAAAGTTGCTACGACCTCGTTAGTATTCATGTTCGACGAGGTACCCGAACCAGTCTGGAACACGTCAATGGGGAACTGATCATCGTGCTTCGCATCGATTACTTCCTGCGCTCCGGAAACAATTGCGTCACGAGTAGGTTCGTCAATGATTCCCAGCTCGCAGTTAACTACCGCCGCAGCGCGTTTAATCTGCCCTAAAGCCCAAATCTGGTGGCGTTCGAGAGTGCGCCCTGAAATTGGGAAGTTTTCTACGGCACGCTGCGTCTGTGCAGCGTAAAGAGCGTTCACAGGAACACGCACCTCTCCCATTGTGTCGTGTTCGATTCGGTATTCAGTCATAGTTCTTTCTTCTCCAAAGTAGATAACTATTTATTCTTTCTAATTATCTACCAACGTGGTGTAGGCCGCTAAAACTCAAGGCATTTTTTGGGATTTATTCGAATATTTTTTAGCCTTAATCCCCAAAACACTGCTATAGGTCCTAGAATCTAGGGAGTAAGAAAAGTATTTTGGCACGAAAAAGAATTTTTCTTTTTGTTCCAGGCGAGGAAAGCAATGAACATTAGAAGCAGAAAACTGGCATATACCGTTGCTTTCGCTTTTGTTTTTACTTTCTTTTCTCTCCTTGCCAGATTTAGCCGCGGGCCGGTATTTTCAACCGCAAATTTTAGTTTTCCGCTACTTTTACTCAATCTGGTTTTGTCCGCCCTAGCCATATATTTCCTGCTCACTTACCTGGATACTTCTGCCAATTCACCTTGTTCAAGGCAAATTCTGCAAACATCGCGCCGTAATCGCTTCGCGTCCCCCCGGGGAACACACCGGGTCTTAGCTACAATCCCCTCGTCTGCACGTCGGGATTTTCTTCAGTTCTTCCTTGTTCTAGTTTTATCCTGGAGCGTTTTCTTCCTGTCTTTTTGGCCATTGGCCTCAATGAACGACATCTATTTCATCATTAAGATTCCCGTTGCGATTTCGAACCAACACCCCCTTCCCTATAACCTATTATTGGGCGGGCTAGTTCGCGGGCTAGATTTACTTACCGGAAGCTATGTTCCCGGAGTTGTAATTTTTGCAATTTTACAAATGCTCCTTTGGGCGATGATACTGGCCGGGATTGCTGCCCATCTCGGATTACGGGGAATCAGCCTTCACAAACGTTGGATTTTGGTTTTCTTCTGCGCCTTTACCCCGCTGGTAGCAAACTACTCATTCGCCCTCGTAAAAGATAGTCTAAGTACTATATTTACAATTTTGCTTTCCTACTTGATTTACCTACTTTGCAACGATTCGCGTTCGCTTTTGCTTAATCGTTTCTTCCGAGTTGCGCTTTTAGTATCCCTGGTGGGATTTGCTTTGTTCCGCAACAATGCAACCGTAGTTTTCTTTGCTCTACTTCCCTTGTTGATTTTTTGGGGACGCAAGTACCTGCGACAAATCATTGCAATCTGTGCGATTAGTTCGATACTGGTAATTCTCCCGCTGCGTTTGAGTGCCCATCTTGCCGGCAAACACAAGTTCGTGGAAAGTGTAGGCATTCCCCTCCAGCTAATTGCCCATTCTTTAAAAGAATCTCCCGAGTGCGTCTCAGAAAGTTCTAAGCGTCTCTATTCTTCAGCAATCCCCATAGAAAGCTGGAAAAAGCTCTACGATGCGAAAACCGTAGATAGAATCAAATACGGGCCGGGGTTTAAACCCGAAGCAATCAATTCCCGTTCTAAGCAATTCTTAGAAAGTTTTATTACTGACGCACCCTCCTGCGCCACTTCTTACCTACAGGGGTATTTACTTCACACACAACCGGCTTGGGACTTCGATTTGCGTCCACACAAAGAACAAACTCAAAGCTATTTCAACCGCCCATTTTCCAATCTGAAACCTACCGATTGGAAAAAAATTAGACAGTTCTATCAAAGTAAGGGAATTACCTATTCCCCGCTGCTGCCTACCTCGTTCGCTAAGACAATAGATACCCTGACAGTTTCTTTTTCCCAAATATTTGGAAAAATTGGAATCTGGTTTTGGGCATGGATACTACTGATAGTAGGGGCCGTCTATTCGCGCCGCTGGCCCATCCTCGCCTTTAGCCTACCGGGATTGCTCATGTGGGTAACTCTAATGCTCACTTCACCCACCATGATTCCCTTTAGGTACTTTGCTTTCGCCCCGGTTTTGGTGGCTCTTGGGCTGATTCTACTGAATGATCGCCGCGCGGCGTAGAGTAGACTCACGCACTACCAACTGCGGGGTCTTGAAAGTCCGCGATTGCAAAGCCGGGTTAGTGATACTTTCCATCAGCAATTCGGTAGCCTGTGCTCCCAGCTCAATCGAGTCACGCGATAGAGCTGTAATCGTAGGCTGGAGAGCACGGCAAACATAGGCATCTTCCCAGCTAATTACGCTAATTTCTCCCGGTACATCCAATCCGCGGCGACGAATTTCATCAAACCCACCGATTAGTAGAGCCTCGTTATCGAAAATAAATGCCTGCGGGCGGTCAGGTAGTTCCAGCAGTTGGGAGGTCTTTTCCTTCGCCACACCCTCGGTATAGTCAGTATCTACCCAGCGTGCACGCATCCCAATTTTCTTTGCATATTGTTCAAAAGCCTCCGTCCGCTGCTGGGTGTGCGACATTCCCCGATATCCGGAAATATAAGCTACCGATTCGCATCCTTCTTCTTTCAAATGGTCTAGCAAAATCTGCATCGCCTGACTGTCTGCGGTACGCATCTCAAGGCGGTGGGAACGCACAATATTAGCCGGCGCATTACCCACGATTACGTAGGGCAACTGTAATTCATCAAGCACTTCAGGGCGCGGATCATCTTCACAGATATCAACCAGCAAAACCCCATCTACGGCGCGCTGATTCCACCAGCGACGATACAGCTGCGTCTCTTGCTCCAACGAATCAACAATCTGTAAACGTAAGGAACAATCGTGCCGAGTCGCAGCTTTTTCGACTCCGCACAAGAAATTAAAATAAAAGGCTTCCGCCGTCATCGAGGGTGCCGGACGTCCAATAATCAGCCCTACGGAACGCGCTCTATCAGAGGTCAACGCGCGAGCATTTTCGTTCGGCCGCCATCCCATTTCCTCTGCCGTTTGTAAAATTCTCTGGCGCGTCTGCGCACCCAGCCCGGGACGATCGTTTAGGGCAAAAGAAACCGCTGATGCAGATACTCCCGCGGCTGCGGCAATGTCTTTAATCGTTGCCCGCCTCATTCTGGACTCACCACCACGGTTACGCGCTGGAGATCTTTGACCTCGTTATACCCGGTAGTAGCCATCGTTCGTTTTAGGGCCCCAATAATATTTTGTGTCCCATCAGACCTAGTTGCTGGGCCGTACATCACTTGAGAAAGCGAACCGGCTGTCCCCACGCGGACTCTACGTCCGCGCGGCAAAATTGCGTGGCGGGCCTCTGAGCCCCAATGCCATCCTCCGCCGGGAGCTTCCTGTGCGCGAGCCAAGAGCGCACCGAGCATAACCGCATCAGCACCGCAGGCAATTGCTTTGACGATATCTCCCGAATGGCCAATTCCTCCATCGGCAATTACGTGTACGTAACGTCCCCCAGACTCGTCCATGTAGTCGCGACGAGCGGCGGCTACATCGGCTACCGCAGTTGCCATCGGCACGTGAATCCCTAAGGACTGACGAGTTGTGTGAGCGGCACCGCCACCAAAACCAACCAGAACTCCGGCAGCTCCCGTCCGCATCAGGTGCAGGGCAGCACTATAGGTTGCCACTCCCCCAACGATTACCGGCACGTCAAGTTCGTAGATAAAACGTTTCAAGTTAAGCGGCTCAACCCGCGTAGAAACGTGTTCAGCAGAAACTGTAGTTCCCCGCACGACGAGTAAATCTACTCCGGCTTCGAGCACGGGATCAATATATTCGAGGGTGTGCTGCGGGGAAAGTGCCGCCGCTACGGTAACCCCCGCGGCACGGATTTCTTCTAGGCAGCGGGCAATCAAATGGGTTTTTACCGGCTCCGCGTAGATTCGCTGCAAACCTACGGTAACTTCTTCTTCCGGCATGGTACGAATCTGTTCAAACACCTCGGTGGGGTCTTCGTAACGAGTCCATAGCCCCTCCAGGTCAAGTACCCCGATTCCGCCCAGGCGACCGAATTCGATAGCTGTCTGCGGGGACATCAAAGAGTCCATCGGGGCGGCCATCACCGGGACATCAACATGGTATGCGTCAATTTGCCAGCCAACATTAACATCTTCCGGATCACGGGTTCGACGTGCGGGAATCACAGCAATATCATCGAACGAAAAGGCACGGATGGCGCGTTTTCCTCTGCCGATCTCGACCTCGTTAGTCATGGGGTACCCTCCGTTGGGTTACTTGTCTGATGTGTATAGCTTATAGCCTGTAGCCGTTAGATAGAAAGCGGTACCGGATTTTAGTGAAGCGCAGGCAAAGTCAGGAGCCACCGCCCCGCACACGAAATCGTTCCCCAAGCGTAAATAGGAACCGTTCGCAACGGGCGCGAATTCCTTAAAGCGGACATTCTTTTCATCGCGTGCATCGGCCTGTACGGGATTGGCGCCTCCCTGTAAACAGGCTCCAAAATTGGCAACTTCATTTGTGATTGTCGCGCTACGTCCACGTAGTTCCCCGGCGGGGCAGGGATGACGGTCCTCTCGCGCGGGTAAAAGAGCACCTCGTACCTGACTACAAACTACTCCTGGACCGCGATAAGAACTTCCCTCAGCCACTGGGGAGACAACCACCCACGGGTTATTTGCCAGCTTAGTGATGTCTTGCGAGTAGGCACATACTTCATTCGCGGAAGGACTGCGGAAATAAACTACTCCATCTTTAGCCGGGAAATCAGCAGGTTTGAGCGCTGCCTGGGAAATAATCTGTGCAACTTGCGGCATCTTAAGCACCGGGTTGTCTTCTTTTGGTCCCTCAACGCTTTGCGAACCGGAAGCGGAAATGCCTTCATCAGGACGCACTGCCCCCGCTTTAGCAATTGGTTTAGGGTTTCTTAAATCGTGCACTAGATAGGCGCTAATCCCACCCATAGTTGTGACCATAATTACAGCCAAGATTACTGCCAGCCAGGTTGGCATTTTGGATTCTATTGGCTTGCGTGGCATTTGTACCCCTACTATTTAGACTTTTCGGCCTTTTTTGCATGTTTTATACCCACTTTAATGCAAGACTTCTCCCTTTTGATTCCAAATGTCCCACTTTGTTGGCAAACTAATTACATGGACACTTATTTACAGACCCCGTTACAGGAAACTTTCTGGATGGGTTTCGATACTGAAACTACCGGAGTTAATACAAAAGAAGATAGGCTTGTCACGGCTTCTTTAATTACCAGACGACCGGGCAAAGAAGACGAAATTCAAGGCTGGTTAGCTAACCCTGGGATAGAGATTCCAGCAGTTGCCACCGCGGTTCACGGAATCACAAACGAAAAGGTCCAGTCCATAGGCCGTCCCCTCGCGGAAGTACTCGATGAAGTAGCCGCACAGATTCATCAAGGATGGCAGCTGGGCGGCGCCCTGGTAGGTTTTAATCTGGGATTTGACTTACAGATTCTCGAAAATAATCTGCTGCGCTGTAACTTGCCAACTTTGCGGGAACGAAACGGCGGGTCTTTCGGTGCGCTGATTGATCCCCTAACTTTAGATCGCGGGCTTTACCGGGGAAATCGCAAGCGCAAGCTAATTGACCTTTGCAAGGTTTATGAAGTACAGGTTGACTCAGATTTCCACGATGCCGAAGTTGATGTTTTAGCAACTCTTGATTTGCTTGCCGCAATGTGCCGTTTTAACCCGGATATGGCGGCTGCCCCACTGGGTGAACTACAGGATTACCAGCGACGTACCCACGCAAACTGGGCTAACGGGTTCAATGCTTGGCTCGAAAGCAAAGGGCGCGTTGGCAATGTCTGCACCGCTTGGCCCTATGATCTAGACGAAGCCTAAAGGTTAGGGGGAAAGCCGATCGACTTTCCCCCTAACCTTTATAGCTACATTCTTTAATTATGAATGGTAGTTTGGAGCTTCTTTTGTCATCTGCACATCGTGCGGGTGCGACTCTTTAAGCCCGGCAGCGGTAATCCGAATGAAACGTCCATTCTTACGAACCTCGTCCAAATCGTGCGCTCCCAGATAGAACATTGATTGGTGCAATCCACCGATTAGCTGATAGATGACATCAGCCAACGCACCGGAATAGGGAACTTGACCCTCAATGCCTTCGGGAACAATTTTGTCATCGGAAGTTACATCAGCTTGGAAATAGCGATCTTTACTGAAAGACTTACGCCCACGCGAGCTCATTGCCCCAAGCGAGCCCATTCCTCGGTATGTCTTGTACTGCTTACCGTTCATGAAGACAAGTTCACCAGGTGATTCCTTACAACCGGCCAGGAGAGAACCTAGCATTACGGTTGAGGCACCAGCCACCAAAGCCTTTGCGATGTCACCCGAATAGTGCAAACCACCATCGGCGATTAACGGCACTCCCGCCGGCCCACATGCCTGCGCGGCTAGGTGAATAGCGGTAAGCTGCGGGACACCCACCCCGGCAACCACGCGAGTGGTACAGATAGATCCGGGGCCAACCCCGACCTTAACGGCATCCACACCGGCGTCGATAAGAGCCTGCGCACCCTCGGTAGTTGCGATGTTACCACCGATTACCTGAACGTCGGCAAACTCCGGAGCCGCCTTAATTCGACGAATCATATCCAAAGCTAACTGCGCACCACCGTTTGCGGTATCAACCACCAAAACATCCGCACCAGCTTCAGCTAAAGCTAGGGCGCGATCCCATGCGTCTCCCCAGTAACCGATTGCTGCACCCACTACCAAACGCCCCTGAGCGTCCTTAGTAGCATTGGGATACTGTTCGGTCTTTACGAAGTCCTTAACGGTTATCAGACCCGCAAGCTGCCCTTGTTCATCAATCAGCGGAAGCTTCTCGATACGGTGCTTAGCCAGCAAAGATTTAGCTTCCTCGCGACTAATTCCCACCGGGCCGGTAATTAGGGGCATCGGGGTCATGCAATCACTAACTCGCCTTGTGGCCCACTCGCTCGGGGGAATAAAACGCAAATCACGGTTAGTGATAATTCCCAAAAGACGGCGCTTAGCATCAACTACCGGCAAACCGGAAACACGATAGTGTCCACAAAGCTGATCAAGTTCCTCAATCGTAGCTTCGGGGTGAATTGTCACCGGGTCGTTAACCATTCCGGATTCCGAACGCTTTACCTGGCGAACATGAGCAGCCTGGTCTTCGATAGAAAGATTACGGTGCAAGATACCGATTCCCCCCTGCCGGGCCATAGCAATTGCCATGCGCGCCTCGGTAACGGTATCCATTGCCGCCGATATCAAGGGGATTCCAAGGGTAATTTTACGGGTTAAACGAGCTTTGGTACTAACTTCGGACGGAATTACGTCAGTAACTTCCGGCAAGAGCAAAACATCGTCATAGGTCATGCCTTCAAGGGCAAAGGGATTTGGTGTATTAAAATTGTTCACCCTACTTATTTTAGGGGATTTTTATATTTAATAAACCCTCCACACAAAAGCAAAAATAACAATATTAAAAAGTTTCCTCACACTCCCCCACAAAGATAATTACGGAACGCCTATATTGCGAAAAATCCGCATCACTTCAACGTGACAAGACACGCATATTTCCTATCTTTCAAGGCCTTGTGTCATTTAGTTTAGGTTTGCTAAAGTGGACAAACGTTCTTTTTACTGAACAGTTTCCCCTAACCCTCTTAAGGAGATGGCATGACCGACGCTTCCCGACTTCCTGGGCCCGTAATGGACCTTTGGGAATGGCAGTACGAAGGCGCGTGCCGGGAAATGGACACGGAACTGTTTTTTCACCCAGAGGGCGAGCGAGGTTCAACTCGTCGCCGTCGCGCAGAAAACGCTAAGGCAATTTGCGCGAGCTGCCCGGTAATTAAACAGTGCCGCGATCACGCGCTAGCGGTTCGCGAACCCTACGGAGTGTGGGGTGGAATGACCGAAGAAGAACGTCGTTCTTACCTTGCCTCCCACGAGCGCAAAACCGCGTAATCAACACTAAAGATATAAAAAGGCGGTGCGGATTCCCGAAGGAATCGCACCGCCTATTTTATGTTTTATACTCAGCGCTCTACTACAGCAAGAATGTCGCGAGCGGAAAGAATTAGGTACTCTTCGCCGGAGTACTTAACTTCGGTACCACCGTACTTGGAGTAGATAACGATATCGCCCTCAGCGACGTCCATCGGAACACGGTTTCCCTTGTCGTCAATACGTCCGGGTCCAACGGCGACAACCTTGCCCTCCTGGGGCTTTTCGGTTGCGGTGTCGGGAATTACCAGTCCAGACGCAGTCACCTTTTCGGCCTGAAGCTGCGCAACGACTACGCGATCCTCTAGCGGCTTGATGTTAGCCATTTATTTCCTCACTTAGACTTGTCCGGCGGCGCCGCCGTCGCGGGGGTCAGCGCATTTAACCGGATTTCCATGCTTACGTCTCTAAGATTAACCCTATGCTTAGCACTCATGCAAAGGGACTGCCAAAAGCCCTTCACCTTCTCGCCCTTGGCGAATATCAAGCTCAACTCAGTTAAACTTTCTTCCATGCAACCGTCCCCGCTTCTTACACTTACCGAAAAAGACGTAGAGATTGGAAATCTTGCTACGTCCCTGCCACCTTTTTCCCCTGCCCAAGTTCTTGAGCTTTCTTCCTCCCTGCGTGGACAGGGATATGATCCACAGATAATTGCTCAGGCTATCTCCCTGGCTCAACTTCGTCAGGCAGCACAGGCTAAGTTTGGGCAATCTGCACATAGTTTATTTTTTACCAAGGATGGCCTAGAACAGGCTTCACGGCCGGAAGTGGCAAAATATCATGCCGAGATTTATAAACGGGCACAGATTCTTTCAGTAGCTGATTTAGGATGTGGAATTGGTGCAGAATCACGCGCCTTTGCCCAAGCAGGGTTGAATGTAACAGCCGTGGAAATTGATCTTCAAACAGCCTCGTATGCAACCCATAATTTAGGAGAGTTCCCAAACGCAAAGGTAGTTTTGGGTGATGTTCGACAACTAGATTTAGAGGCAATTGCCGACGCCATTTTTGTAGATCCCGCACGAAGAAAAAATGGCAAAAGAATTGCCAACCCAAACGAATGGTCCCCTCCTCTAGATCAGGTTTTGAAGTGGTCAGCCACTTTACCGGCAGGGATAAAGGTCTCCCCGGGGATTCGGCACACTGATTTACCACCGCAATCTCATGTACAGTTCACTTCGGTTGAAGGAAATACCGTAGAGGCCTGTATCTGGACTGGAAAATTAGCTCAGGCACTAGGGGGCAGCGGAAGGAGTGCCCTGATTTTTCGGCACGGTAAGTCTTACGAAATTCGTGATGAGAACGCAAAAGAAGCAAATGCTTCCATCACCCCGGGCGAGTGCGCTCCGGTAGGAACATATATCTATGAGCCTGATGGAGCTCTGGTTCGTTCTGGGGCACTGGCAAGTTTTGCAAAAAAATGGGGGCTGTATCTTTTAGATCCACGCATCGCGTATCTTACCGGTGAGGTAAATCCGTTTGATCTCCCGAGAGACGATAGAGACTTATGGGATGCTTGTTTACAAACGTTCCGAGTCATCTCCACCCATCCTCTAAAGCCTAAGGCCTTGAAGAAAGCCTGCCATGAAGCTGGTTTTGGTGCGGTAGATATTCTCAATAGAGGCACCGATATTCTGCCGCAACGTTTGCGCCAGCAACTAAAGCTAAACGGAAATGGAATCCGAGGAACCGTCATTACTACCCGAGTGGGTGATAAGCATTTGGCTTTCTTAGGGGTAAAGCTAAATGTGTGTGACGGTTAACGGCATCGAGGAATCTGGGGAGAAGTCTAGGCTTGACGGGCTCACCCCGGCCCTGTAGAGGTTTACTCCAAGAGCAGCGATTTGCGCACCGTTATCAGTACAGTAGCGTAACGGTGGCATACGCACGGTTATAGACTCTTTTGCCGCTCTTTCTTGCAAGAGGGAACGCAATCGCGAGTTAGCAGAGAACCCGCCTCCGATAACCAGGGTATCGCAATCGTGAGCAACGCAAGCGGCAATCGCCTTGGCAGTTAGGGAGTCATTGACAGCTTCGGAAAAAGACGCACAAATATCTGCAACGGGAAGTTCTCTCCCTTCCTTCTGGAGGCTTTCGATATAGCGTGCAACGGCAGTTTTCAGGCCGGAGAACGAAAAATCCCAACGGTGGGTTTCGCGGTCTTTGGCACGGGAAAGTCCACGGGGGAAAGCAATTGCTTGGGGATTTCCCTGCTGCCCTTGGCGGTCAACGTGGGGACCTCCAGGATAGGGCAATCCGAGTAGACGTCCGACTTTATCAAATGCTTCACCGGCGGCATCGTCAAGGGTCCCACCCAATTCAACGATGTCGGTAGCGATGTCGTTTACCAGTAGAAGGTTAGAGTGCCCTCCAGAGACTACTAGCCCAATGAACTTTTCCGGGAAAGGTCCATCAACCAACTGGTCGACGGCAAGGTGACCGATTACGTGGTTAACCCCGTATAGGGGAATCCCCAGGGCAGAAGCAAGAGATTTAGCGCCACAGTTTCCAACGGTTAAGGAGCCGATGAGTCCCGGCCCGGCAGAACAGGCAATTGCATCAATATCGGCAAGAGCAACCCCAGCTTCTTCTAGCGCGCTGTCGAGAGCGGGAAGAAAACTTTCCAGGTGCGCACGGGAGGCTATCTCGGGAATTATGCCGCCATATCGAGCATGCTGATCCATCGAGGAGGCAGTCCTGTCTACCAGTAGTTCATGTCCACGAACTAGCGCCAGACCAGTTTCGTCGCAGGTAGATTCGACACCGAGGATAAGGGGTTGTTTCTTCTCTGTAATCACGCGCCTATTTTACTCCCTTCCCTGCCTTTAGGGGGAAAAGAACACAAAATAATGGTGGGGGTAACGCATTTGCCTTACCCCCACCATTATTGGCTATTTTTTATTTAGAGACCCTTTAGAACAGCCTTACCGAGCTGGCGGTTGAGGAAGGCAATGTTATCCAAAGAGATTCCCTTCGGGCAAACAGCAGCACATTCACCAATATTGGTGCAAGAACCAAATCCTTCTTCATCATGTTGGTTTAGCATGTCGGTAACACGTTGGAGGTTCTCCGGTTTACCCTGCGGTAGCAACCCTAGGTGGGTTACTTTCGCGGAGGTAAAGAGCATTGCAGAACCGTTCGGGCAGGCAGCCACGCAGGCTCCACACCCGATACAAGCCGCGGCTTCGAAAGCACGATCAGCATCAACCTTAGGAACGGGAGTTGCGTGAGCATCGGGAGCCGCACCCGTGTTAACCGAGATGTATCCACCTGCCTGAATAATTCGGTCAAAAGCCGAACGGTTAACTACCAGGTCTTTAATAATCGGGAATGCAGCCGAACGCCACGGCTCGATTGTGATGGTGTCACCATCTTTGAAGTGACGCATGTGTACCTGGCAGGTGGTGGTGTTATCAGTAATTCCCGGTCCTTCGTTACCGTGGGGAATACCGTTGATTACTAGACCACACTGACCACAAATACCTTCACGACAGTCTGAGTCGAAGGCAATGGGTTCTTCGCCGCGGGCAAATAGTTCCTCGTTAAGGACATCAAGCATTTCCAGGAATGATGAGTCCTCCGAAATACCGGTGAGCTGGTAATCGTGGAGAGCGCCTTCGTCACCGGCACCTTCTTGGCGCCATACTCGCAGTGTAATGTTCACTTGTAACTACGCTCCTTAAGCTCAATGTTCTTGTATTCAAGGTCTTCCTTATGCAAGACCGGAGCCTGCCCGTCACCACCGAACTCCCAGGCGGCAACATAGGTGAATTCCGCGTCGTTACGCTTAGCTTCACCTTCGGGAGTCTGTGATTCTTCCCGGAAGTGACCACCGCAAGATTCACTGCGGTGGAGAGCGTCTATACACATCAGCTCACCGAGTTCAAGGAAGTCAGCCACGCGGCCGGCCTTTTCGAGGGACTGGTTTAGTCCGCCGATTGAGCGTCCGGGAACACGTACGTTATTCCAGAATTCTTCGCGAAGTGCACGAATCTTTTCGATGGCTAGCTTCAGCCCTTCGGCATTACGGGACATTCCACAGTATTCCCACATGATTTGGCCGAGTTCCTTGTGGAATGAATCAACCGACCGAGTACCGTTAATGCTCATTAAACGGTCAATACGCTCTTGTGCAGAGTTCTTTGCCGCCATAACCTCCGGGTGATCTTCCGAAAGCTTCTCGAAAGGTGCCGCGGCTAGGTAATCGTTAATCGTATTCGGTAGTACGAAGTATCCGTCCGACAGTCCCTGCATAAGTGCCGAGGCGCCGAGGCGGTTAGCTCCGTGGTCGGAGAAGTTAGCTTCACCGGTAACAAATAGGCCGGGAATCGAAGACATCAAATCGTAGTCAACCCACAGGCCACCCATGGTGTAGTGAACCGCGGGGTAAATACGCATTGGCACTTCGTAGGGGTTGTCATCGGTAATGCGCTCGTACATGTCGAAGAGGTTTCCGTACTTGGCGGAAACTACGTCTTTACCCATCCGGTTAATCGCATCAGCGAAGTCCAGGTAAACACCGCGGGCGATTCCGTCAACCTTTGGCCCTACACCGCGTCCCTCGTCACAAACGTTCTTGGCGTTACGGGAAGCAACGTCACGGGGAACGAGGTTACCGAATGCCGGGTAGATACGTTCGAGGTAGTAGTCGCGGTCTTCTTCGGGAATGTCGCGAGGGTCTTTTTCGCAATCTTCAGCTTTTTTGGGAACCCAGATACGTCCATCGTTACGCAGCGACTCAGACATTAGGGTGAGTTTTGATTGCTGGTCCCCGTGCTGGGGAATACAGGTTGGGTGAATCTGGGTGAAGCAGGGGTTTCCAAAGTAGGCTCCCTTGCGGTGTGCACGCCAGATGGCCGTACCGTTACAACCCATTGCGTTGGTGGAGAGGAAGAAGACGTTTCCGTATCCACCTGTTGCTAGGACCACCGCATCTGCGGTGTAGGTTTTAATTTCCCCGGTCGCCATATCGCGAGCGACAATACCGCGGGCGCGACCGCCTTCAACGATTAGTTCAACCATCTCATGGCGCGGGTATTCCTTGACTGTACCGGCTTTGACCTGGCGTTCCATCGCCTGGTAGGCGCCGATTAGGAGCTGCTGTCCGGTCTGTCCACGAGCGTAGAAAGTACGCGATACCTGCACACCACCGAATGAACGGTTATCGAGTAGACCGCCGTATTCGCGGGCGAAAGGAACACCCTGGGCGACGCACTGGTCGATGATGTTTGCGGAGACTTCCGCAAGACGGTAAACGTTGCTTTCCCGAGAGCGGTAGTCACCACCCTTTACCGTGTCGTAGAAAAGACGGTATACGGAGTCATTGTCATTGCGGTAGTTCTTTGCCGCGTTGATACCACCCTGAGCGGCAATTGAGTGCGCACGACGAGCCGAGTCCTGATAGAAGAAACAGTGGACGTTATATCCCATTTCCCCGAGGGAGGCGGCAGCAGCACCTCCGGCTAGTCCCGAACCAACAATAATCACTGAAAGTTTACGTCGGTTTGCAGGGTTAACCAGCTTAGCGTTGAACTTCCTCTGTTCCCAGCACTGCGAAAGTGGAACGTCCATTGGGGCCTTGGAATCCGCGATTTTTTCACCTTCGCGGTAAAGACCGTTAATTAGTTCAGACATCAGTGAACACCACCTGTTATGAGTAGGTAGAAGGGCGGGGCCATGAAGACCACGAATACCAGCAGGCCCACCATGCCGGAAACCAGCACAATTAGACTCTTAGTGTTTTTACGCAACCATCCAAAGGACTGAAGCGCGGACCAGATTCCGTGCCCGATGTGCAGGCAAAGTGCGCCCACCCCGATGGCGTAGACCAACACCATGTACCAGTGGGAGAAGGTCGTTTGCATCATTAGGTAGGGAGCCTGCGATACACCGTCAATTTCAGGGGCGCTGTAGGCTGCCGGATCACCAATCTGGAAAGTCTTGGTGGTGAAGTGCAGAATGTGGAAAATAATGAAGATTCCGAGGATGATACCGCCGTAGCGCATGGTGCGAGCTGCGTAAGCGTTAGCTGCGCTCTTCTTTACCATGTATCGCGACCCGCGGGCGCGCTTGGAACGTTTCCAAGTGGCGGCTGCCGCATAGAGGTGAACCACTAAGAACACCACCAGGCCAATACGCAAAATCCAGAGCAGACCTTCGTACGGCAAAATCGGCATGAACATAGTCCGCAGGTGGTGGGCGTAACCGTTATACGCTTCGGGACCCGCGAAAATCTTCAGGTTTCCGTATGAGTGGAAGAGAATAAATACGACAAAGAACAGCCCTGAAATAGCCATCAGTTGCTTTAAGAAAACTGTGGTATTCCAGCTGCGTCGTTTCTGAGTTACTTTGTTATTGGCCACGTCCTTAACTTACCTGACGCGCTGTCCACTTAAGCGGGCGAGAAGTCCTACCTATTTTTAAACTATTCGCATAGTTTTACGAAAAACCGCTATTTTTCAACCTTTTCTACCGCCCCTAAGGGAGAGAATAATTTTCATTTTTCCCTTACTTTTTCCCCACTGTCGATACTTTTCGAGCAATTTTTACGAAAGAGGTAAGTTTCCTAAACCTTATGTAGCGAAAAAGAGTATGAAAAAAGCGCGTACTTACGCGCTTTTGTTCATTTTTTTATCTTTCTTAAAAAACGTTTTCAGGGATTTCGTGGAAACTATTTTTTATGAAAGTCAAGTTGAGGTTAAATTGGTTTATTCCAGAATCAGACGCATAATCACCGCGTCTTCAGTGGGGTTGTGATAGTAGCGAGCGCGGCGGTCTATTTCCGCAAAACCTAGCTCTTCGTAGAGGGAGCGGGCAACCGCGTTAGAGTCACGGCATTCCAAGAAAATTGAATCTACCTGCAGTACCCTAGCGGCACTTACTAAAGCGGCGGTCATCGCTTTTCCCAGACCTTTGCCCCGGGCTTCCGGAACTACTCCGATGGTCATAATTTCTGCGCTGTCTGGGGAATACATTGATCCGGCATATCCCACCATAGTGTCGGTATGGTCAAAGACCCCCACGTAGATACGGAAAGGACCGTTTAGTTCATCGGCCAGCATTGCCGCGCTCCATGCTTCCTGCGGGAAAACACATTTCTCTACGGCTACAACCTCCATCAGGTCATCTTCAGTTATCGGCACTAACCGGTATCCTTCCGGCATCTCGGTAGCGCTGGCGGCCTCGCGGGCAGCTTGCAAGTAGTCAATCATGTTTTACCTTCCGAAATTTGGGAGTGTTTCCTATCCTAAAGTGCTCTTTCGGGGATTTGGAACACTTACGTCGGGTCGTCGTAAATAAAGGGGATCTAATTCAAGATTTTGCCCACCTTGCGCGAAGCGAGTAACGGCAATTCGTGCAGCGACCGCCACATCAAATTCAGGATTCGGTGAACATGCCGACCCGAGAATAGATTCGTAGAGGTACGCTCCTGGACCGACTAGGGGCGGACGCGAGTCAACGGGATAGGTTTGTGCCAAATTGGCCGGTAGGTCAACCAGGATTTCTCCTCTACGACGTACGTCGTTGTCCCCTGCTGCGTCATATTCTGCCGCGTAGAGTTCCTTACGCCGAGCATCAAGGAGCGCCAGTACCGGACCTTCTACCTCGTCAAGCGCGCAACGCGCTGCGATATCGAGGGCACTTACCCCGTAGGCAGGCACATTTGCGCCACGGGCTAGTACGCGTGCGCTTATCAGTCCCGCACGTAGTCCGGTGTAGGGAGCCGGGCCGGTTCCTACCACTACGGCATCGAAGTGCCCAGCAGCGGCGTCTCCGGGAGCAACTCCAAGGACTTCACGGATAAGCCCCGCAAGATGTTCGGCATGTGCCCGCGGAGATTGAGAACTAGCGCGGGTAATTTTATTACCTTCAACCAGGGCAACGCGAGAACCGGCACTGGTGTCTATACATAGGTATCGCAACGGTCTTTCCTTTAATTTTCAGCGGCGGGAGCGCCCGTCTCGGTAATTATTTTAGCTTCTGCCCCGATGAGGTGTCCCAAATCAAGTAACGCCGCAGTTTCCCAGCGCGATGAACATGGGGTGAGAATAATGCTTCGTTTTTCGTCATCTGCCTGAGCTAGGTCAATTTGTCCCTCAGTGGTCTTTTCCGCCGCTAGGCCAGCCTGGGCGCGGACAATTTGTATTTCTAAGCGATCTGGCGAAAGAGCTTCAGTTTTCCCCTCTCCCCATTCAACTACGGTAACGGCCTCGTCTAAGCTGGCATCCAAGTCCAGTGTTTCTAAATCATCTAGGTCGGTTATCCGATACGCGTCGGCGTGAATCAGACTTGGCCCGTTTTCGCAAGGGTGTTCACGCGCCACGATGAAGGTGGGTGAAGAAACACGTCCGCGAACCCCAAGTCCTTCTCCGATTCCCTGGGTAAAGGTAGTTTTTCCTGCGCCGAGACCGCCGGAGAGCATAATTAAATCACCGGCTTTTAGGAGCTTCGCCAGCCCTCGTCCAAGGGCGCGGGTTTCGTCAGCGTCCCGGGTGGGAATTTCTATTCTCAATTTTTCTCCCCTGCTTCGGTACGATATTTAGTTTCCCCTTGTCCGTAATAAATACGTTCCACCCGGGGACCTAATCGGGTGATAATTTCATAGTTTACGCTCTGGCTAGCTTTGGCCCAATCGTCAATTTCGGTTTCGTTTCCAAATAGTTCCACCGTATCCCCGCGTTTTGCCGCGGGCGGGTTTATACCCAGGTCGATAACAAATTGATCCATGCAAATACGCCCAATAACACGGGCACGGATTATCCCCTCTCGGGTGTGGACACTAACGCCGGCTCTATTGGAGGCAAGGCGCGGAATCCCATCGGCGTATCCCAGTGGAACCAGGCCAACCCAGTGATTCCTTTCGGCTCTCCAGGTGGCATTGTAGGAAACGCCCTGTCCGGCAGGGATTTCTTTCACACTTAAAAGTGGCGCGCGCAGGCGCATTACTGGTTTAAGTCCCAGTTCCTTTGCGGTTTCATGCGCCGAGTTTGGGCTAAGTCCGTATAGTCCAATTCCCCATCTGACTAAATCGTATCGGCTTTCGGGGTGCCACAATCCTCCGGAAGTAGCCGCAAGGTGGCGTATTTCGGGGATAATCCCGTATTTTTTAGCTACCTCTAGGGCAAGTTCATAGTTTTGGATTTGCGTTTTAGTTTCGGCAAATGCCTCGGGAGCAGGGTCATCTGCGGATTGCAGGTGGGACCAAATCGCCACAATTTTAATTTTTCCGTCGGCTTGTGCAAGGGCCGTTTGTGAGAAGAAGGAATCCCAAACATCACGTGGGCAGCCGGCTCGGCTGTTTCCCACATCCACTTTTAGATGAACTCGAGCGCATATTCCGGTAGTCTGCGCGGCGGCAACTATCTCAACCAGTTCTTCCAAATTGGAAATACTTAAATCTATCCCATTTTCTAGGGCTTGAACACGAAGTTCATCCCCGTCCAGCCCGGGGACGCTTATCCAAGAAAATATGCGGGGAGTCTGTGCGGTAGGAGCTGTGCGAAGTGGAGGTAATCCGGCTTTTTTAAAGGCATGTGCGAGTTGCAGGGCTTCACCGAGCTGTGCTTGACCAAACCATCTGGCTCCCGCCTCGTAGAGAGCCAAGGCAATTTTTTGTGCTCCGTGACCGTAGGCATCAGCTTTAACTATAACGAGAGAATCAGCCTGACCAATTTTGCCAGAGAGAATGCGATAGTTGTGGGCGAGGGCGTCCAGGTCAATTAGAGCCTGGCCGGGATATCTCGGAGTTTCATCTACACGCATAGCACCTATTTTCCCACTCAGAATGCCAGGTCGCTTGTTAAACCGCCTATTTGTGCTGGCCTCGTAACGGTGGCAATTATCGCATTCTGCAGGCGAATACCGTATTTCTTTCTTTGTCCGCCCGCTCGTGTAAGAATTATAGGTATGAAAACTCGTGGTGAATTAGCCGCTGCTGTCAGAGCCATTGGCGATGCCGAAAGTAAGTTGTTGAGAGGAAACAGTAAGTTTTCTCCCTTTCATGCCTTTTCTCGTCAAGAATGGTCGGCATTGGCTCCCGAGACTCCGCTCCCGCTGACCGATAGCGATATTAAAGGCTTATCCGGATTATCAGACCCGGTAGACCTAGCCGAGGTGGATGCGATTTATCGGCCGCTTTCTCGGTTATTGGAAATCTATTTTGAGCAACAGCGTGAACTGGCTGATTCGCGGCATACTTTCTTGCATGAGCCGTCCCCTAACCCGGTTCCTTTTGTAATTGGTATTGCTGGTTCGGTTGCCGTCGGAAAATCGTCTATCGCCCGCGTACTTCGTAAATTACTCTCGCGTTTTCCTCGCACTCCACGGGTTGATTTAATTACGACGGATGGTTTTTTGCTTTCCAACAGTGAATTAGAAAAACGCGGCCTGATGGGGCGTAAAGGTTTCCCAGAATCCTATGACCGTCACGCATTAATTAAATTTTTAGCCGAGGTTAAGGCGGGTCGTGAAAAAGTTAAAGCGCCGGTTTATTCTCACGTGGTTTACGACGTCGTCCCAGACGAGTTCATTACCATCGAGCAGCCCGATATTTTAATCGTTGAGGGCATTAACGTTTTACAGCCCCCGCGGGTTTCCGCAGACCAAAATCAACCGGCAATTGCAGTTTCCGATTATTTCGATTTCTCAATTTTTATCGACGCATATCACGGGGATATCGAACAGTGGTATATCGAACGGTTTTTGAAGCTGCGTTCCGCCGCATTCACCGACAAGGATTCTTTCTTCCGTGCTTACGCGGATTTAGATGACCGTACCGCAATTTCGGTGGCGCACCAGATTTGGACCGAGATTAACCTGGTTAACTTCGTTCAGAATATACGCCCTACCCGAGCTAGAGCAGACCTAATTATTTCCAAGGCTTCCGACCACCGCGTACGCGAAATATTACTGCGGAAACTCTGAGACTATTTTTGATTCATCTCGATAAGAGTTTCGGCCTCCTCGGCTTTTTCGAACTCGGTAACAATTTCTTCTACCTCGTCCTCATCGGTTTCTTTTCCCTGGTAAAAATAACCGATAATGCGGTCAATAATCAGCCCAATAGTAATCCCCGCGGCAATTCCCAAGACCATTCCTAACAGTGGATTCTTCTGGAAAAATTGGCCAGCAGTTAGGCCGATTACTACCGAAAGGCTAGTCCATAGTAAATCCGCAACAATCATCGTAGGGACAAAACGGCGAAGCTTATAGCCAGCAGCTCCCGCCGTCATGTTTACGGCCACTCGGCCAACCGGAATAAAACGTGCCGCCAGCAGATATGAAGTTCCACGCCGGTTTAGAGCCTTACGCGCAACGTTTAAGGCCTCGGGAGTAGCAAAGCGGCGAATTAACGGAATCTTGTGAACTGGCAAAAGCTTACCTATGTGATAAGCTCCCAAGTCGCCCGCAAACGCCCCGACAAAAGCGAAAAACACAACCCAGTGCAAGGGCACAACGCTGCCTGTATGCGATAGTGAAGCCAGAGCAATAATCAAGGTTTCCGAAGGCAGAATCGGGGCAAACCCATCAATAAAGCAAAATAGCGAAAGTGTCGGGAGAATCCAAAAATTACCGGCCCAGTGCAGGACCACAGACATTACCCAATCAATCCAGTGAAACATTTTTCTACCTACTAACCGGGCTAGTCTTCCCGAGCAAATTCATATCCACGTGCAGCCAGACGGCGCTTAATCAAAGTTAGTATTTTATCCAATACGTACCCAAACGCAATTCCGATTGCGATTCCGATACAGATACTCAACAGCGGGTGTCCTTTCAAAAAAGCACCTGTTCCCAACCCGATAGAAAGGGAAACTCCCGCCCACATCAGCGAGCCAACCATGTCGATTGCTAAAAAACGCAGGTAGGGAAATCTAACGTTTCCCGCAGCAATGTTAATAGCTATTCGCCCGACCGGAACAAAACGTGCTCCAAGCAGATAGGAAGCTCCCCGGCGATCAAAAGAATGACGGGCTTTCTTAATTGCTTCGGGGGTGGCGAAGCGACGGATAAGTGGAATTTTTTCCACCGGCAGATAGCGGCCGATTAGATAGGCCACAGAGTCACCGGCACTCGCGCCCAGGGCGCAGAAAATAAACACGAACCAAAGCGAAACCGTCGGGGTGCTATGTGACAGTGAAGCAATAGAAATAATTAAGGATTCCGAAGGCAGAGGCGGAAAGAACCCATCGAGAAATGAAAATAGAGAAAGTAGAGGAACAACAAGCCAACTATTAGCTAGTTCGTTTATTGTTTGGAGAATTCCGTTCATTTACATCCTATGTTTAGAGAGCCAACCGGCTGGCTACAACATCAGCCAGACGGGTTGCTGCCGCATCAGCTTCGGTTTGAGTAGCAGCTTCCACCATTACTCGCACCAGCGGTTCTGTGCCTGAGGGACGAAGTAGCACTCGCCCGGATTCTCCGAGAAATGCTTCTGCCTTAGCTATGGCATCTAGCACGCCCTCGTCGTCGGTACGAGTTTTATCAACGTTAGGAACATTAATAAGAGTCTGCGGCAAGCGGTTAATGAAGCTAGTCAGGTCAGCAAGGCTCTGTCCAGAACGCTGTACCTCACGGGCAATCATAAGTGCGGTTAGGATACCATCACCGGTGGTCGCATAATGCGAATTAATCACGTGACCGGATTGTTCTCCACCGAGGACGTAACCATTTTCCAGCATATTTTCCAGAACGTAACGGTCCCCCACACCGGTTTGGGAGATGTTAATTCCCTTTTCCTTCATTGCAAGGAGCAGCCCTAGGTTGGACATTACCGTCACGACTAGGGTGTCATTTACCAGCAGACCTTCCTTTTTCATCCCTACGGCTAACATACCCATAATTTTGTCACCGTCAATGAGGTTTCCCAGGTGATCCACAGCTAAACAACGGTCCGCGTCACCGTCAAAGGCAACCCCGAAAGCTGCCTTAGAAGCTACCGTTACCGCCTGGAGCTGTTCGGGATGGGTAGAACCACAATCAGCATTGATGTTTCGCCCGTCTGGAGATGCGTTCATGACAACTACGTCGGCACCGGCCTGACGCAACGCCTCAGGACCAATAAACGAGGCTGCACCATTGGCGCAGTCCACAGCGATACGCAATCCTTTCAGCGGGGTTCCGCAGGCTTTTACCAAATGGTCAATATACGAACGGTCAGCGGCACTGTGATCGGAGATAATTTCCCCAACTCCCTCACCGATGGGAGCGAGCCAACCCCTGTCTTCCAAGAGAGCCTGAATCTCGTCCTCGACGGCGTCTTCCAGCTTGTAACCGCCGCGGGCAAAGAACTTAATACCGTTATCGGGCATCGGATTGTGCGAAGCGGAAATCATTACGCCCAGGTCGTATTCCCCCGAGGCCATCAAGTGCGCAACCGCCGGTGTAGGAAGAACCCCAATACGGATAACGTCCATTCCCGCCGAAGCTAGTCCCGCGGCAATCGCGTGGGAAAGAAACTCTCCAGAAACTCGAGTATCACGCCCAATAATTGCTTTCGGCTTGTGCTCGCTATCACGCCGGTCCGCGGGAAGATTCGCAATTGTGTGGCGAGCTGCCGCCTGCCCCAACTCAAGCGCAAGAGTAGCGGTGATGTCTCGGTTCGCCAGTCCTCGTGCCCCGTCAGTACCAAAAATGCGTGCCATAACGTGCCTCGTTTCGTAAAGGATTTTTTAAAAATAGTTATTAGATATGGTCTTAATCTTAGCGCCAATTACGCATTTCAATTGCAATTTTTCTAAGCCATAAGGAAACTATACGAGTTTAATCTGAAAAAAGGCAAAAATTTTGGCTCCAGCAATTTGCTGGAGCCAAAATTGTAAGCTTGCCTGTAGATCAGCGCTTGCTGAACTGCGGGGCGCGACGGGCCTTCTTAAGACCAGCCTTCTTACGCTCAACCGCACGCGAGTCACGAGTCAAGAAGCCAGCCTTCTTGAGCGGAGCGCGGTTAGAGTCACGGTCGATTTCGTTCAATGCACGGGCAATACCCATACGCAACGCACCAGCCTGACCGGAGATACCACCACCGTGAATGCGAGCAATCACGTCAAAGCGGCCTTCAATGTCCAGCAGGGTGAAGGGCGAACGAACAAGCTGCTGGTGCAGCTTGTTGGGGAAGTAGTCTTCCAGGGTACGGCCGTTAAGCTTCCACTCGCCGGTGCCGGGCACCAGGCGAACGCGAGCAACGGCTTCCTTGCGGCGGCCCAGGCCTGCGCCCGGGGCCGTCAGCGACTGACCTGCGCCCGCAGGAGCGGACTCGGTCTCAGAAGTGTAGGAGCTAGGAGCTTCTTCCAGCTCTTCAATCTCGACAATGGTCTCAGCCACTGTAATCCTCGTTTTCTATCCTGGCCCGCTATTACTGCTGGGCTACCTGGGTGATTTCGTACGTCTCGGGCTGCTGAGCTACGTGGGGGTGCTCGGAACCAGCGTAAACCTTCAGCTTACGCATCTGAGCGCGACCCAGTTTGTTCTTCGGCAGCATACCCCGAATAGCCTTCTCCACGGCGCGCTCTGGGCGAGTAGCCAAGAGGTCACGGTAGGAGACGGCAGTCAAACCACCGGGACGACCCGAGTGACGGTATGCGAATTTCTTGTCAGCCTTGTTCCCGGAAAGTGAGACCTTGTCAGCGTTGATAACGATAACGAAGTCGCCCTGATCCATGTGGGGAGCGAAGGTTGGCTTGTGCTTCCCACGCAGCAAAACGGCAACATGGGACGCCAAACGACCCAGAACTACGTCAGTCGCGTCAACGACGTACCACTTCGGGCTTGCGTCCCCAGGCTTAGGTGAATATGTGCGCACGCTATTAGCCTTCTTTTCATTAGTAGTGGAGGTTTCTGCTTACGAAACCTCTCATGTTCCAAAAGTTCTATCACGTTCGTGTATGGAGCAAAGCCAACGAGTGGGAGACACTGGCAGTGCAGTTAGCCAAACACACAACCCCAAAAGTTTATCCCCTATACGCCTTAATCGTCAACGCGGGAGCCTGTGCAAGCGGTCTCACGTCTTTTATTCGCAACCGCATTCGTCACGACGATGACGAGCTTGTAGGGTGCGTTCAGCACATTCATCGAGGGTGGAGGGATATTCCACCTCGTTTAGGGACAACCCTTGCGGCGGGGCGATTGGCGCACAAATTTGACGGCTCGGGGAGTGCAATAAATCTGCAAGATATTTTTCTTCTCGCTGCCCGCTACCAACCAAGATTGCAGCTCCCACTAATGAACGCACCATCGAATGACAGAAAGCATCTGCACTGACGTGAGCAACCACTACCCCATCGGAGTTACGCGAAAACTCAAAACGACGAAGCGTGCGAATTGTAGTGGCACCCTCACGAGGACGACAGTAGGAAAGAAAATCGTGTTCCCCCAACAAGGCTTTAGCGGCGGAATTCATTCTTTCTAAATCTAGCGGAAAGGCAGTATCAATCCAGGTAACGCAGGCGGATGTCAGCGGATCTTTCGTTTCCAAGGTATCGGCTAAACGGTAAATATAAGAACGTCCCAAAGCAGAAAAACGCGCGTCAAAACGTTCATCCACTAAAGTAATTTTCCTTAAAAGAATGTCCGGAGTATTTACCCCCCGCCGTTTCGCATTACCAGACAATATTTTATTGAGACGCCGACACAAAGAGAGTTCTGGAGAAATTCCCTGCTTGGAGGCACAAGCAAAATATTTTTTTGCTTCTACATCAGCGTGAGCGGTTTGAAAACGTGCGTGCACACCGGCATCGGTACGTCCGGCTACGGTTAGGGGCACTGGAACCCGAAAGACAGTTTCGAGAGCAGTTTCTATTTCCCCCTGTACGGTTAGCAAACCGGGCTGCCTAGCCCACCCACGAAAGTTGGTGCCCGCATAGGACAGGTCAATACGTATCCTTAGTTTTTCCTCCACTGCACTAGGATAGCGGTTTCCCCAGCGCCTCGTTTAGATAGTAGATAGGTTATCGATTAAAAGATAGCGATAATTAAAATAGGTTGTGCCCAGTACCGTGTAACGATACTGGGCACAACCTTAAGAGTTTTCCCTTTAGGGGCTAACTTCAGTTGGTCTCTTCTGCCTTTTCAGCTTCTTCGACAACTGCGGTCTCTTCGACCTTAGCCTCTTCAACCGGGGCAGCCTTTTCGGCGGTCTTTTCAGCAGCCTTAACGACTGCCTTCTTTTCTACCTTTTCGGTCACGATGGAAATCTGAGCCATCGGAGCCTGGTCACCCTTACGGTTGGGGAGCTTGATGATACGGGTGTATCCACCCTCGCGGGCCGGGTCAAGCTCGGGAACGATAACGTCGAACAGCTCGTAGGTGTAGTTGAAGCTACGTCCGGGCTTTCCCTCAGCGTTGAAGATTACAGCGCGCTTGGGGGTGTTAGTACCCAGCACCTTCATTACCTGACGACGAGCGTGCTGGTCGCCACGCTTGGCCTTGGTGATTAGACGCTCAAGAAGCGGCTGAACACGCTTGGCGCGAGTCAGGGTGGTAACAATCTGACGGTGTTCGATGACGTTGCGGCACAGGTTAGCCAAAATTAAACGCTCGTGCGCAGCGCTGCCCCCCAGGCGGGGTCCCTTTGCGGGCTTAGGCATAGTGTTTCTCCTTAAAGATTAAATGGGCGTTCAGCCGAGGTCGTCGCTGAACTGGATAGAACCGGTGTTTTCGCTGTCGCCAATCTGCGGCATCTGGGAATCCTTTAGCGCCATACCAATAGCAGCTAGTTTTTCCTTGATTTCTTCGATTGACTTTGCACCAAAGTTACGAATGTCCAACAGGTCGGCTTCGGAACGGGCAACCAGTTCACCAATGGTGTTGATTTCATCGCGGTGCAGAGCGTTCATTGAACGAGGCTGCAGGCCAAGGTCCTTAATCGGGCGAGCCAAGTCGGCGGCCAGGGCGTTATCAGTCTGTGATTCGCCCAGGTCGATTCCTTCGGACTCTTCGTTCAGTTCCTTGCACAGGCCGAATAGGCCCACCAGCGTAGTACCTGCCGACGCAAGGGCATCGCGCGGGCTGATGGAAGGCTTAGTCTCGACATCGACAATCAGACGGTCGAAGTCGGTACGCTGCCCCACACGGGTGGCTTCTACCTTGTAGGTGACCTTAAGTACCGGTGAATAAATCGAATCGATTGGAATTCGTGAGATTTCGGCGTCATCACGCTTGTTCTGGGCAGCGGAGACGTAGCTACGTCCGCGCTCTACGGTCAATTCGACCTCCAGGCGTCCCTTGTCATTAAGGGTTGCGAGGACCAGTTCAGGGTTGTGAATTTCAACGCCGGCCGGGGGCGTGATGTCACCAGCGGTAACTACCCCGTCGCCAGTCTGGCGCAGGTACATTACAACCGGCTCATCATTGTCGGAAGAAAGCACAATCTGCTTGATGTTCAGAATAATCTGCGCAACATCTTCCTTAACGCCCTCGATGGTGCTGAATTCGTGCTGCACGCCGTCAATTCGAATCGATGTAACCGCTGCTCCCGGAATCGAGGACAGCAGGGTACGACGAAGCGAGTTACCTAGGGTGTAGCCGAATCCCGGCTCCAGAGGCTCAAGAACGAAACGCGAACGACGTTCGCTTACGACTTCTTCAGTCAGTGTGGGTCGCTGTGCAATCAGCACGTCGATTTCCTTTCCTTTATCCAAAAGCCCGCCATATGACTTCGAGATATTTAACTGTGAGGGTTAGTCACAGAGGATCTTTGTAAAGGTTACTTTGCGAATGTGGCGCATCCACAAAGCGGACGTGGGAACTAAAAGTTCCCCAGCGAATCAAACGCGACGACGCTTGGGCGGACGGCAACCGTTGTGGGCCTGGGGGGTAACATCCTGAATGGTACCGACCTCTAGGCCTGCTGCACCCAGCGAGCGAATAGCGGTTTCACGGCCGGAGCCGGGGCCCTTGACAAAAACGTCAACTTTCTTCATCCCGTGTTCCTGCGCACGCTTAGCAGCGGCTTCAGCAGCGAGCTGAGCGGCGAACGGGGTGGACTTACGTGAGCCCTTGAAACCAACCTGACCGGAAGAGCAGCTGGCAATTACAGCGCCGGTGGGGTCAGTGATGGAAACGATGGTGTTGTTGAAGGTCGACTTAATGTGTGCCTGACCAACAGCGATATTCTTGCGTTCCTTACGGCGGCCCTTGCGAGCTGCCGCGGCGCGAGTCTTGGGGGGCATATCTTCTCCTAAAAGATCATCGAACTGGCTGTTAAGCTCAGCCGCCTACTACTTCTTCTTACCTGCGACAGTACGCTTAGGACCCTTGCGGGTACGGGCGTTGGTCTTAGTGCGCTGTCCACGTACGGGCAGGCCACGACGGTGGCGCAGACCCTGGTAGGACGCGATTTCAATCTTACGGCGAATGTCTGCCTGAACCTCACGGCGCAGGTCACCTTCAACCTTGTAGTTGCTTTCAATGAAGTCACGAAGCTTGACCAATTCTTCTTCGGTCAGGTCCTTGACTCGGGTATCGGGGGAAACACCGGTTGCATCCAGAGTTTCCTGTGCGCGGGTACGCCCGACGCCGTAAACGTAAGTGAGGGCAATCTCCAGGCGCTTTTCACGCGGGAGGTCCACACCGGCAATACGTGCCATTTTTTCTCCTATTTTTTCGGAGGTCGTCACCTTGTCTTCCGGAATTATTTCCGGCCTCGGCCTCCGAAACCGAGGGCTGCACCGCGCTAGCGGGTGGCTGACAAGATGCTATTTTTAATCCCTTTGGGGAAAGCAGACAGGATTAGCCCTGGCGCTGCTTGTGCCTGGGGTCGTCACAGATGACTCGGACAGTACCGTGGCGACGAATCACCTTGCACTTGTCACAAATCTTCTTGACACTCGGCTTGACCTTCATGATGTACCTCCGCCGTCATCTGACGGCGCATGTGTCTAGTTCTTACTTATAGCGGTAGACGATACGACCTCTAGTGAGGTCATATGGACTAAGTTCGACCACTACTCGGTCCTCGGGGAGGATTCGAATGTAGTGTTGGCGCATCTTGCCCGAGATGTGCGCAAGAACAATGTGCTCGTTCTCCAGCTCAACACGGAACATCGCATTAGGTAGGGCTTCAACAACCGTACCTTCTACTTCAATAACACCGTCTTTTTTTGCCATATACTCCGACTACTCTCAATTCATTTGGGTTCCTTCGCCAGGGTTGACGAAGACGGTTTTCACACACAGTTATCCGCATGAGAGAACACCCAACAGACAACACTATTAGTTTTCGCTCTCTGAAGCAAATTAACTGGGGTGTCTGATCAGTCACCTGCCCCGGGCAAAGTTACCGGTTTGAGTCCGTAAGGGGCCAAAAGTTCCTCTCCCCCATCTTTTGCAGTCAAGACCCAAACTCCACCGGGCATGATGGCAACGCTATGTTCCCACTGGCAGGCTAAAGAACCGTCTTCGGTAATTACGGTCCACCCGTCGTCGGCAATATAATTGTCTGCCTCTCCAGCGGTAAGCATAGGCTCAATTGCTAAAACCATTCCGGGCTTTAACTTAGTGAGTGTAGAGCGCACGGAGTAGTTGTAAACTTCCGGCGGTTCGTGCATTGCGTTTCCAATTCCGTGGCCTACGAACTCTTCAACAATTCCGGCTTCCCAGCCAAGCTCAAGAGATTTTTCTGCCACTACCCGCTCAACGGTATCGCCTACCGCGTTTAGAGTTTTAGCTCCTCGGGCGATTTCTACAATAGCCTCGGTCATTGCGGTTTTGGTAACTGCGGAGAGCTCGCGTGCTTTCTGAGATCCCGCTTCATCCCCACCGACGATCATGGCAAAAGCCGCATCACCATGCCATTGCTTATTCTCACGTACTACGTAGGCACCGCAGTCAAACTTCACTAAATCACCGGCCTCTAGTCGTCTTGTCCCCGGGATTCCATGAACGATTTCCTCGTTTACGGAAATACAGGTCGTGGCCGGAAAGCCGTGATAGTTCAAGAAGTTGGAACGCGCACCACAACGTTTAATTGCTTCGTGGCTGACTTCATCTAGTTCCGCGGTCGTAATACCCGGACGGCAAGCCTGCGCCAGCGAACGGTGAATTTCTGCAACTACCAAGCCTGCTTCACGCATATAGACAATTTCTTTGGGCATCTTGGTGCGGATTTTTTCCCTAAAACGCATTTTTGTTTCCTAACGTGAGGGGAATGAAAAAGGGAGCCGATTGGCTCCCTTTTTCATTTAATTCTTTTTCATTGCCTCATCAATTCGAGCGGAGACTTCTTCGATTGTCCCGAGGCCGTCTACCTGAATCAACAGGTCATGTTCCTCATAATAGGTGGCAATCGGTTCGGTGAGTTCCCGATAGACTTCCAGTCTATGACGGATAACATCTTCGGTGTCATCCGGACGGTGCTCAACCTTGGCACGGTTTAGCATTCGCTTAATTACCTCTTCGGTATCAGCGGTAATTTCCAAAACCATATCAAGGTCGGAATCAATCGAGGCCAACAGGTCGTGTAGGACGCGGGCCTGCGCTACAGTACGGGGGAATCCGTCAAGGAGAAAACCGTCCTTGGTGTCGGGGCACTGTAGACGTGCTTTAACCATCGGTACTGTTACAGAATCGGGAACGTACTCCCCTTTTTCAATGTAATCTTTCGCACGCACACCCAACTCGGTGCCTTCGCTAATGTTCTGGCGGAAAATTTCACCGGTGGAAATGTGGGGAATATTTAGCTTTTCACAAATGTGCTTAGCCTGGGTACCTTTACCCGCTCCCGGCGGGCCGATTAGGACCATTCTTGTCATCGGAGGAATCCTTCATAGTGGTGCTGTCGAAGTTGTGAATTAACTTCCATTACCGTTTGCAAACCAACCCCAACGATAATCAGCAAGCTAGTACCACCGAAAGGTAACTGCTGCTGGCTAATACCCATTGGGATAAGCGCAAGAACCGGAATCATAGCCACGAGGACCAGGTAGAGAGATCCGGCGGTAGTAATACGATTAATGATGTAGGCAAGAAGTTCCGCAGTGGGGCGTCCAGCGCGGACACCGGGGACGAAACCGCCATACTTCTTCATGTTGTCTGCTACTTCAACCGGGTCGAAAGTGATCTGGGTGTAGAAGAAAGCAAAGAAAATAATCAAAAGTGCGTCAATCAAAAGGTAGATTGCCGACTGCTGGTGGAAGTATCGCTGGATAACCTGTACCCAACGGCTGTGGGGATCACCAAAGTTAGCAATCATTACCGGCATCGCCAAAATAGAGGTAGAGAAGATTACCGGGATAACACCAGACATGTTGATTTTAATCGGAATGTAGGTGGTAGTTCCGCCGTACATCCGTGATCCAACCATGCGCTTAGCATACTGCACGGGAACTCGACGCATTGCCTGTTCCACGAAAACAATTGCCAGGGTAATCAGACCCATCAAAGCGATAATCAAAAGAACCTTGAAAATACCGTTTTGGTCGGTGGTGGCGATGTTAAATAGCTGAGCGGGAAGACGCGCAATAATCGAGGTGAAAATCAGCAGGGACATACCGTTACCGATTCCGTTACTGGTGATCAGTTCCGCCAGCCACATAATTACCGAGGTACCCGCGGTCATCACGATAATCATGATGATAAAAGTCCAGGTCGAATCGTTCGGAATAATCTTTTCCGAACAACCGTTGAACATACGTCCGGAGTGCGCCAGGGAAATGAATCCCGTGGACTGCATAACCGACAGGAAGATAGTCAGGTACCTGGTGTACTGGGTTAATTTGGCCTGACCAGCCTGGCCTTCCTTGTGCAAGTCCTCAAAACGAGGAACCACTACCCGCAAAAGCTGGATAATAATAGAGGCCGTAATGTAGGGCATAATTCCCAGCGCAAAAATAGATAGTTGCATGAGAGCCCCACCGGAAAAGAGGTTAACCAAATCCAGCAGTCCCGCACCATCCGACTGGGCCATACACAGGTTGATGTTGTGCATGGATACACCGGGTGTGGGAATAAAAGTACCCGCCCTGAATAGCGCCATAATAAACAGCGTGAAAAGCAGCTTACGCCGCAAGTCGGGCGTGCGGAATGCCTGTGCGAATGCGCTAAGCACCCTACCTCCTAATTAAAAATTTTCCGAGTTGGCCTCAAGACCACTAATGCTGGGGCTATTCTAACCACTTAAAGTAGTCTTGCCCAATCAAATCTAACGTCGAAAAGGGGTGACCCGCACCTGCGGGCCACCCCTTGAGCTTATTTAGCCCTGACGTTCACGAAGGGTTAGGGAGCCGTTAGCTTCCTTAATCTTCTTTTCGGCAGAAGCCGACCAAGCGTCAACGGTCAGCTCAAAAGCTGCCTTTGCTTCACCGGTACCGAGAACCTTAACCAGCTGGTTCTTACGAACTGCGCCAGCTGCAATTAGCTCTTCAACACCAATCTTTCCACCCTCTGGGAAGAGAGTTGAAAGTTTATCCAAGTTAACAACCTGGTATTCGGTGCGGAAGGGGTTCTTGAATCCACGGAGCTTGGGAAGACGCATGTGCATCGGCATCTGGCCACCTTCGAATCCCTGGGGGACGGAGTAACGTGCCTTAGTACCCTTGGTACCGCGACCTGCTGTCTTACCCTTGGATCCTTCACCACGACCAACGCGAATCTTCTTACGCTTCGCGCCGGGAGCGGGACGAAGGTGGTGAACCTTCAGAACATGTACCTTTTCTTCGGTCTGCTCAACCTTTTCGGTGCTCTTAGCCATTGTCAGTTGACCTCCTCAACCTTTACGAGGTGCGCAACGGCACGCAGGTAACCGCGTAGCTGGGCGCTGTCCTCGCGGACGGTGGACTGGCCGATTTTACGCAGACCCAGAGTGCGCATAGTCGCACGCTGGTTCTCCTTGGAGCCGACGTCACCACGGACACGAGTGATTTTCAGGTTAGCCATTATTCACTCACCCCCGCAGCTGCCTTTTCGGCTTCAGCCTTTTCGGCGCTTTCCTTACGCTCAGCTTCAGCTTCGGCGCGGGCACGCAGCATACCGACGGGAGCAACGCGCTCCAGCGGCAAGCCACGGCGGGCAGCAACAGCCTCAGGCTGCTCAAGCTGCTTCAACGCCTTAACGGTCGCGTGAACAATGTTAATTGCGTTGGAAGACCCCAGAGACTTGCTCAAGACATCGTGCACGCCAGCGCAGTCAAGGACGGCGCGAACCGGACCACCGGCGATAACACCGGTACCCGGTGAGGCGGGACGAAGCAGGACGATGCCGGCTGCGTCTTCACCCTGGGTGACGTGAGTGATGGTGCGGCGAATCATCGGAACGCGGAAGAAGTTCTTCTTGGCTTCTTCAACGCCCTTGGCGATTGCTGCGGGTACTTCCTTAGCCTTTCCGTAGCCAACTCCGACGGTACCTTCACCGTCACCAACGACGACCAGAGCGGTGAAGCTAAAGCGACGACCACCCTTTACGACCTTGGAGACACGGTTAATGGTAACGACGCGCTCTACGTACTGGTTCTTTTCGTCGCGGGCCTTGTTGCCACGACGGTCTTCACGGCGTCCCCGACGCTCGCGACGCTCTGTGTCGCGATTTTCGGCGGACTGGCCGTTCCTGTCTCGCTGCTGTGCAGCCATCAGTGTGCCCTCTTCCTTCTCTTCGCGATCACAGGCTTAGCCCGGCGGCGCGGGCTCCGTCTGCGACGGCCGCGACGCGGCCATGGTACTTGTTTCCGCCACGGTCGAATACAACCGCTTCGATTCCTGCCGCCTTAGCGCGTTCTGCTACCAGTTCTCCAACCTTGCGTGCTGCATCGGTCTTGGTCTGGTCGCTGGCGCGCAAATCAGCTTCAAGCGTGGAGGCTGAAGCCAAGGTGTGACCGGCGTTGTCGTCGATTACCTGTGCGAACATGTGACGGTTCGAACGGCGAACGACGAGACGCGGACGCTCGGCAGTACCGAATACGGTCTTGCGGACACGCTGGTGACGACGCTTCAGGGCAACTGCCTTGCCCTTTCCCTTTACGGTGTAAGCCATTATCACTTACCTGCCTTTCCGACCTTGCGGCGGACCTGCTCGCCCGCGTAGCGGACACCCTTGCCCTTGTAGGGTTCAGGCTTGCGGATCTTACGGATGTTAGCGGCAACCTCACCGACGAGCTGCTTGTCAATACCAGCAACGGTCAGCTTGGTTGGGCCTTCAACCTTAAATTCAATGCCTTCGGGAGCCACAACCGGAACCGGGTGTGAGAAACCGAGAGCAAATTCGATGTCCTTACCCTTGGCTACAACACGGTAACCGGTTCCTACGATTTCGAGCTTCTTCTCGAAACCATCGGTAACTCCGATGACCATGTTCTGAATCAGGGTACGGGTTAGGCCGTGCAACGAACGCGACTTGCGCTCGTCGTTGGGGCGCTTGACCAACAGTTCGCTACCTTCGATTGAAACTTCAATCGGGGCGGGAATGGTGTGGTTAAGCTGACCCTTCGGGCCTTTAACGGTGATTTCCGAGCCGTCAAGATTAATCTCAACGCTCGCCGGGACTGAGACCGGAAGTCGTCCAATACGAGACATATTTTACTCCTCCGTTCTCACCAGATGTAGGCGAGGACTTCCCCGCCGACACCCTTATTAGCTGCCTCACGGTCAGTGAGCAGGCCGGAGGAGGTGGACAAAATTGCCACTCCCAGGCCACCCATTACCTTGGGCAGGTCGGTCGACTTGGCGTACTTACGAAGTCCGGGCTTAGAAATACGCTTCACACCAGAAATGGCGCGTTCGCGGTTCTTGCCGTACTTCAGCTTCAGGGTCAAAGTCTTACCCACGCGGGCGTCTTCAACCTCTGAGCCAAGGATGTATCCTTCGGCTTCCAAGATCTGCGCAATTGCAGCCTTCAGCTTCGAGTGCGGCATGGAAACCGACTCGTGCTGCGCCGAGTTAGCGTTACGCAGACGCGTTAGCATATCTGCGATTGGATCTGTCATAGACATTTGGGCGGTGCCCTTCCTCGTCGGGGTTTCCCGCGGCGCTTATCGCCGGTGGACCTGCGACGTAGTTGTTACCAGCTGCTCTTTGTTACACCGGGGAGTTCGCCGGCTAGGGCGAGCTCACGCAGGCAGATACGGCACAGGCCGAACTTGCGGTAGACCGAACGCGGACGACCGCAGCGGTTGCACCGGGTGTAGGCGCGGACCGCAAACTTAGGCTTGCGGGCGGCCTTGACTTTAAGGGAGGTCTTAGCCATAACTCAGTTCTCCTTGAACGGGAAGCCGAGGTGACGCAACAGTGCGCGTCCTTCCTCGTCGGTCTTCGCCGAGGTGACCACGGTGATGTCCATGCCGCGTACGCGGTCAATGGAGTCGGGGTCAATCTCGTGGAACATTGACTGTTCGGTCAAGCCGAACGTGTAGTTGCCGTTACCGTCGAACTGCTTGGCGCTAAGACCACGGAAGTCGCGGATACGGGGAAGTGCGGTGGACAGCAAACGGTCCAGGAATTCCCACATGCGGGCGCCACGCAAGGTGACGTGCGCACCAATCGGCTGACCTTCACGCAGCTTGAACTGAGCGATGGACTTGCGTGCGCGGGTAACAACTGGCTTCTGACCGGTGATGGCGGTGAGGTCACGGACCGCACCTTCCATCAGCTTCGAGTCGCGAGCTGCTTCGCCCACACCCATGTTGACGACAATCTTTACCAGACCGCCGACCTCCATCGAGTTCGGGTGCTTGAATTCATCACGCAGCTTGGTGATGATTTCTTCATCGTACTTTGCCTTCAGGCGAGGAGTGTTGCTGGACATATCAGATCTCCTTACCGTCGTTCTCGCCGCCGCGGATTACGCGGACACGCTTGGTCTTAACACGACCATCGCGCTCAACCTGTACTTCCTTGAAACCAACGCGAACGGGCTTCTTGGTGTCTGGGTCGACGAGGGCAACATTCGAAACGTGAATCGGCGCTTCACGGTGTTCAATTCCACCGGTCACCTGTCCCTGAGCCGACTGGCCCTGACGGACGTGGTGAGTGCGGATATTGACGCCTTCAACTACTACGCGGTTGGTTTCACGCAGGACCTCGATAACGACACCCTGCTTGCCCTTGTCACCAGGGGTAAGCGGAGCTTTGCCCTTGGCTTCACGAGTAGCGTTACGCGCTTCAATCTTCTTAGCGTCGGCCGGACGGCCGACGATGACCTCTACGAGGTCACCCTTTTTAATTTTTGCTCCCATCACAACACCTCCGGGGCGAGCGAGACGATACGCATGAATTTCTTATCACGCAGCTCACGGCCCACTGGGCCGAAGATACGAGTTCCACGCGGTTCGCCATCGTTCTTTAGGATGACAGCTGCATTCTCATCGAAACGGATGTAGGAACCGTCGGGACGGCGGCGCTCCTTGCGGGTGCGCACGATTACCGCCTTAACGACGTCTCCCTTTTTAACATTGCCGCCGGGAATGGCGTCCTTGACAGTGGCGACAATAGTGTCGCCAACGCCTGCGTAACGCCGACCCGAGCCGCCGAGAACGCGGATGCAAAGAATTTCTTTGGCTCCCGTGTTGTCAGCGACTTTAAGTCGCGACTCTTGCTGGATCATTCTTATGACTCCTGTCGTCGTGCCGGTTCTCGGTCTTACCCGAGCCTAGCCGAACGGATTACTTCAACTGTGAAAACTAAGGTTTACTTAGCCTTCTCGAGGATCTCCACCAGACGCCAGCGCTTAGTAGCTGACAGCGGGCGGGTCTCCATAACGCGGACAAGGTCACCGACGTGGGCAATGTTGCCCTCGTCGTGGACCTTCAACTTAGCGGTCCGACGTACAACTTTACCGTAAAGCGGGTGCTTTACGCGATCGACGAATTCAACGACAATCGTTTTGTCCATTTTGTCGCTCACGACGTAGCCGCGGCGAACCTTGCGCTCATTGCGCTTTAGGGCGGTGTTTTCGCTCATTCTTTCGCTCACTTAACTGTCGGGGCGGTACGGATGTTCAACTCGCGCTCACGAGCAATCGTGTAAATGCGAGCAATGTCACGACGCACGGTACGGATGCGGCCGACATTTTCGGTCGCACCAGCAGCCTGCGCGAAGCGAAGGTTGAAAAGTTCAGTCTTGGCCTTTTCCAGCTCTTCGCGTAGACGGTCGTCGTCCATCTTGTCCAACTCAACGGCGGACAGGTTTGATGCGTTAGCCATCAGGCTTCACCACCCTCACGGACCACGAAACGGGTCTTCATCGGGAGCTTGTGCATAGCGCGAAGCATAGCTTCACGTGCCAGAGGCTCGGGGACACCACCGAGTTCGAATAGGATACGACCCGGCTTTACATTTGCGACCCACCATTCAACGGAACCCTTACCCTTACCCATACGGGTTTCGGCAGGCTTCTTGGTTAGCGGACGGTCAGGGAAGATGTTAATCCATACCTTACCACCACGCTTGATGTGACGGGTCATGGCGATACGAGCGGCTTCAATCTGACGGTTGGTGATGTAAGCCGGCTCGAGTGCCTGGATTCCGAAGTCGCCGAATGCGATTTCGGTGCCGCCCTTGGCCATACCGTGGCGGTTAGGACGGTGCTGCTTGCGGAACTTTGTCCGACGAGGAATAAGCACGGCTCAGGCCTCCGTTGAGTTGTCGGATGCGGTTGCCGGTGCCTGCGAGGCTGCCGGCTTGCGCTGCGAGTTGCGGCGCTGACCGCGTCGGTCATTGCGACGGCCGCGAGGAGCTGCTTCAGCCTGCTGGCGAGCGAACTCCTTTTCGGTTACGTCACCCTTGTAAATCCATACCTTGACACCAATGCGTCCGAAGGTGGTGTGAGCTTCGAAGAAGCCGTAGTCAATGTTCGCGCGCAGGGTGTGCAAAGGTACGCGACCTTCACGGTAGAACTCGGCGCGGGACATTTCTGCACCACCGAGACGGCCGGAGCACTGAACACGGATACCCTTAGCACCCGAGCCCATGGCAGCCTGCATCGACTTACGCATGGCGCGACGGAAGGAAACACGAGCAGTGAGCTGTTCGGCGATTCCCTGTGCAACAAGCTGAGCGTCAATCTCGGGGTTCTTAACCTCAAGAATGTTTAGCTGTACCTGCTTGCCGGTGAGCTTTTCTAGCTGACCGCGTAGACGGTCCGCCTCGGCTCCACGACGACCGATGACAATACCCGGACGGGCTGTGTGCAGGTCAACGCGAACGCGCTCACGAGTGCGCTCAATGTCAACGCGCGAAATGCCGGAACGCTCGAGGCCTTCCTTGAGCATACGGCGGATGGCGACGTCTTCCTTCACGTAGTCCGCGTAGGTCTGGCCGGCTTTGGTGGAGTCGGCAAACCAGTGCGAACGGTGATCGGTGGTGATTCCTAGGCGGAACCCAGTGGGGTTAACTTTCTGACCCATTACTTGGTTCCTTCCTCTTTGTTAGCGTTGTCAACAACCACGGTGATGTGGCAGGTCCGCTTGTTGATGCGTCCGGCGCGGCCCTGGGCACGCGGACGGAAACGCTTCATGGTCGGACCTTCGTCGACGAAAGCTTCCTTGATGTAAAGGTCTTCCTCTTTGAACTGCTCGCCGGCAGCCGAAGCGGCCTGACGGGCGTTTTCCTTCGCAGAGACGACGAGTTTACGTACGTCTGTTGCTACTGCCTGCGGCGCAAACTGTAGGATGTCGAGAACGTCGAGTACGCGCTTACCGCGGACGACGTCGACAACACGGCGCGCCTTCATGGGCGTGACGCGCAGGTAGCGCACCTTCGCCTTGGCTTCCATATTTTGCCTCTTTCTTCCTGTTAAGACGCGCCTCAGCGGCGGCGGCCCTTACGGTCATCTTTGTCGTGCGAACGGAAAGTACGAGTCGGTGCGAATTCACCGAGCTTGTGACCAACCATTGATTCAGTTACGAACACTGGAACGTGCTTACGTCCGTCGTGGACGGCGAAAGTGTGTCCCAAGAAGTCCGGAGTGATGACTGACCGACGCGACCAGGTCTTGATTACATTTTTGGTACCAGCTTCGTTCTGAGCGTCAACCTTCTTGTAAAGGTGCTCGTCAACGAAGGGGCCCTTTTTCAAACTACGTGCCATGATAATCCCCTATCAGCGCTTCTTGCCGGTACGACGACGACGGACAATCAGCTTGTCGCTCGCCTTGTTCTTCTTACGAGTACGACCCTCGGGCTTACCCCATGGGCTTACCGGGTGACGACCACCAGAGGTACGGCCTTCACCACCACCGTGCGGGTGGTCAATCGGGTTCATAACGACACCACGTACGTGGGGACGCTTGCCCTTCCAGCGCATACGACCGGCTTTACCCCAGTTGATGTTGGACTGTTCGGCGTTACCGACTTCACCAACCGTGGCGCGGCAGCGAGCGTCAACGTTGCGGATTTCACCGGAGGGCATACGCAGCTGGGCGAAGCGGCCTTCCTTAGCAACGAGCTGTACGGATACACCAGCGGAACGAGCAATCTTGGCTCCACCACCGGGACGCAGCTCAACAGCGTGAATAACAGTACCCAAGGGGATGTTACGCAACGGCAGGTTGTTACCAGGCTTAATGTCAGCGTTCGGGCCCTGCTCAATAGGAGCACCCTGAACTAGCTTGGCCGGGGCCAAGATGTAGCGCTTGTCTCCATCTGCATAGTGCAGAAGCGCGATGCGTGCGGTCCGGTTCGGGTCGTACTCAATGTGAGCGACCTTAGCGGGCACGCCGTCCTTGTCGTGACGACGGAAGTCGATTACACGGTAGGCACGCTTGTGACCACCACCGCGGTGACGAGAAGTCACGCGACCGTTGTTGTTACGACCACCGGTTTTCGTCAAAGGACGAACCAGAGACTTCTCGGGAGTGGTGCGAGTAATCTCAACGAAGTCCGCCACAGACGAACCGCGGCGACCCGGAGTAGTCGGCTTATATTTACGAATTCCCATAATCTATCTCTACCTTTCGACGGCTTCTCAGCCGATTAGCGCGCCGAAGTCGATGGTGCCCTCGCGCAGCGTTACAATCGCGCGCTTGGTGTCCTTACGCTTACCGAAACCAGTGCGGGAACGAACGACCTTACCAGGACGGTTAAGGGTGTTCACCGAAGCAACCTTGACGCCAAAAATGGCTTCAATAGCAATCTTGATTTCAGTCTTGTTCGCCCGTGGGTCAACTACGAAGGTGTACTTGCCGAGGTCTTCCATCGGCGAGCTCTTTTCGGTGATTACGGGCTTGATGATGATGTCGCGGGGGTTACGCGAAAGTTCCAAGCTCACTTGCTTTCCTCCTTGTTCTTGCCAAGGAAGGTTTCAAGGGCCGAAGCGGTGAACACTACGTCGTCTGCAACCAGTACGTCGTAGGTGTTCAGCTGGTCTGCCCAGAGCAGGTGCGCCTCAGGAGCGTTACGCAAGGAAAGCTGAGTCAGCTTGTCATCACGTTCGCAAACAACGAGGGCGCGGCGCCCGGCAACAGCATTACGCAGGGCCGAAAGAGCGACCTTGGTCGAAGGGGTCTCGTCACCAACGAAGCCAGTCATTACGTGAACGCGTCCGGCGCGTGCACGATCAGATAGAGCACCTCGTAGAGCGGCGGCCTTCATCTTCTTGGGGGTCCGCTGCGCGTAGGAACGCGGCTGCGGGCCGTGGACAATTCCACCACCGGTGTAGTGAGGAGCGCGGATTGAACCCTGACGGGCGTTACCGGTTCCCTTCTGACGGTAGGGCTTACGGCCACCACCGCGAACTTCACCGCGGGACTTTACCTTGTGGGTACCCTGGCGAGCAGCAGCCAACTGGGCTACTACTACCTGGTGAATCAACGGAATGTTGGTAACCACGTCAAAAATTTCGGCAGGAAGCTCGACCTGACCGGTTTCCTTACCGGTGTAGTCAAGTACCTTTACAGTCATGTTCTCAGCCATAATCACGCACCCTTCGCTGCGGAGCGGACCACGACGACACCGTTCTTGGGGCCGGGAATAGCGCCGGAAATCAGCAGCAGGCCCTTCTCGATGTCAATAGCGTGAACCGTCAGGTTCTGAACGGAACGGCGGACGCCACCCATCCGACCAGCCATACGAAGGCCCTTGAATACGCGACCGGGGGTCGCGCAAGCGCCAATCGAACCGGGCTTACGGTGGTTACGGTGTGCACCGTGGGAAGCAGAAACACCGGCGAAACCGTGACGCTTCATTACACCGGCGAAGCCTTTACCCTTCGTGGTGCCCGAAACGTCAACCTTGGAGCCAACCTCGAAAGTGTCGGCAGCAAGTTCCTGGCCGAGCGAGTATTCTTCAGCGTCAGCGGTACGGATTTCGGTTAGGTGACGGCGGGGGGCAACCCCAGCCTTTTCAAAGTGGCCAGCCAAAGGCTTGGTGACCTTACGTGTATCAATCTCGCCAAAGCCCAGCTGAACAGCGGTGTAGCCGTCAGTGTCCATGGTGCGCACCTGCGTTACGACGTTGGTGTCCACCTGCACAACCGTAATCGGGACAAGACGTCCGTCTTCATTCCACACCTGGGTCATGCCGAGCTTGCGACCAATCAGCGCCTTAACGGGCGCAGTCGCCTGCTTGGAGTTCGTAGTCATTACAGGTTCCTTAGAGCTTAATCTCGATGTTTACGTCAGCGGGCAGGTCCAGTCGCATAAGCGAGTCAACTGCCTTGGGCGTAGGGTCAATAATGTCAATGAGCCGCTTGTGTGTGCGCATTTCGAAGTGCTCGCGGCTGTCCTTGTACTTGTGGGGAGAACGAACGACTACGAAGACGTTCTTCTCTGTCGGCAACGGCACGGGGCCTACAACGGTAGCGCCTGCGCGCTGTACCGTTTCGACAATCTTACGTGCCGAGCTGTCGATGACCTCGTGGTCATACGACTTGAGCCGAATGCGGATCTTTTGTCCCGCCATGCGGTCTAACCTCTCTCGTACTTGAGATAACGGCCAGCGCGTCCCTCCCCCGAAAATATCCGGAGTGGAACGATGAACGTCATCTCGTGATAAAACAACGTGGGCAAAATGCCCGTTAGCATGAAGCTTTCGGCATTACACCTTTTTTAGCCTAGAGTTATCCCCAGGCAACTTGACAAGTTTCCCAGCTTTTCAAGGAGTTTGCAAGTTGCATTCCTGTGACGTCCGGTACCCCGCGCCCGCGCGTGTCGCTTTTTCCCTCTTTATTCTCCCCCATGCACCCGCACCCGCGCGTGTCGCACTTAGAAAACCTATCGAAGATAATGAGCCCTTTTGGCTCTAATCCAAGGAAACATAAAAAAATTGGAGGAACGCCGAAGCGCTCCTCCAATTTTTTAGCTTATGCTACAAAATCACTTAATGACCTTGGTAACACGACCGGATCCAACGGTACGGCCACCCTCACGGATAGCGAAGCCGAGGCCCTCTTCCATAGCGATGGGCTGAATCAGCTGTACCGAGATTTCGGTGGTGTCACCAGGCATTACCATTTCCTTGCCCTCGGGCAGGGTGATAACACCGGTAACGTCCGTGGTACGGAAGTAGAACTGCGGACGGTAGTTCGAGTAGAAGCTCTTGTGACGACCGCCTTCTTCCTTCTTGAGGATGTAGACCTGGCCCTCGAACTCGGTGTGGGGGGTGATGGTGCCGGGCTGTGCAACAACCTGACCACGCTCAACCTCGTCACGCTTGGTACCACGCAGCAACAGACCACAGTTTTCACCGGCCCATGCTTCGTCCATCTGCTTGTGGAACATTTCGATACCGGTAACGGTGGTCTTCTGGGGCTCACGAATACCGAGGATTTCAACTTCGGAGTTAATCGGGAGCTTACCACGCTCAACACGGCCGGTAACAACAGTTCCACGACCGGTGATGGTGAAGACGTCTTCAATCGGCATCAAGAAGGGCTTGTCCATGTCACGAACAGGCTCGGGAACGTTCTCGTCCACGGCGTCCATGAGCTCGGCTACCTTGCCAACCCACTCGGGGTCACCTTCAAGGGCCTTCAGAGCGGAGACCTGGACAACAGGAGCGTTGTCGCCGTCGAAGCCCTGGGAGTTCAGCAGGTCGCGAACTTCTTCTTCAACCAGTTCCAGCATGTCGGGGTCGTCTACCATGTCGGCCTTGTTCAGGGCAACGAGGAGGTAGGGAACACCAACCTGCTTGGCGAGAAGAACGTGCTCGTGAGTCTGAGCCATCGGACCGTCGGTGGCGGCAACAACGAGGATTGCGCCGTCCATCTGAGCAGCACCGGTGATCATGTTCTTGATGTAGTCAGCGTGACCGGGGGCGTCAACGTGTGCGTAGTGACGCTTTTCGGTCTGGTACTCAACGTGGGAAACGTTGATGGTAATACCACGGTCGCGCTCTTCAGGAGCGTTGTCGACCTGGTCGAAGGGGGTGAATTCGTTAAGGTCCGGGTACTTGTCGTGTAGAACCTTGGTAATCGCAGCGGTCAACGTGGTCTTACCGTGGTCAACGTGACCAATGGTACCGATGTTAACGTGCGGCTTAGTGCGTTCGAACTTGGCCTTTGCCACTTGTGTCCTCCTGGACTAGGGTAGTTAAATTTTTTCTCAGCCTGCGGCAGATATTAGCGTAACATCTGCGGGCGATGAGTGCCTACCAGATTTGATTATTCTTGCTGGTGGTAGTGACAGCTCACATTGAACTGCCACTACCGGATGGGACTCATTCGCCCCGGTTCTTGGCAATGATTTCTTCAGCCACGTTGCGAGGAACCTCGTCGTAGCTGTCGAAGGTCATTGTGTACATCGCGCGACCCTGTGTCTTAGAACGCAGGTCACCGACGTAGCCAAACATTTCCGAAAGTGGAACCTGGGCGCGAACGACCTTGGCTCCGGCGATGTCATCCATAGCCTGGATGGCACCACGACGGGAGTTAAGGTCACCGATAACGTCACCCATGTACTCTTCCGGTGTACGGACCTCAACGGCCATAATCGGCTCGAGGAGGACCGGGTTAGCGCGCTTAGCGCCTTCCTTCAAAACCATGTTACCCGCAATCTTGAACGCCATTTCTGACGAGTCAACATCGTGGTATGCACCATCGATTAGGGTGGCGCGGATACCAACTAGCGGGTAGCCAGCCAGAACACCGTTCTGCATGGCTTCCTGGATACCGGCATCGACCGACGGAATGTATTCACGCGGAATACGTCCACCGGTAACCTGATCCACGAACTCGTACATTTCTTCGGAGTCCATGGGCAGCGGTTCAAACGAAACCTGTACCTTAGCGAACTGACCGGAACCACCGGTCTGCTTCTTGTGAGTGTAGTCAACCTTTTCGACGGCCTTACGAATGGTTTCACGGTAGGCAACCTGGGGCTTACCCACGTTAGCCTCAACCTTGAATTCGCGGCGCATACGGTCAACTAGGATGTCTAGGTGGAGTTCACCCATACCACCGATAACGGTCTGTCCGGTTTCTTCGTCCAAACGAACGGTGAAGGTGGGGTCTTCTTCAGCTAGCTTCTGAATCGCGATACTTAGCTTTTCCTGGTCACCCTTAGTCTTAGGCTCAATAGCCACGTGGATAACCGGGTCAGGGAAGGTCATCGATTCGAGGATAATCGGCTTGTCCTGAGCGGACAGAGTGTCACCAGTGGTGGTGTTCTTCAGACCGATAACAGCGTAGATGTGACCAGCGTGTGCAACGTCAACAGGGTTTTCCTTGTTGGAGTGCATCTGGAAAATCTTACCGATACGTTCCTTATTGCCCTTGGTCGAGTTAATGACCTGAGCACCGGCGTCAACCTTACCCGAGTAAACACGGATGAAGGTCAGCTTGCCGTAGAACGGGTGAGCGGCAATCTTGAAGGCCAGAGCCGAGAAAGGCTCGTCTTCAGATGCCTGACGGGTCAGGGTTTCTTCTTCGTTGTTGACCGCGTGTCCTTCAACCGCAGGAATGTCCAGCGGAGAGGGCAGGAAGTCAATAACGGCGTCAAGAACCGGCTGTACACCCTTGTTCTTAAAGGCGGAACCACAGTAAACGGGGAAGATTTCACCGTTAATGCACTGCTTGCGGATACCCTCAACGATTTCTGCGTCGCTGAGTTCACCCTCTTCGAGGTACTTGTCCATCAGTTCTTCCGAACCTTCGGCAGCGGCCTCAATCATGGCCTCGCGGTATTCTTCAGCCTTTTCGACCAAGTCCTCAGGAATCTCTTCTAGAGTGACTAGCGAACCACGAGTTTCGTTACCGTTTTCGTCCTTTTCGGGGAAGCGAACGGCCTTCATCTGACGGAGGTCGATGACACCGGCGAATTCGTTTTCCGCGCCGATGGGCAGGGTCATAACGACGGGCTTAGCGCCCAAACGGTCCTTGATGGTCTGAACCGAAAAGTAGAAGTCCGCACCGAGCTTGTCCATCTTGTTGATGAAGCAAATACGGGGAACGTTGTACTTGTCGGCCTGACGCCATACGGTCTCGGACTGGGGCTCAACACCTTCCTTACCGTCGAACACTGCTACCGCACCGTCGAGAACACGCAAGGAGCGTTCTACCTCAACGGTGAAGTCGACGTGCCCGGGGGTGTCGATGATGTTGATCTGGTTACCCTTCCAGAAAGAGGTAACAGCGGCGGACGTAATCGTAATACCGCGTTCCTTTTCCTGTTCCATCCAGTCGGTGGTAGAAGCACCGTCGTGGGTTTCACCAATCTTGTAGTTAATACCCGTGTAGAACAAAATACGTTCAGTCACGGTTGTCTTTCCAGCATCAATGTGAGCCATGATGCCGATGTTGCGGACCTTTTTCAGGTCAGTCAGCACTTCAAGTGCCACGGTTTGCGCCCTTCCTTAGATGGATTACCAGCGGTAGTGAGCGAAGGCCTTGTTGGACTCCGCCATCTTGTGCATGTCTTCACGACGCTTTACAGCGGCGCCGAGGCCGTTGGAAGCATCGAGGATTTCGTTCATCAGGCGCTCGGTCATCGTCTTTTCACGACGCTGACGCGAGTAGTCAACCAACCAGCGCAGGGCTAGGGTGGTGGCACGCGAAGCGCGAACCTCAACGGGAACCTGATAGGTCGCACCACCAACGCGGCGCGAACGTACTTCAAGCGCGGGACGAATGTTGTCCAAAGCGCGCTTCAAAACGGCTACCGGGTCCTGGTCGGCACGGTCACGAACACCCTCAAGGGCACCGTAAACAATGCGCTCAGCGACGGACTTCTTACCGTCAAGCAGAACACGGTTTACCAGCTGAGTAACAACCGGGGAGCCGTATACGGGGTCTACTACTAGCGGACGCTTGGGAGCTGGGCCTTTACGTGGCATTACTTCTTCTCCTTCTTCGCGCCGTAGCGGGAACGAGCCTGCTGGCGGTTACGGACACCCTGGGTGTCAAGCGAACCGCGGACAATACGGTAACGAACACCGGGGAGGTCCTTTACACGACCACCACGGACTAGCACGATGGAGTGCTCCTGGAGGTTGTGGCCTTCGCCGGGAATGTAAGCGGTAACTTCGATTCCGCTGGACAGGCGCACACGGGCGACCTTACGCAGAGCCGAGTTCGGCTTCTTGGGGGTAGTTGTGTAAACGCGGGTGCAAACACCGCGACGCTGGGGCGAGCCCTTAAGCGCCGGGGTCTTTACCTTGGAGCGCTTCACGCTGCGGCCCTTACGGACCAGCTGCTGAATTGTAGGCACTATTACTCCGTCTATAAAAAATGGACATTACTTAAACTAATGCGCGACCTGCAAACCCCATTTCGTGAGAGCAGACTGCTCCGCACAGGGGCCGGCCCGCCTGCCCGAGGGCGACGTCCGGAGCTCCGACGAAGCAGGGAGCCCGAGAGCCTTAGCAAAACGCCAAAGCTACGAAACTAGGAACCCGCAGGTAGCGGGCACCGTTGTCAATACTACCGATAAGTAACGGAAAATACAATGCAGCCCGGCTTTTGCGTCATGTTTCACAACGTTTCAGCCGGGCTAACACTGTCTAGGCTTGAGAAAGAAGAACTTCTCGTAATACCCCGAGAGGAAGTGTCCCTTCACGCAGGGCAAGACGGTGGAATTCCTTGAGTTCTCCCGGACGCTTGGCCAGGAACTCATCACGCATTTGTTCCCACAGACGCTGCCCTACCTTATAGGAAGGAGCCTGTCCGGGCCACCCCAGATAACGATCCACTTCAAAACGAAGGAAACCATCGGCCATAGCCACATTTTCCTTCATAAACTGCCATGCATACTCTGCGTCCCAGACTCCGTTTCCGTCGGGACGCATCTTTCCGAGGTGAACGCCGATATCAAGCACAACCCGAGCCGCACGTAAACGCTGGCCATCGAGTAGTCCCATGCGATATCCCGCATTGGGGAAAAATCCCAGTTCGTCCATTAGGCGTTCCGCATACAGCGCCCACCCTTCCGCGTGTCCGGAGTTAAAGCACATTTGCCGGCGCCATCTGTTCAAGCGCTCAGATTCAACCATCTGCTGACCAATCTGGAGGTGATGTCCGGGAACCCCTTCGTGATAGACGGTGGTTAGTTCCTGCCAGGTAACAAAGCGAGTCTCCCCCGCCGGTACCGACCACCACATGCGCCCAGGACGCTTAAAATCTTCCGAGGGCCCGGTGTAGTAAATACCGCCGGTACCAGCTTTGTCGATGCAGCACTCAATGCGTTTAATTTGTTCAGGAATTTCAAAATGAACCCCGTCCATCCGTGCAACCACGCCATCGGCAGTACGCTGCATCCATGCCTGAAGGCTCTCAACTCCCTCCAGCGCATAGGCCGGGTCGTTATTTAATCGATCGATGGCTTCAGTAACGCTCGTACCCTTACCGTAAAGTTCGCCAGCCACGCTCTCTTGTTCCCGTACGATACGGGCGAGTTCCTCTTGCCCCCACTCATAAGTTTCGTCTAAGTCAATGCGATGCCCAACAAAATCGTGGCTGAAGACCTCGTAGCGTTCACGCCCCACTGCATCGACTTGCGGAGCCGCGGGCAAAATTTCTTCACGCAAGAAGCGGGCCAGGTCCATGCTTGCCGATCGAGCTGCATCAACTTCACCCGAGGTAGCTGCAGATTCCTGACCATAAATAGTGAAAACAGAATCTTTCGCCCCCATCTGTTCCAACTGTGCAATCCCTAAAAGCACCTGTCGGCGTGCAGGCAGCAATCCGCGAGATGCCCCTTCACGTAAAGTCTGCGCATATCCACGAAAGGCCTCCCCCACTTTGGAAAGACGGGAGCGAACGTTTCCCTTGCCCTCAGCCGTGGAAGTATCCATCTGAGCGAAAGTATCACGCACAATTTGAATTGGAGAGTGAATATTATTTAAACGCCGATAGGGCTCCCCCAGTTCATGCAACTGCCGCGAAACTCCCAAACGATCTAACATTGCCGCCCTGGTAATTTCTTCGCTCTCATTGACAGCCTGCGTAGATTCTAGCTTCCGCAAAGTACGAGCTTCTAGGTGCGCGTATTCTTCAACGCCTTGCGGGGAATAGTCAGACCAGCCATCCTGCCCCTGCGCCACCCCCAAAACGGTAGCGGTTTCCGGAGAAATATCTATTACTGCCGAGACATATTCGTCTGCAATCTGTTCAATACTCATGGCACCCAGAATAAGGCACCGGGCGAAAAGAAGTAGTCTGAAACAGAGGAAAACTAAGTGGTTGTCCAAAGCGCAAAATTATCGTAAGCAGCGGTAAACACCCCACTTAAACGAAAGCGGAAAACAGCAGGCTATTTCAGATTTACAAAATAAAATTTCCCAAAAATATTGGGGCGTGGGAACCCGAAAGTTTCCCACGCCCCACTCTCCCCTTAACGGGGAAAAGTATGAAACTACTTCACAGACTGGACACGCAAGGCACGCTCTACACCATCAAGGCGTTCAGTCACCATACGAATCAGACCAGCCGAGGTGTTTTCCTCAGTGTTTTCCGCCAACCAAGCGTGTGCCTGAGGAGCGGGGGCCTCATTGCCTTCAACCAAACCGGCAAGCGGCGCGGGGAAGAGCAAAATCGCGATAGTTTCAGCAGTGTGGTGGGTGTTGTCATTCCACATTCCCTTGACCTGCTCAAAGTAGGAAGAAACCAGGCCTTCATACAGTTCAGGACGAAGTGCAGACTGTGCCCACATTCCCTGCATCATCGCGATACGAGTATCATTCGGGATCGACTTATCGCTCATGCAAGCAGTAAAGGTTTCCTGCTTTACCTCTGCACTGGGCTTAGCCGCACGAGCCCCGGCAGCGCGCTGCGAACCGGTCAGGGTCGGGTCTTCCTGCAACATTGCCTCAATCTCAGAATCACCATAGATGCCGGCAGCAACAAGCTTGGTAACCAGGTGCCACTTCAGGTCAATGTCCAAGACCAGCCCTTCAAGGCAAACTTCGCCAGCGTGAAGAGCCTTAACCCAGGCAACCTGCTCATCAGAAGTAGACCAGGAAACAGCGGCGCGAACTAGCTGCAACTGGGCGTCAGAACCGGCCTCGGCAGACTCTGCCAAACCACGCAAGACCTCGGCAGACTTGGTGTAAAGGTCGAGACGATCATCCTTTGCAATGTAGGAAGTAAGAGCCTGGTTGAGGTTACGCAGCAAAAGGAGCATTACGGTCGAGTTCGTTTCGATTGGCAATTCACGCAATACCAAGTTCACGAAGCTCTTGGAAGAAAGCTCACAGTCGCGAGTCATGTCCCAAGCACTAGCCATGATGATTGAACGAGTCAGCGGGTCAGTAAACTTATCAATGTGCTTTTCCGCGGCAGCCAAAGAATGCTCGTCAAGACGAATCTTCGTGTAGGTCAAGTCTCCATCGTTGAGCAAGAAAACATCCGGGCGAGGCTTACCAACCAGCTCGGGAATCTCGGTGCTTTCGCCAGTTACATCAAGAGAAACCTGGAAAACGCGCTCCATCTTTTCGCCCGCCTCATCCAGGGTGTATCCGGCAACAGCCATGCGGTGCGGACGCAAGGAAGCACCGGCGTTGAAGGACTCCTGCAGAACCTCAACCTTGGTCATATTGCCCGCTTCATCCACGGAAATGCGCGAACGCATCAGGTTCACGCCGGCTTCCTCCAGCCAAACCTTCGACCAAGCCGACAGGTCACGACCCGAAGCAGCTTCAAGCTGGGTCAACAGGTCAGGCAAAACAGTGTTTGACCAAGAGTGCTTCTTAAAGTAAGCACGCAGACCTTCAACGAAAGCCTCACGGCCAACATAAGAAGCGAGCTGACGCAAAACTGCCGCACCCTTTGCGTAGGTAATTCCGTCGAAGTTAACCTCAACATCGGCCAGGTCACGAATCGGGGCGACAATCGGGTGGGTAGAAGGCAGCTGGTCTTGGTTCATTCCCCAGTCCTTACGGAGCATGAATCCAGTCCAAGCATCCTTCCAACGAGTTCCCTCAGCCAGAGCCAAGTGAGACATGTACTCGGCAAAAGATTCATTTAGCCATAGGTCATTCCACCAGGTCATCGTCACCAAGTCACCAAACCACATGTGCGCAAGCTCGTGCAAAATAGTGTTTGCGCGAGACTCAACCTGAGCTTCGGTTGGGGTAGAACGGAAGAGCATTTCGTCACGGAAAGTTACACAACCGGCATTTTCCATCGCTCCCGCGTTGTACTCGGGAACAAAAATCTGGTCGTACTTACGGAACGGGTAGGAACAGCCGTACTCGTTCTCAAAGAACTTAAAGCCCTGGCGGGTAATGTCCATAATTTCGTCAGCGTCCAGGTACTTTTCCAAGGAAGGACGGCAGTAGACTCCCAACGGAATGGTACGGCCATCGGCGCTGGTAAGTTCTCCGGTCTTACCAACGTAAGGGCCGGCCACAATCGCGGTAATGTAAGTCGAAATTTTCTCTGTTTCCGAGAACTCAAAGACAGCCTTTTCCCCTTCAATGCGCGGCTGGGGTGTCGGAGAGTTAGAAAAAACCGTCCAGTGCTTCGGAGTGGTTACAGTGAAGGTGTAGGTCGCCTTTAGGTTAGGCTGTTCAAAAGTAGCGTAAACACGACGTGCGTCAGGTACTTCAAACTGACTGTAAGTGTAGGCTTCGCCATCTACTGGGTCGACGAAACGGTGCAGGCCTTCACCTGTATGCATGTAGTTGCAGTCGGCGTCGACAACTAGAGTGTTGCTCTCTTGCAGACCCTCCAAAGCAATCCGCGAGTCAGCGTAGGCGGAAGCAACTTCTAGCTGCTTACCGTTAAGCTCAATTGAGTGGACCTGCGCGGCAATCAAGTCAACGAAGGTAGATTCCCCGGCAGTAGCTGCAAAATCAATTGTGGTGCGAGAACCAAAAATTTCCTCGCCCTTAGTCAAATCCAGTTCTACCTGGTAATTGTTGACTTTCACGATCTCGGAACGGGTCATTGCCTCTTCACGAGTCAGGTTTGTCCCTGGCATAAGTCACCTTTCAAAATACAACAGTGGTTCCCTCCCATTTTTACACGAGGACAAGCAGAAAAAAGAATCGCGTTATCCTTTTTCGCCCACGGCGGGCAAAAGTTTGGCCCCCGTTGTTTCCAACGGGGGCCAAATACTAACTATTTACTAACAGTCTTTAGAAACTGTCAGAGAAAGAAGTTCCGAAATCCAAACCGGAGAACGGGAAGGAATCATCTTCCAGCACCGATGTGGGATCCATTTCGGCGCGAGTGTAACCAACCTGGTCCATTGCTTCCTGTGTCGGTTCCACGATAACTTCCTGGTAACGCTGCAAACCGGTACCAGCCGGAATGAGCTTACCGAGGATGACGTTTTCCTTCAGACCGACCAAGGGGTCGGACTTACCGGTCATCGCGGCCTCGGTCAACACCTTAGTGGTTTCCTGGAACGAAGCGGCAGATAGCCACGAATCGGTAGCCAAGGAAGCCTTGGTGATACCCATCAGCTCAGGACGAGCCGAAGCGGGCTTACGTCCCTCGGACATCACGCGACGGTTCTCACGCTTGTATGCAGCCTGGTCAACGAGTTCACCGGGTAGCAAGTTGGTGTCACCGGAGTCAATCACGGTTACGCGACGGAGCATCTGGCGAACGATTACCTCAATGTGCTTGGAGTGAATGTCTACACCCTGCGAACGGTAAACTTCCTGAACTTCCGAAACCAACTGACGCTGAGTTTCGTTCTGTCCCTTGATACGCAAGAGCTTCTTCGGGTCAATACGCCCCTCGGTTAGCTGCTCTCCGGCTTCAATGTGGTCACCGGCAGCGACCAAGAGCTCCTGGCGGCGAGAAACCTCAACTACCAAGTCCTCATCGCCGTCATCACGAACGATGATTACGCGACGTGCGCTCGGGTCTTCATCATCAATCTTGATGCGACCGGAAGCTTCCGCGATTTCCGCTTCACCCTTAGGAGTACGGGCTTCGAAGAGTTCCTGCACACGGGGCAGACCCTGGGTAATGTCAGCAGCTGATGCGACACCACCGGTGTGGAAGGTACGCATGGTTAGCTGCGTACCGGGCTCACCAATGGACTGAGCAGCGATAATACCGACGGCCTCACCGATGTCAACGCGCTTACCGGTAGCCAAGGAACGACCATAGCAGGCCGCACAGCAACCAACAGCAGATTCACAGGTCAGTACAGAACGAACGGTAATCTGGGTAACCCCGGCAGCAATAAGCTGTTCAATGAGAACATCACCGACGTCCTGGCCGGCGTGAGCCACTACGTTGCCTTCGGCATCCGTAACGTCCTTCGCCAAGGTACGGGCGTAAGCGGTGGTTTCCACGATGTCGAGCTCGACAACCTGACCGTCCTTAACCTCACCGATCGGCATAACCAGACCGCGGCGCGTGCCACAGTCTTCCTCACGAATAATGACGTCCTGCGAAACGTCCACTAGACGACGGGTTAGGTAACCAGAGTCAGCGGTACGTAGCGCGGTGTCGGCCAGACCCTTACGGGCACCGTGGGTCGCGATGAAGTATTCCAGAACGGAAAGACCTTCGCGGTAGTTCGACTTAATCGGACGCTCAATGAGCTTTTGCTTCGGGTCAGATACCAGACCACGCATACCCGCAATCTGACGAATCTGGTCCCAGTTACCACGCGCACCGGAGTAAACCATCCGGTAAACGGTGTTGCGTTCGGGGAAGTTCTTACGCATGGCCGCGGCAACCTCATCGGTCGCTTCGGTCCAAATGTTGACTAGGTCAACGTAACGTTCTTCATCCTTAATCGCACCGAGTTCGAAGTCTTCCTGAGTCTTAGCTGCACGAGCCTCGTACTTGGCAAGAATTTCCGGCTTGTCCTTCGGGCCGACGATGTCGGTGAAGGCAATGGTAATACCCGAACGGGGCGCCCAGTCGTAACCAGCCTGCTTCAAAGCGTCCAGTGAAGCGGCAACCAGAGCCTTGGGGTAACGCTCAGCCAAATCGTTAACAATCTTACCGAGCTGCTTCTTAGTGACCTCGTGGTTCACGAAGGGGTACTCAACCGGTAGGGTGTCGTTAAACAGGGTACGACCAAGGGAAGTTACCAGGTCAACCGGGTCACCCTCGGTCCAGCCCTCGGGAGCTTCCCAATCACGCGGCGGAATTAGCGAGTCGAAGTGAATCAAGCACTGGGCGTTAAGGTGCAGGTTACCCGCATCGTAAGCCATGATTGCTTCAGCTACCGAGGAGAAGTAAGGCAAAACCTCATTACCCTCGTTGTCACGCTTTACTTCAACCGCAGGGTCAGGGTTAGAAGTCAGGTGGAACAGACCGATTACCATGTCCTGTGCCGGAATGGTTACCGGACGACCGTCAGAAGGCTTCAAGATGTTGTTCGAAGACAGCATCAAGATACGAGCTTCAGCCTGCGCTTCAGCACCCAGGGGCAAGTGAACAGCCATCTGGTCACCGTCGAAGTCAGCGTTGAACGCGCTACAAACAAGCGGGTGAAGCTGAATAGCCTTACCTTCAACCAGCTGGGGTTCGAAGGCCTGAATACCCAAACGGTGTAGGGTGGGCGCACGGTTTAGCAAAACCGGGTGCTCACGAATTACCTCGTCGAGGACGTCCCAAACCTCACGTCGCTGGCGCTCAACCATGCGCTTAGCGGCCTTGACGTTCTGGGCAAACTTACGTTCTTCCAGACGCTTCATTACAAAGGGCTTGAACAGTTCCAGAGCCATCTGCTTGGGTAGACCACACTGGTGGAGCTTAAGCTGCGGACCAACCACGATAACGGAACGACCCGAGTAGTCAACACGCTTACCGAGTAGGTTCTGGCGGAAACGTCCCTGCTTACCCTTAAGCATGTCCGAAATGGACTTAAGGGGGCGGTTTGACGGACCGGTTACCGGGCGACCACGACGACCGTTATCGAACAGCGCGTCAACAGATTCCTGCAACATGCGCTTTTCGTTGTCCACGATAATTTCAGGAGCGTTCAGTTCCAGTAGTCGCTTCAAACGGTTGTTACGGTTAATTACACGACGGTAAAGGTCGTTTAGGTCCGAGGTGGCGAAACGGCCACCGTCAAGCTGAACCATCGGACGCAAGTCCGGAGGAATAACCGGTACGTAGTCCAAGACCATTCCCACGGGCGAAGTGCCGGTAGACAAGAAAGCGTTTACGACCTTCAAGCGCTTGAGCGCACGAGTACGACGCTGACCGGTTCCGGTCTCAATGATTTCACGGAGTTCAGCAGCTTCGGCCTCAAGGTCAAAGTTTTCGAGGCGGCTCTTTACCGCAGCGGCACCCTTGGCACCGTCGAAGTAAATGCCGTAACGCATCTGCATCTCACGGAAAATAGCGTCAGAGCCCTCTAGCATACCGACCTTAAGGGACTTGAAACGGTCCCAAACGGCCTCGGTAAAGTTAAGGTCCTCTTCGAAACGGCGACGAATGTCAGCCATGTCCTTTTCAGCGGCCTTCTGGAGCTTTTCTTTGGCGGCGTTCTTGGCGCCGTCATTTTCTAGCTGCAGTAGTTCCTTCTCGAGAAGCAAAGCGCGTTCCTCGATGGCCTGGTCACGCTGCATTTCTACATTCTTGCGCTCAACTTCGAGTTCCTTGGCCAAGTTGGGCAGGTCCGCGGCGCGGCCTTCCTCGTCAACCTCGGTAATCATGTAAGCAGCAAAGTAAATGACCTTTTCCAAATCCTTGGGAGCTAGGTCAAGCAGGTATCCAAGGCGTGAAGGTACGCCCTTGAAGTACCAAATGTGGGTGACGGGAGCGGCGAGCTTAATGTGCCCCATGCGCTCACGACGCACCTTGGAACGGGTAACTTCCACTCCACAGCGCTCACAAACGATGCCCTTGTAACGGACACGCTTGTACTTACCACAAGCGCATTCCCAGTCCCTGGTGGGACCAAAAATACGTTCACAGAATAGGCCGTCACGCTCGGGTTTGAGGGTACGGTAGTTGATGGTCTCAGGCTTTTTAACCTCACCGTGAGACCAGGCCTGGATATCCTCTGAAGTGGCCAGGCCAATATGTAATTTGTCGAAGACGTTGGCGTCGAGCAAGGGTTACTCCTTGATTATTGTGCACCTTCAGCGTTTCGATTGTCACTGGCCCAAAAATGCTCGCTGAGGCAGATTTGGGAGCCAGCCCGCGGCCGATAAACCGCGGGGTGGCGGACTAGATCTCGTCGACGGAACCGGCGGCTGCACCCGGGCGAGCGCCCAGGTTAATCCCCAGTTCTTCGGTGGCGCGCTGGCCATCCTCGTCTTCGTCCTTAAGGTCAATGGCATTGCCCTCAAAGTCCAACGCCTGCACGTTCAAGCACAGGGAGCGCATTTCCTGGATAAGAACGCGGAAAGATTCGGGAATACCCGGTTCCGGAATGTCCTCACCCTTAACAATGGCTTCGTAGACCTTGACACGACCGGTAATGTCGTCGGACTTGATGGTAAGCAATTCCTGCAGCGCGTATGCCGCACCGTATGCTTCCAGAGCCCAAACTTCCATTTCTCCGAAACGCTGACCACCAAACTGGGCTTTACCACCCAACGGCTGCTGCGTAATCATCGAGTACGGACCGGTAGAACGAGCGTGAATCTTGTCATCAACCAAGTGGTGCAACTTCAGCATGTACATGTAACCCACGGAAATGGGGTACGGGTACGGCTCGCCGGAACGTCCGTCGAACAGGCGGGCCTTACCATCAGCGGAAACCAAACGGTCACCGTCGCGGTTCGGCTTGGTGTTAGCCAACATGCCGAGAAGTTCATCATCACGCACACCATCGAATACCGGGGTGGCAACCCTGGTACGTGGTTCTGCGGTAGCGGCTTCCGGCGGAAGGTTCTTGGTCCATTCCTTAGCCTGCTTCATGGCTTCGGTGACGTCCCAACCCTGAGCGGCAATCCAACCCAGGTGAAGTTCAAGAACCTGACCGACGTTCATACGTCCGGGAACACCTAGCGGGTTCAAGATGATGTCAACGGGAGTACCGTCTTCTAGGAATGGCATGTCTTCAATCGGTAGAACCTTGGAGACAACACCCTTGTTACCGTGACGACCGGCCATTTTGTCACCGATGGTAATCTTACGGCGCTGGGCGATGAATACACGCACGCGCTGCTTGACACCGGGAGCGAGGTCTTCGCCGTCTTCGTGCTCTTGCACGCCGATGACGATACCGGATTCACCGTGGGGAACACGCAGTGAGGTGTCGCGAACTTCGCGAGCCTTTTCACCGAAGATGGCGCGCAAGAGGCGTTCTTCGGAGTTAAGTTCGGTTTCACCCTTGGGGGTAACCTTACCAACTAGGATGTCACCGGCGTTTACCTCGGCACCGATGCGGATAATACCGCGCTCGTCAAGGTGCGAAAGTGCTTCTTCGGAAACGTTTGGAATGTCGCGGGTGATTTCTTCGTCACCGAGCTTGGTCTCACGGGCATCAATCTCGTGTTCCTCAATGTGAATTGAGGTCAAAACGTCATCCTGCACTACGCGGCGCGAAAGAATAATCGCGTCTTCGTAGTTAAGACCTTCCCAAGGCATGAAGGCCACGAGTAGGTTCTTACCAAGAGCCAGTTCACCGCCGTCGGTAGCCGGGCCATCGGCAATGACCTGACCAACCTCAACACGGTCGCCTTCGTTGACCACAACGTGGTGGTTAGTGCAGTTACCCTGGTTGGAGCGCTGGAACTTTTCCATGTAGTAGTAGTTGCGCTCGCCCTCGTCGGTCATTACAACCACGTAGTCAGCACATACTTCCTGTACTACACCAGCATTCTGCGCAACGATTACGTCACCGGCGTCAACTGCCGCACGGCGTTCCATACCGGTTCCCACTAGCGGAGCTTCGGGAATTAGCAACGGAACAGCCTGACGCTGCATGTTTGCACCCATGAGGGCTCGGTTAGCGTCGTCGTGCTCAAGGAAGGGAATCATCGCGGTCGCAACGGACACCATCTGGCGAGCCGAAACGTCCATGTAGTCCACCTCATCAGCGGGGAACAACGCAGGGTCGGAACCGGCCATACGGCACAGTACCTGATTTTCTACGAAGTGACCCTTGTCGTCGAGGGCTGCAGAAGCCTGCGCGATGACCTTACGGTCTTCCTCGGTAGCAGTTAGATAGTGAACTTCATCGGTGACGCGACCGTTTTCAACCACACGGTAGGGGGTTTCTACGAAACCGAAGGGGTTGATTCGGGCGAAGGTAGCGAGTGAACCAATCAGACCGATGTTCGGACCTTCAGGGGTTTCAATCGGACACATACGACCGTAGTGAGTGGGGTGAACGTCACGAACTTCCATTCCGGCGCGGTCACGCGAAAGACCACCGGGACCAAGCGCGGACAAACGGCGCTTGTGAGTCAAACCGGCCAAGGGGTTGTTCTGGTCCATGAACTGCGAGAGCTGCGATGTACCGAAGAACTCCTTGATGGAGGCAACCACGGGGCGAATGTTAATTAGGGACTGCGGAGTAATCGCGCTGGCGTCCTGGGTGGTCATGCGTTCACGCACGACCCTTTCCATACGTGCCAAACCGGTACGTACCTGACCCTGGATAAGCTCACCCACGGCGCGGATACGACGGTTACCGAAGTGATCAATGTCGTCAGATTCGACTCGTACTTCGCGGTTTTGTCCATTGTTTTCAACGCTCAAGAAAGCATCGCCCTTGTGGAGCGAAAGCATGTAGCGCAAAGAAGCGACAATGTCCTCAACAGTCAGTACAGACTGGGAAAGGTCGGTAGATAGGCCCAGCTTGGTGTTGATCTTGAAACGACCAACCTTAGCGAGGTCATAGCGCTTGGGGTTGAAGTAGAAGTTGTTGATGAGGGTACGTCCCGCCTCGACCGAAGCGGGTTCACCGGGACGGAGCTTCTTGTACAGTTCAACAATCGCTTCTTCCTGAGTCTTTACCGAGTCGTTGTCCAAACCGGTCAGAAGAATTGGGTAGTCCTTAAAGTTTTCCCGAATTTCCGACTCGGTCAGACCGAGGGCGAACAGGAAGGTGGTAATCGGCTGCTTACGCTTACGGTCGATACGTACGGTAACGGCGTCACGCTTGTCGATTTCCAGTTCCAGCCAAGCACCGCGCGAGGGAATTACCTTGGTGGAGAAGATTTCTTTGTCCGAAGTGCGGTCAGCGCCGCGTTCGAAGTAGACTCCGGGGGAACGAACGAGCTGTGAAACAACTACACGCTCAGTTCCGTTGATGATAAACGTACCGCGTTCAGTCATCAGCGGGAAGTCACCCATGAACACAGTCTGAGATTTAATTTCACCGGTCTGGTTAACGATGAACTCAGCGGTTACATAAAGCGGTGCCGAGTAGGTCTTATCCTTTAGGCGGCACTCATCGGGGGTGAACTTGGGAGTTTCAAGGGTGAAGTCGGAAAACGATAGTGACATCGTCTGTCCGAAGTCTTCAATGGGGGAAATCTCGTCGAAGATTTCCTGTAGTCCCGAAATGTCGGGGACGGCATTTACCAGTCCCTCGGCCTTTGCGTTTTCGACGCGAGCTTGCCAATTTTCCAGGCCAAGTAGCCACTCAAAACTCTGAATCTGAAGATCCAGTAGGTTCGGGGCCTCAAGCGGTTCGCGTAGTTTCGCAAATGAGAGTCGGCCGGAGGGCTGAATTGCGGCAGAATTACTCTGTGCAGTCAAAGGGCTTCCTTCCCTGCTAGCTATTTAAGTGCGCGCACGCACCACCGAGCCCCTAACTGAAATTGCCCAACCAACACTTTGCGCTTCTATCAATGTCTGGATACAACTCACCTCGGGCTATGGGAGGCGCAACTATTAACACTAGCTGTAAAGCCCTAAAGACGCAAGAGCCGCAAGGAAAAGAGGTGTGTGATACCCGATACCGTCAAATCATTTTTTCTTATCACTCCCCTAAACAAGGATTTTTTACTGTTTTTAGAACAAAAGACCTATTTTCTTAATTTTATCTGACAAGCAGGCGAAGAAGTCATTTTAAAACTATCAGTTCTGTAAAAAACGAAAGATAGTTATTGCGTAATTTGGGATAAGTGGTTAAAAAGGAGGAAAGGCTTTCCTAATTTTTTCTGCCTTGCTTCTTAGCGACGCTGAAATATAGAGGGAAATCAGCATTAAAGCTTAATAAAATGAACTAAATTACACGGGGGATTCATGGCACTATCGCCACTAAATACAAAGCGAGAGCGTAACGAACGTCTTATTGCCACCCTCCTGGGAACTATCGGTGTGGCTGCGGCGCTGTGGTGCTTAACCACCCTTGGTCAAATAGTTGATACCGCCGTTTCTTCTGGCGTTCCGAGTGCAGCGCAAATTACCTGCGCTGTTGTTGCCGCCATTATCGCCGCCATTTTTACCGGTGCTCGTGTTACGTATTCTTCACGCAGTGCAATTCATAGCGAGATTCGTGTTCGACAGAATCTTGCCCGCACCAGTTTGAACCAACCAACGCAGGCAGATGCCACCGGTGAAGATCAGGCCGGAGCAGTTATCAATATGATGACAGACGGGGCTGAACGTTTAATGCTCTATAGGCAAACGTTTATTCCCCAGATTTTTGCTACCGCAGCAATTCCGCTCCTGACTATCTCCTGGATTATGATTGGCTTCGACTGGCTAACCGGCCTCGTGCTAGCTCTTTGCCTGCCACTTATCCCCCTGCTTGTTCGCGGGTTTATGCTGGTTATGCGTAAAGTTTCCGGTAAATCCCGACGTGCCCGCGCCAACCTTGCTGCCGCCTACCTCGACGCAATCGAAGGAATCGACACTCTTCAGATGCTTGCCGCTTCACGTCGCGTGGGTAAGGACCTCGCCCGCCGCGGAGAAGAAAACCGACAGGCCATCATGCGTCTATTGGCCGGTAACCAGCTGGTGCTATTCGTAATCGATATTTCTTTCTCACTCTTTATGGTCGCTGCCACCGCCATAATGGTCTTCATTCGCATGGGTGATTCGACCCTTAGCGTCGGTCAGGGCACGGCTCTTGTCCTCATGTCTGTCCTACTACTCGAACCGATTGACCAGGTAGGGGCATTTTTCTACGTGGGAATGGGCGGAATGGCTGCTCAACGCGCAGCTAAGCGCTATCTTGATTCTCACCCCGCGCCCCACGTTGTTAATTCCCAAGATGAGCTAACCACCGGAAGCGGCGCGGACGCTCCCGCGCTAAGCGCCTTAAACATTGAAGCTGGATATCAGCGCGACGAAAATATCCTCAAGGGAGTGAGCATACAGGCCAACCATGGAGAAAGGCTGGCCATAGTCGGCCCTTCCGGGCAGGGGAAATCAACGCTTTTACGCGTTCTTTCCGGACAGCTTCAACCCCACCACGGCAATGTCCTTCTTGAGGGCCACGAGGCCACCGCTCAGCAACTACGTGACGCTAGCGCGGTTGTTGCGCAAAGCACCTGGTTGTTCGCCGGCACCGTCGCACATAATTTACGCCTCGTAAAACCGCAGGCTACGGATGAAGAACTCTGGGAGGTTCTCGCTTTGGCCCGCGTGGATGAAGAGATTAAAGCGCTCCCCCGCGGACTCGAAACTAAAATTGGAGAACGCGGATACGGGCTGTCCGGAGGCCAGGCACAGCGACTGGCAATCGCACGGGCGTTGCTTTCAGAACGCAAGCTACTACTTTTGGACGAACCAACCTCCGCGGTTGATATTGATTCAGAAGAACGAATCCGCCAAAGTCTCTCGAACCTAAACGATCAGTACACCGTAGTAATGGTGACTCACCGTGAGGGTCTCCTTCCGGGAGCCAACCAAACAATTCACATCGAGCAAGGTTGCGTTGCCGCCTCCGCCAAGCACGAAGGAGACAAGTAAGCATGGAATACACACGTAGAGAATTAACCGCCTGGATGTTTAAACTCACCCGTCCGGTCCTCGCTCCCCTATTGGCTTCTTCCGCCGCGCGCGTGGCTGACCAGATGCTCGGAGTAATCATGCTGGCTTTCGTTGGATGGCAAGTAGGAGAACACTTCAGCGGCACACCTCTAGCGAATTGGAAATCAGTGCTAATTTTGCTGGGTATAGCCCTATTGAAAGCACTGTTGCGCTATTTAGAACAGTTCAGTGGACACTTTGTTGCGTTCAAAGCGCTAGAACTTTTGCGCCGGCACGCGTTCCTCAAGCTCTATCCCCAAGCACCCGCTATTTCGCGTTCTTCACGCTCGGGTGATTTACTGGTTCGCCTGACCCGCGACATTGACCGGATTGAAGTTTTCTTCGCACACACTTTTGCCCCCGCGGTTTCGGCAATTTTGGTTCCCCTATTTTCTTGCGTGCTTTTCTTCTTCCTCGGAGCACCCAATCTTGCTCTAATCGCATTAGGTTTCAACTTCCTTGCCCTTCCCGCCCTCCTCTTTTTAGGTGCGGGAAGCGCCGAAGTTTCTTCTGGCGCCACTTTACGCACTCGTGCAAAAGTCGTTGAGAAAGTTTCTGACATCGTGGGTGGAAACAGTGAGATTCGCGGGTACGGACTAGAAGAAAAAATGCTTTCAGACCTTTCTGAGCAAGATGCTGACCTCTCCCGTATTACGATTCCCACGCACCTGGTACTGGGAGTACGTCGCGCCACTAACTTTGGGCTAATGCTACTAATGGCGGTGGTCATGATTGCCGTCGCGACAAGAGAAATCGCTCAGGGAACTCTCTACCTATCAGCCGCTATCGCAACTATTGCCGGATCAATTCGCGGGTGGGAATCAGTTCGTGGAGTTGAAGATTTTTCTGTTTTCCTCCTCCATTCCTTCGCCTCTGCTGCACGCCTTCGTACCCTCACAGAAGGAAAACCCACCCCTGATGGTGGCACCTCCCCTCTCCCGCAAGGGCCACTAGAGCTACGCGCCGAGGACGTCACATTCCACTACACCGATTCTTCAGGCATGCACCACCAAACCTTGCACTCGGTAAGTTTGTGCGTGCCCGCCGGCCAGTGGCATGCGCTTGTGGGACCCACCGGATGCGGTAAATCTACTCTCGCTAATCTGCTTGTCCGAGTCGAAGACCCCGCATCGGGAAATCTTTACGCGGGGACAAAGAACCTGCGTGAAGTCAATGTTGAATCATTACGCCAGTCGGTCGTATATGTTCCCCAGCGTGCGCACTTATTCAATAATTCGGTCGCGGAAAACTTACGTCTAGCGGCTCCTGAAGCAACTGAGGAAGAACTCTGGCACGCCCTGGAAGTAGTAAAAGTAGCCGAGGAAGTACGCGGCTGGAAAGACGGATTAGAAACCCGCTTGGGCGCTAAGGGAGAAGCTGTCTCCGGCGGGCAACGTCAACGCCTAGCCCTAGCTCGGGCGCTGCTAATGCGCCCACGTGCGCTAATCCTGGACGAGGCAACCGCACACTTGAACCCCTCCCTTGCGGCTGAAGTACGTGCCGCTGTCCGTCGGGAACTGCCCGAAGCTACAATTTTAGAAATTACCCACCGTGTTGACCAGCTTGATGGTTGCACCAAAGTACACCGTATGAATGCTGGACAGCTAGTTGGTTAAAGCAAACTAAAATATAGGTATTCCCCGGAAGTTTTATTTTCCGGGGAATACCTATATTTAAGGAAAACCAATAAAAAATCAGACAGAGGAAAGTGGCAAAGTAGCGGCAAGTAAATATCACAAGGAAAAGATTCAGCTAGTGAACATTGTATAAAGATAAAGTTATTCCCCCAAAGTAAATACCTTGGGGGAATAACTAGAAGTTGGTAAGTCCGGTGCCTATTTAACTAGGCAACCGGAATCAAATCACTTAAGGGTGACCTTACCGCCGGCTTCTTCGATAGCAGCCTTAGCCTTTTCGGCTTCTTCCTTGTTAACGCCTTCGAGGACAGCCTTAGGAGCGGATTCAACCAGTTCCTTAGCTTCCTTCAGACCGAGGGAGGTCAGGGCGCGAACGGCCTTGATAACACCGATCTTCTTTTCGCCAGCAGATTCGAGAACGACGTCGAATTCGGTCTTCTCTTCAGCTTCTTCAGCGGCGGCGGCAGGGCCAGCAGCAACTGCAACAGCGGCGGGAGCAGCAGCCTCAACATCGAAGGTCTCTTCGAAGACCTTGACGAAGTCGGACAGCTCGATGAGGGTCATTTCCTTGAAAGCTTCGATGAGCTCTTCGTTGGTAAGCTTAGCCATTTGGCATTCCTTCCTGATTTATTTTCCTGCTTGATAAGCAGCGATTATGGGTTATGTGCCTGAAAGAAATCAGGCAGCCTGTTCCTGCTTTTCGCGCAGGGCGTCCACGGTACGTACAGCCTTGACTGCCGGTGCCTTGAACATGAATGCAGCCTGAACCATCTTCGCCTTCATGGCGCCTGCGGCCTTGGCCAACAGAACTTCACGAGACTCGAGGTCGGCTAGCTGCTTCACAGCGTCAGCGGAAAGCTTTTGGCCTTCCATTGCACCAGACTTAACGACTAGTGCCTTATTGTCTTTAGCAAAGTCACGCAGAGCCTTCGCCGCGTCGACGGGCTCGCCAGAAACGAATGCAAGAGCAGTAGGACCGGTTAGGTCTTCCTGCAAGAATTCAAGTCCAGCTTCCTTCGCCGCGATCGAAGCCAAGGTGTTCTTTGCGACGGTGTAAGTTGCGTTCTCGCCAAGAGCACGGCGCAGCTCGCTGAGCTGGCCCACGCTCAAGCCGCGGTACTCAGTAAGTACTACGGCGGCGGATTCGCGGAACTTTTTAGTCAGTTCCTTCACCGCTGCTACTTTGTCAGGCCTTGCCATGGCCCTCCTTCCGATCGTAGCCGTTAGTTAAACCAAAAAAGCCCCGAACGCAGAATGCGTACGGGACATAAATGTCTGAAACACACCTGCGATGGCACCTTAAAGGTCTTATTCCCGCCCGGTGACGGGAAACCAACGGTCTTTGGCTTTAGACAGAATAACAAACGAGAAGGAATAAGTCACGTCAGATAAGAAAAAGCGGACGTGAAACTCACCACGAGATAATTCCTAATCCACAAAACACATATTCGACAACGAAATAATCTGTAAGTTATGGGATGAAAACTAGGAATCTAGAAATGGATAGGCGTTCTATCCCCCCCGAGGGAAAGTATTACAGATAGGATTAACTACCTAAAAAGGGCCGTAGCGAAAGCAAGAAAAAAGTTTCCCTCCACCGCTTCGGTGGAGGGAAACTCAAAAGCTATTTAGCGCAATCAGGAAGCTGATTCACTTAGCAGGTTACGAGTCTTGGTGGCATCCAAGGGGATACCGGGACCCATAGTGGTGGTAACAGTCGCCTTGGTAATGTAGCGCCCCTTCGAGGAAGCTGGCTTTAGACGCAGGATTTCTTCCTGAGCGGCAGCGTAGTTCTCAACTAGCTGTTCAACGGAGAAGGAAGTCTTACCAACGATGAAGTGAAGGTTTGAGTGCTTGTCAACACGGAACTCAATACGACCGCCCTTAATTTCCTTAACGGCCTTCGCGGTATCCATGGTAACGGTACCGGTCTTGGGGTTCGGCATAAGTCCACGCGGACCTAGGACACGACCCAAACGACCAACTTTACCCATCAAGTCGGGGGTAGCCACGGCAACATCGAAGTCGGTGTATCCCTTGGCAACCTTTTCAATTAGTTCATCTCCACCGACCTCGTCAGCACCGGCTTCAAGGGCAGCTTGTGCCTTGTCGCCGACTGCGAAGACCAGGACCCTAGAGGTCTTACCAGTACCGTGAGGTAGTGAGACGGTGCCACGTACCATCTGGTCAGCCTTACGAGGGTCTACACCCAGGCGGAAAGCAACCTCGACAGTGGAGTCGAACTTGGTGGTGGCGGTTTCCTTCGCCAGCTTGAAAGCCTCCAACGGGGCGTACAGTTCACCCTCGTGAATCTTTTCCGCTGACTTGCGGTAGTTCTTAGCGCGTTTCATATCTGCATCTCCTTAGCAGTTTGTGGTGCGGGCTGCGCGGCCCTTCCACCTGCGCCCACAGGCGCACAATAAAGTTTTTTTGAATATCAGGCTTCGACGTCGATACCCATGGAGCGGGCAGTTCCGGCGATAATCTTGGAAGCAGCCTCAATGTCGTTAGCGTTGAGGTCAGCCATCTTAGATTCGGCAATTTCACGAACCTGAGCGGCGGTGAGCTTACCAACCTTCTGGGTGTGGGGAACACCGGATCCCTTGGGCACACCAGCAGCCTTCTTAATTAGCTGGGAGGCCGGCGGGGTCTTGGTTACGAAGGTGAATGAACGGTCTTCGTAAACGGTGATTTCAACCGGGATAATGTTGCCACGCTGCGACTCGGTAGCCGCGTTGTAAGCCTTGCAGAACTCCATGATGTTAACACCGTGCTGACCCAGAGCCGGACCTACCGGGGGTGCTGGGTTAGCGGCGCCAGCCTGAATCTGGAGTTTAATCAGGCCGGTAACCTTTTTCTTGGGAGCCATAAGTTTAGGGTCCTTATTTTAGCTACGGAACGATTGCCGGAAGGCAATCGAAATGGACAATATGCGCACTCAGCCTAAGCTAAGCGCAATTAGCAATGATAGATGTCTGCGCCGACGAAAGCAACGCCGGCGCCACATCTCACATTGAAACCTTAAAAATTAGGCCGAAATTGTCAGTCTTCTTTACGAATATCTTCCATCGAAAGTTCGGTGGAAGTGTCACGACCGAACAGGGTGAGGGTAACAACAACCTTCTTAGCTTCCGGCATGACCTCAGAAACCGTTGCACTTTGACCGGCAAATGGGCCGTTAATAACACTGACAGTTTCGCCTGCCTCGTACTCGACCTTAATAGCCTTAGCGGGGGTAGCCACAGCAGCAGCTTCGAGTTCAGCAATGACTTCCTGCTCAACTTGCGGAGCAAGCATTGCGTAAGCCTCGGGCAGGCTAAGCGGGGTCGGAATCTGGTTTTCGCGATCCTTAAGGCGCGAATCCCCCACGAAACCGGTAACTGCCGGGGTGTCCTTCACAGTACGAAGTACGGCGTTGTCAGAGTCAAGGGACATGCGAACCATTACGTATCCGGGCATACGCACACGGGTAACGCGCTTACGAGTGGCGTTCTTCATCTCGATGATTTCTTCCATCGGCACGAGAACCTCGTGGATATAATCTTCCATCCCCAAAGAGCTGGCACGCTGTTCGAGGTTCGCCTTGACCTTACGTTCGTGGCCCGAGTAGGAATGGACAATGTACCAGTCACCGGGCTTGGTACGCAGTTCGTTACGGAACTCGTTTAGACGGCGACGGATAACCTCCTGCACATCCACTGGACGGGAGTCAGCGTCTTCATCAGGAGTTGGTTCGCTATCGTCTGCGGCAGGTTGTGCCGCAACATCAGCTTCTACTTCATCCTGTCCGGCCGAAGCCAAGAGTTCTTCCGCAAGGTTCTCCTCCAAGGAGTCCTCAGCGACCTGGTCCAACACGCCAGGTTCGTCAGTTACGGGGGCGGTTAGGCCCTCGGATTCGTTAGCAAACTCGTTACTCACAGATGCTCCTTTTAATGGCTATTTCGTGCCACGAGATATACGTTTGCCCGGTCTCCTAAGACCGGGCAGTAAGTTCATTTCGTGATTATACAGGTATTTTTACAATCAGTCGAAAACAAGGTTTGCGACCCAACCAAAGAGGAAGTCAATCGCCCCGGTAAAGGCCATCAAAACCCCAACGAACAAAATTACGACTAGGAAGTAGGTCAGCAATTCATTCTTGGTGGGGTAAACAACCTTTTTTAGTTCGTTTATAACCTGGCGAATAAAGAGCGCAATACGCGCGAAGAAGCCAAGCTTGCGGCTTTCTTCAGTCTTGCTAGCTTCGCTCACTTAAACTCCTTATATTTTCGCCTAAATGAAAGCTGGAATCAATCGATCCCAGCCTCTAACGGAGCAGGGCAGGAGGGACTCGAACCCACAACCGCCGGTTTTGGAGACCGGTGCGCTACCAATTGCGCCACTACCCTAAGGTTTGTTGATACTTCAGCACCAACACTCGCAATAGTTTAGTCGAAATCGCCCCTCTAGTCCACCCGAGGAAGCGATAAGCAATGTTTAGCAGGTCATAGTTTATTGCTTACTTCGCTAACTTGATTAGCGTTTATAGAGAAAAGTTGCCCTACTTCTTTCGTTCTAGAATGCACTACTGCGCACAGCGATAAAAAACCCTCAGAGGATGGTGGTGGACGGAAACTCGTCCATCGCCTCCCTCTGAGGGTTCCTTCTACTCCGCGGCTAGCTAAAAGCTAGTTACGCTGCCCCGCCGAGCAGAAAGTTAATTTATTCGCTGTGTTCCTTCTTGCGGCGTGCCACAATCAAGAAACCACCACCGATAAGTAGCAGTACCAATGCTGATCCACCGTAAGTAGCCGCATCAGCTCCGGTAATCGCTAGTTGCGGAGTATTAGCGGACTTGGTCTGCGGAGGCACGATGGTCTTGGCAGCAACACTACTCTTTGCCTTAAGTTCTTCGGCTCCTGTGGAGGAAGAAGACTTGGCGGTAACGGTAGCTGTGTTAACAAGATCCTTACCCGTAGCTTCGTTCTTTTCCAGGGTGTATTCCGAGGAAACGCAAGAGAAGCTCTCACCTGGCGCAAGGGTGTCCTTCGCGGGGCAGTTTAGTTCAACTCCGCGATCAGAAAGCATCTTGTCCGCGACCTTAGGTTCAGCAAGAGTTACGGTTCCTTCGTTCTTTACAGTGATTACGTAGGTCAACTTATCGCCAACTTGGTAACCGGTAGGACGTAGGTTCCTTATCTCCTTCTTCAAGCTCAGCTTAGCTACGCTATTAAGAGCTACCTGTGCGCTAGATTCAACAGCTAACGGAGCTGAATTACGCAGTCCAGCATTGACAGTAGCTGTGTTGCCCAAGATTGTCATCTTGTCCATATCAGCCTGGGTAAGGGTGTAAGTACCAGTACAGGTAACTGAGGAATCCTTCTTACCCAGTGGGGCAAGAGTAGCACCCTTATCGGTGAGCAAATCAGAGAAGGCTTCAGGACAGTTGAGCTTAACACCCTCAAGCGGGTCAGTAAGTTTAACCCCCTCAAGCTTGGTCTTGCCCTGGTTGGCAATCACGAAGCTGTACTTAACTTCATCGCCAGCCACATAGCTGTCTTTCTTTCCTTCGACCTGCTTAACCAAGGAAACAGCCGGAATAGCCAGAGCAACTTCAGTCTCAGTTACGTCAGTGACTTCTCCCTCACCGGTCAGAGGCAGTGCCTTGACGGTAGCGGGGTTCAGAAGAACTGAGCCGGCCACTACTTCTTCCTTAGTGACTACGTGGCTAGAAGTGCACTTAATGGACTTACCGGGAGCCAACGTTGCAATGTCAAGGTTCACGTTAGCAGCCTCGTCATCGTTAGTAACGCAAACGAGGGTACCGTCGGTGTGTCCCTTATCCAAACGCAGGTTCTTCAAAGTGACATCACCAGTGTTGGTAATGACATAGGTGTAGTTGACGGTATCTCCCTCAACGTAGTTTCCGGAAACCGAGTCGGGTCCTTCTCCTGGCGCAGACGGGCTGACACTCTGAACTAGGTCAATCGACTTGTTCTTAGAAACTGCAACCGAAGCGCTGGAAGATCCTTCAACGTGAACGCCGCGCAAGGCTCCAGAAATTGAGGCTGTGTTGGGGATATCAGCTCCCGCATCCACAGTCGCCTGAATCAGCTTGTAAGTACCGGTGCAGACAACGTTAGCGCCTTCAGTTCCAGCTGCTGGCAAGGTCATTCCCTCTTCGGAGAGTAATCCCTCAAAACCAGCTGGGCAAGAAAGTTTCAGACCTTCCATTGAGTCAACTAACTTCACGTTGTTCAGTTCAGTGTTACCCACATTAGCGATTGTGAACTCGTAGGTAACAACCTCGCCCGCACGGTAAGCATCCTTACGGTCCTTGACATTCTTCACTAGGGAAATAGCAGGCTGTCCAAGGTTCACCGCAACTGGAGAAGTAGAGTCGACCGGCGCACCACCAGCAACCGGGGTGCCGGTAACGGTGGAGGGATTAGCCAAAGTCGGGTTAGTGGCTTCTTCAGCAGTTACTACGTGAGTAGAGGTGCACTTAATTGCCTGTCCGGGAGCGAGTGCAAAGGTATCAAGGTTCACGTTCACGGATTCATCATCTGCGAGGTGGCAAACCAGAGTACCGTCCACGTGCCCCTTGTCTAGCTTCAAGTTGTTCAGAGTAACACTACCGGTGTTGGTGATGAGGTACTCGTGAACTACCTTGTCGCCAGCTACATACTTTCCGTCAACACTTTCAGGACCTTCACCAGGTGCAGATGGAACAACCGTCTGAATTAGAGAGATTGACTTTTCGCTAGAGAAGTTAATCGGCACTTCAGAGGTTGCAGATACCTGCGGAGCGTTACGCGTAACACCTACTACCTTAGCGGAGTTAACCAGGGCTTTAGCCTTGTCAACATTATCCTGGGTGACGGTGTACTTAGCGGTACAGGTAACCGATTCATTAACGTTGAGCTCACCGCCGTTTTCTGATAGGAGACTTTCGTGACCTAAAGGACATGAAAGTTCCTCAATTTCTGGCATTGCATCAACGAGTTTAACTCCGGTTAGTTTGGTTACTCCCTGGTTTGTTACTACCAGGTTGTAGGTAACCTTATCGCCAGCTACATAAGCTGCCTTGGGGTCAACTACAGTCTTGTTCAAGCCGATAGCCGGAACCGCGGTAGGAACAGATACCTTGGGATCGCCTGAAGTTACCTTCTTCGGGGAGTTCTCAGAAAGAGTTACCCCCGTGGCAACAACTGAGTTATCGATTGTACGGTCAGCAGTAATGTCATCGGCCGTCAGAGTGTACTTGGGCGATTCACAGGAAATATTTTCCCCGGGAGCCAAAGTAATTTCCGACAGCTTAACGGGCTGTCCGTCCTTTGTGCAGACGGGCTCTAGCCCCTTACCTGCCGCGAACTGATCGGTCAAAGTGATGTTCTTAAGGGTAGCTAAACCATCGTTTGTGATGGTGTAGGTGTAGACCAACTCATCACCTTCAACGTACGGGTCATTAGCGGCCCGCTTGTCCTTTACCCCAATTTCAACTGCAATTGAAGCGGTGTTGTCAAGTTCGACTACCGCGCTAGAGGTTTGGGAAAGAGCAGGCGAGTTGCGCAACCCGGCAGTTGCCGTGGCGGTATTGGGTAGTTCGTTGTGGTTGTCCACATCGGACTGGGTTACCTCGTAAGTACCGGTGCAGGTAACATTTCCGCCCATCGGCAGAGTCATACCTTCAGCGCTTAAGAGGTTTTCATATCCTTCTGGGCAGGTTAGCTGCAGCCCTTCCATCGGGTCAGCAAGCTTTGCCTTATCCAATCGGGTGTTACCAGTATTGGTGACTACAAACTCGTAAGTTACAGTCTGACCAGCACGGTACTTAGGAGCCTTGTCCTTAACGCTCTTGTTAAGCGAAAGCGCAGGAGTTCCCAGGTACTGGGTAGAAGGATTGACAGTGGCGGTTAACGGAATCGGCGCGGTAGTAGAACCAGCCTTACCAGTTACCGTAGGAGTAGTAGTCACAGACTGTTTAGCCACCAAGGCCTTATCAACCGTAACTTCCGGGGTTTCACAGGTAACGACTGCGTTTGGCGCCAAAGCAATCTTAGAGAGATCAACGACCTCACCATTTTGCTTACAGACCAAAGAATCAAAGCCTGGTACACCAGCGTCAGTCAGGGAAACTTCACGAATAGTTTTATTACCGGTATTAGTAATGGTGTAGGTGTAGTGAATCTTGTCGCCCTCTACCAGACGGTTATCCTCGCTGGCATTAACGCCATCGGGAAGGACTACATCACGAGAAAGAGTAATCGCCTGGTTTCCCGGAATAGTCACCTTTACCGTCTTTTCCGGAGCGCTAACTTCCTCTTCACCTGACTTACCTGAAATTGAAGCCTTGTTCACCAGTTCGGAACCAGCATCAATATCATCCTGAGTGACCGAGTAGGTCGAAGTGCACTCATATGTATCCTGCGGCTGAAGGGTTGCCCCAGACTCGGAAGTAAGGTCACCACGATCAACGGTTACGTCAGCAGAAGCAGAATCCTTAATTACACAGGTCTGGTCAAGAGGAGCCTTCGAAAGCCCTTCTGCCCAAGTGTCGTTAAGGCGAACTTCAGTCAACGGCAAATCACCAGTGTTAGCACCGAATACAGTGAAGGTAACGGGAGAGTTCAATTCCCCAGTAGCGGTAGTCACTTCAGAAGAAGCCGAACCAATTACCTTGTTCAAAGTAATGGAGGGAACTAGCAAAGTAATTCCGAAGTCGACGTTATTGACGGCAGTGATAGGAGGAATTTCTTCTTCCCCGTCAGCTCCATAAGTACCTTCTTTGAGAACAAGCCCGGTAGCAATTGCACTTCCTATATCACTTGGCTTTGCGCCTGCTTGGGTATTAGCTTCTCTACCATTGGGAAGAATAACTTTTACACTGTAGGTACCAGCTTCTAAGCGTTCAAAGAAGTAATCACCCTTAGAGTTAGTAACAGTACGGCGAATAACTTCACCCTTATCATTCAGAAGCTCTACCGTATAGTTCTTCAGCCCTTCTTCAGAAGTACCTTTAGCATTATTACGGTCACCGTCAAGGTAAACATTACCGGTAATTTTACCTCGATAAATTACCTTAGTTTTAGCTACTTCCGGACGTTGCAGAGTACGAATCTCTCCCTGAGGACCAGAAGGCTTTAAGTTAGCCGAACCCATAGTAGAAGCGTAAACATCACCTTTACGATTACCTTCGGTCGCGTACGTCATCTGGAAACGCATGGTCTGTTTAGCACCAAGTTCCTCAGACACAAAGCGCAGGGCTGTAATACGCTCATCGCCACCTGGCCCCTTGAGGGATTCGAGAATCTCCGGGGTCAATTCCTTCCAGACCGTGGCAGAAGGAGTCTTATCTATATCGCGCAGAACGCGAGAATTACATGCTTCAGGAAGGGCACCCTGAGGACAGAGAGAAACTGTAGTCGGATCATCGGTAGTGTAAAAAACCCTTACTTTCGATTTATCTACACTGCCCTGATTCTCCGGCATCTTATCCAGCCAGTACTTGCCGTTAAAGTGAGTACCGAAAGGATCACCATTATAGGGAAGCAAATCAATATACTCAGTTTCTCCATAGAGAGTCTCTGTTGAGTTCACTAGCTGAGCTGTGTGCTTGAAATTATCATCAACACCAGCTTCCGGAACATCAGAGCGGTTAGAAGCTAGGAGCTGAGTAACCGTAGGAGTAGTTAATCTGATTGTTGTAGCGTTATTTCCCAGGTTATAGTAGCTATTAGCTATTGGCTTCCCCTGGGGAACTAACTTATATACCGTTTCCCCGTCGACTGTATCTGTGCTCAGAACATTCCCCCCGGGGAGAAATACTTCCGGATATGCAGGGAACGATTGATTAGGTATACCAAAGTCAGGAGAAATATATTTAATCTTGAAAGGCACTAGACCATCTTGATTATTATCTTGGGGGTAAGCATATATACTTGAATCAGCCGAATTACGATACTCGTTAACCCAGTCTTCAGTAAAGAATGGGTCATTACTGAAATCATCCGTGGTATTAGGCTTTGCTGAAGCGCTCCATACTCTTTCGATGTAATGGTTTGGATCCACTCCGCAGTCTTTGGGGTTGGTTGAATATTTTTCCTCAGGCAACGCGTGATACACCGCATGAGAAGCCGCTACGCTAGTCTCATCTACTCTAAGACATTTAGAAAGATATATACGGCTAGTTATCTTTAGAGGATTTCCTTCGTCATCTACGCCATCTACAATCCCCTCTATGTGATCTCTAAATATTATACGAGGGGCAAGAGTGTTATCTACTGTTCCGGAATTAATAGCATCAAACAAACCATTCCTGGAGTTTATCCCATCAAAAAGAACCGAAGGTTTCTTAGGGCTTAGGAAGAATGAGGAAGTAGTGTCAGACCAGTCAGCTTCCCCGTTTTTTACTCGCATATAATTCGGGAGTTTGTAATATTCTGCGCCATTATCAACGTCAGTTAAAAGTCTTTGTGCACTAGTAACATCGTATTTGTTTCTTCTGGCTAGATATAACAAATCAAAGGAAGTTTCTAACTTTCCAGGGAATTCAAACATAAATCCACTGATATCCGCAATATCAATTCCTTGATCTACTGCGTTGTTAATAATTCCTTTTTCATAAGTTTTTTCCCACTGGGCTGCAGAATCAGAGCAATCAATACTCTTTTTACCGTTAGACTCACGAATTAAATTTTTGGTAGTGCGGTAAATCTTCACTCCAGGGAAAGCCTGCGCAAGGGTATTACCACCCGTAGCATTAACCATAAACGGAACCTGAGGAGTCCCAGTGAATCCATTTGGCAACCATTTCTTTATTGCCTGTACACCAGGTTCCCAGGTAACACAAACTTTAGGATTATTTCCCGCATCTTCAGGTCTAATTGTCAGCTTAACCACCGAGTTAGATATGTAAGCAGAACCATCTTCCGTGCTAATCCGCCTTTTATCTTTCCCCTGATCGAATAGACCGTCGTTCTTTTCTGACTTACAACCATCGCTACACTTGTAGTCATTCAGAGAGATTGTCGCCTGCCCACAATTGTTATTATTAATCCCCTCAACATCAGCTTTATAGAACCTTACCTTTGCTCCAGTAGCAGAAGAGACATCACAGGCCTGATTAGCCCCAGGATCTACTATATTTAACCCATATTTGGGATTATCCGAAGCTAATAGAGGAATTTCAGATAGTCCGCTATCAGAACGTAACTTAGTCAATTCCCCATTTTCATCCACGGGATCCAAACGGAAAGTAATCTTAGTGTCTTCATTATCGGGAAGGGTCTCCATAGGGACGAGAATCTCAGGAGAGAGGCCATCCTTATAGCTCTTAGCAGGATAAAGCAATGTCCAACTTCCATCGCTTTCGTTATAGCGCATTTCGTGACGTTCCCCGTCAATTAAGGCATATACTTTTTCAGAAGAAGTAATACCTGGAATAGGCAAAACAGTTAACTTAAAGCGATTATCCAAAAGCAAATCTGGGTGTTCCGCACCTATAAAAGGTCGAGCTAAAGCAATCTCTTCAGGCATAGCTCCAGGAGCAGTATAGTTTGCTTTTAGTTTTACGTATTTCTTTCCTTCATAATAGGAAAGATGAGGTGAAACACTTGAATTCGCATAAGTTAAATCAGAACTTAATTTACCTAGTAATTCATTTTCCCTATCTGAAGTAATAACTTCTTTTTCTTGCGCTAGTGCATCAGTAGAAATTTCAAATGCACCCAAGTATTTCCCAGTATATGAATTACCCTTAGATTCCATTTTCATAGAATAGTAAGTATTACCAGTTTGATTGGGAAGAACTGTAAATTTCCAAAGTTTGCTTTCTTTATTTTCCTCAACTGTCACAGCAGGAGTGCTACCAGCTGGGAATTTCAGCACTGGCTTACGCCATGGTAAACCATTTTCTGGAATCGCATTTGTGAAATATTTTGGATTTACGTAGAAAGAAATTGGCTCATTTGCAGTTGCCGAAGAAACCGTCAGTTCCCAAGTGGGTTCATATTCTTCAAGTTCGGCAATACAAGATTTTCCATCATCTACAGAATTGTCACCCTGGGGATATCCCGCAGCCGCACTAAGGAAACAGGGTTTAACACCTTCTACTCCACCACGACCAGCGCTCTTAAGACGCATCGATAGATCAACGAAGCCACCATCACCCGCGGGGATACGTAAAGTCTTCCCGGGCGCAGGAATAGTTTCTTCGGCCGCATTAGCGGTGGCAACGATTCCAGAATAGGCGGGAATCGTTGTGGATAAAGTTAGGACTAGCGCTATCGCTAGTAAGGAAACAACAAATCGTATTCGCCCCATAAAATAGGGCAAAGGAGAACCTTTCATTAGGAAACACCTTTCATCTAAACACATATAATCAATCTCAAGTTATCGAAAAAAATAAGGTGAAGTTCGTTTTCAGGGCCTAAAAACGACAACAACACATATTTCAAACAAGAGTAAGATTTACAGCACCCACCCAAAGTAAAGAAAATGGCGTAAATGCTGACAAAAGTGGCGGTTCGATCAACTTCTTAAAAATGCTTTTTTAAGCACCTAGGTGCACTATCAAGACGAACATGGGAACATATAAACATGAGTAGAAACAAGAACCGGATTTCCCCCCGTCTCGCCGCCATTGCCCCCTCGGCCACGCTTGCCGTAACAGCTAAGGCAAAGGCCCTCAAAGCTGCCGGACATCCGGTAATTGGTTTCGGAGCCGGCGAACCGGACTTCCCCACTCCCGCACACGTTGTCGAGGCCGCGGCCAACGCTGCCCACGATTCCAAAAATCACCGTTACACCCCCACCAAGGGACTTCCGGAACTACGTGCTGCTATCGCCGCGCACATCGCAAAATACAGTGAATATGAAGTAAACCCCGACCATATCCTTGTTACCAACGGAGGAAAGCAAGCTGTATTCCAAGCGTTTGCCGCCATCATTGGCGAGGGTGACGAGGTTCTTCTACCCGCCCCATACTGGACTACCTATCCAGAAGCAATTGCCCTGGCGGGGGGAACTTCTGTTCCCATCTCCACCGGTGCAGACAACCAGTACAAAGTCACCATTGACCAACTGGACCAGGCTCTAACCGAAAATACTAAGGCTCTGCTTCTGTGTTCCCCCTCCAACCCTACCGGGAGTATCTACACTCCGGAAGAAACGGAAGCGATTGGCCGTTGGGCGCTCGATCACGGCATTTGGGTAATTACCGATGAAATCTACCAGCATCTAGTTTACGAAGGTACCTTCACTCCTATTCTCAAGGCAGTACCCGAGCTAGCCGACACTACTATTGTTTTGAACGGCGTGGCAAAAACGTACGCCATGACCGGATGGCGAGTGGGCTGGATGCACGGTCCTGCCGATGTAATTACCGCGGCCACTAATTTCCAGTCACACCTGACCTCAAACGTATGTAACGTAGCCCAAGCAGCAGCCCTTGCGGCTCTTACCGGAGACCAGGCAGTCGTCGACCAAATGCGGGAAGCCTTTAACCGACGTCGCCAGACCATGCTCTCAATGCTCCGAGAGATTCCCGGATTCAAAGTTCCCGAAGCAACCGCCGCATTCTATGTCTATCCTGATGTCAGTGCCCTTATCGGAACCACAGTTCAGGGACAGACCATCAACAGTACCGCCGAACTAGCAGACTTAATCTTAGAAAAAGCCCAGGTTGCGCTAGTGCCCGGAGAAGCTTTTGGAACTCCCGGCTACCTACGCCTTTCCTACGCCCTCAACGACGAAGATTTAAAGGAAGGCATCGGACGCCTACAAAAATTATTCACCACCGATAACTAGAAAAACAGAGGCGAAAATGACTCTACACGGAAAAGTTGACCCGACCGAAAACCCCTGTGCCGTCGCCCTTATCGCCCACGGATACGCAGAACACCTCGGTCGTTATCAGCGACTAACCGAAGCCCTTAACCGCGCGGGAATCACCGTCTATCGCTACGACCACCACGGTCACGGCAAATCAGCTGGCCCCCGCGCAAATGTAGATGTCAATGACCTAGTTCGCCAGCACTACCGTGCCCGCAAACAAATTGAACAACTCCACCCTAACTTACCGCTGTTTCTCATCGGTCATTCCATGGGCGGATTAATCACCGCGGCCTCTGCGCTAGGGCGTCCCAACGCAATTGCCGGAGTGGTGCTCAGCGCTCCAGCGCTCGGCGCAAATACCTCTTTGAAAGGCCCACTGGCTGACGCTGTATATGAGTTAGGGCGACTCCTGCCCAAAATCCCAGCCGGTAAACTAAACCCAAACGCCCTGTCTAATGATCCGGGCATTGTCGAGGAATACCTAAATGATCCGCTAAACTACAACGGGTCAGTCCCGCTGCTCACCGGCGCTTCAATCGTCGCGCTCGGACAGCGAATTCTTGAGCACTGCCCCAAGTGGACACCCGATACCCTAATTCTGCAGGGTCAAAACGACACCATCGTCTCGCTCGAAGCCACCCGCAGATTCGCGCAAGATGCCGGCACCACCGCAGATGTCCCACCGACTATAGATTATGTTGAAGTACCGGACGCGCAGCATGAAGTCCTCAACGAAACTGAAGGACCAATCCTAATGTCACTTATCTCCCAGTGGATAAAAGACCACCTCTAAGCAGAATGAGACCGCTTAACACCCTCCCCAAAGCGCACCTGCACCTGCATTTCACAGGCTCAATGCGACCCTCCACCCTATTTGAGCTGGCAGATGCACGCGGAATCAGACTCCCCAGCAATCTTCTCGATAACCATCCACTACACGTTCCTGCAGACCGACGCGGATGGTTCCGTTTTCAGCGTGCCTACGATGCCGCTCGCGCCCTCGTCAAAGACGAAACCGTCATGCGCAGGATTATTAAAGAAGCCGCCGAAGATGATGCAAGTGAAGGAGCGGTTAGGCTCGAACTACAGGTAGATCCCACCAGCTATGCCCCCTACGTAGGGGGCATCACCCCAGCGCTCGAAATTATCCTTGATGAAGCAAAAATACAAACCGAACGCACCGGAGTACAAATCGGGATTATTGTTGCTGCTTCCCGTATGCACCACCCCCTATCCGCTCGTACTCTAGCCCGTCTAGCCAGCCAATATGCAGGAGATCAGCCGGGGGAAGTCATCGGATTTGGACTTTCCAATGATGAACGAAACGGATTCAGTGGAGATTGGCAAAAAAGCTTCGCAATTGCCCGCCGGGCCGGGTTGGCTTCCCTCCCGCATGGCGGTGAGCTAGTTGGTCCCCAGGGAATCCGCGATGTAGTCAAGTACCTACACCCCACCCGTCTTGGACACGGAATTAGAGCCTCTGAAGATCCACGTCTCCTAGAAGAACTAATCGAACGGGGAATCGGCTTCGAGATTTGCCCCCACTCAAACGTTTCCTTGGGAATCTACGGGCAAGTAGACCAGGTTCCTCTCCGTACCCTCTACGACGCCGGGGCTCAAATTGCACTCGGGGCAGACGACCCGCTGCTATTTCGCTCTCGTCTCAACGATCAGTACCAAGTTGCCCGCCAAACCGGATTTAGCGATAGTGAGCTAGCCGAATTGGCCAAACGCTCCATAAGAGCCTCTCTAGCGTCCCCAAACGCAAAACAAAAATGGCTGAAAGACATAGATACATGGCTCCAATCCCCGCCCGACGCACCTACCTACGAAAATACTGCGGCAGTTTAGTAAAAATCACCTATCAATCTGCCGTTCAGGGAAAGGTGCCTTTCTTGCTAGTTCACGGGCTGGGGGTAAGTTCCCAATATTTTCAACGCTTATCCCAGGAGCTGCAAGCCAGCGCCCCGGTAATCACCGTTGACTTGCCCGGGTTTGGAGGACTTCCTGCCCCACCAAAATCCAATATTTCTTACTTCAGTGAAATTATCGCCCAAGTATGCCGAGAATTTGCACCTGCCGGCGCGCACGTTGTGGGGCACTCAATGGGTGCGCAAATAGCTCTTGAACACGCCGCAAGATATCCGCAAGCAAGCCTAAGCCTAATTGGACTGCCCGAAAGGCTCTCATCCTTCCCTAAAACCCGCCTTATGGCGCGTTTTATCCGTTCTAGCTGGCATGAGCCTGCGGGCCTGATTGTCATCGCTCTTAAGGCGTACTTACAATGCGGCGTTCTAAACTTCCTTAAAGTTGCTCCACAGGTCGCAAATTACCGGGCAGAAGACACCTCCAAACGAATAGAGAAAAATAATATTCGCCTAATACGCGGAGGTTACGACTACGTCTCCCCTACTAACTGGAATGCTCGTATTTCCCAAGCACTACGTGCAAACAACAATCAAGTCTCAACCGCAGTTTGCCCCGAACAAGCTCATTCTGTTCTCTATCAAGCAGACGAATGGCTAGCAACAATGATTACCGACTGCGCGCGCCTTCCGGGGCCTTCCCTGTCCCAAAGACTACAGGCCAGTTCCGAGGGCGATGAAAGACAATCCAGCGGATACCTCACCCGCATAAACACCGTCATACGCGAAATTTTCAGTGACTTTAAAGAAAAAATCTACGCTCTTCGTTTTCCCCACTCGCCTAAAGAATGGGAAAAGGGAAATAAAATAAGAGTTGTCCTGCTCCCGGGGGTTAACGAAAGTTGGCAGGCACTCAGGAAAATAGCTGAAAACCTAAACAAACACGGTCATCCCATTAGCGTTATTCCAAAGCTTGGGATGTCAATTTCCGAGCCCGAAGAACTTGCCGCAATCGTCCAAAAAGAACTCACTGAGCAACAGATAAAATCCTGTATTTTTGTGGCCCATTCCAAAGGCGGTCTAGTTGCGCAAAGTCTTTTACAATCCCGCGAAGAACCCCGGGATATAAAAGCCGTAATTACGATTGCTACCCCGTATGGGGGAAGCCCGTGGGGATATCTTTTTCCAAAGAAAAGCCGTATTGGACGCCTTGCGCCCACCGCCGATTTCTTTAAACGAATCCGCAAGCTCAAAACCCCTAGCGAGATTTTTCATGTAATTTCCCCCAGCTGGGACCCAAAGGTAATCATTTCCTCAACCCTACCTGGGGCACGCCACTATCGTCTGCCAGGTTGCGGACACAACCTTCCCTTAAACAGCCAAACGCTAATCGACCTCGTCAGCGAAATTGCTAACGAGGTCGAAAAGAAAGATAAAACCTAAAATAAGCTGTCTTCACCAGCGTGGTAAGGAAAGATTATTTGGCTCCTAAAAGCTGTTCCTTTGCATGCACCAGCTTAGTAACCAGCTCACAGTAGGGAGCACGGAAACCATACTCGATTGCTTTACGGGCAATTGCCCCGTTCAAATAATCAATCTCAGTTAAACGATGGTTCTGTACCAAGTCCTGATGCAACGAGGGGAAATGCTCACCAATTCCAGCCGGATCGAAAGTTGAAATTACGTATTCCAAGACTTCATCCTGATCCAGGGTAATTCCCTCAACCTGTGCCACCCGCGCGAACTCGCTGATGATCTCGGCCGAAATTTCTGCTGCCTGAGCGGTTTTTCCATAACTCATCAAATTGCAATCAAGCAGTGCACAAATCCCATTCACCGAACCGTTCAAAGCGGCCTTACGGTAAATCGAATGCATCACGTTATCGCTATAGGAGGCATTAAGGCCGGCTTCATCAAGCACCCGTGCGACCCGCTGGGCAGATTCCCGGGCACGTTCGTCCCCTACGGCCACATTCTGCAAGGCCAACGAACCTTCGCCGTGTAAATGAACCTGGCCGGGGCCAACCAAGCCAGCAGTCCAAATCGTATTACCAATCAGGAAGTTAGCTTCCGGAACAAATTTACGAACCGTTTTTTCATGCCCAATTCCGTTAAGCAAGCATAAAACCATCGTCTCGTCATCTAAAATGTGGGAAATCTGCGAGAGCATAGCTTCTAGCCCCATTGCCTTAGTAAAACAAATCACTAGGTCAAAATGTCCCGAAAGATCCTGCGGGAAGCAAATATCCAACCGCGCGACGCGGTCCTCACCGTTCCAGTCAATCCGCAAACCGCTATCGGAAATTGCCTTCACATGCTCAGCCCATAAATCGGCTAAAACAACCTCATTACCAGCCTGAGAAAGCATGTACCCAAAACGCGAACCCATCGCACCGGCACCGGCAATCGCAATACGCATCAAACTAAACCCTTCTAAATAGGAAATAAAAGCCAGATAGAAAACCCATCAAAGACAAACAGGTTCCGGCTCCAAAACGATTCCGAAAGTTTTTTCAACTTCCGCAACGATGTGCTTAGCGAGCTCCCAAATCTCACGAGCGCTCGCCCCGTCCCGATTCACAATAGCTAAAGTGTGCCGAGAACTCAAAGCAGCTCCAGAACCGGGCAAAGAAAAGCCCGGAGCAAAACCAGCATGCTGAATTAGCCACGCCGCTGAAACCTTAGTTACCCCCGGAACCTGCGGGGCTTTACCGTCAATCCCGATTGCTAAAGCGCGCTCATAAACTGGGAAACGCGGAGCGTCGGGAGCGAGCCGCTCGGCTTCTTCCAAGGAAATAATCGGGTTCGTAAAGAAAGATCCCGCCGACCAGGTATCCCTATCGGCATCATCCAGAACCATTCCTTTAGAACGACGTACCCGCAAAACAGCTTCACGCACCAGCGACGATTCAACCCGCTCCCCAATTTCCACGCCGAGCTCAGCAGCTAACTGTCCGTAGCGAATTGGTGAACTTAAAGTAGCCTGACGCATTTGGAAAGTAACCTCCAAAACAACCCAGCGACCAGTCGGACCCCAAGTGCGCCCCCCGCCGGCTCCCACCTCGGTTAAAGAACGCTTCAAAATGGAATTACGGTACTCCAACTCTAAATCGCTCAGCGGCAACAGGCGCACACGCCCTAGCAGACGATCCCAAACGCGCACAGCAGCAATCGTCTCCGCTACTTCCTGACCGTAAGCGCCAATATTTTGTACTGGAGCGGCTCCCACCGTACCGGGGATACCGGAAAGGGCCTCCACACCCATCCAGCCGCTTTCTACCGCACGTGCCACAAAAGTATCCCAGGGCATCCCCGCGCTCACACGTACGCTTACGCCACCGCAGGCAGATTCTGATTCAACCACTAGCTCCTGGCGCAAATCACGCACCACAACGCCCTCAAACGGCTCAACTGGCGCTACCGTATTGGAACCCCCACCAATCATGTAAAAAGGGCGAGAAACCTCGTCAGCGGCCTTAACAGCGGCGATAATTTCCTCTTCCGAAGTTGCCTCGATATAAGAAGAAATACTTCCCCCCACTCCCATCGTCGTTAAATCAGCGAAAGAAGGGGCCTGCAAATCAACCGAAATACGGTTGGAAGCAACCGGAACTACAGACATCACAGTATCCTCACTACTAAACACAACAAACGCCTCATCAAACTAGGCAACACCAGATTGCCTGACAGTACAGGCATCGCCCAAATCAGCGCAAGAAATTAACCCAACAGATTAACCAGTTTCCAATTTATCTCTAAAAAACAAATAAGAAAACCCGCCACCAAAGTGACGGGCTCTGCTACGCAAGTTACTTCCTAGCGGGTTTCCTTGTGGGAAGTAGACTTGTTACAACGCGGACAGTACTTGGCCAATTCCAAGCGATCCGGGGTGTTACGACGGTTCTTCTTAGTAATGTAGTTACGTTCCTTGCACTCGGAGCATGCCAGAGTGATCTTCGGGCGAACGTCAGCGGACTTGCTTGCCACGTTATTTCCTCACTTTTAAGTTGGCGGCTCCGGGCCGCTTGGACTATTGTCTGGTAGCGAGGGCGGGGCTCGAACCCGCGACCTCACGATTATGAGTCGTGCGCTCTGACCAGCTGAGCTACCCCGCCGCTAGGCGGTACCGAGAATCGGTCACTACCAGAGCCCCGAAAGGGAATCGAACCCTTGACCTTCTCCTTACCATGGAGACGCTCTGCCTACTGAGCTATCGGGGCAACGCGAAAAACTTTACATAACCAAGCAGTCACTTCGCAACTCGCAAGGCAGTGAAAGAACTCTCACGTTTAGTTTCTTTCGAAACCGTGGTGGGTGAGGGATTTGAACCCCCGTAGCTTACGCGTCTGATTTACAGTCAGATTCCTTTGGCCGCTCGGACAACCCACCGAACAAGAACGAAACTTCGTTTTTGTTGCCGGTAAAGCATAGCAAATTTTTTAGGTACTTCGCCAATCCGAATTAAGCGTCCCTGCTCACACTTTCACTTTTGCCGTTAGAATGAAAGCGATAAAAACGCTTAACGTCACGCCGCTACAGGCTACATGACCCGTCCAGAAAGGCTAAAAATGGCTGATTCTTCATTCGACATAGTCTCTAAAGTAGACCGCCAAGAAGTAGACAATGCAGTTAACCAGGCCGCGAAAGAAGTAAACCAACGCTACGATTTCCGAAATGTAGACGCAAACATTGAATTCAAGGGCGAAACAGTCACCATGCAGGCAAACAGCCCAGAACGCACCCTCGCCATCCTTGATGTTCTGCGCTCTAAACTCGTAAAACGTGGGGTAAGCCTCAAAGCTCTTGACCTGGGCGACCGCGAACCCAAGCCCTCGGGGAAAATCTACATTCTCAGCGGGACCTTACGCGAAGGTTTAAGCCAAGAAATCGCCAAGAAAATAACCAAGATTATCCGCGACGAAGCTCCAAAGGGAATTAAAGCCCAGATTCAAGGTGACGAAGTACGAGTTAGCTCCAAATCGCGCGATGACCTCCAAGAAGTTATTGCCCTGCTTAAAGGCAAGGACCTAGATGCTGCTTTGCAGTTCGTAAACTACCGCTAAAGCAAAACAAAAAGTGCCCGCATTCCCCAGGGAATGCGGGCACTTTTACGAAGAGATTAGTAACCGGCCATCTTTTCCAGACGCTCGATTCGCTTATCCATCGGCGGGTGCGTCGAAAACAAATTACGCAAACTACCAAACGGATTAGCGATCATCATGTGAGAAACCGTCTCACCCGACATCGGCGGCAACGGATTAGCGGCCACCCCCGATTCCAAACGACGCAAAGCAGAAGCTAATGCCAAGGGGTCACCGGTCAGTTTTGCACCATCTTCATCCGCGTCATACTCACGAGTACGAGAAACCGCGAATTGAATCACCATCGCCGCAAACGGAGCGGCTACCGCCAACAAGATAGCCCCCAACGGATTTGCGCCCGAATCGCGCCTATCGCGCGAAGAAAACATTGACGAATACATAAACATTCGTCCCAGAGAAGTAATCACCCCGGCAACTGCCCCAGAAACTGAAGAAGTCAAAATATCACGATTATAAACGTGCATTAATTCATGCCCGAGCACCCCGCGCAATTCGCGCTCACTAAGGAGACGCAAAATCCCCTCGGTACAACAAACTGCCGCATGATGAGGGTTTCGACCCGTCGCAAACGCATTCGGCTGCTGCTGGGGAGAAACGTACAAACGCGGCATGGGCTGTCCAGCCTTTTGCGACAGCTCCGAAACAATTCGATACATTCCCGGAGCCTGCTCTGGCGTCACTGGATAAGCACCCATCTGCCGCAAGGCAATCTTGTCCGAATTCCAATAAGAAACAAAACTGGTAATCAGGCCAAAACCTAAAAAGAGCCACATCCACAAAGCTGAACCAGTGGACTGAGAAATAAACCATCCGATTAAGGACAGTAAACCAATCATACCGCCGAGTAAAGCGGCTGTTTTTACCCCATTAAAGTGCGTATGCATAAAAATAGATTACCCCAAGCACCCCGGCCTTGGCATCTGCCTACCGGGGTGCTTGGAGCGAAACTCATTCGCCGTCGTGCCCAATCAAATCCTCGGGAACTTCCTCGCCCCGAGAAATCGCAGTCATGGCCTTACGAGAAACAACCTTCACACGCTCACGCATACCGCGACCATCGGGAAGTTCCCCAAAATCCTCACCGAGCTGACGCTCGTACGCATCCAGCAATTCCCAACCGTGCCAGGTCGTGTACTTAATTCCTAGCTCTTCTAACAAAGCCAAAGTGGCCTCATGACCAACTTCCTCACCCGTCGCAGACAAACGACCCGCCTGGGCATCTTCAACCAGCTTAGAAATGGTTTCTGCCGCATCAGATTTAGTTGATCCAATCAAACCAACCGGACCGCGACGTACCCAACCAGTTGCATAAACACCGTTGATTACATCGCCACGTTCATCGGTAACGCGACCAAAAAGCGAAGGAATAACAGCTCGCTCCGCATCGAAAGGCAAACCTGCCACCGGTGATGAAGCATATCCAATAGCCCGGTAAACCGCCTGCACGGGAGTTTCCACGAACTCGCCAGTTCCGGTGACGTTACCAGTTCCATCAAGTTTTGTGCGTTCGGTCTTTAGCGCGCAAACATTACCATTTTCATCCGCAATAATTTCCGCCGGCGAATGGAACATGTGAATGTGAATCCGACGGGAAGCAGTCTGCTCCTCACGGTCAACCATTGCGTAGTTAGTCAAAGTCTTAACGACCATCTTCGTCTGGTTAGATGCCTTAATCGCAGCTTGGGAACCCTCGTCATAATCAAAGTCTTCTTCATAGACGATAACGTCCACATCGGGTACCTCGCCCAATTCACGCAATTCCAGCGGAGTAAACTTGACCTGCGCCGGGCCACGACGACCAAATACGTGCACATCGGTCACCGGGTTATCACGCAAACCGGCGTAAACGTTTTCCGGAACCTCGGTCACCAAAATGTCCTGCGGGTGCTTAGCCAGTACGCGAGCCACATCCAAAGCCACGTTACCCACACCCAAAACAGCTATTTCTTTGGCTTCTAAAGGCCATGTACGCGGGTAATCCGGGTGCCCGTCATACCAGGCCACGAAATCAGCAGCCCCGTAGCTCTGCGGCAAATCTACACCGGGAATATCCAAAACTGCGTCACGGTCAGACCCCGTCGCCATAATAATCGCGTCATAGCGTTCTTGAAGCTGCTCAATCGTAATGTCCTTACCAATTTCCACATTGGCAATTAGCTGAATGTCACCACGCTGCAAAATACGGTAAAGAGCCGTAATAATCTGCTTAATACGAGGATGGTCGGGAGCCACCCCATAACGAACCAAACCGTAAGGGGCGGGTAAGCGCTCGAACAGGTCAATGCGTACATCCAGTTCGGACTTCGACAAAATATCCGCCGCATAAATACCGGCCGGGCCAGCACCCACAACAGCAACGTGCATAGGTCGTTCAGACAATTGAGTCCTCCAAAGGGGTAATAATAAAAAATCTTTCTAATTCTAACGCGCCCGGCGCTAGCAAGAAACGTTAATTAGGTAACTTACGCAACCCGGTCAATCATCAGATTAGCGAAAGCCTCCAACGCCTGCTTCGGCGCGCCCTCGGGCACCGGGGTCAAAGCTTCCAAGGCGCTTTCTACCCACTGACGCGCTAAATCACGAGTCTGATTAATCACCGGATTATCGACAATCAAAGAAACTACGTGCGCTAAAGCCTCATCACTGGACAAATCGGCCGCCAAAGCATCCAGAATCTGCGCCACCGCAGAATCGCCTTCCCCGCAAGCTGCGCGCTGCCGCAAAAGCAAAACGGGAAGGGTATCAACGCCCTCACGCAAGTCTGTCCCCGGGGTCTTTCCCGAAACATCTCCGGGAGAAGTCAAGTCCAAAATATCGTCGGCAATCTGGAAAGCAACCCCCAAACGATCGCCATAAAGAGCTACCGCATCACGAATCTCGGTACTGCATCCGCTAAACATTGCCCCAAACGAAGCCGCCGAAGCAACCAAAGAACCAGTCTTATCGGCCAAAACCTGCAAATAGAACTGGACCTTGTCATCTTCCGCGCGGGGGCCGAAAGTTTCGTTCAACTGTCCCAGACACAAACGCTCAAAAGTTGCTGCATGGTAATCCACTGCCTCGGGTCCCAAAGCAGCCACCAAACGAGAAGCGCGTGCGAACAATACATCCCCGGCCAAAATTGCCCGGTTGTTTCCCCACTCCAACTGTGCGGATTTAACGCCCCGCCGCTGCGGAGCACTATCCATCACATCGTCATGGTAAAGGGTTGCTAAATGCGTCAACTCAACCGCTGCCGCTGCTTTAACAAGCAATTCCGGCTGTGGATTAGGGCCAATTTGACCGCACAGCATAACTAGCTGGGGACGCATGCGCTTTCCCCCGGCCACCGCTAAATGACGAGTCAGCGGATCAACCAAATCAGAAGATCCCTGAACCTGCTCCAGTAGGACTTCTTCTACTTCTTGCAAAAGCGGCGCGATACGCTGCTGCAACTGTTCTAACTCGGGGCTCAATTCGTTCATGCTCACAGGTAAAAGAGTACCTGCTATGCGAGCAGATTAATAACCAAAGTGGGCAAAATACCAAGAACCACAGTTACCGCGGTAGTAAAAGCAATCGCGAAAGATGAATACCCTTCGGAAGCCACCACTACCGAATTATCGGTGGGCTCTTCAAAGAACATCGTCCGAATCAGACGGAAATAGAACACCGCTGTTGCCGCCGAAGCCAAAACTGCCAAAACTACCAAAGGCGTGGCGCCAGCCGAAACCGCGAGCATAAAGACCCAGAACTTACCGATAAAACCGGCGGTAAGCGGGATACCCGCAAATGAAAGCAAGAAAATACTCATGCACGCGGCGAGGAACGGGTTAGTCTTACCCAAACCGGCCCACAGCTTCATCGAAGTAGCCTCACCTACGATATCCCCATTTTGGTTGCGTTCACGTACCAGGGTCACAATCGCAAAAGCGCCCACTGTGGCCAAACCGTAGGTCAACAGATAGAACATAACCGGAAGTAGAGCAAAAGTAGGCAATCCACGAACACTCACGATGGCAATTAGCAAGAAACCGGCATGAGCAATCGAAGAATAAGCCAACATTCGTTTCACGTCTGTTTGCCGCAGACCCATTACCGTACCGTAGACAATCGTTAGTGCCGCAACCGTCCAAAATACCCAACGTACACCGGGGAAGAAACCAACTACTGTCGCATCTGCAATCCGCAAAAGAGCCACAAATGCAGCCACTTTAACACCGGCAGCCATGAACCCCGTCACGGGGGTTGGCGCACCTTGATAAACATCTGGAGTCCAGGCGTGGAAAGGAACTGCCGCTACCTTAAAGAGTAGACCCACCAGCACCAAAAGCATCGCAACCGGGAATAGAATAATCTTTTCAGCTCCCCCGGATTGAACAATCTGAGCAAGCTGCTGGGGATTAAGGCGAGTGAACTCTACGCTTCCTGCAATTGAGAAGAACAAGGCCGCACCCATCAAGAAGAATGCAGAAGCGAAAGCACCCAAAATGAAATACTTCATTCCGGCTTCCTGACTAACTAGACGGCGACGACGAGCCGAAGCCGCCAAAATATAAAGTGGCAGCGACATTACTTCTAAAGCAACGAACATTGTCAAAAGCGAAGAAGCCTGTACGAAAACCAGCATGCCACCCAAAGAGAACATCAAGAGGGGAAAGATTTCCGTGCGCTGATACTGCATACGGTTTGACAGAGCCTCATCAGCCGAACCGGGACGGTCAGAAGGCTGGCCAGCAAAAGCCCCATCGTTCTGAGAGGTGCGATCAGCAAAAACCAGAATCGATAAAAATCCAATGAGCAATAGGACAAGCTGAGCAAAAATACCAACTAAATCAGTTTTTACTTCTCCCCCAGCAACAGCCACCGGTGAACGATAAAGGTCACTCATGTGCAAGTAGGCCAATACGCTAAAAGCCAGGCAAACAGCTAACAAGCTAGTAATTAGCTGAGTCAAACGACGGGCCCTGCGCGGGACAAAAGCCTCTAACAAAACCTGTACGGCTCCGGTTCCTAAGATGACAATAATGGGCGTTAAAGCCAACCAGTCAAAGTTCAATTCAGTACCCATAGTTACTTGCTGTTCCTTTCCAGCATCACAACAGAGCCAGCGCTGACTTGCTTAGAATAATCACCGAGGGTTCCCACCAAAGGAGCCGCCCAAACACCCAAAACCACCATCGCTACCAAAAGCGGGGTAAGCACGCAACGTTCCCGCTTGTTCAAATCCGCGAATTTCTTTTCCTTTGGTACTGGGCCGGTAAAAATCTTCTGGTAGGGCAAAAGAATATAGACCGCAGCAATTACCACTGAAAGCACCGAAATCGCTGCCGCATACGGATTAACCTGCCAGGTGCCCAACAGAATCATGTATTCGGGAACAAACCCCGAAAGACCCGGCAAAGCCACAGAAGCCAGCCCGGACATTAGGAACATTCCCGCCAGTACCGGAGTTACTCGCTGCAATCCACCATAGGAGTTAATGTCAGCACTTCGCCCTCGTTCAATCAAGAAACCGGCAAGGAGGAATAGCGCGGCAATCGAAACTCCGTGCGCCACCATGTAAACCATAGCTCCGGTCAAAGCGTAGGCGGAACCAACGAAAATTGCCATCACCATGAAACCAAAGTGAGAAACCGAGGTAAAAGAAATCAAACGCAATAGGTTCCGTGATCCCAAAGCCGCAAAAGCACCGTAAAGGATTGAGAAGATAGCCAAAACAATAATGTAGCCAGACAAGCGAGCGGAAACCACAGGCAGCATGTTCAGACAAACCACAATCATGCCGTAAGTACCAATCTTGTCCAGCACACCTACCAAAAGGGTTGAGGTACCCGGGCGTGCAGCCGTAGCGGCATCTGCCAACCAGGTGTGTACCGGGAACATCGGAGCCTTAATCGCAAAGGCAATGAAGAAGGTTAAGAACAAGAAAATATCGCCGCTCATGCTTCCGGTATGCAAACTTCCATCGCTGAGCTTTTCATACAGGAACGAGTCAGGAGCATAAGATTTCAAGACGGGGACAGAAATTATGCCCACCAGCATAACCAATCCACCAACCAGAGAATAAATCACTAGCTTAAGTGCCGCCTGTTTGCGATTTTCCCCAATTCCATAAACACCAATCAGGAAGTAGAGGGGAATCAGCATTGCCTCAAAAGCCAGATAGAAAGTAAAGAGGTCACGAGTTACAAATATCAAAACCATGAAGAACTCAAGAACCAAAATCCAGGCCGCATAACGTCCCGCACGTCCCAAATCTGCATCTCGCTGATAATCCGCTAAAAGGACCAGAGGAACCAAAGCGGCAGCCAGCACCACCATAACCAGTGATAAAACATTAATTCCTAACGCCCAAGAAATCCCAAATTGGGGAATCCAAGTATGAGTCTCTGCCATCTGGTAGGAACCCGGAAGAGAGAAATTAAAGTCAATAGCCACCGCGAGTACCCCGGCTAGCTCTATGCCAGAGGCACCTAAAGCCAGCTCGCGACCCCGCTTTTGCAACGACGGCAAAGCCAAAATAGCCAAGCCAACAAGCAGAGGCCAAACCACCAGTAGCGTCAGCCACGGGAAAGAAGATTCAACAATTACCATTATTTTCCCTTCCGCCTTAAATCAGTGCAAACAGTGCGACGGCGATAATCACAACAACACCGGCCAGAGTGTAGAACGCATACGAACGCACTCGACCATTTTGGGTTGGTGCTACCAAAGCTCCCAAACCACTTACCAGCAGACACAAGCCGCGAACAGCCCCGTCAACCAAATGACGATCAGCGAAATCAGTACCCGTAGCCAAAGCCTGAACCGGCTTCACTACCAAAGTCTCGTTAATCTCATCTTGATACATATCATTACGAGCAGCCTGCGTAATGACAGATCCGGCAGGAACCGCCTTATTTACGGGAAGCTTAACGTAAAGGTAATACGCATAAACCAAGCCAATAACTACGGCAGCAAAAGTCAAAAGCATAATTACCAACGGCGGCAAAACAGGCTCCCCGTGCTCGGCGTGACCCAAAACCGGCTCCAGCCAATGAACAAAGGTATTGCCAACCGCCAAAACTCCACCAAGGCCAATCGAAAAGATCGACAGGATAATCATCGGTACAGTCATCAGTGCCGGAGACTCGTGCGGATGAACCTCATTACCTTCAGCAACACTTGTCCAACGCGCCTGACCGTGGAAAGTCATAAAGAACAAACGAGACATATAAAACGCGGTAATTCCCGCGCCAATCAACGCCACAAAACCAAGTACCCAAGGTTGCCAAGGACCGGCTGTATCAGAGATGAACGCGGCCTCGATAATTGTGTCCTTAGACCAAAAGCCAGAGAAAGGAGGCAAGCCCAAAATAGCCAACCAGCCAATCCCAAAAGTTATCCAAGTAACCTTCATCGCCCCGGCCAAAGCACCAAAGCGACGCATATTCGTCTGGTCTCCCATCGCGTGCATTACCGAACCAGCCCCAAGGAACATCTGTGCCTTAAAGAAACCGTGAGTAAGCAGGTGGAAAATTGCGAAAGCCCAACCAACCGGCCCCAAACCAGCGCCGAGCATCATGTACCCAATCTGGCTCATGGTAGAAGCAGCCAAAACCTTCTTAATGTCATCCTTCGCGCAACCAACAATCGCCCCGAAGAGCAAAGTAATCGCCCCTACAAGAGCCACAAAAGTAGTCGCTATCGGAGTATAGGTGTAAATCGCGCCGGCACGAACCAGAAGATAAACCCCGGCAGTAACCATCGTCGCGGCGTGAATCAAAGCAGAAACCGGAGTCGGGCCCGCCATCGCGTCACCCAACCATGCCTGCAACGGGAACTGAGCTGACTTACCACAAGCAGCCAGCAGCAAAAACAGACCAATCATTGTTGCCTGCGTAGAGGTAAGACGCTCAAGGCTACCGAAAACTGTTGAATAATCAAGAGTCCCGAAAACCTTGAAAATTGCCATCATGCCAAGCAAAAGACCGACGTCACCGACTCGGTTCATCACGAACGCCTTCTTCGCTGCCTTGGCGTAATTCAAGTTATAGTTCCAAAAACCAATCAGGAGGTAGGAAGCCAAACCAACGCCTTCCCAACCGACGAACAACAAAGCGAAAGAATTACCCAATACCAGGGTCAACATCGCGGCAATGAACAGATTTAGATAAGCGAAGAAACGACGTCTATCTGGATCATGCTCCATGTAGGCAATTGAATAAATGTGAATCAAAAACCCGACGAAAGTTACCAACGCAACGAAGGTTAAGGAAAGCGGATCAAAACGCAAACCCACCTCAATTGAATGGTCTCCGTCCGGAATCCAGGTAAATAGTCTTAGGTTCTGCACGCGATCCGAAACCGGAAGCATGATAGTACGAACCAAGATTGCCAACCCCAGCACCATCGAAGAACCGGTAGCCAGACAGGAAACCCAGTGCCCCCAAGCGTCGGAACGACGAGCTGCCAAAATCAAAAACGTAAAAGAAAGCAAAGGGAGGGCGATTAAAAGCCACCCGTAAGCAGCTAGACCACTTGCCGCTACAGCCGGCACCGGGCCGTCATTAAGAGCTAAGAAAAATTGCATACCGGCACCCTCAGTTCTTCAGCAGGTCAATCTCATCGAGTGAGGTTGTCCCGCGAGCACGGAAAATAGAGACGATAATGGCTAAACCAACCACCACTTCAGCAGCGGCCACAACCATAATAAAGAAAGCAATTACCTGCCCTTCAGCCTGCCCCTGGAAACGTCCAGCGGTAATAAAGACCAGGTTTGCGGCACTCAGCATAATTTCCACACCCATCAGCGACAAAACCGCCGAACGACGTGTTAAAACTACGCTCGCACCGATACCAAACAGCACTAGCGCCAACAAAATGTACCAGGTAGGACTCATTCTTTGTCCTCACTTTCCTCAGTTACATCGGAATCAAGCGGCTTAACCTCGGCCGCTCCCGGCTGGTTCAAACCATGCGGAGCGCCAACTCCCGGCATTCCCCACGATCCTGATTGGCCCACCGAACGGGTAGCCTCGCCACCGTGCAATCCAAGAGCCGGATCTCCCTTACGAGTCTGCAACAGGTGTGCAGCCACCCAGGGAGAAACCTCACCGACGCTGCGGTTAATTCCTTTAGCCCGCAAAACGCGCGGAACAGATTCTTCAATCGGAGCATGCGTCTGACCGCTAATTGCCGGTACATCGAAAGCGTTAGATTCCGCGTACACACCGGGAGGCGGAAGCTGACCTGGGTGACGGCTATTAACCGCGTAAGAAACCATCTTTGCCTCGGCCACCTGACGCTGCGAACGCTTCGGAGTGAGACGATCAGAATGAGTCAGCAAAAGCGCTCCCAATGCCGCGGTAATCAGCAAAATCGCCGACAGCAACACCGTAAAAGCGTGCCCCTGGAAAAGAGTCATGCCCAAACTTTCAAGCGAGTTATAAGCGGGATTCTGCGGAGGAGCGAACTGGCGTGCCCCAAACTGGAACCAAACGCTAGTTCCCAGCAAGGCGACTAGAGCCAAAGCAAACAGATAGGATGCAACTCGCGATGCTGACGATCCAGAACGGTAATTATCGCTTGCGCCAATTCCAATCAGCATCAAAACGAACAAGAAAAGCATCATTACCGCACCGGTATAAACAACCACCTGCACGATTCCCATGAACTCTGCACCATTGAGCAAATAGGCCAACGCAAATCCAATCATGACCCCAATCATGCAAATCGCGGCGTAGGCCGCACGCTTAAAACGAGCCACCCCAATCGCACATAAAATCATGAAAACAGCCAGAATCGAAAACTTAATAAACTCGCCCGGAGACGCCGAGTTAATCCCCAAATCAGCAGCGGCTAATAACGGCCTCATCACTGCGCCTCCTTAACTACAGCGGCCGAGTCCAAACTCGGATCGTGCGGACGATTCTCCCTTACCCACTCAATCTGTTCTTGAGTCGGCCCGGTAACCGCGCCACGATAGTAATCACCATCGGTAGTTCCCGGAACCATCGGGTGCGGAGCAGCCAACATCCCCTCTTGCAAATCAGCCAGCAAATCTTGCTTCTCGTAAATCAACTCCGCACGAGTATGTTCGGCCAGCTCAAACTCGTTCGACATCGTCAACGCACGAGTCGGACAAGCCTCAATACACATACCGCAGAAAATACAGCGCAGGTAGTTAATCTGATAAACCCGACCGTAACGCTCACCTGGTGAATACTGGGCATCAGGCGTATTCGCGCCCGCCTCGACCAAAATCGCATCGGCAGGACAAGCCCAAGCGCATAGTTCACAACCAATGCACTTTTCCAGACCGTCAGCGTAACGATTCAGCTTATGCCGACCGTGGAAACGCGGCGCAATCACGGGCGTCTCAAAGGGGTACTGTTCAGTAACTACCGGCTCAAACATTGAGGTAATAGTTACCCCGTACCCGGCTACCGGCGCGAAAAAGCGACCCAGCGGCCCCTTTTCATCAGGACGGAAAAATGACTCATCGGGCATTCCCGAAGGCTTATTCATGCTCATGCGTCCTCTCCTTTGCTTTTTGCGTCACTTACGACTCTCGCCGCCTCCTGCGCCAAACGCTTAGCTCTCGGCGAGGGAGGAAGGGTCTGGCCCGGTAACGGCGGAACCGGGTAGCCACCCGCAAAAGCGTCAAATGGCTCTTCTTCGTTCGAAACTGCGGTAGAAGAACCCTCGGATTCTTGGAATACCAGCACCACCGCAACCGCAATCAAAGCAGCTACCCCAATACCGGCAAAAACAATCCACTGAGGCAAAACCCAGAACGAACGAACGGCCTGCATCACGGCAACCAAAACAAACCAACCCAAAGAAATCGGGATTAGTACCTTCCAGCCCAACTTCATGAACTGGTCGTAACGGAAACGCAGTAACGTACCACGAGTCCAAATCATCAAGAACATGAAGAACCACAATTTGCCGATAAACCAAAGCATGGGCCACCAGCCAGAATTAGCGCCTTGCCAGATATAAGACAGTCCGAAAGGAGCGTGCCAACCACCAAAGAACAAAGTTGTAGCTACCGCCGAAACGTTAAACATATTGATGTACTCGGCCAAGAAGAACCAAGCGAACTTCATAGACGAATACTCAATCATGTGTCCCGCAACCAGCTCACCTTCGGCCTCAGGAAGGTCAAAAGGCAAACGGTTTACTTCACCGACCATCGAAATCAGGTAAATCACGAACGCCGGAGCCAAAGCAAACGCCCACCAAACCCGGTCTTGTGCCGCCACAATTTGCGATGTAGACATCGATCCAGACATCAAGAAAACAGTCACAATCGAAAGCGACATCGCCAATTCATAGGAAACTACCTGCGCCGCAGAACGAACTGACCCAAGCAGAGGGAAAGTCGAACGCGTAGACCAACCACCCAGCACAATGCCGTAAACACCCAACGCTGAAATAGCCAAAATGTAAAGAGTCGCCGCGGGCATATCCATCAACTGCAGCGGAGTCGAATATCCAAAGATATTTACATTCGGGCCCATCGGAATTACCGCGAAAACCATGAAAGCGCAAAAAGCCGCAATGGTCGGAGCCAGAATATAAATAAACTTGTCCGACTTTTTCGTCCAGATATCTTCCTTCGTAAGCAGCTTAATTGCGTCGGCAATTGCCTGCAGCAACCCAAAAGGACCGTGCACATTAGGACCGGGACGAGTCTGCATACGTCCCAACCCCCGACGCTCACTCCACAGGGCCATAAGGACCGACAAAATCAGGAACACAATAATGAAAACAGCCTTTAGAAGCGACAGCCACCAGGTTTCCTGGGAAAAATCAGCAGCTTCGAAACGCGCCTGCGTACCGGCTAGCAAAAATGCGCTCACTTGGTCACCTCCAGCGCGGTAATCGAAACGAGAGAACCAACCTCGCCCAAAGATTCATAAACATTAGAGCCGTTATTCTGGGGAACCCAAACCACCTGATCAGGCATCGTCGTTAGTACCAACGGCAGTTCAAGCTGTCCCCGAGAACCGCTCAAACGCACGCGTTGACCGCCCGAAAGCCCCAAACGGGCAGCTAGCTCACGCGAAATACGCGCCACCGGACGACGTGCCGAACGACGTAAATCATCAGCACCATAAAGAGTCAACGCATCATCTACAAGAGACTTGTGTGTAGCCAAAAGCGCACAACCGGAAGTGACCTCGGGAGCTGCAAGAGGTTCATGAACCGTAAGCTCTACCCGTTTGCCATCCCAATCCATCAAAGAATTCACTTCTGCATAAAGTTCTTTCAAAGTAGCCAGACCCAAATCAACATTCGCGGCCTTCGCCAATTCGCACAATACCTGGCGATCGTCCAAAGCGGTCGAAGAAAGAGCCTGCCCGAAGGGACGCAAACGTCCCTCCCAGTTAATGAAAGTACCGGGCTTTTCCACCGGTGGAGCCACGGGGAACACCACATCCGCAAGCTCGGTTACAACGCTACGGTTAACCTCGAAAGAAACCACGAACTTAGCCTTTTCCAAAGCCGAGCAAGCACTGGCTGGATCAGCAAAGTCACGCACATCCACACCACCAACAAAGAGAGTGTCAATGTTTCCTTCACGAGCGGCCTGAAGAATCTCCTGCGCATTTCGACCGGGTTCAACAGGAACCTGCCCACCCCACGCGGCCTGCATATCTACGCGAGCTGCCGGATCAGAAACCGGACGCCCAAAAGGCAACAGGTTCGGCAAAGTACCGGCCTCAACGCCACCGCGTTCACCGCTGCGGCGAGGTACCCAAGCCAAGCGCGCACCCACTCGTTCAGCCAGGGCCACAACCGCAGAAAGCAAACCGGGACAATCCGCTGCTCGCTCTCCAACCAAAATGACACCACCGGCTAAATCCTGTGCTAACTGCGCGGAATCTTCACTCAATCCCAACGAAGCCAAAACCTGGGCTTGCTCACCGGGAATAGCCGGCACCAAACGCGCCTGCATCTTTAGAGAACCATTCGAGAGGAATGGAGCCAAAGTGCTAACTCGCAACGAACCGGCCATTACTCCCTTACGCAAACGCAAGAAAAGGGTTGCGCACTCATCTTCTGGCTCTAGAGAAACTAAAAGCACCTGACCGGCTTTTTCTACGTCTTCATAAGAAACAGCCAAACCAGAACCGGCAACACGCGAACCGAGGAATCCTAGTTCCTCATCAGAACCAACACGAACGCGATGGTCAATATCGTTCGTTGACGCTACCAAACGAGCGAACTTCGACCATGCGTAAGCATCCTCGAAAGTTAAACGGCCACCGGGCAAGAAAGCAGAACGAGACTGTGCCCCTAGGCGAGAAGCCACACGAGAAAGCGCATCGGACCAAGAAGTCTCAACCAACTGCCCCTGCTCATCACGTACCAGTGGGAAACGCAAACGACGGTCGCTGTCTTGCCAGTTAAAAGCAAAACGATCCTTATCGGAAATCCATTCCTCGTTAACGGCCCGATCCTCGCCAGAAAGACGACGCGTAACCTTACCGCGACGCGCATCCACCCGAATCGAAGCACCCGAAGCATCGTGCTCAGTAACGCTAGGGGTAGAAATCAAATCAAACGGACGAGAGCGGAAACGGTAAGAAACCGAAGTTAAGGCACCCACCGGGCAAATCTGAATAATATTTCCAGAAAAATACGAAGCAAAGGGACGACCAGATTCATCCAACTCACCTTCGTGCGCCGGCCCAAAGTTCGTCGAACCGATAACTCCCGGTAAACCAGCCGGACCACTATATTGGCTAGCTCCGGATAGTTCCGCACCACTTGGGTTAGAAGCCGAATCGCTAAAGCCCAAAACCTGGGTATCAAAGCTACCGATTTGCTCCCCCATGTGCAGGTGATGGTCAACCGGCGAAGAACCGCCGCCACGTCCCTGCAAATCAATAAAGGGGTCACCGGCAATCTGCTTGGCAAAACGCACACAACGCTGGCACAAAATGCACCTGTCACGGTCAAGCAAAATCTGCGAAGTCAAAGTTACCGGCTTAGGGTAAACACGCTTTGCGTCCTCGAAACGTGAACCCGAGCCCCCATTAGCCAATGCTTGGTTCTGCAACGGGCACTCACCACCCTTGTCACAAACCGGGCAGTCCAACGGGTGGTTAATCAGCAAAAACTCCATGATTCCACGCTGAGCCTTAGCTGCTACCTCGGAAGTACGCTGAGTATTAACCACCATTCCGGGCATCACGGTCATCGTGCAAGAAGCCTGCGGCTTCGGGAAAGCCCGCACATTGCCCTCACGGTCAGGAGCAGCCACATCTACTAAACACTGTCGGCAAGCTCCCGCCGGTTTAAGCAACGGGTGATCACAAAACCGCGGAATCCGAATACCGGCCTGTTCCGCAGCGCGAATAATTAACGTACCCGGAGCAACATCAATCGGCTTGCCATCAATCGTTAACGAAACCATCTCACTCATCGGACACCTTCCTTTTGACTGAAGACCGAGGAGGCCTCGTAGGGAAACAATTCACGCGCCGGAGTTGTCAGCCCAGCTTCAAACTCCTCACGGAAACGCCTAATTCCAGAAGAAATCGGGGTGGCCGCCGCGTCCCCGAGGGCGCAGAAAGAACGGCCTGCGATATTACCGGCAACATCAAGCAACAAGTCAACATCCCCCGGATGCCCCTTACCTGCTTCCAAACGCAACATAATCTGCTTCAACCAGTAAGTCCCCTCACGGCACGGAGTGCACTTACCGCAAGATTCATGCTGATAGAACTCCGTCCAACGAGTAATCACGCGCACCACCGAAGTTGTCTCATCAAAAACCTGTAGTGCCCTCGTACCGAGCATTGAACCGGCCGCACCAACAGACTCGTAATCGAGGGGAATGTCTAGTTCATCCTCGGTAAAAATTGGGGTCGAAGAACCACCGGGAGTCCAAAACTTCAAACGATGTCCTTCACGAATTCCTCCGGCCATCTCAATTAGCTCACGCATCGTAATACCGAAAGGAGCCTCAAACTGCCCGGGGTGCTTAACGTGACCAGAGACTGAGAAAATGCCATGCCCCTTGGACTTTTCTGTTCCCATGGCACCAAACCACTCAACTCCGTTACGCACAATTCCGGGAACCGAAGCAATTGACTCTACGTTGTTTACTACGGTCGGACGAGCGTACAAACCGGCAACCGCCGGGAACGGTGGCTTCAAACGAGGGTGGCCACGACGACCTTCAAGGCTATCGAGCAAAGCGGTTTCCTCACCGCAAATGTAGGCACCGGCGCCGGCGTGAACCGTGATTTCGAGATTAAAGTCCCCGTTTGGTCCCAGACCCTGACCGATTAACCCAGCTTCGCGTGCCTGACGTACTGCCGCTAACAAACGACGGTAAACATGCACAACCTCGCCACGCAGGTAAATAAAGGCGTGTTCACAACGAATTGCGTGCGAAGTAATCGCTACACCCTCCACTAAAACGTGCGGGTTGGCCATCATTGTCGGAATATCCTTACAGGTTCCCGGCTCCGATTCGTCGGCGTTAACCACCAGATAACGAGCTTTACCGTCATCGGGAGGAAGAAAAGACCACTTTAGACCGGTGGGGAAGCCAGCTCCACCACGACCACGCAAACCCGAGGCTTTAATCAAATCAACCAGCTCGGAACGCTCCATCCGCAAAGCGCTCTCCAAAGCGGAATAACCACCGTTTGCACGATAGGTTTCCAAATCCCACGAACGGTCCTTATCCCACATGTCGGACAGAACCGGCGTGAGCTTAGATGCAGCCTTAATAACACTCATCGTTCGCTCCCCTCAACAACCTCTTGGCTCTCCACAACAGGGGAAGTCCAATCGTTCTGGCGGGCAATCTGTAAACCGCGCAAAGTCGGCTCTCCCGCAGATGGTCCCTGCACGGCCAGTCCATCTTCAAAACCAGCTAAAGTGTGCGAAACCTGCTTAAAGGTAGGTACCTGATTAGGGCCGCGAGTTGGTGCAACCGGACGACCTTCAGTCAAATCTTCAACCAGCTTCACGGCCGAGGCTGGGGTTTGGTTATCAAAAAATTCCCAGTTAACCATGATTACCGGCGCATAGTCGCAAGCCGCGTTGCATTCCAAACGCTCCAGGGTAATTTTTCCGTCCTCGGTGGTTTCCTCATGTCCAATTCCCAGACGGGATTCCACTGCCTCCCAGATTTCGTCACCACCCATGACGGCACACAGGGCGTTCGTGCAAACTCCCACCGTGTATTCCCCGTTGGGATGGCGCTTGTACTGGGTGTAGAACGTCGCCACCGCCGATACCTCCGGGCGGGTCATGCCCAATACATCAGCGCAGAGAGTAATCCCGGCCGCGCTCACGTACCCGTCCTCAGACTGGACCAAATGCAACATCGGCAAAAGGGCAGAACGTTCATACCCGCGCGGGTAACGAGCAACAATCTGTGCCGCTTCAGCACGTAAACGTTCTTCAACTTCAGGTGAATAAGAATTCATCAGCGGTCCACCCCTCCAAGAACCGGGTCAACAGATGCCAGCGAAACAACCACGTCAGCCAACTGTCCACCCTCGGTCATCATCGCTAAAGACTGCAGGTTAGAAAATGACGGGTCGCGGAAATGCGCACGGTAAGGCTTAGTTCCACCATCAGAAACCAGGTGCACACCCATCACACCCTTGGCGTGTTCAATCATCTGGTAAACCTGACCAGCCGGAACGTGGAACCCTTCCGTCACCAACTTGAAGTGGTGAATCAAAGATTCCATTGATTCACCCATAATGTTGCGAATGTGCTCCAAGGAATTACCCTGCCCATCAGCCGAAACTGAAAGTTGCGACGGCCAAGCAATTTTCTTATCGGCTACCATCACCGGAGCCCCGTTACAGGCATCCAAACGGTCGAGAACCTGGTAGATAATCCGCAATGACTCGTAACATTCCTCAAAACGCACCTGCACGCGGTTATAAGCATCTGACTTATCGCGCGTAGGCACATTGAACTCAAACTGTTCATATCCGCAATAGGGCTGAAGTTTACGCATATCCAAAGGCAAACCAGCGGCGCGGATACAAGGACCAGTCAGTCCCAAAGCAAGCCCTGCGGCCAAGGGAACGTAACCAACATCAACGTGACGAAGCTTGAAAATAGGGTTTTCCTGCGTCAGGTCCTGCAGCTGACCAATGTCGCGACGTAGCGACGGCAATAGCTCACGCGCCCAGTCCGTAGTACCGGGCGGAATATCCTGAGCCACCCCTCCCGGACGCAAATAGGCATGGTTCATGCGCAAACCAGTCACGGACTCAAAAATGCGCAACACGTTCTCACGACCGCGGAAGGCAATAGTCATCATCGTGGTGGCACCCATTTCGTTACCACCGGAACCAATCGCCACTAGGTGCGAGGCAATTCGATTCAGTTCCATCATCAACACGCGGATTAGATTTGCCCGCTCAGGAATCTGATCGGTAATTCCCAAGGCCTTTTCCACTGCCAATACGTAGGCGGCCTCGTTAAACATCGGAGCCACGTAATCCATACGTGTTGCGAAAGTAGAGCCCTGCGCGAAAGTACGGAACTCCATGTTCTTTTCGATACCCGTGTGCAAGTACCCGGTGCCCACCCGCAGCTCACGGACAGTCTCACCATCAATTTCCAAAATCAGGCGCAGCACCCCGTGAGTAGAGGGGTGAACCGGACCCATGTTAACAACGATGCGCTCGGAGCTGAGCTTGTGCATCTCATTTACGATGTCATCCCAATCGCCGCCGGAAGCAACCAGCTCGTTCAGGTCTTCCTCACCCAAAGCCGGGCCAGTAGCCGTAAAAAGTGGAGTTTGCTTACTCATTAGTTATAAGACCTCCGAGTGTCGACGGGAGGCACACTTGCTCCCTTGTATTCAACGGGAATCCCACCCAGCGGGTAGTCCTTACGTTGCGGGTGACCTACCCAGTCATCGGGCATCGCGGTACGAGTTAGTGCGGGGTGATCATCAAAAACAATCCCCATCAGGTCCCAAGTCTCACGCTCATGCCAGTCGTTACCCGGATAAACCGGAGTAACACTAGGAATGTGCGGGTCAGCATCGGGACAGGTAACTTCCAGACGCAGCTGTCGATTATGGGTAATCGAAAAGAGGTGATAAACCGCGTGCAACTCTGCGCCAGAATGCTGTGGATAATGCACACCCGATACACCCAAGCAAAGCTCAAAACGTAAATCCTGGTCATCGCGCAAGAAACTGCAGACCTGCAAAATATGCTCGCGTGAAACGTAGATTGTTAGCTCGTCATGATCGACAACAACGCGTTCAATTACCGACTTAACAGATAAACCGGCCTGGCTAATCAGCTCCTCCAAAATATCTACGCAAGAATCAAACCAAGAACCGTAGGGACGAGGCGACTCACCGGGAAGGAAAATCGGGTCCTGCAAGCCACCGAAACCACTTGTATCTCCCGACCCAGTGACACCAAAAAGACCGCGCCGCTCCCCCACTTTTTGCGGAGCCGGGCACCCTCTTGTTTCACTTGCGGGACCGAAAACTTCGCCGGCGCTTTCCACAGACTGCGGTAGATTTTCACTCATGCCAGCAATCCCTTCATCTGATGGGTCGGGGTAGCGGCCAAAGCAGCTTTCTCGGCCTCGCGCGCTACCTGCTCACGGTGCACACCCATCGGCTGGGTACGCATGTAGTCATGAAGTACAAAAATTGCATTCAACAACGCTTCTGGACGGGGCGGACAACCGGGCAGATAAACATCTACCGGCACAATGTGATCACACCCCTGCACCACTGCGTAGTTGTTAAACATTCCCCCGGAAGAAGCACAGGCCCCCATGGAAATTACCCACTTCGGCTCGGGCATCGAATCATAAACACGACGCACAATCGGAGCCATCCGGTGAGAAACACGACCAGAAACAATCATCAAATCCGCGTGACGCGGCGAGGCACGGAAAACCTCCATCCCAAAACGAGAAATGTCATAGCGCGGAGTACCCGTTGCCATCATCTCAATCGCACAACACGCCAACCCCATTGTGACCGGCCAAACAGACGCTTTTCGAGAAAGACCCAAAATACGCTCAACGCTAGTTAGCGCTATACCGGCAGGAAGTTTTTCTTCAATCCCCATCTAACTATCCCCTCTGCTACTTTCGTCTTTCCTCAGTCCCACTCAAGTCCGCCGCGGCGCCACTCGTAGACAAAGGGAATCGTGATTAGAGCGATAAAACTCAACATCAATAAGAAAATTGCCTTCCCCAAACCCAGGAAATTAACGGCCCAGGGATACATGAAGACGACCTCGATATCAAAAATGATGAAGGTCATTGCTACCAGGTAATACTTCACCGGGAAACGGCCAGAAGTCTCCTGGTGCGGTGCCGGATCAATCCCACACTCGTAGTTTTCTGTCTTTACGCGGTTCTTCTTCGAAGGGCCCAAAATTGCCGAAGCGCCCAGACCACCCAAAGCCAGCACCAAAGCGGCGGCGGCCATAATTAAAATCGGTGTGTAACTATCCATTACAGACTCCTCAAGTACAAAAAACCGGTGGAAACAAACTCAAAACTCATGCGCTCGGCACCACCTTTGTTAAGAGCTGGATAATCCGATCAGAGATATCGCCCCCATGGCGCTCATACCCGTCGGAAAGCAGCTTATGAACCAGTTTCATCAAATGGCGCCGAGGTAGCCCGTAACGGGTGCAAAGGCGCATAATTTCAGGCTTTTCAATAAGTTTTACGAAGATTCGTCCCAGGCTGTAGTAACCGCCGAGCTGCTGTTTAAGAGCCGTTTGATAGCCTTCCATTGCTAAATCAAAGCCGTGTTCGGTGGGGCGCACGCAAGCCGAAGCATAGGTCTGGGCAAGCATCCGGCCCGCGGCTAAGGCGGGAGCAATTCCCTCACCGTTAAACGGTGAAATCAAACCGGCAGCGTCACCGGTAATTACCAAACCATCAGCGTAAAGTGGCTGACGGTTAAAGCACATCGGCAAAGCTGCCGAACGCAAAGGACCCTGTTGGTTTTCCGGTACAAATCCCCACTCGGCGGGTAGATTTGCGGTCCAGGCTTCAAAAATCTGTTTATAGGGAAGTTTCGTCGCGGTTTTAGTGGACGAGACAGATCCCAGACCAACGTTGACCAGACCGTTGCCGAGCGGGAAAATCCACCCGTATCCCGGCAGCAGATTAGATTCTCCCGGTTTGCCGTCCCACAGCTCCAAGTGGGAAACCATCCAATCGGTATCACCGAGCGGAGAAGTGAAATAAGTACGGGCAGCTACCGCCATTGGACGATTCGTTAAAGCCGTACGACCAGCGCCGGTTGCCAAACGAGCTGAAACGCCACCGGCATCAGCTACCAGGCGGGCTCGGAACTCAAGACGTTCCGTGTCCTTACCGCGTCCGCGTGTTCCGCGCGCGCCCACCACGCGCCCGTCATGGCGGGTAATTAGTTCATTGACCGTGACCCCTTCAAGTAGGGTAGCCCCGGATTTCTGGGCGTGACGAACGAGGTCGTGATCAAGGTCCATTCGGGCCCGGGCCATTCCGTATCCCGGCAATGAAGTCTGTTCCGGCCAGGGGAACTTGATATCGTTTCCCCCGCCAACAACCTGCAAGCCTTTATTGCGCATCCACGAGCTGGTATCCACACCCATCAAAGAAAGCTCATTAACCGCCGCCGGAGTCAATCCATCGCCGCAGATTTTATCGCGCGGGAAAACCGCCTTATCAACCAGCAGGACCTGCTCCCCGAGCTGGGCAAGATAGTGCGCTGCAGAAGCCCCTGCCGGGCCAGCACCAACGATTAACACATCAGCCTGGAGCGAGTTGCTTTGAGTCAACTTCTACCTTCTTTTGCCTGGTTCCTATCTGTCACGGCCCCACCTGATACGCCCGAATAAAAATCGGCACAGCGCAAGCCACTTTTAAGGCTATCGTTTGCCATTGATAGGTTTTAGGCGAGGGTAATATTCCGCAGAATCAAGCGAAAATGACAGATGTTCATTTCCCCATATAAACCTTTATAAAGAAACATTGCCCTTACCTAATTAGCTAAAAGAAGTTAAACAAAGTGAACTAATTAGAAAGTTAAGGCCGAAAAAGGCAGACAAAACCGCCTTCTTTTCCCCAACAGCGCGGTGGAGAATAAGAAGGCGGCTTTAAGAAAAACTAAGCCAGAATACTAAGCATCGGCAATTGGAATATCGTGCGGGTCTCCGGAAATCCGAGAAGGCATTGATACCACTTCAGAAACCGGACGCAGTCCCAACCACCACTGGTAACGCGGACGACGATTCTCCAACTCTACCTGCTCCAAAACTCGCTCTATCGGCGCAGTCCTAATCGCATCCTCGGCAAGGCCGATATAAACCGCCTGCGCGCCAGCACTACTGCAGGAGTAAGAGTCTGCCGGAGCTTTCTGCAAAGCGTTTTCCACCCAGTTCATCGCATGGAAAGTCAAGCGAGTTGCTAGTAGCCGGTCGAAGGGGGTAGGTGACCCACCCTGCTGTAAGTGCCCCAAGGAAGCGTGACGTACGTCGTACAAGCCATGCCCTTCCTGTTCGAAAGCACGAGCCAGGAACTCCAGATTGTATAGCTCGGAAGCTTCCTCGTTGTTGATGACCATAAACAGGCGGCGGCCTCCCTCAAAAGACTGACGCATTCGTTCACAATCCTCATGCAACTGCTCTAGAGTAATTCCGTCCTCGTGCAAATAGGTAAGCTCCGCGCCCGCTGCAATACCCGACATCAAAGCCAAGTATCCGCAACGACGCCCCATCGTTTCGGCAACGAAACAACGACGCGAAGCTGCAGCCGATTCCTTAACCCTATCGAGTGCCCAAACCGCATTATTGAGGGCGGTGTCCGCCCCGATAGACAATTCTGATCCGGGTAAATTGTTATCAATCGAAGCAGGAATACAAATAATTGGAATATTGAACGCCTGGTAGCGTTCGCGTTCAGTTACCAGCTTGTGAGCCGATAGATAAGCATTAAAACCGCCGATTATTACCAGTGCCTCAATACGGTTATTTTCAATCGAACGCCCCAGAGAGTAAAGTTCTTCCACGGTCGGCACGGGACGACGAGTACCCAATTCGGCACCGCCTTCAAAGGCCCAACCTTCAACTCCGTCCCAGGTTAATTCTTCAACCTGCCCATCTATCAACCCGCGCAAAGACCCCTGTACACCCAGCATGGTCATGCCCTTGTCGATTCCCATACGTACTGCAGCGCGTGCAGCTGTATTCATACCCGGCGCGAGACCACCGATGTGTAAAATTGCAACTCGTTTACCGCGGGCCACCCCGGCTTCTTCAGACCAGGCTTGACCGGGGGCCTTCGTCTCAGCCTGCTGAGCGGCCTGGTGATCTAGTACCGCATTGCGAGCGTGGTCCAAATGTCCCTTAGCTTCTAAATCGCTGACATGCTTTTGGGCGGCAGGTTCAACACACCCGGTCCCCAGTGCCGCACTCGTTGGAGTGTAGGCTGGAGGGGTGGACATAATGCGGTTGATTTGAATCATTTCCGCAAAAGACGAACCGCGTAAACGAACCGCGGAAGTGTAGTCACCAGAGTCGATTAGCTTCGCGATTGAACGGGTATTGTGAACAGCTTCCATCATGGGGATTCGCGCAACACGGTTATGGCGCACGCCCAAGATTGAGGGCTCGTCAGTGGGACGGGCACGCAAAACTTCCTGTACTGCAGCATATCCCAAAACAGTTGACATCCAACGGTCATAGGCCGAGGGCGAGCCACCTCGCTGGACGTGCCCCAGGATGGTTACACGTACATCCTCGTTCAATTTTTCAGCCAGAATTTCGGCAACCTGTTGGGAAGTAATGGGGTTGCCGTGTCGATCTTGCGCCCCCTCGGCTACTAGAACGAGGGATTCGCGTCGTCCGGCTTCCCGCCCTAAGCGCAGTTTATTGGCGAGTTCGTCTTCCCAGCCGTCCTCCGGAGGTACTTCGGGAATGAATACGTAGTCACAGCCACCGGCTACCCCGGCCATTAGAGGAAGGTAGCCGCAGTGGCGTCCCATTACTTCAACTACGAAGGTGCGCTGGTGGGAGGCGGCGGTGGAGGAAATGTCGTCAATCGCATCGACGATACGGTGCAGAGCAGAGTCGGCTCCGATGGTCATGTCAGATCCAACCAGGTCGTTGTCGATTGATCCAACGAGACCGCAAATCATAAGGTGACGGTGTTTTTCGGCAATTTCGGGGGTAATTTCGTCACGTTCTACAAGTTCTTGTAAGAGTTCTGGCCATAGCTGGCGGAACTCTTCTGTTCCGGTTAGGGAGCCATCACCACCGATTACGATAAGGCGGTCAATGTGGTGTTCGAGTAGGTGCTTAGCGGCTCGGCGCATTCCTTCTCGTTCACGGAAATCCTTCGATCGAGCTGTACCAATTACAGTTCCGCCCTTGTTGAGGATTGAAGAAACGTCCGACCAAGAAAGGGGCTTAATTCGTTCGCCGCCGTCGCAGGCTCCCTGCCATCCTTCCATGATGGCGCAAGGCTGGACTCCCATTGCCAGGGCGGTACGGGCTACTGCCCTTACCGCGGCGTTCATCCCCTGCGCGTCCCCACCGGAAGTGAGTAAACCGATGCGGTGGATTTCTTCTTCTGTCTGCGGAGAGTTAACGGCATCCACCTCGGCTTTAGAAACCGGGCGAGGGTCAATATCACTTTGCGTGAGGTCGTGGGGGTGCGATTCGGCGCTGTTTGTCACAGTATTCCTCATGTTTCCTTGAGCGGATTATTTGCCTGTTCCAGTGTGCCAGTTTACATCCTTTTGAGCCAGTATGGTGAGCTGGGTCGCAACCATTCACTCCACGCTAAATTCGGTTCTAAGATGGGTTTGCAATGCTGATCTTAGCTTCCGGAGAGGACCGCGTGTTTTTTAATTTTTTGGTGGCTCATCGTCTCCTGACCATCATGTTGGTGGTGGCTGCCGGTGCTTTAGTAGGGCGAGTGCGTTTTGGCGCCATGCGGCTTGGTGCCGCCGGAGCGTTACTGGTGGGTTTGGCGGTGGGCGCGCTTGATCCACGTTTGGGTCAGGACCTCGATCTTTTAAAAACTCTTGGTGTAGTGCTGTTTTGTTACACGGTTGGTTTAACCGCTGGGAATACTTTTCGTTCGGATTTGCGCCGCCAGTGGCCCCTGATGTTTTTGGGGATTGGCGGTCTGGGGATTATGGCCGGGGCCGCGGTAATTTTTGCGCGTTGGGGCGGTTTAGAACCGTCGTACGTTACCGGGCTTTACGCGGGTACTTTGACCTCACCGGCAATTGCGGCGGCTTTGCAGGTTAGTGCTTCTCCAGCGCAAACACTCGTGGGGTACTCAGTTTCCTATCCGGTGGGCGTGCTGGTTGCACTTTTCTTTGTTTCTCTTTTAACAAAGCGCCGTTGGCCGGGTAAGCGAGATGTTCCTTCGCTTGCCGAGGCAGGCCTTACCGCAACTTCGGTGCTGGTGGAAAATCCCAGCCTTATTGCGAATGTACCGGGTTTTTCTGATGGACGAGTCAGAATGTCTTATCTGCGTCACGAGGGCGAGATTGGAGTAGCTTCACCGCGTACTCAGCTGGAGCGTGGCGATGAAGTTTTACTGGTGGGTAATCCCGCTGATGTTGCAGTGGCTTTGCGGGCACTGGGGCGCGAGTCCGCACCTGAGCGAGATTTGACTAACTATCGCCGGAATGTTGATTTCCGTCGTTTTATTCTTTCTAACCCGAAGCTGGCTGGGCGGAAGTTAAAGTACGTGCGTGAAGAGGTGCGTAATCATTTAGGTGGTGTGGTCACGCGAGTTCGTCGCCGCGATTTGGACATGCTGGGAAATGATGATGTGGTTCTCCAGTTAGGAGATCGCCTTTTGGTTGTTTTGCCCTCAAAGAACCTGGGTGAAGCGGCCGACTTTTTTGGGGATTCGGAGGCGCGTATTTCCTCAATTGATGCTTTTTCGCTTGGTTTGGGCGTTTCTCTTGGGCTTTTAGCTGGAAGTGTTCATTTACCGCTGCCGGGAGGAATTAGCCTAACTTTGGGTAGCGCGGCTGGTCCTTTGCTGGTGGGGATGATTCTCGGGGGAATCCACCGGGTAAAGTCACTGCACTGGGATTTACCGCACAGCACTAATTCTGTTTTGCGCCAAACCGGTATCTTGATGTTTTTGGCCTGCTTGGGGATTTCTTCAGGCCCGGCATTTGTTTCTCAGGCTTTTTCGAAAACCGGGCTAGTAATTGCCTTGGTTTCTGCCGGGGCTTTGGTGCTAGGGGCCGCTTTCTTGATTATTGGAGCGTATTTAGTCGGTCTTTCCGCACAGCGTTCAAGTGGGGCTTTCGCTGGTTTTGTGGGACAGCCAGCAATTTTGTCCTACGCTAATTCGCTTGTTAACGATGAAAGGATAGATTCGGCTTACGGAGCACTTTTTGCCTTGGGCACAATAGTAAAAATCGTCGCTGTGCAGGTTATTGTGCTGCTCTAGTGTTCCCTGTTTTTTCTCCCCCTGAAGTTTAAGACATTTAGTCTGCAAAAAATATTTTTGCGAGTAGCATGGGAATTCTGAAAGGATAATCATGCTATTTGAGTTACTTCGTAAGTATTCGCGCCCTTACTGGGCAGCGATTGTTTTAGTTATTTTTCTGCAAATTACCCAAACACTAGCTAATCTTTGGCTCCCTACGCTCAACGCCCGAATCATTGACCGTGGGGTCGTAGTTGGTAACACCGGAAATATATTGTTTTACGGGCTTATTATGTTGCTTCTTACCGGAGGACAGTTGCTTGCTAGTTTAAGTGCGTTCTACTACGGGGCGCGCACGGGTACGTTAATTACCCACGATATCCGCCGGGATACTTTTAATTCGGTACAGAAGTTTTCTCGTACCGAGGTGCATCGTTTTGAGGTTTCTTCACTGATTACCCGAGCTACAAATGATATCCAGCAGGTTCAGTCCCTAACCATTATGGGGCTGACTTTCATGATTATGTCTCCCCTAATTGGGATTGGCGGAATCATCATGGCCATTTTACAAGATGCGAAACTTTCACTTTTATTCCTGGTTGCCGTACCTGTTCTTGCTCTCATTATGGGAGTTTTAATGTGGCGAATTCAGCCACTTTTTAAGGTTTCTCAAGAACGCACTGACAAAATAAATTCCGTTTTACGCGAGCAGATTTCAGGAGTTCGGGTAATTCGTGCTTTTGTCCGCCAGGCCGAGGAAGAAAAACGCTTCCAGGTTGCCAACCAAGATTTACGAGATGTTAACTTAACCATTGGGAAACTCTTCGCATTAATGTTTCCCTCGCTTAATTTCATTATCGCGTTAGCTTCGGTTTCCGTAATCTGGTTTGGTGCCATACGTATAGATAGCGGGGGGATGGAAGTTGGGGCAATGATTGCCTTCATCAATTACTTAACCCAGATTTTCTTCTCCGTAATGATGCTTTCTTTCATGTTTATGATGATTCCGCGGGCAGAGGTTTGTGCCCAGCGAATCAATGAGATTTTGCAGACCAAAGCGGTAATTAGCAACCCGGACACTCCCCTGCCTTTACCCGCGGGGAACAATAGTGAACTAACTTTCTCTTTATCTAACGTTTCAGTACAGTACCCTGGTGCACAGTACCCGGTAGTGGAGAATCTGAACCTGGAACTTAAGCCGGGCACTACCACTGCGATTATCGGTTCTACCGGATCTGGAAAATCAACGCTTGCGGCTCTCTTTGCACGCTTGATTGACCCTTCCTCGGGTGAAGTCCAGCTGAACCAAACCAACATCAGAAACTACGATTTAGAAGATCTCCGGCAGTTAATTTCTTTTGTGCCGCAAAAGTCTTACCTATTTTCCGGCACTGTTGCGAGTACCGTCTCTACTGTCCCTAACGCACAGATTACCCCCGAAATTCGCCAAAGGGTTAGCAGCGCGCTAGAAATTTCACAGGCAAAAGAGTTTGTTGACAAGCTAGAAAAGGGCTTAGACTCTACCGTTGAAAGCGGTGGGACTAATTTCTCGGGCGGTCAGCGACAGCGCCTGGCAATTGCTCGGGCCCTCTACCGAGATGCCGCCCTTTACATTTTTGATGATTCTTTTTCCGCTCTTGACTACGTTACCGAAGCAAAGCTTCGCGCCGCTTTGAAAAAGCGCACTGCTCAGGCGGCGGTCTTAATAATTGCCCAGAGGGTAAATAGCATTAAGGACGCGGAGCAAATACTTGTTCTTGACGCCGGCAATATCGTTGGTCGAGGAAAACATGAGGAACTACTTTCTTCCTGTCCAACATATCGGGAAATTGTTGCTTCGCAGGAAGAAAAAGAGGTGGCAGACAAATGAGCCGTCATCCCCAAGGAATAGACCCCGCGCAGAAAAGTAAAAATTTTAAGGCAACTGTTCATCGCCTTATCACTCAGCTTAAACCAGAGTCCCTCCGTCTGGGAATAATCATAGTCCTCGTTACTATCGCGGTCGGAACTAGCGTTGCGGCTCCCAAGCTTTTGGGAAATGCTACCAACTTGGTTTTCGAAGGGATTTTTAGTCAAAAGATTCCGGCGGGAACGACCCAACAACAGCTTGTAGCCAACTTGCAAGCAGCTGGTAAAACCGATGTCGCAAAGCTAGTTTCTTCTCTTCATTTAACACCCGGAATTGGGATTAATTGGCATGCCCTAGCAATAGTTTTATTACTCGTTCTTTGTCTATATTTCATCAGTTCTCTTCTTGATTGGATGGCCGGATACCTTATCCGAACGGTGGTCCAGAATATTGGCTATGACTTGCGTAAACGGGCACAAAATAAAATTGATAAGGTCTCTCTCAGCTACCTGGATACTACTTCTCGTGGGGATTTACTTTCCCGCGTTAGTAACGACATAGACAACATCACCCAGACTCTTTTACAGACTCTTGTTCAACTTCTACATTCGGTGTTGAGCTTGCTGGGAATGATGGTAATGATGTTCGTGCTTTCCTGGCAGCTCGCCCTCGTTACTCTGTTGATAATTCCACTGGCATTTTTCCTTGGGGGCGGCGTAATGAAACACGCTAAGCCTCATTTTTCAGCGAAATGGAAAACAACTGGGGAAATTTCCAGCATTGTCGAGGAAGCCTTTAGCGGTCATGAGACTACGCTTTTGTACGGGCTGGAAGAATCTTTCCGCGAAGAATTCGCACGTACGAACAAAGAATCACAAGAAGCGACTTTCAAAGCCCAATTCTTCTCTATGTCGATGATGCCGCTAATGTCCCTACTGTCTAACCTTGCCTACGTTCTTGTAGCGGTTGCCGGTGGCCTTAAAGTAGCTACGGGACAAATGAGCCTGGGAGACGTACAGGCTTTCTTGCAATACTCACGACAATTCACTCAGCCAATTTCCAACCTTGCTTCCATGGCCAATCTAATTCAATCAGGAAGTGCCAGCGCGGAACGAGTATTTGAGTTCTTGGACGCTCCCGAACTATCTGAAGACACACGCAAGGTAGATAGCGTTATCCCCACAGAACCCGCATTTGATAAAGACGATAAGGGGAAGAACCTTGCGGTGTCTTTCCGTAATGTAACCTTCTCCTACGAGCCCGGCAAACCTGTCATTGAAAACCTCAATTTAGAGGTTAAGCGGGGACAAACGGTAGCTATCGTCGGCCCCACTGGGGCGGGAAAAACCACTCTCGTTAATCTACTGATGAGGTTTTACGAAATAGAGTCGGGAAATATTTATCTCGGCGGTAAAAACACGCGGGATATCCCCCGAGATTTGTTACGTTCACAATTCGGAATGGTTTTGCAAGATACCTGGCTTTTTAGCGGAACCATCGCCCAAAATATTGCTTTTGGGAAGAAGGGCGCGACGGAAAAAGAAATCACCCAAGCTGCAAAAGCCACTAGTGTGGACCGGATTATCCGGGCACTTCCCGACGGATATGACACCTACATCGACAGTGAGGGAGAAGGTATCTCTAATGGGGAACGCCAGCTCCTAACTATCGCGCGAGCTTTCCTATCAAATCCGCAGATACTTATTATTGACGAGGCAACCTCGTCGGTAGATACGCGAACCGAAGTTCTCGTCCAAAAGGCAATGAATACCTTGCGCGCTGGACGTACCAGCTTCGTAATTGCCCACCGACTTTCCACAATCCGTAACGCCGATTTAATCGTGGTTATGGAAAATGGGAATGTGGTAGAACAGGGCACGCACGAGGAGCTGATGGAAAAACGCGGGCACTACCGCAACTTGCACGATGCGCAACTAACCTACGGGGAAAATCAAAACTAACCTACGGGGATAAACTAAAAATAGTGGGGAGAGGCGAAAGGGCCTCTCCCCACTCTTTAAATCTGTACTTAAGGCAAGCGTAAAGCTCTGCGTTCATCCTCGGTTAGCCATCGTGGGTCAGCGGCCAAACGTTGGTAATAAGCGTCTAAGGCAGGCCAGTCCGCAAAGGGCGAAGCGGCTTCCTGCAAGGCTAGAGTACCGGCATTCTTCGCCGCTTCCTCGCTAATTCCCTGCGCCAAAGCAGCATCTCGTCCCGCGCGGTATATTTTCCGCCCCGCGTAAGAGGCCAACGCTACCAGGTGCGAAAATGCGCGTACATCGGCGGTGGTGAGACGTTCTCCGCACAGCCAGGTAGATCCCTGCAAGCGAGCCTCCAAAGCAGTAACGGTAGCTAGCACCTCTGTCTGTGCACTTTGTTCGTCTTCCGGCGAGGGCGCGTGAACCAACCTACCGTAGGCTCCACCTAAATTGGTGTCTAGCCAAGGCTCGTACTCAGCTAATTCCGCAAGCAATTCAGCATCGTCTTTCGGGTATAAAGACGGAGCTCGCTCCGAATGTAACGGAGCCCAGACGGTAGCTAAATCAAACAGTAAGTCACCCGATTCCCGGCAAACTATCCGAGCCTGACGAGACCCGTTCTCCTCGTCCACTAAGACCGGAACGCTAGTAGAGTCTCCCGGCTCCCACAACGGTTGGCGACGGTAGAGTTCGCGAGTGGTACGAACCAGCAAATCAGGGTCGTAACCGTGCTCACAATCCGCGAAAACAAAACCATCATCACCGCTCCCACTAGCTACGGATGAAGCAATAGCAGATTCTAGACCTAGCAGTCGACGCGCAATCAACACTCGCCGACACCACGGGCATCCCACATAGGTAACTAAACGGTAGCGACCGGCCACGACCGGCAATGCTTCAGTGCCCTCGGGCGCATTCACCCCAAAACGTAAACTGGGAATAGACATGGCAGACTCCTAACTTTTTCTCTAATCGTAGCGCCTTATAGTAAGTCCCAGCACGCCAAAACCCCGTCTGACACGTTAGACTGGACAAGATAAACGAGTCGACTTTCGAGGAGCCAAAGTGGATATCTCATGGAAAATCGTTAACGGAGTTGCCCTTGCGGGAGCTGCTCTCTTAGCAAACACTGTTATGAAGAAGGTTTGGAAGGGCGTTACCGGTAACACCCCACCCACCCCCGGTGAGGGCGAAGCAACCGCCACTCTCCCTGAAGTTCTGGTCTTCGGGGCCCTTTCCGGCCTAATTATGGCTGTTTCTCGCCGCACCGCGGTTCGCACCGCTAACAAATGGTACGGAGGAAGCAAGTTCAACCAGCTGGAGGTCTAAACATTACAGTCGCCAGTGCGATTGCCCTCCTTCTAGCGCTTTTTTCTAGCGCAATCGGAATCGGAGCTTTTGTAGCGGGCTGCACCCAAATCGCCTCACGCGAGGCAATGGGGCAGCCCGCAACTCAGCGTATAAAGCCGCCTGTGGCACGTGCTTGGATGGCTTTCAAAGCCATCGTCTCCCACTCTAGTTTTAAGGGACGCCCGGGGATTAGAGCCGCTCACTGGGTGGTAATGTTCTCGTTCCCGATTCTTTTTCTCACTCTGGTTACCGGATATGGGCAGCTCCTTAATCCCGGCTTCCAGATTCCCTACATTACAGACTTTTTCCTCTACGAATGGGCCGTTGAGTTCTTTGCCTGGGCTAGTTTCCTCGGTATTAGCGCGCTTTTTATAGTCCGTGTGCGCAACGGTGGGATACTGCCCTGGCGGAAATCGGAGACTCAACCACATCCGCGCGAAGGTTCCCCCCTCAGCCTGCCCCAACGTTTTTTTGGCTCCACCCGTTGGCAGGCGATTTTCGTTGAAGCCGTAATCTTGGGGGTAGTGCTTTGCGTGATTATTCTGCGCGCCCTCGAATACGCTCGCGCTACGCACTTCCATCCCCAGATAGCTTCCCTGTGGCATTTCCCCACAACCGCTTGGATAGGACATTTTCTCGCCTATCTTTCCCCCGCGCATATTGACCTAGCAATCATCATTGTTGCTTGCCTAAAAATCATCATCTCGATGACCTGGATGGCTATCGCCGGGGTACAAACCACAATGGGTGTAGCCTGGCACCGTTTCTTGGCTGTCATTAACGTTTTTGCACGCAAGAACCTAGACGGATCAAAAGCTCTTGGCCCTCTCGACCCTATTATCGTCAATGATGAGCCGGTTACTGCAGAAACAATTGATGACTTACCCGAGGATGCACGCCTTGGGGTTCGCACCATCACCGACTTTACCTGGAAGGGTCTACTAGATTTCGACACTTGCACCGAATGCGGACGCTGCCAGGAGCTTTGCCCCGCATGGGCCACGGGAAAACCTCTTTCCCCAAAACTTTTTACCCTTGCTCTACGTGACCACCACGCCTCGGCCGCCCAGTTTATGCGTGCCGCTAACCAGCTTGCCGCTCAGGGCCAAGAGGTGGAAACCGACCCGGTTGATGAAACTCCTCTCGTGCCACTTGATAAAGCACGAACTGGAAATGATTGCGAAAGCAGCTCCCCCTCTTTCGCAATTGATGAGAACCTTCCGCAAGTAGCCCACACCGGTGACGTACTAGGGGCGCTAATGGCCGCTGGCGCCAGCCCGGACCCCGAATACGGGGTTGCCTTGCAATACACTGATTTGGTTCCCAATGTAATCACTCCTGACGTTCTATGGGCCTGCACCACCTGCGGCGCCTGCGTGGAACAGTGCCCGGTGGATATCGAACACGTCGATCACATCGTCGATCTTCGTCGTCACCAGGTGCTATTGGAATCAGCGTTCCCCAAGGAACTAGCCGGGGTATTCCGTAAGCTGGAAACTAAATCTAACCCTTACGGGCAAGCACCACGCAAGCGCCTTGCCTGGGCCAAGCCCCTAGATTTCGAGGTTCCCGTTATCGGTGTAGATGTCGAGGACGCAACCGAAGTAGACTACGTATTCTGGGTTGGTTGCGCCGGGGCTTTTGACGATCAGGCACAAAAAACCTCGCGTGCGGTTGCTGAGCTTCTCTATCGTGCCGGAGTTAAATTTGGGGTTCTTGGACAGGCGGAAACCTGCACCGGTGATCCGGCTCGCCGCGCCGGTAACGAGTTACTTTTCCAGATGCTTGCCGCCGGAGCAGTAGAGACGCTAAACGAAGTAAAAGCCACCAAGATTGTCGTTACCTGCGCACACTGTTTTAACGCAATTGCCCGGGAGTTCCCACAAATTGGAGGAAAATACGAAGTCTTACACCACACTCAGCTACTTAATCAGCTAGTACGTGAAGGTAAGCTTACTCCAATTGCCCCAGATCCGGCAGACGCGCAAAAAGTTACTTTCCACGACCCGTGCTACCTCGGTCGCCATAACCAGATTTATTCCCCGCCCCGCGAGCTGCTTGAAGCCAGTGGTGTAGAAGTTACCGAGATGCCACGTACACGTGAACGCGCAATGTGCTGCGGAGGCGGCGGTGCAAGAGCATGGATTGAAGAAACTGAAGGGACTCGGATTGCCGCAGCCCGTCTTACCGAGGCCGCCGAAACCGGGGCGGAAACAGTTGCCACTGGTTGCCCGTTCTGTACCCAGATGCTCGGGTCTGCACAACCGCTTACCAAAGAGGGGCAAACTCCACTTCAGTCTCCGCAAATTAAAGATGTGGCACTACTTTTGCTAGAGTCCGTGCGTCGTGGCGACAAGCCGGAAAATGAGCCATCTACCCACCCGAAAGACAATCAGCAGGCGATTAACGAAGGGGAAGATAAACCCTCAGAAAGCGACCAGGAATCCTGACTCGTCTAGAACAGCTCCACCAACCCGCTCGCTGATTTGCGCGGCGATTGTTTCGATAACCGTCGTGGCATTCATTCGTTCAATCCGCACCGAGCGAGGTACCGAGTTGTTAAACGCACGCTGTAAGTCAGCCGGTTCCCACCTAATTTCGTAAGCGGCAATCGGCCCTTGCGCCCATTCTTCCCACCGCAGGGCAGAGGGCACAGGAACCGGCCCAAAAGCTTCAACGTACACGTTGGAATCACGTCCCACCGGAGCACAAAGTGCATAGTCTTCGCGGGGCGCTCCGGGTTTTACCCCCAGCGCTAACGGAACCGGCCCTAGGTCTTGTGCTTCTTCGGAAGTAACCACGGGAAGACGTCCTTCTAGCGCTAAACGGTCATATTTAGCGGCCTCGCGAGAAATATTTTCAACCTCTTCTGGGGTAAGTCCCGCCGCTTCTAAATGCCGTAAGGCCATACGTGAATTTAAAGCACTTCCCAGTTCAACCAATAAATTAGCGTCACCCGATGTTGGGGCGTATTCCCTTCCAGCCGGACGTGAAGCATGCAAAGTTAATCCCGGGACAGACTCCGAGAGCTCTCGAATTAGTTCCGGCGCGGGAATCCAGGCGGGGGCATACACGGTTAAATTAACGTTCGAATCGGGATCTGGTTCAAAGGTCAATCCCATATCTGAACGGATTCCCCCACCCAGACGACGAACAATTTCAAGCAAGGAAAAAAGGGTCTGGTATTCTTCCCCCACGGGCATAACGTGTTCGAACAACGGGTCAAGGCGATCGGGTGGACAGTCGGGGGGCGGAACTTCGCGTTCCCGCCGTAACTGCACCGAATAGGCGGTATGTGCGCTGGCAGGAATCCCTAATTTTTGTTTCATTTGGCGAGTTAGCAGCCACGGACCGGTCAGGGTTGAATCCTCACATAGTCCCAATATTCCAGGGGAAAGCCACCCGGCTTCTTCCCATAGGCTTACCGCGAGAGCTTCGACCTCGTCGGCCAGGACATCGCTGGGAAAGAAAAGCAGATGTCCCCCGGTTAGGGCATCGGGAAGTTCCTGGCCGGCCACCCAGTCGGTTGCTACAACATAGGTATCTTTTGCCCGGTGTTCAAAGGCTGTGCCGTCCTCGTGCATTCGGAAAGTAGCGCCTTCGAAAGCTGGTTCGAGGGCAGCAGCTAATGCCGCGTCGAGGATTGCCTCACGCCGAAATGGTGCTGGACTCATCGATCTTGGGCCTCTGTGGGTAATCCGTGTTCGCTTACGCTTACACGATTAAAGCCCAGGTGCGAACGAGAAGCTGTTGGTCCGCGCTGCCCCTGGTAGCGCGACCCGTGCGCGCCTTGCCCATAGGGTTTTTCGGCGGGTGAAGAAAGCTCAAAGAAACATAGTTGCCCGATTTTCATGCCCGGGTAAAGCAAGATTGGCATAGTTGCAGTGTTGGAAAGTTCCAAGGTGACGTGCCCGGTAAATCCAGGATCAATAAAGCCTGCAGTTGAGTGGGTTAGTAATCCCAGGCGACCGAGAGAGGATTTTCCTTCCAAACGGGCGGCAATGTTATCTGGAAGGGTGACACATTCTAGGGTCGCACCTAGGACAAACTCGCCAGGGTGTAAAACGAAAGGACCATCTGCTCCCGCGTCAACCAGATGAGTTAGGTCGCTTTGATCTGCCGCGGGGTCGATAACTGCATAACGGTGGTTATCAAAAAGACGGAAATAGCGGTCTAGGCGAACGTCTATGCTGGCGGGCTGTAGAAGCTCCATGTCGAGCGGCTCTAGTTTAATCCGCTCTTTCATCAGCTGTTCACGAATCTGGTTATCTGAAAGCAACATGAATATATTCTGTCATCTTGCCTGCGGCAAGGCAACGAGTAGACATATTCTTGTTGTTGCACAACCTGTTTGCTACAAGCCCACTGCTAGCGAGGGTTGAAGGCGAGTAGTAAAGTCATAAAAATGACAGTTTCTTCTCCCGCTTCTGCCCCGAATTGGTCAGCTTTCCGTGTTTTACTGGCTGGGGGTTTTATGACCCTTTTGGATGTTTCTATTGTGAATGTGGCGCTGCCTTCGATTACCTTAAATCTGGATGCGAGCGCGTCTCAACTACAGTGGATAGTCGCGGGTTATTCGCTTGCTTTTGCACTCATTTTGTTACCTGCTGGCAGACTTGGTGATATTTTTGGGCGAGGCCGTATTTTTGCCTTGGCAATTGCTGGTTTTACTTTTTCTTCCTTGGCTTGTGGGCTTGCTCCCAGCGCCGTTTGGCTAATTATTTTTAGATTTTTACAAGGTACTTTTGCGGGATTATTAAATCCACAGGTACTGGGACTGATACAGGAACTTTTTAGCGGCCCTGACCGAGGGCGCGCGTTTGGCTATAACGGGGCCTCTATTGGGGTTTCAACGGCTTTGGGCCCAGTTTTGGGAGGATTGATAATTTCTTTGCTTCCGCTGACTTGGGGCTGGAGAGTAATTTTCCTAATTAACGTACCAATTGGGTTATTTGTAGTTCCGCTTGCGCTACGTCGTTTACCACTTAATTCTCATAAGAGGGTGGGTAAATTGTATTTCGATTTACCCGGTCTTGGGTTAATGGGAGCCAGCACCCTTTTGATAATGCTGCCTTTGATTATTGCTACTCAGGACGCCACCCCACTTAATGCTCCTTGGTGGATGTTGCTTTTTGCGGTGGTAAGTGCGGTAGGTTTTGCTTTTTGGGAGTCTTTCAGCGAAAAGCGCGACAATGATGTTTTGATGCCGAAGAAACTTTTGAAAACTACTTCTTTCATCCTCGGAGCAGGAATTGGTACGGTTTATTTTGTAGGTTTTTCCGGATATTTTGTTGCGCTTAATCTATATTTGCTTAACGGTCTTGGTTTGCCGGCTTGGAAAGCTGGACTTATTCAGTTGCCTTTTGCCTTAGGGGGAATTATTTCTTCCGTACTTTCTGGTCGCCTATTGGTACGTGCCGGACGCCTGTTGGTAGCTTCCGGCTTGTTCTTTACTCTGTTGGGGATGGGGGCGGTATGCGCTCTGGTTTTGTTTGCTCCAACGGGTGGAATGACTTGGCTTTTACCGTTCTTTTTCTTTATTGCCGGATGCGGCAACGGGTTCGTAATTTCACCAAATGTTACCCTCACGCTTGAAGAAATTCCCCTTAGCGGGGCCTCTACTGCCGCTGCTTTGTTACAGATTATTCAGCGTATTGGTACCACGCTTTCCATTACGCTTTTAACTTTGGTTTTCTTCGCGGCGCTGCCACTTTCTCTACGCACTCAGGCGGCTACCTCGGATTTAGAGAGAACCTATTTTTCGCATGCTTTCGCGGCGGCTTTAGGAGTAATTCAAGTTGCGATGGGGCTGGCGCTTTGCTTGGCAATTGTTGATATTTTCCAGCGCCGTAAAGTAAGCGGTCGGGAAAGTAAGAACTAATTCCTACTTTCCCGACCGCTTGGGAAATCTAATCAGAGATTAGGCTTTCTTAGCCTCGGCAATGCGTTCACGGAGCTTGGTTAGCTGCTCGGTGATAGCTGCGGGAATCTTGTCGCCAAACTGCTTGAAGTATTCTTCAGTTTCTTCAGCTTCGGCTTCCCATGCCTCAGGGTCGAGGGTGTACATCTTGTCCCAGGTTTCCTTATCGAAACCTTCTAGGCCGTCGATGTTGAAGTCCTCGAACTTCGGGTACAGACCGGTCAGGCCAGGAGTTGCCTCAACCTCGCCAGCGGCGCGACGGACAATCCAGTCCAGAACACGGCTGTTGTCACCGTATCCGGGCCAGAGGAAGTTTCCTTCGTCGTCCTTACGGAACCAGTTAACCTGATATACCTTCGGGAACTTTTCGCCCAGCTTCTCCTGCATTTCGAGCCAGTGGCCCCAGTAGTCAGCCATGTTGTAACCGCAGAAGGGCAGCATGGCAAAGGGGTCGTGACGTAGAGATCCGGCCTTTACGTCAGTGGCGGCGGCGGTAACTTCGGATGCTACCGAAGCACCGATAAAGACACCGTGTGCGGGTTCGTACTGTTCGGCTACCAACGGAACGTTGGTAGCGCGACGTCCACCGAACAAAATTGCGTCAATGGCAACGCCCTCGGGGGCTTCCCAGTCCTCGCAAATAATCGGGCACTGTGAAGCGGGGGTGGTGAAACGCGAGTTGGGGTGTGCGGCCTTTTCGCCAGACTCGGGGGTCCAGTCGTTGCCCTTCCAGTCGATTAGGTGTGCCGGAGCGGGGGTGTCGCAGCCTTCCCACCAAACGTCACCGTCGTCGGTCAATGCAACGTTGGTGAAGATGGAGTTGCGGTCCATGGTGTCCATGGCCATCGGGTTGGTGTCGTGCGAGGTACCGGGAGCAACACCGAAGAAACCAGCTTCGGGGTTGATGGCGCGCAGGGTGCCATCGGGACCGGGACGCATCCAGGCGATGTCGTCACCAACGGTTTCTACCTTGTAGCCGGGAATGGTCGGCTGGAGCATCGCCAGGTTGGTCTTACCACAGGCCGAGGGGAAGGCGGCAGTAACGTGGTACTGCTTTCCGGTCTTCTCGGAGGTCAGGCGCAAAATGAGCATGTGCTCGGCCATCCAGCCGTCACGACGAGCCATGGTCGAGGCGATACGCAGGGCATAGCACTTCTTACCGAGCAGGGCGTTACCACCGTATCCTGATCCGTAGGACCAAATTTCGTTAGTCTCGGGGAAGTGGGTGATGTACTTTTCTTCGTTGCAAGGCCACGCGGTGTCTTTCTGACCGGGTTCGAGAGGTGCACCAACAGAGTGAACTGCGGGTACCCATTCGCCACCCTCTGCAATCAAACGCAGGGCTTCAGCGCCCATGCGGGTCATGATACGCATATTGCAAACCACGTAGGGCGAGTCGGTCAGTTCGATACCGAGCTGGGAGATGGGTCCGCCGAGGGGACCCATCGAGAAAGGAACCACATACATGGTGCGGCCCTTCATGCATCCGTCGAACTTTTCGTTCAGGATTTTCTTCATCTCTGCCGGGGCGTACCAGTTGTTGGTAGGACCGGCGTCTTCTTCCTTTTCGGAGCAGATGTAGGTGCGGGACTCAACACGAGCGACGTCCGAGGGCAGCGAACGCGCTAGGAATGAGTTGGGGCGCTTTTCGGGGTTGAGGCGGGTCAGCATTCCCGACTCGACCATTTCGCTTGTCAGGCGGTCCCATTCTTCCTGGGATCCGTCGGCAAAATAAACAGATTCGGGCTTGGCCAGTTCGGCCACGCGAATCACGAATTCTAGGACTTCCTCGGTCGCATTTTCAGGTGCGACTTCGCGAATTTCCTGAGCGGTTACAGTCATTCTTATTTGCCTCCTATAGGCGGTTTATAGTACCCGCGACAGTTGTCGCGGTCACGCTTCCTATTGTGCCAGCTATTTTTTGCCTCCAGCCCTCCAATAGTCCTACTTTCTGCCTCCTTCAATAAGCGATTGGCGAACAGTTTAGAGTTGCCGTTTTGCCCTTTATGGGCAACTACGCAAGAATCTTTTAGTATCGATGAAACGACACGTTATTTGGGTTTTGGTCAAGGAGGTCCCGATGCCCCTTTCTGCCCTAATCTTTGCAGGGTTTTTCGTTTTCTTTTCCCTACTAAACGTGAGCGCAAACCTTACGGGCAGGGTTTCTTTGGCAAGGTATTCAAAGCCTTTTTTGATGCCGACTTTAATCGCTCTGATTTGGACTTTGCAGACCGCTTCTTTTACTTCTTTAGACACAACAAGTTTTTCTCTGCTCTTGGTGGGATTATTTTGCGGCTGGGCAGGGGATGTCTTTTTACTTTCCGACACGGACGTCTGCACGCTCACCGGGTTAGCCGCTTTTTTGCTCGGTCATCTGTGTTACGGGCTAATTGGCATGCGGATTATCATTCTCCACGGGGGTGGCCCATCTTGGGGGTGGTTAATTACAATTTGCGCCGCTTTCCTCTACGGAGGTTTTGCCGTTGCGAGAATGAATAAGTACCGTCGGGAAGATTCCTTAATTTCTCTACGCCCGCTGGTGGTTTATCTTTACGCGGGAGTAATTTTATGGATGACCGCCTGCCTGCTTCAGGCTCATTTCAGCGCCCCCAGTTTTGCGACTGAAGCCGCTTTATGGGGCGGGGTTTTCTTTATGATTTCCGACACGACACTGTCTAAACAAATGTTTTTCCAGTATTCGCGGCTGCGTCAGGGCATGTTGATGTGTACCTACCTGGCAGGTCAGGCTTTAATCGCCCTAGGGTTGCTTTTTACGGCTTCCGCTTCTCCTATTCTTCCTCTTGGGTAATCCAATCTCCCAACCCGTCTTCACGCCCAACCCACCCGAGCGCTAGAGCCATTTCTTCCTCGCTTAAAAGAACTCGCGAAAAGGCTTCAATAAAGCTTTCTCTGCGTCGACTATCACCAATTCCAGTAACGATTAGGTGCGAGCGCGGACTTTCTTCCATCTCCGCCCAGCTTCCCCCTTGACCGAGGCTGACGACCCCGTCTACCGCTTCCCAGACAAATATTTCCGTGGGACGCGAGGGCAGCCAGAAGCAACCTCGTACGAGGCATCCCTGACCGCCCAGTTCGGCAGCCATTTCGCGGAGACGTTCGGGATGGAAGGGACGGTCGGAATGAAGGTCAAGTGTCCAAGTTCCGTTTTGGGTGGGTCCACCACAAAGCTCATAGGTTACGGGGTGAGCGCGTTCGAGCGATAGCGCACTATCATGTTTAATCGCCTCGAGAGCTTTAAGAATCGGCTCCGCCAGACCGGGAATGATTAGGCAGTCTGCTGGAATAAGGTGTTCAACTAGTTCCCATCCCGGACCGGCATCACCTACCAGAACAGCCGCATCAGCATATGCCAGGTTGCTGGTATGCACTTCGGCGGCACATCGCTGATCATCAATGGCAAGGGCCGCTGCACGAGGTTCATTTTTCCCGGTACAAAGTTCGTTTAGTAGCAGGTGGGTTAAAAGCGTTTGGGGAGCATCATCAGTGCCAATAAGGTGCGCGGTTCCGGTAAGTTCAACCTGTCCACTCTCCGCTAGTTCCTCTTCCAGTCCTGGGCATAGATGGGCAAGTTCTATCCCGGCTGGAAGGATAACTGCGGCCTTCCCTCCGGGATGCTGGGCAGCGAGAGGAACGAAGAAGTCTATTAGGGCTTGCCGTAGGGCGCAGGTCAGGCAGGGAGTTTGGAGGTGATAGGTTGCCGAATATTCTGATTCAGTGGGCAAACTCATAGCAAATAGCCCACCCGGAGCTATCTTTATTTCCCCTTCTTCCGCAAGATTCATAAAGATATTGAAGATTTGGTGTTCCCCTCCAGAAAGGGTGAATTCAGCTAGCTCCAGCAGCGCTGGGTCAAGCGCTCCCAAAAGGCTAATTTGATACTTTTCACCACCATTTTCTAGGTTTTCACAACCTTCATGGGAGTGTTTATGCGGCGGATTGGGGAGTGACATCTTCTTCCTCCTCAGCTTGTCAATAACGATTATCGTTATCTATAATGCAGTGCATGACTACATATTGCCAAGTTACAGGTGCGCGTCCGAGCTTCGGAAAATCCGTCTCACACTCGCACAAACGAACCAACCGCCGCTGGGACCCCAACCTCCAAAAGAAGCGTTACTGGGTTCCCTCACTAGGGCGAACCATCACTCTGACCCTGACCCCGCGCGGAATGAAAACTATTGATAAGCGTGGAATCGAAGCCGTTGTGGCAGAGATGCTAAAGAGAGGAGAAAAACTCAAGTGAGCAAGAAAAATGATCTCCGTCCAGTTATCAAATTAGTTTCCACCGCGGGAACAGGTTTTACTTACGTCACTCGAAAGAATCGCCGCAACAGCCCCGATCGAATGGTGTTAAAGAAGTACGATCCAATCGCCCGTCAGCACGTTGAGTTCAAGGAGCACCGCTAAATGGCTAAAAAATCAAAAATTGTTGCCAACGAACGACGTCGCCAGACCGTCGCCAAGTATGCTGAACGACGCGCGGCACTAAAGGCAGCCTCGGTAGATTTTAATCTTTCTGCGGAAGAACGCGAAGAAGCTATGCGAGCGCTCCACCGTCTTCCGCGTAATGCCTCTCCCACTCGGGTTCGTCAGCGCGACAGCATTGATGGACGACCGCGCGCTGTCTACCGCAAATTCGGTCTTTCTCGTATCCGCCTGCGTCAGCTTGCCCTTGCCGGTGAACTTCCCGGTGTCACCAAATCATCCTGGTAGACCGGCCCCGAAATAAGTACAGGAGAAAATATGAAACCAGGTATTCACCCCGACTATCATCCGGTAGTTTTCCGGGACAAAAGCGCAAACTTTGCTTTCCTCACCCGCTCGACACGTTCTTCAGAGCGCACTATCGAGTGGGAAGATGGGCAAACCTACCCCGTAATTGATGTTGAAATTTCTTCGGCTTCGCACCCATTTTGGACTGGTCGAGGACGTGTCATAGACACTGCCGGTCGAGTTGAAAAGTTCCGCCAGCGCTACGCTAACTACCGCGGGGAGAGCAAAAAATGAAAGTTCGTTCTTCACTCAAGTCTTTGGCGAAACAGCCCGGATCAATCGTCGTTCGCCGACGTGGACACCTTTACGTGATTAATAAGAAAAATCCACGTTTTAAGGCTCGTCAAGGATAATAGTTTTCCTCCATAAGCGAGCGGGGGTTTGCCACTCCTCCCCTGCTCTCGAAGCGCCCGGAACTGCCCCTTCCGGGCGCTTCACCTCTATTTTGGGAGTAAGCAAGGTAGTCTTTAAGCATGATTATTACTGCAGCTTGCGATGGTTCTTCCCTCGGTAATCCCGGTCCTGCCGGATGGGCCTGGTATGTTGACGAAACCTGCTGGGATGCCGGCGGTTGGGAAAGTTCAACGAATAACCGCGGGGAGCTAACTGCGGTTTTAGAACTTTTACGTGCCACCTCCAGCGAAAGGGACTGCGAGCTCATCATCAAATGCGACTCTCAGTATGTGATTAACTCACTGACTAAGTGGCGCTTTGGGTGGAAGCAGCGAGGCTGGAAGAAAAAGGATGGAAAGCCAGTACTAAATGCCGATTTAATGGAGGAACTGGATAAAGCTCTCCAGGGTCGAGAAGTTAGTTTTGAGTGGGTTAAGGGCCACGCCGGGCACGAATTGAACGAGGCTGCAGATATTCGCGCTCGTGAAGCGGCCACCGCCTATCAAAACGGTTCAATTCCCACGGGAGGTCCCGGCTGGAAATCCTCCCCCTCCCCGTCTGTTTCTTCCAGCGCATCCCTCCCCAAGACATCGAGTAATCCCCCACGGGAACTATCGGGTGAAAATATCTCCCCCCAGAGTCGACAGGCTCGTCCCGTCGATGATGAATCTAGGCGAGTCAAACCTGCATCTTCTGGCCGAATAAGTCTGCTTCCTCTATTGAAAGAAGATATTTCAACTGGAAATTTGGAAGATTTCCTTACCTCTAATCATTTTCCGTTCCTTCCTGTTCGTGCCCCTTCTAAGACGGTAGTTTCAAACTGGGTTGAGGAAGGTTATTTTCTAGGTAAGAACGTAGAAAGCTTTTGGATTGACCATTCTGCACTTGGCCCACTGGGTCTGGGGGTTCTTCGCCGCCTTCCTCCTCTTCCCGGGTATTATGTGGAGATTTTCTTAGACAAAACAGCCCGTGAAAAGGGATTGTATTCGCCGATTTTGCGTACCCTTGCGGCGTATGTTTTTACGCGTACAAATGCCCATCGCCTTTCGGGACGAGTGCGCCAAGATAATTGTGAACTAATTGATTCTTTTGTGGAATGTCAGTGGGTTTGCGAAAGCTACGAACGCCAGGGGTGGGCGGAAATTGATAGGAAAGACACAAAGAGCTGGTCTTATGATGCGCTTACCTACTGCCTTCTTCGTACAGATTGGCAAGACGGCACACGCACCCCTATTGGGATTTAACCGAGGGTTTCTTTCAGGTATTCCACAAGGGATTGACTCCACCAAGCGTAGTCGTGTCCCCCGCGATAGATGCGGGTCTTAGCGTTCCATCCTTGCATGAGAAGCAATTGTCCGAGTGCTTTTAGCTTTTCTGGTGCTCCCTGCTCAAGTGCACCTGCGGTTAGGGCAATTTGCGCGCTGGGAGTCTCCGGTAAGGAACGTGCCCATTTTTCTATCCACGGTTGCTTACGCGGATCAAATTCATGCGGCATCCCCGGCGCTTGCGGGTTCCACCAAAGAGAGGGAGATTGGGCTAAGGCATGGGTGTATCGTTCGGGATATTTGGCAGCTGCGTAGAGAGAAGTCAATCCTCCTAGACTCTCACCGGAGATTATCCTAATGGGCGTTTCTTCTAGATTCCACCCTCTTTTTTCCCCTTTTTGTGCTGCCCATTTTTCAGCAATTTCCCATAGGTCATCAAGAAAATCTGGGGAAATTCCCATCGTCGCTTTTCTATCTGGGATGGTTTCCATAGCTACCCCAAGTACCGCGATTGGAGGTAAGAAACCAGATTGTTGACAGGCTTTGAGAATCCCGGGTAAATCAAGACGTCCAAACCATGTTTGGGCATCAAAGATGGTTAGCATAGCTTCTGGCGGAAGGTTTCCTTCCGGTAGATAAAGATAGAGTGGACGGCTCGGAAATTCATTTCCCGCTTGCGCAAATCTAGGAAAGAAAATGTTTTCTTTAATGGTCTGCGCGCACGGCATTTCGGATTTTTCTTCCTCTTTTGAAGTAGCTATTTTATTTAGGTTCTCCCATTCGTGTCCGGCGATTATTTCCTTTGTAGAAGTAGAGTCTTGCTCTGTAGCGGGGGTGCGATAGTACGAGAGCCCTCGCCCTCGATCAACGATGAGGGGCGGATACAGGCTGGTACCATCAAGATATCCGGTGTAAACATCATGCGGGGGTGGGCCGGGACGTAAATCTTGCCCTTTACAACAGGGACGGAAAGAATATGTTCCAACAGTTCCCGGCATGATATCAAGGGCGACAACCCAGGTGTTGGTGCCGGGTATTCTTTGCATCCATCCAGTTTCGAAGTGGTCTTTATCTGTAACCCGATTAATGAAAAGATGAACGCGTTCAACATCTTGGTTTTCTTCTTCACAACGCCAGAAGAATACCCATCGCCCCGCTACACCCGCGGGAATTGGCGTACCGACTTCTTTCAGTTTTTCCCAAAGGTTTTCTTCGGTAGAAAAAAGTAAGTTTTTTAAAGCCGGGGCCCGAAGCAGCATTTCTGGGGATAAATTTAATTGCATGGGTTCCTCGCCGAAAGCCTATTTATTAGGCTTTTACATTCGCGGTAACGTCAAATGATAGAGAAACAAGGCTAAGCACGCCGATGAAAATTGCACTTACCCAGGAGAGGGAAAAAGCGCTTACGGATACCCCGTAGCTTTCCACACTTGCTACCAAGGTAGAACCTACCCAGACTAGAGCGCTGATAATAAAAAGCAGACTTAGCACTTGGTATGAAATAGAAAATATACGTGGGAAAGTAAATTTACGTAGCGCATAAACGGCAAATATCGTGCAAATAATCGCGAAAGTAATTAGCACATATCCGAGGTTAGCTAACCAGCTTGTTCCACCCGGATACTTGGAAGCGAGGATAACTATTAGCATCAGCGCTACTGGGCAGAGAGTTCCCCAGCTAACTGCCCGTGGGCTATTTTTTATGCCTTTCATTCTTCCTCCAGCTATCTTGCCTAAAAAATATTGGTAAATATGGATATAAGTTTATCTAAACCACCGGCCCGGACCGCAACATAATGTCACAGACCGGGCCGAAGTTGAAAAGAAGGAAGAAAATTACTTCTTCATGTCCATTCCATGGTGCATTGCGTGCATGTTCATCGGTAGTGGAGCGGTCTGTTCGGCCTTCTTCATAGCTTCTTCAGATGCCTTGTCTTCGTACATCTTTACGGGGTACTGCTTGCACGCTTCAGGAACCTGCATCGGGTCTGCCGGGGTGTTCTTCTTGATGATGTCAAGATTTTCCTGGGTAATCTTCCAAGGCATGGTAACGGTCAAGGGCTTGAACCAGCCCTTTGCAGGCACACCGGTAATGTAGTCCTGGTGAATGTCGTAGTTCAAGGGTGGGTAAACGGTAACGGTTAAGTTGTAGTCACCGGGAGCTGTGATAGTTCCCTTAGGTAGGTTAAGACCGTAGTGCGAACCATCGATAGCGGCCATTTCCATCATCATTCCCTCAGAGAGGACCTTGTTGTTGTTGTCGGTTAGACGGTAAACGATGGGGAGGCTGGCAGGAGTCTCATCAACGGAGTATCCCCAGTTAGTACCGTAGGCGTTGGCCTTAGTATCCAGTTCTAGGTGCATCTGAGATTCTTCGTAAGGGGTCATCTTCATAGTTGAGCCTTCTGCGCCAACCATAACTGTCGGCTGGAAGAAATGCAGTCCCATATCAAAGGGACCAACGGTAGCTTCAGGACCTGACTGCTCCTGCAAACCACACTCGTTAGGACGAGCGTTTACGGCTACTGCGCCTTCAGCCTGAGGCTCTTCTGCACTCTTGGGAGCTTCTGCACTCTTAGACATTTCTGCGCTAGCTGCGGGCTTCTCAGATCCCTGGTCAGCTCCCTTGTTCTGAGCACAACCGGCTAGAGCGGCGGTGCTTAGGCCACCAACCATCACTAGAGCGGCAAGTTTCTTCATATTTAACATTAGAATTCCTTTCATTTAATTCTCTATTGTTATAAGTTTTAGTGATTTTCAGATTCGGCGGAATTAGCTCCACTGTTATTGGGTAAAGTTTTTTCGTCTGCGCAATCGCATCCGGTTTTCTCTGCTGCTTCCGCAGAGATGTGTTCTGCCTTTGCCGTAGTAAGTTTTTCTGCGCGACGAGCTTTGCGCCCGGCTAGGGTGTGGGACAAAATAATCCAAACACTGGCGATGAACAAAATTATTTGCGGAAGTAATGTTTCAGCCTGCGGATATATTCCCAAGTCAGGCAGGTAGTAATGCATCCAAGGTAGGTTCGTAGAGCCGAGGATTACGTTAGCTTCCTTAAGTTCTTGGACTCCCTTACCAACGAAGGAAATGCACATGATGAACAGCAAAATAGAAGTACCGAAGAAGATTGCCCTGACCGGTAAGTGGATTGCTCCATACCGGAAGATAAGGAAGATAATCGCAAGAACAGCAACTCCCGCTCCGAAACCAGCGGCTATATAGAAGCTATTATGTCCGCCTCCGGCAAATGAAGCCGTGTAGAACAAAACCAGTTCCGCCCCTTCTCGAATAACCGCAAGGAATGCCGCCGCGACCAAGACTTTTCCGGTTCTTTCGGAGATAGAGGTCTTCACCATCGACTGGATATAACGCGACCAATTTTCCCCTGAGCTCTTAGAGAGCATCCAGTTAGAGACATAGAACAATACCGCTACCGCTAGGAACATCGTGAGGCCTTCAAGCAGCTCGGAAGCCTGTCCGGCCCCACCGACAAGAGACTGCATTAGGTAGGCCAGCACGAAAGAAAGAGCAACCGCCGCAACGACACCGTAATAAACGTGCTTCACAAGTTGCCGGTTCCCACTCTTAACCAGGTAAAGAACGATTGCCACAACCACCAGTAGCGCTTCTAGCCCCTCACGTAGTAAAAGGGTAAAGGCGGTAAAGAAGTCAACCCAGTTTAAGGTGGTTGAAGATGCAGTTTTTTTCGCTCCTGCAAATAGAGCCTTACCGGCACTTTCAGGAGATTGATCTGGCAATACTCCATCAAGGACCATAGCGTCACGTGCTACGGCTACCTTGATAGTGTTTATTCGCGGCAGGATAGATTCATCTTCAGGATTTGCACGAAGCGCTAACTTTAAGCGGGTGAAACGACCTTCCATCTTTACCTTGCGGTTGCCAGAAAGAATCATCGAAGCTGGCTCAAGACTATTTTCGTACCATTCGAAATAAGCGTCCGAAATAGCCTGCAGCGTTTCGTCATACTTCTTTTCTTTATAGGCTTGACTTGCCCGGTCTAGTTCATAGGATAGACACAGTGCATAATCCTGGTAACTACGGGTGGTCCCATCGGGGTTTTTCGCTCCCTGTTCACACTCTTTATGCATTGCCTTAGCTGGCTGCAAAGACGTTATCTCACGGAGCGTAGTTGCCCTGCTAGAAGTTCCCAATGGGGATGCCTGAGCGATGGAGATACTAAAGATTCCACTAATTGGTAGCAACAAAACAAAAGCTACCAAAAAGGGGAGGAAATAGTGTGCGAGAGAATATTTCAGCTTCAAATTACGCACTAGAAAGCCTTCCAAGATGGGTTTTAAGACTTTATCAACCTTAGGCTTGCCTACCCTAAGAAGCAACGACCGAAAACGTGAGCAAAGATAAGATTTTTCTGAAATCTGTCAGATTAATTGCTCATTTCCCTTTTATCTGCCTTTTTTAATATCTTAGGTCACTTAGCGTGACCAAACATGTCATCTTATGTCTATAACATCACTGCTTTTTGTTAAGAAAAAGTAGATTAATTCATCACAATATGAGCTCTAAAATAAAAGAGTTTTCATTCCCCTTACTTTTTAATGTGAGGTGGAACATTTTTAATTTGCGTGGAAGGATATCGAACTGAAAGTCAATATCGGTACTGACACGATTCTTCTCATTTTCTAGGAAGCCGGTAGTTAGGATCCTATACTCAAAGAAGTAGCCCGATAAATAGCTGAAAGCAATCATGTCACTTAAGTCAAACTGCGCGAATCTAAAACCCGCCCCTAAGCCCCCTGAGCGCAACCATGATAGACAGGCACGAAAATATCTAATTTTGGCCCTGACTATTACTGGGATTATCACCGTAGCTGAAATTATCGGTGGTATCTGGGCTGATTCGCTCTCCTTACTAGCCGATGCCGGGCATATGGCAGTAGATAGCTCTGGTCTTATCATTGCGTTAATTGCCGCCACCTTAATGCTCAAACCGCAAAGCGAAAAACACACTTGGGGATTTGCTCGTGCCGAAGTTCTAGCGGCGGCTTTACAAGCCGGAATGCTTTTGGTGATTAGCGCAATAGTTTGTTTTAACGCCCTCGAAAGATTCTTGCACCCGCAGCCTGTAGAACCATTGCCGATGGCTCTTATCGGAATAATCGGATTAATCGCAAATATATTTTCTCTGCTTTTACTTTCGAGTTCTAAAAATTATTCACTCAATATGCGTGCGGCATTTCTTGAGGTTTTAGGAGATACCCTAGGTTCTATTGCAGTTGTCTTAGCGGCATTTATAATCTGGCAAACAGGTTGGATCTCCGCGGATACCGTTGCCTCTCTTTTTGTTGTTGCACTGATGGTTCCACGTGCAAGCAAGCTACTTGCACAATCTATTTCAATTCTTCTTCAAGCTACTCCTGCAGAGTTAAGTCTCAAGGAATTACGCGCCCATTTCTGTCGTATTCCCGGAGTCGAAGATGTTCATGACCTACATGTTTCAACTATCCGTACAGGTCTTGTTGAGCTGAGCGCGCACGTTGCTTTAAGCGAGGAGATTAGCAACGCGGAACGGATAGATATTTTGCATCGTTTAGAAGAATGCACCGCAGAGCATTTTCCTCTTCGTATCAATCACACCACCTTCCAATTAGATTCGATTGCCCACTCTAAGCATGAAAATCTCCCCCACAATGGAACAGGGAACCTGCATAATCACCAACATTAAACTTGTTAGCCTTTTGTCTTTTGCGCCACATCCGGTATTTTAGAAGAGTGAAAAGCGACAGTAATAAGCCACTAAAAGTGGCTCAGTTTTGCGATAACTACGGCCCTGGAAGCAACGGTTTAATGTTTGCAGTCCAGCAGCTTGAAGGAGCCCTCCTCGATGCCGGGCACGAAGTTGTTGTCGTAGTCCCTAAAGCTTGCGGCCCAAACCCTCATGCAGGACGTCCCGGCCGCACTGAAGTAAGACTTTCATCAATGCGAGTTCCTCGCATGCCCACCAGGGTAGCTACTACCTACGGTTTTAAAAAGGCTCTTTCCCGAATTGAAAAACTCCGCCCGGACGTTTTACACGTACACGGACTCGGTCCGGTTGGAATCTTGGGAGTATTGGCTGCAAAGCGCCTAAATCTTCCCCTTATTCTGACCTGGCATACTGATTTTGAGGCATACGCTGATCACTACAAGATAGTTTTGCCGCTCCTTATTCCAGTAATTAAATGGTTTGCCACTTCCACGGGCGGTGATGTGTGGGATAGAGCTGATTTACGTCAGGCAAAACGCATTTACGATGATAAAAATCGAGTGGTAGCTCAACTCCTCGGGGTTTGTCGCGCAATGATCGAAAGCGCAGATGTAGTTACCTGCCCCTCTGGAAAAACTTTAAAACGTTGCAAGGACATCTACCCACAGGTAACGGGAAAGATTATCCCAAACGGAGTCGACCCTCTCCCTAGCGGACCCCCACCTTTTGCGCACCCACAGGGACCACTAGTTACATACGCGGGACGTATCGCGCCGGAAAAGGGCATCCATCTGCTTGTTGAAGCTTTCAATCTAGTCCATAAGACCCATCCAACAGCCAAGTTAATGGTTGTCGGAAATTGGGAACCATATCCGGCAATTCGTGAGGTACTTGCCCGGGGACAGGAACAGGGAATAATTATTCTCCCCGGTGAACAGCGCCGTGAAGATTTAGGCGCTTTTTACCAAATGTCTGATTTATTTGTTTTCCCCAGCCAGACCGACACACAAGCACTGGTTCTACACGAAGCAGCCCTGGCGGGATTACCAATTGTTTCGGTAGATTCAGAACTAGACCTAGTAGTAAATCCCGGGGTTAATGGAGACTTTTCCGAACCTACCCCCGAGGAATTAGCCAAAACAATAGGTCAAGTTCTCGATAAGCTATCCGACCCAAATTGGGCTCAGACTGCCAGCGCAGAATCTAAACGGCTAGCTGGGCAATGGTCAATAAAATCTCAATCCAGAGCCTACCTTGATCTTTACGCAGAGATTGCCACGCTAGGGCCTTCCCACTAATTTTTCCCGGAATAGCCAAGGCCTTATTTTCTCGTCTCTTTAAGTATTTGGCCCCGAAACTTGCATAAGTTTCGGGGCCAAATAGTTTTCAGAAAATTAAATCAACGAATGACGGACAATAGCAGCTTCGCGGCCCGGCCCGTTACCAATCACGGAAATACGGCATCCCGATAGTTTTTCCAAAGCTTCCACGTACGCCCTGGCATTGGCAGGAAGTTCCGCAAAACTACGAACCTTGGTAATATCCTCGCTCCAGCCTGGGAAGTATTCATAGATTGGCTTAGCGTGATGGAAATCTGTCTGGTGATCGGGCATTTCTTCCACCCTTACTCCATCTACGTCATAGGCCACGCATACTGGAATCTGGGGAAATCCGGTTAGGACGTCAAGTTTGGTCAAAACGATATCCGTTAGCCCATTAACGCGAGACGAATAACGCGCAACCACTGCGTCATACCATCCAGTACGTCGTGGACGTCCAGTGGTTGTTCCAAACTCTCCCCCAGCTTGGCGAAGTTGCTCCCCAACCTCGTCAAGCAATTCTGTCGGGTAGGGACCTTCCCCCACACGAGTCGAATAGGCCTTAGCCACACCGATTACCCGGTCAATGCGGGTTGGGCCAATTCCCGATCCGGTGCACGCACCACCTGCGGTGGCCGAAGAAGAAGTTACAAATGGGTATGTTCCGTGGTCTACATCAAGCATGGTTGCCTGTCCCGCCTCGAAAAGTACCATTTCCCCTCGATCAAGAGCCTCGTTCAACATCAAAGCACTGTCAATAACGTAGGGGCGAACTCGCTCAGCGTAGGCCAGTAACTCATCTGCAATAATTTCGGGATCAATTTTTGCTGCCCCGTACATGGTGGTTAGCAGATGGTTTTTTTGTTCGAGTGCGGCACGCACCTTTTTCCGCAGAATTGACTCGTCAAAAAGGTCTTGTACACGAATCCCCACACGGTTCATTTTGTCCGCATAAGTTGGTCCAATTCCTCGTCCAGTAGTACCGATCTTGCGATCGCCAAGGAACTTTTCCGTCGCTCCGTCCAAAACCTTATTGTAAGAGGGAATGATGTGTGCATTTGAGGAAATCCGCAAACGGCTTGTGTCAATCCCGCGTTCGTTGAGCTCTTCCAATTCCTGGAATAGAACCTGCAAATCAATAACTACGCCGTTACCGATAACCGGGGTAACACCTTTACTTAAGATTCCGGAGGGAAGCAGATGGAGAGCAAATTTTTCACCATCTACGACAACAGTGTGTCCAGCGTTATTTCCACCGTTGAACTTAACCACATAATCAACTTCAGATCCTAGCTGATCCGTTGCTTTACCTTTTCCTTCGTCCCCCCACTGGGTACCAAGAACAATTACTGCGGGCATGGTCGAGTCCTCTCTCACACATAACTCAACCCGCTGGGTTGCAGCGGGTTACAACTGTATAGTCTACACCACAGTGAATACCCATTCAGTTTTTTAACATTTGTATAACAACCGTATCTACCAACTTATATCTCAACTATTCTTGGGGATATGAGAATAACAAAACAAATGAAACGTTTTTTAACTGCGGGACTTGTTCTTCCGGGTTTACTTTTCCTTACCGCTTGTGAAGCTAAAACAGAAGTAACCGTCCACGCAAATAAAACCGTAGCAACCACTCTTAACCTAAACACTGGCGAATTAGATCAAGCTTTCAAGCAGCAGGGCATTAAGAGTTGCGACGATTTGCTTACCCAGGTAAAGGCTTTCAGCGGAAGTTCAAAAGAAATTGATGAACTATTTGATAAGGTCGAGCAAACTGGTGACAACCCCCTTACCTGTACTTTCTTAGGTAAGGAAAAGACGCTAAGTAACGAGGAAATCAAATTCGAAAAGGATAAGATTCTTTTCGATCTTTCGAAGCCGTTTAGCGACTTTAGCCGTCAGATATCCGGAAAGGTAGCGGCGCTTCCTCCAAACATCTTTAAGATTTCATTAACCGTTGTTATGCCAACTAAGATTACGAGCGCTACCGGTGCTGAGATTTCGGACAAGAAGGCCACCTGGCCAGACCTCCTTCATCTAAAGGAAGGCGATGGACGGATTGAGGCTCAGCCGCTTCCCGGTGGTTCTGGATCTTCCTCTTTCATCAAGCGCATCCTCATCGGCGCTGGAAGCGGTGGTTTAATTGCAGCAATTGCTGCCTTCTTCGCTACTCGTAAGAAGAACAAAAAAGACAATATGCAGACAGCTGAGCAGCAGGGCGCAAACCCCTATGCGGGACAGAGCGCACAGGGGAACAATCCCTACCAGCACCAGCCGAACCAGCCCTACCACCAGCAGGGCGGACAACCTGCTCACACTTACGGCGAGCAGCCCCAGCAGGCTCCTGGCTACCAAACTGGTGCGCAGGGAACTACTCAGGCACACACGCAGCCCCAGAGCTTTGGCCAGCCCGGTCAGCAAGAATACCCTCAGGATTCTTCTCCCTCGACAGACAACCCTTGGGCTCCGCCGAGCAATAGCTAATTTATTTGGAAACTGCATAGTTTTTTCAGATAGATAAAACTTAAATTGGGCGTACTCGTAGATTTTCGAGTACGCCCAATTTTTCACGATTTTCCCTATCTTTAGTAAGCTACTAACCATGAAGAAGAAACTCCTTCCAGCACTTGCCCTTGCGATACTTCCCTTTCTTGGCGGGTGTAACATTCAAGCCCAGATGAATATAGACACTGACCTACTAGTATCGGGGACGGTGCAAACCACTCTCTCCGGCGCCGAGGTAGGCCAAGCTGGAACCCAAGGATGTACTAATTTCCAAAATAATTTCAACCATGTACAAAAAGAAAATCAGCTCAATCCCGGAGCACGATTGACAATTGTGACGCAAACGGCAAAGACAAACGGGGATATCCTGGAATGTACTTTTTCTTTTAATCGGTGGGATCCCAACGCTAACAAAAAGGTTCTTAGGGCTACTGCTTATTCTTACCTCTTAGAAACTGGTGAGCCAGCAAAAATCCTAAAGGAATCTGCCGGAAGCCTAAAAGAATTTCAGCTTAGTTTAACTTTCCCCCTTCCCGTTACCCAGGCAAGGGGAGGCAAGATTGATGGGCGCACCGTAGTTTTTAACTCGCTTAAAGATTTTGAGGACAGTCGTTACGTAATTGCCGGGGATCCGCGCGAACGAAGTTTTTGGGAAAATTGGGGAAACTACGTTCTACTAACCGGGGGACTACTACTGACCCTTTTTGTCGCTTATGCACTATGGCGGGCACGTAAAACTAAATAGTTTTATAAATGTAAATAAATAAAATTGCTTCCCCTGGATTTCAGGGGAAGCAATTTTATTTTTCTAAGAACTTGGCCTTACAAGACCTTTTCGCTCAAAGGTGTACGGTTTCCAAAACGATGGTTGGTAAAGGATACCGACTGTTCGTGAAGGAAAGGCAAAATCTCAACTCGTCCAGCCGGGGTAACCGGACCCGACCAGATGGCTACGTCAATAGACCCATCGAGTGCCGCGGACAGGGCTTGAGCATCTCCACCAATTAGGCGGATACGCCCGTCCAGGCCCCAGTCCTTCTGAGATGCAGAGTGATACCATTCTTCATCTGTTTCGACTGTCACCTTTACACCGTAATCACACAGTGTGTTGTGCAAATCGGTAGGTAGTTCCAAGGCAGTTGAAAGTTCTAATGACGCTCCAACCGCGAGCCCGGCGCCAACTACACGTAACAGCGAATCTAGACCGTGGTTCTCCGCCGATAGCTCAGACTCGGAAAGACGAATTGTTACGGGTAGAGGTAGGTAACGCAGCACATTCTTCTCAATCGAAATCTGCGAAGGGTCGTGGTAGACACCAAATTCTTCTTCTACCGCCTGCGCATCGAGGGTGTAAGCCTCTCCTAGCCATTTGTAAGCAGTGGGCGTTAGGTGCGACTCTGCCATGTCATAAAGCGAGCTTACCGGGTAATCTTCCACCTTGATTTCTGAAACCTTAGTTTCAGCAGGAGCCCAAGATCCGAAAGCAAACAGATAGTTTGGCCCACCAGCCTTTGTACCGTTACCAATGGCTGAGCGCTTCCACCCACCGAATGGCTGACGGCGAACGATAGCACCGGTGATTCCACGGTTAATGTAGAGGTTACCCGCTTCAACCGTGTCTACCCAGTAGTTAATTTCATCCTCATCGAGAGAGTGAATACCTGCAGTCAGACCGTAAGCTGTGGCGTTCTGAAGTTGAATTGCCTGCTCTAGGGTGTCAGCTTCCATAATGCCTAGAATCGGGCCGAAGTACTCGGTTAAATGATATTCGCTACCTGGGGCTACGCCGATACGGACACCGGGAGACCAGAGTTTACCGCTCTCGTCAAGCTGCTCAGGCTTTACAACCCAACGCTCACCCTCGCCAAGCTCGGTCAGACCGCGTAGCAGCTTACCGGTTGGCGGTTCAATAATCGGTCCCATCTGCGAAGCAGAATCAGTGGGGTAAGCGACGTGTAAGGATTTAACCGCGTCTGCCAGCTGACGCGCGAAACGGCGCGAGCGGGCAACGGAACCAACGAGGATAACTAGCGAAGCAGCAGAACACTTTTGCCCAGCGTGACCGAATGCCGAATAGACGACATCCTTTACCGCCAAATCCAGGTCTGCCGAGGGAGTCACGATAATCGCATTCTTACCCGAGGTCTCAGCGAGGATTCCTAGGTCGGGACGCCAGGAGCGGAATAGCTTAGCGGTATCCGAAGCACCGGTGAGAACTACGCGCTCCACCAGCGGGTTAGTCATTAGTTCTTTACCAAGGTGTCGTTCCGAAAGGGACACCAGGGCCAGTAGCTCACGGGGAACTCCGGCTTTCCACAGTGCCTCGGCCACTAGCGCACCACAGCGGGCGGAAACCCGGGCAGGTTTGAAGATTACGGCAGATCCAGCGGCCAAAGCGGCCAGCACACCACCGGCGGGAATCGCAATTGGGAAGTTCCACGGGGGAACCACCGCAGTTACCGAAACGGATTTAAAGGTAGCTCCCTTAACTTCTCCAAGTTTTTCGGCCAGGGTGGCATAGTAGTGCGCGAAGTCGATCGCTTCAGAAACTTCGACGTCGGTCTGGTCTAGGTTCTTTCCACATTCACTACCGGCAACTTCAATTAGCTGATCGCGTATAAGGGCAAGTTCGCCACCTGCACGATGTAGGATTTCCACTCGCTCAGAAACCGGCTTAGCAACCCATTCTTCCTGTGCCTTGCGGGCGTTTTCGATAATTAGGGAAAGCTGCTCGCTGGATTCAACAGTAGCGGCGGCTACAGTGTCAATTCCGAGTTGAGAGTTTTCAAAACGCTGAGTAATTGCTTCTGCCCACTGTAGGTTCTGCGGAAGTGCCGGGTCGGTGTCAGGGGTGTTCTTAAAGATCCACTTGCCCTCCGCATCACGCTGCTCAGAAAGTAATCCCTCCAGGGTTTCGGAGTTACGATCTTGGGTCCGGTTGTGTGGCTGGTAGTCATCTTCCACACATGCCAACGCGGCTTCAAAACGGCGTAGTTCCAGCTCGTATGCAGCTTCATTTGTCGCTAGGTCAAAGACGTTGGACATGAAGTTTTCGGGAGCGGCATTTTCTTCCAGACGACGCACGAGGTAGCTAATTGCCACGTCGTATTCGGCCGGGTGAACTACCGGTACATACAGCAGGAGCTGGCCAACCTCGGCACGTACCGCGGCCGCTTGCGCGGTTGCCATTCCAGATAGCATTTCGATTTCTACCCGGTCGGTAACTCCACGCTTCTTGGCCAATTCCCAAGCGAAGGCAATAGTAAACAGGTTATGTCCAGCGACACCCAGACGAACATTCTGAAGGCGTTCGGGAGTCATCGCCCAAGCTAGAACACGCATGTAGTTAGCGTCTGTCGCTTGCTTCGAGCCCCAGACGGTCAGCGGCCAGTCGTGTAGCGCAGATTCGACGCGTTCCATCGCTAAGTTTGCGCCCTTTACAACGCGCACCTTAATTCCGGCTCCGCCGCGGGCGCGCCTTTCGGCTGCCCAGTTCTGTAGGTTCTGCATAGCTTCAAGAGCATCGGGCAGGTAGGCCTGTAACACAATTCCGGCTTCGAGGTTTAGCATTTCGGGCCGGTCAAGAATCTTCTTGAATACTGCGATAGTTAGTTCCAGGTCGCGGTATTCTTCCATGTCCAGGTTGATGAATTTACGTTTCGGCGAGTTGTTTGCGACCTGATAGAGGGGCAGGAGTTTTTCCACGGCCTCGTCCACGGTCTGTTCAAAGGCCCACGCGTTGTGGGGTCCGGTAACGGCGGAAACTTTTAAAGAAACGTAGTCGATGTCGTCACGCTCCAGGAGGCGTTTTGTTTCCGCAAGACGTTTGTCAGCTTCACGGTCTCCAAGTACAGCTTCACCTAGGAGGTTAACGTTTAGGTTTGACCCGTCTTTACGTAGACGTTTGATAGCCGGGCCGAGTTTCGCATCGGTCACATCCACGACAAGATCGCCTACTAGCTGGGAAAATACCTTCCGTGCGGCGGGTAGGGCGACTGAGGGAACTAGAGGAGCAACGGCCCCACCTAGTCGCGCGGGCAAACGTAGGTACCAGGGAATGAATCCGGGATTTTGAGCACCGAGCGCAGCAAGGTTACGGGCGGCAATAGTTTCATCTTCCGGACGTACTACCTGATCTACGAAAGCTACGGTGTAATCGAGTCCGGCGGGGTCCTTTAGGACCTCCGAGAGCAGCTTTGCTGCCCGGTCTGTCGGGTATTGCGTTGAAGCTTCCGTCCAGCGCTTTGCCGTCTCGAGTGCGGCGAGACCTACCTCTTTTAGTTCAGTTGTAAGCTCGGTTTTCTTTTCGACCATGCAGTCCACCCCTTTCTATTGTGTGTACGCAGGGAGTTATCCCATTTGCTTTTTCTTTGCTTTGATAAATCAATAATGAATTTTTTAGCGCCGTTCAAAAATAGTTTTTTGGCGCATCAAAGTTAAGTTAATCTTATTGCTCTTACCTCAAAAAAGCTAATTTGGTAAAAACTTAACCAATAACAAAGCAAAGGTATTTTATACCGATAATCACTTGCTTTTTCAAGGCGAGCGATTTTTCTTATGATTAGCCACAAAGGCAGCTATTCTAAGCGCGAAATATCAACCTAGACCTAAAGTCCTACACTTTGCCTAGGTTTAACTTCTTTACTTTTCTTCTACTCTGTAGCTTCGACACGAATCTGGGCAATTTCGTACAGACTGATTCCCGTTGCAACCGCAGCGTTGAGTGATTCAACTTCAGAGCTAATTGGAATCGAGGCAATCTGATCACAGTTCTGGCGGACCAGACGAGATAGGCCACTTCCTTCTGCGCCAGTGATTACCAACAGCGGTTCAGAAGCTAGTTTCATTCCACGGATTGAGGTATCTGCTCCCCCATCAAGACCAATTACAAATAGGCCTGCCTGCTTACACTGATCAATGGCCTGGCTAAGGTTGCTTACACGCGCAACGGGAACGCGAGCAGCAGCTCCGGCAGAAACTTTCCAAACCGTTGCGTTGACGGAAGCTGAACGACGAGTTCCGATGATTACTCCATCCGCCCCGAAAGCGCCAGCAGAACGTAGTACGGCCCCGAGGTTATGTGGGTCAGTTACTGAATCAAGGGCAATTAGCAAGGGGGCGCGTCCGCGGTCAGCCGCACGAGCCAATAAATCGTCTAGGTCGGCATATTCGTAGGGTGGCACTTCCACTGCCAATCCCTGATGGACCGCTCCGTCTGAAGCGCGGTCTAAGTCGGTCTTGGATACTTCAATGATGGGGGCTCCGAGGGCGGTTGCGGTACGCACCACTACTTCTACACGTTCATCGGAAAGGCCCCCGGCAATGAATACTCGTTTGATGGGAGCTCCAGCGCGCACGGCTTCCGCTACGGGGTTACGCCCAAAGATTAGTTCCGATTCTGGGCCGACGTTAATTTGAGATCGCCGGGCGGCGGCAGCAGCCTGTTGGGTACGGGTGGCTTCACGGCGTTCTGCCGCCACTTTACGTTTGTGGGCGGGGTGCCACTGGCGGTCTTCGGCTTTGGGGGTTGGGCCTTTACCTTTGAGCGCTTTACGCCCGTGCCCACCGCTACCTTTGCTAGCTACCTTCTTGGCGGTTTTGCGGACCGCTCCGCGGCGCTGTGAATTTCCAGCCATGGTCATCTCCGTTTTCGTTTACTTACAACTGTTGTTGAGTATAAAGGTCGTACCGCTTTAAGGGGAAGTAGGCGGCTTAGTCGTGGGCAGTGCCACGCTTAGAAGGGAATTTTTCTCTCAGTACATAGTTTTTGGAAGTTTTCGGTACTGCTGTGCCGCTGGTGTTTAGCTTGGTGAAGAACCGTTGAAAGCGTGAATTGTTGCGGTATCTGCGGCACTTGCCCCGAGACCCTGTAGTCCGGCGGCAAGAAGGTGATCAGTTCGGTTCATCCAGTTAATTAGAATGAGGTCGCCTTCTCCGATTTCTAAGAAGGTTGTGGCGGTGTTTTCCATCGCCCAGAACATTCCCATTTCACGCCAGGCATTTCGTTCGTCGGTGTTTTTTTCAAGTGCTTCTTCAACTCGCTTGGGAGCGGTAAGTGCGGCGAGTAGCATCGCATTTATTTCTCCGTGCGCAACTAGGGCTACGGTTGTTTCGTCAGGAAATCCACGTAGCCAGTGAGCTAGGCGAAGGGCTCGGCGCATTCCTTGAGCCTGCGTTTCGAAGGGGCCGGGGAACCATCCTTCCTCGGTGACTTGGGAGGGAAGTTCTACTCGTTTGGTGACTGCCTGCAATTCGGAACGACTGCTTCCGGGGTGAGGTTCAGGCTTCCCCATGGGCCCGGAGAACACTCCACGTCGTTCGAAAGTATCGGTACGGGCGATAATCGGCAGGTCCCAGGCTTCGGCTAAGGGTGCGGCGGTCTCAATGGTACGTATCATCAGGGAGCTGTAAAGCACGTCGGGTTTGGGGAAGTCTCGCGGTGAGCTTTTAATCCATTCTCCGAGAGCGTGAGCTTGTTTTTTCCCGAGTTCACTAATGTGTGGATCGGGTACGCGAAGTTCCGGGGTTCCCTTGGCCATTAGCGCGTTATTTTGTGATTCTGCGTGTCGGATTAGGAGTAGTTTCATTTTGCGTTCCTGGTTGTGTGTCTTGGTTTCGTGATTATTTCAGATGCCAGTTCGCGCCGTTCGCCCCGTCTTCTACGATTACTCCGGCATCTTTTAGGAGGTCACGGAGTTTATCTGCGCGTTCCCAGTTTTTTTCGGCACGTGCTTGGGCACGTTCTTCTAGGACGTTTTCGACAAGCACCCCGAGGGCTTCGGTGGCAGTGTCAGAAACAGCTAGTCCTCCGCCGTAGTGGGAGGCGCTTTCTATCCAGTGTGGGTGAAGAGGATCTAGCCCTAAGACGTCAAGCATGGCTCGTAGAGTCAGGGTTTGTTCGGTAAGTTGTTCTATTTTTCCGCCGTTCAAAGAAGCGGTGGCTTGTTTGAGCACGGCGTGTATTTGGGCGAGGGCGACGGATAGGTTTAAATCGTCGTTCATTCCCTCGACAAATTCACTGGGAAGGTCAATTTTACTTAGAGTTAGCGAGTCGGCCTCGGCAATTGTTGGGGCTTGAGCTGCGGCTTTGAGCGTAAAAGTGGATAGTTTTTGCCAAAGTTTTTCCGCATTTTCAAAGGTTGTTGAGTCCCATTCGATAGTTGACCTGTAGTGCACGGTTCCAAGGGCAATCCGCAAAGGTGCGGCACCGTACCCGGTAGCAATTTCGTTTACAAGCAGTCCATTACCAAGGGATTTCGACATTTTTTCGCCTTTGGCTGTAACCCAGGCGTTGTGCATCCAATGGTTAACGAATTTCCATCCAGCGGCACGTGATTGTGCAAGTTCATTTTCGTGGTGTGGGAATCGCAAATCGATTCCTCCGCCGTGAACGTCGAATTCATTTCCGAGGTATCGGCGGGACATTGCGGAGCATTCCAGGTGCCAGCCGGGACGGCCCCGTCCCCAGGGGCTATCCCAGGAAGCGGAAGTTGGTTCGTTTGGTTTTGCTGCTTTCCAGAGGGCAAAGTCACGCGGGTCACGTTTACCTGCTTCTACGCTGGTTTCTATTTGGGATTCATCTTCGGTGGAGGCGAGTTCTTCAATTTTTTGACGGGTCAACGCCCCGTATTCGGGTAGTGAGGTGACCGAGAAGTAAACATTTCCTTGACCGTCACTGTAGGCGTGTGAACGTTGAACGAGTCGTTCAATTAGTTCTATTTGATCCAGGATATGCGCGGTTGCGCGCGGTTCGTAAGTTGGCGGAATTACTCCTAGTTTTTGGTAGGCGGTATCAAAGTCGCGTTCCCAGCGTGCGGCCCAGGCCCACCATGGCTGACCAGCTTGTGCTGATTTGGCAAGGATTTTATCGTCTATGTCGGTAATGTTACGAATGTAGGTGACTTCCATTCCGCATCGTTTTGCCCAGCGGATTAGGACATCAAAGGCAACGGCTGCGCGCACGTGTCCGATGTGAGCCGGCCCGGAAACGGTTGCCCCGCATAGGTACAGACCAAGTTTTCCGGGTTGTACTGGGTTCAGAGGCTCAGTTTTCTTGGTGGCAGTGTTGTATAGGTGCAGGGCAAAATTCATGTTCTTAGTCTAGGTTAAGGCTATTGGTTTTTCTTGTTTTTATAACATTTGTGGGGAGGGGCAAAAGATTTTGCCCCTCCCCACATGCTTAGGATCTACCCGTTAGTTATCTCGCGTAAAGATAACTTCTGGTTTTCCGTCACTTCCGTTTTTGATTTCGTATATCAGGTATCCACTTCCCTGGTATTCACGAGGTTCGTATTTGTTACTAAGGAAGTCTTTAGCCTGGAATTTTGCAGTCATCCGGTAGCGTGCCCTACCAAGGTCATACTTAGAGCTAACTGATGGGTATTCAACTACGGACCATTTGATGTCGCGTGCTTCCGAGTAGGAGTAGAAGCTGATGTTACATCCAGCCGGTTCCTTTTCCTTGGACTTTGCGCATTCGTCAACTTTGGCCTTTAGTGCGGCGTTAATTACGCTGTAGTAAGCTTCGGTTGGTTCGACCTGGTAGCTGATGGAGTTCGACGCTTCCCGGTTTAGGCTAATGGTTACCTTATCCTCCATAATTTTTACCTGTTGGTATTTGTTGTCTCCCGCCGGAGCTACCGTGTAGGTTCCAGGGTAGGCAAAAATCCTGTTGCCCTGAAGGTTGGCAGGAATATTAGCTCCCTGTATGAGTAGCGGCACTTTAGTGGATTCCCCGGATTCGTTTACCACGGCGATTCCGTTGTTCCAACCACCGGCGGAAATCTTCCAGTCGTGGAAGAATACGTAACGGCTGCCTACGCTAGAAACATCGAAAGTTAGATTTGTGCTTTCGCCCTTTCCGATTAGCTTGGCTGAGACAATTGCAGAGTTTCCAGACTTATCGTAGGAAACATCCTCAACGCTGAAGGAAGTAGGACGGTTCGCAGTGTTTTTATATACCTCGGTAGTCGCTAGTGGAGAAGCCTCATCCTCCGGCGAAAGGGGGATAATTCCCTTCGCGGTATCGGCGTCTCCATCAACGATTGCCTGTAGGTAATTTTCTACTTGTCCACGCGGGCTAAATACATTGTTGGCCAGATAGGATTTAACTCCGAGGAGGACAAGTATTAGTACTAATAGTCCACCGATGATGCTTCCCCAAAGAACTATTTTCTTTTTTGTCTTGGGGTTCATCGGAGCCGCTGGAGCTGCCGGCGCATACCCGGCAGGCTGTCCATATCCCTGGGAAGCAGCGTAAGGCGAAGCAGGGGGAAGCTGACCGTAAGTAGAAGCCGCGGGCGTCTGAGCGTAAGCAGGGGGCTGAGCATAAGCGCTATTCCCGTAGGAGGCAGCCGCCTGATTCTGCATCTGGTAGGTGGGGGCAGGAGGTAAGTCCATAATTTTTTCCGTCGGTGCCGGCGGAGCTGGCACTTGGGCCGAAGACTCTGTGTTTTGTCCCTCGGGTGCGGTAGATTCATCCTTTGCTGATTCCGCTGCGGCATCATCTTCAACCGTTGCGGGTTCTTCCGTGATTCCCTCGGCATTTTCCGTAGTTTCCGCAGAGTTATTTTCTTCTCCCGAAGGTGTCGAAGATTCTTCAGGTGCGGAAGAAACAGCCAGTGTGGTAGCAGCAAGTTCAGCAGAAGTTGTCTCGCTATTTTCGTTTTCTCCCCGAGTGCTGTTCTCCACTGGACTTGCTTGCGCCTGGGGTGCCGGGGCAGCCGGAGCGTTCTGCGCTACCGGAGCGGGAACGGGAGTGCTTTGCGACAGGGTTGCCGCAACAGTTGGACTGTAGGAAAGACGCCCAAGTTTATTAGCGAGTGAAGCAGGAACGTAGTTTCCCAGTATAGGAACGTAGCGTCCCAATAAATCAATTATTAGACCCATTAGAGCCATGGTAAAGAAGCTAACTCCCCAAACGGAAAGTGCTCCGCTTCCGCCCTTCCCCAGCCCCGAGGCAGACGCCGAGTAACGAAGCAGAATCGAAAGTCCTAGCGCGGCAACAGCGTAGAACGCCGGCAGAACCCAAATATCGCGCATACCGCTTACCTGCTCGGGCACTCGAATCCGCGCCCAGATTGCAGATACAACTAAAACTACGGCAATCGTTACGATGACAGCCAAGATGACGTATCCGATTCCGGCGAAGTTAAAAATAGAAATTACTTTACCAAGACCTAGCCCACCCCGACCTGCATCGACGTATCCTAATCCCAGCATTCCGAAGCTGGCAAAGAGTGCCGCTACACCGGGGATCGGCCAAATCACCGCGGCTAGGTTCTTGGGTGCGTTGAAGGCCAATACGATTGAGGCAACAAGGAAAGAAATAACCAAAAGAGTAACAAAGTGGAAAGACCAGGCAATCGCAGCGGCTCGAACACTGGGGAAGTAGCGCACAGCATCCTTTAACCATTTAGGCTGCCAAGTTCGCAAGAAGGCTAGGCGACCAAAACCGGCGGAGATGAACAAGAAAGGCAAGGACACAAAAATCAAACTTGCCGAGAAGGGCACAATAGATACTCCTGCCGGTCCAGCCGAGATTTCAATTCCCCCGATAAGCCCGACAAAAAGCTGCAAAAGAATCATCGTACCGGCGGTAGTAAGTGCTGCCAAAATAGCGAAAAGCGGACGCTGTGCCGGTAGTTTTTTCTCAACTAGACGAGATGCGATTACCAAGAAAGCAACCAGCAAAGCCATTCCAAGTAGATTAATAAATCCAAATGATATTCCCGCGAATCCGGCATTTCCTAGAAAAGCACTTGCGCCTTCGGGCAAATTAAAACTTCCACTACCCGAGGTTCCCATAGCCTGTCCGACAAAAATTAGGGCAATGCTAAAAATATTTCCCGTAACAACCTCAGAGAAAGCTGACATACCAATCCGAGCAAAAGGATTACCCGTGACCGCGCTATCTACTAAGGAGTTAAAAATAAACGCTTGTAGAAGCGATATAAGGAGAAGACCCACCCACGCTACCGCACCGATTCCGGCTGCAAATAAGAAATATTTAATCAGCGGGTTCGGGGGTTTAGGAGCACCTTGCCCGCCGGTGGGGTTTGCGTTTCCAGCAACCGGGTATCCCCCGGTAGTTACCTTAGGTGCAGGAGGTTGAGGAACTTGTTCCCCTCCCCCTGAATCAGCAGTCGGGAAATTTCCGCTCGGCGGTTGATTAGTTGTCATTTTCTACTCCATTAAATGGTATTAGGAACACTAATTACCGTATCCCTAGACAGGGGAAGATTAAAGTCAGATGGATAACAACTAAATAACGTTTACCCTAACAGGGCACTGAAACGTTTTAATTCCAACGCATCTAATCAGTGGAGATGATTTATAGGCCTGTAGACTAATCGAGTCTAATTAAGTAATGCCACAGCCAGGGCGGCAAGCCCTTCGCCTCTTCCGGTAAAGCCCAGTCCATCTGTGGTAGTTGCTGAAAGCATTACCGGCGCCCCCAGCGCCAGGGTCAAGGCCTCTTGCGCTTCTTCGCGCCGCGGCCCTATTTTAGGCCGGTTACCGATTAGCTGAACTGAAACATTTACTACCCGATAGCCCGCCGCAGAGACTCGTCGTACAGACTCTTCAATTAGAGCTTTTCCGCTTGCCCCCGCCCACTCGGGCTGGTCAACTCCAAAGTTCTTTCCGAGGTCTCCCAACCCCGCTGCAGTCAAGATAGCGTCACAAATTGCATGTGCTACGACATCGGCGTCAGAATGACCTGCAAGCCCATTTTCTCCCGGCCAGCTCAAGCAGGCAAGCTTCATTTCCCGCCCCGCTTCTTTGGGCGCGAAAGCGTGTACGTCAGTTCCCTGTCCGATTCTCATTTGCATTCCTTTTCTTGGGGCATTTCTCCCGTAAACAGTTTACCCGCGATCTTCTCACTAAAAGCAGTAGATCGCGGGTAAAGATTTAGTTCAGTCGGAATCAGATTTTGACTTCTTCTAGCTTCCAAACTTCACGGGCATAGTCACCGATAGTGCGGTCTGAGGAGAAACGTCCAGAGCGGACAATGTTAATCCAACATTTACGTGCCCACTCATTACGGTTGGCGTAGTCTAGAGCCATTTGGTCACGGGTCTGACGGTATGCATCAAAATCGGCCAAGACGAAGTAGACATCCGCCGGGTCTCCCCAAGGAGTTCCTTCAAAGAGGGAGTTAAGCAAGTCGTGGAACATGCCGGTTCCCTCATCGTTTAAGGTACCGTCCACGAAGGAGTCCAAAGCACGTTTCAGACCGGGCACTGTTTCGTAGGTACCGCGCGGGTCGTAGCTAGCACGGTATTCGGGCAGTTCTTCTTCTTTCAGTCCAAAAATGTAAGCATTTTCTTCACCTACCGAATCAAGAATTTCTACGTTTGCGCCGTCAAGGGTTCCCAGAGTCAGCGCACCGTTCATCATGAATTTCATGTTCGAGGTTCCTGAGGCTTCCTTACCGGCGGTAGAAATCTGTTCCGAGATATCGGCCGCGGGGATAATATGCTCAGCGGGAGAAACGTTGTAGTTTTCCACGAATACTACGGTCAGGAACTTGGAAACTAGCTCGTCTTGGCTGATAAGGCGACCGATTTCGTTAATCAGTTTAATAATGGCCTTAGCGCGCACGTATCCGGGAGCGGACTTAGCACCAAAGATAAAGGTGCGCTTGGGCCAATTGCCCTCTGGGTTTTCTTTAATTCGGTAGTAAAGGTCGAGAATGTACAGGGCGTTCATTAGCTGGCGCTTATACTCGTGCAAACGCTTAATCTGCACATCGTAGACCGAGGTGGGGTCTACTTTGATTCCCTGACGCTTTTCAATCCACTTTGCAAAGTCGGCCTTGTTAGCGTCCTTAATTTCAGTGACCCAAGAAAGAACCTGGGGGTCATCGGCGAATTTCTCAAGTTCGGTTAGCTTATCTAAGTCCGAAACCCAGGCATCTGAACCGAGCAGTTCGGTCAAAAGAGCCGATAGGCGCGGGTTACATTGGTTGAGCCAACGACGTGGAGTTACACCGTTAGTTTTGTTGTTGAAACGCTCGGGCCAAATCTCGTACCAATCGTGGAGAGTTTCGCGCTTGAGAATTTCAGTGTGCAACGCGGCTACACCGTTAATAGAGAAGGAAGCGTAGCAGGCAATCCAGGCCATGTGTACCATGCCATCTTTAACCGGAGCGAGGTAGTTAATCTTGCCTTCATCGCAGCCTCGTTCCCTCAAATCTAGGCGGAAACGACGATCAATTTCGTAAATAATTTCAAGTACACGCGGGAAAAGGCGTTCGAAAATCGGAATCGGCCAAGTTTCCAAAGCTTCGGCCAAAACAGTGTGGTTGGTATAGGCAAAAGTCTTGGTAACAATTTCCCAGGCGTCTTCCCAGGTCATGCCGTGCTCGTCCAAAAGGAGACGCATTAGTTCGGGGATAGCCAAAACCGGGTGAGTGTCATTTAGCTGAATGCAGTTGTACTTGGAGAATCCCTTCAGGTCTTCGCCGTGCTGCTTCAGGTAGTTGTCAATCATTTCCTGCAAGGAAGCGGAGGTGAAGAAATACTGCTGACGAACACGCAGCACCTTGCCCTCAAATGTGGTGTCGTTGGGGTAAAGGACTCGGCATAGGTCCATCACGCGTTCGCGTTCTACAATCGCGTCAGTAAAGCGCTGTGAGTTAAAGGCGTCGTAGTCGAACTCTTCCAGCGGTTCCGAACGCCAGAGGCGGAGGGTTCCCACATTCTTTGTGCCATATCCCGTAATCGGCATGTCGTAAGGAACAGCCCGTACCTGCATGTCCGCGAAGCTAACTCGGCGTTGTTCTTCTTCACGACGGATTACGAAAGGGTACCCTTCTTCCATCCATGCGTCGGGGTGCTCTCGTTGGAATCCGTTTTCGAAGGTCTGCTTGAAAAGTCCGTATCGGTAGAGAATCCCGTATCCGGTAACAGGCAGGTTCAAAGTGGCACATGAATCTAAGAAGCAGGCAGCTAAACGACCAAGTCCACCGTTACCGAGGGCGGCATCTGGTTCTTCTTCGAGTACGTCGGTTAGTTCGATTCCAAATTGGGCAAGTGCGGCACGGGCTTCTTCGACTTTGCCGAGGTTGGTGAGGTTATTTAGGAGGGCACGGCCTTCGAGAAATTCCGCTGAAAGATAGTGTTCCTGACGCCCCTGGGCGTAAGCTTCGCGGGTGGCATGCCAGTCATCGGCGATTTCGGACATTACTTCGGCGGACATTCCCGCCCAGAATTCTCGCAATGTTGAGGCTTCTGGGGTACGTCCGGATTCACTCCGGACAAACGCGCCGAGGTTATCCGACAGGTTACTAGCGGACATTAGTGCTCCTCTTTGATAGACAGGTTGTATAGAAAGATTACATGTTTCTGAAAATTTTTCATAGATTTTCAGTATAGATTATTGACTTGCTTTTCTTCGCGCTATTGCGTGCGGATTGCTCAGGGTTTTCGTAAACCCCCGCAAACTGGGTATCGTTTACATTATCTCCGACGTATATTTCGTATTTTCCGGGAGAAACTTCAAATCGATCTGTTTTTGTATTCCAAGTTTCTAGCTCCCGTCCGGGGATACTCAATGTTATTTCTTGAGTTTGTCCGGGTTTTAGTTCTAGTTTGGTAAATGCAACCAGTTCTTTTGCGGGAGATTGGGCGCCGGGTTTTCGAACGTAGATTTGCGGGGTAAGCATTCCGTTTCGTGGCCCGGAGTTGGTGACGGATATCTTAACTTTTAAGGCTTGCGAAGCGGGGATAATTTCGGATTTTCCGTAGGTGAAGTTCGTGTAGCTAAGTCCGTATCCGAATGAAAAGAGTGGTTTTTGCTTCATTGTTGAATACCAGCGGTACCCAATTTTTAGTCCTTCAGAGTAGATAGATTCGAATCCGAGTTTCGCGCCAGGAAATTGATCTTTATTCTGCGCGGGCACCTGTTTTGTATTAGCGGGGAATGTCTGCGGTAGTCGTCCTGAAGGGTTGTATTCACCAAAAAGGAGACGAGCGATTGCTTCTCCTGCGGCTTGACCGGGATACCATACGTTCAACACCGCCCGGGTTTGTTCTATCCAGGGCATTAGAACCGGGCCGCCAATTTGGGTTACGACGAGGGTATTAGGGTTGTGTTTAGCCGCGGTAGAAACTGATTGATTAGCAAGGGAAGTAAGTTCCAAATCAGCCCGGTCTCGCGTCTTAATCTTGTCGTCGGAGACAAAGACAATAACTAGGTCTGCCTGGGCTGCTTTAGTAGCGATAGCACTTTGGTTGGTTTCGGGTAGGTATTCGACCTGCGCACTTTTTATCCGTGTCTTAATGGATTCCAGGGGCGAGGCATGCGGAATAGATTTTCCGTTTTTGATTCCAAGTGGGGTTTGTGCGCTTTGTCCGATTATGAGCACTCGCTTGGGTGGGTTGTCTTTATTAAGTGGTAGTATCCCGTCATTTTTTAAGAGCACAGCTCCCTTCAGGGCTGTTTCCAAAGCAACAGCCTCACCGTGCTTTGAGTTCACTTCTTTTATTTCACGTTTTCGATCTTTATTCTTCTCATCCCAGGGGTGGTCGAATAAGCCAAAGCGGAACATTTGGGTAAGGGTTTGTCGGAGACGATTGTTAATATCTTTTCCGGTAATTTCCCCCGTTTTTAGAGCCTGCCTAATTTTTGGTTCAGCGGTAATTAGCGCGTTAGGCAGCTCAAGATTTAATCCGTTAGCCAGGTCTTTGGGGGCGGCTGCAGCTAGGTAGTCGCTAAGTACCATGCCATTAAACCCCATACGTTTACGTAAATCGTGATTCAGAGTTTCTTGACTGGAACAAGAATGCACGTTATTTATTTTATTACGCGAACACATTACCCCGGCCGGCTTAGCATCTTGAATCGCTATCTGGAAAGGTTTTTCGTATATTTCCCGAAGCGTGCGAGCGTCAATTTTCGAAGTGCTTTGCGATTGGTTTGTTACCTGGTTATTGGCTACATAGTGTTTTATAACGGCCATTATTCCCTGGGACTGAACACCTTTAACGTTTGCGGCGGCAATTGTTCCCGCTAAGTAGGGGTCTTCGCCGAAATATTCATAGTTTCGTCCAGCTTGCGGATTACGAGCTAGGTTAAAGCCCGGCCCAAAGACTAAATCTTTGCCCTGATTTTTTACTTCTTGTCCAATTAGTTCACCATATTTTCGGGCAAGTCCCGGGTCGAAAGAAGCTGCTTGAGCAATGGGTGCAGGAAGCGAAGTACGTACAGTTTTTTCTTTCACTTCTAAGGCATCTGCCATAAGTAGGGAGGGAACACGCAGTTGCGGAATTGCCGAGGTGCGCGAGTCTAACATAAGTTGAGCGTCAGTTTCTAAGGTCGTTGCATTAGCGTGAAGTAAGCTGATTTTCTGCGTTAGACTCATTTTCGCCAAAAGTAGGTTTGCCCTTTCTTCCGGCTTTAGTTCAGCGTTTAGCCAAGGCATTTTCCGGCTGTTATTACCTGTCGTAACAGCCTGGGCGAAGGCATGGGAAACGGAGTTTAGAGAAAGGGCAAACACGCAGGCAACAGCCCACCACTTTGCGTGGTTAGGTGCCTTTTGTGTATTTCGCATCTCTTCTTCCGTGACTCTTTTCTCGGTAATCGTAAATTTATTTAAAAAACGGGACTTGCCCGACGCACCTTCCCATTTTAACGGTTTTAGCGCTTTGGTGAACAAGTCCCGTTTTCTTTTGGTTTTTTGTATTCCCTTAAGCGGGGAGAGGAGAGTCTATCTCACCCATCATGCTTTCCTTTGCACGAGCTAGTTGGAAGCGTCGAATCCGTATGATTGTACGTCGAGCTAGAAATACTATTAGGAATACGCCACCGTCAACGACTGCCATCATGGATGAGGTCGGCAAATCGAGGTGATAGGCAATAAAGAATCCGCTGAGGGCAGCAAATACCGCAATTACCTGAGTCCAGATAATCATCTGCGGTAACGTCTTAGCAAATAGAAGTGCCGTTGCCGGAGGAACGATTACTAGCGCAACAACGAGGATTGCTCCTGCGGTATCGAAGGCAGCTACTACGGTTAGGGAAACGAGGAACATTAAAATCCAGTTAACCCGGTGAATGGGGAATCCCATTGACTTAGCCAAACACGGGTCAAAGATGGATAGTTTTAGGACTCGGTAGAACACCCCAACAAAGGCGACGTTGATGACGAACACAATTAGCATCTGCCAAAAAGCGTGCGGGCCGAAACTTAGGTGTCCCACGAGAACGTGTTCTGTCGGGAGAGCGTTAAGGTTCATATCTCCAGTCAGCACAGTATCTTCACAAATATGTACGGAAGAAAGAACTGTAGATAGGAGGAGAACTCCCACCGCAAAGAGGAAAGGGAAGATTAATCCCTGGTTCGCGTCACCGGCAATCAGGCCGGTATTACGGAGCCAGTTAGCCGCCAGAACAACTACGATTCCCATTCCAGCCGCCAGAACAGACATCAGGAATGAGTGGGTAGACCCCGAAAGAATCGCTCCGATAACAATTCCGGGAAGAACCGCGTGAGACATGGCATCCACCAGCATTGACTGGTGTTTTAGAACGAGAAAGGTTCCTGGCAATGCGCAGCTCATGGAGCACATAATTGCCAGCATGATTACCCCTGCAAAAAGTGACATTTAAGTTCCTCCCTAGTTTGCGTTGCCGCTTTGATTGGTCTTTGCCGATGATTCTTGACTAGCGTTTTGTGCTACGGCTGCTAAATCACGGTTAAGACGGCCTCGAATTTGATTGCGTTTAATAACTCGTCGCAAGACGGAACGCTCTGGAGGAGCAATCATCGAGATTACAAATACTAAGAAGAGCAGAATTACGATTACTGGACCGGTTGGAACTTTACCAATACGAATTGAAATATAGGTTCCCATAAGTGCGCACGTCATTCCAATAAACGCCGCAAGCACAACCATCGTTGAAAGGCGTTTAGTCCATTGCCGGGCCGAGGCTGCGGGCATAATCGCGAATGCCACCATCAGGATAAGTCCTACGGCTTTAACCCCGATGACAATTGAAATGGTGGCACAGGTAAGCAAAATAGGGGTAAGGATTGAAGATTTAAAGCCCGAGGTTGCAGCCAGCACTGGATCGAAAATGAAAAGTTTGATTTCTTTCCACAGCACCATAACTACGATTATGACGCCCAGGGCCAATAGGAACATGACGTGTACATCATCGTCGGAAAGCGAAGTGGCTTTACCGAACATGTAGTCTTTAATTCCTCCGCGGTTGGGCAGAGTCGAGTGGGTAATTAGGTGTAATCCGGTAATTCCCAGCCCGTAAAATAGAGCCAGACAAATTGACATGGCAGCGTCTTGGCTGAGCTTAGAGTGACGGGTGATCCACTCTGTCATCAGCACGGAAACAAGCGAGGAAATTAGCGCTCCAATGGTTAGAACCAGCATTGAGCGTCCGTCTATATTTAAAAATACTGTCGCTACGGCGAAAGCTGCCATTACCCCAGCGATAGCGGAGTGTCCAACCACGTCGGATAACAGAGATTGTTTACGCAGGTAAAGTAGGCAGCCGATTGCGCCGGAACACCCGCCGATGATGGCAGTTCCTAAGGCAACCGTACGGTAGATGTAGTTTGTGAACATCTCCGTAAGAGTTACATCGTTTAGGAGGGGTAAAATCCCTGTTTCTAGACCCGGGTAATTTCCGATAAGCAGGTGTGAAAGCATTACCCCTTGCCTTCACTTTCAAAGAGGGAACCGTCAATCCCGTAGGCTTTGGCGACGGTTTCTGCACGAAAGACTTCTTCGATTGGACCGGCTTCCATAACTTTTCCGCCCCCGAGAAGCGCAACCCAAGAACAGAAGTTTTTTACCGTAGACAGGTCGTGATGAACGATGATGATGGTTTTGCCCGCTTCTTTGAGCTCTCGCAAAACGCTAGTAATAGCCCGTTCCGAGGCTGCGTCTACTCCAGCAAAGGGTTCATCCATGACGAATAAATCTGGATCTTGGGTGAGGATACGAGCCATGAATGTACGCTGTTTCTGTCCCCCCGATAGCTGGGAAATCTGGCGTGAAGCCAGTTCTGGGATTCCTACTTTTTCCAGCGCTTTCATGGCTGCTGCTTTAACTTCTGCACCGGGGCGACGAAGCCACCCAAGTTTTCCATAAGATCCCATAATTACCGTATCTAAAACGGTTGTTGGGAAATCCCAGTCGACCTCCGCTGCCTGCGGCATATAACCAACACGCTTACGCACTTTATTTAATGGCTGTCCGAAGAACGACACCTCTCCTGCCAGCGGGGGCAATAACCCCATGCAGGCTTTAAGAAGTGTTGATTTTCCTGCCCCATTGGGCCCCAAGAGAGCGATAACTTCACCCTCCGGTACGCTTAGATTTGCACCTTTAAGTACCACGAGGTCATGGTAGGCCACCGATAAATCAGTGACACTTAGAGCATTTTTAGTCATTTAGTTATATTCCTTAGGCAAGACGAAAGGTCGACTGGGGAAAAGCCAATGGCTTAGTTTTACTTCTGGCCCGACAGACCCTTGGCAATTGCTTCAGCGTTGTGCTGGAAAGCACCAAGGTAGGTGTCTAGCGGAGCTTCGGTACCGAGGGTGTCTGCGAAGAGTTCCTGATCGGATACCTTCACGTCCCAGCCCTTAGCCTTAACAGCCTTCTGCAGGTTTTCAATTGCCTTGGGGTTCTTCAGGTTGTCAAGGAAGATGTAAGGAACCTTCTTGTTGGCAATGGTGGTAGCCAGTTCGTCTAGCTGGGTAGCCGACATTTCAGATTCCGAGGTAACAAAGTCGGTAGCGTGAATGTCGATGTTGAAGGTCTTACCAAGGTAGTTAAAGGCGTCGTGACCGGTTACAAGCACACGGTTTTCGACAGGAATCTTGTCAAATTCTTTTTGAGCTTTTTCCTTGGCGTCGGCAATCTTCTTGTTGTAAGCCTCGGCATTAGCAGCGTACTTGCTGGCGTTTGCCGGGTCAATCTTGCCTAGTTTGTTGGAAATGTGGGTAACAACCTTCATCCAGATGTCAGGAGAGTTCCAAACGTGGGGGTCGTTACCTTCGACCTTGCCGTCTTCTTCCCAGGGCAGGAGCATCGGCTTAATGTCTTCACCTTCAGCGGCAGGAAGCTGACGGTCGCCCATCTTATCGAACTGACCCATCATTTTGTGTTCCATGTCGTGGGAAGTCCATACTACCAAGTTAGCCTTTTCGATAGCCTCGGTGTCCTTGGTGGTAAGTTCCTGAGTGTGCGGGTCGCCGCCGGGCTTAACTAGAACGTTAACCTTGGCGTCGGGTGCAATGTTCTTAATAGCATCTCCGAGGTAGCCGGTAGTAGCAACGATTTCCAGCTGAGCAGGAGCTTCAGCGGTCATCTTAGCGTCTTTCTTCGCAGTCTCGGTTGAGCAACCTGCAAGCGCGACGCTTGCGGTCATTACAACAGCAGCTAGGCTCAATAGTTTCTTCGAGCGCACGTAAACCTCCAGTTTTCGTGTTAATACTAATGTTAGGCTTCCCTAACCTAGAAAGGCTAACAGGAACCATGATCATCAAACAAGCCAATATGCTGACAGATACTATTTTGTGACCATAAAAACCAAGAGAACTTACCAGAAAATAACTTTAGTCCTAATTCACAAAAAATAACTAATAACCTATTTTCCCCCAAAGCCCAAAGGAGCCTCCAAACACAAACAAAACCGCTAAAGGTTTTCAGAAAAAATGGGCAACACTCCAACCCCTCCCTCACAAAATCGCTAAATCGCAAAGAAAATCCAGTTTAAAGAAAATTAAGTTCACCACTTTATTTAATCCAAAGCAGATATTTGCCTAATGAAATCCAAGTTCATCAACATTTCACAAAGCAGAAGAGCGGCATTTTCGCGCCTTAATATGAGAATTTTCCCCCTAACAGCTTAAAAGAAGTTCATTTTGCGCAAAACGCTGAAATATCAGGCATTTGATTTCGTTTTGCTCAAACTTTTTGATAGGTTGTAACTAACCGCTGCAGAGTAAAACAAACAATAAATATACAACAGTTAGGATCTTGCTCTAATGTTAAATTTTGTAAGAAAATGGCTTAATTTCATAAAAAATTAAAATCTTGCAAGTTTAACCAAAAATATACATATGTAAGGTTATTAAGTGTTGTGTATATAATCGCAGCTCGATTCAAGGAGAATTACAAGCATGGCTGACATTACAAAACGAGCCTTATTATCGGCTCTTAAAGAAGTGTTAAAGGACAAGCCGCTAGACAAAGTAACGATTCAAGATATTGCAGATAACGCAGGCGTTAGCCGCATGACGTTCTACTACCACTTCTCCAACATTTACGAATTATTGGACTGGGCCTGGGCTATGGGCGCAACAAGAGCTATTCAAGGAAAGCCCCTCTATCGAACTTGGCAGCAAGGCTTTTTGCAATTGTTTGAAGCAATGCTGGAGAACAAAAATTTTGTTACACGCTGCTACCATTCTTTATCCCGAGAAAAAATTGAGGATTTCCTTTACGGACTAGCTTTCAATTTCATCTACGAAATTGTAGAAAGCGAATCTGAAGGAATGAATGTATCGGAAGAAGATAAACGATTTATTGCAAACTTTTATAAATTTGCCTTTATCGGACTTCTACTTGAATGGATTAAAAACGAGATGAAGGAAGAACCAGCCCATATCGTTGATAAAGTTTCCATTCTACTTAAGGGAGACATCCCAAAAGCTTTGGACCGTTTCCGCAAGGATAAGGAAGACGAATAATCCCCTTCCGGCTCTCACCTATTTTCAAAAGAAGATTCTCTCCAGAGGAATGAGCGGAAACGGCTCTCCCAGTTTTGCAGCGCTGCGCGGGGGTTCCCAAGTCAAAGTAGATTTGGGAACCCCCCAAAAAAATAACTTACGCGCAAAATATGCAATTGTATTTTGCATACTTTTACTAATAAGCATATTTAGTTCAGGCTATAAAAATTAATTACTAAGCAATTATGTATATAAGTTTCATTTATTAAGAAATTTACATAATGCTTTTTAAATACATAAATCAGGCTAATATCTTTTATAGACTAAAAAAAATTTGTATTTCCCTACATTATTTTCAGTCTAAATTAACAATCTCTAGGGAATATCCTCAATTTTATAAGGAATATTTGCTTATCTTCTGTCATATTTAAGCGAAATTTCACTTCCGCAAGAATATTTAGAGCTTAATCAATCTTGCGTAAATCAGCGACGCCTACAATCCGCATGGTTTCCAAATTAGTATCCATAACATATTTAGAGTTTCTAAAACTAGGTTCTAGGTAAAAATAACTCTCTTTGAGATTATGCTCTTGACGGTTCTGGAATCCGCTATGCCTATTTTGAGCAGAAAGTAACCCCCGATGGCAAAACCATCGAGGGTTGTCTTCCGGCACCGTTGGTGCTTTCTGAGCCAACTGCGGGAATCGAACCCGCGACCTATTCATTACGAGTGAATTGCTCTACCGACTGAGCTAAGTTGGCACTGCCCTCTTTTGGACAACGTAGGTACTTTAACCAATCCACTACATTAACGCAAATGTAGTGCTCGAAACATACCTTACTTACAGGTCTTTCCTGACATCGGAACTACCCCGTCCAACAGATAATCATCAACAGTATTTACAATGCATTGAGAAGCCGCGGCAGAATAGGCAGTATGATTCCACCCCTCATCGGTTAACAGCACTCCAGAATCCAGTTGTTTAGCCAAGTTTTGTGCCATCACTAAAGGTGTCGCCGGGTCATGGGTGGTTCCGATTACCAAAATTGGTGGCGCCCCTTTAGCCGAAAGCGGTTTCAAGGCTTTCTTTACCGGTTTCACCGGCCATTCAATCCGCCCAGCTTCTGCTCCCGCGAAATAGGGAGCGAACAGTGGGTCACTATCGCGCATTTCCTCAGCCTGCTTCTTCCATGCTTGAGCATCCCCATTAAGGGGATAGTCCAAATTATGAATCGCGAGGAAGGCCACCTGCTGATTACTCTTATAACTGCCGTCAGCTAAACGATCATTAATTAAATCCGACATTTTAAGCATTACCCCACCGTTACCCGAACGCATTGCCGCGTCCAAAGCAGCATAGAGGGTCGAATACCAGTTCGTTGAATACATTGCTCCGAAAATAGCGCTAATCGCAAGTGATTCGGTTAGCTTACGGTTTCCTACCTGCAACGGGTGAGTTTTCAGTTGCTTTGCAAAACCCATTATTTGCTCTACACCCTCGCGTCCATCGGCAAGGAAACAGTCTTCCTTTTCCGCATGACACCAGTCAACGAAATGTTCTAGCGACTTGGCGAAACCCTGCATCTGTAGGTTCGATAGCTCTCCAAAAGGAATTGTGGGATCAACAGCTCCATCCAGAACCATCCGCCCTACCTTATTGGGGAACAAATCAGCATACTGGGCACCTAGATGAGTCCCGTAGCTGTAACCCAGATAGTCAAGTTTATTCTGCCCGCTCAAGTAACGTAACACATCCATGTCTCGCGCGGTGGAAACAGTATCCACCCACTTAATTGTGTCGTCGTGCTCTAGACATTTCTTGCCCAGCCAACCCATCTGATCTTGAACTTTTTTCAGCCCTTCGGTAGTAAAAATATCCGGGCTGTTCTCGGCATTCAGACGGTCAATTTCCGCATCGGAAACACATTTAACGGGAGTAGACCATTTGGTTCCACGTGAGTCCATTCCCACGATGGCGAACTCGTCAAGAATCTTGCTGGGAAAAAGAAGCTTCGCATTTTCTGAAACAAAATCAACAGCGGAACCCCCAGGACCACCGGGGTTAACAAGCAACTGACGAGTCGTAGATTCGTCACGTGCATAACGCAAGGCAGTTATTTTTAGATCTCCCTGCGATAAATCCTCATACGTTTTAGGTACTTTAAATGTTGCACAAGAAACGTTCTCCCCCGCCGATTCTAAATCTTTTGGGCAGTTCCCCCACGAAAAATCTTGCTCGTAGTATTTGGCCAAGTCCTTAGGAAAATCCTTAGCCGGAGCAGAATTACCTTCCTCGATATCGCTATGGCTATCCCACTCAAAAGTCTTGTTTATATTACATGCAGACAACAAGAGGGATGAAGCAGCAAGAATCCCTACTCCGGTACGTAACGCGAGCTTCCTTTTAGAACCAGCCAATTCACACTTCCTTTTCCGGAAACCAAAAACTTTCATTACACGAATACCTCTCCGGGACGGAAAGGTGGAATAAATGAAATCACCATTGCTTCAAGCACCAATTTTGGTGAAACATTTGCCCGTAACCTTGCCCGTGCCCGCGAAATTGCATCCATTCGTGCCAGGGTAATCTGCGGTTGGGAATTATCCGCTACAAATCTTACTTGTGATTCCAAGTCAGAATTAAGTAACGCTACCTCACCACCGGTCTGCACAATTAGCACATCTCGGTAAAAACTTAGCAAATCAATCATCGTCAAGTCCAAATTGTCACGCACAATTCGCTTTTCTCGACTCTTTTGTTCCTCAATTTTTTCCTTAATCTGCGCCCGTTGCGAGGCAGATTCACGAGTTCCTTTTTCCATTCCTAAGGCACGGCGTAGCTCATTTAGTTCCAAAGGAGCAATATTATCCTTAAAATCTTTTGCTTCATCGGTGGCAGCCTGCATGAAATCCTGCGCTGCAAGCACCGCCTGCCCAGCACTACGAGCCGAAACAGCGCGGGCAATGCGGGCACGAATCTCTTTCCTGACAGATGCCTCAGATTTAACCAGTGCACGCGCACGCCCAATATGAGATTGTGCAGCCAAAGCGGCTTCCAAAGCCACCTGCGGATTATTGGCAGATCCTTCTCGTAAAAGCAGCTGCGCTACCATCTGCGGTGGCGGAACCAAAAGGTTAAGACTACGGCACCGAGAACGAATTGTAGTTAAAACGTCCTGCGGCGAGGGAGTGCAAAGTATCCACACGGTACGTTCTGGAGGCTCCTCAATTGCTTTTAGCAACGTATTGGTTGTCAGCGGTAACATGCGGTCAGCATCCTCGATAACAATTACCCGCCACCGACCACCGGAAGGAGCCGTCTGGGCTCGCACTACCAATTGACGCACTTCATCAATCGAAATAGTTACTTTTTCGGTGGTCAGAAACAATACGTCAGGATGTTCCCCGGACATGGTTTTTTTACAGCCTTCGCATATTCCACAACCGGGAACTTCCCCCTCACATTCCAAAGCTGCCGCAAATGCACGAGCGGCATTAGAACGTCCAGAACCCGGCGGGCCGGTGACTAACCAAGCGTGAGTCATTGCCCGCATCGCATCCTCGCTGATACTGTCGAGTTCTTGTCCCCATGCTTTACGCACGCGAGCGCGCGCACCCAAAGCTGCTTTCTGTAAGGTAGTCACAGCCTGATCTTGGGCAATTAGAGAATCCCACACGCTCATGGCCGTACCCTATCTGAATCTAGTTCCTGTAACAGTCGCGAAACATGTGCCCAAATCTGCTTGGCAATTTCTTCACGCGAATCGGTCGCATCAATGACCACGAAGCGTTCTGGTGCCTGAGCAGCTAATTCCAAGAAGCGCTCCCGTACAGCAAAATGAAAATCATCTGGTTCACGTTCAAGCCTGTCTGAGTCTTCTTCGCGCCGCGCCTTCACCCGAGTTGGATTGGCATCTAACAGCACCGTCAAATTAGGGAGTAACCCGTCGGTGGCCCATAGCGAAAGCGAACGAACAGCTTCCCCCAGGCCGCGGCCACCACCCTGGTAAGCAAGAGATGAATCAAGGTAGCGATCGGTAACAACTATCTTCCCGGCTTGGAGAGCGGGCCTTATTTTAGTTGCCACGTGGTAGCTACGGTCAGCGGCATAGATTAGGGCTTCAGCTTTCGCATTTACGTCATCGGGCCCATGCTGAACCAGATGGCGAAGGCTAGAACCGAGCGGAGTACCACCTGGTTCACGGGTAGAAACTACCTCGTATCCCAGCTCCGTTAAGTGCTCGCATAAAAGCCCTATCTGGGTACTTTTACCAACCCTTTCACCCCCCTCAAAGGAAATGAACAAGCCGGGTAGCGGTACCGGGGAAACCGAAAGCTGAAGTTCACTCATGGGTACAAGTGTACAGGGCAACGGGGACAGAAAAAGTTCCGAACCTACTCTGTGGACTTCTTCGCAGTGGCCTTTTTCGCGGTAGTTTTCTTCGCGGCGGTCTTTTTGGTAGTCGTCTTTTTCGCCGTGCTCTTACGAGTGCTGGTCTTGCGCTTAGCCGGGCCCTTGGCTCGTTTTTCTGCCAACAGTTCGAAAGCACGGGCTTCGCTCAGGTCCTCCACCGTCTCCGACTTAGGCACCGTCACATTGGTAGTTCCGTCCGTAATGTAGGGACCAAAACGACCGTCCTTAACCACTACTTTCTTTTCCGAAACAGGGTCTAGTCCAAACTCGCGTAATGGCGGCTTTGCTGCGGCGCGGCCACGTGTCTTTGGCTGGGCGTAAATAGCCAGCGCCTGTTCCAAAGTAATATCGAAAATCTGGTCTTCAGTTTCTAGGGAACGCGAGTCGCTCCCCTTCTTCAGATAGGGGCCAAAACGCCCATTCTGTGCTGTAATTACTTCTTCGGTTTGCGGGTCTACCCCAACTTCACGCGGCAGGTTCATTAACTTTAGTGCCTGCTCCAAAGTAATTGTCGACAGACTCATTGTCTTAAAGAGTGAGCCCGTACGTGCCTTTGGCTTAGCTTTTTTCTTTCCTGCAGGCTCTTCTTCCTCAGGCAAAACCTCGGTAACGTATGGACCAAAACGCCCATTCTTCGCAACGATAACGTTTCCGGTTTCCGGGTCTATTCCCAGTTCGCGTCCATCATCGGCAGATTGTTCGAAAAGCTCTAGCGCTTTTTGCGCGGTAAGTTCGTCAGGAGCTACCTCGTCTGGGACAGAAGCGCGCGAACCGTCTTCCTTTTCCAGGTAGGGGCCGTAACGTCCGACACGCAGGGTAATTCCATCAGCAATTTCGAGGGAATTAACAGCCCGAGCATCAATATCACCAAGCTGTTCAACTTCCTTACGTAAACCACCGGGAAGAAGTTCCTTAGTCGGCACAGATCCTGACCCCAGATAAATGGCCGCCAACCAATCAGGGCCATTTAGGCTTCCCGAGGCAATCTTGTCCAAATCCTGTTCCATCGAGGCAGTGAAGTCATAGTCAACCAAGCCGCCGAGGTTATCTTCCAGCAAGCGAGTCACGGAAAAAGCTAGCCAGGATGGAACCAGTGCCTGCCCCCGACGATTCACGTATCCTCGGTCCATGATTACCGAAATTGTTGCCGCGTAGGTAGACGGACGCCCAATTCCCAGTTCTTCCAGCTTTTTAACAAGAGAAGCTTCAGTATAACGAGCCGGTGGGGTCGTCTCGTGACCCACTGGCTCAGCCTCGCTAAGTGCAAGACTCTGCCCCTCTTCCAGGTTAGGAAGACGTACGTCCCTACCAGAACGTGAAGTTGAGTTTTCGTCCTCGTCCCGGCCTTCTTCGTAAGCCGCGAGGAATCCCTTGAACTTAATGATGGTTCCAGAGGCGCTAAAGACAGCGCGTCCCGGTGTCGCTTTTTCCCCGAGAGCCGGCGCTAAAGCCTGTGCAGAAAGATCAATTCCCAAAGTGGCAGTGGCGGTTTCCACGAGTGCCGGGGTCATTTGGGAAGCAACTGTCCGTTTCCAAATCAAGTCATAGAGAGCAAATTGCGCACCGGATAGTTCGCCCTTTACCTGGCTGGGGGTGCGGAAGTAGTCACCGGCAGGACGAATTGCCTCGTGCGCTTCTTGCGCACCCTTGGCTTTCTTGCCGTAGCGGTTAGGCTTTTCCGGCACGTACTCGGTACCGTATAGTTCCCCCGCCTGTTTACGTGCAGCGCTGATGGCTTCACCAGATAAATCGGTGGAGTCGGTTCGCATATAGGTGATATAACCGTTTTCATACAGGCTCTGGGCAGTGCGCATGGTGTCGCGTGAGCTCATACGCAACTTACGTGAGGCTTCCTGCTGTAGGGTGGAAGTAGTAAACGGCGGGGCGGGGTGGCGTTTCGATTCCTTGGTTTCTAGAGAATCTACCTGAGCTTCTTTTTGCGCGACGGCCTGCGCTACCGCAGCGGCCCCTTCTTGGCCGAGGCAGATTGTCTGGTTTTTCACGGCAGCCGGGCGCAGTTGCCCGCGATCGTTAAAATCACGACCGGCAGCAATTTTACGTCCAGCTAGGTGGGTCAAACGAGCCGAGAAAGAATTTTCTTCAGCAACCGGGGAGAAAGTGGCATTAACGTCCCAATAGTTTGCCCCGATAAAGGCGCGGCGTTCACGTTCACGGTCTACCACTAGACGGGTGGCGACAGACTGAACTCGCCCGGCCGACAGTCCCGCACGAACCTTACGCCACAGCAGTGGTGAAACTTCATACCCAACGAGGCGATCAAGAATACGTCGGGTTTCTTGCGCGTCAACCAATGCGGAATCAAGTTCGCGGGTATTGGTTAGCGCACGTTCAATGGCCTCGCGAGTAATTTCGTGGAACACCATTCGTTTCACGGGAACCTTGGGGTTGAGTACCTCTAGCAAGTGCCAAGCAATAGCTTCTCCCTCACGGTCTTCATCGGTTGCGAGATAGAGTTCGTCGGCTTCTTTAAGCGCACGTTTCAGTTCGGTAACTTTTTTCTTCTTATCCGCATCTACCACGTAATAGGGTTTGAAACCGTCTTCTACATCTACGGCAAATTTCCCGTAGGGACCTTTTTTCATAGAGCTTGGAAGCTCTGATGGCTGGGGTAAATCTCGAATATGACCCACCGAGGCTTCAACAGTGAAGTCTTTACCTAGATAAGCTCCGATAGTACGAGCTTTTGCGGGTGACTCAACAATTACGAGTTTTTTCCCCAAAGCAGTTCCTCTTCCTGAAGGTATTTATTTTCGACTTTCCCTACCCTATATAAGGTAGGCACTTAAAACCAAATGTTCGCTGGAAACATTAGCACCATATTTGCTTTAGGGATAACCGGGAGGTATTTTTCCCTGTTTATTGTGATTTAGACGGTTCCTGTTTCCGGCTTCATTATTCCGTAAAGTACCGCGTCAATAATAGGAGAGGCCATTTCCTTAGCGAGTACCTCAACGGGAGTTTCCAACAAATTAGAAAGCGCATTCGTTATCTGTCCGAGGGAGAGTTCACCATCGCACGCACCTACCAGCGCAGCAAAGGCCTGGCCCGCTTGCATTTTTCTTCCATTTCCGGCCACCAGGTTGATAATTCGCGGATCTTCTTCACCGGGAGTTTGATAGCGTACCTCAATTACATCCGCAGTGGTTTTGAGATGATTCTCGCTCAATGCTAACTGTGGGTATTCTTCTGCTAAATCCGGAACCTGTTCGCGTAACCAATCGGCAGCTTTGCACCAGGCGGTCAGGTCTGCCCCGGCAGGTGCGCTTTGTTCCGCCGTGTCTTCCAGACGGATAAGGGGAGTTTGTCCCGACTCTAGGGCACGCAGCAGAACATATCCAAACCCGATATGGGTTGCTCTTTCGGAATTGAAAAATTCAAGGTACTCAACGAGTGCTTTCCCGTATTTTTCTTCTTGTGGAGTGCCTAGACCGCCATCTTTGAGCCACATATTTGCGTAGGCGGGAGCGTCGTAAACTTCACGTTGCATAATCCACGCATCGTGCCCAGCGGGAAGGTTTGTTTGTAGACGTTCTTTCCAATCCTGCCCCTCGGGGTGAAGCCAGTTTGCTAGCATTACTGCTTTTCCCCCAGATTTAAGGTGGTTTGGAAGTTCTCGCAAAAGGGTAAGTACTAAGCTATCCCCTTCAGCACCGCCGTCACGATATTCCATAATTTGCCCACCTGGTTTACGCGGGGTAATCACAAATGGAGGGTTTGAAACAATTAGATCGAACCTTTCCCCCTTCACGGGTTCTAGGAGGTTTCCGCGACGTAGTTCAATCTTTTGCTGATTGAGTTCGGAGTTAAATTTTGCCAGGTCAAGGGCACGGCGAGAGATATCCGTTGCGACTACTCTTTCGGAGTGTAAGGCGGTGACAAGAGCTTGGATTCCACACCCTGTTCCTAAGTCTAGGGATACTTTAACTTTCTCCCGGGGGCTTAAACGTAGCAGGGAACGGGTAGCTCCACCGATTCCCAGAACGTGGTCACTTTTGAGGGGTTTGCCGGTGAGAGCTTGCGGGAGGTCCGAGGCAATCCAGTAGTGGGCTTCTATTTCTTCGCCCACTTCAATTTGATACGGACGCAGGTGAAAACGAGAAGAGAACTTTTCTCCTCGTTTTTCTAATAATCCCACTTGGCGTAAGGTTTCCAAGTCACTGTTTACGAGGGCAAGTTTTGCTTCTTCTTGGGTAAGTTCTCCGCCGAGGCAAAATAGTAATGCGAGTGCCGCCGCGCGCCGCCGGCCGGACTTTTGTTCCTCATGCACTATTGCTGTTGCTTCTGCCCGCGCAGGTAGGGCTATTTCCATTTCCAGTGCAGCTAGGGCACCGGCGGTAAATAGGGAATCAAAGTCGGTGGCGCTTAATCCCGCTAGGTCAGTACGTAATTTTTGTAGTTCTGGCTCATTTTGGGCGAGGGAGACCATCCCCCTCGTGGGATATCCAACAGGGGCATTTGAGGTGTTATCCATACTCTGCTTTCGCCTTGGGTTTAGCGCTTACCGGCCGAGAAGTCAGCGCGGCGCATGTTGAATCCGTATCCGGTCTTCATATTCCAGCAGGTGACGCCGCTTGATTCCATTGTGCAAGCATAGTCGCCGACTTTAGAAGCTTTCCCGTATTCCAAGGTGGGGAAAGATTCGGAAATAGCTTTGTTCGCTTCGTCGTTACAGGTTTGGACTGCTTCCCCGCTGGCATTAACTTTCAACCCAAAGACACCCTGGCAGGCACCCGGACCTTCGGTCAGATATTCGCGGGTACGAATCGAACAGTAAGCGTAGTCCTTATTGATGACGCACCCGATGTTTTGGCTGGGAGAAATAAACTTAGGAACTGCCTGAGCGTCAGCTGGCGCCGGGTAGCGAATTTCATCTTCGGGGGTAGGTTCGGCCTCTTCCGGAGTCTTTTCTGTCGGAGTGGAAGGCGTTGCGATGACTTGTTTTTCAACCGTAGCCGACGCTACCGGAGCGGCCTTTTGTGAGCCTCCCAAATTGATTACCCCGGTGAATATAGCGACTGCGAAACCGATAACGAGGGCCGCAAGGACTAAAGCGAGAATAAGGAATACCGCCCGTTTGCTCGACCCTTCCGAGACTTCCGAATTGACGGCAGCCAGACCGGAAGCTGCAGTTTGCGGTTCACTGGCAGATGCCGATGCCGTGGGAGCAAAAACTGGCATGGGTGCCGAAGCGGGAGCGGGAGTTACTGGTGGAGCGAGGTGAGCCCCAAAAACACCTGCGGCGATAGCGCGCTTGCGTTCTTCAAGTGCGGCATTTACCTGCGGATCATTGAGCGATTCCAGCCATTTAAGAAGATCGGGATAAGTTGCCGGGTTCATCGCAATGACGGGACGTAACCCAGGGTATGACGCGGCAATTTGCCGTAGATATTCCAAGTTTACGTTCGGGTCAGACGCTGCCTGCGCGACCTGCTGGAAATCAGCTCCGTTGGTCATTTGGTATCTCCTCCGGGGGCATGCCCTTATTTTTAACTGGTTTTAGGTTACCGCAATTTGAGTTTAGTGTGGAGAAAGGGGACTTTTCAGTGCTTTAGTCCCTTTTCTTTCCCCTATTTTAGGCAGCTTCTTGTTCCTGTGGTAAAAGGTTGCCGCGTATTTCCAGTTCGGTTCCGCTTCCTTTAGCGAGTTTTTGTGCTGCTCTCGCTAAATTAGTAAATTGCCTATCCCAATCAGGTTTAAGGCGTGAGGAAAATTCTTCGCTAGCCCCGAGGGCACGAGCTTGCTGTAGCGCTATACGCGGAGCCCCTTGGGAAATTATTTTTTCTACGAGTTTTAGCCAGTCACTTCCTTGAGGAAATATAGTGATACGCACTTCGTAGTCGATTTTTGCAGCTTGGAGTAGTTCAAGCGCGTTCCAGGTTTTACTGAAAGCTCTTTGCCCGGCGGCGGCAGGAAGGCCAATGATTGATCCAAAGTCTTGGGCGCGACCTTTAATGTCGAGTCCCACCCAATCTAACAGCTCCGCTTTGAGTAGTTTTTCCAGCCCTCCGGGGTAGGCGCCCCCGGTGTGCAGTCCGCGGGCGAAACCTCGTTCTTTAATCTCTTGGAGGGCGTTTAGGAGGGCGGGGCTTTGCATGAGAGGTTCCCCGCCGGAAAAGACGATACCGTCGAGCATCCCGCCGCGCGTGGACAAAAGGTCACGGATTTCTTGGAAAGTCACCTGTCCCGGGGTACGCGGGTCGAGGATGTCCTTATTTTGACAGTACACGCACCTCCAGGGGCATCCTTGGAGGAACGCGGTGGCGGCAAGTTTGCCGGGCCAGTCCACTGTAGAGAAGGGAACCAGCCCGGCAATCTTGAGCTTATCGGCCGAAGCGTTCATTTAGACGGCCGCTGCTTCGTGAGGTAGGGCGGGCTTTACGCTGCCTTCAGCGAAGTAGGTTCGTTCGGCAAATTCTCCCTTCTTGCCGATGTTGAACGAGGAAACCGGGCGGAAATATCCCATTACGCGGGTCCATACTTCACACTGGCTTTCGCGTCCCTGCCCGGCGCACTTGGGGCAGTTGAAGTGTTCACCAGAAAGGTATCCGTGACTGGGGCAAACACTGAAGGTTGGCGTGATGGTGATGTAGGGGGAACGGAAGTTAGTGAGGGAGCGGCGTACTAGCTCTCGGCAGGCAACCGCGTCCGAAACTCGTTCTCCCATGTATAGGTGCAAGACGGTTCCGCCGGTGTATTTGGTCTGTAGTTCTTCCTGCATGGCTTCGACGAGGAAGGGGTCGTCGCTGAAGCCTACCGGCAGCTGCGAAGAGTTGGTGTAGTAGGGGTTTTCTTCTGTTCCGGCCTGAATGATGTCAGCGAAACGCGCGCGGTCTTCTTTGGCGAAACGGTAGGTGGTGCCTTCTGCCGGGGTGGCTTCTAGGTTGTATAGGTGGCCGGTTTCTTCTTGGAATCGGGTGAGTTGTTCACGCACGTGTTCGAGGAGGCGCACGCACATTTCGTGCCCGCGCGGATCGGTAATGTCGAAAGCGTCACCGGAGAAGTTGCGGACCATTTCGTTCATTCCGTTTACCCCGAGGGTGGCGAAGTGGTTGTCAAGGCTTCCGAGGTAGCGTTTGGTGTAGGGGAACAGGCCATTTTCGAGGTGGTGGGCGATTACTTCACGCTTAAGTTCAAGTGTCTGGCGACCGAGTTCGAGTAGTTCATCCAGACGTGCAACTAAGCCAGGTTCGTCATCTTTGTACAGGTATCCCAGGCGGGCCATGTTTATGGTCACCACTCCGATTGATCCGGTTTGTTCGGCTGATCCGAAAAGTCCGTTTCCGCGTTTGAGTAGTTCACGTAGGTCTAGCTGGAGGCGGCAGCACATGGAGCGAATCATGCCGGGGTCGAGTTCAGAGTTCACGAAGTTTTGGAAGTAGGGCAGGCCGTATTTTGCGGTCATTTCGAATAGGGCGAGGACGTTTTCGCCTTCCCAGTTGAAGTCTTTAGTGATGTTGTAGGTGGGGATGGGGAAGGTAAAGACTCGTCCGTCTGCGTCTCCTTCTGTCATCACTTCGATGAAGGCTCGGTTAATTAGGTTCATTTCCGCTTGCAGCTCGCCGTAGGTGAAGTCGCAGACTTCTTCTCCGATGAGGGGGTTTTGGTCAGCGAGGTCAGCGGGGCATTCCCAGTCAAAGGTGAAGTTGGTAAAGGGGGTTTGGGTTCCCCAGCGGGAGGGGACGTTTAGGTTGAAGATAAGTTCTTGCATGTGCTGTTTAACCTCGTCATATTCGAGGTTGTCTAGGCGCACGAAAGGTGCCATATAGGTGTCGAAGCTGGAAAATGCCTGTGCGCCAGCCCATTCATTTTGCAAGGTGCCGAGGAAGTTAACAATCTGTCCTGCTGCGGAGGAAAAGTGCTTGGGTGGGGCGGAGGCAATGGCTCCGGGGACACCGTTGAATCCCTGTTCAAGAAGTTGACGAAGCGACCATCCGGCACAGTAGCCGGCAAATACATCTAGGTCGTGAATGTGCATGTCACCCTCACGGTGTGCATTGCCAGCAGCCTCGGGGTAAATCTTTTCTAGCCAGTAGTTAGCGACAACTTTCCCGGAGGTGTTTAGCATCATTCCACCGAGGCTGTACCCCTGATTGGCGTTGGCGTTTACTCGCCAGTCGGCGCGCTGAAGGTATTCGTCGATGGTGCTAATAGGCTCAACATAGGGCTTATTTTTAGACATGAGGGTTCCTTATCTAAGAATTACGGGGATTCCGCTTTTTTAACCTGACGGAGTTAGGCAAGCCGAACTTGCTTGATTCCCATATTTCCAGCATACACCCACAAAACACAGCATATTGTGTTGCGTGTCGAAAGGAACCACTAGATATAGTGATAACTTATGGGACTTTTGTCCCTACTTTTTCTTTGGCGAGGGCGGCAATCGCCCGTAAAATCAGCATTACTACGCCACAAATTAGCAGGAATACTCCCCCCACAGATAGAGCCGGTAGCGGCAGAGTATCCATTTCTAAAATATTGAAGATTGCATCGTAGTTTGCGTTTTCATGAGCGCGCAAAACCAGGTGAGTTCGATAGGCAACCAAGGCCACCAAAGCACTACCCAGCAGGAAAAAAATCACACCCAATCGACGATAGTATCCGAGGAAAGAACGCGCCCGCGGACTCGGAACTACGGTTATTTCCAGCGGGGTAAAAGCTAGGGCAAAGGCTCCGGCCAGGAAAATCGCTCCCAGGACATCGGCGGGACGGTGCCATGCGTTAATAATCGTCGCATACCCCACCAGCACCGTCCAAGCAGCCCCGAGGACGGAGAAAAAAAGCTTAAATCGCGGAGCTACCACCATCACCAAAGCCACCGACACAGCTACTGCCGCAGCGGTATGCCCCGAAGGGTAGGAATTGGGTAGGACGTAGCGTAAAGCCAAGTTAGGACGAGAGAACACCTGATACTTAAGCAATTGTGAAAACAGCAGGGTAAGACCAATTACCGCCAGAGCACGCAATCCCAGGCGCAAGCGTCTGCGCATCAGCGCAACAAGAATCGCTAGAACCCCAACCAGTGCAATGGCGTATTTAGAAACGACCAGTAAGATAACTTGATCAACCCCATGGAAATATCCGTTCCATCGAGCCCCCGAGTCCATCAGGTATTCATCCACTACCTGTCCCAGACGAGTCTCAATAGCCGCCAGCCAAAGCCCGAAAACAGAAAGTAGACAAATTAGGGCCTTGGTAAAGCGAATCACGTAATGCCAGCGTGGTATCTCCCTACCCGCTGTGGAGGTCAAGACATTTTTTGTTGTAGACGCAGAAGCTAACGTAGGCGCCGACACTTCATTTACCATCGACACCTCTTTTCCATTTCTAGTTTCCCCATAGGTATTCACTAGAGTACTAGCATCTAAGTAACGGTGCCGATACTCTCCTCTCCTCGCGCTTATCTGGACTAATCATACGCAACGCGTCACCGCTTATTAAAAATCTACATTTTTCTTGCCCCGGCTACCTCTTACCTAACTTTTACAGTAATCTTTTAGATTGTGAGCAATGAATTAAGAACCCCGCGTGAGATTTACCGCGAACGACTAGAGGCTACTCGCACTACTACTTACCTGGTAACTTTTGGGATTCTTGCCGTTGTTTTAATTATCGGACTGTTGATAGCGTCCGGGGTTGTTCGCGCCCCCTTCGATCCGGCATACAAGCACAAGCCGATTAAACCTACCTACTACACCACCCCCTGCCTGCCAGCGGATCAGTCTAAACTTTTAGCTCCCTCGCTAATTGAGACAAATGTCTACAATGCAACCGCTCAGGCTGGCCTTGCCGCCAGCGCCGGAGAATCACTAAAAATTCTCGGGGCAAAAGTAAAGAAACTAGGTAATTCACAAGCTGTTTTTGACTACCCGGCACAGATACAAACTTCCATTCATTCCATTCCCCAGGCCTATTCCCTGGCGGCGCTAGTGCCCGGAGCGAAGATAGTGATTGTGCCAACTCGTCCCAAGCAAATCAACACTCTAACGCTTATTTTGGGGGAAACCTTTGAACGCGTGATTACTCCGGACGAGTACAAGGAACAGGCGACGAACAATCCAAACCTCACCTCGGCGGACAAGTGCCTAGAGGTTGACCCTCTATTCATCCAAAAAGAAGAAAAAGAGTTTGCCACCACCCCCGACGCACCTTCGCAGGATAAAAAATGAATCAATCGGAGTTGGATTTTCCCCTCCACGACAATACAAATCCGCGCGTTTTATTTTCCCGGCCGGGCTACAATACCCCGCCTCCGCTTCGTAATAAGTTTGTACAACCGGGAATTGTGTTTACACTTTTAGGATGCCTAGTTCCCGGTTTAGACCTAGTGGCTATAATTATTGGCCTCCTGGGGATTCGCTGGGCTAAGGCTAACCAAGACCTTGGCCTATCGAGGTGCCGCATAATTACGTTGGCTTCTACGTTAACGCTTTTGCCCAAACTCGCCTTGATTGCCTATTTCTACATCTGAGAGGCAATTCTTCTATGAAGAAAAATAACCCCCTGGTATCTGCCCTGGGCTTTCCCCTGCTAGTAATTTTCGCGGGGGCACTTGGCTGGCTTTCTCCCGGCCTTTACCTTCCCCTTACCCCGTACATCGTTCCACTATTGGGAGTGATTATGTTCGGGATGGGTCTGACCGTGCGCCCCGAGTCCCTACTGGTAGTTCTTAGCCACCCCAAGGCATTAGCGATTGGAGTTTGCGCTCAGTTCATTATCATGCCGCTTGCCGGATGGGCGGTTGCGACCATGCTCGGATTGGCTCCCGCCCTGGCGATTGGGGTAATCATGGTAGGGGCTTGCCCCGGTGGAACAGCCTCCAACGTAATCGCTTACCTCGCTAAGGCTAACGTGGCGCTTTCTATTGGTATGACCACCGTTTCGACTCTGCTTGCTCCTTTGCTCACTCCCGTGTGGGTGCTGGCGTTGGGCGGCACTCGTATCAGTGTTAGCTTCGGACAGATGTTTTGGTTAATCACCAAGGTAGTTTTAATCCCCGTAATTGGGGGAAGCATAATGCGGTTGTTACTACCCTCGCTAGTGCGTCGTCTAGAACCATTCTTGGCCCCGGCCTCTGCCCTCACTATCGCGATAGTTTTGGGAACTGTCGTAGCTCGTTCAGCTAATTCTCTCTGGCAGGTTGGCCCGTTAGTTTTGCTTGCGGTAATTATTCATAACCTCATCGGCATGACTCTAGGAGAACTAATTGGACGAGCCGCCGGGCTAAATCGAAAGGATCGTTCCGCTTTAACGGTCGAGGTGGGAATGCAGAACTCGGGGTTGGCCGCTGGTTTGGCGAAAACTTTTGTCCCCTCCCCTGAAGCCGCAGTTGCCGGAGCTATCTTTTCTGTCTGGCACAATATTTCCGGTTCCCTGTACGCCGCTTTCATGCGTAGCCGAAATACCTCGCAATCCTAGCGTTTTCCAGCCTTTCGGGTATCGTTTAGGAGTATGAGTAGACACTACCCTACCGCCGCCGCAGTAAAACCCCGCGTGAACTGGAATGTTTTTATTTCTTCCGCGGTAATCATTACCCTAATCGCTCTTTGGGCAATTATTTCCCCACGAGGAGCGGCAAACGTACTGGGAAGCGCGGTTGCCTACGTGACTGACACGATGGGTTGGTTCTACGTCCTCACCACCGTGGTGGTTCTACTTTTCATGGCTTGGGTGGCCATTTCCACCAATGGGCGTCGCCGACTCGGGCCGGACGATTCCAAGCCACAGTTTGGGTCTTACGCGTGGGCTTCTATGCTTTTTGCCGCAGGTATTGGCGTGGATTTACTATTTTTTTCGGTGGCAGAGCCTGTCTCCCAGTATTACCATCCACCTACCGGGGAGGGGAAAAGCGTGGAAGCCGCTCGCCAAGCGGTAGTCTTGACACTTTTCCACTACGGAATTACCGGGTGGGCAATTTATGCCCTCATGGGTTTGGCTTTCGGATATTTTGCCTACCGTTTTAATCTGCCGCTTTCTATCCGTTCGGCGCTTTACCCGCTGGTCGGTAAGCGGATTCACGGAGCGTTGGGAGACGGCGTTGAGGTAGCCGCAATGTTAGGCACGATTTTTGGTGTCGCAACTTCCCTCGGTATTGGGGTAGTTCAGCTTAACTATGGCCTGCACCTGCTGGTGGGGATTCCCATTTCTCTTTCCTCTCAAATCGCACTGGTTGCCGTGGCGGTAATTATCGCCACGATTAGCGCTGTTTCGGGTGTCGATAAGGGAATTAAACGTCTTTCTGAGATTAACGTGGGATTGGCTATTTTCCTCGTTCTGTACGTGTTTGCCTCCGGACGTGCCCGTTTCTTGCTAAATGCACTGGTCATGAATATCGGGGATTACTTCACCTCTCTACCGGGTCTTTCACTCAATACCTATGCTTTCGATAATGCCTCTGCTTGGATGAGCGCTTGGACCCTATTTTTCTGGGCTTGGTGGGTAGCGTGGGCACCGTTCGTGGGGTTGTTTTTGGCGCGTATTTCCCGGGGCCGTACCCTGCGGCAATATGTTTTAGGGACGCTGACTATTCCTTTCTTGTTTGTCCTTGCTTGGGTCAGTATTTTCGGCAACTCTGCCCTCTCGGTAGTTCGTTCTGGAAACGATAAGTTTGGGGAGCTGGCAATTAGTTTTCCAGAACGCGCTTTCTACGATTTGCTCGAACAGTATCCGGGAGCAACTTTTGTAGCGGCGCTGGCCTCGTTAATTGGCCTATTGCTGTATGTCACTAGTGCGGATTCTTCTGCTTTGGTGATGGCTAACTTTACCGCGCACATTACGGATGCCAACGTGGACGGGCCGCGCTGGTCCCGTATTTTCTGGGCCTTAGCAACGGGTATTTTAACTATCTCGATGCTCCTAGTTGGAGGAATCCCCGCCCTGCAGTCGGCCACTATCGTGATGGGTTTACCATTTTCTTTTGTCCTCTATTTATTGATGTTTTCACTTGTTCGTACTTTTAATGGGGAGCCTGAAAAGGTTGCTACGCAAGCTCAGCTTCATAGTGCAATTGAACAGTTAGCGGCAGATTCTCCCACTATGCACGATCCGCTTGCGGAGCTAAATCTCACCTGGGCTCAATCCCTTAGTCGAGCAACTTCCTACCCTGATGCGACCACCTGTAATGAGTTTATCGAGCAGACAGCGCTGCCGGCCCTTAGACAGGTACAAAAGGTGCTTACTGAGCGAGGTATTAACACTGTCATTGAGGTTGATACCGTAGGTGGTCTAGCCGGGGGAACCGTTCAGGTAACGACCGCACAGATGCGGGCAACTCTGGACGAAAAACGGGTCTTTACCTACACAATCGTGCCAATGGAAGTAGCGCTTCCTTCCTTCGCGCTACGGGCTGAACCAACCCGCGATATATATTTCCGTGCCGAAGCACACCTGGCTGTGGAGGGGCGTCATTTTGATTCGTTTAGCCTGGATATTCCTAGTGGATATGACCTAATGTGGCTTACTTCGGAACAGGTGCGTTCTGATATTTCCCGGCGTTTTGAACAGTTTATCGAGGCTTCCCACTCCGGCATTCCAGCTTGAGATAGTTTGTAGATAGGATGGTCTTTTTTCGAAAGATTTTTCGCTAAACCGCTAGAGACTTCTTTAAAATGGATTAGAGGTTATCTCTAAGTATGCTTTATCGGTGCGCAGAAAAGTATTTTTGTAGCTGAGCTTCGCATTCTTTTTCGCATACTCCACCGATTACTTCCGGGTTGTGATTGAGACGAGTGTCGCGCACAATATCACGCAATGATCCGCACGCTCCAGCCTTTGGATCCCAGGCTCCGAAGATGATTCGTTTTACCCGTGCAAGCACGGCTGCGCCCGCACACATTGCGCATGGTTCAAGAGTTACTACCAGAGTGCATCCTTCTAGCCTCCAGTTTCCCCTAGTTTTCCCGGCTTCTCGCAGTGCAACAATTTCGGCGTGCCCGGTGGGGTCGTGTTGTCCTTCACGTAGGTTGTAACCCCGTCCGATAATTTGTCCGTTTTCATCTATAACCAGTGCCCCGATTGGCACATCACCGGATTGGGCAGCCTTGTCTCCAAGCTTAATTGCCTGTCGCAATACGGAAAGCAATTCCGGGTGGTTTAAGTTCATGTCCCCATAATGCCATTAAAAAGGAAGGTAAGAAAAAAGGAAGGTACCCGGCGGGTACCTTCCTTTCAGAGCGGAAGCGGAGGGATTTGAACCCCCGGAGGCTTTGACACCTCACAACATTTCGAGTGTTGCACCTTCGGCCGCTCGGACACGCTTCCTCGGCTTGCTAGTTTATATCATCTTTTGTGTCTCTACAACTGAAATTATTTTTATATTTTCGCTTCATCCCTGCTGGGAGATTTTGCATTGGGCCCAAATCACGCTAAATTAAAGACATGCGTTTGATTGAAGTTAAGCACCCCCTCGTTGACCACAAACTTACTACCCTCCGCCGTAAGGAAACTCCTTCCGCGGTTTTCCGTCAGCTTGTTGACGAACTCGTTACCCTCCTCGCCTACGAAGCTACCCGCGATATTAAGGTCGAGGACGTTAACCTAGTAACTCCCGTTTCTCATACCACCGGCAAGCGCCTGGCTGAACCGCGCCCGATTGTAGTTCCCATTTTGCGTGCCGGACTGGGAATGCTGGACGGAATGACCCGTTTGCTACCTACCGCTTCAGTTGGTTTCCTCGGTATGAAGCGTGATGAGCAAACGCTCGAAATTGACACCTACGCGAACCGTCTACCCGATGACCTATCCGGGCGTCAGTGCTTCGTTGTAGACCCGATGCTCGCTACCGGACACACCCTTATCGACGCGATTAACTTCCTGTTGGACAAGGGCGCCGAGGACGTTACTTGCGTCTGCCTGCTAGCCGCTCCGGAAGGACTTAAGAACCTTGAGGAATCAGTTGCTAACCGTGCGAATGTAACCGTTGTTGTAGCTGCTGTTGACCACTGCCTGAACGAGAATGCCTACATCGTCCCCGGTTTGGGCGACGCAGGTGACCGTCTCTACGGTCTGGTTGACTAATCTAAATACTTTTTCTAAATGGTGTGGGCCTTGAGCAATTTGCTCAAGGCCCACACCATTTGTCTTTATTCTCAGAAGCTGGGGATTACTGCCCCGTCCGGCCAAGTCTGGTTAATGAACTGGCGTACTTCATCAGTGTGTAGGAGCTTTTCTAGCTTCTTCACTCCTTCGGTTTCTTTTCCGTTCGGCCATACTAGCAAGTTTGAAGCAGGGTTATTTTCGGTTGCTTCAACAACTAGTCCGTCTTTCTTGGGAGCAAGGCCGATACTCTGCGCATAATTACCGTTGATAACCGCCACGTCCACATCGTCTAAAGCACGTGCTAGCTGTGGTGCCGCGACCTCGTGGAAGTTAAAGTCTTTAAGCTTCTTCACGGTGTTTACGGTTACTTCCCCGCTGACGGGAATCTCTACCAGCTTTGCCTGGGCAAGTAGGCGCAAAGCGCGCTCCTGGTTTGTGGGGTCGGAAATAATTCCAATCTGCCCCCCGGCGGGAAGGTCTTCAATCTTCTTAATTTTCTTCGAGTAAACGGCTAGGGGTTCAAGGTGAACGGGCTTTCCGGGCACGAAGTTGTATCCGCGCTTTTCGCTCTGTGCTTTCAGGTAGGGAATTGTCTGGAAGTAGTTAGCATCCAAGTCGCCGGACTGAAGTGCCTCGTTTGGCTGAATGTAGTCATCGAACTGTTTAATGACTAGCTTTAGCCCAGCTTTTTCAGCTAGATTCTGCTGAATAAACTCAAGAATCTTCGCGTGCGGGATAGGGTTAGCACCGACCACTACAGTGTCTACTCCGGCAGCGTTTTCGGCACTAGCGGGAGCTTGTGCGGGTGCGTTCTGAGCGTTGGAAGAACAACCTGTCAGACCGAGGGAGAGAACGAAAGCAGATAGAGAAATAGCTTTTACAGACTTACGCATTTTAGTTTTTCCTTTTATATAAAGATTTCAAAGATGATTTTGGGTTGTAGAGGTAGCGTCTCCGACGGCGGATTCCTTAACGGTGATCCACACGTCGGCTAAGCATGTCGCCCATCATCTGCGTAAGCTGAACAATAATCACAATAGCGGCTACGGTAATTACCATTACGTCTTCTTCGAAACGGTTGTAACCGTAGTTCATAGCTAGCTGTCCAAGGCCACCGGAGCCGAGAGCTCCGGCCATAGCGCCGTATCCGATGATGGTTACGACGAGGACGGTGGTGGACTGCACTAGGGCTGCTGCGGCCTCGGGAATCATGACTCCAAAGAGGATACGCAGACGTGAAGCACCCATCATGAGGGCCGCTTCGATTTTGCCGTAGGCAACGCCAAGGATGCTGGTTTCGACCAGGCGTGCAAAGTAGGGGGTGGAAGCTACCACGAGGGGAATTACCGTTGCCTGCCAGCCAAGAATGGTCCCGGCAATTAGGCGGGTTAGGGGAACAATTGCGGCAGCCAGGATTAGGAACGGGACGGATCGTCCAATGTTCACGATGGTAGCCAAAATAGTGTTTACCGCACGGTTTTCGAATAGCTGTCCCCGTGAGGTAGCTACGAGAGCAATTCCTAAAGGAGCACCTAAAAGCACGGTAAAAATTGTTGAAGCCAGGGTCATTGCCAAGGTTTCGTAAAGTGCTGGTAGGAACTGATTTACGATGGCCGGGTTGGAAAACCAACGGCCGTCAGCGGCTTGGGGAAGAAGGTTCAGGAAGTAGCTCATAGCTTTACCTCCTGTACGTTAATGCCCTGTTCACTCAGTGCGGTGATTACTGCCCCTAGGCTACGCCTATCTACGGTTACTGCCAAACGACCAATTTGGGTGTCGTCGATAGTTTCGAAAGTTCCAGCGGCAACGTCGGCTCCGAATTCCGATATTTTACCGAGGACGGCAGATCCGGTAGGTTTACCGGGGTTGGAAGTAAAGCGTACGTCCAAAAGCGTATCTTTACCAAGGTTTAGGTGGGTTGAATCAACGAGTGGAAAAGGCACTAAATCATTTGAAAGTTGCCCGCTAAAGTCTGCGACAACCTTGGTAATGGGACCGGATTCTACGATACGTCCCTCTGCAAGAAGGCTTACTCCATCACAGATTTCACGTACTACTGACATTTCGTGAGTAATGATAACTATCGTGACCTGCAGTCGATCACGTAGCTGTCGCAAGAGCTCTAGAATCTGGCGGGTTGTTTCCGTATCTAGGGCGGAGGTAGGCTCATCGCACAGAATTAACTGGGGATGGTTAGCCAGGGCGCGGGCAATTCCGACTCGCTGACGTTGACCACCGGAAAGTTCAGAAGGGTAAGCGTACTCGCGTCCCTGAAGACCTACGGTTTCGATTAGTTCGGCAACGCGAGAACGAATTTCTGAGCGAGGTTTACCGGCTAATTTAAGAGGGTAGGCGATGTTTTGCTCTACCGTCCGAGAATCAAGTAGGTTCGCATGCTGAAAGACCATGCCGATTCCGGCACGAGCTTTGCGGAGACTTTTTTCGGATTGGTCGACCATTGATTGCCCGGCCACTTCCAGCTGTCCGGACGTGGGCTGCTCTAAACCTGTGAGGCAACGAATCAGAGTTGATTTTCCAGCCCCGGACTGTCCTACAATTCCGTGAATTTGTCCGGCGGGAATTTCTAAATCGATACCTTTGAGAGCATGTACTTGGCCCGAGCGCGCACCGTAAATCTTCGAGACACCGGACAGGCGTACTGCCGGGGGTCTAGAAGTTTCATTAGTGGTACGCATGGTTTCCTCCATCGGTCTTGGCGTTAGCACCCTTTCCGCAAGCGGGGGTTGCTGTAGCTTCAACGAGCCAAGTCTCTTCGCTACTCTTGATGGTTAATCTTGCACATAACTTAACCCCTTGAGCGACTGAGGTGCAATTTTTGTCAATGCGACATAGAACACGTTAGCTTTGGGGTTTGCGAAATACACTCTAACCGCGGATATCATTTTCACTGAAATAACGGTGCCCAAATTTTAGCCCCGATTTCTTAAACATCTGTGGAATAGTTACGAAATGATATCCCTTAGCCCTATATTCTTTGACGATTAGTGGGACTAGTTGGTGGGCTACGGGGTGAATATCGTGCATGAGGATAATCGCCCCAGGTCCCATCTCCCGGTGAACGTTTTCCAGACTCTGTTTTACGTCCTTATTCTGCCAATCGAGGGTATCAACGCTCCACATTATCGAAGCAACTTTGTTTTTCTTCATTAATTCGAAGATACGTCCGTTCGCGGCTCCGTAGGGAGGGCGCATAAAACTTGGCATTACGCCGAGAGTTTTTTGGAAAGCTTCGTTCGTGGCGCTGATTTGCCAATTTGCTTTTTCGTTAGAAAGTTTGGTCAACTGCGGGTGATTCCAGCTATGTCCCCCGAGGGCATGCCCCTCGCGCACTACGCGACGTGTCATCTCAGGATTATTGGCTACATTGCGACCGAGCTCAAAAAAAGTTCCTTTGACGTGTGCAGCTTTTAGGGCATCGAGTACCTGTCCGGTGTATTCTCCAGGGCCGTCATCAAAGGTCAGCGCAACGCACTTAACTTTGTCGCAATCGGGACCGCCATCGGGAGAGTTCATATTATCCGGCCCGATTTTACCGTCACGGTTGTAGGGACGAGAAGCTCCGGGTTCGAGTGTTGGTTCCGGGGTAGGTTTTGCTTTTTCAACCGGTTTGCTTGGTGTAGCAGGAGTAGATGGCGTTTCTGCTGTCACCGGCTTCTGCGTTGTTTTTTCCCGAAAACCCGGAAGTGAATTTTCAGATGAACAAGCAGCCATTAAAGAAGCCATTGCAAGAGCCGTAATAGCTACACAAAACCTTTTGGTTTTCAACGCTTTCCCTCCTCCTGCATGCAGTCAGCACGCCCTATCAGGAGTTAGTGGTGGTTCAGGTGAGCGCGCTCGGGTTTGACTGGAAGCAGAACTAATAGACCAAGTATTAATATCAATATAACGCCAAGAATACCCCAATATTCGTATCCTGTCGCCTGTCCCGTATAGAGCTTGCCAATAGCTAAAAATAGCCCGTACATAGCTGGAGCGAGGAAAGAAACCGCACGCCCTGTGGTAGCGTAAAGACCGAATACTTCACCTTCACGCCCCTCCGGAATAAGGCGGCCTAAGAAAGCGCGTGAAGCGGACTGGGCGGGGCCAACAAAGGCGGTTAATGCCAATCCAAAACTCCAGAAGATTACACTTCCAGACGAGTGGAAGAAGAATACTACCAGTCCGCAGAAAATCATCGCGCTGAGGGCAATTACGATTACCCGTTTGGGGCCGATTCGATCTTCAATCCACCCAAATGCATAGGTTGCTACACCGGCAATTACGTTGGCGAGAATTGCGAACTTTAGAATCTCGGCATTGGAAAAACCAAAGACAGTTTTAGCGATTACGGCACCGAAAATGAATACGCCGGCTAGTCCATCACGAAATAGCGCCGAGGCGGCAAGGAACAACACGGTCTGTGGCGCACTGTGGTACAGACTCTTGATAGTCCCCCACAGTAGACGGTAGGAGTCAAAAATTGATTCGTGGTGCGATTCGTCTGCCTCGACCGATTCGTACTTACGACCGCGAATAGTAAAGAGTACGGGTAGGGCACTCAAGGCAAACCAAAGCGCTGCAGTCAAAATACTAACGCGGATATTGAGATAGTCTTTACCGGTTACGCCGAACCAGTGCGGCTCATCACCCAGGAAAGCAAACAGCAGCAAGAACAGCAGGATAATTCCCCCGACGTACCCAGATCCCCAACCGATACCGGAAATTGTTCCCATGTTCTTGTTGGTGGAAATACGCCCGAGCATAGCGTTATAGTTCACCGAAGCGAACTCGAAGAAAACGTTACCCAAACCAAGTAAGAAAATACCCATCCAGAGCGCACCCATCGGGCCGAGGACGGAACCGGGATAAACCCAGAACATACCGACCATGCACAAGACAACCCCGAAGGTGTTTACTCCCAGCAACAGGGTTCCGTGCCCACGTCGGTCAGCGCGCTGGCCGGTAATCGGGGCCAATAGGGCAATGATTATCCCGGCAGCTGTCATCCCGTAAGAGAGGTATTCCGAAGCGGTTCCAGAATCCGTGAAAGTTCCGTCACTGATGAGGTAGACGGTAAAAACGAAGGTGGTTACTACGGCGTTAAAGGCGGCAGAGCCAAGGTCCCAGGCGGCCCAGGCGAATACCGGCCACCTAAAAATCTTGCTATTTTCACTGTCGCCGACCGCATACTTTACGGTTTTCTGCTTAGCGTTAGACAACGTCGTCCCCTTTCGGGCCGAAGGGAAGTTGATCAACTTCCACAGGGATATCTTTAGCCAGCAGGTTCGCCAGCTGTAAATCAAGAGCCGTGGTTATTTTGAAGGATTGTTCGTCACCTTCGCAAATGCGCACCGGATAATCTTGGGATTCCATTAGGGAAGCATCGTCGGGAGCGGCACAAGATTCGTCCTTTCCCAGCTCCAAAGCTACTCGGTGAGCGGCCATTAAGCGCTCTAAGTCGAAGCCTTGCGGGGTTTGTACAGCCCGCAGGTTAGAACGTAAAGGTGTTTGGCTAACTCGTTCCAGTTCTCCCGGATTTTCTGTCGGAACAACAATCTTGATGGTGTCTTTTACGGGCAGAGCTGTGACTACTCCCACGGCTCCTTCGCGCAGGTGGGAAATTACCCGATTAAACACTTTCGCCGGAGCTAGGCAACGAGCTGCATCATGGATTAGTACCAGCGCGCGGGAATCTACCTGCTCGACAATTTTTAGCCCTTCGTAGACCGAGGATTGCCGGGAAGGCCCGCCAGGTACCACATGTACGCGGTAGGGCAGGCGAACGGGAACAGCTGACTCGAATAATTCTTGCGACTCCTGGGGACAGGTAATTACTACCCCGTCCAATTCGGGAACTTCAGCGAGGGTTTTTAAGACTCTTACCAGAGCTGGCACTCCATCTACTTCAACCAGCGCCTTGGGCACTTGTGCGCCCAGGCGTGTTCCACTTCCGGCAGCGGTAACAACCGCCCAAATCTGCCTTTTTAAGCTCACGTTTTACCTATCCGTACGCTTAGTCTTAGCGAGAATTGCCAGACTCTGGGATTGGACCACCGGGGAACTCGACGTCGGGCATTTCGTCCCCGCAGCCCCGTGCCAACACAAAGTCAAGGCGAGCCTGCGCGTCTTCTTCGCTAATTCCACGAGCTAGCGCAATTTCGGAAACTAAGACCTGGCGGGCGCGGGTGAGAATTTTTTTCTCTCCAGAAGAAAGAGCTCGTTCACGCTCACGACGTGTAAGATCACGAACCACTTCCGCCACTGATTCGGTCTCACCCGTAGAGATTTTTTCAATGTTTACTTTGAAACGACGCGACCAGTTATCCGGCTCATCAATTTCAGCTTCTTCTAAAATATCTACAATTTTGCCAATTTTAGACTCGTCAATGACATCACGAACGCCGATTTTTTCAACGTTTTCTGCAGGTACTTGGATTGTCAGGTCCCCCTGAATTGCATGCAAAGTCAGGTAAAGGCGTGAACGTCCTTGAATAACTCGTTCCTTAATTTCTTTAATAGTTGCCGCCCCGTGGTGGGGGTAGACAACTGTTTCGCCAATCTCGAAGCCCATAGAGCTCTCCTGCCTTGAATCCGTCAACCGTTTTCGGGTTTCTTCTTCAATAAGAATAGCATTATCCATGAACTACTTTGACTCCAGCTTGTAGCCCAAACCGCGCACCGTAACTATTCGTTTTGGGTTTGCAGGGTCAGATTCTATGCGGCCGCGTAGTCGTTTAACATGAACATCGAGAGTTTTGGTATCCCCCACGTATCCCGCTCCCCAAACTCGTTCAATAATTTGGCGACGCGAAAGAACCAGCCCGGGGTTACGCAAGAAATATTCCAAAAGTTCAAACTCGCGCAGTGGCAAAGTAACCTCCTGCCCTTCCAAGGTGAGGGTATGGCGTTCAACGTCCATCTCTATTCCCGCTACACTAAGAACTTCCACCGGGGTTACGGAAGGCTGACGTCTACGCAAAACTGCGCGCACGCGAGCAAGGAGCTCACGGTAGGAAAAAGGTTTAGGGACGTAGTCATCCGCCCCCAATTCGAGACCCACAATCCTATCTACCACATCATCTTTGGCAGTCACCATAATTATCGGCACTTGCGAGTGCGCACGGATTTTTTTGCATACCTCAGTTCCAGACATATCCGGGAGCATTAAATCAAGCAAGATTAGGTCAATTGATTTGTTCTCAAAAATACGCAGGGCACTTTGCCCATCCGGGGCGGAGTAAACCTTGAATCCGTCTTGGCGAAGCGAAAATCCCAAAGTTTCACGGAAGGTGTCTTCGTCTTCGACAACCAGTATGCAGGTCATTTTCCCTCCACTATTTTCGACTCGATTCATCGCTTCTCCCTTTACTCTAAAGTATCGTTAACCACTTGGGAACTGGGATAAACCCGCCCATCGGTAGGCAGCGGAAGTTCTAGGTTGAAGGTGGATCCAAATCCGGGAAGGGACTGGACCCAGACTCGTCCACCGTGGTCTGCAGCCACATGCTTTACGATAGATAGCCCCAGACCGGTACCGCCGGTTGCCCGCGAGCGTCCGGCATCGACTCGATAGAAGCGTTCAAAGATTCTTTCCTGATCAGGTTTAGCTATCCCTATTCCCTGGTCTATTACTCGTAAATTGACCCTGTCTTCGCCTATAAGAGCATCTATCTGCACGCGAGTTCCCGCCGGAGAATACCTAATCGCATTGTCGATAAGGTTGCGCAGAGCCATTGTCAGCAATTCGGGGTCTCCCCAGACTTCTAGTTCCTCCCCACAGTAGGTGCAGTCAAGTTCAATCTGATTTTGCTGTGCGGTATTCAGCATCATTTCAACCGCGTCTACCATTACATCTTCGAGTCGTACCCGTTCAGGACGAGCCAGCGCATCTGGCGTTTGTAAACGAGATAGATCGATAATGTCGGAAATAAGTGCCGAGAGGCGTTTGCTTTCTTTCCTCAGCCGGTGGGAGAAATCTCGTACAGCCTCGGTATTTTCAGCATTATTTTCGATAGTTTCAGCAAGGAGACTAATTGCCCCAACCGGAGTTTTAAGTTCGTGTGAAATATTTGCGGTAAAGTCACGACGCGCCTGCTCCACCCGACGGGCGGCAGAAATATCTTGCGCAAGAATTAGGATTTTGCCTCCACCCAAAGGAGCTACACGAACCATTAGGGGAAGCGTATCGCCAGTTTCTAGGTTTCCTCGCGGTAACTCAAATTCACGCTGGACAATCTCCCCGTACTTACGCACATCCCCTACCACCAGCATGAGGTCTTTATTAGCCACGCTCTTTCCACGGAGTAACCCCTGTGCATAGGCGGCGGCATCGGCACGAATTACCTCATTATCCTCACCCAAGATAATTGCTACTCCCGGCAGGGCAGCCAACAGTGCCAACATACGCGGTTCTAAAGAAGCGTAAATACCAGCTGCAGCGTTTTTTCGTTCCCGGTAGTGAGACTCGCTAATCCAGGCAGCCCAAACACCGCCGGCTCCCACCACCAGTCCTAAAAAAGCGACCGCCAGCAGTTGAAAAGAATTATCCATGATTCAAAAGTATCCCGGGTTTAGAAAGTTTCCAAGGCTATCTTCCCCTAAAAATAAGAAAAATAACGGGTTTTTCGGTAATTAAAGATTTTTGTGCACCGCCCGTTTACCAATTGTTCATCTCGCGGTGACCGTGAGTTCATTCCCCCTAGTTTTAATTGTCGTAAAGGGGGTAATTTGCCCTCCCCGAAATTGATGGAAGGTAGCGATTAAATGCGCGAACTTTACAGGCTGGAACTGAACCACCTGGGTGAAGATTTAGAAAGAATGGCCCGTTACGTGGCTCGCACAATCAACAGCGCGGCCGACGCTTTGCGAACCGGTGATTTGGCTTTGATTGATCAGGCGATTGACGCCGACGAACGGATTGATGACCTCGCCGACCAGATTGAGGCTTCTACAATGTCGCTATTGGCACGCCAAGCGCCTGTGGCCTTTGATTTAAGAATGGTAATTGGGGCGATGAAACTCGCTCAAACTTTTGAGCGAATGGGTGACCTAGCCCGACACATTTGCCACATCGCAAAGTCTCTTTCTCCCGAGCAGATGAATAACGAGCAGCTTTCCAGCTTGCTTCTGGAGATGGCTACGCAGGTTTCGCACACCTCTCACGCGATGGCTGATTTGGTGGCGAACGAAGATTCAGATTTAGCTACCAGAATTATTGACGCGGACGATAAAATCGACGAACTGCACTTACAGGTTCGTAAGCTAGTGCGCGATGAGTCTGTTCCCTTGACTCGCCAGCAGGTAATCTCAGCTACCTTGCTATCGCGTTTCTTAGAGCGTTTAGGCGACCACGCAACGAAGGCAGCTTGGCGGATTTTGTTCATTCGACGCGGTATTTCCACCAGCTATTCCGATACTTAAAAGGTATGGGAAAACCCCGGGAGGTAAGTTCACTTCCCGGGGTTTTCTTGTATTTTGCTTTCTATGGGGTTTACTTACCCTGTGAAGCAACAGCCTTAATTGCGGCTTCGGCAGCAGCCGGGTCGAGGTAACGACCGCCCTTAGTAATGGGCTTGAGGTCCTCATCCAGTTCATAGACCAACGGAATACCGGTAGGAATGTTCAGGCCTGCGATTTCCTCATCGGAAATGTCGTCCAGGTGCTTGACGATGGCGCGTAGTGAGTTACCGTGCGCGGCAATCATGATGGTCTTGCCGGACTTAATGTCGGGGGCAATGACTTCATTCCAGTAAGGCAGCAGGCGAACCAGTACATCCTTGAGGCATTCGGTGGCAGGAATCGGCTCACCGGCGTAGCGCGGGTCGGTGTCCTGGGAGAATTCCGAACCGGCCTCGATAGCGGGCGGCGGAACGTCGTAGGAACGACGCCATTCCATGAACTTTTCTTCACCGAACTCGTCGCGGATTTCCTTCTTGTTCTTTCCCTGCAAGGCGCCGTAGTGACGCTCGTTCAAACGCCAGTTGCGCTCAACGGGAATCCAGTGGCGGTCGGCCGAGTCAAGTGCCAAGTTGGCGGTCATGATGGCGCGACGCAACATGGAGGTGTATAGCTTGTCGGGCAGGACACCCGCGTCCTTCAATAGCTGGCCACCGCGGGCAGCTTCGCTACGGCCTTTTTCCGACAGCGGGACGTCAACCCACCCGGTAAACAGGTTTTTGGCGTTCCATTCGCTCTCGCCGTGACGGAGCAGGACCAGAGTGTAGGTCATCTCGAACCCTTTCTTATCTAGGTGTCTGGTACGGCACTATTCTACCGCCTAGAAGTTTAATAACGAACCAGAGGTGAGTGAACTCTTATTTCCTAAAGCTGACAAAAGAACAAACTTTTGCCCCGTGGGACTAAAGACCACGGGGCAAAAGTTGATAGTGTCCGCCAACTCGATTATGAGCGTTTCTCAAAACAGAGTCCTTCACACAGCCTCGTTTTCAACTTAGCAAGTTTTTCTTTTATACTCTGCTCTTTTTCTCGACCTACTTTTTCCTCCGCAAATTTCGCTGCTTCGCGAGAAATGAACAAATAAGGTTTCGTTGATTTTCCTTTCCCAGATTGATTTAAAGTTACATCGACCTGACACTTTCCTCTATCCAAATTGTAGGCTAGATACTTACCACCGTTAGATATTTTCCTTATATCTCCGTCTAGTACGAGTAGATACTGACGGTAGACCTCAGCGTAGAAAGCTTTTTCCTCGCAAGATTCTCCCTTAGCGTCGGGATTAGGCTTTAAGTCGAGATTAAGCTTTAAAAGGTATTTATACTGGTCTTTGTCCTTCAAGCAGCATTCAAGAAATTTACCCAAGCACCACAAGGCCAAGCAGACAGAGAAAGATATTATTACCAATAGGTACCAAATATTAATGTCGCTAATTGATGAAAAGGCATAAAAATTAACTATCCATACCACACAAGAGGAGATAAATTTGTAGAATGATCGTAGACGTAAACTATATATATCAGAAATTTTCTCCCTAATCCTGAAATCTAAACTAGAAAATTCATCCATTATTTTAGACCCAAAAATATGCTCTACCTTAAAATGGAGCCATAGCGCAAGTGCTAAAGCAGAGAGCACGAAATACGCAATGCATTGAGTCTGTTGAATATGTTGAATATTCTGTTGAATATGTTGAATATTCTGTTGAATATGTTGAATATTCTGTTGAATATTATGTTGAATATGTTGAATATTCTGTTGAATATTATGTTGAATATGTTGAATATTATGTTGAATATGTTGAATATTATGTTGAATATGTTGAATATGTTGAATATGTTGATAAGAAAAATACCAAAATATTAGTGTCGCAAACGCTGGGACGAAGAAAATAACAAAATAATACCAGCCAGAGGTTAAATACGAACACGGGAAAGGTTTTTCTTTGACAAAAGGTTGTATATCGGAGACTTTATTTTTTTCTTTATCTTCTTCCACCTTTTGGGATTTTGACAAAATTTCTGGAAACTCCGTTCTGTAGTCATCTGTAGTTTTATCGCATAGTTCTTTCTTTAACTTCTTTGAGTAATAGGAGAAAAGTTCTCTAAAATTCATCTCTATATTTACTAGAATTGGGAAAGATAAAAGCATGAATAGGAGCAGGAAAGGGGAAGAGAGAAAAAACGATGTAAAGAAGATGCTATAGGCATGCTTAGGTTCAGTATACCTATAGCTAATAATTAGCGCCAGGATTACCATCCACATGCTGATAGCTAAAACCACGATACTTATACGACGCGCAGCTAAAATATATAAAGATTTTAAGCGGATTTCTTCAATCTCTTTTATTTTCTTCCAGGGAAGTATCTTGTTATTTCCGAGAGCAACGGCAACAAATAAAGTTGCCGCGATTGCAAGAAAAACCCCTACGTCTATATGACTGCATAATTGTTTGAAAAGATTAAGAATCTGATGGAATGGCGTTTCCTCCCCCTCCCCCCCTTTATATATATATGAAAGCAATAACGAAATAATTCCGATTAATAACACACAAAAGAAACTTAGAGTTATTTCTGTATTTAAAAAAATATTAAACCTACTCAGGTAGTCATGGGACCATTTTTCAGTTTTTTTCCTGAGATATTGCCATACTTCATTTTCAAGAGATTCCTTTTTTCTATTCCCATCTTCTGGGGGTAAAACTTCATTTTCTATTTCACTCATGTTTTAAAGATTATTACAAGTGTTAGGAAAGCAGCAGGCTTTACTCAAGCTAAATTTTGTTAGTCTATATTTTTCTTTTCTTCGGTAATAATTTAGACTCTGACCCTCTGGACGTAAGTCCCATTTTTCCCTCTAGTATCCCGTTATCAAGGCAAATACTTTTGCCCCGTGGGACTAAAGACCACGGGGCAAAAGTTGATAGTGTCAGTTACTGACTAGGCGGGGCGTTGTGCCGGATCGACGGGCAGGGGCACCGCGTCCGTGCGGAACTTCGCGGCTAATAGGGTACCGATGATTCCCAGGCCACCCCAGATTCCGCAGGCCACCAGGGTTCCGGTAATCCCGAACCCGGCTCCAGCAATTCCGGTTCGTACGGAATGAGCCACGTAGGTCATCGGCAGCACTACGTTCAACCCTTCGAGGAACTTGTTGGTTGTTTCAATCGGGAAGGTTGCCCCCATTGCGGCTATCTGCAAGATTAGCAACAGAACCGAAACGAAACGCCCGCGGAATGCCAATGCCGCGATGAAGAACTGGTTAAGCGCGGTAAAGGTCAGCGAAGCGATAATCGAAACGAGGAACAGGTATCCCAAATCCTTCGCGCCCAACTGGACGAATAGCTGCAATCCGGCAACGGCCACCACTGCCTGTCCAAGGGCCATGATTACACCGGTAGTTGCGCAACGGGTAGCGGCCAGCCACCATTTCTCGTCCTTGAAACGACGTACGTCCAAAGCTGGGAAGATAAGGAAGGTGGCGATAGCCCCAACCCACAGTGCCAGCGAGAGGAACATCGGCGCGAACCCAGAACCGTTAGTGGCAACACCGTTCTCGCGAATAGCGTCCACCAATACCGGTTGAGCGGCGGCATCGGCCATCTGGGAGACCTTGTTTTCAGACCAGGAAGGAATCTTTTCTGCACCCTCACCGAGTTTGCTAGCCAGTTCCGAAGAGCCTTCGTTTGCGCGCTTGGCACCTTCACTGAGCTTGCCTGCACCCTCGTCAAGTGCCTGAGCCCCCTCGTTCAAGGTCTGAGCTCCGGAAGCCAACTGCTTACTTGCCTGAGCGGCACGGTCAGCCCCGGCAGCTACCTGCCCGGTTCCATCAGCGGCCTTTTGCGCTCCGGCAGAAAGTTTCTGCGCCCCATCGGCAACCTTGTTAGCTCCGGTAGCTAGTTCCCACATCTTCGAGGTCAAAGTGCCAGAACCGGCATTTAGCATATCCACACCGTTTACAAGCTGGTTAGAGCCATCACGCAACTGGGAACCAGCCGCCTGGGCAACAGAGGCCTTTTCGCGTAGCGCCGGAACCTTAGACAGTGCCACGCTAACACCATTTTCTAGCTTCTTGGCGCCGTCCGCTAGAGCTTTCGCTCCCTGGGACAGAGCAGGAGTCTTTTCCTGCAACTTACCCAAACCACCGGCTAGAGCTTTCGCTCCCTGGGACAGAGTAGGAGTCTTTTCCTGCAACTTACCCAAACCACCGGAAATCTGCTTACTACCGTCAACCAGAGCCGGGAGCTTTGCCTGCAACTGCGTCGTACCAGCGGCAGCCTGCGCACTTCCTTGAGCCAAAGCCGGGAGCTTTGCCTGCAACTGCGTCGTACCAGCGGCAATCTGCTTACTACCTTCGGCTAGAGCCGGAAGCTTGCCCTTAACCTTGGTAAGTCCTTGAGAAAGGGAAGTAGCTCCGTTATCGAGACGCTCAATAGCGGTCTTTAGCTGTGGTAAGGCACCCTGCAAGCGAGTAATTTTTGCCTTTGTTTCAGGAGCGGCTAGCGGCTTAACCGACTCGTTTAGCTGGGTGGTTCCCGCGGCTACCTGAGTTGCCCCCACGCGAAGTGCGTCCGAATTATTAGCTAGGCGTTCCAAGCTTGCGCACATGATGGGAGAGCCACCCATTAGCTTGCAGTTCTGGGAAAGTTTATCTACCCCGGAAGTGTATTTCTCAACCCCGCCAGAAAGGCTCTTAGCTCCGGTGGCGAGTTTTTGAGTTCCTTCTGGTAAAGCCTGTAGCTTGCCTAGTTGGGGCAGGAAGGATTCAATTCCGGAAATTGCTTGCGAAACGCTAGCACTGAACTTTTCCGTGCCCGCATGCAGTTGCTGACTTCCAGCCTCTAGAGCGTTGATTGCTTCAACGAGGTTGGCTGGCTGTTTACCAGCGGCAGGCATTGCCGAAGCGTCCTGACCAATCCCCGCACTCAAACGCTGGGAACCGTTTGCCAAGGCGTTGATTGCTTCAACAAGGTTGGCTGGCTGTTTACCAGCGGCGGGCATTGCCGAAGCGTCCTGACCAATCCCCGCACTCAAACGCTGTAGCCCAGATTCAAGAGCGTTGATTGCTTCAACGAGGTTGGTTGGCTGTTTACCAGCCGCAGGCATCGCCGAAGCGTCCTGACCAATCCCCGCACTCAAACGCTGAGAACCAGCCTCCAAAGCATTAATCGCCTCAACCAAATTACCCGGCTGCTCACCAGCCTTAGGCATCGCCGAAGCATCCTGACCAATCCCCGCACTCAAACGCTGAGAACCAGCCTCCAAAGCATTAATCGCCTCAACCAAATTACCCGGCTGCTCACCAGCCTTAGGCAAAGCCGAAGCATCCTGACCAATCCCCGCACTCAAACGCTGAGAACCATTTGCCAAGGCAGAAGAACCGTTCTTCAGTTCGTTTAGCTTCTCCAGCGCCTGTGGGCTAGTAAGTCGGGAAAGCGCTCCGTCAATTTCCGAAGTGTAGCGTTCTACTCCCCCGGCCAAACGCTGCGCACCCGCCGAAGCATTGGCGAGTCCTTCATTGAGCTTCTTAGCCCCCTGTGCGCCCAGGGTTGCACCGTTGGCCACAAGTTTGTTTCCAGAGGCTAGTTCACCACTTTTTTCAGCCAGTAGGCGAGTACCGTTATCAAGCTTTACTGCCCCGCTAGCGAGGTCGCTGAGCTTAACACTAAACTCATCGGTTCCTCCGGCTAATTTACCGGCACCGGCAGCGAGTTTATCGGTACCTGAAGCAAGTTTATCCGCTCCGTTTTCAAGTTTGCCCAAACCATCTTTCAGTTCTCCGGCACCATCCGCAGCTTGGTTTAGTTTTCCCTTGATAGTTCCGAAACTGATGTACATCTGGTCGATAATTCGACTTGCTCCCTGAGAAGAAATTTCGTCCTGTAGTTTCTCCGCAACGCTATGCGCCATAGTTCCAGCAAGATAGTTAATCCCATCATCGGTACGTAGCTGTAGCGTTACTCGCCGAGCTTCTTCCGTTCCCTGTTTCGTCAGCGTTTCAGAAACTCCCGCAGGAATGTAAAGAACCGCGCGGTAGGTTCCATCAGCCAGACCTTTGTCAGCTTCTGCTTTAGAAGCGGGAATCCAATGGAAACCCACTTCTTTAGCGTCCGCGGGATTGGTGAGGCGATCTACTACCTCATTACCAATATCGATAGTCTGTTTTTCCCCTAAAGGCATTTCTTTAACCGCAGGAGTGTCTTCATTTACAACAGCCGCATCAATTCGTTCGATGCGGTTCAATGGATCTTGGTACGCCCAGGTAAGTAACCCGGCATACATCAGAGGAACAATAAAAATCGCGATAACGATAATTGCGTTGGCGACCTTGCTTCCGGTTAGGTGCTTCGGCATTTTCCACTTCTTTTCTCGAGGATAGTTATTAACAAGAAAAAATATACGCCCGTGTATCTAAAAAATCACCATCTAGATACAAGAATGTATCAAATACAACAATGTATCGAATACAAGGTTGTATCAAAGTGTAGAATTTGGTATTACTCTTAAGATAAGAGCGTAAAAGGAGCTAACGTGGATACTTCCCTCTCCCTTAGTAAGGGAAAAATCAGGCTTAAGAAAAAACTTAAGGCCGTAGCTGGCGAGGCTAAACGAGCTACCCAAACCCGGCAGCAGGCTAGTTCCTCTAAGCAACCCCAAAATGAATCTTCAGACACTGAAGCACCGAAGCTCTCGCGCAAACGTCTCGCCACTCGCGCGCGTCTTATGGAAGCCGCTACTCAGCTATTTGCCCACAAGGGCGTAAGCGCCACCACGTTAGAAGAAATCTGCGAACAAGCTGGTTTTACCCGCGGGGCACTGTACTCAAATTTCACCGACAAAACTGATCTTCTAGTCTGTGTAATTCAAGATGAGTACGAAAAACTCTTCGCTCATCTGGAAAAAATGTGGAAAATTGCCCTTGATTCAGAACAACCCCAAAGTCTGGAGTTAATTGTTAGCGGAATTATCGAGTCTCTCCCCCTTAACCGAGACTTCATTTTACTTCGCCAGCAACTTGCGCTTTCTTCGCTGCGCAGTCCCGAACTAGCAGAAATCACCATTCCACTTTCAGATCAGTTCGCCAATTCCCTAGGCAGTTTTATCAGCGATTCACTAAAGTCTCTAAAGCGCCGCCCAACAGTTGGCACATTGGAATTAGGGGAATTTGTAATTGCTCTTGTAGAACGTATGCTCCGCCGACAAATGATTATCAATCCCTCAATGGACGGATTCCCTGACGAGATTATGCGCAACCTTGAGATTTGGATGCCAAAGCTGCTTGAAGCATTCTCAGAAAGCAACGAGGACGCTTAGGAACGCCCCTCTGTCGGCCCGTTTTCCATAGTGCGGGCAAAGCCTTCACTGCCGATGATTTCCTCTCCCTCATTAAGCGCCTGGGGCAATCCGCCAGTAAATACGTCCTCGAATGCCTGCGATAGCCCAGCCGAGGTATGCGGCAGAACAGTTTCCTTTTCCACCATCGCGCGAGCGCGCACCATAAAGCGCGGCCCCAGGGCAGAAACCTGCATCGCCAACAGAATCAACAAGCCTCCCCAAACCAGGCGCATCGTCAGGGATTCCCCACCGAACATAATCGCAAAAACAGAAGCGAAAACAGGTTCTAAGGAAAACATTAGAGCTACCGAAGTAGCCGACAAAATAGTTTGCGACCAGCTCTGTACCGACATCGCTAACAAACCGGCAACCAGAGCCATAAAGACGATTGCTAGCCAATCAATTGGGGAAGCGGGAAGCTCAAACCCAACCGTCAGACTCATGGACAAGAAAGTCACGGCCATTACGGCCATCTGGATTACTGACATTCCCACGACATCTCCGCGAGGTGCCCAACGACTCAACATCACGATGTGTAAGGCAAAGAAGATTGCGCCCAAAAGGGAAAATATCTCGCCTAGTCCAAATTCCAGCTGACCTCCGGAAAGGGAAAGTAAGGCCAGTCCGCAAAGGGCCAGGAAAACAGCAATCCAATCAGCTAGTCCCACCCGCACTCGGAATAATAGCCAAACGAATATCGGGGTAAAGACCACGTACATTACAGTGATAAAACCGGAAACCGAGGCGTCAATATAAAGTAATCCAAGGGTTTGCGTAAGCTGACCGGCCGCGTAAATCCCGCCGAGGGAAAGACCGTAAAACCATTCACGCCCAGACATCCGGCGGATTCTTTTTTGGAATAGGATAAAACCAGCAACGGTTGCAATAAGGAAACGTACTGCCAGGTAGCTGGACGCATTCATGCCTTCCAGCACCGCCTTGGTCATGGGGAATGTCGAGCCCCAAATCATGCACAGCATGATAATGGCTAACGAGGCAGTTAAGCGCGCATGCTTCTCATAACGAGCTGCCGTCCACAAACGCTGCGGACGAGTAGTTGCCAGACTCAACCGCCTACCTCCTTAAAATACTTTTGCCATCAAATCACCAAAGCGGAGATATTTTCACCTAAAAGAAGCTCTAAGTAATTAAACCCCAATAAAGGTTCAGACAATCTACTCACCGCCGAAGCGGATCTTCTAGTGCGAACCTCCAAATGGGGCTTCACCCACAGTGTAAGGCACGGGAGCAGGGTTTGACACTCTGAGCAGTAGTGGCCCTAATTACCTAAACTCTAAACCGCCCCGAGAGACAAATGCCCGGAGCGGTTTAAAGACTGTTTAGCGAAGAAAAAACTACTTCACCACTTCGGTGAACCAGCGAGTAATGCTAGTTGGGTGAGTGATGGCAGTTCCTACGCATGCCGCGTGGATAGGACGTTGCCAAACCTCAGCCAATTGCGCAACGGTATGAATGCGTCCTTCAACCACGATAGGTTTTTTGATGCGTTCGCAAACCGCGTCAATTAGCTCAAAGTCCGGTCCGTCAGTCTTTGGGCGGTCGGGAGTATAGCCGGCTAGGGTGGTTCCGATTAAATCAGCCCCAGCTTCTTCGGCGGAAAGTGCGTCATCTAGGCTTCCACAGTCAGCCATGACAGCCACTCCGGGGAATTCTTCGTGGATTGCACGACAAGCGTCTGCAAAAGTTCCTCCGAGACGAGGGCGCGAGGTCGCGTCAATCGCCACGATGGAAGCTCCAGCTAGGGCACAGGCCCGGGCATGGGCTACCGAGGGGGTGATGTAAACACCGTCATGCCCATATTTGATAAGTCCAACTACCGGAACCTGTACAGCTTGGCGTGCTGCCTGGATATCGGTTGCCCCTTGAACGCGCACTGCTACGGCTCCACCTTCTACTACTGCCTGACACATGCGGGCGGTAACTTCTGGGGTACGTAGCGGTTCCCCGGGATAGGCCTGGCAAGAAACGATAAGTCCGCGCGAGGCTTCAATGATTCCTTCCAAAGTAATGTCTTTTTGATCTGTCATTGTCTTTTCCTCAATCTAAAAACTTTTGGAATGCCAACTGTCCAGCACCGATTAAAGCAGCTTTAGAGCCTAGCTCTGCGGCCACCAACGGAATGTCTTTCAAAGCGGGCATGAGCTGACTTTCGTAAGCGTTTCTTAAAGGTTTCCAGTAGAGTTCACCAGCACGAGCTAACCCACCACCGAGAATCGCAATTTCCGGATCGAAACAGTTAACCAACCCCGCAGTAATGTTTCCGGTAGCGGTAGCAGCTTCAGTTAGAACAGTTTTTGCTAATTCATCCCCGGCAATTGCCAGCTTTTCCAGCTCTACCGCATTTTCCGCGTTTCCACCGCGAGAATTGAACCACCGTGTCATGCCCGGCCCAGCGGCAATCCCCTCCAGGTGAGCATCACAACCGCAAGAGCAAATGTTTCCCTCAGCTCCCGGAACGATGATGTGCCCAACGTGTCCGGCAAGCCCGTGAGCCCCGCGCAACACCTTATCCGCTAGGGTGAAGGCACCACCTATTCCGGTACCGACTGCCACCATAACAGTTGAGCCATATCCTTGGCCGCTCCCCCAGCTTGCTTCGCCGCGCGCGTGTGCGTGAACGTCATTTTCAATGATGACTCTAAATCCGGTTTCAGCCTCGACGATATCCGCTAGGTTCGTTCCCGACCAGCCGGGAATGGCATCGGTAGCAGAAGCAATTTTTCGCCCTTCAGCGTCAATTACCCCCGCACTCCCTATCCCTATTCCTACCGGATGAAGGGATTTTTCCCGAGCGTACTCGGCCACCATTTTTACTACGCTCACCACTGCGGCAGCGACCTGCCCACCCCCGGTGCGTGGAGTGGGAACCTCCCATTTTTTCGATTGGGTCAATCGTTCCAACGTAACGTTGGAATCGGTTTTTTCTAGGTTCCCAGTATCCGCGTCGGGAGTGCGAAGCAGCCCGCCGGCAATTTTAGTGCCACCAATGTCGATGGCAATTGCGTATTGGCTCATGACTGGAGCAGGCCTCGTTCACGCAAAACCGCTTCGATGGCGGCGACGTTTTCTCCCGTGAGGGCCTGGACTGGTTCGGGCATCGCGTTGGTGTCAAATACGCCAAGGAGTTTCAGGGCAGTCTTGAACGCACCAACACCGGCTCCGTATCCGCTGACTCCACTGGTTACGGTTACGATACGCATTAGTCGAGCAAGCGCATCCTGCTCTGCCTGTACACCCTTCCAGTCACCATTCTGGTAAGCCTTCCACTGGCGAACATAACCGGCGGGATCAATGTTTCCCAGACCGGGAACACAGCCGTCTGCACCGGACATGTAAGCACCATCGACAACGACTTCATGCCCGGTGAGAATAACCAACGGGTGTCCGGCAGCTTCGTTGTCCTGAATTAGGAAGCGGAAACCAACGTCGTCCCCGGATGAATCCTTGACCCCGGCGAGTACGCCCTCAACACCAAGTTTTACCAGCATTGGCCCAGGGAGCTTCTTGTGTACGCAAACGGGAATATCGTAGGCGAACATGGGCAGGTCTACGGCTTCGTGAACAAGGCGGAAGTGGCGTTCTACTTCCTCGATACCACTTAGAGCGTAGAAAGGAGCGGTGACAACAATTGCATCAGCACCTAGTTCCGCGGCCACACGTGCGTGCTCAATTACGCGATTGGTCTGAGTATCAATGCAGCCGACCAGGACGGGAACTCGACCATCAATGATACGGATACTTTCCTTGATGATTTCACGACGACGCTCGTCGGTGGAGAACACTACTTCACCCGATGAACCGAGGATAAAAGCTCCATCGATTCCCGCTGCAATCATTCGGTTTAGCGAACGCTCCAAGCTAGGAACATCAAGTTCGCCATTTTCGGTTAGGGGGGTTACTACCGGTGGGATAACACCGTGGAATTTTTTAGTCATTTCTTTTCCTAAATTTTCTAGTACCCGGCACATTCAGCAGCTGTCGGGTGCAAAAGCGAAGGTGCGGCAGCTAGGAGAGTTTGGGTGTATTCGTGTTGTGGATTATTAAATACTTGGGTAGCGTTGCCTTCCTCTACGATTTCCCCACCGTTCATTACTACGATTCGGTCTGATACGTAACGAACTGTTTGGATATCGTGGCTGATGAAGACCATCGCCAGCCCAAGTTCTTCTTTTAAGTCTGCGAGCAGGTTTAGAATCTGCGCACGGACCGAAACATCTAGAGCAGAGGTTGGCTCATCCGCGATGATGGCGTCCGGCCTGAGCGAAAGTGCCCGGGCGATTGCCACACGTTGTCGCTGGCCACCAGACATCTGTCCAGGTAGAGCATCTAGTACCGATTCGGGCAACCCAACCATGCGCACAAGTTCTTCAACTCGGGCTTCGCGGTCTACTTTATTGCCAATCTTGTGTACTACTAGAGGGTCTACTAGCTGATCACGTACCCGCATACGGGCATTAAGTGCCGTAGCTGGATCTTGGAAAACTACCGAGACAACGCGTCCAATTTCAAGGCGTTCCCTAGCTGAACGCTTGGTGACATCACGCCCCTTGAACATAACTTTTCCGGAAGTAGCAGTCTGTAGTCCACACATTACGTTAGCGGTGGTAGATTTACCGCAACCTGATTCGCCAACGATACCGATGGTTTCACCTGGCATTAGTTTTAGGTTTACTCCGCGTACAGCATGTACCAGATTCGGGCGGAAGAGCTTTCCCGTACGAGACTTAAAAGTTACTTTAACGTCTTCTAGCTCAATGATTGGAGTTTTCATTAGAGTTCTCCTCCTGCTGCAAGCGTCTCATCTTCTACGATGGTTTCTGCATAGTAGTGGTGAGTGTTGCCCACTTGTTTCATTACCGGGCGGGTATAAAGACCAACGTTTGGTCGGGAAGAACGCGGGGCAAAACGATCACCGCGCGGGAAGTCCTTGGGACTGGGAACAACACCGGGAACCTGGTGCAGACGCCCGCTACCAGCTTCGATGGAAGTAACCGATCCAAGAAGTCCTCGGGTGTATTCGTGACGCGGGTCGGATAGAAGTTCGATGGTTGAGCCCTGTTCTACTACCTGACCGGCATACATAACGGTAATAGAGTGGGCAACCTTTGCTACGAGGGCGAGGTCGTGGGATACGAACATCATTGCGAAACCAAGCTTTTTACGCAGGTCGTTGAGTAGTTCAATTACCTGGTTTTGGACGGTTACGTCTAGGGCGGTAGTAGGTTCATCCGCAATTACCAGTTTCGGGTCACGAGTCAGAGCCATCGCGATAAGCACACGCTGTCGCTGTCCACCGGAAAGTTCGTGTGGATAGGATTCAAGAGTGCGTTTCGGGTCTAATCCCACCAATTCAAGAAGTTCTTCCGCGCTGCGGGTTCCCCCTCGACGTGTCAGTTGCTTCATCTGGCTACGAATTAGCATTGACGGGTTCAGCGAGGAAAGCGCATCTTGGTAAATCATGGCGATTTCGTGGCCGCGTAGGGCGTTATGTTCCTTTTCGGAAAGACCTACTAGGTTACGTCCGTTAAACATAATCTCACCGCTGACCTGAGCTTTTGGATCGAGCAAGCCCATGATGGTAAGAGAAGTAATTGACTTACCGCATCCAGATTCACCAACCAATCCCATCGTTTCTCCTGGACGAATGGCAAAAGAAACGTGGTCCACTACGTCGATATCACCGTGTCGTGGGAATTTAATACATAGGTCCTTAACCTCTAATACCGGAGGTTTAGTTGAGGTTGGAACGAATCTGTCCTTCCTGCTGGCTTCTGCTTCGCGGAGCTTTGCCAGAGAGGCAACTAGGCTCTCATGCTGAGCTTCATAGGCAGCAACCGGATCAACAAGAATACGATCTGCTTCACGAGCGGCCTTGGCATCTGGGTCTACGCTAACGGGGGCGGTGGGGGCCGCAACCATAGCATCGGTAATTCCTTCAGAAAGAATATTCAGCGAAAGTACGGTGAACATAATGGCTAGACCGGGGAAAGTCGCCTGCCACCAGTATCCGTAAAGGACACCTTCTTTCGCGGAAGCCAGAATGTTACCCCAGGTTGGGGTAGGCTCGGGAATACCTGCGTTGATGAACGACAGGGAAGCTTCAAAGACGATTGCGTCAGCTACCGACAGGGTTGTAAATACCATGACCGGGGCGGCAATGTTACGGGTTACGTGCTTGATTAAAATCCAAGGAGCCCGCGCTCCTGAAACAATAACCGCACGGACGTAGTCTTTACCGTATTCGCTAATCACGTTGGCGCGAACAATTCGAGCAATCTGAGGTACGTAGAGAATACCGATGGCGATGATGATACCAATCATCGACTGACCGAGGATAAGCACGAACACGGCGGCAAGCGCGATTCCCGGAACCGACATGAAGATGTCGATTAGTCGCATAATAATTTCGGAAATCCAGGTACGAGCGACGGCGGCAACAGCTCCAATAATGGAACCGATCAAAAGTGCGAAACCAATTGCGCTTAGACCAATTACTAGCGAGTAGCGAGCACCGTACATAACTCGGGAAAGAACGTCGCGCCCTAGATTGTCAGTTCCGAAGGGGAATTCGGCACTGGGAGCTTCGTAGCTAGTGGCAATTGCAAGCGGGTTATGCGGCGCAATTATCGGAGCGAAAATCGCAACAAATACCAGGAAAACAAGTAAGGCTAGGGAAAGGCGCGCTCCCCATTTCATATTGCGCAATCTCCGGAAACGAACTCCGGGACGGGACGCCGCGTCTACTACTTTATTTTTACCAAACAACATGTCACACCGTCCGGATTCGCGGGTTAATGAGGACGTAGAGAAGGTCCACAACGATATTAATTACGATAAATGCGAGGGCTACTACAAGCACTACTCCCTGCACGAGAATAGGTTCATTAGCGTTGATTCCCTCAAACATGATGGTTCCCATTCCGCGAAGCGAGAAGATAACCTCGATAACGATGGCACCACCCATTAGGTAACCAATTTTCAGACCGAGGACTGTCACGGGGGTAATCAGCGCGTTACGGAATACGTTGCGTGCGATTACCTCACGCTTAGGGATTCCGGCACCAATTGCGGTACGTACGTAGTCTTTGTCGAGTTCTTCAACCATAGAAGTACGAATAACGCGGGTGAGCTGCCCGGCGACCGGCAGCCCCAAAGCGAAGGCCGGCATGATGATACGGGTTAGCCATGAGGAAGGGCTCGTAAAGAAGGGAATTAAATCACCCGAGCCGGGCAATAGGCCAAGCCTAATTTGGAATACGTAAATCAGCAAAACACCAAGCCAGAACGAGGGTGTGGCAATGGCAATGATGGACAGGAAACGGATGAATTGATCAGGCCAACGGTCACGGTAAAGAGCCGCGGTAACGCCCATAATTACCGATAGGACAACGGCGATTAGCAGGCCAAAGAAGGTCAGCTGCATGGTGACGGGGAAGGCTTCTGCAATTGCCGAGGAAACGGATGCGCGGGTAACCCCGTAAACCCCTAGGTCCCCTCTAAAGAGTCCCAGAATATAGTGGCCAAACTGTTCAATCCAGGGGCGGTCAAAGCCCATTTCCGCTCGGTATGCGGCTAGCTGTTGGGCGGTTGCGTTCTCCCCGAGGGCCGCTACGGCCGGGTCATATTTAGAAAAGGACATTAGGAAGAAGACAAGGAATGTCACTCCAAAAGCCATGATGGGCAATGCCACCAAGCGTCGTCCTAAAAGACGAATAAGGTTATTCACGTCTGCACTCTCCTGTCGGGATGCAATTTTGGGCTCTTGCTGTTTTATCTAAAACTGGTCTCAGTTTTTGGGAGGGGAACAATTTGTTCCCCTCCCAAAAACTTTCTGTGGATTACTTCAACTTAGCGTTTAGGAAGCTAAGTCCGGTGGTGCCAATCGGCTGGAACTCGCTGAATACACCATCCTTAACCGCGGTCGATACCTTGCGGTGGAAGAGTGGGTAGAGCGGAACCTGTTCGGAAAGAATATCGAAGCATTCGTTCCAAGCCTGCTGCTGGGCATCGCCTTCACTAGCGAGAGCTTTATCCATAGCGGCGTGAAGCTGCTTGTAGCCTTCAGAACCATTCCAGAAGGTACGCTTCTTGGTCCAAGCGTTGTCACCGTACCACCAGTTCATGAGGAGGTCGGGGTCGTTACCGAATACCGAGGGGTCTCCGGGGGCCAGAACCATACTGAAGTCAGCGTTGTCCTTGTCAGTGATGTTCGGGTATAGCGCCGAGGACTTCATCGACTCAATCTTAACGTTGATACCAACTTCAGCCAGGTTGTTCTTAATCTGCGGGGCAAGGTCAGTTACCCACTTGTGGTCAGTGGTGTAAAGAGTGGTGTTGATTGGAGCATTTACACCAGCTTCTTTCAGCAGTGCCTTTGCCTTTTCTACGTCGTGCTTGTAAACAACCTTCGCTTCGTGGTAGTTGGCAAAATTCTTCGGCAAGAAGCTAGTTACCGCCTCAGCCTGGCCGGCAAGCTGGTTTTCAATTAGCTTCTGCGCGTCTACTGCATAGAAAACTGCCTGACGTACCTTGTTGTTATCAAACGGAGCTTTCTTGGTGTTAAACATAATGAAAGCCTGGTTGAATCCCTGTACGGTTTCAATCTTCGAACCGGAGCTTTCAAGAGTCTTGAACGCCTTTGCCGGAACATTTTCCATTACGTCCGAGTCACCCTGTTGCATGGCGGTAACACGGGCAGTGTCGTCCACGTTAACATTCCAGACCATGTTCTTAGCGGGGGCAGGTTTAGAGCCATTGTAGAGGTCGTTCTTTTCGAACTTAACCTGCTGCTCATTAATTTCAACGTACTTCCAAGGACCCGTACCAATCGGCTTGGCTGTCAATTCAGCATCTGTGGCCTTAGCCGGGACGATGTGTACCAAAGGTAGACGCTGAAGGAATAGCGGGAAGGGCTTCTTCAGCTTGATTACAACAGCGTTGTCACCGGAGGGCTCAACCTTGTCGATGAAGTCAAGCATCGAGAGGTAGAGGCTACCTTCTTTCATAGTACGATCAAAGGACTTTACGACGTCAGCCGGGGTGACGGGCTCGCCGTCGGAGAACTTAGCGTCCTTACGAAGGGTGAACTTGTATTCGGTATCCGAAATCTTTTCGGGGTCTCCCGCAGCCAAGGCGGGGTAGGTCTTAAAGGTAGCCATGTCTAGATCGAACAGGGCTTCTGTAACATGCCAGTTAGCGGCCAGGGGTAGCGCACCGGAAGTTGACGTGGGGTCAAACTTTAGGCTTGCGTAAGCCACCTGGGCGGTAATGGTGTCCTTGGCCTTAGCGGTAGGTTCGCTGGTTCCTTTATTATCGGTTCCGGCAGAGCAACCGGCTAGAATTAGGGCACAGGCGGCAAAAGTGCCTGCAAGTTTGGTGCCTCTACGAGTGCTATTACGCATCCGTGATTCTCCTCTTCCTTGAGTTTTTATTTTCATCGACTGCGATGACAACATCGTAAGATGTCTGACATTCAATTTAGTATCTTTTTTTTGCACCCGCAACCCGCGTTACAAAATTGTCACCATTCTTTATTTTTGTTTACATTCTCCCCGATAAAGCTAATTTACCCCTGAGATTCTTTGCCTTTTCGCATTCTTTAGAACCTCTAAAAAAAGTGCATTTTCTTTCTTCGCTGTGTTACTCTGATTTTTGTCAGCAGACATCATACAACTACTTAATCAAAGAAGATTATGGATACCTTGACTTCTATTAGCTGGAATTCAACTACTTACAGTTCTGAAGATGGTACTTTAGAATGCACTTTTTCAGGTAACCGCGATGGGCTAATCTGGCATGCAATTGCGGAGGGCGACAAGTTTTTTACGCGTCTTGAGATTCGCTCAAGCTATCTTCTTCTTAACGCATTTTTGCCTAATGGAACCTTTGAAATAGAAATGGAAGATACGGTCGGCTTGACCGATAGCGCACCACACTATTTCGCTATGACTTTTGGGGATTTTGGAACCCGTTTCTACCTCGATGGATACCAGTGCTTTTCTAGTGCTACTAATTTTGGACCGTTGGCGCTGGCTCAAAGCGGGACCATCACCTTTGCGAAAGACAACGGAGTTGAAACCAAAAATCTAACCCTTTGCCCAGATGTCCTTAGTGCCGAGTCCATTGTTTCTCGTGCAGGTGTCCCCTCCCCTTTAGTGGAATTTTCTGCCGCCTACCTGGCGAAGCCTGATTTAGAACTGCTTAAGTCAATGACTGAGGGAACGCTTTTCACGCGTTTTCGCGCCCGTGGGCCGCACCAGTACGGAACTATTCTCGCGGCCGCGGCAGGGGATAATCAGCAGCTAGAGCTTTATATAGATAATCCGGGGATTACCTATCGCGTATTCCGTCAGGAGCAATGGCAAACTATTTTTGTGCCGGGGAGCTGGAATGATGGAAAGTGGCACGATTTAATTGTGCGCGCAGCACGTGGCGCTGTCGATATATATGTTGATGGAAACAGCGTTCGCCACGAACCGGGACAGGCTTTCTTTGGACATGTTACGGGGTTAGACCGGGTCAGCATCGGAGAAGATATTACCGGAGTTCGCCTTATGGGCGAAGTGCGCAATGGTGGCATCTATCCTCGCGCGCTTTCCGAGGGCGAGATTAAATCGTTAAGTTCTCTTCCTCCTTTAACCACTACTTCTCTTTATGACAAGGGGTTTGCAGGTTCTGCTTCATACCGGATTCCTTCTTTAATTACGACCCCGCGGGGCACCGTAATTGCAGGGGCGGATCAACGTGTAGCTATTTCGAACGATGCTCCAAATAAGATTAATTTTGTGATTCGTCGTTCCTTGGACTCGGGTGCTACGTGGTTGCCGTTGCAAACGGTAATTGAGTATCCGGGCGAGGGCGTTGAGGGGGCTTGCACCATTGATTCTTGCCTGGTGTGTGACCGCCAAACCGGCAGGGTTATTGTTTTGATTGACCACTTTCCCGGCGGGATTGGGCTTCCTAATAATGAGCCTGGTTTGGGAGTTAATTCGCAGGGTCAAACTTTGCTGTACGACAAAGAAGGTAGCGAATACGTGCTCTGTGAGAACGGGGTGGTGGAAAAAGGTGGTAACTCAACTCCTTTCCGAGTAGACGAGGCCGGAAACGTTACTGTTGAGGGAAACCCCGGCGGAAATATTTATCTCAAGCTGGGAGTTGATCCCCACGAGACTTTGCATACTGCCCGCACAAGCTATGTGCTAGAGATTCATTCTGACGACGAGGGGGAAACCTGGTCTACTCCGCGCATCATTAACCATCAGGTTAAGGAAGATTGGATGCATTTTTTGGGAGTTAGTCCAGGAAATGGAATCCAGCTTTCACGCGGGAAATATAGTGGACGCCTACTCGTTCCGTTTTATTTCACCGGGGCGAGCTTGAAGCACTACAGCGGCGGAGCGCTTTTTTCCGATGATGGTGGCCTGACTTGGGAGCGAGGGAAGGCTATCAATGAAGGCCGGGAGATTAACGGCCAGGTGGTAGATTCTCGCGAGGTTTGGGAAGATGATGCAACCACTCATGAGTCGGTTCTAATTGAACGTGAAAATGGTGAAGTGGTTGTGTTTTTCCGTAATCAGCACCAGAGTGGTTGCGTGGGTAAGGCGGTGAGCCGCGATAGAGGATATAGCTGGGATGAGCTGGAGTTCGATGCTTCTCTCCCCGATATTTTTAGCCAGCCTAATGCGGTGACCTTACCACCTCAAGATTGTCGTCAGTCCGGAAAAGTTTGGAATGAGGGGTCAGATTTGGTAGTTTTCGCGAATGCCTCACAGATGCTTCCCTATCGGGGACGTGGGGTATTGCGTTTTAGTTCCGATGGTGGCCACAGCTGGGAATATAGCCGTTGTTTTAATCCTTACCATTATGTCTATCAGTGTCTAAGTGTTCTTCCTGATATGACTTTAGGGCTATTGTGGGAGCGGGAGACAGCGGGAGTGTATTTCACGAAATTTCCCATTGACTGGCTTTTAGGTAAGAATTAGGAAGTAATCGTTTTCAGTAGTATTTCGAGTTAAGGATTTATCGTGACTTCATCTGTAGAATCGAACGAGGTTCTCTCGTCCCTGTCATCTTCAGGAGAGGGTATCATTACCGACTCTGCGACTGTTTCACGTAGTCGCTCGGGGGCAACTGTAGATGCAATTAAAGAGCTTATTTTACGGGAAAACCTGCGCCCTGGAGATAGCCTTCCGACGGAGTTGACGCTTTGCGAGCAGCTTGGGGTATCTCGTTCTTCTGTACGTGAAGCTATTCGCAAACTTGAAACGTTAGACATTGTTTCTGTTGAGCATGGGCGGGGCACCTATGTGGGTTCTCTATCTCTTGCCCCTTTGGTCCAGACGTTGGCTTTCCGTTCCTTATTGGCGTGCAACGATAATTTCGAGGGGTTGCGCAATGTGGTGCAAGTTCGTCGTTGTCTGGATCTTGGTTGCGCTGAGGAGGTAGTTAATTCTCTTAAGGGGACCAGCCAGCCTCGTCTGCACGAGCTAGTCAATCAGATGATTGAGCGGGCACAAAAGGGCGAGCTTTTCCAGGAAATGGATATTGAGTTCCACTTGGGATTGCTTTCGAAGATTTCTAATGTGGTAATTGAGCAGCTAGTTCATTCTCTCTGGTTGGTTCATATGGTAGTAATTCCCCGTTTGGGAATTGAGATTGCGGTTCATTTGGAAGAAACAGCTTTAGCTCATAAGCAAATGTTGGATGCGGCATTGGCCGGTGATGCGGAAGCTTATCGCCAGGCGGTTATTGAGCACTACCGTCCTTTGGAAGAGATTTTATATAAGCACGTCGACTAAGGTTTTCTAAATAGTTTGGGCCCGATTCAAAGAAATGAGTCGGGCCCAAACTATTTGTTTGCTTATCCAAATCGTCCGGAAATGTAGTCTTCAGTTGCCTGCTGTGATGGCTGGGAGAAAATCTTTGCCGTATCGTCTATTTCCACTAGTTGACCGGGTTTCCCCTGGGCTTCAAGGTTAAAGAATCCAGTACGATCCGAGGTTCGCGCAGCCTGCTGCATATTGTGGGTAACAATAACTATGGTGTAGTCGTTTTTTAGTTCCTGCATCAGGTCTTCTACCGCCAAGGTAGAAATTGGGTCAAGGGCGGAGCAAGGCTCGTCCATGAGGATAATTTCGGGTTTTACCGCAATCGTTCGAGCAATGCAAAGGCGCTGTTGCTGTCCACCGGACAGAGCAGACCCCGGTTCGTCAAGACGATCTTTTACCTCGTTCCACAGGTTTGCTCCCCGGAGGGATTTTTCTACGAGCGCTTCTTGATCAGATTTTGCCATTGAGCGCCGGTTGAGTTTAACGCCCGCTAAGACGTTTTCGCTGATTGACATGGTGGGAAATGGGTTGGGTCGTTGGAAAACCATTCCGATTTTGCGTCGTACCTGCACCGGATCAATATCTGGGCCGTAAATATTGGTTCCTTCAACGATAATTTCTCCTTCAACACGGGCATCTGGAATTACTTCGTGCATCCGGTTTAAGGTACGCAAGAACGTTGATTTTCCACATCCTGAAGGACCGATTAGGGCTGTGATGGTATTCGCTTCAAGCTGCATATTTACATCTTTTACGGCCAGGAAATTTCCGTAGTAAATGTTTTCGTTTTTTACTTCGATTAAGGCTGACATATTTTTCCTAATTCACTGGTTGAAGTTGTTTTAGTTACGTCCCTTGGGAGCAACTTTCCAGGCTATATAACGGGCAATGAGGTTAAGCAGCATGACGATGACAATTAGGGTCAGAGCCGCTGCCCAGGCTCGGTCTGCGTGGATAGTGGGCGAACATGCCAGGTTGCTAGCGCCACAGGGAATGTCAACCGAGGTGTATTCGTTATAAACGTAAACCGGCAGGGTTGAGATTCGCTTATCAAACAGGTTGAAGTTGATTCTGTCAGTAGCCCCGACAGTCACAAGGAGCGGCGCGGTTTCCCCGATTACGCGGGCGATTGCCAGCATGATCGAGGTGGTAATTCCTGCAGCAGCGGTTCGTAAAACCACTTTGACGATGGTCAGCCACTTGGGAACTCCTAAAGCGTATGCAGCTTCACGTAGTTCATTGGGAACGAGACGGAGCATTTCTTCACAGGAACGAACCACCGTGGGAATCATCAAAATGGAAAGGGCGACAGAACCGCGTAGTCCAGAAATATAGGCCGGTCCCATAACCAGTGTGAAGAAAGCCAGGGCGAATAGGCCTGCGACGATTGAAGGGATACCTGTCATGACGTCTACAAGAAGTCGCGTTAGGCGCGAAAGACGCCCGTTATTCCCGTATTCCGTCAGGTAAATGGCGGTGAACAGACCAATGGGAACCGAAATGATAGTTGCTCCCAATGTCACCAGCAAAGTACCGATAATGGCGTGATAGGCGCCCCCTTGCGGGGATTGTCCAAAGACCCCGTTCATTGAGAAAGTTAAGAAATCCAAGTTCAGGATTTTTATTCCTCGAAACAGCGCTGATCCAAGCATTGAAGCAAGGGGAATCATCGCTAGGGCAAAAGCACAGGTAACGACAACGAGGGCAATCTTGTCACGATAGAAGCGGCGGCGTTCGTGCGCGGGATCGGTGGCGGCAAAGGGATTTGCCGAGAAGCCGGCTTTATTCTCTTTTTGCGCGTTAACTAGTGGTGTCGTTGTCATTAGTTAGCTCCCGAGAATTTAGCTCGTTTGGCAATGATTGCGCGAGCACCCAAGTTCACCAACATGGTGATAACAAACAGTACTAAACCGGTGGCGATAAGGGCCGAACGGTCATTTCCAAACGCTTCACCGAATTGGCTGGCAATATTGGAGGCAATGGTTGAGTGTTTGGCATCTTGCAAAATTGCCCAGCTATAGCTGTTACCTGCGGAAAGCACCATTACCACCGCCATAGTTTCTCCCAGGGCGCGTCCCAATCCCAGCATGGAAGCGGAAATAATTCCCGATCGCCCAAAAGGAAGAACTGCTGTACGAATCATTTCCCAACGGGTTGCCCCAAGGGCTAAAGCAGCTTCCTCGTGTAACCGTGGGGTTTGGAGGAAAACTTCACGGGTTATAGCCGTAACAATTGGCAAAACCATAATTGCCAGGATTAGTGAGGCCGACATCAGCACTCGTCCATTGGGGGAGGCAGGTCCCGCAAACAGTGGAATCCATCCGAGGTAAGTTGCTAACCAGTCGTAAACTGGAATTAGTTTGGGAATTAGCCATTTACCACCCCACAGACCGAACACAACCGAGGGGATTGCGGCCAGTAGGTCTACCAGATATCCCAGAATTGAAGCTAGTTTACGCGGCGCATAGTGGGAAATAAATAGCGCAATCCCAATTGCCACCGGAACCGCAATTATCATCGCGATTGCCGAAGATAGCACGGTTCCAAATACCAGCGGACCGATAACCTGCAGAAGGTTAGCCCCATCTACATACCCCTTAGCAGAAAATTTTAAGGACGGATTTATCAGCACGGGCCAGGCCTGGATAATTAAGAAGGCGGCGACTGCCGCCAACGTCAAGAGAATGACTATGGCGGCACCCGTAGAGATGCGGGAGAAAATCAGGTTCCCTAGTTTCCCCGTATTTTTTTTGGTTTTTTCACCAGAGATTTGCTTCTTCAAGCTTTTCACCGACTTTATTTACCGACCTTGATTGAGTCGAGCGACTTTGCGATCTTTTCACGAAGGGCCGCGGAGATGGGTGCAGACTTGGCGGCTGCTTGAGCAGCCTGCTGACCCGCTTCAGAGGTTTCGTAAGTAACGAACGCCTTTACCAATTCAGCCTCGCCCGGCTTTTCGTAGTTGCTGCAAACAACGTCATAGGAAACCAGAATGATTGGGTAAGCATCGGGCGCCGAGGGACGACGGTTAATCTCGTAGGCCAGGTCCATGTCGTTTACACCGGTTAGCTTAGACTCATCCAGGGTCTTCGCGGCACCGACAGCAGAAACTTCCACATAGTTTCCGTCCGCGCCCTGAATCTTGGCGGTTCCAAGACCCGCGGCTGCAGAGTCATCAACGTAACCGATAGAGCCCTTACCTCCCTTAACTAGTTCAACTACACCCTGGGTCTTTTCCCCATTAGTGCCTTCGAGAGGCCACTTCTTGTTGGGTTCGTTAGTCCAATTTTCCGCAGCTGCAGCATGCAACCATTCTGTGAAGTTATAGGTAGTCCCAGAACCATCAGCGCGGTGCACCGCGGTAATCGCTAAATCAGGGAGATTCACACCTTCGTTCTGCTTAGCTATTTCGGGGTCATTCCAGTTTGTAATCTTGCCGGAGAAAATCTTAGCTACGGTATCGGCACTCATGTTCAAGTGCTCAATTCCGTCCAGGTTGAAGATAACCGCAATGGGAGAAATGTAGACAGGTAGGTGGAAGGCATCGCCGCCGCAACGGGTTTTTGCGGCCTCCATGTCCTCAGCTTTAAGGACCTCGTCAGAACCGGCGAAGGAAACTTCCTTGGCAAGGAACTTCTTTACACCAGAACCGGAACCAACCGGGTCATATTCAACCTGTGCCGAAGCGTTTGCACTTTCGAAACCGGCTTTCCATGCGGCAATAGCTGCTTTCTGTGAAGAAGCACCGGCACCGGCAAGAGTTCCGGACAAAGCAGCGTCGGTTTTGCTTTCTGCTGACATAGAAGTTGAGTTGTTTGCTTCGTTGGAGCTAGCTCCAGTGGGGTTATCCGAACCGCAGGCAGCCAACGGTAGTACAAGAGTGGTAGCGAGGATAAGGGCAGAACGTTTCATTGAAATTTTCACAAGTTCTTCCGTTTCTTGACGACATAGCCTTTTGGCTACTAATTCTCGGCAGTAAACTGCCAGGTACAAGAAACACCCTAAATGCAGATAGTTAAAAAATGGGCCTGCCTAGATTAACAGCAGGTTAACGGCTTGTAACCAAAAATTACTAACTTGTTTTGCGCGGCCGGTGACGTTCCGTAGCGATAAGCTGCACGTGCTCGTTAGTTCCTTCTGCCCCCGACAGATGGGCTAGATGAAAAATGAACATTTCCGCAGTACGAAGTTCGCTCTCAATCTGCGCCAGTTCACGTCGCGCACTAGTCGTAGCGTAAGTTCTCGCCACTTCTAAGAGTCCTTTTTGGGTTGGGCGGTGAACACAAACAAGCGCTGATTTTTCCTCTTGTGTCAGGATTTTTTCCCAGGTTGCGAGGCCCGCCGAAGGGTAATTCCGAAAAGCCAATTCGGTTAGTTCAGGCAAAGCGATTTTTTCTGCCCCACAAAGAGCTAAATAGGGGCGAATTGTTGATTCACAACGTTCCCAGGGACTAGTGAAGGCACGAGAAATACCGTAAGCTCCCAATAAATTAACCAAATCACGTGATTGCTGTACCCCAATGCGGGTAAGAGGGCGAGTATTTTCTTCACCATTCCATCGTTCCCGCGCAAGGGATTTAGCGTGACGCAATAACGCCACGGTACTGGTACACAAAGTTCCTGCCGAAGCCCGCACTAAAAGATCATCTAATAGTCGCTTGTCTCCACGTCGGGTAAGGAGTTTGCGAGCCTTTCCCGGGCAAACCCAACGGGCTTCATCAATCTCCCGGGCAGAAGCGCTAATCACCGGTGGACGAGCTCGCAAAATAGCTTCATCAGCCAGTGGGGTACCAATCCAGTAGTAGACCTCTTTAGTTTGCCCAGACCCCAACCGGTAACGTTGGGTTAAGAGAGGAGCATGAAGGTTGATGGCAATTCCGGTTTCTTCCTCAACCTCACGAACTGCCGCCGAAAGAATATGCTCGCCGGGTTCGGCCTTACCTTTTGGCCAGGACCAGTCCCCGTAACGAGGACGATGAACGATGAGAACTTCAATCTCATTTTCGGTGGGGGCGAGACTTAATGAACCGGATTTTTTCCGCCATACCAAGGCCCCGCCAGCACGGATTATTCGCGAGGGGCGAGGGGCAGGTGCGACAGACATACCTCTATTATCCCTTCTTGGTAGCAAACGCGGCAACCTCGGTATTTTTTGGTTTAGGGGTTTGCTCGACGCTGGGAAGATTAAGAACGCCCGCAAACTCGGGCCGAAGCCTCGTCCATCAGCTTCGCCTGGAAGTCAATTAGACGTTTACCACGTTTATTTTCAACCCGACGTTGCCAGGTTCCATTTTTGCGCAATCTCCAAGAAGAAACCTTCCCTGAAGCCTGCTGGCGAACCATGGAACGCAGGTATTGAGCCTGATCTACGTCATCAATTAACACCAGTGCTTCAATTCGCCGGTCAAGATTACGATGCATAAGGTCAGCCGAACCAATCCAGACTTCGGGTTCGCCCCCATTTTCAAACACGTAAACTCGGGAATGTTCCAGATAACGCCCGAGAATTGAGCGCACTCGGATATTCTCCGAAAGTCCGGGGACTCCCGGTCGAATAGCACAGATTCCTCTTACTACAATGTCGATTTTTACCCCGGCTTGGCTAGCGCGATAGAGCGCGTCAATTACTTTTTCATCAACGATTGAGTTGACCTTGATTGAGATTCTTGCCGAACGTCCGTTCTCATGGTGCAAAACTTCCCTGTTGATACGTTCAATTAACCCGCTGCGCAACGAGCGCGGCGCAACCAAAAGCCGTTGGAAAGTCGCCAAAGGCGCATACCCTGACATCTGGTTAAACAAACGGGTTATATCTTGAGCTACCTGGGTATTACAGGTAAGCAAGCCTAGGTCTTCGTATCCGCGGGCGGTCTTGGGGTGATAGTTTCCGGTTCCGATGTGGCAGTAACGGCGCAGTCCTTCAGGCTCCTGGCGAACTACCAAAGAAAGCTTACAGTGTGTCTTTAAGCCAATCATTCCGTAGACCACGTGTACGCCGGCACGCTCTAGTTTCCGGGCCCAGGAGATGTTCGCGTCCTCGTCAAAACGCGCCTTAATTTCAACGATTGCCACAACTTGTTTACCGGCTTGGGCGGCAGCGATAAGTGAGGAAACAATTGGGGAATCGGAGGAGGTGCGGTAGAGAGTTTGTTTGATAGCTTGCACCTGGGGATCTTTAGCAGCCGTGGCAATGAAATGCTGTACCGAGGTCGCAAACGAATCGTAGGGATGGTGCAAAAGTATGTCGTGGTCGCGCATAGACGCGAAAATGTCCGCCGGGGTGGATGACTCCACTGCAGATAGCCCATAGGCAGTAACGGGCACGTAATTGGGGTATTTCAGGTGCGGTAGATCCAGGTCATGTAGCTGGTTCAGACAGGTCAAGTCGAGCGGCTCAGGTAGACGGTAGACATCGGCGTGGGTGATTTCCAGCTTAGAAACTAGGAAGTCAAGGACTTCTCCGCTGATATCCGCGGCAACTTCCAGACGAACAGCCGGACCAAACTTACGGCGGAGAAGTTCAGCTTCCATCGCGGTAAGGAGGTTTTCTGCGTCGTCTTCTTCGACTTCGACATCCTCGTTACGAGTAAGGCGGAAGATGTGGCTTTCGAGTATCTGCATACCGGGGAATAGCAGGTGCAGATGGGCAGAGATGATTTGTTCAATCGGAACAAAAGTTGCCCCTCCCCCATCTTCTACAAAACGTGCCGGGTCCGCTTCAATTCCGAGGGTTTCCACATTAACAAAACGCGGCAGCGAGTCGGGCACTTTTACCCGCGCGAAGTAGTTTTTCTCCGTCAACGGGTTACGGGCTACTACCGCGATGTTTAGAGAGAGGCCGGAAATGTAGGGAAACGGGTGGGAGGGATCTACCGCTAGCGGAGTAAGCACCGGGAAAAGCTGCTTGCGGAAGTAAACCGTAAGTCGTTCACGTTCGCTATCTTCTAGTTCTTCCCAGTTGCGTAATCGCACGCCGGCGTCTTCCAGAGCGGGTTTAATTTCTTTCTGGAAAAATTCCCCCTGTCGCCGAGTTAATTTACGTGTACGAGTACGAATACCGTCTACCACCTGTTGTGGGGAAAGCCCCGAAGCGGCGGGCTTTGCTATTCCTGCAGCGATTCGGCGTTTTAGGCCAGCGGCACGAACCATCATGAACTCGTCAAGATTGGAGGAGAAAATCGCTAGGAACCAGGCTCGTTCCAGCAGCGGTAAGCTTGGGTCTTCAGCCTGTTCAAGGACTCTCTCGTTAAAGGCCAGCCAAGAAAGCTCGCGGTCGGCAAATCGCCCGGATGGAAGTGGTTTATCCAACCCTAATTCAGCTTCTCCGCTAAGGGGTTCGGAAATTGGGGTGGGAAGTTCTTCAAAGAAAAGCGTGTCGTCATCTTCAGTTTCTTCATAGTCGAGGTCGTTTTCGTCATCGTCCTCGGCGTAGCTACTATCTAGGCAATCAACATTTTTCTTCTTATTTTCACTTCCCGATTCTTCCGGATTTTGCGGGAAATTTTGACCTGTTTCCGACTCGTCACTTTCAACTGTAGGTTTTGCTTCCTGTGCGTTGGGTTTAGCGCTTGTTGTTTCTTCCGATTCTTCTTGTGTTTTTACGGAATCTACCGGCAAATCCGAGAGGGTGGGAGAACCTAGTACCAGTCCCGCCAGGGCGGATTTCTTCACCTTAATGAATTCATCGGGCGTAGCGGAGGCGTAGGGGTTTGCGGGTGAGATGGGAGAAAGGGAATCTGACATGACAACTCCAGTTGCTAAGTATTGGGGTCAGAATAGGGGGAAGTGAACAATTTTGCCCTTAGTGCAGAGTGTAGTTGGTTTGTGCCCTAAATGTATCCTTCTTGCTGAGCCAGCTTAGAAGCGGCGAGGAATTCATCTCCAGTTTTTAGTAGAGCTCCCGCTCTTCGGGTAACAATGTCAGCAAGTTCACTTCTGTCGGTTTCAATCCATTCTGGCCCATAAGAAGCGCCGGCGGCTAGTACGTGCATCAAAAGCCCGGCCTGCCGCAATAGTCCTGATAAGTCTGCGGTTCCTTTTCCGCCCATAAGTTTTCCGATTTCTTCCTGGATTTTTCCTAAATCAGGAAGAGTGAGGTGTCTTTCCGAAGCTTTTTCTTCAAGGGCTTTAATTCCCTCGTCATATCTAGCTTGCACCACTTTGGGAGCACGTTGGCACCACATGTATAGCAGGTATAGGCGCCACATCTGCCCCGGCAGGGAAAGGGCTGAAGAACGCGCCCAGAGAGCCGAAACGGTGTCTACTCCCTCGTTCTCGATTACCTTCGCGAGTTGGTCAACTTGTTCGGCGGTGAACTCGTCGTCTGAATGTCCTAGCAGAGCACGCGCGGCGGTCAGGGCTGCCGAGCTAGTGATTGCCGGATCTTCATCTCCGGGGATTTGTTCCGCTACTTCTGGTTCCAACATCGCCGGGCGGCGGAATCCTCGATTCTCTAAACTCATTGTCCAACCTCCTAATAGGTAGCGAGTTATATCACATAATTGTGCCTGATAGGCGATTTTTTTTCAGCTCAGATGACGAAATCCAAACCACCGTTTATACTGATACACGCGTCTTACGTTAAGCGTTCATTTTGGACACAACGAGAGCGTGTGGGCCTCTAGCTCATCTGGTTAGAGCAACGGACTTTTAATCCGTGGGTGCGGGGTTCGAGTCCCCGGGGGCCTACAGTAGAAAATCGGTGCGATTACTGAGATAAATCAGGGTCGCACCGATTTTCTTTTTCCCCAAAATGCCCACTTTTACGCGCTCCACATACGCGCCAAAAAGTAGCTTAGGGCTCTGCTATTAACTTAAGTTCACTCGTCAGCTTCGAAGGTTAAGCAGACCGAGTTCATGCAGTATCTCTGGCCTGTCGGGGTCTGCGGAGCGTCGTCAAAGATGTGTCCGAGATGAGATTCACAATTAGCGCAACGAACTTCAAGACGATTCATTCCATGACTGGTGTCTCGCACCTGATAGGTCGCACCTTCCTCGGCGTCAAAGAAAGAGGGCCACCCACACCCAGACTCAAATTTAGCGTCGGAACGAAATAGCTTGGCACCGCAGGCACGACAATAGTAGGTCCCGGCACGGTTTTCGGAGATTAGTTTTCCCGTTCCGGGGCGCTCAGTTCCCGCTTCCCGTAGGACGTGATATTCCATCGGGGAAAGCAACTGACGCCATTTTTCTTCAGTAAATTCTCGGGGTGCCTGCCCCGCACCCTTGTTTTCAGACATGTTTCCTCCTTGGCGCAAAATATTTACGCAGATTTTCCGATTCCAGACTAGCTGTTTTCGCTAATCTAGGCGTGTTTTCATTCGTCGTTAGTATCTGTTTTGGCAGCGGGTTTCGCTTCTTTTTCCGTAACGGGTTTTTCCACCATAGCTTGGCGTAGTTTAGCTACGTCCGCTGGTGAAAGAACAGAGGTTCTATCCGCATCTGCTTTTGCTTTTTCCCCAAGTTCTTCAAGAATTTTTTCGGCTTTTTCCAGTTCTTGGCGCTTCTTGTTAGCCTTTCGCCTTTCACGCTTTGAACGGTGGTGAGCGGCTTTTAGACGGGCAAGCACGAACGGGTCAGCCTGCCCTCCAGCCACTCGCTCAGCTTGGGCGACAAGCTCAGCTGTGCTTTGTGGGTACGTATCTTGGCTAGTTGTAGTTTTATTTTCCCCTTCCAAGGGGCCGGCAATTAGAGCGAGTTCTTCAGCCAGTCGAGCTACTTCCTCATCACTTTTATCGTGTTCAACAATCTTGACTTCTTCGCGTTGGAGACGAGTGCGAGTAAGCGCATAAGGTGCGTTTCGAACTGTCCAATCCACTAGATGCTCACGCACATAGCAGCGCAAATCCCATAAATCCGATGGATTTGCCGCAGACACACAGACTCGTACGGTCATCTGCCCAGCTTGAGAATCGGTAATTTGGATATTTCCAGTATTTCCGTCCCACAGGGGACTATTTTGTAAGAGGCGTTGCAGTTCTAGACGAATAGCTGGCACCGGAGCTGTCCAGTCAAGGGGAAGCTCCACAGTCCCGAGGACTTGGGCATGGCGTCGCGTCCAGTTTTCCACCGATTTTTCGGTAAGTTGACGCGAAGGAATTACCAGACGTTTCTCATCCCAGATACGCAATACCACGTAGGTGAGAGTAATTTCTTCTACGGTTCCGTACTTGTCATCAAAAACCAGAATGTCACCCACGCGCACCGAATCAGCAAAAGCGATTTGCAGTCCGGCAAACATGTTTCCTAAAACGTTCTGAGCGGCAATACCGGCAATAATTGAAATTACACCAGCCGAGGAAAGCAGAGCGGTCATGGCCGTACGCGCTTGGGGAAAAGTAAGTATTGCAACGATTATTCCCAAAGCCACCAAGATGGCTTGCAGAACCCTACGCAAAATCTGCATCTGAGTAGTAACCCGGCGCGCTTTTCCTTCAATTGAATTGGAATAACGGTGATTTGCTACATCTTCAATAACTTGCACCGCAGCAACCAACACCCAGGTAATAGCTGCAATAACTGCCAACAAGAATCCGTGTTGAAACAGGTCAACCCATGCTTGTTCGTTCCTCGACAAGCCTGAATCAGCCAGGTCAAGAGCTACAGAAGCACCTACGAGCAAGAAAAGAATCGGGATTGGCAAACGCAGACGGTGAGCCAATAAGCGACCCGGCTTAGAGCGATAGAAAGCTAGTCGAATCAACAAAAACACCAGCAGTCCGACAACAAATCCAACAACTGCTCCAATTGCCGAAGATCCAAGTAACGTTGCTATGTTCACGGTTGTTTCGACAGCTTCTTCAGCGACTTTTCCAGCCCCCTCGGGGCTATGATTACCTTTTTTCGCAATTACCCCAAACGGGTAGGTAAGGACATATAGATTTCCTAAGAAGTTCATACATCTAGGGTATTTTGACTTCCCTCAGGTTGCGAGAGTTTGCGTCAAGAGACGAATTAGGAAGATATTTCAGCGATTTGAAAATGGGAAACTAAACGAACCGCTACCCACACTTTTCCCGCGGTTTAACAGCCTTTAGAGACATAGTGACCCCTTTCACATGCCGTTCATTTTGCGTTCACCCCTAAAAACCGTATATGATTTTCCAGTCTTAAGGACAGACGAACTAAGGTTCATCAGCCCCCATCGTCTAGCGGCCTAGGACACCGCCCTTTCACGGCGGCGGCACGGGTTCGAATCCCGTTGGGGGTACGAATTCGGCTGCAAAGCTGATTCAAAAAAAGGCTTCGTGCCTTAAAACACGAGGCCCCGTAGCGCAGTTGGTTAGCGCGCCGCCCTGTCACGGCGGAGGTCGCGGGTTCGAGTCCCGTCGGGGTCGCCGACATTTGAGGCCGATCAGAAATGGTCGGCTGATTTTGTCATGGCCCTGTAGCTCAGTTGGCAGAGCGTTCGACTGAAAATCGAAAGGTCACCGGATCGACGCCGGTCGGGGCCACATTTAGAGCCCTCGTAGCCTTTTGGTTTGCGAGGGTCTTTTTGTTTTCTGCACATTGATTTCCCTTTTATTTTTCCTTTTGCAATTTAGATCATCGATTCTTCTCCCTCTACTGTTTACATACTTTTGGCCATAGAATTAATGAAGTGATAATTACTAAGTTATTTTGGAGAGACGATGTCGTTTGACGAGCGAGCGAAAACTTGGGATACCCCAAGACGCTTTGAACGAGCTAGCAGGATAGCAAAAGAACTCAGGAATGAGTGGGAAGGGATGCTTCCGGTAGAAAACGCGCTAGAGTTTGGGTGCGGCACCGGACTAATTACTTTTGCTCTTGAAGATAGTGCCGAGCAGTTTTACGGTTACGACATTAGTCAACCGATGTTGGATATCTATACCGAAAAAGCGAAGCATCTAGCCGATACCTCTCCCCGGAAAACTTCTTATCAAGCAATTAGCGATTTACTTCAGGCTCCACCCCTTGATTTACTTTTTCTTTCACTTGTCCTACACCATCTCCCTAGTCCACAGGGATTTTTCAAGCAGGTTTCCCCACTTTTAAAACCGGGTGGCAAAATTACGGTAGTGGATATTCTTTCGGGTGGAGATTTCTTCCACTCAGACACGGAAACCACGGTTTACTATCAGGGATTTTCCCCCGAAGACTTAGAAGAAGCCGCTAAAAAAGAGGGCCTGAAACTAAGCAGTTTCCGAAACGCCCTCGACGAGGTTAAAGTTAATGAAGACGGCAAAGAATGCCACTACAGTCTTTTTGTTGCGACCCTCACTAAACCTAAATTTAGCTAAAAAGATGACGAATCGATGGTTTACATGAAAACATTGAAGCACTGTGTGCTGAGCTAAGGAGATCCAATCAATGAGTGCACCCGAGCTAAATACTGACATTCCCAACCAGGACCAGAAAGTATCCTCCGAGACATCGCGTCCTTCGGTCGGCGAGCTGGTTGGCCTAGTGTCTAAGCAGGTTTCTGCTTTAATTCGCGGGGAAATTAGCCTGGCTAAGGCCAAGGCCGCCACCGCAGGGAAGCGTTTCGCGCTAGCCATCGGCCTTTTTGGGACTGTTGCCGTAATGGCTTTCTACCTACTTGAGCGTCTGCTGCGAGCAGCCGAATATGGAATTGGGGAATTTGTTCCAATGTGGGCAGCTTGCCTAATTGTTGCTGGTATTTTGTTGGTGATTATGATTATCCTCGCGCTAATCGGCAAGAGTGCAATTACTAAAGCAACTACAGACACCCCGGCCCCGCAAGAGGGATTAAGCAAAGACGCTAAGGCGATTAAGAAGGGACTAACCAAGTGAGCATCGACTACGATTTCACCGGCTCCGCCAGCCAGATCGAAAAGCAGTTAGAGGAAATCCGCGGCGAGCTGACCGAGAATGTCAACGCCCTGACCGACCGCCTACACCCAAAGAACCTGGCTAGCGACGCAAAGAATGCCGCTAAACAGAAAGTTGAAAGCACCAAAGCTGCCGTTACTCAGACTTTCGAAGCTGCCAGCAACGGCGACCGGGTTGCACAACGCAACCTGGCTATTGCTGCAGCCGGAACGCTCACTGTAGTCGGTCTGGTAGTTTGGCGCATTGTCCGCTAATCTCACCTTACACTGGTCCGCCGAGGCTTAATTGTCCGCTGATGGCGTGACTTTCGTTAATCCAATTAGTCTTTAGCGCCCAATTCAGGGTAACCTAGAGGCACGATAGTTAGTTGAGCAAGATTCAGGAGTGCTTACCGCACACTCCGCTAGTTTAAGTTGAAGGGGGTCACGTCATGGGGCGCGGCCGTCAAAGGGCTAAAGAAAAAAAAGTCGCTCGTCGTTTAAAGTACTACACTCCGGAAACCGATTACGCTGCTTTACAGCGTGAACTTTCAGGTAGTTCAAAGAACGAGTCCACAGATGACCCGTACGCAGATATAGCGGCACAGTATAATTCTGAGTTCGCTGACGAAGACGAAGACGATTTTGCAGATGGTTGGGATACCGCCAGGTAGTCTTTCCAACATCAACTGCAACTACTGACTTTTGGGGCACCACCTGCAGGTGGTGCCCCAAAAATATTTAGTGACTAGAAGAAAAACTATTTGCCACTCTACTTAGTGGAAAGTTCCTTCCAGAAGTGCCGCACCTGCCCGCACGCCCTTTGTACCGGCAATACGCGTAGCGTCTGTTTCGTTACCCGGATCTTCGACTACCTCGCCCAGTACCCAGGCAGGACATTGGTAGTGTTCACTTAGGGAAACAATTTTTTCTACAGCCTCGGGAGAACAAACAGCTACCATGCCTACCCCCATGTTCCAAGCCTCTGCCGCATCGTTGAGTGTAACCTTACCTGCATTGCGTAAGACTTGGAATACCGCGGGTACCTGCCAACTCGTCAAATCAATACGCGCGGCCAGGGAGGCCGGCATAACCCGTGAAAGATTTGCCCCTAGTCCACCGCCGGTGATGTGACTAAAAGCGTGAATTGAGTTTCCTACCCTCTCGGCAATTTTTAAGCAAAGTGCCGAATACAAACGGGTGGGTTCAAGAAGCTCTTCCCCTAGAGTGCGCCCAAACTCGGGGAAATGACGTTCCCATTTCCAACCAGCCTGTTCAACGATCTTTCTGACTAGGCTATATCCGTTAGAGTGCAGTCCCGAAGCCGCTAATGCCACTAGGATGTCCCCCTTTTGGACCTTTTGTGGCCCGAGGACTTTAGAAGCCTCTACTACCCCTGTAACGGCACCCGCAATATCGTATTGGTCAGGTTCCATTACTCCTGGGTGTTCGGCTGTTTCCCCACCGATTAAAGGGGTATCAACGAGGGCGCAAGCATCCGCGATTCCCTTAACGATGCGGGCAATCCGTTCGGGTTGAACCCTTCCACAAGCGATGTAGTCGGTCATCAGTAACGGTTTGGCTCCCACTACAGCAATATCATCTACGACCATTGCCACCAAATCTTGCCCAATCGTGTGATGTATATCGAGGGCACGAGCGACCTCTATTTTGGTTCCGACACCATCGGTAGAAGTGGCCAGGAGTGGACGTTCGTATTCTTTGAGGGCAGAAGCGTCTATCATTCCGGCAAAGCCTCCGGAATCACCGAAAACATTTGCCGTGTAGGTGGCCCTAACAGCTTCTTTCATCAGTTCCACCGCAGTATCACCGGCGCGGGTATCAACTCCGGCCTTTGCGTAGGATAATTCTTCCACGTGTATCTCCTTTAGAGAGCGCCAGTTGGCGGGGAAAGCGGATATTTTCCGGTAAAGCAGGCAAGACATAGCTCGCCCGCAGCTTGATTTGTGGCTTTTACCATCCCGTCAACTGACAGGTAGCCGAGGGTGTCAGCGCCGATACGCTCACAAACTGCCGGTATGTCCATCTGGGCGGCGATTAGCTCGCTACGCGTTGCGAAGTCAATTCCGAAGAAGCAGGGCCACAAAACAGGTGGTGAGGAAATTCGCACGTGAACTTCTTTCGCTCCGGCTTCACGCAACATCTTTACGAGAGCTGCCTGGGTGTTACCGCGCACAATCGAGTCGTCAATTACCACTAGTCGCTTACCTGAAATCACTTCTCGTAAGGGGTTTAGCTTAAGACGGATACCCAATTGACGGATTGTTTGCGTGGGTTGAATGAAGGTTCTTCCCACATAGGAATTTTTCACTACCCCGTGCCCGAAAGGAATACCCGATTCTTGGGCGTAACCGATGGCTGCCGGCGTTCCAGATTCGGGAGTAGGCATCACTAAATCAGCTTCTACCGGATGCTCACGAGCGAGAGTAGCACCCATTTCCATTCGGGAAGAAATAACTGATTCTCCGCGTATTTTAGTATCTGGACGGGCGAGGTAAACATATTCAAAAACGCATCCGGCCAGACGCGGTTTTCCCCATTTGTAGGAGGAAATACCTTCGGAGTTAATAACAATTAGCTCCCCGGGTTCAATCTCTCGCACAAACTCTGCCGCAATAATGTCAAGGGCCGCTGTTTCTGAAGCTACTGCCCATCCGCCTTCAGTTCGTCCCAACACCAGCGGTCGCAACCCTTGGGTATCACGTGCGGCATAAAGGTTTTCTTCATCCATAAAGACTAAAGAAAACGCCCCTCTTAGTAGCGGTAGCACTCTAAGTGCCGGCTCTAGTAGGGGCGGTATGGCAGTTTGCGAAACTTGTTCGGTAATTTCGGTAAGTACCTGCGCAACTTTCGGATCTGCCGCATCTGGAGCGAAGCGGTATTCTCTCAGTTCTTCCTCGGTAAGGTCCTTACGCGTTCCCAACAGGGCTGTAATGACCGAGGTGTCGGTGGTTGCGCCTTTCCAAAACTCTCCACCTAAGTTTGGTTTCCCCGCCAATAGCGCTGATAGTTCCGCGGTATTAACAAGGTTTCCGTTGTGAGCAAGGGCAATGGTTCCCCAAGGACTGGGACCGAGCGTAGGTTGGGCATTTTGCCATACCGAAGCACCGGTAGTGGCGTAGCGGACATGCCCTAGCGCCTGTTGACCTTGCAGAGATTGTAAAGCGCGGTCATCAAAGACTTGAGAGACCAGTCCCATATCTTTGTAGACCATAATGCTGGTACCGTCCGAGGTAGCGATTCCCGCCGATTGTTGGCCTCGGTGCTGTAGCGCGTACAGCCCAAAGTAGGTTAGGCGGGAGACATCCTGTTGCGGTGCCCATATACCAAATACACCGCAGGAATCCTGAGGTCCCTTATCCTGCGGGTCTATCTCATGCGTTAATTGGCCGTCAGGTCGAAGCACGGGGATATCTTTTCATAAAATTAAGAACCTTAAAAATTGAAAACACCACAAAGTGAAAAATAGTTCCAAAAACGTTTGCACCCCGACTCAATTGAGTCGGGGCGCAAACTATAATTTTTATAAATTAGGCGTCGAGGTCTGAGGCTATCATTTCTGCCAGCTTCTCAACTGCTTCCTCGTTGTCGGAGGTAACGGTAACTTCATCACCGAAGGAGGCGCCGAGGGTCATGACCATCATTGCCGAATCGGCATCTACTTCCTCACCATTTAGGGTCAGGGTGATGTCATCGTCAAATTCTCCAGCAGCTTCGGCTACGAGAGCGGCAGGACGTGCGTGCAATCCGACCTTAGAACCGACGGTTACAGTCTTGGATGCCATTGTTAGTCTCCTTAAAAGTTACGAGCTTGGTAATTGCTCTTAATTTATTCAGACAGAAAATAGTAACTTACTACGCTGTCAGCAACCATATTCAAACACAAATTTATTAGACCGTGCATGAATTCTGTTGTTAACTTACATTTTACCCGCTTTACACGTAAAATAAAGAATGTTATGAAGAACCCTCCTAAGGAGCCTATTTTGTCTGAGCAGAACACCGCCGTTCCATCCGCCAATTCTTCGGAAAATGGTACGAAAAAGTTAATCGTTGAGGGAACAGGTGTTGTTTCCGGGTTGGCTTACGCCCCAGTTGCTTGGGTTCGCCGTCCCGAACCGCCTAGCCTGACCGGTTTGGAACTTCCGGCTGCTGAAATAGAAGACGCAATTGAAGAGTTCAAGGCTGCGTCTGATGCGGTGGTTTCCGGTTTGGAAGAACGCGCGGCAAAGTCCGAAGGTGACGCTGCGGAAGTTCTGAAGATGACCGCTGGTTTGGCCCGTGACAAGGCTTGGCGCAAGTCCGTAGTTCGCCACATTAAGTCTGGTATCCGCCCGGTAAATGCGGCGGCCAAAGCTACCGAAGAGTTCGTTGCTCTATTCCTTAAGGCCGGAGGTCTAATGGCAGAGCGGGTAACCGATTTGCGTGACATTCGTGACCGTGTTGCCGCACGTTTGGAAGGCCGTCCTGAACCGGGTCTGCCTTCACCCACCTCCCCGGTTGTTCTGTTGGCCGACGACCTGGCTCCGGTGGACACTGCGGGCCTCAACCCTGAATTGTTTGTTGCTCTTGCTACAGAACTTGGTGGGCCAACTTCTCACACCGCGATTATTGCTCGTCAGTTGGGAATTCCCTGCGTTGTAGCCGTAGGCAAAATGAACATGCTGGAAGAAGGAGACATGGTTCTCCTTGACGGTGGCGAAGGTACTTTACGTTTGGGAGTTGACGAGGAACTCGCCAAGGCACAGGTTGCCGCTGATCTTGAGCGCCGCGAGAAGATTGCCGCTTGGTCTGGTCCGGCCAAGACCAAAGATGGACACGATGTGCAGCTTTTAGCTAACGTGCAGGATGCCGCTGCTTCTGCTCGTGCCGCTAAGACCGAAGCGCAGGGTGTCGGTTTGTTCCGTACAGAGCTTTGCTTCTTGGGTACGCCCACCGAGCCGTCGATTGAATCCCAGGCGAACCAGTATCGCGGCGTTTTTGAAGCCTTTAAGGGTCATAAAGTAGTCGTGCGTACCTTGGACTCCGGTTCCGACAAGCCAGTTCCTTTCGCTACTTTGGCAGATGAGCCGAACCCATCCTTGGGTGTTCGTGGTATCCGTACCCAGCGGATTAACAGTGGATTGCTCGGAAACCAGCTTGAGGCAATTAAACAGGCTACCGAACACATGGATGTGGAACCGTGGGTGATGTGCCCGATGATTTCCACTCTTCCTGAAGCCCGCGAGGTTGCCAAGGCAATTCGTGAGCGTGGTTTGAAAGCCGGAATTATGGTTGAAGTTCCTTCAACCGCTCTTTTGATTGACCAGTTCCTCGACGAGGTTGACTTTGTTTCTATTGGTACTAATGACCTCACCCAGTACGTGATGGCCGCTGACCGCCTTTCCGCTAAGTTGGCTGATTTCACTACTCCGTGGCAGCCGGCGGTATTGAACCTAATGGCACGCGTTGCCGAAGCCGGTGTACGTAAGGGGAAGCCCGTTGGTGTTTGTGGTGAGGCTGCCGCTGACCCGCTCATGGCATGTGTTTTGGTAGGTATGGGTATGACCAGCCTTTCCATGGCCGCGGGCGCGATTAGTGCGGTAGGTGCGGCTTTGGCTGAAGTTACTTTGGAACAGTGCCAGGCTGCTGCACGTGCAGTTGTTTCCGCATTTGATGATGAGCAGGCACACAAGACCGCTAAGGCAATTTTGGAAATTTCCTAATTTTCCTTACTCCTCTCCTGTAGGGAGGAGTAAGATGGCTCCGTGGATTTATTTCTTCGGGGCCATCTTTTTTACCCGAATGTAGATTCGTTTTATCCCCGTCCCGGCTCTTTTCTGGAGGATTACAGTGAATGAAATAGCCAATCACGTTTTTCAGACCGTTTGTAAACGTAACCCTAATGAGCCGGAGTTCCAGCAGGCGGTTAAAGAGGTCTTAGACTCCCTCGGACCGTTACTTGAGCGCGAACCAAAGTACGCACAGGCGGCTTTGCTGGAGCGTGTAGTGGAGCCGGAGCGTCAGATTATTTTCCGAGTTCCATGGGTTGATGACCAGGGTCAGGTTCAGGTCAATCGTGGTTTCCGTATTGAGTTTAATTCAGCCCTTGGCCCCTATAAGGGAGGCCTGCGTTTCCACCCTTCGGTAAACGCTTCAATTCTAAAGTTTTTGGGGTTTGAACAGATTTTTAAAAACGCTTTGACCAACCAGGCAATCGGCGGGGGAAAAGGTGGTTCTGACTTTGACCCGCACGGACGTTCCGATGCGGAGATTATGCGTTTTTGTCAGTCTTTCATGACCGAGCTTTACCGTCATTTAGGAGCCGATGTTGATGTTCCCGCTGGGGATATCGGGGTTGGTGGCCGCGAGGTGGGCTACCTTTATGGCCAGTACAAGCGGATTACGGGACGTTATGAAGCCGGGGTTTTTACCGGAAAGGGAATTGGTTGGGGAGGTTCCCTTGCCCGAAAGGAGGCTACCGGATACGGAACAGTTCTTTTTGCGCAGTCGATGATGCAAGAAAAGGGATTGTCTTTGGAAGGTAAGACCGTGGCCGTTTCTGGTTCGGGTAACGTGGCAATTTACGCCATTGAAAAGTGTCAGCAGTTGGGTGCAAAGCCCGTTACCTTCTCTGATTCTTCCGGTTGGGTTTACGACCCGCAGGGAGTTGATTTAGATCTCTTAAAGCAGGTTAAGGAAGTGGAACGTGGACGAGTGGCGGACTATGTTTCTCGTCGTCCGGGGGCTGAGCTTCACCGCGATTCACGCCCGTGGGAAGCAAAGGTGGACGTTGCTCTACCCTGCGCGACACAGAATGAACTTGATGAAAAGGATGCCCGAACTCTGGTAGCAAATGGGTGTGCTGTGGTTGCTGAGGGAGCAAATATGCCCTCTACCCCGGAAGCAATTGAGGTTTTCCAGTCTTCACATATACTTTATGCGCCGGGTAAAGCTTCTAACGCGGGTGGGGTGGCAACTTCGGCTCTGGAAATGGCCCAGAACGCACAGCGCCAGGCATGGTCTTTTGCGCAGGTTGAAGAACGTCTAGCTGAGATTATGCGGGCTATCCATGATGATTGTGCAGCCACTGCGGTCGAATACGGACAGCCTGGTAACTATGTTCTCGGAGCTAATATTTTGGGCTTCAAGCGGGTTGCAGATGCAATGTTGGCACACGGCGTTATCTAATTTTCACTAACCGGGGTGCTTCTTGATACGGGGTACCCCGGTTTTTCTTTGGGAGGGCATTTTGGCACGCCGGAAAATTGTGATTGAACATGGAAAGCAGGCTCTTGAGAGTTGTGCGTACAGTTTAGACAAAGGTGAATCTCTAGATAGAAAGCTGTCTTTCACGGCGGCGCGCTACGCTTTGGAGGAACTGAATGAACGAGCTCCTGGACGGGCGGTGGAAGTAAGAGTTCCTCCGGCTGGGGCAATTCAGATTCTGGGTGGTACTACCCATCGACGAGGAACACCTCCCGCGGTGGTAGAAACAAGCGTGGAAACTTGGTTGCGCTTAGCAACCGGACTTTTAACGTGGGAAGAAGCAATTTCAACCGGCCTCGTAAATGCTTCTGGAGAAAGAACTGACCTATCCCATCTACTTCCCCTTTAGAGAAGATGTGCTCTATTTTCTGTTACGCCATTCACCACTTACTTAGCCCAGTCATGTAGAACTTTTTGTCCTTTTCCCCTATCATCGTTAGGTACGTTAATTCGTCGTGCGGACGTAGTTTAATGGTAAAACTGCAGCTTCCCAAGCTGCTGTCGCGGGTTCGATTCCCGTCGTCCGCTCCAGTTTTCCCGTCATTCTAAGGAAATGGCGGGATTTTTTATTTCTTCACGAAACTGCTACTGCACGTATTTACAGAGTGTTTCGTAAAGTCTTAAATTGGACTTCTTCAGAGAGTCTTAAAGCCTAAATATCCTGTTTTTCTAAACAAAATATTTACCCGTAAAAATATATATTTTTTCCTAAGACAACAATAAGTAAACTTAAAAGGTAATTATTTCCGGATCTTAATATTTGTTAAGTGGGGCCATTATTTATATAAATAATGGCCCCACTTAGCGTGTTATTTTTAACCTGAGACAGTCAGGCTAACTAGATTTTCCCGATGACAACTTCTTTCTTCATGCTGGTCTTATTTACCACTCATGTATAAACAATCATCTTTTAAATTACGACAATGACTGTAAGTTATTCTTCACTGCAAGGAAGTAGTGTTTTCAGTTTTATCCACTGTTTGAGCAACTGCTGCTTCACTGACAGCAATCTGTTCAGGCTGTGCTATTTCTTCTGAAATAGCTGAAAGAGAAGCACTTTCCGCACTTTCATCTTTTGCGGACTCCGTTTTAGGTTTCCACCCAGGAAAATCTTTGCTCTTGCGAATCTTGGGGTAAACAAGTCCAACAATGGTTAAAAGTAACCAGATAGCCCCCATACCGATGTATTCAATTGCATCTTCGATAAAACCTATGAATACTAAAATCACAGCACCGAGCAGAGCTATGATTAAAAATCCAATTACATATTCCATATCAGTTCAATCTAATTTAGAGTGACAATTTTTAATCATCACTTGGATAATGGTAGAAGTGAAATTATCTTCTACTTGTTCCCATCAATTTCACCAATGGTTGAGCTGTCGCTACCCGCAGTCGCGCAAAAAGCCTTTGCAGACAAGCGAACCAAAGCAACCTTACCGTTGCTTGGGTTGCTTTCCCCCTTTTCCTCCAAGTAGGAACGCATAACTTCTTTCTGCTCTTTTGCAGACATCTTTACGAAATCCCCACAGGTGGTTTTACTTCCAGCGTTGCTGCTTCCGCAACCAGCCAAGCCAGAACATGCAATTACCGCTACCATAAGTGCCGCTAGAGGTGAACGCTTCATCAGAAATTCCTCAGTCTTTCTCAGTTAAAAATGAAAACGAAATTCAAATTACAACTCCCGAAAAAGTTGTACATTCATTCGCTATTGTATATTTCAGATTGTCGATTAGAAAGATTCAAGGCGGTAAATCCTGACAATATTTAAGATTGGTATTAAATCGTTATGAATTAATTTATAAATATTTCAAAAAAACAAAACGATACCATTAGCTATTTTTTGAAATAGCAAGGGTAGCAAATACAGCAATTTTGCTAACCTGAATCTTTACCGGCCCACAAACACACAGGCGTTTTTCTTTGCCCCCTCAAAAAAAGAGCTTTGGATAGTAGATAAAGCATCTCTATAAAAGCGCAGTGGCGGAACCCTCAGCTTGGGTTCCGCCACTGTCTGGATTGATTACTTGATTAGGTACGAGCTCGTTTGCGAACTGCAACCATCACTATTCCCACAAAGGCCAACAACGTGGACATGAACAGGAGTGCAGGAACATCGTTAGTTCCGGTACGAGCTAGTTCTTCACCGTCAGATGTGAGCACTTTCTTAGCAGGTTTCTGATTAGTATCAACATTCTTCGAAGTTGATTTTTCGTTTCCACTATTTGCTTTTAATCCAGGCTTGGGTGTTTCTTTAGCTGGATTTTCAGCACGCTTGGAAATAATCAGCGGGACACCTGCACGAGTACCATCTTGCACAGCTTGGACACTGTGCAATCCAAAAGAGATTTCTTTCGGCACACGGAAGGTTAGAGTAGCAGCACCCTTTGCATCAGCAGTTACGGTTCCAAGCTGAAACACTTTTGAGTGAAGTTCAAAGGAAACAGGTTTTCCGGGTTTAAAACCTTCAACCATAACGGTAACCTCATCATTCCGGTGAGCAGTTAATTCACGCTTTCCCATTGCAGAGTGCTCAGAGAGCAAAACAATGTAGGGGGTGAGCTCTTCGGGCGAAGATGCCTCAGGAGTTTTTCCTGGTTTAACTACTACGTGATTTCCGTTTTCCTCATTAACAGTACCAATGACGACCGGAGCTTCCGGAGAAGGCTCAACCTTCGGTGCCTCAACAGTACCAATAGCAACCGGAGCTTCCGGAGAAGGCTCAACCTTCGGTGCCTCAACAGTACCAATAGCAACCGGAGCTTCCGGAGAAGGCTCAACCTTCGGAGTCTCAACAGTACCAATAGCAACCGGAGGTAAATCTGGCTTTTCCGCTAGGGACTGTACAGTTCCAGCCGTATGACGTGCCAGCTTTGCTAGACCTTCATCACTGGCATTTTCTAAATCGGTATTAAGTAGATGAACTTCTACGGATCCCTTATCGTAGGTGCGCCGCAGCAACTCTTCCCAATTGGGAGCATCGCTGCTATTTGCTGCAGCTGTACTTGTGTTTCCAATGTAGTAGATAAGTTTCCGAGCGGGGCTGCGCCAGTCTTGTTCTAAACCTACTGCCAACCCTTTAGCTGGCGTAAGGTTTGTCGCCACTGACGAGGAAACTTCTTTAGCTACATCTTCTTTGAGTTTGTCGGCACTTAGGGAGTCAGTCAAAGCAATCTTAGTGTAATTACCCTCGGCGGAAGTAAGTAGCGAGTATCGTACTTGGGCTCCTCCATCCTGGAACTTCTTAATCACCTCGTTTACATATCCTTTAACAGCTACCTGCTTGGCGTCATTGTCCTGCCCACCATCAATTACAAAGACAACATCGATAGGACCAGTAACAGTTTCCGAAGATTCGGTTACGTCAACAATCCCCAGGACCTTCGCGAGTTCTTCACCGATTTTTTCGTGTCCGGTAATGTTCGGATGGTAGAACATAGCGGCATGGGTAAGACCGACTTCCTTAGAGGTGGTAATGCCATTTTCGCCGACTTTACCTTCAGTTTCTAAGAACTCATTAATCCAGCGTTTATCATTACGCGCATCGGTTGCCGGATCGGGCTCATGTCCCGCAAAAAGTTCACGGGTAGGAACAAAAGTAGCCTTAATGGCATTCTTCTGGTTCCACTCATCAATCATGTCTTTTTGCATATCCGAGGCTTTTATTCCAAGGTTACGTACAGCTTTGGCCGCATCCCAATCAGAGCTGAAAAACCAACCGGGAATCGTGTAGACCTTGTCCGTGGACAGCAAGGGATATCCAACCAAAACTATCTTTGAGTTTTGCGGCAATCGTTTGGAAACCTTTTCCAAAAGATTCAAAGTACGTTCACGCACTGTTGGCAATAATTTATCTGCACTCTCAATCGAACGCTTACACGAAGATTCAGATCGATATGCAACCAGGAAGCAGTTTGCAACAATCTTCGCGAAGCTAACATCGTTACCACCAATAGTCAGCATCACTACGTTGCTATTTTCTTCGATTTTATCAATTTGCTTATCCACGACATCTTGCGAAACCGCATTACTATAGGCGTGGTTATGGAGGGTTGTACGCACCCCGTTGTCATTCAACCAATTGCTGTAAACATGAGCCCAATTACGGGTGCTCCGGTAAGAGTCGCTCGGACCGTAGTAATTTCCTGCCCCATTTCCAGCGGAGTACGAGTCACCAATTACGGCAACCTTTAAGTATTTCTCACCAGCGAGAGCAAGGCTACCGGCGACCATCGCCGAAGCGACAACAAAGGCAACGAGAACGGAGACAATGGTTCTTATTCGTCTTGTCATGGGCACATCGTACCCCGCCTCGCTAACCAAATGCCAGCTACACTTTCAAGAAAATATTTCTCAAAACGTAAACCTAACAACTGTAAGACAGGTTTTAAGAGCAAGACATTTCTCATCATTTTGCCAAAAAAGTAAACCTGGGACCATAAAAGATTTTTAGAAAATAAAACAATTTGTAATGAATTAAACAAATTAACCTCAATGTAAAAATATTTTTCATCTCTCTCCTCTCTTACAAGTTTTATGGAATAGTTGCCTTTGAGAACAAAATAAGAAAAAGTTTTCGCCCTCTCCTAACGAAAGTGGAAAAATGTCTCACGCACTAATCATCGTTGACATCCAAAATGATTTTGTCGAGGGAGGGTCCCTCGCGGTTGAGGGAGGAACCGCCCTCGCGCATAGATTAGCTAACTACCTTTGTGAGAATCCAAATAAATATGACCTTATTGCTACCACCCAAGACTGGCACATTGACCCTGGAACTCACTTTAGCGACGATCCTGATTTCATTGATTCTTGGCCTCCTCATTGCCGAGCAAACACTCCGGGGAGCGATATTGTAGATGCCTTAGCGCAAACCTTGAAGACCATTGGTGTAGATATTGCTGTAAAGAAGGGACATTACGAAGCTGCTTATTCCGGTTTTGAAGGAATCACCCAGAAAGGCGAAAAATTGGCACCTACTCTACGCACAGTCGGTGTCACTAAAGTAACTATCGTCGGTATTGCCACAGATTACTGCGTTCGCCAGACCGCCCTCGATGCCGCTAAGGAAGGATTCGAAACAAGAGTTTGGACACAAATGTGCGCGGGTATCAACCCTGCAAAGATAGAAGAAACCTGCTCCGTTGATTTCCCAGCCGCGGGAATAACAGTGTTTTAACCCTCTCCCCAGTTGTACTATTAGAAAAAAATAATCTTATTGCCCAAAGGACAGTGCAATGAAAGTTTTGGTCACTCAAGAACCTCAGATTAAGTACGCTTGGCCCGACGGTGTCGAGGAAGTAAGGTTTTGCGAAACAGAGTCAATTCCGCCAGAGCATCGCGATGCACAGGCTTGCATAATTTGGGGCGGCAAAGGTAACTTGCAAAGAATGTTAGATCAGTTGCCTAATCTTCGCTGGATTCAGACCTATACGGCTGGCCCGGATGCACTTCTGGCATGCGATATAAATCCGCAAATCGTTATTACTAATGGGATTAACTTTCACGACAGGACCGTAGCTGAGCACTGCTTGGGAATGGCTCTTTATCTAATTCGTAACTTCGCGGGAATTACTGCTGACCAGCAAGAACGTAACTGGAACTTAGGACGAAGCGGACCTCGCCTCTTGCACGATGGGAAAACAGTAACCACGCTTGCTGACTCTCGGGTTCTCGTATGGGGTTTTGGCGCCATCGGTCAACAAATTGCACGCGTGTTTTCCGCTTGTGGAGCAAAAGTAACGGGAATCGCTAGGAGCGAGGGAACGCGTGCTGGTTTCCCAGTAATTACCCCTGACCAGATGACGGGTTACCTTTCAGAAACTGACGTTTTGCTAATGGTTCTACCCGATTCCCCACAAACACGTAATGTCCTAAACGAGGAGATTCTCTCTTCTCTGCCTTCTCGCGCTGTGGTGGTCAATGTAGGGCGCGGAAGCGCGGTAGATGAACGGGCCTTAATTTCCGCTCTCAAACAGGGCCAAATAGCCGGGGCAGCAATAGATGTTGCCTCTACTGAACCTCTCCCCCCAACTTCAGAACTTTGGAATGCGCCGAATTTATTCATCACCCCTCACTGTGCCGGTTTCCGCCCCGATGGTGCAGAGAAACGGGTTGCGCATAATCTAGCCGCTTACCAAGCCGGAAAATTAGAAGAGATGATTGGGGTTGTCCGTTCACCGGAATAATTTACGTTTTTAAGCCGCTTATGTAAACACGTTTAATCCCACATAATCGTCTCTCGTTTCCCCCTGCCTGAAGTCGTAAAATTGCACTGTAGTTTTTCTATTCACTACAGGTTTTATATTTTTATCTACTCCCGCAGGGAAAGGATTATCATGGCGATTATTAACACTCAGGCTCCCGAATGGAAGAGTACCGCCTACCACCAGGGCGATTTCGTTGATGTCAGCTCTGCCGACTATGCTGGCAAGTGGGCAATTATTTTCTTCTACCCTGCTGACTTCACCTTTGTTTGCCCGACCGAACTCGAGGACATGGCAGACAACTATGCAGAACTACAGAACCTGGGCGTTGAGGTCTACTCTTTCAGCACAGACAAGCACTTCACTCACAAGGCTTGGCACGACTCCTCCGAACGTATCGGTAAGATTCAGTTCCCGATGGTTGCCGACCCCACCACCCGCATTTCCGAAGCATTCGGTGTGCTCCGTGAAGGAGAAGGCGCTTCCGACCGCGCAACCTTCCTGATTGACCCTGACGGCATTATTCAGTTCGTAGAAATCACCTCAGAAGGAGTCGGCCGTAACGCTTCCGAGCTTGTCCGTAAGGTAAAGGCCGCTCAGTACGTACGCAACCACCCAGGCGAGGTCTGCCCAGCCAAGTGGGAAGAAGGCGAAGAAACCCTAGAACCAAGCTTTGACCTTTCGGGCAAGCTCTAAACAATTCCTCGGTTTTCGTTTATTTTTACACAATTAGGAAGAGGTTTTAGCCGTTCATGCTTAATGAAGCGCTATTACAACAAGTTAAAGGTTTGATGCCGCTTTTACGTCGCGAGGTTGTCTTTGCTGCCAGCCTTGACGATTCTTCACGCTCTACTCAGATGCGCGAAATGCTAACTCAAATCGCTGAGCTATCCCCAAAAATCACTTTTATCGAAGAAGCTAACGAGAGGACTCCTTCGTTTGCTATTCGTAGCCCACAGACCCAAATTGATATTCGTTTCGCCGGTCTACCGATGGGACACGAGTTCGCGAGCTTCATGCTGGCAATCGTCCAGGTTGGTGGACACCCGCCAAAGATTGATGAGGAAGTTCGACGGGCAATCGAAAATCTCGACGGGGATTACCACCTGACTACTTACTTCTCACTCAGTTGTCAAAACTGCCCGGAAGTTGTCCAGTCATTAAATATGATGGCTGTAATCAATCCGCGAATTCATCACACCGCAATTGAGGGTGGAGCTTTCGAAAATGAAGTAACCGCAAAGGAAATTAAATCGGTTCCCGCCGTTTTCCGGGGCGAAGAATTATTCACCTCAGGCCGTATGGGAGTTAACGAGCTTCTTAAACTAATGAGTGGCTCAGATTCCAACCCGGTTGCTGAGACTTGGCGCAATCAGGAAATATTTGATGTCCTGGTAGCTGGCGGCGGCCCAGCAGGTGTTTCTTCTGCCGTTTACGCGGCCCGCAAGGGACTACGCGTAGGGATTGTGGCCGAACGTGTGGGAGGACAGGTCTTAGATACTGCCGGTATCGAAAACCTAATTACACTACCCCATGCAGAAGGCCCAAATCTCGGTCAGATTCTACGGAAAAACGCCATTGATAACGGTGTAGTAATCATGGAGCCACTACGTGTCGAGCGTCTTAGCAGCGACGAAAATCTTCACGTTTTGGAATGCTCTGACGAAGTTACGTTGAAGGGGCGCTCACTGGTTATCGCAACCGGTGCCGAATATCGTAAGTTGGGTGTTCCTGGCGAGGAAGAATACCTCACCCACGGGGTTACTTTCTGCCCACACTGCGACGGTCCCCTATTTAAGGGACAAAAAGTAGCGGTTATCGGCGGGGGTAACTCTGGGATTGAAGCGGCAATTGACCTTGCCGGTATTGTCGAGCACGTTACCGTGTTTGAGTTCCTTCCCGAATGTCGTGCTGACAAGGTGTTGTTAGACGCGCTTGGTCGCCTATCGAACGCGGAGGTAATTACCAATGCGGCAGTGCAGTCGATTGATGGAAACGGTAAGGAAGTTACCGGGTTGAGCTATCAGGACAGAGTTTCTGGTCAAACCCGTCAGGTTGAACTTTCCGGAGTGTTTATTCAGGTTGGCTTGCTTCCTCGTACAGCTTGGTTGAACGAAAGTGGAGTCGAGTTAAACGAGCGTGGCGAAATTGTCTGCGATCGCCGCGGCGCTACCACCGTACACGGAGTGTATGCGGCAGGTGACTGTTCGGATACCACTTACAAACAGATTGTTACGGCTTTGGGGACGGGAGCAACAGCTGCCTTGTCCGCTTACGAGCATGTGGCAATTGGACGCTAAGTTTAGATAGTAGTTGCGGCCCGGTGAAAATCACCGGGCCGCAACTATTTTTAGTTTATCGTTAGGGTAATTCCTATCGAGTAACCTATGTTTACTTAGAGTACATACGCATCATCCAGGCGGACTTTTCAAGGTCACGCGCAGTCGAGATAAGCAGGTCGCTGCTAAGCGGGTCAGCGTCATCAACAGCGGAGATGTGCTCCTTCATGGTGTTAGCAGTCTGGGTTAGTGCAGCTTCAATTAGCTTGTACCCCTGGTCAACAGGAATTGCCCCTCCAGGTAGTTCCTTTAGAGTAGTGGTCTTGGTAACGGTTTCTGCACGTCCATCAGATACAAACCCGATAGCGGCCAAACGCTCAGCAAATTCATCCAGGGCAATTCGCGACTGGTCTACAACCCCATCAAGGAATTCATGTAGAGACTGGAAACCCTCACCTTGAATATTCCAGTGAGCCTGCTTAGCCTGAAGTGATAGCTGAATTAAATCAACGAGGGACTGCTGCAAAGCTTCTTTTACGATGTTTTCAGACATGAAAACTTCCTTTCCTCCCCTTCACGGGGAGTTTTCGACATCATTTAACAATTCCATATTAGGCTTCATTTTGGGGTTTTCCTACCCAATTCACTGCTTTATCTCATAAAGCCTAATTTTTCGCTGGTAGTTCAACGTTTTCAGTCACGAAAAATAGTTTTCTACAATTTTTTGGAATTAAAAATCTTATATTTTTTATTCATTTACCTAACTCTTTCATACCTTATTTATTCCGCGTCTTATCATTGATTACCTATTACGAAAAAGATATGGAGAAAACTTCTTAAATCCCACCGATTAGGCGAAATAAGTACTTATTCCTTTACATTTTCATCTGTTCTTGAGAACTCAATGGGAACTATAAATAAATTGATGGTGAATCATAATATGATTCACCATCAATTTATTTTGTTTCAGTTTTCATATTGAATTGACTGTTCTCGTTTCAAAGCAAAACAGGTTAATTCGCTACTGTCTAAATCAGTCTTGTGCATATCAATCGCAGTAATACGGCTATTACTGTAAGTCTTGTAATAGTAAACTCCAGTCGTTGTATTACAGCAGCAGGAGTAAACCGTATATTCAGGACCATTTTCTTGATTTAAGGTGGATCCTTTAACCATTCCTACGTTATCGAGAATATGGAAAAATTGTCCTACGGCTTCTTCTTCTACTATGTTCTTTCCCCAAACGTTTTCCGATTGATTCTGCGTTACCGAACGTAAAAATACCGCCTTTACCAAACGCGAAGCTGGGGTTGTATCACCGGGAAGTCCAAAACTTCCAAAACCTACCCCAACCGGAGTCAATGGAATTTCCGGAGCATAATTGTTATCCGGCCACTGTGGGGTCACATTCATATAATTTTTGATATTTTCCAAGTGATATGAGAAAGGAGGATTATTTGTGAGAACACCCAGAGGGTTATCGTATAAATGGAGGCCATCTTTTTGTGATTCAATGACCATTGACCCTGTCGAGTCACTAACAATCCAGTGTAGTGGCGCAAGTGGAATCTGCGGAGCAAACGGGATATTCGTCAAGTTTAAATTTTTTAACACTGGACGAACTTCTTCTAAGGACGTGTAGTTAGCCAAAAGCCAGGGAATAAATTCAAAGGGAGAAATATTTTCTTTACCTTCTACGGGGTCAAAATAATGCGCATTTCCAGGAAAATTAAGCCCTGCAATACTTAGACCTGCTTCATTAGTGGCTTCTGCGTATAGAGGATATCCCTGAATTACAGTACCCATCCCAATCATCGCATGATGAGATTCGTTCGAGCTCCCATCGGTGAATTTAAAGGGAAAATTTCTTCCGGTTACTACAACTTGTTCACCAAATCCACAGTTCAAATCCAGATTACGCCCAAAGTAAGCGTTACTTGCTACATTTAGAGTTAATGCTGTACACATTTTGCTTCCTTACAAAATAGATTGATTATTATATCTTTCATAAAAGAACAGTAAGTTTATGAATTAGGCAGTTACAGAAGATTTTTGCGCATCTTCTTCAAGGACATCAGCATATTTTTGCAAACTAATTCGGTGCGCGAAGAAAAGCAAAGCGAAGAAGCCAACAAGTGTGTATCCCAAAACTGTAATCCATCCCAAATAGTAGCCAGAAACATCTACTACAATTCCAAAGATTACGTTACCTATCGCGAATCCAACCGCAAAGAAGATTGAAAATACACCAAGTACCTCAGAGCTTTGTTTCATTCCGAATAATCCCTGCACAATTAAGGCCGGGGCTGAAGTATAAGAAAATACGTTAAATCCGTAAACTGCGGCCCAAGCAAATGCTGCTGTTACGCTCCATTGCGCACCAACCAAGCCAAATAGCATTGAGAAGATTGCCAATAATTGGAATACAAAAGCGAAACTCATTGCTTTAACAATTCCGAAACGCGCAAATAAAACTCCACCGAGGAGATTTCCACACAGACAAGAAACAGCAAAAACTGACCCAACCATACCGATAATGTGCGAAGAAATTCCCAAGTGACGGAAGTAAGCAGCATATTGAATTGAAAGCGCTGCGACAGAAAGACCAATCAGGCCATATCCAAAAGCAAGTCCCCAGAATTCTTTAACCCTCATTGCTTTAGAATAGCCAATCCCATTTAGGGCCAATTTATTTTCTTCTTTTCCGCTACTGTTCTTAGAAGTATTTGTTTTGACCATGGTAAACAGAACTATAAGGCCACCAATAAGGGAAATTAGTCCCACGATTAAGTAAACTCTGCTGACCCGGTTATGAGACAAAAGATATTCAACTCCGGGTTGCAGGAAGAAGTTACCAATTGATCCACCAGAAAAAGCAATTCCTAAAGCCTTTGCTTTTTCTGCACCGGTAAACCAAGTTCCGATCAGATAGGGAACTCCTAAACCGGAGAAGGTAATCGTCCCGATTTGGGTAATTGCGTTAGTTGCTAAGAACATCCATAAATCTGTGGCAAAGGTATTTAGGATAACTCCCGAAGCAGAAAGAACAATGCCACCAAACATAATTAGCTTGACAGGGTAGGAACGAAATAAACGCCCCATCAAAGGAGCGCTAAGAGAAGCCGCGACCGCTCCGATTGTAAAAATCCAACCAATATCCCCCAAGCTGAAGTGATAGCTGTTCCTTAAAGGAGCCACAAATAGCGGTGGGATATTCTGGGCAATTCCGTAAGGAATTGCCTGCAGTAACATTGCTGCAAAAACAACAATATATCTAGAGTGTTTTGATTCCATAAACTATCTCCTTAACGTTTTAGCCTATTTGCTAAAACCATTTAGCCAAACAGGGATAAGGAATGGAACCTTTTTATAATTACACCTCAATAACTTTTATGTAAAAACTATGAAAAATATCCTCAAGCTGAGAAATATCATCTATCGACAAACATAAATAACTTCATTACATTTTCTACTTCCCTATACACATAAATGTAATTTTCTTATATATCTGCCATTTTAGTTTTCTCCCAATCATTTAAAACAAGATTTGTCTTATTTTGCCGATACCTGCATTTTTTAGGCATCTGCTCCTCCCTCCCCTTGCATACATGGGATTGCATGTACGAATTAGCAGAGAAAAACTTGCGCTCTAAAGCAGAAAAATTAAAACGACAAAAATTACATGTAATCAATAAAATCTGGTTACATCAGTCACGAAAACACTTTTTCCAACTTCACCAAATAAACAGAAATGTTAGGCTTGCCTTACCTAAGTTACTTTATTTTAAGTGAGGTATTTTGTTAGCTTTTCTATATTTTCTCTACGTTGAGAATCTAGTTCTTTTGGGATTTGGAATCGTCACCCCGCTTGTATTCTTGCTACGAAAAAATATTCGCGCACACGCGCTTTGGTACTACCTGGGGTCCACGTTCCTTTCCTTCCTGATTATTGGCTTGTTTGTCCGTTGGGCTTTGAGTGATTCATACCCGAATGAGGCTTGGTGGTGGCCCTTAATCTCTCAAGTTGAACGAGGCAGCGTCGGGTTCGTCTTATTCACCATAGTAATGTTCCAGGGAGTTATAAAACCTTGGAATCGTCCCACGAAACAGCTGTATGCAATCCGTGGTGAACTTTCAATTTTGGCTTGTATCCTAACTTTCCCGCATATCACTATCTACTTCCTTGGATACCTTTTTGTAAGTTCACGTTCGGACTGGGGATACGAGATTCTTATGTGGTCTTCGATGGCTCTTCTAGTCATCGCAATCCCTCTGTTCTATACCTCGTTCAAAAAGATTCGTTTCTCAATGTCCGCTCTAAAGTGGCAAAAGCTTCACAAACTTTCTTACGTTTTCTACTTCGTTTTGTACGCAAACGTAATTTTAGTTTTTGTTCGTCGTATTGTTTCTTTCTCGCAGTACCTGGACAAAGACTTCCTCTACATGATTGATACCTATCTTTCACTTGCGATTTACACCGGTATCTTCATCGCTTACACAATTTTGCGAATTCGCACCAGTTTAGATAAGCGCGAACGAGCACGTATTAGGGAACTTAAGCGTCAGGCCCATATTCAGGGACGACCTCTCGAATCACCCATCTAAAGTGGTTGCTTCTGGGCTCCTTGCCTTTACCTAATTAAAATAGACCCAGCACATGTAAGGAGCCCAGAGTTGCTACCGCAATAGCAAGATACCGAGCACGCATAGGGCTAAGTATTTTTGCCAACCATTTGGAAACATAGGCGCCGAAGGCAATTGCCGCGGCAAAAAATACAATTTCCCAACTATATAGTCCGCTCATATCTGAAGTAAGCCCAAGAGTTAGCTTTAACGGCACAATTATCAGGGCAAGAGCTAGAAAATAGGGCTGTAAAGTAGCCGCAAAAGATTTCTGTGGCCATCGAGTGGCCTGCGCGTAAGCGGCCATCACAGGTCCTGACTGAGCCACTGAAAGTGAAAGAAATCCGCCTAAGAACCCAGTTAACAACGCTGGCCAACGCCCAGAAACAGCGGGTAGTTTCAGCGCCAAAAGAGAAAAAATTACCATTCCCAGCATTAGCGCCCCGACAAAGAAGTGAATCTTTTCTTCCGGAATAGCTTTTAGTAGATAAACGGTAGCAAAGATTGCCGGTACTGACCCAATCAGGAAAAGCCCGACCTTTTGCCATTCAACCGCCTCACGGTTCATCCAAAACAAACCTGCGGCAACCATCAACCCACATACATTCGCCCAGGTAATTCCATCTATCGCCCCAAAGTGCCACACCAGGAAAGGGACGGCAATCATGCCAAACCCCATTCCAGCTACTCCCTGAACCGCAACGGCCAAAATTAATACAGCCACTATTACCGCTAAATGCATTTATTATGCTTTCCACTTTTAATAAATATTTTTTCTTTTCAAGGATAACTACACTGGCAAGTAAATTTTCAGTTTTTCTTTTTGTTTCCGAGGATAAAATGCAATCTTTAGAAACGTTAGCTTAGCTCCCAGACAAAGAACCTCCCTGCCTAGATAGCTACTTAGTAGGCCAGGCAGGGAGGATTAGTTAATTTTCCCTAGATAGAACGAGGTTCATACCCCAGTTCTTTCGGCGAATGTCCCAAACGCGCGGCGGTAAGATTCTTGTCCTCCTCGGAGGCAAATTGCGCAACAAGTTGAGCGTACTGGCGAGTGTCAGAGTAAACCTCCTGTGTAAAGGGGTTACGACGGAACTTGATAATACGGTAGATGTGGTATCCGAATACACCGAGGTTGAACAGAAGGGAAAGCAGGGAGACAAGGAACAGGGCGGTCTCGTTGTGCGAAGATCGGTGGGCAAACACTGTCCCATTAGTGAAAGTGGGGAAAGTAAGCACAAAAGCCGTCCAGAGAGTCAGCGTGTACGCACGATATTGAATCCAAGATCCGCGTGCAAACTTGAAAAGAACCGGGATAGTACAAGATGCTAGCAAAGCCAATCCCGAGTACCAAGCATGGTCAGAAATACAGTTGTAGACAAAAGCAAAGTTCCACAAATCGTAGGCAATAATCCACCAGATTGTCAGGTCTCCCCAAATAATAGCCTTAGATTTTCCCTTTGCTACAAAGATTCCAACCCAACCGGAAATTGCCAGCAAATTTAGTATCCCAGCAATCCCATTCATGATGTTCCATGACCCTCCCCAAGTAACCATGCCACCTTGATTTGGGTCTATTCCTTCGACCCAGTAGCACTGGAAATCTCGGACTACCGCCTCGGCAATGTTTACCGCCAGCAAGATAGGCGGCAGTAGCAAATACCAATATTTGTGCCGCAAACGAGGAAAATATTGCAAGGCGACTAGAGAAAGCGAACCTAAAAGAGCCGAATACTGCTTGACTATGGGGAACCATCCCGCCGTGGTGGTCCCCTGTGTAGACCAGGGCCACCAAAATATCGTCAGAGCTATCGGGGCGATTATGAAGAAGAAAAGAACTGCGAACTTACTACGTTGAATTAGCCAGGCGGTTACCGCCAAAGCTAGCGTGACCAGTACCAAACCGAGATAGGCAACCCAGTTGCCCGCCTCGAAAAAGAAAGCCGTTGGGTAATCAGGCGGCGTAATTGCAATTGGAAGCCAGAACATTTTTGCTCCTTTAGTACCCGGAGAGGGAGAGAGCTCCCCTTCAGGTACGTTTAGTTTTAATTCATTGGTAGGCAAGCGTCTTTGCGTGCCTAGCGTCGGGGACGGCCGGCAGGTGGCCGCCCCCGACAGTCTTACAAAAACCTACTTTTTCTTTCCCCAATTGGGTAGGTAGGTCTGTTCGCGCTTTTGCCGCATCTGCTCATCCCAGGAGAACTCCGGCTCCTCCCAGTCCTGATAGTATTCTTCATCCACAACATCGGCCCAGGGGGTACCAGGGCCAGTCGGCGGCCAGTTCGGGTTATCCGTAACAGGCTCACGAATCTCGGCCACAGCCGGGTTTTGACGACCAAAACGCATCCACTGCGTGTAGGTACGCTCAAACAACGGAGTACCATCCCAACGACCAGCAGGAGTACCGGTATTAAAGAAACGACCACCCAAAACACCACGCATGAACTTACCCGTCCACTGTTCCTTCTTCCGAAACTCAACTAGACGTTTCATATAGCGGTTTTGCATATTGGTCATGCATCCGCCAACCAGCTCGATGTTCAACCAGTTAATAATCTTCATCGGCAAGGTTGCCGGCTCGTACCCAATTCGCCAGTGGTTAATCAAACGAGTGCGATTCCCTTTAAGGGGAACCATGTAGAAACACCAAGCCGCCGCAAAGTGTTTCATAAAGGGAAAGCGGAAAGCGTAGGATCCGGGAGCCGCGGGCGGATTCTTAGTATCAACCCAGGAAATTACGTATTTACCTGGAACTACGTCCGCCCACTCCATACTCATGCCATGAAAATCGAATGCTGCAATGTCACCGGGCATGAGCGAATCGGGCTGTTGGAACTCTTCTTGGATTTCGTATGAGTTAAAGAATGGTAAACGAGCAAACGTGCGCTCAAGGAATTCTGAACTGAACGAACCGGAACGTTCGGCACCAATTTGCTTGAAATAACGATACACGGCATAGGCTGGCGCATCTATGGTAATCGCGTAGGTTGACGAATACGCATTGTCATAATTGGCATCAATTAACTCGTCCCCCGGGTAGCGAAATGCCTGTTCCTCCTTAGTTGCTTTCCCGGTTAGCTGACTAAAACTATATAGGCCAGCGAAAATCCCAGCAGCACCGGCACCGGCCAGCGCAAACATCTTTTTCCCGCCTATTCGGGGAATAAAACTATTTTTCATATTGAACACCTTTGTCCTGTTATAAAGAGGGGCATTCGGAAGCTCCTCCACTACATACACCCTAAAGGATACAAAAATGTATATTCTTGGACTTTTGGCCTGTATCCCGCGAAAAATCACCACTAGACTGTCCCTACAATGATTCCTTCAATGAAGCAGGAGAACCCAAAATCATGACAACCTTTCTCGGAATGTGGGAAATTGGAACCCCCCGCCTCTACCTAATTTGGTTAATTGTTTTCGTAGCTCAGGTAGCAGTTGCCGAAATTAATCGACGTTGGTTATGGACCGTATTTGTTATTTGGATGGTGGGAGGAATTGCCCTTATTCCCTACGCTGCCTACCATGCAGTCCCAATGGTGGGTTGGTTCCCTTTCGGGAAATACGTAATTATGGTGACCGTTTCCGTGCTGAATGGAATCTTCCTTTACATGGGTCGTAATAACCCGCAAAAATTCCACCGACATATAATGCTAATTGGGTTCATCATCTGGCTTGGAATTGCTACAAACATCATGGAAGCTAATATCCGTGACCTAACAATTTACTTCCAAAAAGATACCTATGACGCCTGTGCAGCCAATTGGATGTGCCTGAAAGAAATCAATTCCACTCATGCCCTGGATATGATTAACGGACTTCCTGAGAGTCGCGGCGTTGATGCCGCACTACATTCAGATGCCTGGTATCAGGCAGTAGCTGGTAACTTCGCTCGTACCGGAGTGGGAATTGACCCAGAAACCGGCTTCCGCACTATCGGTGGTTATTGGAATATCATGTCGGCTATTGCCGGACTGCTTAATATCATCACCATGACGGGCTGGGCAAAGATTGCCGTAACCACCAACCCCCACCAAAAGGTAAAGGGACTAATTTGGGTGGATATGGTTTGGCCATGGGTAATTGCCTACGATTTATGGAACCATGCTTTCCTTTACAATGCCCTGGCTGACTACACCTGGTACTGCACCCTCGCCCTATTATTGGCTGCAACAATCCCCGCGTTTACCTGGGCAAAGGGGCAGTGGCTCTGGTTCCGTTGCTACACCCTTATGTTCTGGATTGCGATGAATAACATCATTCCCGAGTTCCTCATCAAACCGGGTGAGTCCAACTTTGCGACGATGAATCCAACCGCTAACATTGTTTGCTCTGGACTTGCCCTTATCGCAAATGTGGCGCTATTTGCCTACTGGCTCTATGTAATTATCAAGAAACGTCGCAACCCAATTACCGCCGGTATTTTCCAAGAGCTGGGTGAATTCCGCACCATCGCCAAGGAACATTTTGACAATGCGGACAAATACTGGCTTTGTGACCTAATTAAAGAAACTCCACAAGACCTAAAACTCGAACCAGATACTGACACCCCTCCTGCAGATGGATATGTAAGTTATATGCCGTGGTGGGGAAAACAAGATAAGCGCTACCCGAAGCTACGCACCCCCCTTGAAGCTGATCAGGTTTTAGTGGACAAGGGTATCGTTTCCAACCCACGTTGGAATGTGCATGAAAAGTAAGTAAAACCTGAGATAATGGGGGCACTAGATTTCTAGCTGCCCCCATTTTAGCTAATGGCCACTGTCGGCCTTAGACACCATACATTTCACAGGAGAAAAAAATTGGTCAAAGCATACGGACTCTACGGCCCTACCAAGCAACTCGAACCAATGGAAATTAAACGCCGACAAGTTGGCCCACATGACATTCTTATAGATATTAAATATGCCGGTATTTGCCATTCCGATATACATACCGCTCGTGGCGAATGGGGAGGAACATACTATCCAATCGTTGTCGGACATGAAATTGCTGGAATTGTCTCCCAGGTTGGTTCAGCCGTTACCAAACACAAAGTGGGTGATGCTGTAGGCGTCGGGTGCTTGGTTGATTCTTGCAAAGAATGTGAATATTGCACCGACGGTTACGAACAATTTTGCACCAAAGGTGCGGTTGGTACCTACGATTCAACCGGTTACGATGGCGCGCAGACAATGGGCGGATACAGCCAACAGATTGTTGTCCGAGACGAATTCGCTTTAAAGATTCCCGAAGGGATTGATTTGGCTCATGCTGCTCCCTTACTTTGCGCCGGAATTACCACCTATTCTCCGCTTAAACGCTACGGTGCCGGCCCCGGTAAAAAAGTGGCCGTAATTGGTCTAGGCGGACTGGGACATATGGCAGTTAAAATCGCGGCCGCTCTTGGAGCTGAGGTCTCGGTAATTTCTCGAACCAACGCAAAAGCCGAAGCCGCAAAGGCTTTGGGAGCAAGCTACCACTATGCCAGCGCTAGCGAGGGTGAAGCAGGACTAGCGAAAAAGCTTGGTCCCTCATTCGATATCATCATTAACACCGTAAGCGCCAAGATTGATTTAGACAGTTATCTAAAGTTACTTCGCCCCTTTGGGACGATGGTATCAGTTGGCTTGCCTCCAGATGCAATGAAGATTCATGCAGAAAATATCATTACCGGAAATCGTCAGTATGCAGGTTCCGCCATCGGCGGCATTGAGCAAACTCAAGAAATGCTTAACTTCTGCGCAGAACACGGCTTGGGAGCAGAAATTGAAGTGATTGAAGCCGGACAAATTAATGAGGCGTGGGAAAAAGTTATCGCCGGTGATGTGCGTTTCCGGTTCGTCATAGATACTTCCACCCTCGCCTAATTATTAGAACTCAGACTTTCCCCCCAAGCCCGAAAATTGCTTGGGGGGAAAGTGTTTTACCTAATCCACAAATTAGCGCTAGGAACAATATTGCACTAGGTTAATTTTTTATCTAGTATATCTTTATAGTTACCAATAGCGGCATACGAGGTAAAAACATGAGTATTGAAAACATGTATTCAGAAGATTCAGCCAATGCCCCCGCCACCATTTGGGAGGCATTGGAAAACTGGATAATTCTCAGTACCATCTGGATATTTTTCCTACTGATTAGGCTTTATTTTAAAGACTCACTCGGATGGAGCACCCAGATAACCCCGCGTTTTTTAGTGGGAACACTCTTCTTCTTTTACATAACAGCAATTATCTCGGGAGGTAATTTCCTCTACCGTCAACGCGGGATTGTTTACGCTAGTAGTTTTGGGATTGCAGGTTTTATTACAAGTATCGCTTTCCTTTACATATCCTCAGAATACACACCGAAAGAAGTAAAGGATACGCCTTTCTTCTCAGTTCCCACCTGGATTTTAATTCCGGCCTTTTTAGCGCTGTCACTAGTTGGAAAAAAATATTTTTCAGCTCGCGACAATAGCGTAAAAAACGAACGTCTGGCTTTTTTGGCTAACGCAAGCGCTGAAGATAACAACAAACTCTGGTTTGCTGAATTAGAACGACAGCTACATTCTCGTTACTGGTTTTCTAAACGACAAACTAAACTTTTCACGTATGAACTTAAAGAACACTTGAGTGAATTATCTACTGCCGTCGGCAAACCGGTATATGCTGAAGACGAGTTCGAAACCCCCGCGGCCACGGCCCGCGAACTAGCTCAGGCAAATCAAGCGGGGTTGCGACGTAAATACTCATCCCTCTGTGTTTACTACACATTTATAGGCATTATCCTGTTAGTTGCCAGCATTGGGACAATACTAGAATCACAAGAGCTTTCCTTCTGGCAAACCAGCGCGGTAATAGTCTTCGCCCTATTGGGTATCGGATCGCTAATAGTAGCTTGGGAAACCTACAAAATGAGGAAAAATACCTATGAGCTCTAAATTCTCTGACTGGCAACGCACCACCCTCCCGCTACTTCTTCTACGCGAGATGAGTATCTCTCCCGCGCACGGATATGCTCTTTCCGCTCGCTTAGAAGAACGCGGGTTTGAACGAGTTAAAGGAGCACAGCTCTACCCAGCCTTAACCAAACTCGAAACACAAGGATACTGCGAATCTACATGGTTAGAGGGCGAGGGTGGTCCCGGACGTAAAAGTTATTGCCTTACCTCCAAAGGAGAAGAATACCTAGGGGAACTGGAATTGGAATGGGAACGCTTCACTACCGCATATTCAACCTTTTTCAAAGCCTAGTATTTCCGATAGAGTTAGGCTCTCTTCCCGTTATTCTCATAGAAATCACTAGAAAACATTTTTTAAATCACGATTTTGGAAGTAGGGAAGACGGCCTAAAGGAACCTCTATTTCAACACTCGCATATTCATCTTCTATAAGGTATTCAATCCCGTCATCGCCAACCCAACGACCGGCAGGCAAAATAACTTCTCTTACTTTTTGACCCCGCTTAATTACCGGTGCCACAAGAAGGTTTTCTCCCAAGAAAAACTGATCAATAATTTTCGGTGCGCCCGGAACATGGTAGGAAATAGGACGCATGATTGGCTCTGCCGAACATGCGCTTTCAGTAGCTAGACGCATAATGAGCGGAAGGAATCGTTCACGTATATCAAGCGCCTTTTTTACCGCCTCTAACGCTTTTCCAGTAAGTACGCGACAAGGAGAGGTGGAGAATTGAATCATCGGACTGAGCGCCGCCACCTGACAGTAGCGGACAAAGAATTCTTCGTCTATCCGGGATTGCGCCTGCATAGCGGAAATTTCCCCACCACCGACCATGTCAGGACAAGAGTAGGGATGTCCTATCATTCCTTGCGCAAGAAGATTTGGAATAAGTGTCCCAATCCCTTTAGCACCCCATGCCGGCGGCTTATCCTCAAGTCGTTGGGCAATTGGTAATCCAGAGTTTTTCCAGCAGGCGCGAATCTCATTAAAGGGATAGCAAGAAGCTATCTGTGCCCATTTTTCGCAAAATTCTACCGGAGTCCACCCAGCACTAGTTTCATCATCTTCTCTGTAATCGCGAATATCACCGGCATCGAATTTAAAACCATCTACGCCAAAAACTTCAATCAAATATCTAAGGCGCTCATGAATCCACTTTTCAGCTTCGGGATTAGAAAGGTCAAAGGTCGCACTAATTCCATTCCACCAGCGCCGCAAAGCTATTTCTCCATCGCTCTGACGCAATAGATACCCCCTCTTTTCCAACTCTCGGAAAGTGGCAGTATCGGGACTAATAAAAGGCACAACCCAAAGCATCACACTAAAACCAAGCTCATGCAGTTCAGTTATCATCTGCACAGGATCGGGGAACCTAGAGCGATCAAATTCCCAAGTACCATAAGTACTGGCCCAGTTGTCATCAATCATGAGAACTCCGGGCTTCATCCCACCTTCTAGAAGCTTCTTGGCATAGGCTAATGTTTTTTCCTGGGTTGGCAGGTAGGGCATCTCAATCCAGGTATTGTATTGCGGGCTGGTAAAAAGTTGCGAAGCTGGCATCTTCCCCGAGGGGCCAAAAAAGATTCTTGATAATGCCGAATAGGCCCCCCGCAAGTCTTGACCACACTGCCCAAATTCAACCTCTTTTCCCTGCACCAGCAACACTCCGCGCTGAAAGGTAAATTTAAAGGGAAATTTAGAAAAAACCAGACGTCCACGATTTGATACAAGCGAGGGAGAAACCTGATTAGATGGCAGGCCTAGACCCATCGCATCTTTTTCCGGATGCCCTAAATCACGAGAGTATTCAGTGTTTTCATCAAATGGCATTTGAGCACCATCTGTAACCAGCCCTCCCCACCAGTGCTCTCCGGGTAGAAGCTTTATCTGCAATTCGTTTTTAAGGGCTCTCTGACAATATTCTAGAGGCGTCCCTGCCCCCTTCTTGTCATCCCTTCCAACCTCAACGTTCACGAGTTTTCCTATCCAAGAAGGTCAAAATACGTAACGATACGTATCGACATTTCAAGATTAGTATAAACGGGAAAAAGCAAAAGGGAAACTCTTGCACTTTAATCGACACAATTACTTGCTAATCTAGTTATGATGAATGCACATAAAGGCGATAAAAAACCCACTAGCCGCGACGTAGCAGCTCTCGCCAACGTAGCCCAGAGCACGGTTTCCTATGTCCTGAGCGGCCGACGCAACGTTTCACCAGAAACGGAAAAGCGTGTCTTAGAGGCAATAAAACAGCTAAATTACCAGCCTAATGCAGGAGCTCGAACACTTCGAACCGCGCGTACCAACGTAATCGCATTAGGAGTTCACCTGGACGAAAAAATTGACGCTCGCGAAACCGCACCATACATTCGGGCAATCATAAAAGAAGCCCGTAAACATGACTACGACGTCATCCTCTCCCCTTTAGAAGGAGGAGCCAAAGACCTTACTAGATTAGCTTCTCGCTCTATCTGCGACGCAATAATCATGATGGATATTTCTATCAACGACGAACGTATCCACACCGCCTCAAACCTAAGCGTTCCAACGATTTTAATGGGTCGGCCAAAGAATAATGAGAATCTTGATGTAGTTGATTTCGACACTTTCAAGGTAGGCCAAGAACTAATCGAAGAACTTTACCAAACCGGCCATACCGCCGCTATCGCCGTTGGTGAAGACAGAGGCGAAAAAGAAAGTTTTCAATTCGTTTCCGATTTCTACGAAGGTCTAAAAAGTCAATCCGAAAAACGCAATATTGATTTACAAATAGTTCCCCGGCCAAATTCCCGTTGGGATGGTTTCATGAGAATCGCCGATCAGCTGATCCCAAAAGATAACAAAGTCACCGGGATTGTTGCCCGTACCCCAAAAACAGCAGAATGGGTGCTACGTCTTTTAGAGTCTAGAGGTTTCACACCCGGCACCGACATTTCAGTAGTCGCCTATTGCCCCGACACCGTTGCGGTTTCCTACCCGCGCCCAGTCACAAATATTTGCGGAAATGTAAATAAGATTTGTCAACAAGCTGTGCAAATTGCACTTGCTAAGATTAAGAATCCATACGCTCCCGCAGACACTTATCTAATTGCCCCAGAACGTTTGCAACGACGTGCCACCACTCGAACTTACTAAGATTTTTCAGCGTATTTTCAAGTATTTATAACAATTCATACAATTCATTTGACGCACTAATACACCCCCTGTCATCATATAGATACGTATCGCTAGCAAAGATGCAGTGATTTTCGTAAGAAAAGAGGCTATCCACAATGTTTCGCAAAAAGGGACTTGCAGTAGTTATTGCCGCCAGCTTGGCGGTAAGCCTAGGCGCATGCGGGGGCACTAAATCAGCCACCCCCAGCCAGGATGACAACGAAAAAGTTACTCTCACCTACCTGTCATGGTGGAACGAAAAAATAGCTCGTCCACTAATTGACGCCTTCGAAAAAGAAAACCCAAATATCAAAATTGATTTCAACAGCGCCGAAGGCTCGGCCAACGGTTACGCCCAGTTGTTAACTACACGCATCGCCGGAAATCAAATCCCAGACATCTATCACATGTCAACGGAAGTCCGTACTGACATCATGAAAGGCGGATACGCCAAGGATCTAACGGGCAAGCCGTTTATGGAGGGAATCGACCCCACGGGCGCGGCTATGTATAGCTTGAACGGGAAAACTTACGGAATGCCCGTTAGCGCCTGGGCCGGAGTAATTGTTTACAACAAAGATTTACTAAAGAAAGCCGGCGTCCCCGAAAAAATTCCTGAAAAGCTACCAGAGTTCATCGAATACGGGAAGAAAATCAAGGCTAGTGGAACTGCCGTTTACATGGAAGAAAGCAACGTTGTATCGGGTTCTTTCCTTCCCATGCTCGGTGGTTATTTTGCGCAGCACTCAATTACTGACGAGAACAACCCCATCTATAAAGGTGAAAAAACTTTCTCTGAAGTATGGACCCCAGTATTGACTCAATGGCAAACACTTAGCACCTCGGGAATTATGCCAAAAGAAGTTGTTGGGCTATCTGGCGACCAGGTAAAGCAGGAGTTTTTACAGGGCAAGCTAGCAATGTACCGCTCCGGAGCATGGGATTTCCCAGACATCAAAAAAGCAGGAATAAACTTTGGAACTGCTCCCTATCCCGCAGTTGAAGGTGGAGAACCCTACATTGGTGGAGGGCCCGACTCGCCTTTCGTCATGTCCTCGAAACTAGAGGGGAAGAAACTTCAGGCCGCAGAGAAGTTCTTCAGCTTCGTAAATAGTGACAAGGGTCTGTCCATTATGGATGAATCTTTGGGAACCATTTCTTCTTCCACCAAACACAAAACCAAAGTAGATCCCGAGTTTGAAGATGTTTACGTTAACTACCTCCAAAAGGGTAAATACTTCTGGTCCAACTGGCCAAAGAAAGCCGCTGTAATGGCCAAGACCATGTCCGATAACTTCCAAGAACTAATTTTGGGCAACACGACTCCCGCTAAGGTGACCGAAGCCCTCGATGCAAAGTGGAAGTAATCTTCACCAATTAACCACCGGGAGTAGGGCGAGGATTTATCTAAAACCTCTTCGCCTCGCCCTACTCCAAATCTAATTTAGGGGAATGAGGATGGACCAGAGGCGAGTTAGAACCAAGACAAACAGCAAACAATTACAAAAAGTAAAAAGAAACATTAGCGCAAGCACAGAAAATAGACTTGCATCTTTTGGCTTTCTTTTGCCAATCATGGCAGTGTTCATCGCCCTTTTCGCTCTTCCGTTAGGGAAAAGCCTGTACTACTCTTTTACCGACTATCAAGCACTATCCCCAGAGGTAAATTTTGCGGGTCTAGACAACTATCGAGCAATTCTGAATGATTCCTCGATGCTTACCGGTTTGGGATTTACTTTGCTATTTACAGTCTTGGTAACTCTTTTCACCACCGTACTAGCCATTCCCCTAGCAGTTGCCTTAAACGCAAGGTTTATGGGACAAAAATTGGTTCGTTCACTATTCTTCTTCCTCGGCGTGCCCTCGCAAGTAGTTCTAGGGCTAGTCTGGCAATACATTTTCTCTCCTCTAGACTCCGGGGCGTTGAACGTAATTATCCGCAAACTCGGTGGCTCGGCTATACCGTGGTTGTCAGACCCAACTTACGCACGATACTGCATTATCTTTGTAGCTATTTGGGCCGGGGTAGGTTGGCATGCCACCCTCTATCTTGCCTACTTGCAGTCAATTCCCGCTGACCTTTACGAACAGGCTCGCGTAGACGGGGCTACCGGGATTCAACAATTCTTCCACATCACCTTGCCTCAACTTACCCCAGCAATTACGGTTTCAACGTTCCTACTTGTTACCTCCGGGTTAAAAATTTACGATTTACCCTACGCAATGACTAAGGGTGGTCCCGGAGTTTCTACCAACACAGTAACCCAACAAATCATTCTCGAAGGTGTAGCAAATAGTAACTACAGCCTCGGTTCAGCCCTCGCAGTGGTATTCACCATTGCTTCAGCCTTAATCGTTCTCACCCAGGTTTGGGTAGTAAATAAAGTCACCCGGAGGTTCGCATGAGCCGCAATCTAAACGCCAAAGTAAAGTACATCCTACTAACGGTTTTCATGCTTTCACTGGCCACTTTAGTGGCTGTCCCCCTCTACTACATTGTAGTTTCAACCTTCAAGAACCAAGCCCAAATGAGTATCTCCCCATTGGGACTACCCGAAAGCTTTTCTTTCCAAAATTACGTTGAGGCATTTAATTCTGTCCCCCTAGCCCGTAGTTTTCTAAACACCATAATCGTTACCGTTTTTGCGGTTTTCTTCCAAGTGATTATTGGTTCCATGGCCGCCTACGGAATGATTTTGCAAAAGAGCAAATTTACTGCTGCAGTGGGAACTATTTTGCTAATTACCTTTGCGATTCCAACCCAGGCCACCCTAATTCCGATTTACCAAACTGCCGGACAACTGGAAATGGTAAACACCTTGCAGGGACTAATTATCATTTATCTTGGTTCCGCAGTTTTCTGCTACTTCCTCATAGTTGGATACATGCGTAAATTACCGCTCGATATCATTGAAGCAGCGCGTATAGACGGGGCAGGGCCGGTACGAATCTATTGGACTATTGTTCTTCCTCTTATACGCCCCATTCTTATCACTGTGATTATCTTCCAGACCCTCTCAACCTGGAATGATTTCCTCTGGCCAAACCTATTCCTCTCATCTTCAGAAAATCGAACTATTGTGTTACAGGTTTTCAATGCAGTTTCACAGTTCACGGTGAATTGGCCACTCTTTATGACGATTACACTAATTGCCCTTATACCGGTAATTATTTTCTTCGTCCTATGCCAAAAATGGATTGTCTCCGGCCTCGTAGCCGGTGGCGTAAAGGGCTAAAAAATATAGAGGATAGAAAAACGCTCCCCATCTCAAAACTCTTAAAGAGGTGGGGAGCGTTTTTAGATATTTTTCTTTTGACGCTTATTTTGAGGCTGTAGCTTACCGAGAATCACAAAACAGATAATGCCACTTACTTGCAACAAAACTGCCACATACATAAGTAAGTTTCCCTTAGAAAATATCCATAAGAAATCAAGTACGAACGAAGTCGCAAAGAGAGCAATTGCGAGATAAATCAGAAAGCCGCCAGGGGGATTCTTTTTTGCCATTTCTTTTTCCGATCGTTAGGTAAATCCCAAAATTAAAGTATTACAAATACTACCAAAGGCCCTAAGTCCTATGAAAGAATTACCCACATGCGTGGAGAATACAAACAACCCGGATGCAAACTAATTGTAGTTGACGTAGAAGTAAATGATGGACACCTAGAAAATGTCTCTATTGCCGGAGACTTTTTCCTCGATCCCGACACTGCCCTTGACCGCTACAACCACGCCCTTTGCGGGCTATCGGTTGATTCAAGCGTGGCCGACATAGTAGATGCTCTAGAAAAAGCTAAAGAACCAAACGATAACCTCTTCGGATTTACTTTTGAGGGAATCGCAATCGCCGTACGTCGAGCACTGAAGAAAGCTTCCTCCTGGGAAGAACTGCATTTCGAGGTAATTAATGGGCCGGTAGTTGACCCCATGATTAACATTGCTCTCGATGAGGTTCTAGCTGAAGAAATGGCCGCTGGCCGACGTGGTCCCACACTGCGAATCTGGCACTGGAATGCCCCACTTATTGTGATGGGATCTTTCCAGTCCTACGATAACGAAATTAACCCAGCGGGAGTGAAAAAACACGGGATTACCGTTTCTCGTCGAGTTACCGGCGGTGGAACCATGTTCATGGAACCCGGTAACTGCATCACCTATTCCCTTATTGTGCCCACCTCTCTTGTAGATGGAATGAACTTTGCCGCCTCATACGAATTCCTCGATCAATGGGTTATGGGAGCACTAGAAAAAGTCGGGGTAAAAGCAAAATATGTACCGCTCAACGATATCGCTTCAGAACAGGGAAAAATTGCCGGGGCCGCACAAAAACGATACGCCTGCGGAATCACTTTGCACCACGTCACGATGGCTTACGACATTGATACACTAAAAATGCTTGAATGTATGCGTATAGGTGCCGAAAAAATCCGTGATAAAGGCGTACGTTCCGCCGTTAAACGAGTAGATCCAATGCGTTCACAAACCGGAATGGAGCGCACGGAAATTATCGAAGTTTTCCTCAAACACTTTGCCAGACTATACGACACCTCACCAAGCGAGATAACTGAAGCGGAAATGTCACGTGCTCAAGAACTTGTAAAAACTAAATTCCTCACGCCAGAATGGATACATAAAGTACCTTAAGGGTGAAATATCGGCTCTCCGGGGCCGATATTTTTACATCTAAATACAAACACACCAAAGGATTTATCATGCGTAAGCTAGTTGCCTTCAATGTCCGCCCAGATGAGGTCTCTTTCTTCCATAAATACGCTGAAGAAAAACAAATACAAATTGATCTTCACTCCGTTGCGCTGACTCCTGAGAATATGAATCTTATTGACGGATACGACGGAGTCTCTCTCCTAACCTCTCCCGTAACTCGCGAGGTACTCACCGGAATCAAAGCCGCTGGAATCAAATATGTCGCAACCCGTTCAGTCGGGTATGACAACATCGACCTTGAAGCCGCCAAAGAACTCGGAATACACGTTTCTAACGCCGAATACTCACCTGGTTCCGTTGCCGAATTTGCCCTTATGTTAATCCTGATGTCCCTACGCAAGACACGCGCTATCTTACGTAATTCAGACCTACAGGACTATACAATTACCGGACTGCACGGACGCGAACTAAAAGACACCACCGTCGGGGTAATCGGTGCCGGAAAAATTGGAGCCACACTCATCAAGTATCTATCCGGTTTTGGATGCGAGATTCTAGCGTACGATCCATACGAAAATGAAGAAGTCAAAAAGTATGCGACCTACGTTTCCTTTGACGAGCTTGTGCAACGCGCAGACGTCATCTCCCTACACTTGCTACTGCGCGAAGAAACCCAGCATATCCTCAACAAAAAAGCTTTCGCGAAGATGAAAGATGGGGTTATTCTCGTAAACTGCGCACGCGGCGAACTAGTCGACTCCGAAGCGCTAATCGAAGCCCTCGAAAGCGGAAAAGTTAGGGCAGCAGCACTTGACGTAGTTGAAGGCGATCAGCCGTTCTTCAATAAAGACAAACGCCTGGCACCGCTACCGAACCGTAATATGGCATTACTAGCTTCGTTCCCGAACGTTACCATCACCCCGCATATTGCGTTCTACACGCTCGGAGCAGTTTCCGAAATGGTCACCTGCGCACTCGATAGCCTTGATGAATTTTACAAAACAGGTAAAGCACGCAAACAAATTATCTAGTCTCAAAATAGGTAAATGAGTTGGAGGGAGGGAAACACTCTGCGCCCCCAACTCATTTACCTATCCCTATTTCTTTCACTAACCCAAAGTGTCTTTATTCAAGAATCGCTAAGAGAAACTCTTTAGACACACCCACTAAGAGTTTTATGTAACATTATTTATGTAGATGTCATTAAACCTGCGGAGGGTCGTGTGAAAAAACACCAGTCAGATCGCGAACGCTGTCCCCTGAACAAACTTGAGAATTCAGATAACACGCTCCTTACCCCCTCTCCTTTTCTCGACATCACACCCAAGGGATTACAAAAAGTTCAGGAGAAATCAAGGGAAAACAAACGTCTTGGATGCCTTCTAATTAACTTAGGATCACCTGCACAACCAGAGGCAAAGCACATTCGCAGATTCCTCAAAAGATTTCTTTCGGACCGACGGGTAGTAAATCTCCACCCCATACTTTGGCAACCCATCCTCCGCGGTTTTATTTTGACAAGAAGGCCATCACGTATTGCACCCGTTTATCGCTCAATCTGGACAGATAAAGGATCTCCCTTAACGGTCCATTCCAAAGCCCAAGAAATTGCCGCCGCTAACGCACTGGGTGAGGACGTACTCGTGCGCGTAGCAATGACATATGCCGACCCGAGTGTCGAAAGCGCACTACAGGAAATGGAAGCCGCGGGAATCAACGACTTGACCGTCATTAACCTCTACCCACAATTCGCCGCCTCAACGGTAGCCGCCTGCTACGACAGCATTTTCAACTACTACCGTAGCCGTCCAACTATCCCCACCTTGCGTATTCTCCAAAGCTGGGAAACCGAAGAAAACTATGTGGAGTTCTATGCCCAACAGTTCGCTGAACAACTAGCGGAAAATAAGGTTGACGCGCTCGTCATGTCCTATCACGGAGTTCCCGAAAAAGAGACTCACGCACACGAGATTTATCGGCAGCACTGCAGCGCCACCACCGCCGCGATTGCGGAAAAATTACGGGAAAAACTGCAGATAAATGGAATGGAATTACCTCCCATACTTCAGACCTTCCAGTCAAAGTTCGGCCCTGGAAAATGGATTGGACCGGCAACCATCGACACAATGAACAAACTTCCTGAGCAAGGAATTAAGAAAATCATGGTGGCAACACCCGGTTTCGTCTCAGATTGCATAGAAACAGTCGATGAAATTAACGTTCTAAATCGTGAAGCCTTCATGGAAGCAGGCGGGGAAGAATTCCACGTTATCACCCCACTAAACAGTTCTCCCCTCGCCGGGGAAATTATTGCCAATCTATACCGTCAGGTAAATAATTCGCCCAAAAATAGTGAGTAAAAATATCTAGCACAAGGAAGGAAGCTAAATAACGCCAAAACCAGTAGTTAATCCTCGGCAGTGATATGTCTAGTCTTCCTGCGCAACAGACTGAGAACAAACCCCAAACACTACGGCGTATTCAATAGCTTCAGAGTTGTTTTCTTGATTTTCCTCAGATATTTCAGCGTATTTTTGCGCCAACGCAATTAAATCCTCAGCATACTGCTTTCTTTGCTCATCATCCAGGAAATAGGAACCAGCCTGTAACGAAAGGAACTGAGGACGAGGGTTTCCCCTGGCGGTAGAAAGCAAAAAATCGAGCTCTTGAGTAACTTTCTTTTGCCAACGAACCATTAAAACTCGCGCCATCATAGAAGCAGCTTCAAGATATTCATCGTTTTCAAAAGCTTTGGGATTATCAAGTCCCGAGTCTTTCTTAAAACGTGAATTTATAGCCCATACCCTATCGCGTTTATCGCGCGCTTTTTCAGGAGATTCAACCACTAAGTTGGCGCGCGCCAAAATTTTCATGTGATAGCTGAGAGAATTACCGGCTAAGTGTAATTTTTCCGCTAAATCGGTAACTCGCGCATACCCAAGTTTTTCCAGTTCTTCCAAGATGGCCAGGCGAACCGGATGCGCCATCGCCACGAGCATGTCACGTTCGCTGTGGCTGGAGTGATCATCTTGTTTTTTCATACCTCTAGTCTATAGCCTAATGAAGTCGGACTCAGCCCAACCCAAAAATACCCAAAACATATTGCGCAATAATTATTGCGCAATAATTATTGTTGAACTATTCTATGCATATGAATACCGCAGAAAATCTCGAATTACCGCCTCCCCCGCTTCGTAAAAATTCGGAGTATAGACTTTGGTTAGCCGGAAGTATCTTCCGCGGAATAGGAACCCAAATCGGGGCTTTCGCCTTCCCCCTAGTGGCCTATTACATCACCCAAGACACAGCAATCGCGGGAACTGTAGCCATGATTGATGGCATCGGCATGGCCTTAGGGTTTCTCCCCGGCGGGATAATCGCCGATAGGTACGACCGGCGAGCGCAACAAATCATTTCTGCAATCCTCGGCATACTAACCCAAGTTGCCCTCGTCCTTATTTTGCTTTCTGGACACGCCACCTGGGAAATAATTGCAGTTATTGGAGCACTAGACAGCTTCCGCGTCTCATTACTCGGACTTTCTGGAATCACCATGCTCAAACAGATGGTTCCACAACAGCAACTACCCAACGCCTTCGCCGTAAATGAAGGACGTGACTCGGCAATCGCAATCGCCTCAAAACCTCTCAGCGGAGCACTACTAGCTTTAGGGATGGCCGTTCCCGCCTTAATCGACTTACTGGGACAGGCTGGAAGCCTACTCTTTAGCGCACTGATGAAAGAAAAATACCCACCCTCAAAAACACCCCAAGAGCCAAAGCGAGTACGTGAAGATTTATCCGAAGGCTTCAAATGGATTAGCGCCACTGCGCTACGCCGCGAAATCTGCATCCTCGTAATCATCCTCAACATCGGAATAAATGGAATCCTCGGCACGGTCACGCTCTGGCTCGCCGAAAATAACATCAGTCCCGCAAAAATTGGTTTTACAAGCACCGGAATTGCTGTGGGGATTCTACTTGGATCATTAGCCACCCCAATTATTTCCAAACATCTACCCACCGGAAAAATTATCTTCCTAACTACAGCCTTCCAACTAGTAGGTGGAATTGGTGTGATTGCCGCCGGGCTAAACCTCACATTAATTACCCTTTCCAGTATCGCTCTAGGGTTGGGAGTCGCCCCGGCAAATGCGGGAATGCAAAGCTATCTAATGCACATCACCCCCACGCAAATGCAGGGCAGAGTTTCTTCCATCATCGCCCTCCTCGCCACCGGAATACTTCCCTTTGCCAGCGCTTTTTCCGGGTGGAGCCTAAAATATTTCGGAGGAGGAATAACCCTGACTGTTTTCACTGCTTTCCTAGTTTTCAGCCTTGCACTAATCCTGCTAGGCAGAAAAATTATTGCCATTCCACACCCGGATGAGTGGGAAGAGAACACCTAAGCAAAATAGTGTTTACAGTGAAGAAAATAAGCTTTACTATATTTACTTCACCCGCCGAGGACGACTTGCGTCCTCGGCAACTTTTTAACCAATAATCTAGTTAGGGAGGCCAGCCCATGCCAGGCACCTTTCGTCATCCGATAATTGCTATTACAACCAAGCTCGTGGAAGAAAAAGACCCCTTTCTTCCCGGAGAAGCAGCAGCCCAAATTGGGTACTGGTATGTTCAAAAGGTCCAGCAAGCAGGCGGCATCCCAATCCTAATTCCACCTTGCGAGGAAGTAGACCAATCCTGTCTACAAGATTTGCTCTCACGTATTGACGGAATAATCCTTACCGGTGGAGTTGATGTTAATCCTGCTCTTTACGGACAGGAAATGCACCCTCGCACGGATCAGCCCCGCCCAGAACGCGACAATCTCGATTTTGCTTTACTCGCTGCGGCAGAAGAAAAAGGAATACCAATTTTAGGTATTTGCCGAGGAATGCAGGTAATGGCAGTTTCCCACGGCGGGTCACTAATTCAGCACCTACCTGAGGTTTATCCAGATGCGCTACACAACCTGCCTGACAATCAGTATGTGCTACACGAAGTAGAACTGAGCGAAGGTACCAAACTAGCGGAGATCCTAAACTCGGGAATCCCTAAAGTAAGTGTCTACAGTAAGCACCACCAGTGCGTACAAACACACCCTGGCTATATATCCTCAGCAGTCTCTGAAGATGGAGTAATAGAAGCTATTGAAAAACCTGAAAATCTATTCCAGCTAGGTGTGCAATGGCACCCCGAAGTTGGGAGCGACCCAAGGATTTTCGAAGAGTTAATTAACGCGGCTAAAGAGTTTAGCCAAAACCGGAAAGACTCTTAAAAATAAGTTGGGGGAAGGGCCGTAAAGCCCTTCCCCCCTCACTCGTTAGATTAGATTATCCCTGAGCCGCGATTAAGCTGTAAAGATCCTTCGGATTTTCCGGATCAGCGATGATGTCGATTTCTTCCATATAGGCAGAATCTGCCATCTTTTCATGGATGTAACGCAATACGGTAAAGTCCTCAATTCCGAAACCAACGGAATCAAAAATTGTAATTGCTTCACTATCGCGACGCCCCTCGGCTTGCCCAGCGAGAACAGTCCAAAGTTCAGTAACGGGGAAGTCGGGGGAGCAGTGCTGAATTTCTCCCTCAATTCGAGTCTGCGGTTCAAATTCCACAAAAACCTGAGATTCAGGACGGTGCAGAATAGAAGTTTCCAGCTCAGTCTTTCCGGGACAGTCACCGCCGATGGCGTTAAGATGCATGCCCTTAGCGATGTCACAATCATGTAAAACTGTAGCTAATGCTTTATCGGCGGTGCAGGTAGTCACCACGTCCACCCCATCTACGGCATCTGCGGCACTGGTTGCAATTCGTACGTTAAAGCCGAGGGACTTGGCGTGCGCAGCAAAAGTTTCCATTGCTTTTGCGTCAACATCCCAAACAGACAAATCGTTAATCCCCAAGGCTGAGCGCATTGCCAACGCTTGGAAAGGACTCTGGCAGCCGCTACCAATCATGCCCAGCTTTTTAGAGTCTTTACGAGCTAGGGTACGAGCAGCCAAAGCCGACGTAGCAGCGGTACGTAAAGCAGTCAACAAAGTCATTTCTGCAATCAGAATCGGATACCCGTTGTGCACCTCGGCCAAAGCTCCAAAAGCAGTGACGGTCTGGAACCCTCGCGCCGGATTAGCCGGGTGTCCATTTACGTACTTGAATCCATAGAGCTTCGAATCGGCCGCAGGCATTAGCTCAATTACCCCTACCTCACTGTGCGAAGCGACACGAGGTTTCTTATCGAACTCTTCCCAGCGCACATAATCGTCGGCTAGGTAATCCGTGAGTTCGCCAATAACCTTTTCGGCCCCTTTCTCGGCAACCCACTTCGACACTCCTTCTACGCCTACAAAAGCGGTCATTACTGCTCCTTATTGATGGTTACGTCTCTGTAAATAGTGCGTCCTTTGCCCAAAGCGCTTTAACGGAAAAAATACACCGCAGGACTGCTTTTGCTAGTTTCTTCTTGATTGTCCTAGGGGTATCTTAGCGGCTTAGAGACAGATTTTATCCTATACACAAAAGATTTTTCGTTAAGATAAACCGGAATGCACTAAGCCCCTCGTGGCGTAGACACATCGTTCAAGCACTGTGGTTTACTAGCCTCGTCCGTTTTTGCTACAAGGAGAGTTGCATTGGCCTTTAATCTAAAAAACCGCAGCCTGTTATCCCTGGCTAACCACACCCCTCGGGAAATAAATTTCCTTCTCGACCTATCCCGCGATCTTAAGCGGGCAAAGTACACGGGAACAGAACGCCAGCTATTACGCGGGAAAAACATTGCCCTAATTTTCGAGAAAACCTCCACCCGCACTCGCTGCGCTTTCGAGGTAGCCGCACACGACCAGGGAGCAAATGTCACTTACCTAGAGCCCTCCACCTCGCAGATTGGACACAAAGAATCCATCAAAGACACCGCACGGGTTCTGGGACGAATGTATGACGGTATCGAATACCGCGGCTTCAGCCAATCCGTTGTGCAGACTCTCGCTGACTATGCGGGGGTTCCGGTTTGGAACGGCCTAACCGATGAGTTCCACCCCACCCAGATGTTGGCGGATATGCTAACCATGCAGGAATGGGCAGATAAACCACTCAGCCAAGTTTCTTACGCCTACGTTGGAGACGGGCGCTCAAATATGGGTAACTCAATGTTGCTAATCGGTGCCAAACTGGGAATGGATGTGCGAATCGTCGCTCCGCAGGAACTGCAGCCAACCGTAGAGCTTCAGGAAATGTGCGCCCGTTTTGCCGCCGAGTCGGGTGCTAAAGTTACCGTCACCGATGATGTAGATGCCGGGGTAAACGGGGTTGACTTCCTCTACACCGACATTTGGGTTTCCATGGGTGAACCTGTTGAATCTTGGAGTGAGCGCATTGATATCCTCATGCCCTACCAGGTAAATGCCGAAATGATTGCCAAGGTGGGCAACCCTAAAGTTAAGTTCATGCACTGTCTTCCAGCGTTCCACAATTGCGAAACCAAAGTGGGTCAGGAAGTCGCGGCTCTCTACCCTCATTTGTCTAACGGAATTGAAGTTACCGAGGATGTATTTGAGTCTGAATACAACATCTCCTTTGAACAGGCGGAGAACCGAATGCACACCATCAAGGCTGTAATGGTTTCTTCACTGTCCTAATTTTCAATTTCCTTGAGGGGTGTGGCATTTGCCGCGCCCCTCTTTTTTTTGGAAAAGAGTAAATTTTCGTCTGTTCCTTCCCGTTTTTCACGCCCTAAAAACATGAGTGGCAAACCCCACGTCCACAAAACTTAGGTGAACCGTATTTACATTGTTCGGTGCGCCTAACTTTTTGATATTCTAGTCTCCGCTACTAGATAGCGGGTATCAACAAAAAGCGTTCCACAAGATATTGTGGCTACTTGGCGGAGGCGAAAATGACAGAGACGAAGCTGCGGTCAATGAAAGGACTGGAATTCCACCAACTTTCGGAGTCCGAATCCGCTAATCTCGTCTATTTTTCCAGTGTTTCAGAAAATACTCGCCGCTTCGTTGAACGCCTTGAAATTCCCTCTGTCAGAATCCCCCTTCACCCCAGACGCGAAGGAATGATTCGGGTAGCTAAACCCTACGTCCTGATTGTTCCCACCTACGGCGGCGGCGAACCTTCTCTGGCAATTCCCCGTCAGGTCGCTACCTTTCTCAACGACCCCATAAACCGATCATTGCTGCGCGGGGTAATCCCCTCTGGAAACACTAATTTTGGTGAGCATTACTGCCTCGCCGGAAAAATTGTCTCCGAGAAATGCCACGTCCCCCAGCTTTACCAGTTTGAACTATTGGGAACAAACCAAGACGTCCAAAAAGTCCGTGAGGGCTTGGCCAAATTTTTGGAAACAATTTAATTAGGAGACACGTTAATGAGTACGCTCGGCAAACGCGGCGGCATTGGTGAACGCAAAGACTATCACGCTCTCAATGCCCAGTTGAATCTACTCGGACCCGACGGGCAGATTCAGTTTGGCAAGGATATAGAAGCCCTGCGCGCCTATCTCGACAACGAAATCGAACCCCGAACTCGTAAATTCGCCTCCGTTGAAGAGCGCATTACCTGGTTGCTGGAAAACGACTACTACGACAAAGATGCCTTTGGGCGCTACTCGATGGACTTCATCGTTAAACTTCATCAGCACATTGTCAAGGGCGGACACCAATTTGCTTCATTCATGGGAGCTTTCAAGTTCTACACCTCCTATGCGCTAAAGACTTTCGATGGTTCGCAATACCTGGAAAACTTTAACGAGCGTGCCGCAGCTACCGCCGTTTTGCTTGGTGGTGGAGATGAAGAACTAGCCCTAAAGATTGCTACCGAGTTGGTTTCCGGTCGTCTTCAGCCGGCTACTCCCACATTCCTTAATGCCGGTAAAGCCCAGCGCGGAGAATACGTTTCTTGCTTCCTCGTCCGTATCGAAGACAATATGGAGTCGATTACTCGCGCGGTTTCCTCAGCCCTTCAACTTTCTAAGCGAGGCGGCGGGGTGGCTCTCTTGCTAACCAACCTGCGCGAATCAGGTGCCCCAATTAAGAAGATTGAAAACCAGGCTTCTGGCGTCGTGCCGGTAATGAAGATTTTGGAAGACTCGTTCTCATACGCAAACCAGTTGGGCGCACGTCAGGGAGCGGGGGCGGTTTATCTTAACGCTCACCACCCAGATATTTTGCGTTTCCTCGATACCAAGCGTGAAAATGCGGATGAAAAGATTCGTATTAAAACACTTTCGTTGGGTGTAGTAATCCCCGATGTCACATTGAAACTGGCGAGCCAGAACCAGCAGATGGCATTGTTTAGTCCATATGATGTCCAGCGCGAATATGGCACTCCCATGTCAGATTTGTCAATCACCAAGCACTACGATGAGATGGTTGAAAACCCGCGGATTCGCAAGAGCTGGATTAACGCGCGCGAGCTATTCAAGACCCTGGCTGAACTGCAGTTTGAATCCGGCTACCCATACCTTCTCTTTGAAGACACCGTAAACCGTGCGAACCCGCTCAAGGGATGGATTAATATGTCCAACCTGTGCAGTGAGATTTTGCAGGTTTCCCAGCCTTCCACCTTCGCCGAGGACGGCAGCTATGAAACTGTTGGGCGGGACATTTCCTGCAACCTCGGTTCACTTAACATTGCTGCGGCGATGGCTTCTCCGAACCTTGAAGAGACCGTGGATGTGGCAGTACGCGCACTCACCTCGGTTTCAGACCAGACAAACATTAAGGTAGTTCCCCCAATTGCCAACGGTAACCGTCTGTCGCATGCGATTGGTCTGGGGCAGATGAACCTGCACGGCTACCTCGCTTCACAGCATATCTACTACGGGAGCGAAGAAGGGCTGGACTTTACCAATATGTACTTCTACGCAATCACCTATTACGCTTTGCGAGCGTCGAACCGACTCGCAATTGAGCGTGGGGAAAAATTTGTTGATTTCGAAGACTCAAAGTACGCCGATGGTAGCTATTTCGACCGTTACATTAATGAGGAATGGAAACCAAAGACTGAGCGTGTAGCACAGCTCTTTGCCGAGGCCGGAATTACTCTCCCCACCGCAAAGGACTGGCAGAAACTACGCTCCCAAGTAATGGAGCACGGTCTTTACAACGCATACTTACAGGCTGTTCCACCGACTGGTTCGATTAGTTACATAAATAACTCAACTGCTTCGATTCACCCGATTGCTTCCAAGATTGAGATTCGTAAGGAAGGAAAGATTGGGCGCGTTTACTACGCGGCACCGCACATGGACGCAGAGAACATCGAATACTTCCAAGACTCTTACGAGGTTGGTTACGAGAAGATTATCGACACCTACGCCATGGCCACCCAGCACGTTGATCAGGGTTGTTCGTTGACTTTGTTCTTCACTGACAAGGCAACCACTCGTGACATTAACAAGGCACAGATTTATGCCTGGAAGAAGGGAATCAAGACTCTGTACTACATCCGTTTACGTCAGCGCGCACTGATGGGTACAGAGGTTGAAGGTTGCGTTTCTTGCGAGTTGTAGTTTTCCGAGGGCGTTTCTCGGGCTGATAGTTCCGGGCCGTTTGGCACGTAGCTTTTAATGAAAGGGATTTGAAAAAATGAGTAGGCCATTACATGAGATTTCGGTGACCCCGCCCTCGTACCGGCATGACCCGACGGCGCGTTTGCGTCCGGTCAACTGGAACCGGGTTCAAGATGAAAAGGACCTGGAGGTTTGGAACCGTTTGACCGCTAACTTCTGGTTGCCGGAAAAGGTACCGTTGTCGAATGACATTCCGGCCTGGCAGAAGATGACCGATGAAGAACGCACCTTGACGATGCGTGTCTTTACCGGTTTGACGATGCTGGATACCGTACAGGCAACCGTCGGCGAGATTTCGCAGATTCAAGACGCTCGTACCGAGCACGAAGAAGCTGTTTACACCAATATCGCGTTTATGCAGTCGGTTCATGCTCGCTCTTATTCTTCCGTGTTCTCTACTTTGTCGAACACTCCGGAGATTGACGCAGCCTACCGCTGGGCGGTTAATAACGATCTTTTGCAGGCACGTGCAAAGATGGTTTTGCAGCACTACTACGGGGACGATCCACTAAAGCGCAAGGCTGCTTCAACTTTGCTTTCTTCTCTGTTGCTGTACGCGGGCTTCTACCTGCCGTTGCACTTTTCTGTGCACGCTACTTTGACGAATACCGCCGATATGATTCGTTTGATTCTGCGCGATAAGGCGGTTCACGGCTACTACTCGGGCTACAAGTTCCAGCGCGGTTTGGAAACCCATTCGGCTAAAGAGCAGGCGGAGATGAAGGATTTCGTTTTTACCTTGCTTGAGGACCTATACGAGTTGGAAATGGAGTATTCGGGTGAACTTTACGAACCCCTAGGTCTAATGGATGATGTGGCAACTTTTGTCCGTTACAACGCAAATAAGGCTCTGATGAATCTTGGATATCCGGACTTGTTCCCGGCCGAGGAAACTCAGGTAAATCCGGAGATTCTCGCCGCCTTAGCGCCCGGTGCAGATGAGAACCACGATTTCTTCTCGGGTTCTGGTTCCTCATACATCATCGGCGTGGCAGAAGACACCGAGGATGAAGACTGGTTGCTTTAGGCACCTAGTTGATGGCTTAAAGGCCAAGGGAGCTGAGCGGGAGGTTACAGCCGCGCACCTTCTTGGCTTTGAGGAAAGGATAGTGGCTCCGGGTAGGCAGACCCGGAGCCACTGTTTATTTTGCTTGGCTACATCTCAGTACAGTTTCACTTACCCATAAGTGACAACGATTGCCAGTTGCTTCTGTTAAAATCGTTGCGTACAAACCGATGCAGGCCATTAACCACTATGTTGTTCTTGACGCAGTCGGGGACATTAAATCAGAGAGGATATTCCGATGGTGTTACCCCTAGTTACGGAAGAACGAGTGATTAAGGAATTAGAGAGGGAAGGCCTTAAATATTTTAAGGATGATTCTGACGGGGAAATCGGTATTGGGTTTGAGGATATTATTATTTGGGTTAACCTAAGCGAAAAAGTTATGCGTCTATACGGCTTCTGGCGCGGGACTCTAACCACTCCCGAAGATTTTGAACGCGCGATTTACTTGGTAACCGACGCTAACAGCGATTTGGTGGCTCCGAAGCAGATTTTGATACGGGATGAAAAGAACGATCAATCTGGACGCATTATGTTAGAGATTTCCCAACTAATTGCTGAGGGAATGACCGATGCTCAGCTTTCTGCCCATATACGCCGTAGTTTTACCCTGATTTTCCGGGCAACGGAAACTTTAGTTAAAGAATTTCCTCACGTGATTGACTGGGAAATGGAAGAGGAGAACTGATTCATGTCTTGGTTTAAGAAAAATGGTGCTGACAATTTAGTTCCCCCTGCCTTAACTCTGGAACGTGTTGCACAGACGCTGAAAGAAGAAGGGTATAATTTTGATGTAGACGAGTCGAAAATCATCGCAATTTTTGATGGTTTTTTCACCGTTATGGATATTCGTGACCAACAGGGTTGTTTGATTATCAATTCGCGTTCTTCGAAATTAACTCTACCGCTTGATCGCTACGTAGAAGCGCGTACCTGGGCTAATACCTGGAATGAGAACACTCTCTTCGGCACAGCTTACCCAATTAAAGTTGATGACGAGGTTGAGGTCATGAGCGATGTTGTGGTGTTTGCTGACGAAGGAATCACTGAGGAACAACTTAAGATGTCCATCGGGGTTGGGCTACAGTGCAATGTACAGGCGCTGACCGAGTTTGCTGAGCACTTTGGGCTATCAACTCCAGATAATTCCGTCAGCTCTGAAGATGCCAAATAGTTTTTTATTAACAGATGAAAAGCTTTTTTCTAGTGCCTGTTTAAGTTCAATACTCATTAAACTATTCTTGTCCCGCTCAGGGGCAGCTAATCAGAGAGGATAGGCTGATGGGATTACCCCTAGTCACGAAAAAACGAGTGATTGAGCAGCTCGAACGGGAAGAAATTAGCTATTCCGAAGAAAACGACATAACTGTCGCTATCTATTTTAGTGACGTTTTTATGCGGATTATTGTGCATGAAACATATGTCCGCATCTACGGATGCTGGCGGGGAATTCTAAGTTCACCAGAAGATATTGAACAAGGTCTTTACGTAGTTAATGAGGCAAATAATAGTTCTGTTGCTCCAAAATGGATTTTGTCCCGAATTAAGAATGACCCTACTGACAGATGCATATCGCTAGAGATAACACATCTAACTGGTAGGGGCATGACAGATATCCAGCTAAAGACTCATCTGCTTACCAGTATCTCGATAATCTTTTGGGAAATAAAAAAATTGGCTGAGAAGTTTCCTCATCTAGTTACCTGGGAAACGGGAGAGGAGAACTAATTTATGTCTTGGTTCAGCCGGAAAAAGACTAAGAATACCCTCCCTACCCCTTTGACTCGTGAGCGTATTATTCAGGTTCTCGATAAAGCCGGATGTGAGTTCGAATTAGAAAACTCGAATATTTACGCAAACATCGACGGGTATTTTACGGTTATTGAATTCTCTGAACAGAGGAATTATTCAGTAATTTCCGCTAGATATTCTACGGATATTTTACGTGAAGAACACTTTGCCGAAGCACTCCGCTGGAGCAATGAGTGGAATAACGGAATCAATTATGGCACCGCCAGAATATGTCGTAAACAAAATGAAATATACATGATTGCAAGTTGTCTACAGCTTACTGAGGGGGGCCTTACAGATGAACAACTCGAACTCTTTATATGGACTGGAATAAAAGCTAACACAAACGCTTTAGACCAGTTTGCCGAGCGCCTTAGTTTGCCGATACCTAAGCGATAAAAAAATACAACAACACTGAATAATAATTTTGGATTGATATATGACAGACTCTTTATCTGACAATTCCCCCCAAAACACTAATAATTTCCAAGTTGATTTGGGAGGGTTGGTTGAGATTCTCTCCCGGAATCTTTACTCCGGCCCCAGGGTTTTCGTACGCGAACTTTTACAAAACGGTTGCGACGCGATTACTGCCCGTCGTTTGGTTCAAGCGGATTGTCCAGCGCGGATTCGCTTTGTAATTAACGGGTCGCAGTTACGAGTAATTGATTCTGGTATAGGTCTTGATTTTGACCAGGCACGTAACCTACTGGCAACGATTGGGGCTTCTTCCAAACGCGACGAGTTGGGAATGTCGCGCAGTGACTTCTTGGGACGTTTTGGAATCGGTTTGCTGTCATGTTTCATGGTTTCTGAAACAATTACGGTTTTTTCCCGCTCTATAAATACAGGGGGAAAAGAAACTACCAAGTGGGTGGGACGTTCTAACGGAACTTGGTCTGTAAGCCGAATTACCAATGATCAGGCACCTGTCGAGTTAGGAAACGTGGGAACCTGCGTGCTTTTGGAAGCTCTTCCCGGTGAGCGTTTCTTTGATTATCGAGTTTTGCAGCAACTAATCACGGAATACGGTGAATACCTTCCGTTTGAAGTAACTTTGGAACGTGCTGGGGCTTTGTCTGCACCGGAGATTTTGACTTGTAAACCAGCTCCTTGGAATATGCCTGCGGCAGATCAATCCCGTTGGTGTGCAGAAAACTTTGGCTTCATTCCTTTCGCTACTTTTAAGGTAAAAGTAGCGATTGCCGGGGTAGAAGGAATCGCTTTCGTTCTGCCCAGCGGAGGTAGTCCAGGGCAGTCTTTGAAACATCGGGTCTATTTGCAAAATATGCTCTTAAGTACCGCAAGCACCGATTTACTTCCAGAATGGGCTTACTTTGTGCGGGTAGTACTTAATACTGAGCACCTTAACCCCACCGCTTCACGAGAACAGCTATTCGATGATGAGCTATTGGAAGCTACCCGCCAAGAGCTAGGTAACCAGGTTAGGAACTGGTTAGAAAATCTGGCGATGAACCGGGAAGAAGATTTCTTAGCTTTTACTTCGCTACATATTAACGGCTTTAAGTCCCTATCTTTAATGGACTATTCTGCCCGCCAACTGCTGGCCTCTACAGTGCCTTTCCAAACTACTTTGGGAATGATGCCCCTCGATAAGATTATTCGCCGGTATGACAGAATCAGCTACGTTCTTTCGGATTCTGAATTCCGCACTATCGAACCGGTCGCAAAAGCAAATGGCATGTGTGTATTGAACGCTAGTTTTGCGTTTGATGAGGATATTTTGGGGCTCTTAGCTCTTGATCGTCCTCAAGCTCAAATTAGAGAACTGGATACCCGTCAAATACTAGATTTGCTTAAACCTGTAGGAATTAGCGAAGAAGCGGCCATGTTACCGTTACTCGATGCAGCGCAAAAAGCTTTGGAAGGCCAAGATGTAAAGGTAGAGCTCCGTTCCTTTGATCCTGCCAGTATTCCGGTGCTCTATTTGCCCGGGAGCGATACAGCAGGACAATCTATAGCGGAAAATGCCGACAGGATTGATTCTCCTTTCGCAGATCTTGCCCAGGAGGTCAACCAGGGAATAAATCGCGAAAATACTGTCTCAAGGCTAATTTTTAACGTCGAAGCACCCGTGGTCTATAAACTTGCAGCCAGCGCACGATACCCTAAAGTATTAAGTAGTGCGGTACGCGGCTTTTATGTCCAAGCGATGTTGGCCGGGCGTCATCCCATGAACACACAGGTGCGTTCATGGTCAACCACGGTTTTTACCTCCCTTATTAATCTCTCACTAAGCGCCCTCGACAATGGTGGCGGGCAGGCACAAAAGGAATAGATTATGGCTGAGCTAGATGACCTAGATGATTTGATGGTCAGAGCAGATTCTTTACCGTGGGGAAAAACTTCTTCTTCCCTGTGGGCGCAAGCAGCTAAACTTGCGGAAGAACGCGGGGATATACCAAAGGCTCTACGGGCTTATATCTCACTTTGCGATTCATACGCAATGGGCGGGCAAATTACTCGTTCTATTGCCCCGTTTATTTGGGTGGATAATCTCTATCGCACTCGCCCGGAATTATTTGGCGAGGACGAACTGAAATCTTTAAGCTGGATTTACAAGTATATTGCGCGAATTTCTTCGATTTTGCCATCAATTTCTTACGAGCAATCTCTAAATATTTTTGCGCAAATGCGTAGTTTTTATCTGGCAAACGGTTTTTCCCTGCGGGATTATCACATTCGCCGCTACCGTTTTTGGCTACAGATGGGGGAAACGGAAAAAGCCGAAGAATCCTACCAAAAATGGTATTCGGTATCCCGCTCTGAAGTATCTGACTGCGTGCAATGTGATTCTTCAAATGAAGTTAAGTACGCACTCGCCCAAGAGAAATGGGAAGAAGCTGCGGCCGCGGGCGATAGGGCACTTACCTTAGAAGGACAAAATTGTTCCCTCCAGCCTGAACAGCTATTGGGGATATTGATGGAACCGTGGCTGAGGGTGGGTCGCGATAGGGAAGCTTGGGCAGCCCATAAGCGAGCCTACAGGTACTGTCAACAATCTCCCCTTTACTTAGAATTTTTGCATCTTCATCTGCGTTATTTGGCTCTGTCAGGGGCAGCCGGGCGCAGGGAACGCCTTGAGCGTGGTTTACGAATTCTTATCCGTCACCTACCGTGGTGGAAAGAAGCGGAAGACCCAACTATTTTGTTGAATCTTTCAAGTGCTTCTTATTTACTTTTATCGGCATTCTCAAAAGAAGATGAAAACCGGGTCATCCCCGCTGTTCTCCCGGGGGAGGATTTGCCTTGGAAAGCTTGTGAGAATCTCACTAATCCAACTCTTGGTCAGGCTCGAGAATGGTTTGAAGATTTCGCAACGAAATTGGGGAACTTCTTTGCCTCACGCCCCGGCCTTCCCCACCGTGAAGCAGCTGAAAAGCATTTCCAAAAGCTCATGCACCCACAGCCGGTTCCCCCGCTAGAACCGGAAGGTCCACTTTCTGACGTTTCGGGAATCGACAGTATCTTCATTCCCTCATTTAAGGTATTCACTCAAGAACCGCAGGAAATACAGGAACATTCTTCTGTGAATCAAGATTCTCTGACAGAATCTCAAGAGGAGGAAGATACTCCCCCACGAATCCCAATTTCTCTACACGGGGACTGGGATGAGATGAATCTTAAGCAGCTTCTACGTCGGTCATTAGATTTTGGAAAAGATGTTTATAGCATTTACCGTTTAAAAGCCGACCAGCTAATGTTGATGGACGAATCCTTACTCAAAGACTCGGTAGGAGAAGAATTACCCGAGGATTTACGCTCCACCTGGGAAGAATCACGTAAGTACATTTCTCGTTTGGGAAACTTCAATGACGAGAATGAGATTATTGTTGCACAATCTTCCGACCCGGCCTACTCACTTATTGCCAAATCACGTGCCGCTTACAAAGAAAAAGATTATTTTACAGCCGCGCAGCTAGCGGATGAAGCCACCCGCACTCAAGGTGGTGAACCGCTTGGAGTTCTTATCTCAGCGTTACAGACCTTAATGTTTTCCGCCTACCAAGCTGGGTACATGAATGAGGCTCTAGACGCTGGACGTGAAAGACTTAACCTGTTTGCCGCTTTGAATCTAAAGTATCTCCAAGCTGCTACCGCCTCAATCGTGGCGCAATTACTACTACGTCAACGTCGTCCTCTCGAAGCAGCAGAAGCCGCACAAAACGGGTTGGATATTCTCGAAGGAATTGAAAAAGCTCCGGTAATCAAAATGCGTTTACTAGAGGTTTTCTCTAAAGCTAGTAAAGAACTCGGCCAGGCAGAAGTTGCCGCCGACCATCTGCGAGCTAGTGCGAAAATTCTCGAAGAATACGGGCAAATTGAAAAAGCCATTGATTCGCTACGAACCACCGGGAAACTCTATCTTGAGGAACATAACTTCCTACGTTCCATCGAAGCACACCTACATTCAGTAGCTCTTTCGCGCCAAGAAATGACCCGCCACATCGAGAATCTTTACCAGACTAATCTACTTGAATCAGACGAAGAAAAGATTGAAAAGACCAAGGCGGAATATAAAAAAGCTCTAGAGGCGCGGATATCTTGTCTGTTTGAGGCCTCGTACGTAATTGTCCACCAGCCCGGACGGATAGAACCTGCAGATATTGCCCAAATGGAAGACCTAATGCAGGAACTGCTGGATGAGGTTTCCGACCAGCTAAATGACCCGTATCTGCCGGGTGGATGCGAATGGCAAAAAGCTGACTGGCTTTCCGATATGGCTTCTATGAAGTGGAACTGTTTCGAACAAGAAAGCGCAATTAACTACCAAATGGAAGCAATCGAAAGTTTCCAAAGGCTCGAAGATACAATTGCCCAGGCTAGGTGTTTGTTCCTCCTCGGGCAGATGTACCGCATTCAGGAGAAAATTAGCAAGGCAAAAGAAGTGCTCGAACAGTCCGTGGCACTACTACAAGATCCAAAATATGCGGGTAATACCATACGAGCAGATGCGCTACAGCTTTTGCGAGAGCTAGAAGAAACCGGGGAAAACTAAGTTCTGCTGCCGTTAGTTCTTTCGGGCAACGCAGACAATGGCTTGACAGGGAAACTTTAGGATATTGCCGTCTGCATTATCGGCAAGGTAGGGTGTAATTTTTTCGCGTATATGCCGCTTGATTTCTGCCTGTTTTTGCGGGGTTTGGGCAAGGTAGTGTTGCCCAATATTGCCAAGTCCACCCGTGATTGCTGACCAGTAGGTTTCCCACGTGGTTTCCCATTTCCAACGGTAAGTTTCTGCCTTGCTGACGCTAAGCCCAGCGGCAGCGTTGAGGGCGCTTAGGCCGGCGGTGCTACGTTCGAAATTTGTCTCAAAGTCTGCGAGCGCGGAGGGATTTGCGGCATTTTTCGGTGGTGTGGTTTTTGGAGGTGTGAGAGTGTTTATTGCCTGGATAATGAGGTCGCGGTGAGGCAGAAAATCATTTGGCCAAATCGTGGTAATTATCTTTCCACCCGGCTTTGTGATTCGCGCTAGGCCACGCATGCACGCAAGCGGGTTGGGAACGTGGTTAATAACGAAATTTGAGATTGTGGTGTCTTGGGTGTCTGTACCATAAGTAGTTAGCTTGGGAAGGGCATCGCAACGAAACTCTGTCGGTAGGTGCTTGAAGCGTTCACGCGCTAACTCAACCATGGCCGGTTCACTATCGCACCCGGTGAGGCAAAGTTCTGGGGTATGGTCGTTGATGCAGGTAGCGATGGTCGCAACAAGGTCGCCACAGCCACACCCAATATCGGCAATGGTGGAGCCTTCTAGATGTTCACAAATAAATGGAATGGTACCCGCGCATACTCGGGAAAAGGTGCGTAGGTAAACTTCGGCTTTTGTGCCATCCCAGGTGGCTCTGATAGGTTTGCTCACCCTCCGATTTTAGCGTAGGAACAAAACTGTAATTATTTTCTTCATCGCTTACTAGCTTTGCGAAATACTCCACATCAACACAATTACCATCTGAAATAAAACGGTAGAACAAAGTACCCAACACATAGGTGTTAAAGTCCAACCATCAACGCTACTTCGCACAAGTAAATTAGCTCCGGCCACTTTTCCCATACCGGTTATCTGCCCAGGCGCGAATTTTCTTTTCGCAGGGCTTTTCAACCCAGGTGTGTAGCGCCCCGGCGGCAGCCACACATAGGACGAACAGCAGGCAGAAGGTCACGAAACCCATCACGGAAGAGCTCACGTACACCCCGCGAATTGTTACCTCACGCGGTACTCCGATAAGTTCACGCCACCCGTAGAGCACGGTTGCGTGAACGAGGTAGAACGCATAGGACCATTCCCCCGCTTTTACCAGCAGGCGTGAACGTAGGAAACTATTGCGTCCGGCTAATTCGGCGCTCGCTAGAGCAAAAATTGCCAGCCCGTAAATTACGGGGAATCCAAACACGTTCAGCGGGTGCAAAATTTTCTTTGCCGCTTCCCCGAGCGTTCCCGTAGCTACGACCCCACTTAGGACAAATAAAAATAGAAGTCCAGCTACTACAAGTTGCGGGGAAAGCGCCATTCTTATTCCTCGTTTTAAGCCCATCGCTACCAGAACGCCGAGGAGGAACTGCCATAGTTGCGTAAGCACCGGCGGTAAAGCGGCGGGCAGTCCAATTCCCAGTAGCACTGCCCCGCTAAAGCACACCAGCAGCGCAGTAGCTACCACCACCGTCCGTTTGTTCCAGTTTCGTACCAACAGAATAAGCGCGGGAAAAAGCGCGTAAAACAGGGCTTCACAGCTGAGTGTCCAGGCAGCCGGGTTTCCTCCGAACACATACGAGGGGGACACGAAGAATCCCTGCAAGAGTAGTGCCGAAACCAAAAATACATTCCCGTCTGCGGGTTTTACCCACCAGTTTGCGGAAGAACCTTCAATCCCCCAGCTTCCAAAAGAATAGAAGACGGGGATAGCCAACAGTAGCGCTACAAAATGTGCTGGCCAAATACGGGCGAAACGGCGCCACCAAAATTGTTTGGCTCCAACATGAGGGCGGGCTGACCAGGCGAGGACAAACCCAGAGAGGACGAAGAAAAACGCCACTCCCGAATCTCCAGCAAGAAAAAACGCCTGATTTCTCAGTCCCACTGCTCCGCTGGGTGCCAAATGGTAGAGGAATACCCCAAATGCTGCCCACCACCGTAATCCGGTAAGTGAATCTAGTCGCGTAGCTCCGCCCCGTTTTTCCATAAGAGCGAGTATATAAGACTGCCTCCTAGTTATTCGGGACCCGAAGCATTTCCCACTTGAATAAAGAATTCCTGCATCTGGCTCATAAACGACAGCTAAACCTTCTCTAAACTACACCTAAACATTTAGCTAATACCCCCTAACAATCACACCCCCAGTTTTCCGACATTTCCCCGAAGATGCGTCAGATAAGCCTTTTTTCTTTGGGTCCTGGGTCCCCAAACGAGCATTTTTCCTAAAAACTGGCCAAAGAAATTTTTCCTGAGCACCATTTTTCACCCCCAACAACCTTCTAATTTGGATAGACTAAGTTTCAACATCGGTTAACCTAAGTTAGGAGATGAAAAGTGGATATTCCACAGATCCTCAAGGATGCTGGCCTCAAGAACGAGGCGGTAGAGGAATACGTTGCAAAGTGGGCCGAGATTCTTCAGCCTGATTCAATCGAGGTAGTTGATGCCCGCGACGACGAACGTTTGGTAGAAGCCGCTTTGGCAGACGGGGAAATTCAGCCCGCCGGCGAGGGCCTGTACTACTCACGTTCCTACTACAAGGACACTGCTCGTTCCGAGGAACGCACCGTTGTTGCCACACACCAGGAATCTGACAAGGGTGTTTACAACAACTGGCGTGATGCCGAGCAGGTCACCGAGTCTCAGATTGAAAAGATGCGCGGTGCCTTCAAGGGCAAGACCATGTACGTCATTCCTTACCTCATGGCTCCGAAGGGCTCCCCGCTTGAGAAGTACGCTCGCGGTGTTGAGCTAACTGACAACCGCACAGTTGTTCTGCACATGATTCGCATGGCTCGTGTGGGTGTAGACTTCCTGAACGATATTGAGGACCCGGCACACTTCGTGAACGCTGTCCACGTCACCGGTGACTTGGAAAACCTCGGCCAGGGAACTCCTGACGACAAGCGCCTGTTCGCCACCGTAGCTGATGACCGTACCATCCTTCACTTCGGTTCTTCCTACGGCGGCAACGCCCTACTCGGTAAAATTGCCCACGGCCTCCGTCAGGCCGCTTACGACGGCTGGGCTTCTAAGGAGTTCCTGTCGGAGCAGTTCATGCTCATTGGGATTAAGGACAAGAAGGAAGACCGCACCTACTACGTCTGCGGCGGTTTCCCCTCAGCTTCCGGTAAGACCAACCTCGCGATGATGCTTCCCCCGGACGGCCTTGAAGACCGTTACGAAGTTTACTTCTACGGTGACGATATCGTCTGGTTGCGTGTTGACCCCGAGGACGGCCGTATTTACGGTATGAACCCCGAATACGGTGCTTTTGGTGTTGCTAAGGACACCAACTGGGACTCCAACCCCACCGCTATGGAAGCCGTTCAGCCTGGTACCCGCACCCTGTTCACCAACGTTGCTTACAACCCGGAAAAGCAGGAAGTTTGGTGGGAAGGTAAGACCCCCGACTACCCCGAGGACGTCACCGGCTGGCTAGACTGGAAGGGCAACCCCATTTCGGAGCGTCCGGTCGAGCACCAGCGTTCCAAGGCTAAGGGCGACGAGTGGGCGCACCCGAACTCGCGTTTCACCGCCTCCCTATCGAAGGTTCCTAACGTCGCTCCCGACTACGAAGACCCCAAGGGTGTTCCGATTGACGCCATTATCTTTGGTGGTCGTGTCCGCGACCGTGAGCCGCTAATTCGTGCGATTACTGACCTACCTGAGGGTGTTTACGACGGTCTCACACTGGGTGCTGAAGCTACAGCTGCCGCCGAGGGCAAGGAAGGCGTGCTGCGCTACGACCCGATGTCGATGCGTCCGTTCATGAGCTACCCCGAGGGCGAGTACGCTGAGCACTGGCTGCGCATTATTGGCGCCGCTAAGCATCAGCCAATTTTTGCTCACGTGAACTGGTTCCAGCGTGACGCTGAGGACGGTCACTTCCTCTGGCCGGGATACCGTGACAACTTGCGCGCTCTGCTGTGGCTGATTGATGTTAAGGAAGGCCGCGCCGAAGGTACTAAGACCCCCGTGGGTATTGTTCCTAAGGTTGAGGAACTTAACCTTGATGGCTTCAAGGGCGACCGTGATGACCTAGATAAGCTGTTGGTTATTAAGACTGACCTGTGGAAGCAGGAAATCAAGAACCGTGAGGAGCACCTGAAGCAATTCGATGGTCTCCCCGAGGCAATTTGGGAAGCTCACCGCCGCGTAGCAAAGGCTGTCGAGGAATCCTGATAGTTTTTTACAGTCATTCTTGAGTTTGGGCCGGGAGGGCATTAAGCCTTTTCGGCCCAAACTTTATATTTTTTCGCCCTGGGTAAGGGTTGGGATAATCATGGGTGTATGTGAGATTGGGTCATCGGCAATTATTACGTCTAGCCCAAATACTTCTTTAATGGCTGCAACAGTAAAGATTTCCGCGGGCTTTCCTTCCCGTTTAATTTGCCCTTCTCTCATCATAATGACGTGGTCTGCGTATCGTGCAGCCTGATTTAAATCGTGTAGGACAATTACAACTGTTCTTCCGGCTTCGCGGTTGATGCGGGTGCATAGGTTTAGAACCTCTACCTGGTGAACGATATCAAGATAGGTGGTTGGTTCATCAAGGAGAAGTAGCGGTGTATCTTGAGCGAGGGTAAGTGCTATCCAGGCGCGTTGACGTTGTCCTCCGGAGAGTTCATCTACATATCTGTCTTGCAGATTGGTAATAGCGGTTTGTTTTAGGGCTATCTCGACTGCTTTTTCATCTGCTTGCGACCATTGTTGCAAGAAGGTTTGGTGCGGGTAACGTCCACGGGCAACTAGTTCTCGAACGGTAATTCCACGCGGGGTAACGGGGCTTTGGGGAAGAAAACCAAGTTTTCGGGCGACTGTTTTGGTAGGCAGGGAATGAATGTCTTTTCCCTCTAGCAACACACTACCTGCATGGGGTTTCAGAAGGCGGGAAAGGGATTTAAGAAGAGTTGATTTACCGCATGCGTTGGGGCCGACGATAACTGTAATTTTCCCTTTGGGGATATCTACTTTAAGGGATTGGCTAATTACTCGTTCCCCATAGGCGAGGGTGATATTTTCCGCTTGGAGCCGGGGGTGATTGGTGTAGTTCTTCATACTTGTTTTTTCTTTCTGCCGCTGATTAGCCAAATCATGTACATTCCGCCAATCAGTCCGGTTACTCGTCCTACGGGAAGTTCTAGTTCGTTGGGAAGGGAACGGACGGCAGCATCGGCAATCATTAAAAGGGTTGAGCCCATGAGGGCTGTTCCGAAAATGGATACCTGGGGATATTTCGCTAGTCGTTTCAGTAATTGGGGAGCAGCAAGAGGAATGAAAGCAATTGGACCGCAGGAAGCTGTAGCAACAGAGACAAGGGCAACGGCAAGAAGAATTATAAAAAATCTGGTTTTTTCAACCGGTATTCCCAATTGCGCAGCTAGTTCATCGCCCTGTTCTATCATGGTTAGTCTTTTGGCAAGCATTGCACTCAGAGGAATTGCTATGAAGGCGCAGGCAATGATGGGGAGGGCATTTGCCCAGTCACGTCCTTCCAGCGATCCGGTTCGCCAAAGGTTAGCTTCAATTGAGGAATCAAGATCACCGCGCACGAGCACAAGTGCATTTAGTGCGCTAAGGGTTGCTCCCATGCCAATTCCTACAAGAATGATGCGTTCGCTTCCGAAGTTATGGCTAGTTCGTGATAGTAGGTAAACAATTAGGGCAGTGGCGATACCCGAGAAGAATGCGGTTAGCGCAACCGCGCTCGCTCCCCCGCCGAATACAACTATTTGGATAATTGCACCAGTGGCGGCTCCCTGGGTAAATCCGACGATATCGGGAGAGCCGAGCGGGTTACGGGAAAGCGATTGGAATATGGCTCCGGAGACTCCCAGTGAGGCCCCTGCAAAGAAAGCAATTACTACACGAGGAAGCCGGTAGTTTTGGACAACGAATACTTCCTGTTGCGGACCGTATCCGAAGACGGCTTTTGTAATGTCCCAGAGAGTGTAATTAAAAGAACCGAGGTTGAGATTGTAGGCACCCGTAATTATGCAGACTATTAGTAGAACAAGGGAAGTTAACGCTAGTTTCCGATGTATGAGAAAGGATTTTTTGCCACTGCGTAAAATTCGATACGCGGGCGTGAAATGGTGGGTATCTTTAATGCTCATAGACGTCCCAGCTTTTTACGGGTGACTAGGAATATAAAGAAGGGACCCCCAATTAGGCCAAGCATAATTCCTACCTGTACTTCTAGAGGTGGAGCAACTATTCTTCCAAGAACATCAGCCAGAAGTGCTAAATCAGCAGAGATAAGCAGAGTGTAGGGTAGGGCCCATTTGTGTATGGGGCCGGTAATTACGCGGGCTATATGGGGTGCAACTAACCCAAGAAAGATAATTGGCCCAACAGCGGCAGTCGCTGCTCCGGCAAGAAGGATTACGCTCAAGGAACTAGTTACCGCAAGGGTACGTGGATTAACACCAAGAGTTACGGCCATGTCTGCACCAAGAAGCTGGGAGTCCAGTTGGCGACTAGAAACAAAAGTGATTATAAGGGCGAGAAGAATTGCCACGCTGGTTGTAATTAGGACAATCGGCTGTCTTCCGGCAAATGTTCCCACTACCCATTGGCGAAAAAAATCGTAGGTATTTTCGTCGTTATTAACTACGATAATCTGTACTAGAGCCATCACGATAACGTTGAATGCTGTTCCAGCAAGAACAAGTTTTACCGGATCAATTCCTGAGCGCGCCCCTCCAAGTAGGTAGATAGTTACCCCGGCGAGAAAGGCACCGAATAGGGCGAGGATAACCTGAAAAATATAGTTTTGGATATCGAATAGGGCTACGCCAAGGATAACGGCGAGAGTGGCTCCAGAGTTTATTCCAAAAATTCCCGGATCGGCTAGGGGGTTGCGGGTCATCGCTTGCATTACCATTCCGGCTGCGCCGAGAGCAGATGCGGCAACAATCGCGATGGCGGTACGCGGCAAACGTGAATGCCATACGAGCAGGTAGTCTGTGCTTCCGGCATTTTTTCCCACTAGCGCCTGGAGGGTGTGTTCCAGCGGAATGGGTTTCGACCCAACTGCAACCGATAGAAGTACCAGGAGGATTAGCGCTACGGTAAGGCCGACTAGGCCGACGAGTAGTCCTCGTCGGCCTAGCGGTTTACGCTGTTTTGTCTTACTTGACACCGTATAGCTTGTTAATCTTTTCGAGCACAATCTGTGAGGTGTAGTAGTCAAGGCGGAATACCTGCTTACCCAGTGGGTAAACCTGCTTTGCCTTTACTGATGGAACGTTTGCGAGGACCGGATTTTCCATCATTGCCTTGGCAGTTTCTTCATCGCCGTGGATAAGGAAAGTGGTCTTAGCGTTCAGCTGAGTGAGGTTTTCCAGGGAAGTGAAAGCGAAGTCTTTACGAACGCGTGCACCCTGTTCCCCGCCGGCTTTCCAGTTGGGGTTGGGGCCTTCGACCTCAAAGCCGAGTGCGCTAAAGAGTTCTCCGTAGGGGCCTTCTAGCTTAGCTACAGCATTTGGTTTGCCCGCCCCGTTATAGGAGATGATATTTACCTGGCCATCGGGAAGTTTAATTGTGGCGGCAGTGTCCTTTACCTTCTTGTTAAAGGTGTCTACAACCTGCTGCGCTTCGGGTTCCATACCGGTGAGTTTACCGAGGGCAAGGGTCACGTCCTGCCAGGAGGACTTAGAGTAGTTAATAACTACCGTAGGAGCAATCTTTTGGAGGTCTTTTACCTGTTTCTTAACCGAGTCTGCTCCGGAGGCAGAAACAAGAATTAGATCTGGTTTAGCGGCTGCTACCTGTTCTAGGTTAGCGGCAGACTGAGCTTTCCACAATTCCTGAATCTTCATTTCGTTAGCTGCTTTTGCCCACGCTGGGAAGAACTTTGCGTTGGCGGCAGTGGCGCTAGCGACAATGGGAGCTTTGAAGGGAACAGCCATACCGGTTAGGGTGACCGAGGTGGAAACAATTCGGGTTGGCTTAGCCGGAATCGTGGTAGTGCTTCCGTCAGCATTTTCAAATGTTAGGGGGAAGGTGCCTGCTTCTTTGGTGGCTGGTGCTTCCTTGGTCATAGCCCCTTTTTCTTTGGGAGCTTCAGCGGTTTTGGTGGAGCTGCAACCGGTTAGGGCGAGAGCTCCAGCCAGAACGATAGCGAGTCCAACGCGGCTTCGTTTAAGAGCGGAAATCACGGATTCTCCTTATTTGTAAGATGGGAGGTCAAGTTTTAGTTCCGGTAAGGAACTATTTCTTAACGCTGAGCTTACTTTGTATGTCTTTGCAAAGGTTTGCCTTGCCTAACTTAACAATAAGAACCTTGACTTGTCATTATTGTGACGAAAATTAGATATCATTCACAAAAATATTTATCTTTTGTTTTTCTGGGTGAAGAAAAGTCTTGACATTACCTATTTTGTCTTTACTGTTAAAACGTTGGCCTTACCTAAGTTAGGAAGTGTTTAGATGGGTATTTTTGGTTCTTTTATGAGTGGCGATTTGGACAGCGACTTAGAGGTCTCTGCCGAGGAAGCGCGAACTTTAGTTGATAAAGGTGCAACGGTTTTAGATGTGCGCGAGGCGCACGAGTGGGAGAAGGGACACGATTCTCAGGCCGTACACATTCCTTTGGGGCAGATTGCCGATAATGACTTAGCTGCCCTTGGGGAGGCCAAGAAGGTAGTTGTTTATTGTGCCCATGGTGTGCGTTCATTAAAAGCAGCTCGTGCTTTGAAAGAACGTGGCTTTGATGCTGTTTCGGTACGTGGTGGGTTTGAAACCTGGAAGGAACAGTGCAACTGATGGAAGAAAATAACCTGAATCTCCCCAAGGATGAACGTCCGGGGGCACCAGAATCTCGACTGCAGGGGCACTGGCTGCTTGCAAAAATGGGAAAACGTGTTTTGCGACCTGGGGGCATGGAACTAACTCGGCGCATCATCGAAAAGGCAAATCCTCACTCGCGCGATTCTATTGTCGAGTTTGGGCCGGGAGTCGGTAAAACCGCAGAGATTCTTTTAGCTGTTAACCCCCAAAAGTATATTGGGGTTGACCCCAACCCGCAGGGAGCCACCCTCGTTAAGAAGGTTATTTCCCCCTACCCACAGGCTTCCTTGGTTGCTGCTGACGCGAAAGAGACAGGATTGCCCGACGCTCAGGCCACTTTGGTGGTTGGTGAAGCGATGCTTTCTATGCAGTCACATGAGCAAAAGCGCGAGATTATTCATGAAGCTTTCCGCATTTTGGCTCCGGGTGGGCGCTACGCAATTCACGAGTTGGGTTTGCGTAGTGATGTAGACCCGGAAGACCAGAAAGTTGTAGCAAAGGCCCTTTCACAGTCGATTAAAGTGGGGGCGCGACCGCTGACGATGGAGGATTGGTCAGCGTTGCTTACCGAGGCTGGATTTGAGGTAACTTACCAGACAACTAACCCAATGCACTTGCTAGAGCCTAAGCGTTTGATTGCTGATGAAGGCTTGGTTGGGGCCGCACGTTTTGTGTTTAACGTGTTGCGTAATCCTGCCGCGCGGAAGCGCATTTTACATATGCGAAAGACTTTCCGCCAGAAGGCTAAGAGCATGAATGCCATTGGGATTGTCGCGGTTAAGCCGCTATAAGTTCTTCGCTTTATTTACCTTTGTCCGCCTGCGTTTTATGCCGGCGGGCAAAGGTTTTTCTTGAGGTTTTAAGCGGTGGAGATATAGGGCAGGCTTTACCTATTATTCTGGCTGTTTTATTAGCATCGTTGCTAGTAACTTTTATCCACTTATTTTCGACTATACACTTTAAGGTAATAAGTTTTACTTGGAGCAAACTAGTATCCGTTAATTATGGAATCTTTTGGTACCTCTACTAAGTAATTCATAAAAGGCTGATTTGGAAGAAAAGTGCCCTGCTTTGAGAATTTCTCAGCCGCGCGATAGGGTTACTTTTCTTCTTTAACGGGAATAGTTATTTCCTTTGGCTTGTTATCTTAAAGTATGACTGTTCTAAATTGGATGAAAACCCACAAACGTATTTATGCTTCCTTAGGGGCAACTGAGCTTTTAGGCCATGGTTTAGATACTCGCTTACGATTATTGGTACAGCTTCGTGCCTCGTTCTTAAACCGTTGCAGCTACTGCGTTGACTACCACTCGCGGGAAGCCCTAAAAGCCGGGTTTAGCGTTGATGAGATTTCTTTAATCCGCAATTGGCAGCCGGGTGATACCTCTTTCAACGAGGCTGAATCGCTAGTTTTAGAGTTCGCTTCGGCAGGTACGAATCTTTCTGATAAACCGTTTGATATGGGTTTGCAAGAACGGGTGATTGCGGTTTATGGGGAAAAAACCACCACTGATCTTATAGTTTCTATCGCCACTATTAATGCTTTCAACCGTCTAGGTGTACTAACCGGAATGGGATAAAGTATCCGTTTTAGGTATTTATCTTCCTGTTTGTCAGAAATATGATTTTTAGGTTACAAGCGGACTACTTTCTCTTAACACTTATCTAAACACCCGTAAAACATTAGTGATTAGGCTTGCTTCAACGCATTGATTAGCGTTGCGTACTGTTAGCATGAGCTCGAAAAGGTTTTTCTACTTAGGAGGAATAATATGCCTGCTCTCGGAATTATTGGCTGGATTGTAATTGGCGGTTTAGCCGGCTGGATTGCCTCCAAGGTAATGGGAACAGATGCCACTATGGGCATTGGTGTGAACATCCTCGTTGGTATCATCGGTGGTTTTATTGGCGGTGGGGTTCTCGGATTCTTCGGCTTTAACGTTTCTGGCGGTGGACTGGTTTTCAGTTTCTTTACCTGCCTGTTGGGCGCGGTAATCCTAATTTGGATTGTGAAGCTGGTTTCAGGCCGCAAGTAGTCTTCATTTTACGAGTTGGGTCTTTCGGGTTTTCCCGAAGGGCCCAATTTCTGTTTATCCCCTAATTTTTATGGGCACGTTAACGGCAGCGAGTGGGTCGAAAGAAATTTCGCTCACCCCATCTTCTCCGGTAATTACCCTCTGCCATTCAGTGGGGTAGGCCGTGCGACCAATTTGTTTTCCGTCCGCAGCTAGACGCATGAAAAGAGTAAAAAGTTCGGCGGTATCGGTCGCATCCCCGAGAGCAGAGTGAACGCGCTGACGGGTAATTCCGGTGGTTTCACAACAGCTTTGGAGCGAACGCGAAGGAGTGGGAATAAAGTGTTTTGCCGGGATACAGGTACACAGCGCGGGAAGATGGACTCGCCGCCCAAGCTGATGGTATTCAGCATGTAGGAAAGATAAATCGAATCGGGTATTGTGTGCAACGATAATGCGCCCGTTTAGAAGCTCGGCAATTTTATCGGCCACCTGACCGAAAGTCGGCGCATCGAGCACATCCGCGCGACGGATACCGTGAATATCACTGCGTCCTACTCCTGCACCGGGATTAAGTAGGGTTTGCCAGGTTTGTTCCACTTCTAACTCGGCCGAAAGCTGTACGATACCCACCTCGATAATTCGGCCGTATTCTGGACTGAGTGCGCTGGTTTCGAGGTCTACTACGGCGTAGGTAGGAGCGACGGAAGTGACCTCTTTAAGCATGATATCCACTATAACTCAGGCTCTTAAAAGGCGAGTGTTAAGCGGTCTCATCTTCAGATACGACCGGTGGCCTCTGTAGCGGTGCTCAGTACCGCATTCTTGCAATCTAGCAGGTAGACAATGATGTAGGATAGGGCGCCAACAATCATTCCAGCCAGAATCGGGTACGGTCCGCCAATTCCCCAGTCTTTTGCCCATTCTTGACCGACGATTGCCGGTAGCGCTCCGGTGAAACCGAGAATAGTAATTACCGTAACTACTAGCGCACTGGAGAACAGGGAAATCAGACCGGCCTTGTGGTTTACTTTGCGGTTCACGAAAATCGCAATGACTGGGACGAACACACATCCGGAAAGGAAGGTGTAGGACAAGTCCAGAGCAATGAAAATATCTCCGATGGAAATGGAAAGAATCAGGGCCACTGCCCCTACTGCGAGGGCGAGGAAACGGTCCAGGGTTGGTTTAGAAGTTTCGCTGTTATCCACCAGGGCAAAGCGTTCACGGATAGCGGGAATTGCAAGTAGTTCCTCGTGGACGATGGTTGAACAAGCGAGGATAGTTCCCGAGGCTACCGACATGCTGGCAGCGAGAGCGGCGGCCAGAAGCAAACCGGAAATACCGTCGGGAAGGAATTTTAAGACACCCACGGCGAAAGCTTGCTGTGGATCATCTAACTGAGTGTGTGAAGCTTTTACCGCCAAGCCGATAAAGACGGCACAGAAACCGTAAATGAGGGAATAGATACCCGCGCCAATGGTACCTGAACGGGCAATTTTCTTGTTCTTTGCGGTAAAGATACGCTGCCAGATATCCTGGCCGATAAATAGCCCTGGAACGTAAAGCAAAATCCAGTAAAGGGAGCCGTTAAAGCCCAGCGCTCCGATATCCCAGTGGCTAGAAGGTACCGAGCTCCAGATTCCGCTGAAACCTCCAACATGACTGTTTAGCAAAATCAGGGGCGGGGCAATGATGATAACCCCGAGAGTCTTTACGATGAACTGGACAATATCTGTCAGAGTTACCGACCACATGCCCCCGATTACCGTGTAGAAAGCAACTACTGATCCAGAAACTAGGCAGCTTACAAACATACTCCAGCCCAGCAGCCCGGACATGATTGCACCCATTGCAATTATCTGCACTGTGCTTAGTGCCAAAGTGTAGATAATTGTCAAGATAGCACTCATAATCCGGGCTGCCATGCCGTAGTTTTGATACACCACGTCGGTGATACTCACGGCGCGTAGAGCATTTAGTTTTGAGGAAACAACCATTCCTAGCAAGATGAATCCCAGCCCCAAAGAGCCACCAATCCACCATCCGCTAATGCCTACCTCATAACCTCGTGCTGCACCGCCGACGGTAACTGCTCCACCGACCGCCATCGCGGCAATACAGGCGAAGAACATGGGAAAATTGAGCTTTCTTCCAGCAACAATGTAATCATCACGGCTGTTGGCCCGTCTAGCGCCAATCACACCTGCCGCAATTACGATTACGAAATATGCTACTAGGGCAGCAGCGTCAAGCCATCTCATGTTTATCACCAACGGGGGTAGTTATTTTTAATTATTTAGGAATCCGCGTGAATGCGGGTACCGCTGAGGCCATTGATGGCGTTCGCAGCGTCACTGAGTGCACCGATGATTCCCACACGGCCAGCACCGGATTCAACGAAGCGAATTGCGGCCTGTACCTTAGGAAGCATGCTTCCGGGAGCAAACTGACCCTCGTCACACAGTTTCTTAGCTTCAGAAACTGTAATGTCCTTTAGGTCTTCTTGTTCCGGGGTATTGTAGTTTATCGCAACATGCTTGACCTCAGTCAATAGGCACAAAGTCTGTGCTTCTACCTTTTCGGCCAGTAGTTCACCCGCAAAGTCCTTGTCAATTACTGCTGGTACACCCTTTAGTCCCTTGCCCTCAGCGACTACGGGGACACCGCCACCACCGGAGCAAACGACAATGAAACCAGCGTTAACGAGGTTATTAACCGCGTCAATTTCGACAATCCGCATTGGTTCGGGTGAGGGGACAACGCGACGCCAACCGCGCCCGGCATCCTCTACGAACTTCACTGTGGGGTCGGCTTCCATCATTTCTTTCGCGGCTTCTTCGCTTAGGAAAGCACCAACTGGCTTGGTGGGATTCTGGAAGGCTGCCGAGGTTTCGTCTACCTCAACCTGGGTGACGATTGAGGCAACCGGCCAGTTCTCTCCAGCTTCAACGGCTTTCTTACCAATCTTCTGCTGGAGGTGGTATCCGATGTATCCCTGGCTCATCGCACCACATTCGGGGAGCGGAATTAATGGAATTTTCTTGTCGGCTTCATTAGCCAACTCGAAGGCTTTATTAATCATTCCCACCTGGGGACCATTCCCGTGCGTGACAACAATTTCGTTTCCCTGCTTTACCAATTCCACCAAAACTTCGGCGGTGTGCTCAACCTTTTCGAGCTGTTCAGCGGGAGTGTTTCCCAAGGCGTTTCCACCGAGGGCAATTACAATACGTGGTTTCGTCATTTTGTTTTCCTTCAAATAAGTCGAGGTCTGAAATATCAGAAGGGCGGCTGCTGTTAAGTTGCAGCCGCCCTTCTGCTTTTTAGTTTCAGTTGACCAGCTTGAACACCTGATCTAGTTCACCTTTGAGAACATGAACCAGGTTGTTAGATGAGATTTTCTCCAAGGCTTCAATCGAAGTTTGGGAATAGAACGATGAATGAGGAGTTAACATCACATCATCTCTCCCAACTAGGGGGTGGGTTTCCAACTGTGGAGTCTCATCGATGAGCACATCCGCAGCATATCCCCGAAGTTTACCTTCGTCCAAGGCCTTAATCAGAGCAGCTTCATCTACGCACTGCCCTCTTCCCATGTTAATAAGAATCGGGTGGCGGCGCATTTGTTCAAATGCTTGATCATTGAACATGTTTCGGGTATCGTCGTTGAGGTTCATGTGGCTAATGATGATATCCGACTGTGCGAATACATCTTCTTTAGACAGCATTTCTACCCCAATAGCCCGGGCGTCTTCATCGCTTACAAACGGATCGTAAGCAACTACCCGGCTAACGAGTGGTCCGAGTTTCTTAGCGGTGCATTTACCGATTTTACCGAGACCGAAAATACCTACGGTAGTTTCTTCGATACGGGGCCACGATTTACCGGCAGAGTAATCCCATTTGTGTTCCTGATCGATTTGACGACCGTAGAACTTTAGCTGCTTGCTCATGGCAAATACGTAAGCAACGGCACCTTCGGCGACATCCCAAGTACAGTATTCACCTACGGGACAAACTTTCACCCCGTGTTCGGTAGCAGCTTCAAGGTCTACTCCATCCCAACCGGTCGAGTTTAGAGAAACTACCTTCAGCTTGGGAGCGTGTTCGAACACTTCCCTGTCAATCTTGACAAAGGCTGTGAGCAAACCGTCTACATCGCTGATTTTTTCTAGGAATTCCGCCCGGTTTTCGTCAGTGTATGCGTAGACCTCAATCTCTGTTTCCGGCCCCAGACCCGCTCGAATAGTTTCGATTTCCAGGTCGTGGGTCGGCATCATTGATTCGGCGTAATCACTAATTAGTATTTTCATGGCAATCGCTACAATCTCAGGGGCGCTTAATCGGCTGGGTCAGGCAGTGAGGACCACCGCCGGCGTGCAGAATCTGATCGAACGGCACGTCAATAACTTCTAGGCCTAGGGCACGCATCTTGTCGTTGATGTGCTTGTTCTTTTCGATACCGATAACCCGCTCGTCACCGATGCACTGTACGTTACAACCGTGCTTAAAGACGTCTTCAGCAGCAACTTCAATAATCTCAAAGTTACGACGCTTGAGCATCTGCATAAAGTTGTACGGTAGCTGGTCAGTAGCAGCCAAAGCTACCTGCGGAGCGACAATGTTGAACACCATGTCAAGGTGCAAGTTGTCCGGAGGAACCGGCACTCCAACTACGGTGTAACCGAACTTGGAAAGCTGGTCACGAAGATTGGCAACACCGGCCTCGTCAGTACGGTCTACCAGACCGAATGCCAAGGTGTGGTCATCAATCATCCAGAAGTCTCCACCTTCCATGCAGCCGGCGTTAACGCGGGCCACAATCGGAACTCCCATTTCCTTTAGTTTCTGTTCGTAAGCTACGGTTTCAACCTGACGAGCAGGGTGGCGGAAGTGACCAATTACGGCACCTTCCTTAATCATGCAACCATAGTCGCGAGCGAAGGTCATAACTTCGAATTCCTTGCGGGCTTCTACCTGTACGACCTCGACCCCGTTAGCTTCATAGGCGTCGACGAGGGTCTGCCATTCGCGTACCATCACATCGTTTTGTTCGGTGTCGCCCTTCTTCATCCACTCGGCGGTGATGACGTTGATAGCGTTGAAGGTGTAGTACTTAGGAGAGCAAACCATTACCTTGGTTAGGCGGTTGGTTGCATTGCTTACGAATACTTCATCTAGGGGAGCTTTTTCTGACATTTTACTAATTCCTCTCTGAATTATTTTCGGTTTATTAAATGCTCACCAGAATCGCGAGAATGACACAGCACAGGGCAAAGAGTGCAGCCACGTAGGGGGCGATGAAACGAACCCACTTACCGTAGGGCACCTTGGCGGCCTGTAGACAGGTCATTAGGACGATAGAGGTCGGAGTAACCATCTTCGCAAGACCAAGAGCCATGCAGTAGATGGTAATCATGATGGAGACATCAACGTGGGCAAAGCGTGAAAGCGAAGCCATAATCGCCATGGTTGCCGCAGCCAGTCCGGAAGAACTGGGAATAAGGCAGGCAATCAGGAAGTAGAAAATCAGCGAGACGATTGCGAAGCTAATTGGGGAAAGCGACGAAAGGGTGCTTTCACCAAAGTGCAGAATCGAGGGGGTGATCTTTCCAGAGTCCATTACCACCTGGATACCACGTGCCATAGCAACCACGAACGCGGTTGAAACTAGGCCACCAGCACCCTTAATGGTAATGTCAACGATTTCATTCGCAGTGTAGCCCGAAACCCAACCGATAACAAATGTCATCAGGAGCAGGAGCATAGATAGTTCAGCAAAGTACCAGTCACCGAAGGGAACAATGTTAGAACCGAATACTTCACGCAGACCGGGGGTGTTTCCAATCCATTTGGTGAAAGTACCGAAGAAAGTCCAGTTTTCGTTCAGCGAGGTCCAGGGAACCAGCGAAACAATCATGATTACGAAGGTAGTGATGAACAATCCCAGCGCCCACTTCTGGCGCTTTTCCATCTTTACTTCGCCCTCTTCGGTAGCGGCGAACAACCTAAGGTCTTCGTCGCGACGGTAGAACTGCATCGACTTTTCAGGATTAGCTTGTACTTTACGTGCGTATTGATAAATGAAGGCGATAACCACAGCAGTTAAGCCCACCAGCATAAGAGCACGGTGGCCCATTCCGTCACCTACGGAAATTCCGGCAATACCGGAAGCGATACCTGTAGCGAAGGGGTTGATAGTAGAAGCCAAGCAACCAATCTGGGTACCGAGAACAACAATCATTACGCCCGTGACGGTGTCCAGTCCCAAAGCTAAAAGAATTGGGATAAACATCATCAGGTAAACCATGCCTTCTTCGTAGGCGCCTTCAACGGTTCCCATGAACGACATGACCGAAGTCAAAACTGCAATCAAAACCAAGAGGCGCTTTTGGCTTGCTACCGCGACCTTGTGCAATCCTAGTTTCAAAGCACCGGTCTGTTCCATCATTTCCAGGAACGAACCAAACAGCATCACGAATAGGGAAATCGGGATAGCTGCGGCAGTGGCTTTAGATCCGAGCATACCGGTAATCGGTGCCATGAGGACATCCCATAGACCCTGTGGGGTTGAGGGTACCTCGGCATAGGTTCCGGCAATCGCGTGACCGGCATCGTCAAGCTTGTATGCACCACCTGGAATGAACCAGGACAAAATGGCAATAAAAGCTGTAATGAAGAACAAAATTACATAGGTATTTGGCGACTGCCGGGTTTTCTTCTTCTTAGCTTTTACTTTAGGGTCTGCGACAGCAGCGTCAGAGACAACTTTGGAAGACATTTCTTATAAGCTCCATTGGGTAATCAGGCGTGCCTCCAAGAATGGGGACGCCAGGGTTGGTTACCGCGCAGTTTTAGCGCGGTAACCAACCTAAACGGTCACGAATTAGACGCTGGGGATGTATAGGTCACCAAGCGTTGCGGCCATAATTGCCTTGATGGAGTGCATACGGTTTTCTGCCTCCTCAAACTGGCGGGCGTGAGATGAGTAGAACACGTCATCTGTAATTTCCATTTCCGCCAAACCATACTTTTCTTCAATTTCCTTACCGTATTCGGTTTCGGCATTGTGGTAAGCCGGGAGGCAGTGGAGAACAATGTAGTTGGGGTTCTCGATGTGAGAAACAAGTTCAGCGTTTACCTGGTAAGGACGCATCATGCGAACACGCTCAGCGAACTGGCCTTCTTCACCCATTGCGGCCCAAACGTTGGTGTAAACTACGTCAGCCTTCTTGACGGCCTCAACCGGGTCATCGGTAACGGTGATGGTAGCGCCACTTTCCTCGGCAAACTTGCGTGCTACTGCAACAACCTCAGGGTCCGGTGCAAGTTCCTTCGGGGTAGCGTTCACATAGTTAACACCCAAAATTGCACTGGTAATCATCAGCGAGTTCTGGACGTTGTTGCGACCCTGACCGCAGTAGCAAAGGGTAAGGCCCTCTAGCTTGCCAAACTCTTCCTGCATGGTCATGAAGTCAGCAATCATCTGGGTGGGGTGTTCACGGTCAGTTAGACCGTTCCAAATCGGCACACCAGCGTGCTCAGCAAGCTGTTCTACGTGCTCCTGCTTGAAGCCACGGAACTCGATACCGTCGAACATGCTTCCAAGAACCAAAGCGGTGTCGCGAACGGTTTCCTTGTTTCCCAGCTGAATGTCCTGCTTACCGAGGAATTCAGGGTGGGCACCGAGGTCAATGGAGGCCACGGTGAATGCTGCGCGGGTACGGGTGGAGGTCTTTTCAAACAAAAGTGCAATGTTCTTACCCTCTAGGTAACGGTGCGGAACGTTGCGCTTCTTGAGATCCTTAAGATGACGCGAGAAACCAATTAACCATTCGATTTCTGCACGGCTGAAGTCCTTCATGGACAGTAGGCTACGGCCTTGAAATACTGTTTCAGGCATGGCGAAGTAATACCTCCGACTATTATCGTGGACAAATTCCTATAGAACCTGACGGACAATACTCGGACAACATCATTGTTGATGAGCTGTCGGGCATCCCCTCCTTGGCAGTTTCAGTCTAGTACCGCATTTTTAGCCAGTCAAGGAATAGCGAAAGATTATATTTTTCCTATCAATTTTTGTTATCATTCAGCAAATAAAACAAAAAGAAGTCAATTAAATCAACTAAAATTAACCTGTTTTCAGGCGGGACAAAAGCCCTAATTCTCTCAAATCTCCCCTACCTATTAAAACGTTTTAACAAGAAATGATGACAAAAGTCCTAAGTAATTCAGAAAATTTTTACACTCGTAAAACGGTGGGCACAAAAAGAAAAATACCTTTTTGCGCCCACCGTTCAAAGTGTTCTAGTACTACACCAGAAATATTTTAGAAATGTGAAGGCAGGGTCTTTTCACTCGCCAAACGCAGTTCATCCAAATCGAAGATAAGCAAATCACCCTCAACCGGCTCGCCGGTAGTTTCATTGAAGGAATCAGCCCCGGTTACAGTCAACATTTGACCACCCGTAGTACCAATTCTTCCAAAGGCAACATTCTCTGCTTGCGCGGCGGCCTCAACGGCAGGCAAGACCCCCTCAGGAACAGCCAGTACACAACGTGCTCCCGACTCACTAAAGAGCATCTCAAAAGTGTCAAGCTTTGATAGTTTGCAAGCTCCCGACAAATCTACCGAAGCTCCCACTCCATAACGTAGACACCCATCTACCAGAGTCTGAATCAGACCACCAGCAGAGCAGTCGTGAGCCGCCGCGACCAAAGCTCCGCCATCCGCCTCGGACAGAGCGAGCAAAACTCGCCCCAGCGCCATTTCTGCTTCTAGGTCAACCTTCGGAGGCAGGCCACCAAGGTGCCCGTGAATATCACGCGCCCAGGCAGAACCATCAAGTTCATCAGCAGTTAAACCGAGTAGAACCAAGGCCAGTCCTTCTTCCTTCCAACCGGAAGGGTTAGCGCGACGAACATCGTCCATTACCCCCAACACCCCAACAACCGGGGTGGGATTAATAGACGAGTCAGGGCGCGACTTTTCTGCACCCGAAGAGTTGTATAGCGAAACGTTACCGCCGGTGACCGGTACCGACATTACTCGACAAGCCTCGGCCAGACCCTCAATCGCTTGAACTAGCTGCCACATCGCGTCCGGATCTTCCGGGGAACCGAAGTTGAGGCAGTCCGTAACCGCGAGCGGACGGGCGCCAACCGTACAAACGTTACGATAAGACTCGGCCAGGGCCTGCTGCGCACCAACGTAGGGATCAAGTTTAGAGAAGCGCCCGTTAGCGTCGGTAGATAGGGCAATTCCCAGACCGGTTTCTTCAACCACACGAACCACCCCAGCGTCATCGGGCTGAGCTAGAGCAGTATTTCCTTGCACGTAACGGTCATACTGGTCAGTTACCCAGCTCTTAGCCGCCTGGTTGGGGCTGGCAACCATCTTTAGAACAGCTTCGCTGATTTCGGCGGCGGTACGTGGACGCGGCAGGTCTGCAGTACCGTTTGCCTGCAATTCATCGAGCCAAAGCGGGCGACGGTAGGGTCGATCATATTCAGGCCCCTCGTGCGCGACACTCTTGGGATCAACATCAACGATTCGGTGTCCGTGATGGTCGATGGTCAGGCGACCATTTCCAGTCACCGTGCCAATGACAGAATATTCGACGTCCCACTTGGTAAGGATTTCCTCAAAAGCTGCAAGATTTTCAGGGGTTACCACACACATCATGCGCTCTTGGGATTCGGACATAAGAATTTCCCCGGCGGTTAGCGACGGATCACGCAAAAGCACTTTTTCAAGATCAACGTGCATGCCTGAGTCGCCGTTGGAAGCTAGTTCGGAAGTCGCACAGGAAATTCCGGCTGCTCCCAAGTCCTGAATCCCCTCTACAACACGAGAGGAGAACAGTTCTAGACAGCACTCAATGAGCACCTTTTCCATGAAAGGGTCGCCGACCTGTACTGAGGGCCGCTTAGCGGGCATACCATCTTCAAAGGTTTCGGAAGCCAAGATGGAAGCTCCCCCAATTCCGTCCCCACCGGTGCGTGCGCCAAAGAGAATTACGTGGTTACCAACTCCCGTAGCGTTGGCCAGGTGAATATCCTCGTGCTTAAGCACCCCCACACACAGCGCGTTTACCAGCGGGTTACCCTGGTAAGAAGAATCAAATTCGGTTTCTCCACCGATATTTGGCAATCCTAGGCAGTTACCGTATCCACCTACACCAGCAACCACACCGTGAACTACACGGGCAGTGTCAGGATGGTTAACATCCCCAAAACGCAACTGATCCATTACGGCTACTGGGCGAGCGCCCATCGACATGATGTCACGAACGATTCCCCCCACACCGGTAGCGGCACCCTGATACGGCTCCACAAAGGAGGGATGATTGTGTGACTCCACCTTGAAAGTCACCGCATACCCGTCCCCAATATCCACTACGCCGGCGTTTTGACCCATTCCGACCAGTAGGTGCTGGCGCATTTCTGGGGTCGTTTTTTCCCCGAACTTCCGGAGGTGTTTTTTCGAGGATTTATACGAGCAGTGTTCGGACCACATAACCGAGTACATTGCCAGTTCGGCGTTGGTGGGGCGACGCCCCAGGAGCGTTTTAATGTTTTCGTACTCGGATTCTTTCAGGCCCAACTCGGCGTAGGGCATTTCCTGCTCCGAGGTGGCGGCCGCATTTTCTACAGTATCGTAGTGTTCGCGGGAATGTTTTGGGGTTTCGTCGGGGGAAGAGTTGGTCTTAGCGGAAGCGGTCATCTTTACTCCGTAGATTGTTACTAAAGGTAGTTTAGTGGATAAAACCAGGGTTTAAGAGATTTCAACACCTCTTATCCACAGCCTTGTCCACAAGAGTTATCCACAGTCGAGAGGAATTCTTGTGGACAAACTCCGAGTTTTTCTTATTTCTGAAGACTTGCAAGTGTTAATTTCGGGAAGATTGCGCGAATTTTCACCGCAAACCCTCGCAAATCAGCACTTTTCCTTATAAATTCAAGGTTTCAATCAAGAAGGCTGCAAAGAGTAAACCCTCAACCAAAACTTTAGGTGCTACCATTTTTCCCCGCCGTTCCGGCAATCTCGACCCTCTTTCAACCTTCTATCCACAACTTTCCACATTTCTATCCACAAGGTTTATCCACAGGGTTGTGAACCGTGAAAAGAAAATCGTGGAAAAGGTGTGTATAACCTATTTCCCGAGAAGGCTTTCCAGTACTGACTTAAACAGTCCCAAGCCATCATTCTGCACGGGAACATCAGGCCCGAAGACATCCTCAACCGCGTGTTCGGGGTGCGGCATTAGCCCCACCACGTTCCCGGCCTCGTTACAGACCCCGGCGATATCGTTCATTGACCCGTTTGGATTAATTCCCACATAGCGGAACACTACCTGCCCCTGACCCTCAAGGCGTTCTAGCTCGGCCGGATTACACTGATAGTTGCCCTCACCATTTTTAAGTGGAATAACAATCTGTTGCCCCTTGGCGAAAGCGCTTGTCCAAGCAGTCTCATTATTGACCACCTCAAGAGTTTGATCACGGCAAATAAACTTCTGGTGATCATTACGGATTAGTGCCCCAGGCAGCAGATGAGACTCGCATAGAACCTGGAAACCGTTGCAGATACCCAACACCGGCAAACCTTCCTTGGCAGCGGATACAACCTCGGACATAATCGGACTCATTGCCGAAATCGCGCCACAACGCAGGTAGTCCCCATACGAAAAACCACCCGGCAAAACTACCGCCTCAACATCTTTTAGATTCTCATCCTTGTGCCACAGACTTACCGGCTGAGCCCCCGCCAGACGAACCGCGCGGGCCGCGTCCTGATCATCGAGAGTACCGGGGAAAGTTACCACCCCAACCTTTGTCATTCGCTTGCACCTTCCAGCTCACGAACCGACACTACATCTTCAATAATCGGATTAGACAAAAGCTCCGTTGCGGCCGCGCGAGCCTGCTCTAAAGCTTCCTGTGTCACCGGTCCGTCCACGGTAATCTCAAAGCGTTTACCTTGGCGAACAGCCACAAAATCAGAAAAACCAAGCCGAGGCAAAGCACCTAAAATAGCCTTACCCTGCGGGTCTAGAATTTCTGATTTCGGCATAACCTCAACAACAATTACACCCATTTGGGCTCCTTCTCGCTCCCCCGGCGTTACGTAACACCGGGCCTTTACCACCCGCCAGACCAATGCTGGCGGAAACTTAACTTTCCAGCCCTCGGCCCGTCAAACGAACCAGAGCATCCAGGTAGCGTTCCCGCGTAGCCGCAACTACCGAAGCTGGTAGGGGCGGCGGATTCTGTTTTCCAGACCTATCCCAATTAGCGTCCGAAGAAACTAGCCAATCCCGCACATACTGCTTATCAAACGAAGGTGTTACTCGTCCCTCACACCATTCCTCAGCATCCCAAAAACGCGAAGAGTCCGGGGTTAAAACTTCATCTGCCAAAATTAGCGGACCGTCCAAAGTCGACTGCCCAAACTCAAACTTAGTATCAGCCAAAATAATTCCACGCTGAGCCGCTAGCTCAGAAGCACGCCCGTAAATCCGCTGGGAAAGATTACGCAAATCATGCGCCACACCCACACCGACGGTTCCCGCTACCTGCTCGAAACTAACATTCTCATCATGCTCACCCACCTGCGCCTTCGCAGCCGGAGTAAAAATCGGTTCAGGCAAACGAGAAGCCTCAGTTAAACCAGCGGGAAGCTCCACCCCACATACATTTCCCGAGGCTCGATAATCCACCAAACCAGAACCCGTTAAATATCCGCGTACCACACACTCGACCGGCTGCATCATCAAATGTTCACAAATCATTGCTCGACCTGCCACTACCTCGGGAACATCGGTAGAAACCACATGGTTGGGAACAATGTCGGCCAGCTGCTCAAACCACCACAGGGTCATCGTGGTAAGAATTTTTCCCTTATCAGGAATCGTCGTCGGAAGAACCCAGTCATAAGCGCTAATCCGGTCGGAAGCCACCACTAGCACATGACGCTCAGGGTCATACTCACCACCGGGCAAAGGAACATACAAATCACGCACCTTACCGGAATAGATGTGTCGCCAACCCTCAATTAGCGGAGCAGAAGTCATTTTTTTACCTTTCGTCACAGACGGTCCAACACGCGGACCGCCCGCGTGTCACGAACAGTAAACTACGTACCCGAAACCTCTACATTCGAAGACGAAACCCGATCTTCTTGCAAAAGGTCCCACACGGTTTGCGAAGCGGGAGCTCCATCCAGCCAGGACACGCACACCGGAAGACGCTTAAACTCAGCAATATTTCGGCTCTCCCAAACGTGATGCAAAGCCATCGCGTCAATTCCTAAACCGTAGGGGCGCGAGGCTATCCAATCAATGCACTCACCATAGGGGCGACGCGCATCCCACACACCCCAAATAGCATCCGGATGAGCCACCTCAAGGAGCTTATTTGCCACGCGTGAATGAGCGTCCACCGGGGAATCAATCACCACTAAAATAAGGGCTGTCTGCGGGTCTTCTTCACGGAAGTTCAAGTAATCTGCAGCCGACCGTAAACGAGTTCCTTCGCCCGGTAAAACCGTCTTGGGACCACCCAATAAAAGTTTTGCTTTCACTCCAGATAGCTCAGTGCGAGAAACCAAACGTTCACCGGCATCTAGCGCCCAAGATGCCTGCGGAATCTGCGCCAAAATCAAAATAACCTGACCCGCCGTCGGCAAATGATCAGCCGGAGCAGCCGCTTCTTCCGGGTCTAGGACATGCGCTACTTCAGGAACAGGTGAAGAAGAAACCGGCTGGGCAAGCGACTCTACTTCTGGCGACAGTGAATGCGCCTGCGCAGAAAGCACCCATTCACTCTCATACCCGCCACCTTCGTGCGGAATATGCGGGCGCAAAGGCGCAAAAAGAGACTCGCTCGTAGCCCGAATCGAACGCGCCAGTTGAGTACCGTGACGCAACTGGTGGCGAGTCTGCTCTAACAGTCGCTCCAGTTGTTCATCAGTGGGTGCGGGGCCATCCGGGGCCGAACTCACGGAACCGGCTTGCTCATCCATTCGATACTCCAAAGGTAGATAAAAACTACTAACTAACGGACCAAGAGGAACTTTTAATGCCCAATATCAGTCCTGAAATGTGAACCTTCCAAACGAATCTTATCAAGTGCTTCGTAAGCGCTCTCGCGGGCGGCGGCTACAGTTGGAGCCAAAGCGGTCACACATAGTACTCGCCCACCGGCACTAATAAGTTCTTCTTCCTCATTAAGGGCGGTCCCAGCATGAATAATATGTACACCCGGAACGGCTTCGGCAGCGTCAATTCCAGTAATCAAATCTCCCTTTTCGGGAGCCTGAGGATAGCCGGCCGCAGCCAAAACGACCGTTATGGCCTCCTGTTTCGACCAACTCAATGGCCCAAACTCAGCTAATTTACCGCGCGCACAAGCCAGTAAAAGCTGCGCCAACGGGGTTTTTAGACGCGGCAATATCACTTGGGTTTCCGGGTCTCCAAAACGAACATTAAACTCGACTACGCGAATCCCAGAGGTGGTGAGTGCCAATCCACAGTACAGCAAACCAATAAACGGAGTACCGCGTTGAGCCATGCGTTCAACTACCGGTTTCGCGACCTCATTAACTACCTGCTGAGCAAGAGAATTGGGAACCCACCCGAGTGGGGAATAGGCTCCCATTCCTCCAGTGTTAGGGCCTTGCCCTTCGTCAAGGAGACGCTTGTAATCCTGCGCTGGCTCCAACGGCACCACGGTCTTACCGTCACTGAGGCAGAAAAGAGAAACTTCCGGCCCATCAAGGTATTCTTCAATGAGAACACGTCCACCTTCTGTACTTAAGCAAGAGAGGGCATGATCTAAAGCTTCCTGGCGATCTAGGGTAACTACTACTCCCTTACCGGCGGCTAAACCATCGTTTTTTACGACATAGGGAGAACCAAAATTGTCAAGCGCGGACTGTACCGCAGCCTCGTCAGTACAAACTAGTGCCTGTGCAGTCGGCACCCCAGCTTCTTCCATAATTTCTTTTGCGAAAGCCTTGGAACCTTCCAAAGCGGCGGCCTGACGGTCGGGACCAAATACCGCTAATCCGGCCTCACGCAACGCCTGAGCTACCCCGCTAACCAAGGGAGCTTCCGGGCCAACCACAACTAAATCGACGCGTTCACGCAAAGCAATGTCTACCATTTCCTCAGCGTTATTTGGGTCGAGGGCAACGTTTTCGGCAATTTTTGCGGTACCGGGGTTACCGGGAACCACTAAAAGACGCTCCACCTCGGGGTCAGCGCTAAAGGAACGTGCTAGGGCGTGTTCGCGGCCACCACTACCAAGAAGTAAAACAATCACGGCACAAGGTTACCCTGTCTGTGCGCCCGAGGCTAGAAGCGCTCAACATAAGTGACTTTTTTAGATATTTACTAATGGGTTTAAGATAAAAATAATGAGATTTTCCAAATCTCTTTTTCTTTTATTCGAGCAAAATAGTAGCAACTGGACTACTTTAAAACCTATCTTTTGACCCTTACGCTAAGGGTGCCTATGTTCTTACCCATGACTAACCTAGTTGCCGCCGCCGCGATTGTTGACCGTTTAGATAACCCAACCCTGCTTCTGTGCGCTCAGCGTTCCTATCCGCCAGAGTTGAAAGGAATGTGGGAATTACCGGGAGGAAAAGTTGAAGTAGGAGAAACTCCGCGAGCTGCACTCTGCCGTGAACTTCACGAAGAACTTGGGGTAAAGGTTCGTTTTGGGCCGCGTATTCATTCCACCATCGAGGCTATTGACGAGGAAACTAGGCGTGCTTGGCATGAGGTTTATGCCGACGGTGGAGTCTACGCAAATCAGGTAGATGGGGATTTTTCCGCTAATCACCCGAATGAAGGAAATGGAGATTGGCCGCTGGTCGCAGATTTGCGCATGAGAGTATGGGTGTGCGAGCTAGATCCAGCCGGGGCAAACGATTTAGTTTCTCTCGACGGAGGACACCAGAATCTTAAATGGGTTCCTTGGGCAAGAGTTTTGGAATTACAATGGTTACCGGCTGATTATCCGATTATCGAAGAGATTCGAAAGCAGGTTACTGGTCACTAATCCTATCCTTTCTGACGAAATACAGCTATTATTGCTACATATTGTCATTTACTTTGGAGGGGTCTGAGTGCCGAAGATTATTGGCTCAAACTTAGCTGAACACAGGGAACAAACGCGTTCTAAGCTTTTTGCTGCCCTGGCTGGTTTGTTAAACGAGCAGGGATTTGAAGCCATCACTATGGCGCAGATTGCCGCCCGCGCCGAAGTCGGCAGGACCGCTGTTTATAACCACTTTCCAGACAAGGAATCTTTGCTTTTGGCCTACATTACGGAGGTCACTCGCCGCTACGCGAAGCAGATTTCTTCGAGCCTAGAAAATGTTACGGACCCAATTGATCGAATCCGGATTTACGTGGAAGCTCAGTTGCGTCTAAATGCCACCACGAATCTTTCTTCTGGAATTACCTTGCGTAATGCAGTTTCTTCACAGACCGCGATGGAGCTTTCTGCGCACGCCTCGATAGTGGAAGATATTTTGCGTTCAATTTTGCGTGACGCGATGCGCGAGGGTCTGATTGCCGAGGGGCGCACTGAGCCTTTGGTACGTTTAATACACGCAACTCTAACCGCGGGAATTGTTGCCCGTGAAGCCCACGAGTACGCGGGCACAATTATTGAGACTGAGGAATATATCCTCCGCGCACTGGGGGCGAAAGTTAGTCCCACCTCACGCGAACGTTACATGCAGTTGGTGGAAATAGCTCGCCAAGATTTGGCTAACTCAAACTCTGATGTCCGCAAGGCTTCCATCTGCCCGGTGATGCACTAAGTTACTTACTTTTAGCCTGCCTACGCACAACCACCAAAACCCGATCCAAATCCTCCCCAGACGAAACAGAACCAAGCGAACCCAAAACACCAACACCACAAGACAACACACTACGCCCAACCAAAGATGAAGAGAAATTAGAATGATTCATCGCGTAAACAGCAGGACTAGGCGTACACCCAAAAAACACCCCAACAGCTAACCCACTTACAAAAAACAACTTACTAAAACCCATAACCACAAATCACTTACTATGGACAAAGATTTATTTTGAATACGAAAGAAGAGATTCTTCGCTCAATCTTTTAGAGATTCTATTGAGGTAAACAACAGTGTCATAGCTGTCTTTTCCGGCATCTACTAGGATAAGTTTTAAATTTTCATCATGTTCTATTTGTATTTTGCTAGGAAACTTTCCAGCCGAGAACCAGTTATTTAGGTTTCTTTCCTGACCATTTAATTTAGCGCAGTAATGAATATCTTCTAGGTTAATTATTTTGTTTTTGTATAGTTCTCTGGTTATATCCAACTGCCGGTACATTAGGGTTTGGGTGGTGAGTTCATCTGGGTTTTTGTTTTGGGTTTTGGTTTTTTGGATAATGTTCGCCAGTTGTGTTTTACCGTTTTGTAAGTCTTGCGCAGAAAGATTCTCAGGCAGGTCACTATCTAGAATGGCGGGTATTCTTTCTATCGTTTTACTTAACTCTATCCAGATTTTTAGCGCCTGATACTCATCATAACTATGCCCTAAAGATGCTTGAGAAATACTTTTAATAAAAGACCCTTCAAGATAAGCATCATTACTTAAATATTTTTCGACTGCTAACTGAGCTTCTTCTTTATTCGAATACTTACTAACCAGCGCTCCAACATGCGCACCTCGGTAGTTTGTTAGTGCGTTGTGTAAAGCTAGTAGACCTTGCGGGGTCGAACCCGTTACCCTAATTATGGTTTCTAAATCGCTTTTATTAAACACCGGCATATCTTTTATACCCTTAAGATCCTCACGAGAAAGATCCGCCGTAACACCAGCCAAAGAAACAAAACGATTTGATGTTCT
>JAHUUJ010000010.1 GCA_019218365.1 Actinomycetaceae bacterium TAE3-ERU4 | reverse complement strand
GTCGAAGTCTTTGTTCTTCATGGTGGAGGCGAAGTCGGTGGGCTTCTTCTGGTCAATTATCAGGTTGATGCCTACGTCCTTGAGCATCTTTTGCATTGCGCCGTAGAGAGCCTTGGTGGTTTCGCTTTGGCTGAAGGAAGGAATGTGTAGTTCTAGCTTCTTGCCGTCCTTAACACGGTAGTCGCCGTCTTTCTTCCATCCGGCCTCGTCGAGTAGCTTGTTTGCCTTTTCCTGGTCAAACTTACCAACTTCGCCGATGTTGTCCTCGTAGCCTTCCTGGAAGGGCTTAAGGGTTAGTGAACCAACAGGGTTTTCCTTGTAGTTCATTCCATTGAAGCGGATTTCAACTAGCTTGGGGCGGTTGATAGCGTGGAAGGTAGCTTCGCGTACAGCTTTGTCTGATCCAACAGCAGACTTGGAGTTAATCTGCATTAGCACCAATCCGGGGTAAACCGAGGTGTAGGTGCTGATGTTCTTTAGGGTGTTAATCTGCGCGAGGCGGTCCTTGGTGCCGATTCCGGTTGCGTCAAGGGTGTTGTTCTTGAACGCGTTAATGGAAGCTTCTGCAGACAGTGCCTTTAGGGTAACCTTGTCGAGCTTACCGGGCTTGCCCCACCACTTGTCGTTCTTCTTGAAGACTACAACGTTGGCCTTGGTGTCGATGGTGTCGATGGTGTAAGGGCCAGCGCCCCATTCGGGGTGGGGGTTGTTTAGGTAAGCTTCGTTGAAGGTCTTTGCGTCTTTAACTGCCGGGTGTAGCAGGAACTCGAAGTTCTTCTTCCACCAGGGGTACTGGAACTTGTAGGTAACTACGACCTGCTTGTCGTCCTTACCCTTTTCAACTGATTCCATGTCAGAGTAACCGTCGGTGTCCGAAGGAATGTAGTTCTTGTCGGTGCCGCGAGCGGCCATCCAGGCAGCCTGGAAAGCGCGGTAGTCGATTGGGGTTCCATCGTTGAAGGTAGCCTTGGGGTTAATGTCCCAGGTAACAATGGTCTTGCCGTCTTTAACTTCGTCCTTAACACTGGTGATGTAGTTAGGGTCTGCGTACCATTTAGCGTCCTTGTCGTAAAGGGCGATACGTGGGTTGTACCAAGTCCAAACATCGGTAGTGTCAGCGGTGGAGTCACCGTGCCATGGGTTCATCTGCTCGGGAATTTCACTGATAGCCAGGGTAAGTTCCCCGCCGTCCTTCAGCTCATCATAACTAGCCTCAAGATAATCCGACGGCTTAA
>JAHUUJ010000001.1 GCA_019218365.1 Actinomycetaceae bacterium TAE3-ERU4 | reverse complement strand
CAGTCAATAACTCCGACGCACCACCCTCACCCTCAACCTGCCTACGCACAACCACCAAAACCCGATCCAAATCCTCCCCAGACGAAACAGAACCAAGCGAACCCAAAACACCAACACAATCACCAACACCACAAGACAACACACTACGCCCAACCAAAGGCGAAGAGAAATTAGAATGATTCATCGCGTAAACAGCAGGACTAGGCGTACACCCAAAAAACACCCCAACAGCTAACCCACTTACAAAAAACAACTTACTAAAACCCATAACCGCTCATCTACCTTGACTGAGGAAAAGGAACTTTTTCGAAAAATACTCTTTCAAAGTTAGTCATATATCCCTTTAAGTCGTATTTTATTTTTCCTATATTCTCTAGAGTAGTACGCAACCTATGATCGCTATTTATCATTTCTGATGACGGAAATTTTCCATCCGGAAACCAAACACGACTCAAGGAGTCATCCCCATACTTCCTCTCTATGTATATTTTCACTTCATCCATTGTTAATACATCATTTTCGAATAGGATTCTTGATATATCTACCTGACTACTTGTAAGGTTTTTTATCTTTAATTCGCTGGCGTTCTCTACAGCATTTCTTCTAGCATCACTAATTGCTTCATCGATATTCTCCCTTCCCGCCTCAAGAGATTGCTCAGCAAGAAAATCTAAAAATTTTCCAGCTACTGGAATATCTTTTATTGGAAGTAGCCCTCTTAGAGTATCGCCTAGCTCAATCCACGATTGAGCTTTTACCGATTCTGAATCCGCAGAATCAATTAAAGATTCACCTACTACAGAGGTATAGAACCCCTCAAGACCTCCTTCTGATTCTGCAGCTAGATTTAACAATCTATTAAAATCTTTTGTTCCATAATGCTGTTTTATTATGAGCGATATACGGGCTGTCTTATAATTTGCCACCCCTTCTCCTAAAGTACCGAACCCATCTTTCGAGGAAACAACAGTTCTTAATACACGTGTTAAATTCCCTCTGGTAAATTTTGGCATTGATTTCATATAGTTAAGATCCTCTCTATCGAGACTATCTACACTATTTGCCAGAGAGTCAGCTTCCGTAGGCTTATTAACATATACATCTACCGCAGGCATATAAGTGGAGAAAATATGAGCAATTTTTACAGCACCCAGTGAGCTAAGAGAGCCAGGTAAAAATTTTTCCTGATTGCTATGGAATTTGAGTGAGTTTCCGCTGCTATCTTCACCTTGTGTGCGATTTGCAAGCATCTCAACCAGACTTGAAGTAAGACCTGAGGCAGCCGGTGTCCCCGCCTGTCCTGGTGTGGTAGTTGCTGCATCAAGTGCAGACAAAAGCCCCGTAAATTTATTATGAGACCAATCGCGTTGTTCAATCCAAAATCGTTGACGGGAAACTTTTTGCTCATCTGTCATTGAATCACTAGCAAAAAATTCTAATGCCGCTTTAGCATTATGACCTAGTGCACTCATATAAGAAGCCATCGGATCAAAAGCAGCCAGTTTATAGTCTTTCGGGAATACTTCTGAAATAGAAGTAGGCCCTGCTCCAGTCATAACTCCCCAAGAATAATTGTCATGGTCACGGAAAGAACGTTCAAATTTATCAAGTCCATTTCCAAGTTCTACTAGGAAAGGTGTGCTTAATTTTGCATCGCATAGTAGCCAAGAAAGAGCCGCTCCGTCTCCACCCGGATATAGTGAACCAATACGCTTTCCTGATATGTAGGTAACTAAACTGCTTGCGAGAGCTTTAGATTTATTGGGATTTGAATTTCCAAGTTCAGTTTCACCATTAACAAATACTTTTTTAATGGCGTGCAATAATGCTGAAGATTCGTTTGGATAATCATAAAAACGTGTAAAAGCCCCGGAAAGACTTGTCCGTGTTATGAGCTTTTCCCCGCCCATCGTCATTAAGAGTTCAGCACTAGCTTCCGGAGATTTGCTTATTCCTTCAAGTACCGCAGTCGCTTTATTTATTTCTTCGGAGGTTGATTCAAGAGTAAGAAGACCTAGCTTAGTATCAGCATACTTCGCGAGGAAGTAATGATTCGACGAATCCTTAGCCAGTGCTGATACCGCTTGTTCTAACTCTTTAGCGGTTAGGTTTGGGTTGGAAAGGATTTCTTCAGATTCTTTCCAACCCCTAGCGACATTAATTGAAATTTCAAATGCGCTAAGCTCTCCACCGTTACTAGCGGCAAATTGATCCGCGATTAGTGCTATCCACTGAGCATCCCTGGTATTCTCAAAAAGGTAATTATCCATCTCTCCGTTAAAAAGAGACGTATTTCCATAACTAACCCAGCTACTGTGGAAAGAAAAATTCCTCCAAGCCCGACTAATATTACGAATTTCCTGCCTAAGCGTATTATTTTGACTTTGAGAGACAGATACAAAACTCCGCAAAGCCTCAATATCGGCACTTACCTTGTCATGGTTTCTATTTGAAACCGGAGTATGGTTACGTTCTGTAGCCTTAAAAGCCGCGGAAACCACAGGATTTGCAAAAGGAGTAAAAGAGGGACGACGCGCCGGTAGGATGTAGTCGCTAACTCCGCCATCGACCCGCGCGAGATAGGTAGCTCTTAGCCACTCTTCTACTTTCGCTAGTCTTTTGCGTTCAAGGCGTGCCTGGATAATTGCTTTATCTACGCTGTCGGCAACCTGTTCTAACTGGCTCGCAATCCTCGCTCGATCAATAGATTCAGCATTGGCACAGGTTTTAAATAAATCGGCGTATGGACCAGTAAAATGAAACGCTGCGTTATCGGCACTAGCATGACGGCGAGCACTTTGATTGCGTAAAACACCGGCAGTCCTACGTGCAGTATGAACGAAGTCATTAGCGGCTGTTTCATCAAACTGAATCCCCAATGGCTACTTCCTCCCTACCAAAACGCAAAATCTAAGGTTGCCGTATCTTATTACAGATGTAAGTATTTGCAATAAGAATAGCATTGTTTAATATTTTGATAGATTCTATATAATGCTAAATGCGCTAGAGGAAATAAATACCCAGAATATGCGCATGGATAACTAGAATTCTCAGCGGATTTTTATCCCCAAATATTTTAGTTTTAGCGAGAAATTCCGGCCATCGCGTCAAGTACCGGCGCTAGCCTCTCAGCGGGTATTTGTCCCGGCGCGCTGGGTTGCCCGGCCTCGGCCGGTAGAGCCGCAAAAGTACCGCAATTACCAAATAGGTGGCCGGTTATTCTGCTGGGTTTGCCGATTTCCCCCATAGCAATCGCAAGTATTTCCATGCGGCCTCCCGCATGACGACTAACTACCTGTAGTAGTTGGGCGACCTGTGGCTGGTTTTCTGGCATAACCGCAATTTTGGCGACCTTTACGCCAAGGGCCGCGGCATCGGCAAAGAATGAATCTATCTGCACTAAAGGGGGCATTTCTTCCCAGTGGTGAACAGAAAGAATCTCGGTGGCCCCACCTTTTTGGACTGCTTCAAGGAGTCCAAGCATGATTGGCGGGGGCATGTGCGAGTCCCACTCGACATCTACGTATTCACAAACTTGAGCAAGTTCGGCAACGCCTTCCGCATATTCCATGAAAGGTAGTTCGGCCTGGCCACCGTGTTCACGGGTACGGATTGTACCGATCACCGGAGCGCTGGCAGCCTGACGGATTTGTTCAATGAAACCGAAGTCTGAGCGTTCAATTATTTGCGGAAGATTTTCGAGTGCGTCAAGACGGACTTCAACCGCGTCCGCAAGCCCACGTACCGCTACCGCCTGTTTAATAAGGTCGGTAGCGGTAGGTGCATGAAGTGGAGTAATCAGCGCACAACCGCGGGGGTTTAACGCGCTGATGGTGCAGGGGGAAAAACGCTGCATTGAGCCTGTTCCCTATCAGCCTTCCGAGGACTGCTGAAGCTGGGCGCGAACCTCGTCCATGTTTAGTTCTTTAACCTGGTTGATTACGTCTTTTAGGGCGGCGGCGGGCAACGCACCGGACTGACGGAATACGGGAAGGCCTTCACGGAAAACCATGACGGTGGGTATAGAGGAAATTCCGGCTCCGCCAGCTAGTTCCTGTTCTTCGTCAGTGTTAATTTTTCCGAATACTACGTCGGGGAGTTCTTCCGAGGTGGCCTCGAAGATGGGGCCAAACTGACGGCAAGGGCCGCACCAGGGAGCCCAGAAGTCCAGCGCTACGATGTCGTTTTCGCTGAGGGTTTTTTCGATATTCTGTGAAGTAATTTCAACGATAGCCATTGGAAGCCTTTCTAGTTTTTGCTACTACCTGGAGTAAACGGTTTAGGTGGCGGTTTTATTCCCGCTAGTGAAGTTCCGCGGCCACCAGTTCCGCTAATTGTACCGCGTTTAGGGCAGCGCCTTTACGGAGGTTATCTCCAGAAATTACCATAACCAATCCGTGCCCGTCGGGAGCGGACTGGTCTGGGCGGATACGCCCGACAAGGGAGGGGTCGGTTCCCGCAGCGGCCAGCGGGTGCGGTAAATCGGTGAGTTCTAAGCCGGGAGCTTCCTGGAGAAGTTCACGGGCTTTCTCGGGGCTAATTGGGTTAGCGAACTCTGCATTTACGGTTAGAGTATGCCCGGAAAATACGGGCACACGCACGCAAGTTCCCGCGACTTTCAACTCTGGGGCATTGAGAATTTTTCGTGATTCAAAACGAAGTTTTTGTTCTTCATCAGTTTCGTTACTGCCATCTTCGACGATTGAGCCGGCGAGTGCCACAACGTTAAATGCGATGGGTGCGGCATAGACCTGTGGTTGGGGCATTTCTACTGCTTTTCCATCAAGTGTTAATGCAGCGGGGTTTCCTTGGCAGGCAGCTTTAGTCTGAGTTTCCAGTTCCTGTACTCCAGCTAAACCAGATCCGGAAACAGCCTGGTAGGTGGAAACAACCAGGCGGGTTAGTTCCGCCGCATCGTGGAGTGGTTTCAGGACCGGCATTGCAGCCATTGTGGTGCAATTGGGGTTGGCAATGATTCCCTTGGGACGGTTTTTGAGGTCTTGGGGATTTACTTCAGAAACAACGAGGGGAACCTGTTCGTCACGTCGCCAAGCCGAGGAGTTATCAATCACGATGGCTCCGGCAGCAGCAAACTGCGGTGCGTATTTTAGGGAAGTGCCACCTCCGGCCGAGAATACCGCAATGTCGATACCGCTATAGTCTGCGCCTTCGACATCTTCAACCGTAATTTGTTTTCCTCGATATTCAAGAGTTTTGCCGGCTGAGCGGGACGAAGCGAAGAAGCGAACTGAGCCGGCGGGAAAATCGCGTTCTTCCAGAAGAGTACGGATAACGCGACCGACCTGACCAGTTGCGCCAACTACTGCGAGAGTAAGGTTTTCTTTAGTCAATTTACTTGACCTTTCGTGGGGCACGAGCCTTTGTATTTCTTTTGATGAAGTATATCTAATTGATTTAGGGTCGCGTACGGCGACTAGATTATGCGGCGACCTTCAAACGCGCGGCTGAGGGTGATTTCATCGGCATATTCGAGGTCTCCTCCAACCGGCAATCCCAGCGCTAGACGCGAGGTGGGCACTTGCATAGTTTCAAGCATTCGCGCAAGGTAGGTGGCAGTTGCCTCACCTTCAATGTTGGGGTCAGTGGCAATAACGATTTCTTTTACTTCGTGGTTTTGGAGCCGCTGAAGAAGAGAACGTATCCGAAGCTGTTCGGGTCCGATTCCACGAATGGGGTCGATTGCCCCACCCAGGACGTGATACAGACCTCGGTAGGCATGGGTACGTTCGATAGCTTGTACATCTTGAGCCTGTTCGACTACACAAATAAGGCTCTGATCACGGCGAGTATCAAGACAGATTTTACATTCCTGATTTTCGGAGAGATTCCCACAAGTTTCACAGTGACGAACACGGGTTTTTACGGCTCCAAGAGCGTTAACAAGACGGGTTACGTTCTCATTGTCGGTTTCGAGGATATGGAAAGCTATGCGTTGGGCTGATTTAGGGCCAACACCAGGTAGCTGCCCGAGTTCGTCAATTAAATCTTGGATTGCTCCGTCGTACACTGTTTTGCTTTCGGTTAGTTTATTTCGCTATGATTTCGCCTGCGATTACCGGGGATTGGTTTCGATTATTTCATCGATTATCGTAGCCCCGAGTACTTCGGCGGCGATTTGTACACCGGCGATTTGCTGGTCTCCGGTGTAATCCTCGTCGTATTCGACCGAGATTTCTTCATCATCGAAACTAAAAACTGCTTCTTTTTCAACCTGCCGATTTTCTGCCTTCTCACGGGCCTTAATCATTTTTTCTTGCCAGCTAGGAACACTAGAGACAGATTTTGCTTGTGGAGTGGGCTCGACGTTTACACTTTCGTCCTCGTCATCAAAGTCGCAGAAAGCGTCAGGGTCGTCTGGAAGGGGAGGTTCATTTTCTTCTGCCCAGTTTGGTGAAGCAACCGTCTGTTTGGGCGGCTCAACCGGATTTACCGAAACATTCGAGTTTAGTGTGGCTGGGCGTAAAGAAGCCGGGGTCTGCTCCTGCGGGAAAGTCTCAGGATTTCCCTGGTTTTGCCCGTTCAGGAGTTGTTTTTCCTGGTGTAGACCACCGCCGGGGACGGCAACTGGGCCCCACCCGGTAGCGTAGGGGTCTTCTTGTTCCGGTAGATTTTCCCCAAGGGAATCTTTGCTCTCCGGGTTCCCTGGCACAGCGTCTTCATTTCTTAGCTGTTTATTCTGTGGGGAATCATGTTGCTCAGGGAGTGGTGCTTCGCGTTCTTCACGTAGTTTTGGAGTGGACAGAGTGGGAGGATTTTGTTCGTTATCGGGAGCCTGGTTCAGCGGGGTGGACTGCGCCTGGGCTTTTGGGGCGGAAACGGACTCCTGTGGGGTCTGCCCGAGTTGGTTGGAAACTTCACGCGTCATTTCGTTTGCGGTAGCCGCCCGAAGTTCAATTTCTTTTCCCGTTACCTGTTTAACGGCAGCGGTAATGTGCCCAAGATAGCGGTTATTGACCGCAGCCGCGTGGCCTTCCGCTTCGGTAATTAGGTACATGCGCCCTTGCGCGTAGGGGCCGGGGTGAACATTTTGCTGAACCATCACGTGAGCCACTCGGGAGATTGTCTCCAAAGCAGTAACGATTTCTTCCCACCGTTTCTTTATTTCCGCACCTGGATCGCTCCCCTGCACGGAAACCTGCTTTGGGGATTGGGATTGTTGCGGTGTGGTTAGCGAAGTAATCGGCTCCGGGTCTGCTGTCACGCTCTGCACGGGAGTTTTAGATACGGGACCCTGTGCAGGTATCTCGGGAACGGAAGAATGCGCCGAAGTTTCTTCAACCACGGTTTCGGAGTTTTGTTCCGGCTTTGCTGCCGGTTCTACAGCGGGGGTAGAAACTGTACTTGGAGCCGGTTTTTTTGCTTCTTTTTCTGCTTGCTTTTGCGCCATCAACGCTTTCGCGCGAGCACGAGCCTCCATAGCATCGGGGTTGAGGGAAACTTTTCCCGCCGGTTGTTTAGAAGCGTTAGCACCTGAAGGAGCAGTCGGCGCCGCGGGCGCGTTCGGTTGAGGCGAGGGAGCAATAAGGATACGGGCTAGCAACAGTTCGAGCTGTAAACGTGGGCTGGTTGCCCCCACCATTCCGGTTAGGGCCGCGGCGGTTAAATCAGCGGCGCGTGACAATCCAGCCGGCCCCCAAGCGTGAGCCTGACGGCGCATTCCATCTAGCTGTGTTTGTGGGAGCGAGGCGAAGATTCCGTCTGCTCCCTCGCCCGCCACGGCGAGAATTACCAAATCGCGTAGGCGCTGGAGTAGATCTTCAACAAATCTGCGGGGATCATGCCCAGATTCAATAAGCTGTTCAACCAGCTCGAAAGTGGAGGCTCCGTCACAAGCTGCTAGCGAATCTACCGCGGTTTCCAAAAGAGCTTCGTCGGTATATCCCAAAAGCGCAGAGGCCCGCTGGTAGCTAACCTGCCCATCCTGCGCGCCGGCCATGAGCTGATCGAGAACAGAAAGCGAGTCACGAACCGATCCACCGCCGGCGCGGATAACCAGAGGTAGTACCCCCTCGGCAACGGAAATTTTTTCTTTTACGCATAAATCAGCGAGGAACCCCTGCATAACTTCCGGGGGAACCAGACGGAAGGGATAGTGGTGGGTACGGGACTTAATTGTTCCCAGCACCTTATCAGGTTCAGTAGTGGCAAATACGAACTTTACGTGCGCGGGAGGTTCTTCAACCAGCTTCAGCAAAGCGTTGAATCCCTGACTGGTGACCATGTGAGCCTCGTCCAGAATAAAGACCTTAAAGCGATCGCGCACGGGAGCGAAACTAGCGCGCTCACGCAAATCACGGGCGTCATCAACACCGTTGTGGCTGGCTGCGTCAATTTCAACCACGTCGAGAGAACCAGGACCGCCGGTAGCCAATTCAACGCACGATGGACACTTGCCACACGGGGTATCGGTGGGACCTTCTACGCAGTTTAGACAGCGCGCCAAAATACGCGCCGAGGTGGTTTTTCCGCACCCGCGCGGACCCGAGAATAAGTAGGCGTGGTTTACTCGTCCGCCGCGTAACGCGGCACGCAAGGGATCGGTCACGTGCTCTTGACCAATGACTTCTTCAAAAGTCTGCGGACGATAACGACGGTACAGTGCGGTGCTCATGTATTAACCATAACCGGCACCCATGACATTTTGCTATTCACCGGCTAAAGCCCACACCTTTAGAAAAGAAGATTCAAGAAAAAGGTATAAAGAATCCTCGCGTACCCGCCAGAGCTTCCTTACCCTTGCTGCCTTCCGGCCCTGGGGGAGTTCGGAACATAACGTCACACGAGGATCCGTCCCTAATTATACACACCCGTCGTTTACATTCTCGAAGAAAACTTCCTACTCACACAAAGAGAAAGTAGATAGAAAGAAAAATGTAAGTAATAGCAGCAAAAAAACCTTTACAAGTTAGGTTCACCTTAGTACCCTTAATGGCGTTAAGTATTATTCTCATTATAAAGGTTGGGAAACTGTGGGAAATCAAGTTAACTCCTCGAAAAATATTCGTAAATCAAGTCGTCACGGGCTAAATAACTCAGTTCTTGGTACACGAAATCTGATGATGACAGCGGCACTGGGAATTGTCGGTTCGATTATTGTTGTTCCTCTCAGCTACGCAGAACTTGGTACTGCCGCCACCCCGGCTAGTATCCTCATGGGAACTTTGCTGATGGGCGCTTGGGTGATTGCCTATCTTCTTCCTGCAGTAATCGTTAAGCGACCCGGAACCATTCTTGTTGCCTCGATGGTGATGGCGGTTGTTTCGCTTCTTACCACTCCGATGGGTCCGGTAGTTTTCGTTGGTTACGCCATGGGAGCGCTCTTCCTTGAAATACCTTTAGCTATCATGCTTTACCGTCACTGGGAGATGAAACAATTCCTCATTGCCTCCGCTGTTTTCGGAGCTATCAACGGCATCATGTATGTTGCCTGGCTAAATGCTATCCCCACCCCAATTAAGATTGTTTCTGTAATTCTTTCGGTTGTTTCAGCCCTTGTTGGTGGTTTCATTGCCGTGGCCATCGGGAAGGCCGCTGCGCGCGCGGGAGTTGGCACCCAGAACTGATGAGCACTTCTCTTTCGGGCGATTGTCCGCTAGTTACCGCCGAGAGTCTTTCGATTCAATACCCCAGTCGCTCCGAGTGGGTACTTGACGAGGTAGATTTTCAACAGTTTACCGGCCAAGTTACCGCTCTAATTGGCCCCTCCGGGTGCGGGAAATCCTCACTAATTAGGACCATTACGGGGATTATCCCGCACACCTTGCCATCTACCTACAGTGGATCTATCTCTCTCGCTCAAGAAGAAATTGCCGACGCTTCGGTAAAACACCTTTCCACCCATGTTTCCTACGTGGGACAAAATCCAGACTCATCGATTCTCTCGCAACGAGTAATCGATGAGGTTACTTTCGCCCTAAAAAATCTCTGTCTTGATCGCGAGGAAATAATTTCCCGCACTTGGGAAGCGCTCGATAGGGTGGGAATGCGAAAGTTCGCGAATATGAACCCGTGGAACCTTTCGGGAGGGTGGCGTCAGCGTCTTTCCTTGGCTGTGGCACTCGCACAAAAAGCACCACTAATTGTGCTGGATGAACCGACTTCCATGATTGACACTCAGGGGAAGGTAGAGTTCTATAACCTGCTTCCAGAGTTAGCGAAAAGTGGAAGCGGAATTATTGTGGTTGACCACGACCTCGACCCACTGTTGCATACTATTGACGAAGTTTATGCTTTTAATCGCGAAGGACGAATCATCCACCGGGGACACCCGCGCGAGATTTTCCTGCAGCACGCCAACGAGTTAAATGAGCAGGGAATGTGGCTGCCCCGCTCAATTCGCGCTTGGATTGATAGCCACCCCGGCGAGAATCCGCCGTCCGATTGGCCTCTAACCTGCACCGAGGCTGGAATTTCCCTTCCGCAATTGAGCGATTTTAGGGAATCTTCAACCCTGGTAAAAGATAGCAACAGCGCAGAGGACTTCCTGAAAGATAAGGGAGAAAACCCTGATGGGAACCCTCCTCTTCTTTCTCTTAGAGATTTGGAAGTTCCGGGGCGGTTACGCAAAACCAGCCTAGATTTGCGAGCCGGGGAGCTGCTCGCTGTTGTTGGCGAAAACGGGGCGGGAAAATCTTCCCTTCTCTATGCCATTGCCGGACTGCTACCTTTTAAGGCCACCCGCGCCGAGGTGGAGGGACAGGAAATTCAATACCGCAAACATCAAGTTGGGTACGTTTTCCAAAATCCCGAACACCAGTTCATCGCCAATACGGTTTCTGAAGAAATAGCCTTTGGGGGCGCAAGCTCCGAAGTGGTCGAAAAACTCCTTGACAGTTTCCACCTACAATCCTTACGACAGGCCCACCCAATGACCCTTTCGGGAGGGCAGGCACGGCGTTTGTCGGTAGCAACTATGGCGAGTCAGGAACATACCGTAATCGCCCTAGACGAGCCGACTTACGGGCAAGATTGGCATCACACACAAGAGCTAATGAGCTTCATTAAAGAGCTTTGTAGCCACGGAAAAACAGTTATTTTTGCCACGCATGACCTCGAACTGGCTCGCGTACATGCCGATCGGGTAATTTTGATTGACCCGATAGAAGAATCGGAAAAGGAAAAAGAATCCGTTCGTCTCAACCCAAAAACACTGGAGCCAATTGTTCCCCAAAAGGGAGCTTTCCGCGCTTTTAACCCCTTCACTCTCACTTTGGCCGTATTGGTGCCAATGTTGACGCTATTGGTTTTCCGGAATCTTCAGGTGAACCTGATAGCAATGGGAATCGGGAGTCTACTCGTGGCTCTTTCCGGCATAAAGATTTGGAAAAAAGTTGGTCTTATCAGTCTAATTTGGGGAATCATTCTGGTAATTACCCCTGGAATTAAGGCGACTATTTCCGGGTCAATTACCTACGGAGCTGGATCGTGGCATTTGGCTTTTGAGATGACAAGTTTATTGGCCGCGATAATCGCCCTGGTCCTCGGAGCTGGAAGTAATTCTCACTCCGAGCAGGTAATCCAAGAAGCGGTTAAGCGATTCCACCTACCAAGTCGTATTGCTCTCGCGGGAACCACTGCGCTTTCTTTCCGTTACCGTTTCACACAAGACTTTAGGACGATGCGGCAGGCGCGGGCACTACGTGGACTGGGTAATGATTGGGGATTCTTCGCTCCGGTTCGTCGTTGGGCTAATTCCCTAGTTCCATTGGTGGTGACAGCTGCGCGACAGGGGGAACGAGTGGCGTTGGCGATGGATACCCGCGGCTATGGAGCTTACCCACGGCGCACGGAACTGGTTGATTACACTTGGAATTGGTACGACACTCTATTTATTGCCGTTGTTTGGCTAGGAACAATTGTCGGCGCTATCGCCTACTTTTGGCTCTAATCTGGGATTTTTTCAGATTGCGGCGAAGATAACGTACTTGCAAGTAGATTATGTCCGCTAGTTAATGTATAGTTTCTGTTTGTCTTGGAGGATTCGCCTAGTGGCCTATGGCGCACGCTTGGAAAGCGTGTTGGGTGCAAGCCCTCAGGGGTTCGAATCCCCTATCCTCCGCGAATAAGAATTTCCCCGCCTTTGTAAAAGGGCGGGGATTTTTCTTACTTTTCCCTATTTTTCTTAAAATTCCGGGGGATTTTCAGGGGATTCCCGGATATTACGGGAAAGAATTAGGCATCGATAAATGGGAAAATTAGGTATCGAATAAAACGAAAGCGCTACTGCTTTAGAAAGTTTAGGTGCCTAAATGAACAAGAAATTCTACCGTTCCAACACTAATTACTGGGCAGGTGGGGTATGTGGGGGAATTTCCGAATATTTCAATCTCAGCTACTCGATGGTGCGGCTGTTGGTTTTTATTCTGCTTATTTTTCACCCGATTCTTTGGGCGGTCTACATATTTTCGTGTTTCCTTTTCGAACGCAATCCCTACACGGTAAACCCATCCGCACAAAGTGATACAACATCACACCCACAGGAATCAACCAATCACCCTAATTGGCAACCGCCGGCAACGCATAACACTAAAACCTATATTCAGCGCCCACCGAGTTGGGATTAAAGACTAGTTACACTACGCGAAGATGAAGAGGGAAGAAAATGAGAAATAGGATAGTTAATAATGTACTTATAGCGGTAGGTGCTCTGTTTAGCTGCCTAACTTTTCTTCCCTCTTTTTTACCTTCTCTGGCTGCTTGGATTTCAGTTAAACCAATCTTTGCGCAGATTTTGGCATTCCCTGTTCCGGTTTCCCTTGGAGCGCTAGCCACAATTTCGCTTATTTCAATTTGGAGAATCGGTAATTGCTACAGTTCCCAAACTCCACCGAGAAATGAAAACCGTAACTCCGGAAAAATTACTGCCACTTTAATTTCGCTCCTATATCTACCAGCGTGTGCGGTTTTGCTCTTTGCTCCCAACTGGCCCCTTCCCGCACCGACTCCCCCGGTTGAGCAAGAAACCCCGGCAACGCTCACCTCCGCAGCTACGGTTTCCCCCGGGGCTAGTTCCAATTCGGGAAATACGATTAAAAGTATTCGCGTGCTGAGCTGGAACACGCAAAGCCAAGCTAAAGATGAGGACATGAAGATTCTCCTCGCGAAGTATCGCCCTGACGTAATTTTCCTCCCCGAAACAAGTTCCTACGAGAAAAATGGGATTACTTCCCTGACTTCTTTGAGTGAAGACGGGAAGAAGATTATGCGCGATTACACGATATTTTCAGAGGGTGGTTCCGATAATGGTTTTGGGGAAATTGCTGCCACTACGGTCGCTGTTCACAAACGCTTAGGGCAATACCAACGCGGACAGAAAGTAGAAACAACTTTTTGGAGTGTCCACCTCGTGCCTGCACCAAACAACCCGTTAAAAGATCCCACTGGAGAAGCGTTACCAGAACTATTATCGGTGCATACCGCCCCTCCCGTACCGGGGTTAATGGGAAAGTGGAATAAAGACCTCAATACCGTGATTGGGGTAGTCGAAGAAAGCAAGAATCACCTAATCGCGGGTGGAGATTTTAATGCCACACTACGTCACGGGGTGTTTAATCAACGTAAGTTAGCGCGCGATGTCCAACAGGAAGTAGGTGGCAGCGAACCAGCCGGAACCTGGCCCTCTACTTTCTGGGAATACGCCGCCTCGCCAATCGATCACATTTTGATTAACCGTAATTTGCAAGCGCAAAACTTCCAGATTGTTAAGGTTGGTAGCTCCGACCATCGGGCAATATTCAGTGAAATCAGGCTGCCGTCGAGATAGTCATTAACTGACCGAGATTAGCTGGGGATTACATACGCCTTCTTTTTTGCGCAGTTCTTGAACGAGTTTTTCTAGGCTGTCACTAATGTCGGAGACATCTAGCGAAAGTAGTACCGAGGCAACGCCATCGATGGGAATTGCCTGGCTGATGGTCAGTACAGAGGCACCGTGACAGGAGATGATGTTTAGCACGTCCGAAAGAAGACCGGCGCGGTGTTCAAGGTTCAAGGACAGTACGGCTCGGTGCTGACCGTCAGAGGTATCCGAGGGGAATACTTTGTCGTGGTACTTGTAGTAGGTTGAGCGCGAAATACCCAATTGTCGCGTTGCCTCCGAAACGTTCTTAAAACGCCCGGTTTTTAGCCCCTGGTTAGCTTCCAGCACGGTCAGGAAGTAGTCGGGGACAATGCTGTTATGGACGATGAGGTATTCGCTCATGCCACTCCTTATCTCGGGCCGGTGTATTTAGCGCGCTTTAGTTATGAGATTACCGCCCCGGTAGGGCATACGGGCAAGTATCGAGCCTGCCAAACGGCATCCAGTTTTTCTGCTTCGAGTTTAGCGGCAAGCTGGTTATATGAACAGCTGTCCCAAATAGTTAGAACGCTAGGGCCAGCTCCGGAAATAACGGCTCCTAGCGCGCCGGTTTCTTTCGCAATGCGTTGGATACGTTCGTAATCGTTAATTAGCGTGCCTCGATAGGGCTGGTGGAGCCTATCTTCCAGTGATTCTTTGACAATTGTGCTGTTTCCTTGTCCGAGGGCGAGGGTTAGCCCTAGTGCGTGGGAGAGATTGTAGGTGGCATCTCCAAACGCTATTTGTTTAGGTAGGACACGGCGACTGGCGGCAGTACTAAGTTCAAAGCTTGGGATAAGGACAACAAACTTAAATCGGCCATCGAGAGGAGTTTTTTGTGTGTAAGCAAAAGTTTCCCCATCTTCTTTCACGGAGGTGAAACTGGCGGTAAGTCCACCGAAAAGAGCGGGAGCTACGTTATCTGGGTGTCCTTCTAGTTCGCTACAGATTTGTAGTAGCTGGGTGTGCGAGAGCTTGGCTTCGAATAGTTCGTTAGCGGCGATAGCACCCCCAACGATTAGAGCTGCTGATGATCCCAGTCCCCGGGCGGGTGGTATTTCGCAATCAAAGTGCACCCGGATTCCCGCGTTTTTTGGGGCTGCAACGAGGGCTTTAACGGCGTTGTAAGCGCGAATAAAAAGGTTGGTTTCATCTTTCGGGCCGCAGACTTCGCCGAGGATTATATTTTCCCTGTAGGGCTGGCAGGTGAAGTGATTGTAAAGCCCGAGAGCGAGTCCGAGACAATCAAACCCGGGCCCAAGATTGGCACTGGTTGCGGGTATGGAAATTTGGATTTTATTTTTCACTATTGACCTGCCAGTTCAAGGATCTTTTGGGCAACTAATTCCTTTGCGCCACGCGCGCTGACGCGCAGATTATGTAGTTCTGTCTGGGAAGCTAGGCGAGCTAGGTGAGAGGGAATGTTTACGCCGGTTAGCTCGTACAATTCCTTAATTCCCGCAAAGTCATCTGGGCCTACTTCACGCTTAGTGATTGCGGAAAGCACCGCGCGGGGAAATTTGTAGGCCGAGGCGGTAGAGAGAATTAGCGTTCCTTGGGGAAGCTGACGTGCCGCATGGTAGGCAACGGCAGTGTGCGGGTCAATCAAAATACCTTCTTCATGCCAGGCGGTGTTAATAGCGGCGGCGCACTCGTCCTCGTTAGCGCTGTAAGCGAGGAAATTTTCCTGTATTTTCGCCAACACTTCGGGATTAACACGGTATTTTCCGGTTTTTTCTAGCTCGTCCATGTAGGCGCGCACCTGTGCCGTATCTTGTCCGGTGAGTAAAAAGAGGAGGCGTTCAAGATTCGAGGAGATGAGAATGTCCATCGAGGGGCTGGAAGTTTTGTGTAGGGGACGGTTGCGGTTGTACTCGCCGGTGTTAATGAAGTCGCTCAGCACGTTATTACGGTTTGAGGCGCAAACTAGTCGTCCGATGGGACAGCCCATAAGTTTGGCATAGTAGCCCGCTAGGATATTTCCAAAGTTTCCACTGGGAACAACCACATCGAGGGTTTGTCCAGCCGGTAATTGCCCGGTTTGCCGGAGGTGGGAAAATGCCCGGAAGTAGTAAACCACCTGCGGGAAAAGTCGTCCGGCATTGATTGAATTAGCGCTTGAAAGCTGAACAGCCCCACTTCCTAGAGCAGTCATTACCTCATCGCGGGCGCATTCCTTGGCTAGACGTTGGCAGTCGTCAAAGTTTCCTTCTAGAGCGATAACTTGGGTATTTTTCCCGGTACTGACGCGCATCTGTTTTTCTTGTACGCGAGAGACTCCCTCGGCAGGATAGAAAACGGTGATAAAAGTGCCCGGAACGTCCGCGAAGCCTTCCAGCGCGGCTTTCCCGGTATCCCCGCTGGTAGCGGTGAGAATGTAGGTGGTTTGCTTGCCATCGTGCGGGTTTGCTGCGGTTAGCAGGTAGGGCAGGAGGGTGAGGGCAACATCTTTAAAAGCGCTAGTAGGTCCGTGGTATAGCTCCAGCAGGGTGTCTTTACCGAGGGGCTGCAAAGGTGTTACGGCTGGGTTTGTGAAAGTTTTTTCGTAAGCGCTTTGGGTGGCGTGAGCAATTTCTTCAGGTGTGTAGTCATCGAAGATTTTACCGAGGATGAGGGCGGCGGATTCTGTGTAGGAGAGGTTAGCGAATTCATCTAGCTCGAATTTCAGGTCGCTGATATCGGCGGGAACGTAGAGTCCGCCGTCGGGAGCAAGACCACGCCAAATGGCAGCTTTGGCGCTAACTGATTGCGCCTGACCGCGGGTGGATACAAAGCTACGCATCTGTTCTCCTTGAGGTTTTTTAGAAAACACGTTATGTTGTTCCTTGTAAGTGTACAACTGTACGCTAAATACGCACACTTTTAGGGGTAGTTATGAAAATTGGTCTACTGGGACATGGAACTGTCGGGCAGGGGGTAACCCAAATTATTGACGCACAGTCCACCCCCACAACTGCTGGCATGCAGGTAACCAAGATTCTCACTCGTTCCCCGCGTAAGAGTTCAGACTCTCGTTTCACCACGGACCCGGCAGAGTTTTTTGCCGCCAACTTTGATGTGCTTATCGAGTGCGCCGGCGGAATAGACGGGCCACTCCCCCTTATCACCACAGCCCTAGAACACCAGATTCCCGTCGTAAGCGCCAATAAGAAATTGGTGGCCACCCACTATCTGGAACTAACTGAACTCGCACGAAAACACGACGTACGTTTTTTGTTCGAAGCTACGGTGGGGGGCGGTATCCCCTGGTTGCGCAACCTCGCTCTAATTAAGCAAACCGATGAAATCGAAGGGGTCTACGGGATTTTTAACGGAACCACAAACTATCTGCTCGACCAGATGGAAAAACATGGTAAAAGTTTTACTCAGGCACTAAAACAGGCACAGGAAAAGGGATATGCCGAGGCCGATCCAAGCGATGACCTCGCCGGAAATGACGTGGCATACAAGTGCGCCCTGTCAGCTAACCTGGCTTGGGGAACCCACCTTAGGCCCGAGGAGATTCCAGCTTGGGGTTTAAGTAACGTGCGCTCTGAAGACATCGAATGGGGTCGTCAAAATGGGCTTACCTTAAAGTTTGTGGGACAGGCTAAACGAGTGGGAACTAAAAGCATAAGCACCGTTGTAATTCCCGTTTTTACCCGCCCGGACAACCCACTTAGCCACGTGGGCGAAAACTACAATTGCGGGGTGGTAGAAAGTTCTTACCTCGGCAAAAGTAGCTATTTGGCACAGGGGGCAGGTTCGCTCCCCACCGCGTTTGCTATCGTCCAAGATTTGGTAGATTTGCAGATTCACGGCACCCGCCTCTCGCAGCTTGCTCCCCCTTTAGTAGACGAGGGACTAAACGCCCTTAAACTGGATAACAGTGGGGAGGCTGGTCGGTTCTATCTGCGCTCATCTTCTCCCCTGGTTCAGCGTCTCCAAGACGAGGGGCTTAAAATTGCTAAAGAAAAGCAGGAGGGACTACCCGCCGGAGCGGTAATTACCGAGGAAATTACGGTGGGAAAACTCCGGGAAGTCACCTCTAAATTGAACGTAGAAGATTTATTTACGGCGAAAGTAGACTGATGATCAAGGTAGCAAAATTTGGCGGCAGCTCGGTGGCAAACGCAAAGCAGTTCCGCAAAATTAAAAAGATTATCGAAGCGGACGCCGGACGACGTTTTATTGTTTCTTCCGCCTGCGGAAAGTCCGACCGGGAAGATCACAAAGTGACCGATCTTTTATACCTGTGCCACGCGCACGAACAGTACGGAGTGCCCTGTGATCACCTGTGGGCGCTACTGACACAAAAGTATCTGGGGATTCGTGACGAACTCGGGCTGACTGTTGATGTGGAAGGGCAGATAGCCCGCATTCGTGCGGAAGTTTCCGATGGCGCCTCGGTAGACTATCTTGTCTCGCGGGGAGAATACTTGACTTCTCTTTGCTTGGCCGAGTTCCTTGACGCAGATTTTATTGACGCGGCCGAGGTAATTAGCTTTGATTATTCGGGACAGGTTGATATGGAGCAGACCTCCCGATTGCTAAAAGCTCGCCTGAACCCCGGTAAAAGAGCGGTAATTCCCGGTTTTTACGGATCCATGCCCGGCGGTTTAATTAAGATTATGTCCCGTGGTGGGTCAGATATTACCGGATCGATTGTGGCTAATGTGGTAGATGCGGACGTTTATGAAAATTGGACTGACGTGCCGGGAATTCTTGTTGCCGATCCGCGGATTGTAGACAATCCGCCACGCGTGGAACGGCTGACCTACCTAGAATTGCGCGAGCTTTCCTACATGGGCGCGAACGTGCTGCACGATGAAGCGATTTTCCCGATTCACGAAAAAGATATTCCGATTAACATTCGTTCCACCAACGAGCCGGATAATCCGGGAACCATGATTGTGCGTGATTGTAGCGCCGAGGACAAGAAGAACCCGCCGCACTACATTACCGGCATCTCTGGGCGTAAGGACTTTAGCGCCATCACCTGTATGCGTTCGCACATGTCCACCGAGGTGGGAGTGATGTCGCAGGCGTTGGCAATTTTTGAAAAATTCAAGGTTAGTATCGAGGCTGTACCAGCCGGAGTGGATACGTTTACCGTGATTGCCCCCTCGAATGCGCTGGAGGGAAAGATACACGAAATTGTTGCCGAACTACACAAGCTGAATTTTGATTCTGTGCGGGTAGAAGACAAGATTGCCATGCTTGCAATTGTGGGTCGGGGCATGCGTCAGCGTCACGGTATTTCCGGGGCTTTCTTTGCCGAACTGGGAATGGCGGGAATTAACATTCGTACCATCAGTCAGACGGTTGACGAGTTAGATATCATCATCGGCATTGATAACCGTGATTACGAAGAAGCAATCCGCCGGATTTACAACAAGTTCATTCTTACGGAAAAAGAACGCCACGCAGCTAGCTCATAATCCGAAACTCCCCGCCAAAGTTTTCTTACGGCGGGGAGTTTCACAGCTTTGTTTAACGGTTTACCACCGAGGAAACATTAGACGATGTTTTCTCGGTTACAGGTTCGGTATCCAGAGAAACTAGCGCAGGGTATCGAGGAGTTTTTTAATCTCCCAACGGAGTTTTTCTAGGCTCTCACGAATGCTGGGAATGCTGCGCCCATCGGTACTTTCTGTCTCCCAGTTAAAAGTAGGCAAGTCAGCGGTAATACCTGTACCTAGGTTGATAACATGGGTCGCTTCGCGCAGAAGGTCTTCACCGTAGTAAAGCGGGGTTACTTCTTCTAGGTTAAGGCCATCCTCGGCAAGGAGAGTGACCATAGTCTTATCTACCTCATGCATTCGCTTATCGGTATAGGCTGCGAATGCTTCAATGTTTTCGATACCTGCCGCGCGCACTAAAAGTGCTGCGCAAGCCGAGTTGGTGCCGCCAGTGGAAATGAAAAGGAGCGTCTTTTTCGTCATGCCACAAGTTTATCCCCCATTTGGGGAAGCAAAATAGGACGATGTCCCCGCTTTTTAGGTGGGGACATCGTTAGTAGTGTTTAGGATATACATTGCACATGTCTATTAGTGGCATAAGGATATCCCTAAGCTAATGAAGTTTCTAAAACAACTAGGAGTGTTCAGAAATCAGTTAAGAGGTAGCGACGCTAATTCTTTCCCATCACGGAGGATAACGGCCTTATTTAGCTTAGCCTTCGAGTATGTGAAACACTGAGCGAACTGTTGAGAACTATAAGCAAGTTCGGGGGCAGATGGATCTACAGGTAGAACGCTATTCTCCTTGAAAGACTTATTTAGACGAGTAAATGGAGCAGGACAGTCAACCGATTTGAGGTCATCAACCTTAACTTCGAATGAAGATGTACGAATCTCGGACTTCTTATCTGCGTTACCCAAGTCGAACTTCACTACTAAGGTATCAGTATCGGGAATGGACTCTACCGAATTGATGTTGGCAGATATCCCATTCGTGACGCCTCCTTTAGCGTCTGGTCTATCACCAGATACATTAATAGCCGGCGCTACATTAGTCTTATCCGATTGTTTTCCCAAACTCTGAGTACCCTAGCTAGATGAGGAAGAACTTGTTGAACAGCCCGCTAGAGCTAATGAACAAATGAAAGTTATCAGGGTAATTGACTTAGACGAAGATTTCATAATTTTCCTTTGATAAAGCGAAGGAATCAGTAAGTCCATACTCCAGTGGAGTTACATACCAAACGAATTGCTACCACCATTGCAACCCTTAGCTTCACGAACCAACTCAAGGCAACTTTTAAATGACACTAGATTTCAACCATCTTTAAGAAGAGCTTCTGCGTCGTCAACCTTAGCCGAAGAATCTACGCTGAGGATGTCACACATTACAATTGATAATGTAAGTTTTCCGCAAATTACCCACACTTGAGGAACACGGTACTTTCTCGCGAACTCTTATCCCAAATACGCTAGGAACTTTGTAGATTTTCCCAGCTATACCGATTTTTATGAACTAATACATGGACTATCTTCCGATTTCCAATCAACTCAAAACCCCTTCGTTTCTTGTATTTACTCACAAAAAACACTCTACGCCTAACCATGGACAAGTTTTGGCGTAGAGTGCTTTTGAGTTTTATTTAGTTATCTGTGGTCACACAGGGAAACCTTTTAGTTCAGCGGTGACGAGTCTTGTACGCTTCAGATTCCAGGTCAGTTCCCGCCGGGGCAGAAGCTGGGGTGGCGGCTTCCAGGTTGGTGCCACGCACCTTAGAAATCCAGTACATGACGTGGTAGATAAGAATTGCGGCACCGGAGCCGAGAGCAATTCCTTCAAACTTGGCGTCTCCGACTAGCAGGGTGTAGTTAGCGATTGCAACAATCATGGAAACAGCGGCGGTGTTTAGGTTTACCGGGTTGGAGAAGTCCACCTGGTTCTGTACCCAAATACGGACACCTAGCATACCAATCATTCCGTAGAGAACAGTTGCAGCTCCACCAAGCACCCCGGCTGGGATAGTGGCAATAAGCGCGCCGAACTTCGGGAGCATTGACAGACCGAGGGCAGTCATCGCAGCTACTACGTAAGCGGCGGTCGAGTACACACGAGTTGCGGCCATAACACCAATGTTCTCGGCATAGGTGGTAGTTCCAGAACCACCACCGGAACCGGCTAATACGGTGGAAAGACCGTCTGCGAACAGTGCACGCCCGGTGACATCATCAAGGTTTTCACCAGTCATAGCGGAAACGGACTTTACGTGACCAACGTTCTCGGCAATTAGAACCAACACAACCGGGATAAACAGACCGAGGGTGCTGGGGTCAAAGGCTGGAGCGTGGAAGTGGGGGGTTCCAAACCAGGAGGCGTTACCGATACTAGTGAAGTCAACCTCACCTCGAACAGCGGCAGTTGCGTAACCGATTAGCACACCGAAGAGAATCGAAAGACGTCCGATAATTCCCTTGAACAAAACGGTAATCAGCAAGATAGAAATAATTGTAACTACAGCAGTTACGGGTGCTTTCTGCACACTTCCCCAGGCGGCAGGCGCCAGGTTAAACCCAATTAGGGAGACAATAGCACCGGTAACGACTGGGGGCATGAGCTTGTCAATCCAACCAGCGCCGGCAAAGTGCACAATTAGACCAACAACAGCCAAAGTTGCACCTACCGCAATAATTCCTCCCTGCGCCAGCGCCTGCTTGGCTGGGTCGAGGGGGCTCCCGCCAGAGGCAACATATCCGGTAACAGCACCAATGGGCGCAAGCAAAGCGAAGGAAGATCCCAGGTAGGAAGGTAGGCGACCGGCAGTAATCAGCAGGAATAAGATGGTTCCCGTACCGGTAAAGAACAGGGTCGTCGCGGGGTCAAACCCGGTAAGCAATGGAACGAGGAAGGTCGCCCCGAACATTGCGATTACGTGCTGGAGACCAATCCCGACAGTACGGGGCCAGCTCAGGCGCTCATTAGGAAGAACAACTTCCCCGGGAGCGATACTGCATCCGTCCCCGTGAAGGGTCCAGGAAAAAGCATGTTTTTTTGTTTCCACCTGTTTTGTGGATTTTTCAGTTTGAGGGGCGGCCATTAGCTTCCTTTCCGGTTTAGGCTTCGGCGCCCGCCGGTCCGGCTGCCCTAATACCCCCTACAAAAACAGTTGGCTTAGGTCATTCTTTCCGAGGGCGGCACGTCTCTGCATGTCATTAACCTCGCCAAACATTCTAGACCCTAACAACATAAACACAAATTTTTGCGAGTGCGGTAGTGGTCACCAAAAACGAAAATTATCAACCCTATAGGACTAAAGTTTGATAGACTGCATTGTTCCCAAAGTGAAACTTTTTCTCTAGATAGTGTTGGGTTGAGTGCTGGGAGTCGGTTACATTTGCTTTCACATACCTACCAAACTTCACCAAGGCGAAAATACGCGATTAAGAATCAGTTACCTTTCCCTTTGATAGATTTACCCAATCAGACGGCTCATAAAAACGCGCACTGGGAATCAGTTACCTTTCCCTTTGATAGACTTAACCGACCCACTATTACGCGGCGACTTTTGCTGGGAATCAGTTACCTTTCCCTTTGATAGACTTAACCGACCCACTATTACGCGGCGACTTTTGCTGGGAATCAGTTACCTTTCCCTTTGATAGACTTAGACGCTAATGAGGCGCGCGAAAAAATGCGCTGGGAATCAGTTACCTTTCCCTTTGATAGACTTAGCAAAGGCGGTTATAACGCCGGGACTTTGCTGGGAATCAGTTACCTTTCCCTTTGATAGACTTAACAGCTAGTATCCGCCCTAGACGCCGAAGCTGGGAATCAGTTACCTTTCCCTTTGATAGACTTACGGAGTCTTCGTATAGAACTTTGCCTATGCTGGGAATCAGTTACCTTTCCCTTTGATAGACTTAACCCCCCTTACCTGGTCTTTGGTGTGAGCTGGGAATCAGTTACCTTTCCCTTTGATAGACTTACACTGGCTTAACTCCTGAAGAAATCAAGGCTGGGAATCAGTTACCTTTCCCTTTGATAGACTTATACGCGCAGGTTGAGAGCCTATACGAGGGCTGGGAATCAGTTACCTTTCCCTTTGATAGACTTATACGCGCAGGTTGAGAGCCTATACGAGGGCTGGGAATCAGTTACCTTTCCCTTTGATAGACTTAAATTCCGCTATAGGTTTTTACCCACCCGGCTGGGAATCAGTTACCTTTCCCTTTGATAGACTTATACACTTTCTCTACTAACGGCAACTGGAGCTGGGAATCAGTTACCTTTCCCTTTGATAGACTTAGTCATCATGATTTCGTGTTGGCGGTAGCGCTGGGAATCAGTTACCTTTCCCTTTGATAGACTTAGACTACGGAGCCGCCAGCCAGTTCTTACGCTGGGAATCAGTTACCTTTCCCTTTGATAGACTTAACCTACAGCTTTACTCGCCTTAAGTCCAGCTGGGAATCAGTTACCTTTCCCTTTGATAGACTTACGGACAAGACGGCAAAGCCGTTCCGTTCGCTGGGAATCAGTTACCTTTCCCTTTGATAGACTTACTTCGCCGCGACAAAGGCGGCTGGAACCGCTGGGAATCAGTTACCTTTCCCTTTGATAGACTTAGCTCAGTCGAAAATGAAAATCGCATTTAGCTGGGAATCAGTTACCTTTCCCTTTGATAGACTTAGGCGGCTCCAAGAATAGCCGCGCCTTTGGCTGGGAATCAGTTACCTTTCCCTTTGATAGACTTAACCAGCACCGAACGTAGTCAAAGCACCAGCTGGGAATCAGTTACCTTTCCCTTTGATAGACTTAGCTGGACACACAAGCGATAAAATCGCGGGCTGGGAATCAGTTACCTTTCCCTTTGATAGACTTACGCACCGTAATCGGCCTTGCAGTACCCTGCTGGGAATCAGTTACCTTTCCCTTTGATAGACTTATGGAATGAGCTATATGCTGCGACTGTCAGCTGGGAATCAGTTACCTTTCCCTTTGATAGACTTACCACCGCGCTTAAGGCGCTTTGTATTCGGCTGGGAATCAGTTACCTTTCCCTTTGATAGACTTAGAAGATAGATTCACCGTTTCGGGTATTGGCTGGGAATCAGTTACCTTTCCCTTTGATAGACTTAATTGGTGACTGGCTTTGCTAAAGCTCACGCTGGGAATCAGTTACCTTTCCCTTTGATAGACTTATGGAATGAGCTGTACATCGCATCTATCAGCTGGGAATCAGTTACCTTTCCCTTTGATAGACTTAGGAGGAAAAATGGCACGCTCAAGATTCGGCTGGGAATCAGTTACCTTTCCCTTTGATAGACTTAAATTCGGCACAGTACGCACCGTCACTGAGCTGGGAATCAGTTACCTTTCCCTTTGATAGACTTAGGTGGAAACGAGCGCGCCGAGTTTGACCGCTGGGAATCAGTTACCTTTCCCTTTGATAGACTTATTGCGCGCGGTCTGTGGCTAGCTCCATTGCTGGGAATCAGTTACCTTTCCCTTTGATAGACTTAGCCGGCAAGGAACCTATATTTGGACGTTGCTGGGAATCAGTTACCTTTCCCTTTGATAGACTTAGGTGATTTTATGGAAGTTCAGTTGTCCAGCTGGGAATCAGTTACCTTTCCCTTTGATAGACTTAGGATTATTTTACTGCTCTAACTAGACATGCTGGGAATCAGTTACCTTTCCCTTTGATAGACTTATACAGCTAAATCGGGACCTTGGGAGCGTGCTGGGAATCAGTTACCTTTCCCTTTGATAGACTTAGAGGGGAAAATCAAGGTAGACGCTAACAGCTGGGAATCAGTTACCTTTCCCTTTGATAGACTTAGAGTGAGTCAGACGAGGTTAAAGCAACCGCTGGGAATCAGTTACCTTTCCCTTTGATAGACTTAGTCTTCCAAATGGCACGCGCGTCATTGTGCTGGGAATCAGTTACCTTTCCCTTTGATAGACTTACGCAACCAGTATTTCGCTTGGCTCTCTAGCTGGGAATCAGTTACCTTTCCCTTTGATAGACTTACGACGCACAAACAGGACGCGAAATACGCGCTGGGAATCAGTTACCTTTCCCTTTGATAGACTTAGGACACATAGAAATTGCAGTCGGGACAGGCTGGGAATCAGTTACCTTTCCCTTTGATAGACTTACTTACATAAATATAATAGGACATGTCGCGCTGGGAATCAGTTACCTTTCCCTTTGATAGACTTACAGTAGACAAAAAATACCGTTGATAGATGCTGGGAATCAGTTACCTTTCCCTTTGATAGACTTAACAGTAGGCTCGCCCAGCGCTTCATCTTGCTGGGAATCAGTTACCTTTCCCTTTGATAGACTTAAATCGCAGAAACAGCTGCCAAGCGTAGGGCTGGGAATCAGTTACCTTTCCCTTTGATAGACTTAGTACACCCCGCTATCCATTCCCTGATATGCTGGGAATCAGTTACCTTTCCCTTTGATAGACTTACCAGCGCGGTAATCATTTTCCCAGGTCTGCTGGGAATCAGTTACCTTTCCCTTTGATAGACTTACGCAGCTCCTGCAACGCTTTACCACTCGGCTGGGAATCAGTTACCTTTCCCTTTGATAGACTTATACGAGCGTTCGACGTAGGTAAGCACGTGCTGGGAATCAGTTACCTTTCCCTTTGATAGACTTAAGCTTTTTTTTCAAAAAGAGCGATTACCGCTGGGAATCAGTTACCTTTCCCTTTGATAGACTTATTTCACCAAATCAACAACTTTGGTTATAGCTGGGAATCAGTTACCTTTCCCTTTGATAGACTTACGTGTTTATGCGTTCGTTCACGGCTTGGCTGGGAATCAGTTACCTTTCCCTTTGATAGACTTATGCATTATCACGTAGCGTGTGTGTATGAGCTGGGAATCAGTTACCTTTCCCTTTGATAGACTTAACCGCGTTGCCGACTCACTAGAGAGGATGCTGGGAATCAGTTACCTTTCCCTTTGATAGACTTATTGCGGCGGGAACATTGTTATAGCTTGGGCTGGGAATCAGTTACCTTTCCCTTTGATAGACTTAATAATAATTTCTCCTTGTTTCCAATCCGGCTGGGAATCAGTTACCTTTCCCTTTGATAGACTTATAACTAACTAGCTTGCTGTTTCTTGGGGGCTGGGAATCAGTTACCTTTCCCTTTGATAGACTTAGCAATACTTCATCAATCGGTACATGAGGGCTGGGAATCAGTTACCTTTCCCTTTGATAGACTTAACTCACGTCACACCATTTACCGCTTGCAGCTGGGAATCAGTTACCTTTCCCTTTGATAGACTTACATTTCCTTAGAGATACGCTCATCACTAGCTGGGAATCAGTTACCTTTCCCTTTGATAGACTTAGGGAAGGCTATTTTGGGGCTATTTTCTGCGGAAAATAGCCCCAAAATAGTTAGAAAAAAGATAATTGTTCAGGCGGATAATCAGGGTCTTCAGGCATAGCATTAAAAAATTTAAGCGACTTTGCCCACTGTCGATCAGAAATATATAGCACTCTCACATACCCATACTCAGGTAAATACTTCAATAAATTTTTGATTCTAGAATAATCACCTGATGGTGACGGATTGTAACGCGCATATACAGAATACTGAATCCGCACGAACCCTAAATCAAGAATTTTTTCCCTAAAACTAGTTGCATATCTTCGCTGTTCACTAGTTTTTACAGGAAAATCAAACATTACAATGCACCACATAGCATCATCACTCATTCAGACACCACCGGCCCATGCCACTGGGGAACTTTTAGATAAGTTCCCTCTCCTTCAACATAACAACCAAGACCTTGAGCAAAATCCTCAAAAACAGTTGAAAGTCGAAAACCACCCTCAGTAAATGGTTGATCGGCCGCCCCTACTAGACTCTTCTTCACCTCAGAATCACTTGGATTAGCGTCTTCTGGTAACAAAGAAACTGCATAATCAATAGCCGGACGAAAAGGTTCAATCAAATCATCAACCAAATTAAAAGCATTGGAACGACCTCGATGAAAAATTCCCAGAGCAGGCAATAAACCAGCTGAAGCTACCGCCCTTATCCCATGCCCGCGCAATACCGCATACCCATAGTTCAAACAGGCGTTAATCCCAGCTAAATCACGATCACGGATAAAATCTCGACCAAACATCTGTTGCCAATAGATTCTGGCGGCACGCCCCTCAACGTTACCGACGTCCCCACTCTTGACCTCTTTTGCTAACGAAAGCAAAAGCTTTTCCCCACCTAATCCTAAAATAGCGAGATTAGCTGCTTGTCCCCTAACCTTTGCCTTCACAATGCGAGACCAAGCATTCTTTGTACGAGGAACGGATAAATTAGCCTGCGCTCTAGCCCTAGCTCCTACCCTACTATGCTCTCCCCAAGAATTAAGCGCACAATAAGGCACACCCCGCCAATCACAAACTAAAACAGCTACATCCGAAGTAGCTAAACGATGCAATGCAGCTACAGACAGATGAACCTTGGGGCCAACGAGAACAACTGCAATGTCCTCCACGGGTAGGGAACTTGCTTCCCGCTCAGCGGACTTAACTAGCAAACGTCCGCGAGAAGCACTCAAGCTTCCCTCTAACGAACTACAGTCAATAACTCGCCAGCCCCGGTCCATCTCACATCACTCCACAGCCCAAGATCCTAACCGACCAACAGAACCGGGAGGAATTTCACGACCCAGAGCATCACGTCTCACTACTTTGATTAAACCTGTCATAAAAGGTTGAACTGCTACACGCACACCTGAAGAACCAAATATATTCAAAGCACCTTTATCTTCTTCCAGCCCAACTCTCTCAAGTCCTTCAGACGAAAGACAACGAGGTCTTATTTTAATCTTCGTTGCTTCTCCAAAACCAGACACTTGCCACCTATCAATAGGTTTTATGTAGTCTGACAGACTCTTCAAATCCTTAGACTTAAAATTTGAAGTATCCATAATAATTTCATCACCGACAACTAAGACGCCAAGTAGCTCTGCATTACCTTCAATAATTGCTTTACTCACCTTTGGATGAGCAAACCTCATACTTGAAGAATGGGCTTTAAGCTCTACACTAAATAAATCTTCCTTTTGGTGTGCCAGTAAATCATCGGCAAAAACCCGCACCATTCCGTAGCTGGGTTTCTTTCCCTTAATTAGGTAAATTCGTGCATGGTGAATAGTGTCACCAATTGCCACAGCTCCCTCACGAACTTTCTTTTGCACAGCAGCAGCTTTGAAAAACTCCAAAGTATCTTCGGGACCCAAATGACGTCCATTAATATATAACGTCCGTTCATCATCTGCCGGTAATCCATATTTTTCCGAATAATCAGGATGACGAGTCAAAGCTACCCACTGACCCGGTATCGCAGATTTGGCAATCAAATCAGCAGACATCTCGTCCTTCACCCTCACCGAACGGTTAAGCGGTGAAACCGTATCGTCATGCGCTTTCGAGTCTGCTAACTTCAAGCGTAGAGGAACATTTACCGCAACCCTATCTGCATCCAGATAGTCATTAGTCAGAGAAAGTAGTTTCTCCATATCTTCACGCCATTCGTGATAAAGACGTTTATCCCCATCACTAGCTCCACAATACTCTTTCCAAGATTTCAATCCACTTCCTACCGGATTACCCGCAACATACTCTGTAGACCTCAGGTCAGAACGCATAATCAAAGTCTGAGCCACGGAATGACGCATCATAGAAATTACCAGAGCATCCATTGCATGGTGTCGCCGATCAAAACGCGTCTTCCCGCGACCGCCAATTAGTTTCATCTGACGCTCAAATCCAGAACACTTACGAGCTTCGGAGGTCACCTGTCCGCGGAATACCCTAACCGTAGCGCTAGGGAAGGCTCCCTTAATACGATGGCGTAACTCACGAGCCATCCAAGCAACGCTTTCTATTGATCTACTATCAAATTCGGGATCAACCTGTTTACGCTTCAGCCGTGCCTTAACCGCACGTTTAAACTCATTAAATTGCTTCTTATTAAAGTAATCCGGCTCTTCGTTCCAAGTATCAACTCGTTTTAATGCTTCCACTAGAGACACACCCGGCTTAGTCGAAGAAGCTGCCCAAACCGAAAAAAGTTGATTGCTCTTTTGGCGATTGCAATCAATACAGGTTGCCAATAGATTTTCCATAGTCGAATTAGATCCGACCCCCTTACGCGGCACAATATGGTCCATCTCAGCAGTTGTAAAATCTATGGAACTTCCACAGTATGCACACATGCAGTTCTGCCGTTGCAAGGCACGCCAACGCTTGATATCACTAGAACGCACTTTCGAAGAATCACCAAGGACTCGTTTAAGTGTATCTTTAACATTCTTGTTTACAGTTTCTCGGCGCTTTAGCGAACGCTTAAAATCTTCCGCTACTAAGTTAGAAACAAAACCTTCCCGCACATGCTCAATATTGATAGATTCAGGTTCTCCCCACTCCCTCACTGCAGCCTGCAACCACCGGTTAACAATTTTCAGCACTCTATCTACCGCTGGATTACGTAACGGTTGCCAGATAGGAGCCGCCGGAGGCTCCCAATCTTCCGGAACTCCGAACACAATCCGCCGCGCTTCATAAAGGTCCACACCTTCAGACATCATGCAGTCAGTTAGACGACGGAGAGAATCAGCTGAATAAGCAGCCCGTCCCGCTGATAAGTTAAGTTTCTCTAGATTAACCAAGTCTTCTTCAGTAAATACATGAAATAGTTCAGATACTTCCTCAGAAGCTTCACTTCCATCAGCCAAATGCTCAATTAGTTCAACACGAGCAGCTTCGCTTGCGTTTTCCCACCAATCCTTCAAGGGCTTAATCTTACAAGAACTAATTTCCCTGTCGGTTGTATCTACCGGAGGGTGAGCAGAAAGAGGCTCATCATCAACCCTACTTGTTGCCGCAGCCCCGGTAAGTTGATTTTTTTCCACTCCGAGTAAATTGGCAATATCTGCCCAAGAAAAGTTAGTTTTCCTATCCCCTAACAGGGTCTCAAAACATTCTGCACGTTCCTCCATGGTAAGGGGACGCTGGGATTCTCCTTCAGGTTTAATCCGCACATTAGCAAGAACAGCCGCTACTCTGTAACGCTGGAAATCTGGATGTGCTTTAGAAGCACGCGGAAGTTCTTCCTGCCCAGGAAGAGCATCCTTACCAATTAGTTCCACATATGAACCGCGCGGTGATTTTGCTTTAAATACCTGACGAATCCAATCTTTAAGTTCCTTATCAGAAATCTTTTGTACCCTAGCAATTACCATTAGCTCATAGGCATTATCCCTTTGCTCAAGTTTTCCCCCAAGCAACCCATTGCCATCTTTTCCATAACGCAACTTGCTTAAATCAAGGTCCCCTAAAGCAGAAATAAGTTGAGCCTGCGTAGCCTCTTCAGACACAGGCTTACCTAATTTTTCAACAATCCGCTCTCGTAGTGCATTAAAAAGTTCACTGCGAGGCTGTTCCTCAAACAAAGCTTCTACCCGCACATACGGAGAACGCCATCCACGGTGACGAGCCATGTGCCGCAAGGCAATTGAAATTTTTTCCTTTCGTAAAGATTCATCATCAATGAACCCTTCCGCTAATTCAGCTCGGGCCAACCAAGGCTCCCGCGGATTCTCGAAATCTTCTAAGCTGGGGAGAGGATATCCGTTTTCAATCAACCATGAATCAAGATTACGTAGACGACGCTTTCGCTCACGATATAGACGTCGGGTACGTCGCGCAGTACCCGCTATAGCCAAACGGGTGAGATTAGTTTTCCGATGGTTTGGGTCAATTCCACCGTCGTGCAACCAAGACTGCGCATTAAGAATTTCCGTTGGATGACCTGCTGCATCAATTGCAACTGCGGCGACTCCTACCGAGTTAAGACCCACATCGATTCCCACTCGATATCTATAAGGTTTCATCACTTCTCCATCTCTAAAATTTGGGTTACACTCAACCCACCAAGCTTACCTATGATGATACACACAAAAAATAACAAAAGTAGACTAACTTCACTGTTGTCAACATCACACTATTTTTGCATTCTACGCCAAAGATTAAAAACAAACAAATTTCCAACACAGGGAATTGGTGGCAAGTCCAAAAAGAGCAATAAAAAACCGGCCCCTAAAGGCCGGCTAGAAATCAACACCGCTAACGAGTCGGTGCTTACTGAGAATCAGTTACTTAAGTATTAAATCACCACAAACACTCACTGTCAACCCTTAAATTGGGGGTATTTTTCGTAGGGCACGGCGACGTTCTTTCCAGTCGGGCAGCACATCTTCGACCATTTCCCAAAACTGCGGGCCATGCCCACGATGGTAGAGGTGTGCGAGTTCGTGCACAATAACGTATTCCAAAGCCCATTCGGGTCGAGCCAACAGCTCCAGGTTTAGATTTATACTGCGGGTCGCGTGATTACATGATCCCCACCTGGTGCGCATGATGCGGATTGTAAGCGAGGAGGGTCGAAGTTCCCCCATTTTTGGGGCCCAGATTTCTATCATCCGCATTGCTTTTGCGTGCAGTTGTTCGCGTTGTTGTTTTTGCTGGCACGGATTTTCACTAATTTTTTCAATTCCCGCAGCAGCTACCGTTTCACTTTGCCGCAGCCGCATTTGGGCAAGTTTCAAGGTTTGGTGTTCTAACCATTCTCGTTGCGATTCGAGCCAATAATGCACTTTTTCCGGCGGATAGCGACGTGGAACTGAAGCTATAGCCTTGCCGTCTCTAACGCGAATTCTTAGATTTAGGTTTTTTACTTTTTTATAGGTGACGAGTACGCGAATCTTTCCCACCACATATTCTTCGGTTTTTTCACCGCGCACCCAATCACCCGCTTCCTCGTCTAACCCGCTTGCTTATTTTATTTTACCTGCCTTTTTGTTGGGTTTCGTACATCGTGTCACACCCCCTAGACTTTTATATGACACGGTGTCATAATGGCTTTAGATAAGTTATTGGAGGCCCTATGTTCTTGGCATTACGCGAAATTCGTCGCAACAAAAAACACTTTTCCCTAATCACAGCAGTTATCACTCTTGTGGGAATCCTTGTTTTCTTTCTTACCGGATTGGCTGTGGGGTTACAGAGCGTGATGACGCAAGCTGCTACCGACCTAAAGGCTGACCATATCGCTCTGGCGGACAATTCCAATAATTCGGTACAGGCGTCTATTATCCCGCAGACCGATGCCGACCTTGTTAAAGCACCAGAAATATCCCAGCTTGGGTTTTCCGCGTTGACTATAAAAAAGTCTGATGGAACTCAGCTAACTTCTTTTGCTTTCGCCATGGATCCCACCTCGTTCACCGCCCCAAAGGTTACCGAAGGAAAACTTTATGCAAGTAGCGGCGAGGTAGTTGTAGACGATTCCCTAAAACGCGAAGGTTACAAGCTTGGCGATATTTTCCATACTTCACAGTCAAACTTGAAATTTAAGATTGTCGGCTTTACCCACAATCAAACCTACAGTTCATACCCCGTAATTTACCTAAGCATTCCCGATTGGCAGACTACTGGCGTGCAATACCGCAATGCAGTTTCCGCTATCGCCGCCCGGGGTAGCTTTACCGCCGAAAGTTTGCGCGCTGCGCACCTCAAATCACAAACCATTAGTGAGTTCACCGACAACATTCCCGGAGTTTCTGCCCAGAATCTGACTTTTGCCCTAATGGTAGGGGCACTAATTTTAGTTTCAGCGGTTATCCTCGGGGTATTCATCTATGTTCTTACCTTGCAAAAACGTAAGATTTTTGGGGTTATGAAAGCCCAGGGAATAGGTAATAAGACAATCGCTTTCTCGGTTTTCTGGCAAACTGCAATCTTGTCAATTGCCGGTTCAGTTCTTGCGGTTAGCCTCACCCTTGCCGCTGCCGCTACCCTTCCCGCGGCCGTTCCTTTCACTATTCCTTGGATTCTTTTTGGGCTAATTGGCGCAATTATGGTTGCATTCAGCCTTTTAGGAGCGGGTTTCTCCGTTCTTTCTGCCTCTCGTATAAATCCTCTTATTGCAATTAAGTGAGTACCATGAACACTTCATCTTTTCCCCTCCCCTCTCGCCTTGAACTACGTCAAAACGAACGTTCCTTAAAAGATTGTGCACAATTTTTAGATTCACCCGAATCCGTCTCCACCCGTAACGAGGAACCGATTATCAAGTTACGCGGAGTATATAAGGACTTCCAGCAGGGAAAGGAAACTATCCATGCCCTTGCCTCCACCGACTTCACCGCCTACCGCGGAGAGTTCATCGCCCTTTTAGGTCCGTCCGGCTCCGGCAAATCAACCCTCCTCACCATCATGGGTGGATTACAACAACCCACGGGTGGAAGCGTTAATGTGGGCGGGCGCGATTTCACTTCACTTGGTTCCCGCCAACTGGCCGCCGCCCGCTTAAATGAAATTGGTTTCATTCTGCAGTCATCCAACCTCGTTCCTTTCCTGACGGTTAACGAACAGTTAGACCTCTATGACCGAGTAGCGAAGCTACGCCACCAGCCGGGACATACCCAAGCAGATCGCGACGAGCTTTTTACCTCCCTCGGCATTTTGGATGCGAAAAATCAGTACGGTTCGGAACTTTCCGGGGGCCAGCTACAGCGCGCGGCTATTGCGCGGGCCCTTTATGCTCAGCCGAGCATGATTTTAGCCGATGAGCCGACCGCCTCCCTTGACAGTAAAAAGGCTTTCGCGGTTGCCGATCTTTTGCGCGAGCAGGCCAAGAGCTGCAACACCTGCATCATCATGGTTACGCACGACGAGCGCCTCGTAGATCACGTCGATTCCATCTACCGCATGGAAGACGGGCATTTACAACGAGAGAAGTGACAACTTCACGCCTGCAAACTCACAGGCGATCATGTTGCACCCTTTCTTGATAATGCCTATCATTACCGTTAGTTCAACGGGATTTGCTACCTGACTCAAGAAAGGGCTGTATTGCGTAATAAATTGTCGTTTTACGGCGCAATGACAGCCGTAATTGGGTTTTTTCTTCTTCTCTCATTCGCCCTAGTTCCCCCCGTCGCTACGGCCGGAAAAAACGGAAAACCACAGGTAGTTACCTCCACCGCAATCATCGCGGACATTGCCCGAAACATCGCCGGGGAACGAGCGAATGTCACCGCCCTAGTTCCCCCCGGAGCAGACCCGCACAGTTACGAACCAACCTTGCGCAACATTCGCTCCATCGTCTATGCCGATGCTGCTTTCACAAACTATGTGATGCTTGAAGAACATTCACTCATCAAAGCCATTGACGCAAACCTACGCCCCGGAGCACCCAACATTGCCCTTGCCGAGGACGCCTCAAAATACTCGGCAGAAGTCATTCCCCTGGTTGAAGATGCTTCTCTCGACACCGTCTGGCTCGGACTGCGAATCCGCGGCAACGGCAAAAATCGTGGAGCTACCCGCGCTTCCGAAGCAACCCTTACCGCCACCGGTTTCCAAGGCCCCGGGCAACTTTCCGGCTACCTGACCGCCACCTTCGGTCAGGCTGACATCTATTTCAACTCTGCCGACGGCATTGACCAAGCAGACACCGCCACCCTTCCCCTCGACGCCCACACTCACATGTCTTGGGCTTTCAGCAAACCCGGAATCTACACCCTTGACCTCCAAGGAACCCTCCACCTCAAGCCCTCCCCCAGCGGCAAACACGAAAATCCCACCCGGGGAGATGCCCCAGCTGGAAAAGCCCAAATCACCTTCGCCGTCGGAATCGACCCCTCCCAAGATTCGCGCACCCGCAACATGAAAGTTATCGACGCCGGGCACGTAGACATCACCGCAGATATCGACAAAAATAAAATCACCCTATTTACCGACCCCAAGGGCGGCGGAGAATACACTCAGCGCGACCTCGACCCCGCAAAAACAGTTATTCACGTCCCTCCAAAAGCGCTCCAAAACATACCCGCAGGACGCGAATTCAGGTTCCTTGGAACCCCCGGGCAGGAGGTTTATCTCCTCGCCCAAGCCGTCCTCGGTAAACACGTCCACGGAGAAATCGATCCCCACCTGTGGCACGACATTCGCAACGCCAAAGCATACGCCCAGTCAATCCGTGACACCCTAATCCAGGTAGACCCCGCCGGAGCCGAACAATACGCGGCCAACACACGCACCTACCTCGCTCAACTAGACGAGGTAGACCGTTACGTGCGCAAACAGATCGAAGCTATCCCCCCAGCCTCGCGCACCCTGGTCACCACCCATGACGCATACGGGTATCTCGCGCACGCCTACGGTCTGAAAATCGCCGGATACATTAGCCTAAACCCTGGAATTGAACCTTCCGTTGCAGACCGCGTACGACTGGCTCGAACCATGCACGACCTGAAGGTAAAAGCAGTATTCCTCGAACCCTATCTGGCCACTCGCAACACCGAACTTACACAGGTGGCCGCAGATGCAAAAGCCCAAGTCTGCCCAATCTATTCCGACACTCTCGACGAAAAAGTCCCCTCCTATATTTCCCTCATGCGTTTTAACGCCGATTCTTTACGCCGCTGTCTCGGCTAGCCCCAACTGTCCCTTTAGTTAGCTAGGAAGAAACATGAAATTGAAAACCTCTCGCCTCTTAAAAAACTGGTGCGCCGCACTGGGTGTGAGCTTCGCTCTCGCCGCCAGCCTTGGGGCGCCCACCCTCGCTCACGCGGACGAACACGATCCACTCAAACAAACCGTTGCCGAGGATGAACACTTCAGTTCCGAACCCGTGGAAATTAAGAGTGGTCACATGGATATTGGGCCGCGCATTATCGACGGAAAATGGCAATTAGCCGTCCGCGACGATTCCGCTAACACTCCCGTTTGGCGCAAACCCGATTCGGTTGTTTTCCGACTGACCGACAAAGCCATTTTGACCGTTCCCGAGTCTGGGGATTACGACTTTACCGGCGCACAGGCCGGACAGCCCGTACACGTTATTCCCCAAACGCAGATTCTCGGAGTGCCCTGGCTGGGGTGGAACACCCAATCCCCCGAAGTTTCCCGCTCCATCAAACGCGGTATTAACCTAACTTTCCTGGGCGCACAAGGCCCCGGAAACGTAAATGTTTACCTAGAATCAGGGAATTTTAAGAAGCCTATCCAGCTTTGGGACAAACGCAAGAGTCAGCCACAGAGCATCTGGGTTGACCTTAACACCCACACTCACGCTAACTGGGTTTTCACTAAGCCGGGAGTCTACCTACTTGCAATTTCTGCCTCTGCTAATGGGCTCGATGGCAAACCGCAAGCAGCAACATCCATTTTCCGTTTCGCGGTAGGCTCTCCAGATTCCCAAACTGCCCGTAACACGCAGTGGCAGGGTGAGCTTCCCCCGGCTCCACCAGCTTCAGCGGCGCTCGCCCAATCAGGCGCAAAAAGTGGTGCTACCCCCAGCCCACAGAGTGCAGCAACGGCCTCAGCCCCACAAACAGCACCGGGAACATCAAGTGCGCAGACTGAAAGCTCATCAGTTAACTGGGTTCCCATTCTCGTTAGCCTAGCGGGAGTAGCACTTTTGCTAACCGCACTTATCCTCTACTTCGTACGCACTTCACAAGCGCGTAAAAAAGCAGCGCAAGAAGAAATTGATAGCGAGTTTTCCAACCCCACCAAAAATGGAGAAAATACGTGAGTTCCACTCAAAAAACCATCCTTGACATTTCTCATCTGGACGTAAATCTCTCGGGTCGCGCAATTTTGCGTAACGTTAATCTCCGTTGCGCCGAAGGTGAGCTGCTGGGTTTGCTCGGCCCAAATGGAGCCGGAAAAACTACCCTATTGCGTACCATGATGGGTTTGATTCCCGCGGCAGGTGGCACGATTAGCGTGAGTGGAAAATCGGGCCGTAAAGCGGCCGAGCTAATCGGTTATGTTCCGCAGCGCCAGGATGTTGCCTGGGAGTTTCCCATAAATGTCGGCGGCTTGGTGATGAGCGGATTAACTCGCCGTCTGGGATGGTTCCGAGTCCCTAAAACTCTGCACTGGAAGAGCGTGTACCGGGCATTGGAACGAGTGCAGATGCGCGAGTTTGTCGATCGTCCTATCGCTGAACTTTCAGGCGGTCAGCGTCAACGTATCCTCATTGCCCGGGCGCTTGTTACCAACCCGGCTCTGCTGGTTTTAGATGAGCCTTTTACCGGTTTGGATATGCCTACGCAAGAGCTTTTAACCTCGTTATTCCGGCAGCTAACCGCTACGGGAACAAGTTTGCTCATGACCACTCATGACCTCACTCATGCACTTGTCACCTGTGATCGTATTGCCCTGTTACGAGGAAAGATTTTGGCCGAGGGAACCCCGTCTGAGCTAACGGGAAACCCGCAGGCTTGGATGGAGACTTTCGAAGTTAGTGAATCCAGTCCGCTTATTCGCCAGTTGGGAATTGTTTCATGCTGACACCTGTTGATTTTATTCGAGATTTGTTTAATCCGCTTTTGGCTTTTCTGCCCAGAGCTCTCATTGTTGCAATTATCGCGGCGGTAATTTGTGGGATTATCGGAACCCACGTAGTTTTACGAGGGATGGCTTTTATTGGAGACGCGGTAGCGCACTCGGTTTTCCCTGGTTTGGCTGTGGCCTTTGTCTTACAAGGTTCGTTGATTTTGGGTGGGCTTACTGCCGGGGCAATTACCGCTTTGTTGGTGGCTTTGTTTTCACAAAATAGACGGGTAAAAGAAGACACGGTAATCGGTATTTTCTTTGCCGCTTCCTTTGCTTTTGGTTTGGTGATTATGTCGCTTTCGCCAGGCTATTCCGGCTCGTTACAGTCTTTCTTGTTTGGTTCTTTAACCGGTGTCTCTAACCATGACATTGTGGTGGTTTCGGTTGCCGGTAGCGCGGTAATTGCTTTGACCTTGCTTTTCCATAAGGAACTGGTGGCAGTTTCGTTAGACCGAGAGATGGCCAAGGTTATGCGTTTGCCTGTTTTAGCGCTGGATATTTTGTTATATTTCATGGTCACTATCGCGGTGGTGATGTCTATTCACACAATCGGTAACATTCTGGTTTTGGCTCTATTGGTCACTCCGGCAGCAACCGCACGATTGCTTACCGATAGGCTTTTCCCAATGATGCTACTTTCGGCTTTGTTGGGGGCGATTTCTGCTCTGCTGGGAGTTTATCTTTCATGGTCTATAAATGTTCCAACAGGAGCAACGATTGTTTTAGTAGCAACCGCGCTATTCCTCTTTACTTGGGCTTTTGCACCAAAACATGGAATGTTCGCAGGACGTCGTGTAAGTGCGTAATCTTTCCTTGAAAGCATGAGCTAAAAACAAAAAAGTATCGGCCGGAATCCCAAACGGAAATTCCGGCCGATACCTTTAAATTTTTCCCCTATTGCTAGTTGTACTTTGGGTTTTCGTACTGAATTGGGCTTTCCGGCTGCTGCATGTTCTGCTGCACGGGGTTTGCAGTAGAATCAAATTGCATCGGTGTTTCACTGTCATTGGATTCCTGCAGTTGAGAATTTTTATCCCCTTCTTCCGAAGCTAGCGAAAGACCACCCAGAATCATCATGGCAAACGGGGGAATACCATAAAAAATCAATTCCATAATCTCGTTTTGGCCAACTAGCGCCATGAACACTGGCCAACCGATGTCAGTTACAGGAATCTGATACATGAAAATTGCAAATACGGAAACCACTAGACCAATTGTCGGATAGAGTCTCTTGTACTTTTTATTCATCAAAATATAGACAAACCCGAGTAGAGAAACCATCAAGATTACAACGTGAATCTTGTAGGCTGAAGAAAAATCTATTTCTTCTTGCTTACTAAGAACCCGGTTAACAGATCTTAACGCGATAAAGGGAAGAAGAAACAAGAATGTAAATAATATGTAGGGTGTCCTACTTTGCTTTTTGGCGGTAGAAGGTTTCATAGTGTCTTTCCAATCATTGGTATCTCGTAAATATACTGGTGTCTTATCAAAAGTTAAGCTACTCTGATTTTTCTTTTTTCCCTAGTCTTTAGTTGTCTATCTCCTTAACTGAAATAAGAAATTCTCCTCTAAACAGTAGTTGCGGTAGTTTCGGGCTTATCCCCGTTATCTGCTGCCAAAAGGAGACGACGATAATCACTAAATACAGACATCGCACCAAAAAACATAGTAAGCGCGGGAATTATGAGGTAGAAGGTGTACGGATCAATGTTTTTCTGGTTTATGAACTCAATGAAGAAATTACCTAAATTAGTTAGTGGAATCTGATACATAAAAACCGAAAAAAGGGAAAATACAAAACCTATTCCCAGCAAAATTTTATTCGGTTTCATAGCCAACGCCACGTATATAAATCCCACGAACATGACAAGCATTAAAAAGGTCTGCAAGTAAAAAAAGTAGTTGGCTAACCTAGTGTAGGGAACGGTAATATTATTGAGAATAACAGAGATAACCATAGGTAACACAAAGAAAACCAGAATCATTACCGCGAAGTAAAATGCCCCCACAAAAGGCTTGTTATTTTTTCCCGTCACATTTCCCCCAAAAGTTAGCATTCAAAGCTATAAGTAAGAATATTACTTACTAAAGAATAGACTTTTTAGATTAAGTGTCAATATTGGAAACTTTGAAGAAACACTTATCGTAAACTATTCCTCATGCAAAAATCTAAACCGCAGATAACTTGGCGAACCGCAATTGGGCTTTGCCTATTTATATTCGTCCTCGTCCTCGGGCAGATGATTCACGCGCCTCGTTTCCAACACTCTAATCAGGAAATCTGGCTTGAGTTTATCGAACGGCGACGCGATAGCTACACCATTTTCATGCAACAGCTAACCGCACTTTTCAACCCGTGGAATGCTGTTTTCTTAACCATCTTGGTAGCACTAGCGGTCTATTTTTTAACGAAAAAGATACTTCCTACACTGTACGTAATCGTCACTGTTTCACTGGCTTCACTATTTACTCACGTCACTAAAAACATTATCGAGTTCACCCGCCCACCACTTGATTCACACCTGGTCAAAGCAGCTTCTTCAAGTTTTCCTTCCGGCCACTCTACCGGAGCCGCCGCCCTAACCTTCGCGCTCGCACTGGTTATCACGCGTTTCTTCGCTACCAAGTTAGGGCGAAAAAGAAAAATGCTTATCTGGGCATTGGCATGGGTTTTTATGTGCTCAATTGCCCTTTCACGTCTCTACCTGGGAGTTCATTGGTTTACCGATGTAGTAGCCGGAATTAGCGTCGGGGTAGCCACAGGACTAATCTTTACCGACCTGTTCTTTTCCCGTAAGAACGTTCTAAACAAAAGGTAGGATAGCTTTTTCTAAAGCCCCCGATATCCCTGTCGCCACAGCGCCCAGCCGACATCCTTATACTGGCTAAAACGGTGCCCCCAACCGGGAAAAGCCCCGTTAGCGTGGCGGATATTACAAGGAACTTCAACCACTTTCATACCCTTTTTTAATATTGTGAAAGTTGTTCCCAAATCAACTCCCCACCCATAGGAAACAGGCAAAATACACGCTGCCGCCTCGGGAGAAAAACAACGCTGACCACTTAGTGGTTGCCGAGACTTCCAGCCGGTTTTTTTCGCCAAAATTCGCGAAGCCAAACGCGTTACGACCCCGCGACCGCCGCTGGTGGCCTCGTCGGGAGAAAGCGCTACCGCCAAATCGGCTCCCTCACGAACCTCGTTAATCAAGGTAATAGTTTCAACGGCAGATTCACCCACATCAGCGTCCATGAAAAGCACCATCCGCCCACGACCCAATTCCGGGTCACGCATCTGCGCCACTTTAACGCCCGTTTCCAGGGCCGAATGCTTACCACGATTGACCGAATGACGAACCACTACCGCTCCCGCGTTACGGGCAACATGCTGAGTATCGTCCGTAGATCCATCATCAACTACCACTACCAAATCCACGCCCGGAATAATCTTGCAGGCGCGGACAGTCTCGGCAATTACATGCTCTTCATTATGAGCAGGAATAATCACCGCTACCTGGTTTGAGTAATCGTTATCAACCATACTTCAGCCCTGGAAACTAAACGTTAAAACAAACTTAGCGCAGGGAAATCTGGCGGGAAACCAGACCCGCCCGAGCACGACGTTCTTCGTCGGTTAGCGGCGCGTCATTAGCGACTTCCTCTACCAGCAAGGCATCGAGGGAAACAGCGCCAGCTTCCAACTCAGCCGCTTCCATACGTTCGGCCATCTCAAAAACTGGAACCAGCAAACCACAGGTGCGGAAAGCTCCGATAAAACGAGTTCCCGGCCCCATATCAGCCTTATCCTGGACTTTTAGACGAGCCAAAGCGTCAAACAAACGCGATTCACTTTCCGTGCGTACCCAACGTACGAAGTCATGGTTCATACGACACCAGAAAGCACTTTCAGTACCCGGAACTACTGCCGAATCAACTGCTTCTTCCGCGGCAGCAGCTAAGGCCTGCTTTACATCTTCGTCTTCCAAACGCTCTGGTTCTACCCAGAAATCAAAACTTTCTGTAACTGCAAAGTCCAACGCTTGAGGTTCGATTACTTCCTGCAAACGAGGTCCCGGCTCGCGCACATCAAACCCTTCCAGGGCCGTACCTGGCTCCAGTTTCAAAGCCGCTGCCAGGGCGCTTCCCGCATCGTGACTGTAATCGCCGGTGTTGTTGTTAGAACGCAATGCCACCATTGCTACCCCATCGCGACGCTTGAGAGCAATCTGCCCTTCAGGAAGATAGGAAACCAACAGCGCTTCTTGCTTACCGTATTCAGCCTTAGTGACAACCCGCAGGTAGCCCGAGGGAATAAAATCCCGCAAAGCCACCAGCTGCGCCTCGAAAGGAAAATCAGCAAACGGACGAGAAACGAACGGAATTGGCGCGCGCTTTACTTTTGCGGCCTTCTTCGGATTAAATTTACGACTAGCTTTACCCATGAAGAACAGAATACACAACCGCCCTAATTGTTTCACCCCCCAAGTATTAGGTAGAGTTCTAGGGAACACTTTTAGAAGAAAGTAGGTACATCCTATGGCTACCCCTCATATTGAAGCCCAGCCCGGAGATTTCGCTCCGGCAGTCCTTATGCCCGGCGACCCATTACGTGCGCAGCGCATCGCCAAAATGCTTATGCCTGATGCCAAGCAGGTTAACGGCGTGCGCGGAATGCTCGCTTTTACCGGCGAAGTAAACGGTAAACCCCTATCGGTAATGGGATCGGGAATGGGACAGCCCTCCATCACCATCTACGCAACCGAACTTTTCAGCCAATACGGTGTTGAGCGCATTATCCGCGTGGGAACCTGTGGTGGTATTGCTCCCCAGGTTCAGGTTGGTGACGCTGTAGTGGCACTTGGTTCACACACCGACTCTGCCATGAACACCTTGCGTATTCCCGGCGTTCACTTCAGTGCCGTAGCTGACTTCGAGCTTACTCGTGCCGCGGTCGAGGCAGCTCCCGCAGACCAAAAAGTTCACGTAGGTTCGGTAATTTCTCGCGACCACTTCTACCTCAGCGTAGAAGGACAGCTTGAAAACCTTTCTAAGTACGGGGTACTTGGTGTTGAAATGGAATCAGCAGCACTTTACGGTGTTGCCGCCGAGTTCGGGAAGCAGGCCCTAACCGTCCTGACCGTTTCCGACCACCTCCTAGACCACTCCAAGGACATGAGTGCCGAGGAGCGTGAAACCAAGTTCCACACTGCCCTAGCGATGGCCGTTGCCGCTGCACACTGCTAAATAAACAAACTTAAAGGGTGCCGGGAAAAATACCGGCACCCTTTTTTAATCTGAAAATCTTTTTAATCCGCGGACTATTCCGCGGCAAAAATATCATTTAAGACCTGCCCCATCCGCGTAACCATTGGCACCACTAACGCATTACCCATGCAGAAGTAGCGAAACTTGTGAGGCATTCCGGTATTTGTCCAGTTGTCGGGGAATCCCTGGATACGTTCAGCTTCCACGGGAGTTATTAAACGCAGGCGACCCGTTTGCGGATCTTTAACCACGTGCGAAGAACGATTTACGCTACTTTCGGAAGTAAGCAGAGTTCGGGCTGGACGATCGAGGGGATCTGGGAAAGAAATGGCTCCCTCGGAAAAAGTGTATTTATGTCCTGTTTTCGAAGTACGTTCAACTCGTTTTGCACCCTTTAGATATCTCCAGCTCTCCAGTGAATCACCGAGGAAATATCGTTCTTCCACGTCCTTTTCCAACAATTCCCCCAAAGTACGCGCAGGAATACTCACCGAGGTTGTGGGAGCGCAGTAAATTTTCCCCTCTCGCATAAAACCACTGTTGGGAAAATCAAACTTAAACTCATCCGAAACTTGGGAGATAGTGTTTTTTCCCCAAGTTCCCTCACGTATAGCCCCGGCAAGTTCGGCGGGGAAAGCCCTCCCAAAAAATCCTGTTTGGGTAATTACTTCCTCCGGCGAATAAGCCAAGTTACGCGAATAGGTAGTGTCTTTACGGGAAGCAAAAATGAATATACGGCGGCGACGTTGCCCGGCACCATAATCAGCGGCATTCACAACCCGCCATTGAGCGTAGTATCCCAAATCATCAAGGCAGGCAAGCATAATCCCAAAATCGCGTCCACGCTGAGATGAGGGACTGCGCAACAATCTATCAACGTTTTCAAAAAGAGCAAAAGGAGCTTGCTTGGTACGTAGAGTATCGACAATCTGCCACCACAAAACCCCTTTCTTCCCCTCAATTCCAGTAGATCCAGGCAAAGGACGGGCAACTGAATAATCCTGACAGGGAAACCCACCCACCAGGAGGTTATGGTCGGGAATTACCGACTTATCTACCTCGGCAATATCAATTCCGGTGAACTCATCTACATCACCGAAATGGGAAGTGTAGCAATCGTGTGCCCACTGTTTTGATCGACCGGGTTCCCACTGTGAAAACCAGGTGGTTTTCCAATCACCGGCAGCCTCTAAACCCAGGCGGAAACCGCCTACACCAGCAAAAAGTTCACACACTGTACGTTCCACGGTTCCCCCCTCCCAAAAATACGGTACCCGTATCCGGTTTTTGTCGTTTTCTTACTAAAAGGTTTATATCATCTAGCGCTGTCAAGATCAAACCGGGTTGAACTTGCAGCTCTTGTGACCTTGGCTATAAGTTTGGTAGGTGCCCTCTGAAAATACCCTTTTTTCTTCTGCAGAAGCCTACCTCACCGAAGAAGAGATTCTGCAACGTACCAGCGCGCTAATCGGTAAGCCGTTAAAAGACATCAGTCCCGATTTGCGCCTGCGTGCCAACAAGGGTGGAGTGGGAACATTCATTGAAAAATACTGGTTTCACATTCCCACCAATTCTCGTCCCGAACCAGATTTTGCCGAAGCTAAAATAGAGCTTAAAGTTTTTCCTTTTCGCCGCGTTAAAACAAAACAGGGAACCGTAATCAAGGCAAAAGAACGTCTTGTTTGCAACATGATTAATTACCTTACCGAGGGCGACATCAACGATTTTACCCAATCGTCTTTTTGGAAAAAATGTTCTTCTCTGCTGCTGTTGGCCTACGAGCATCGACCCGGTGTGGATAAGACAGAGTTTTCGGTAGAAAAGTTCTGTCTTTACCGTTTTCCTGCAGTTGACCGGCAGATTATTGAAAATGATTGGCGGACTATCCGCGATAAGATTCGCGCGGGTAAGGCACATGAACTTTCCGAGGGCGATACCCTTTACCTCGGGGCAGCTACCAAGAGTTCTTCAAGTGCGGCTAGACGGCCCCAAAAGTATTCGGCGATTGAGGCTAAACCGCGCGCTTTTTGTCTTAAACAGGGGTATGTTACCCATCTTTTGTCGTCTTATTTGTTTGGTTCGCAAACCGACGAGGCGATATTAACTCAGGATGATGTAAACGCTTTGCGCACGCGTGATTTTGCGCAGGTAATACGCGAGAAAATTGCTCCTTATCGGGGTATGAGTGCCGGGGAAATTTCTACTAAATTTGGGGTTTTTTCTTCTTCTAAGAGTATTGCCACCATTGCTGTAGCCCGGATTTTTGGGCTGTCAGGTAAGTTAGAGAATGCGCAGGAATTGAAAAAAGCTGGGGTGGTTCCCAAGGTTATCCGTTTGGAACATGATGGCAAGATTCGTGAAAGTATGTCGTTTCCGACTTTTCGGTACACGGATTTGGTTAATCAAGAGTGGGAGGATTCCCGGTTTTATCAGCAGCTGAGCGCGAAGTTTTTGTTCATTGTTTATCGTAATCCGGGTTCTTCACGCACACCTTCGGTTAACTATGTGTTGGAAGATGTTTTCTTGTGGAACCTACCCGCTGCAGACTTGGCCGAGGCGTGTAGAGTTTGGGAGCGCACTCGTCAGGTAATTATTTCGGGGGTCGAGGTTACTTCGCGCGGCTCGCGTTTGTTAACTAATTTTCCGGGGTTGGCTGATTCTCCGGTGGCGCATGTGCGTCCCCATGCTCGCAATGGGGCTGACACCTATCCGCTTCCTGATGGGCGCAATTTAACAAAACGTTGTTTTTGGCTTAATCGTGGGTATTTAGAAAATCAATTACGTTCGCTGATGTCTTCTTAGTCCGGGGCAAACGCGGGCATTTGGTTCGCTTTTGCTACAGTTGTCCCATGTCAGATTCGCAAAAGGTAACCTCGCGCGGGCAAAATTCGTCCGTTTCACGGACTTCTTCCCGTGATCCGAAGGAGTCGGCGGCCGCTAAGGTTAACGTTATCCGTTCTTCGATGACCATTGCGTTGGGGACGATGAGTTCTCGCGTTTTGGGCTTTATTCGCGGTGCGCTTCTGATTGCGGTTTTGGGTGCGGTTGGTGTCCAAGACTCGTTCCAGGTAGCTAATAACCTGCCTAACTTGATGTATGGCCTGTTGGCCGGTTCGGTTATTTCGGCAGTGCTTTTGCCGGAGATTGTGCGGGCTTTTAATCGCGAAGATGGCGGTCAGACGCACGTTAATCGGATTCTTACCTTTACTTTTGTGGCTTTGGGGGCCATTACTTTAACGCTGACGGTATTTGCGAATGTGGTGGTTTATCTGACTGCCCCCTACCTCAGTAGCGCTGTTTTAAAACTTTCGATTATTTGGTCTTACTGGTTTATGCCGCAGATGTTTTTCTATGGCATGCAGGCGGTTTTGGGTCAGGTTTTGAACGCGCGCGGGCACTTTTGGGAAGCCGCCTGGTCCCCGGTTCTTAATAACGTTATCTCTATCCTCGGCTTGCTTTATTACGTGTATTTGTTTGGGTGGGCACCGAAGGGCTATTCTGACCCTTCTAATTTCACTCATACGCAGATGCTGGTGATTGCGATTCCTACAACTTTGGGGATTGTCGCCCAGGGTGTTTCTTTGATTTGGCCCTTACATAAGCTGGGTTTCCGTTTTCGGCTTACCTGGGGTTTACGCGGCCACGGTTTGGGTCGTCCTTTCCGAGTGGCGGTGTGGACTTTACTTTCGGCGACAACCTACATGGTTTCTACCCTGGTGGTGCAGGTAGTTGCTTCGGCGGCGGAAGCTTACGGTTATAATCACGGAATTATCGTACCGGGGCCGGCCGCGCGTGCTAATGCCACGTTTATTTACATGCTCCCGCATTCGGTAGTTACCGCTTCGGTAGCGACGGCTTTCTTTGCCAAAATTTCTGCTTTTGCGACTTCTGACGATGGCGTATCAGTACGTCGCCTACTGCAAATTTATCTGCACCGAATTGTTCAGATAACAATGTTCTTTACCGTGTGTTTGGTAGTTTTTGCGGTGCCAATTTTCCAGGCTTTTGCCGCCTCACGGGGGATTGGGGAGATTGCCGCTTACGCCTCTGTGTTGCGTGCCTACGCCCCAAGTTTGGTTTTCATGGCTCTTTTCATTGTCGAGGTAGATGTGCTTTTGTCCTATGGTAAGGCCCAAAAGGCCTTCTATGGATACCTGCTGAAAGCCGTTGTTTTGCTACTGGCTTGTTTGTTGACTTCCTTCCTGACGGTGGCCGCTAACTGGGTAATTTGGACTGCCGCTGCCGAATCTTTCTCGTACCTATTCGGCTCGCTTATTCTGTTTGCAATTGTCGATAAGATGCTGCCCGGACGCACGGATTCCACTTTGGTACGTAATCTTTTGGGAACTTTGATTGCAGCGGTTCCCACCGCCTTGATTGGGGCAATTTTCATTGACCTTGCCGGACAGTTTACCGTCGGGTCTTACGGATATGTGCTGGGAAGTTCATTCCTTAAATGCGCGCTAGGTGGAACCCTCTGTCTGAGTGTTTACCTGATAATGCTTTGGGCGGTGGGTGACCGCGATATTTTCCAACAAGCTGGAAAAATGCTTTCTCGTTTCCTGCCCGGGCCCCTAAAACGAAAGCTTGTCCGTAGCTAGGGTGAAAGTGGCAAAAGTGAAACCGCATACCTCCCTATTTGCCGCCCTGGGTGCTATTTTGTCGCTCAGTTCTTGCGCTGCGCCGCCCGCAAGTGGACCGGCAAGTATCGAACCTACCAGCGCCCCGGTCTCAGCTAGCGTTTCCCCAACACAAGTTTTTTGGGAACCGCAAAACGACACCTCCGCGGCAGCTGCGGGACTAAACGTAAACAGCCCGGAGCTGAGCCAAGCACTTAAAAATGCCCCACTCAAAACCGGGGGACTACAGATTCCCCAGGGCTGGCAAGCTGCCGCCCTAACTCCTACCGTCCTTATTTTGGCCGACTATCGCCACCAGCTTTTACGCGCAATCTCCCTCGAAGATGGGGAACAACTCTGGCAGGTAACAGGAAACCCTGTTTTCCCGTTCCGAAAGGTCCTCAGCTTTAACGACCGAGTAATAACCGATACCGGAATCAGTTTGGACGCTGCCACTGGAATCGACACTCCTCTCGTCGCTGGGTTCGACCCCGGAGAAAAACGCCTCCTCCTTAATACTTCCCTGGATAACCAGGTGCTGTTCATTTCCAAGCCTGTATCAAAGGGATACGAAAACTACATTTTGCGAACCACTCTAAACCGGCCTTTCGCAAGTTTTTCTACTCCCCAAGCACAGTTCCAACAATTGGTTGGGCCAGCCGTTTTTTTCAGCGGACTCGTCTATGATCCGATTACTTCACAAGCGGTTAAAACCCGCCCTGAACGAACTCGCAACAACATTTTTATTGCCACCACCGAGGGCGTGGTACTCACCAATAGCATAGTTACCCCACAGCATTCACTACCCGTGACCCTCCTGCCCTGGACAGCCACCCCCACTGCGATTAGCGCGGGAAATGCGGCGCTTGCTTCCGAACCCAAAGATCAGCAGATACCAGGGGTACAAGCACGGGCTCGCTGCCTGGTTAATCAGATAGTTCCCCTCCCTTCCCTACAGACTTTTAAAGATTTTTGCGCCAGCACGAAACCTCTCCCACGTCCCGAGATTACGCCGCAAGTAACTGCCTGGGGTGGTATCTCTGGGCCTTCGGGGCGCATGTGGTTCTACGAAACCGGGGAAAAACAAAATAAGAAACTTTCCTTCACCGCAGATTTATCCTCCTCCAATGCTCTAGTTTTGGACTCCTACGGGCATTTAAGCTCAGACCAGCTCTGGGGTGAAAAACTAATCGCGCAAAACCATCACGCCATAGTTTTTTTCAATCCCGACGGAAAAATAGTTGACCTTTTCTCCCTACCTACGGGATACACTTTTAACGTCCTGGGGGCACTGGGTACACAGCGTTACCTTTGCACCCATCGACAGGTTTCTGAGTCCCCAACAGCACCTGCGCCTAATTCCTCAATAGAAAAGCCCGCGACAAATACCGGACGCTGCCTAAAAATTGCAAAGTAGCCCAGTGGCGAACACGCCCGGCGCGCCTTGAAGGTGACATCACCTCCTGCCACAATGGTTTTATGTTTGAACGTGCTGGCCAAAGGGCCCTCCCCGAAGATTTAATTGACGTAGACGCCGTAGTTGCCGCCTACTACAACCTCGAACCCAACCCGGATGACCCCACCCAAAAGGTCAGCTTCGGCACCTCCGGGCACCGTGGTTCCTCTCTTGACTCAGCTTTCAATGAGGCGCACATCGCCGCAACTACCGCCGCGATTATCGAATACCGTCGCGCGCAGGGAACAGACGGCCCACTTTTCATTGGCCGTGACACCCACGCGCTAAGCGAACCGGCCTGGAAAACCGCCCTGGAAGTCCTTGCCGCTGCCGGAGTAGAAACCCGTATCGACGCTCGCGATGGGTACACCCCCACCCCTGCTGTCTCGCACGCAATTTTACGAGCCAATGGAGCCGGCACCACCGGCGGTGTACGAATTGAAGGACCCGGACGTGCCGACGGTATCGTTGTAACCCCCAGCCACAACCCACCGCGCGACGGTGGTTTCAAGTACAACCCACCCTCGGGTGGTCCGGCTGATTCGGACGCGACTAGCTGGATAGCTGACCGCGCAAACGAACTTCTACGCGAAGGTTGGCGCTCAATTCCTCGTGACCCTAACCCGCTAGAATCAGAGTTCGTTTCCCGTACCGATTTTATGACCGCCTACGTGGATGACCTCGCCGACGTAATCAACATGGACGCTATCCGCGAAGCGGGCGTGCGCATAGGTGCTGACCCGCTGGGTGGAGCCGCGGTTGATTACTGGGGTTTCATTGCTGAACGCTATGGTTTGAACCTCACGGTTGTTAATCCCGAGGTTGACCCAGCCTGGCCTTTCATGACCCTGGACTGGGACGGTAAGATTCGGATGGACTGCTCCAGTCCCTACGCGATGGCTTCCCTACGTGAAATCATGACCCCTGATGCTGAGGGAAACACTCCCTACGATGTAGCTACCGGTAATGATGCGGATTCCGACCGTCACGGCATTGTCACCCCCGATGGGTTGATGAACCCCAACCATTTCTTGGCCGTGGCCATTGAGTATCTGTTTACCCACCGTCAGGGATGGTCACCTGAAGCTGCCATTGGTAAAACCCTGGTTTCCTCCTCGCTAATTGACCGCGTGGCTAACGCGCTGGGACGCAAGCTAATTGAGGTTCCCGTTGGATTCAAGCACTTCGTTCCCGGTCTAGTAGACGGTTCGGTGGGCTTCGGCGGTGAAGAATCTGCGGGAGCTTCCTTCCTTCGCCAAGACGGAACAGTATGGACCACCGATAAGGACGGTATTTTGCTGTGCTTGTTAGCCGCCGAGATTATTGCGGTAACGGGAAAGAGCCCTTCCGAACTGCACCGTGAACAGGTGGCACGTTTCGGGGACTCCGTTTACGCCCGGATTGATGCCCCGGCGACAAAGGAAGAAAAAGCTAAGCTGTCTCAACTTTCCCCCGAGGACGTTACCGCTACCGAGTTGGCAGGCGAGCCAATCTTGCAGCGTCTGGTAAATGCCCCCGGAAACGGCGCGGCAATTGGCGGCCTGAAGGTCGTTACAGAAAACGCGTGGTTTGCGGCGCGTCCTTCGGGTACCGAGGACGTTTACAAGATTTATGCCGAGTCCTTCAAGGGCGCCGAGCACTTGAAACAGGTTCAAGAAGAAGCCAAACAGGTCGTTGCGGCGGCACTGGGTAGCTAGTCTTCCCTGAAAGCTTTCTCGCTAAAGACGGGTACGCTAAGCATTACAAATGTAATGGTTAGTGTGCCCGTTTTTTCACGCTAATTTACTTACACTTTCCCATTCTGTTTCCCACCCTACTCCCACATGCTTGGAGTATGGAAGAAATAATTATTAAAACTCGTGATTTAACGAAAAAGTTTAAGACGAAAGCCGGGCCGCTGGTCGCGGTTGACCACTTGAATCTAGAAGTGCCCCAAGGTCAATCCCTGGGAATCCTCGGATCTAACGGAGCCGGTAAATCGACTCTCTTGGAGATGATTTTGGGACTGACTAAACCAACCTCGGGCGAAATTACGGTATTGGGTACGGATTCTGTTTCGGCCATGCGTTCGGGGCAGGTTTCCGCGCTGCTACAAAGCGGGGGCCTTCTTCCCGACATGACTGTTGCGGAAACTTTCGAGGTCATCAGTTCCCTTTACGATAAGCGCAACCAGATGGAAGACATCATCGAAAAAACCAATCTACGTCCCCTTTTGCGCAAGCGGATAGCGCACTGCTCGGGCGGAGAAATCCAGCGTTTACGCCTCGCGATGGCTCTCATCCCCAATTCGCGCGTACTGGTTTTAGATGAACCTACCGCCGGAATGGACCCGCACGCAATGCGCGAGTTTTGGGCTTTGGTAACCGATTCAGTTTCTGCTGGCACCACACTCATTTTCGCCACTCACTACATGACAGAAGCCGAACGATATGGCGAAAAACTAATGATTATGCACGCCGGAAAAGTACTTATCGAGGGAAGTGGCGCAGCTATCAAGGAGGCGGAAAAAGCCAACACTTTGGAAGATGCATTCTTTGCCGTCACTGACCGTGCCCGCCACTTACAGGCTTTAACCCGCTAGGAGAATCTAATGAAACACGCTATTTTTATTGAGCTAAAGCGGGTTATTCGTCAGCCCTCTTTCATTTTCTTCATGATTATTATGCCAATTGGCATTTATGCCTCTTTGGGAGCTTTCATTCCCGAGGCAAAAATAGTCCTTCCCACGGGAGCTAACATTTCCGCGTTAATGATGGTGCAGATGGCTTTCTACTCAGCTGTTTTGGCGGCCGCTTCCGTAGGTGCCGAAACCGGGGTTTTTCGAGCCACCGGGTGGGGACGCACCCTTTCGTTAACACCCCTAAGCCCCTCAGGTTTTAGTTTCTTCCGCCTCATAATTACCTACGCGTCCACTATCGTCCCAATTACCCTAATTTATCTCTTTGGGGCCTTTACCTTTGCCGCAATGCCGCTTAAAATGTGGGTTTCTAGCTATGTTCTTTGCATCGTCCTTTCCGGGGTTTTTGGTACCCTCGGACAAACAATTGGTTCCCTCATTGGCGGCAGTACCGCATTGGGAATAGCCAGCGGAACTACAGTACTAATTTCCTTCATGTCTGACATGTTTAACCCGGCGCAGGGGAAAATGTACACCCTCGCTCAGTACATGCCATTCTTCGGAGCTAAATCACTGACCACCTGGCAAATTACCGACGGACACGGAACTAGCGGGCAATCTCTTAGCTTTGCCTGGTGCACAGGTAATTTTGTTTTCTGGGCAGCGCTCCTAATTGGGGTAAGTTGGTGGGCCACACGGTTTACCAAATCACGCGACTAAATTACCTAGTAAAGTTGAGCGAAAGAAAGGTACACGGGAATGCAAACAGCAAAAGTGAAATCTCCCAAAGATTACAACCGAGTCTCTGGCATGATTTTTTCTACCATCTGGGTTGTTTTCCTAGTATTCCCGCTGTACTTCGCCCTAAAATATGTGACCGTCCCCTGGCGGCTAACAACGATTTTGGTGCTTTTGGCTCTGGTGGCGATAATTTTTCCCCTAGCTTCTTACCGGCTAAATAAACAAAACCCTTACCGCCCCAAAAACTCCGCCGCTCTTTCCTGGGTTGCCACCATACTTCTTATCGTTTTTGCATTAACCATCTCTGTGGTTGCACAGAGCTATGATTACCTACAAATCTTAATTTATCCCTATGCCGTATTCATTCACACACAAAACATTAAAACTGGGATATTTTTTCTTGGCACTAACTTCCTTTTAGCCGGATTAGCGCTTCACAAATACTGGAGCATTTCATTACTCGTGGCTCTTAGCTGGCCGATGGTAATGTCCGCTCTGATTATGCTCATGCATATCGCAGAATCCCTTTCACGTATCTCTACGGAAAACGCTCACCGGATTGCCATTAACGAGGAACGTCAGCGAATTGCCCGCGATATTCACGACCTTCTGGGGCATTCCCTTACCGTAATTTCCCTCAAAGCCCAGCTTCTTGAACGTCTTTCTAATAATCCACAGCTAAGTAAAGAAGCTAAGGAAATCCAGACCCTCGCCCGTCAAGGACTAACTCAGGTACGTCAAACCGTCACCGAGCTCAAAGCCCCCTCACTTGCCGAAACGCTCAAGAAAAGTATCAGTGTCCTCGAAACTGCTGGAATTAAAATAAAAATCATAGGTAGCTACATGGATATTCCCCAAGCTTCCGAACCCGTAGCCGCCTGGACAATTAAAGAGTCCACCACCAATATTTTGCGCCACGCACACGCGAAAAATGTAAAAATTATCTTCTGTAGAGACTCGCTAAAAATTATTGACGACGGTATCGGAATACCGAATCTTGATTCTTCCCAAGATTTGTTCAATGACCATTTGCTCAGCACTTCTAAAACGGGAAATGGACTAATCGGGATAGCCGCTCGCGCCGCCGCCATCAACGCCAATCTTCATCTGGCAAACGAATCCTCTAAAGGACTATCTTTAGAAGTAACCTGGCCCACCTTAAAGGAAGTCTAACCGGTGAATATAAAAGTCCTGCTGGCAGATGACCAAGCACTAGTTCTCGGCGCGCTTGCCGCGCTCTTAGAACTAGAACCAGACCTGAGCGTAGTCGCCAAAGTAACACGCGGTGACCACGTACTCGCAGCGGTACGTGAACACCAACCCGACGTGTGCCTCCTCGACATTGAAATGCCCGGCCTAAACGGAATTGAAGTTGCCGCGCTCTTAGCCGAGCAAGCACCCGCCACTAAAGCCGCCATCGTCACAACTTTCGGTCGTCCCGGATACCTCCAACGGGCAATGGAATCAGGTGCCCGGGGATTCCTCGTCAAAGACACCCCGGCTACAGAACTGGCTATCGCCGTGCGGCGAATCCACGAAGGACAAACCGTAATCGACCCCACCCTCGCGGTTGAATCGGTCAGACTAGGATCAAACCCCCTAAGCCAGCGCGAAACCCAAGTTCTTAAAGAAAGCCTGCGCGGGGAATCCATCGACGTAATTGCCGCCACTCTCCACCTTTCTGCCGGCACGGTACGAAACCACATTTCCTCGGCCATCACTAAAACCGGGACAAACAACCGTGTTGAAGCCGCAATCATCGCGAACGAGGCCGGGTGGCTCTAACCCCAGAGGGTTCCAAATAGGCAAAAGAAAGTGGCTCGTACTTGACTGTACGAGCCACAATTCTTTATTAAAAACTAGAAGTCCCAGTCATCATCGGTGGTGTCTTCAACGTCACCCATCACGTAAGACGAACCAGACCCCGAGAAGAAGTCGTGGTTTTCGTCCGCATTCGGGGACAGGGAAGCCAAAATAGCCGGGGAAACATCCGTCTGGTCCGGCGGGAACATCGCGTCGTAACCCAGATTCATCAAGGCCTTGTTTGCGTTGTAACGCAGGAACTTCTTAACGTCCTCGGTCAGGCCCAACGGGTCGTAGAGGTCCTCGGTGTACTGTTCCTCATTGTCGTACAGTTCCATCATCAAATCGATGGTGTAGTCCTTTAGTTCTTCCTGGCGCTGTGCAGACTGCTCAGCCAAACCAAGCTGGTACTTGTAACCAATGTAGTAACCGTGTACGGCCTCATCACGAATGATTAGACGAATAAGGTCTGCGGTGTTCGTTAGCTTCGCGTGCGAAGACCAGTACATTGGTGCATAGAAACCCGAGTAGAACAGGAACGATTCCAACATGGTCGAGGCGACTTTACGCTTTAAGGGATCATCACCGTCATAGTATGACTTAACGATTTTAGCCTTATTCTGTAGCGCCTCGTTTTCTTCTGACCAGCGGAAGGCCTCGTTAATTTCCTCGGTGCTTAGCAGGGTCGAGAAAATGGAAGAGTAGGACTTGGCGTGAACCGATTCCATGAACGCAATGTTCGTGTAAACGGCTTCTTCATGCGGGGTACGTGCATCGGGAATCAAGCTGATAGCACCTACAGTTCCCTGTAGAGTGTCCAGCAGAGTCAGACCGGTAAATACCCGGTTAGTCATCAACTTTTCATCATCGGTTAAAGTCTTCCAGGACGGAATGTCATTCGACAACGGCACCTTTTCCGGTAGCCAGAAGTTACCGGTTAGCCGATCCCAGACTTCCAGGTCCTTTTCGTCAACTAGGCGATTCCAGTTAATCGCTTGAACAGGTCCGTGATTAAAGTTCATGCTTGCTCCTACAGGATTGTTTTTACTCATCCCAATTGTAACCCAGCGAGAAGACGGTTTCGTCGCCTCTCCCTAAGAATATTATTGCGCTTTTTTTCCGTTCGGCGAGGCGCTAAAAAAAGCCGCAAGAGATTCGAGGGAAACACCGGCCGCACGAGCCGAGGCGGTGAGGGCCTCTAGCTGTAAAAGCAAGTGATTCGGCAAATCTGGCATATTGGAGCCTTCGCCAGATTTTCTCGCTTCTTTCAGATTTTCGGCAAACCCCACACTTTCTTGCGCTTTACTTTCCCCTTCCTGGGAAGCAGAAAAAGACCGGTGGGAAGTTTTTTCCTCCCCATTTTCTACTTCCCAGGGTGCCGGTAAGGGAACTTCTTCGGTAACAAAAGTCCCGCGTCGCCCATTGGTCACAATGTAGCCTGCTGCTTCTAAATCACGGTAAGCGCGAGCTACGGTTCCATTGGCAATTTCCAGTTTTCCGGCGAGGGAACGCACGGTGGGTAACTTGGTACGAGCCTGAAGTTTTCCATCACGAATGGCCGTTGCAATTTGTTTTCGTATCTGGTCGTAGGGAGGAACGGCGGAAACAAAGTTTATTTCTATGACCACGTCCATTTTATTTTTCCTCTTGCTTCTCGGCTTCCTCGCCCTTGTTTTCCCGCTCTTTAACCTGTGTTTTCTGCTGTTTCGCACGCGGCCTTTCGATATCGTCAAAGTCGGGGTGATTCAGAGGGTCTGAAGCATAGTCGAACCCAGCTGCCGGACCTGCCATCTCGCTTCGCATAAAAATGGAAAATACTGAACGTTCCGAGGACTGAGCGGCCCCTTTTACCCCTTCCTGTTCCGGAGCAATATCGCAAAGACGCGGGCTAATACGTCCCCCGCCAGCGCGACGTGCCTCGACAAAAATAAGAAGCGTGGCAACAACCCCAAAAAGGAGCGCTCCCCAAGCCAGCAGGCGGAAAATAGCACCATTGTCGCTTATGCCAGCAACGGATGCGGCAGAAAGAACAAAGACATTTTCTAAGGCTAAAGCGAGGGTGACAATCATCGCCGCGCGTGTAGCTGAAAGGTTACGCATGGCTTTGTCACCTTCTGCGGTAAGGATTAGGTAGGGCTGCCGGTGAGTAATTTTATGTAGCACCCACCCGAAAAGACCGGCCCCAATAAGTAACGAACCTAAGGCTAACCCCATTCCAACTAGGGGAAATACCGTCTCGGAACGCTGTTTAATCAATATGGCAACGACACTAACGCACGCGGCGGTAGAGAGGCAGCTAATTAGCAGTATCGTCTTACTTAGGGGGCCAAGAATGGACAGAGTCGGTACTACTTTTAGGTTGGCTTGACGTTTTATAGATTCATCATAGTTTCGGTATACGGTTTCGAACATTAGTCGCTCAGCCAGCAGGTAGATACAGATTCCAAGAGGAATCCCGCCAAGGGGAATCCAGTGGGCTTCGCTGTGAACTTCCATAGTTTTAAGGTCAGCACTCATGTCTATGAAGAGATAGGACAGACCAAAACCACAGCTAATGAAGAAGAATGCAAAACAGGTTGAAGTGGCGGCGCGAACCTCGTGATTCGGAGGCATTTGCCCAAGGCGGAAGCGACGATACATGAACCATACTAAGAAAATGAGAATCGGGGTAGTAAATCCCAACGCAACTAGAGTCTGGAATATCGTTTTTATAATCTGGTCCATTTTTGCTCCTTCGACAATCTAACCCACAACAACTTTGTATTAGATTATTGATACAAACAATACAAACTTGTTTACGGAAAGTCAAGATTTGATTCAATGACATCCGTTTTCACCAGCTTTTACTTCGCGGGCGGCCAAATAACCCCCACTTTTCTCGCGTTGTGACAACTTTGTCTCTACCCTTAGACCGTGACTGAAGTCAAGGTGACGACCCCGCGCGGAGTAGTTCTCTCCGCTACCCTCACAGAGCCGGTAGACGCTCGTGGGGCGGTCGTAGTATTCGCACACTCCTTCCTCGGCGACCGTCACTCAGCGGGTCGCTTCGATAAATTAGCCGCCGCTTATCGTGCTGCCGGATATTCCACCATGCGCTTTGACTTTTCCGGGTGCGGCGAATCTGACGACGATGCCGTCACCTCCGCCCACCAGGTCGAAGACCTCCGGTCAGTTTGTTCTTGGCTTGCCGAGCGCGGTTATGCTAACCAGATCATCCACGCGCACAGCTTCGGCGCTTCCACCGCTTTAAAAGCGCGTCCCACACAGGCAAAAAGCATGGTCTTAACCAGCCCGGTAACCGGGCCGATGATTTTTGACTGGTCCGAGATTTTTTCCCCAGAACAGCTTGATGAATTGGAAACCCACGGCGCAACTAGGATCCCTGATGATTCCAATGACGCACGCGATTGGTTCGTAATTACCCGCGAAACACTCCGGGATCTATCTTTAAACAACAGTGCGGAATTACTCTCCGACCTCGAACATCCAGTCCTTATCATTTTTGATGCCGACGACATTGAAGTTGATATTGTCGCCCCCGCGCAGGAACATTTTGCGGTTCTTCCAGACGGATCGCGTATTCAAGTTGAGCACTATTGCCACTTTAACGACCCTTCTCAGACAGACCGTTTGATTGAACTTTCAGTAAAATGGGCTTTGATACACGTAAGCCCTAAGGTGGAGAAAAAATTTGACCGACCAGCGGATTAATCTAACTTATCCGCCCGAATTACCCGTTAGTGCCCGCAAGGAAGAAATTGCGCGCACTATTGCCGAGCATCAGGTGGTTATTCTCGCAGGTGAAACCGGCTCGGGGAAAACTACCCAGATTCCTAAGATTTGCTTGGAATTGGGGCGTGGGGTTAAAGGACTAATCGGCCACACCCAACCTCGCCGCATTGCCGCGCGCGCGGTTGCTGAACGAATTGCCACCGAGTTGGAAACTAAACTTGGTGAAACTGTCGGGTATCAAGTTCGTTTTACCGACCAAGTTTCCGCCCAGACTCGACTGAAATTGATGACCGATGGAATCTTGCTGGCGGAAATTCAAGGCGACCCGCTACTTAAACGTTACGACACTATCATCATCGACGAAGCTCACGAGCGTTCCTTAAATATTGATTTTCTTTTGGGTTATCTCGCGCGATTACTGCCACTTCGCCCAGATTTAAAGGTAATCATTACTTCCGCAACGATTGACTCCCAACGTTTTGCGAATCATTTTTCGGACGCTAATTCACGTCCAGCTCCAATCATCGAGGTTTCTGGGCGGACTTACCCGGTAGAAATTCGTTATCGCCCCCTAGTTCCCGACTTTGATTCTCCCGCTGAAACAACTTCCTCATCTAGTCGTTCTCAGGGACGCAAACGCGGGGGAATTAGCGTAGAGGCCGAGGCTGACCTGATGCAGGGCATCACGGATGCTTGCGATGAGCTGATGGAACTCGGTTCGGGTGACATTTTGGTATTTTTAGCCGGAGAACGCGATATTCGAGATGCTGACCAGGCTTTGCGTGAGCATTTGGGAAACCGCTATCTCAACCCTGATCAACCGCTTCCCAAGGGAGCACGCCCAGACTCGGTTGAGGTTCTTCCCCTATATGCGCGTCTATCGGCTTCGGCGCAACAGCGTGTGTTTGCACCACACCAGTTCCGTCGAATCGTGCTAGCAACTAACGTGGCAGAAACTTCGCTGACAGTGCCGGGAATTCGTTACGTTGTAGACCCTGGCTTGGCGAGAATTAGCCGTTTTTCACCTAAGACTAAAGTTCAGCGTCTGCCAATTGAGCCGGTTTCCCAGGCCAGTGCAAAGCAGCGTTCGGGACGTTGTGGGCGCGTGGCCGAGGGCGTAGCAATTCGTCTTTATTCCGAGGATGATTTTAATTCTCGCCCCGAATTCACAGAGCCGGAAATCTTACGTACTTCACTGGCCTCGGTAATTTTGCAGATGTCTTCTCTCGGTTTGGGTAAGGTTGAGGACTTTCCGTTTGTAGATAATCCGGATGGTCGGGCAGTTCGTTCGGGCGTTAATCAGCTGTTGGAAATTGGGGCGGTGAAAGAATCTGCGCGCGGTTTGAGTTTGACTAAAATTGGGCGTACTTTGGTGCGTTTGCCAATTGACCCACGCTTGGGTCGTATGCTGCTAGAGGGCCAAAAACTCGGGTGCGCCACTGAAGTTGGCGTGATTGTGGCGGCTTTATCGATTCAGGATATTCGAGAGCGCCCGGCGGAGTCTTCTGGAACCGCTGACGAGTTACATGCGCGTTTTATTGACCCAACATCGGATTTCATTACTTATTTGAATCTGTGGCGTTATGTACGAACTCTAGGTCGCGATTTATCTGGCTCTGCTTTCCGCCGAACGGTACGGGCTGAGTTTTTGCACTATTTACGCATTCGTGAATGGCAAGACATCTATTCTCAGTTGCGTAAGTTAGCTAAGCCTTTAGGAATTTCTCTGGGGTCGTTGGATCTTCCTTCGGGGTCGCAGATTTCGCAGTGTGCCGCCGAAGGAGGTTTAGATAATTCTGTGGCTAGGGCGTGTGTGGCTTTAACGGCAAGTGCTTCTACTACAGATTCTGATGAGATTCATAAGGCTTTGTTGGTAGGGTTGCTTTCGAGCTTGGGCACCTGGTCTGAGATGTCTAAGGATTACGAGGGCGCGCGCGGGGTTCACTTTACGATTTGGCCGGGTTCGGGTTTGCACAAGTCGCGTTCTGACTGGGTGATGGCTGCGGAGTTGGTGGAAACTAGCCGCTTGTTTGCCCGCACGGTCGCACGGGTGAAAGTCTCTTGGATTGAACCGGCGGCTAAGCATTTATTGCGTCGGGTTTATTCGGAACCTTTTTGGTCGCGTCGGCACGGTGCAGCGATGGTCAAAGAGAAGGTTTTGCTTTATGGCATGACGTTGATTGCTGACCGGGTGGTGCCTTTAACCCGTTTGGGCGCTTCGTATCGTTTGGGTGATGTTACTGCCGCAGAGTTGGCGCGTGAAATGTTTATTCGTCATGCTTTGGTCGAGGGAGATTGGCGTACTTTCCATAAGTTTTCGAAGCGGAACGAGGCTGCTTTGGCTGAGGCGCGAGAGTTTGAAGAGCGTACTCGTACCCCCGGTTTGTTGGTTTCTGAGGAGGAGCGATTTACTTTCTTTGAAGAGCGTGTTCCCGTTGAGGTAACTTCTGGTGCAGCTTTTGATAATTGGTGGAAGAGTCAGCGGATTAAAGACCCGCATTTGCTTGATTTTACGCGCGAGTTTTTGCTTCCTCAGGGGACCGAGGACGCGGGTTTCCCGGATGTTTGGCCGCAGGGTAATTTCCGTTTGCCGATTTCTTACCAGTTCCGTCCGGGGCGAGCAGCAGATGGGATTACGATTCGGGTTCCGTTGGAGGTTTTAGCGCAGGTGCGTGCCGCTGGTTTTGAGTGGCTGGTTCCGGGTTTGTTGGAAGAGTTGATTGCGCAGACAATTCGTGGTTTTTCTAAGCCGTTACGCCGCCAGTTGGTTCCGGCTCCGCAGTTTGCCGCGCGTTTGCGTCCTTTGCTTGAGCCTTTTTCTCCTTTTGCCGAGGGCGATTGCGCGGATTTTTCGTCCGTTGGAAACGAAGCTGACACCGCCGGCACTCCGGCAGTTGCCCCGGAGGTTTCTTCATCGTTCGCGCAGGATACTCCGGAAGTTGTAGAGCCTGATCCGCTTGCCGCTAGTTTGGCACGTTTGCAGGGTTTGGCTAATGTTCGGGTGTCTAAGAAGGGGCGCGTATCGCAAAAGAGTTTGTCTGCCGATAGAGGGGATGCCGCTGATTGTAGTGTCGCGAAGGGGGCTGTGGTTCCTTCTTCCGCACGGAAGTCTAATGAGGTTAAGGTTTCTTTCCCCGCGCAGCTTTCGTTCCGTCAAGCGTTTGCGCGGGCGGTTAATCAGTTGGCGCAGGTTGAAGTTCCCGCGGACGATTGGGAGCTATCTCGTTCTAAACTTCCTGATTATCTTCTGCCGCGTTTTCAGGTTGTGGCTTCGGATGGACGAGTTTTAGCTACCGGCCCAGACTTGACCGTGTTGCAAAAACAGCTTGCTTCGCAAGGTGCGCAGGCGGTTCGTTCAGCCGTTCAGGGTGCGGTGGCAACGGCTTTGGTGGAGGCTCAGCAGCGCGCGGGTAAGTCGCTTAATGTGCCTATTTCTTCTGACGCTCCGCAGAAAACTGCGTCTTCTTCGGCCTCGGCTTCTTCCGTTGGGGAAAAAGTTTCTGGTAAGCGGGAAATGTCCGGTTTCGACTTTGCCGGTGCTTCTTTGGTGAATTTATCGCAGTGGCCGGTTTTGGGTTCTGCGGATGATGTTTTACCCGATTCGGTTCAATCCCAAGCTGCTTCGGGCTTTGAGGTGCGCGGTTTTCCCGGTTTGTCTTTGGTTGATGCTTCGGGTGCTCCTTTGGCGGAAGATTCTTCCGCTGGCTCTTATCCAACAGTTTCGCTTCTGGTTAGCCCTTCTGCGGCTTTGCGTGATGCCCGTCAGGAACGTGCGGTAACGGCTTTGGTTTTACACCGAGTTCGTTTGAGTGATTCGCGGATTACTTCACGTTGGAATACTTCCCAGACTCTGTCTTTGGCGGCTTCGTCCTATTCTTCAACGTTTGATTTGGTAGCTGATTTGCAGTGGTGCGCGGCCTCTGATTGTGCGCGCCGCTTAGCGCCGATGGCGATTGGTCGTCCAGCTAGCTTGGGCGCGTTGCGTTCACGTTCTGAATTTGATCAATTGGTGGATTTGGTTCGTCCACAGTTTGAGGATGCGGTTTATGCCGCGGCGCGTTCGGCGGCAGCGGCGTTGCGCGAGTACGGGCTTTTGGATAAGAAGATTCGTTCTTTGCGAGCTTTGTCTTTGGCTGGGGTGGCAAGTGAGGTTCGTGCTCATGCTGCGGCTCTGGTACGCCCATCTTTTGTGCAATTGACGGGGCTTACTCACCTCTCTCATTTATCCCGATATTTGCAAGCTGATTCGTTACGTTTGGACGGGGCGCTTTCAGATTTGGCTCGTGATAATCGTTTTGCGTGGGAGCTGTCGGTTGCCGAAGATGAACTTAGTGCGGTTCGCGAGTTGGTGAATACTTTGCCGGAGGATGCACGCTGGTTGCAGGCACGGGTGTTACTTCAGCGTCTAAACTGGTTGTTGGAAGAGTATCGAGTTTCTTTGTTCGCCCAATCTTTAGGGACTGCGCAGAAGGTTTCTTTACCGCGTATTAGGTCTTTGGCAAGTGAGATTCGGAAGCTAGTCGAGGGCTAGTTTTAGCGTCTGTAAGGTTGTTGTCTTACCTCGCGCTAGGTGAAATTATGGCTATTTTTGCGTAAATCGCTAGGTTCTCTTCGTCCCTCGTGTTAGTCTCTCGTTATGTTGGCATCTGAGTTTAATTCACTTCATGAGCCTGCTGCTGAGTTAATTCCAACGCAGGTTTTGTCTACCGGAGCGTCTATTCCTCAACTTGGTTTTGGGACTTATTTGGTTAAGCCTGAGGTGGCTTGCCAGACGGTCTTAGAGGCTCTGGCTTTGGGGTATCGGCATATTGATACCGCGCAGATGTATCACAATGAGTTAGAGGTTGGGCAGGCGTTGGCGCAGGCCGCTGATTTCGGGGTTTGCCGGGATGAAGTGTTTGTGACTACAAAGCTGAATAATGACTATCACGAGCGTGATGACGCTCTGCGCACTTTTGATCAGTCCCTGAATGACTTGGGTTTGGATTATGTTGATTTGTTCCTGATTCATTGGCCCACACCAGGTCTTTACGGGGGACGTTATGACCTTACTTGGCAGACTTTGATTGAGATTTTCGAGTCTGGCCGGGCAAAGGCAATTGGAGTTTCTAATTTTGAGGTGAATCACCTGCAAAAAATTATTGATGCAACGGGTTTTGTCCCGCATGTCAATCAGTTGCAGGCGCACCCTTATTTCCCGCATGACGATGTTCGGGCTTATTGCCGCGACTTGGGCATTGTGGTGGAGGCTTGGGCGCCGCTCGCTCGTGGGCAGGCGGCAGCCGAGCCGGGATTAAACGAAATTGCCGCGCGTTTGGGGAAAACTCCGGCGCAGGTAGTTTTACGTTGGGCGATTGAACGGGGAGATGTAATTTTCCCGAAGACCACCCATCGTGACCGTATGGTTGAGAATCTGCAGCTTTTCGATTTTGTTTTGGATGACGAGGCAAAGCGTTTGTTGGCCGATTTGGACCGCGGCGAAAACGGTCGTACTGGTAAGCATCCGGATGAGGCTAATTTCCTTAGCCGGTAGCGAATTAGTTACCGTACAGATAAAAGTCCTACCCCTACCCTGTATAAGGGTAGATAGGGCTCTTTAGTGGCAGCCCGAAAACTGATTTTAGGAAATCAGACTAACTCTACAAAGGAGACAGAGATGGCCGAATCAAAGAACCTTCCCCAGTCCAAGACTGCTGGTGACAAGGCTAAGGAACTAACCACTACAGATCGCGGTGAAATCACTATTGCCGACCAGGTTGTAGCTAAGGTTGCTGGTCTAGCGATGGCCGAGGTTAAGGGTGTTTACGCCGTTGGTGGCGGTTTCTCCCGCGCGATTGGCGCAGCTCGTGAAGCTCTCGGTGGTTCGAAGAACATCACCCAGGGAGTTTCGGTTGAGGTCGGCAAGAAGCAGGCCGCAATTGACCTAACTTTGATTGTTGAATACCCCAACCCAATTCACGAGGTTGCCGAGCAGGTTCGCGAAAGCGTTTTGAAGAACGTTGAGAACCTGGTTGGTCTTGAGGTTGTAGAGGTCAACATTGACGTCACTGACGTTCACGTTCCCGGCCTGGACAAGGACGAGGAAAAGGAAGAAAACAAGGAAGAATCTTCTGAGGAGCCCCGAGTCAAGTGAGTAAGCCTATCGAACTAGCTCTAGTTGGGGCGGCGCTTGCGGTAAGCATTGTGCTCTTCCACTGGTGGACTCTCCTGATTCTGCTGTTTGCGGGAATTGGGTATTTGGTTGGACGTCACCTTGAGGGGACGTTGGATTTTTCCGCCGCTTGGCGAGCCTTGACAAGTAATATCAAGTCAACTTCTGAATGATTCCTATGCAAGATAGCTCCAATTCTGGTGCTGTTCGCTTACCGGGACACACGAGTGTAGCGGGTCGCGCGCTAACCAAAGTGGTTCGCGCGGCCACGGCTCGTGAACTCGGTGTCCCGATTGAGGCGGTGAGTGCCTCTTTACAGGCGGACGAAGCACCTCTTACCGTGCGTCTTAATACGGCGGTTCCTGATTCTTTGGTAGCTCCCGGGGTAAATTTGGTGAGCGCTTTGAGCGCTATGCGCGCTCGGCTTCAGCCTCGCCTATCTCATCTTTTGGGTGCTGAAGTGGGAACTTTATCCGTAACGGTTGATTCCATTTATTACTCGCACGAAGTTAAAGAAACCGAAACTAAGAGGAATCGTGTCGAATGACGAATTCTGAAACTTCTCCCGCTACTGCATCACAGTCCTCGGGTGCTGATTCTTTGGACGAGTTTGTTCCAAACAGCACGAAGGGACCGAGTGCGTCTTACATGAGCCGGCGGGCCACGCATTCTTCGCGGGCAATTAGTGCAATTTTTGTCAGCTTATTGGTTTTGGCGGCTTCTGTTTATCTAACTACCGAGGTGATTTTGCATCTTTTGGGCAGGCCTGCCCTGCTGCTTTCACCGAAGGAATACGCAACTAGCCTGGTTAATTTACCGGATTTATTTATCTATCCTTGGCTTGCTGTCGGTGGGATTGTTGCGGCATTGATTGGTTTGATTTTGATAATCAAGGCTGTTTTTCCCGGCTCTTTAGGCCGTCACCGTATCAGGTCGGAACGGACTGCTTTTATTTTGGATGACAAGGCTTTGGCATCTGGCATTTCTGCGTCGTTACGTCAGGTTGCGGGGCTTGGCCCCGGCCAGGTTTCCACCAGCGTTGATCGTCATAACGTAATTGCTTCTGTGACTCCCCACGCGGGACGAGATTTGGATAGGGATTTGCTTGAACGGACGTTGCGTGAGGAAGTTTCTAAACTTTCTTTAACACCGTCTTTGAAGACAAAGCTAGTTGTAATCAACTCGGGGAGTGATTCATAATGAGGCACTATCCTCGTGTTTGGAACCGTATTTTCATTTTCCTAGTTGGCTTGTTCCTGCTGCTTGGTGGTCTCGGTGTTGCTTTGGCTACGCTTTGGCCATGGTTTAGGCAACAGTGGAGCCACTATATGCAAGTTGCTGTGGACAGTGTTTTTGCCTGGTTGCCTGTAACTGCGGTGGCAGGAAAGAACATTTCTTGGCTTTGCGTGGTTGCAATTGCATTGGGAGTCTTGTTTGCTCTGGTTTCCCTGCTGACTATTTTTACGCAGCGAGGGGGGCGTACACGCCACACCTTGAGTTTTGAGTCTCCTGCCGCTGATGGTGAGGGAACCCTTGGTTCTACCACTATTACTACCAAGTTCATTAGCCAGTATGTTCAAGACCGCTTGCAAGATGACATAAATATTTCTAGTGTCAATGTTTCTAGCTGGAAAGTTAAGCGTCGCAATGGGTTGTTATTGCACGTGAAACTAGTTGCGGGGGCTTCTCCATTGGAGGCTTACCGTCGTCTTGATTCTTTGACATCTGATTTGGATACTCTATTGGGACAAAACCTACCTTTGATGGTGCGTTTTTCTTCGGGTGGTGCACTAGCAAAGACTTTGCAGTCCACTCCGCGGGTTCTTTAGAGGTAATCCGAAAAGAGGGTTTGTTCCATTGCGGGGCATTCCCTCTTTTTTATGTGCCAATAAGTTAGAATGTGTTGTAACACTTTCTATTCAGGATGCTCATGAAAAGCGAAGAAGATATACCACCAATTGACGATGATGTTCTGGTGCGGATGCCTGATGGCACGGTTAAGCAGCGTAATCCGCTTTCGGGTACTCAGGTTTGGACTGTTCCCGGGCGGGGTCATCGTCCGTTAACTGCTCCCGTTTTAGATCGTGTCCCGGTTTCCCCAAATGCCAATGATGACACTTGTGCATTTTGCAAGAATCGCTATTTGGAAACTCCTCCGGAAAAGTCGCGTTTGGTTCGTGATGTGACCGCTTTAGGCGAGGTAAATTGGCGTCAGATTAAGAATGAACGCGCTGAGGATATTAACCAAACTACGGCGGAGTTCCGTCGTGTTCCAAATCTTTTTGAGATTGTTTCTTTCAACTATTGGGCGCAGGCTTACGGGCATGAACCGACCGAGGAGCAGCGTCGTCACTTGGCTGAGTATCTTTCTTCTCCGGCTGGGTATGACCATATTTTGTCGATTGTGACCCAGCGTTTGCGAGCCGGTGGTACTAGCGATGAAAAAATTGCCGAGCTTTCCGAACCGGAACTTTTGACTCAGGCTTATTCATATTTCTGCGGTGGTCACGATGTGATTATCGCGCGACGCCATTTTGTGGATGGAGCGACTGATGCGACTCAGTTGGCTTCCTCGGGTACGCTTACCCCGGAGGAGCATGGGCAGTACATTAAATTCACAATCGAAGCTATGCACGATTTGTATCAGCTTGATCCGAATGTTCGCTATGTTTCCGCTTTCCAGAATTGGTTGAAGCCGGCGGGCGCTTCTTTTGATCATTTGCATAAGCAGCTAGTGGCAATTGATGAGCGCTCTGTGCAGATAGATGGGGAGGTTTCGCGCTTACGCAAGAATCCCCATATTTATAAACAGATTTTACGGTTTGCGGCTCAGCGGGGTTTGATTTTGGCACAGAATGATTACGCGGTAGCCCTGGTTGGTTTTGGGCACCGCTTCCCCACTATTGCGGTTTGGCCGCTGGGTCCGGCCATGGCTCCGTGGGAGTATTCTGCGGAACAGGTGCGGGGGATTTCGGATATTTTGCACGCGGTTCATGCGGCTACGGGTGCGGAGGTTCCCTGTAATGAAGAGTGGTATCACTGTCCCCCATCAGTGGCTTCAAAGGTGGGAATGCGTTGGCGCATTTTGCTTAAGTGGCGCATTTCTACCCTAGCTGGGTTTGAGGGTGGAACACGTATTTATCTTAATACGCTTGACCCGTGGGCTATTCGCGATCGAATGGTGGATCGTCTTTGCGAGTTAGCTTCGCTTTCTGATGAGCTTGAGGCTAAGGGGCAGGAACGTTTAATTGCTCCGTTGCGCATTGGACGCGATTGCCGAGTTGATACGGAGTTGTTGGATTAGCATTCCTTTTACGGTATCGCGTTCTATTCTGGCGTTCATTCTTCAACAGTAAAGATTGTTTGGCAGTAGCTTCTATAACGAAATCGTTTTAAGGACGGTTTCCGTCGTAAGGCTTGGTAGAATCTCCCGTGTAGCGTTCCTCGGGTTGGGAGTTTTCAATGGTTGAATTAGGTGGCAAGTTAGCTGGTTGGAAGGATCTTTCGGCTGCATCGCCGAAAATTGCTTTGGGCCCGTTGGATGGACGCTATCGTCCGCAAGCCGCGCCGCTGGTTAATTTTCTTTCCGAGGCCGCACTTAACCGCGCGCGTTTCCATGTTGAGGTGGAATGGTTAATTCACCTTTTGGATACTAATTCTCTGCCTGGTGCTCCGTCTCTTTCACCTGCTGAACGCGATTATTTGCGTGATCAGGTGATTTCTTTTGGGGAGAGTGAGATTGCACAGCTTGCGGAAATTGAGGCGGAAACTCGCCATGATGTCAAAGCAGTTGAGTATCTTTTGAAGTCCCGCTTAGACTGTGCACCCGAGGTCTTGGGGAAGTACACTTGCCTGCCTGCCTTGCACGAGGTGGTGCATATTTTCTGCACTTCTGAAGATATTAATAATTTGGCTTATGCGCTTAATGTTATGTGGGCAGTAAATCAGGTTTGGCTTCCTGCGGCTACTTTATTGTGTGACCAGTTGGCGCAGATGGCCACGGATAACGCTTCGGTACCGATGTTGGCACGCACGCACGGTCAGGCTGCTACCCCGGTAACTTTGGGTAAGGAGTTGGCGGTTTTGGTTTGGCGTTTACGTCGCCAGTTAAAGCGTATTTCGCAGGCCGAGTATTTGGGTAAGATTAACGGTGCTACGGGTACTTTTGCGGCGCATTCGATTTCGGTTCCCGGGGTTGATTGGCAGAGTGTGGCTCGCTCTTTTGTGGAGGGTCTGGGGCTGACTTGGAACCCGCTTACGACACAGATTGAATCTCATGATTGGCAGGCTGAACTTTATGCGGATGTGTGTCGTTTCAACCGTATTTTGCATAATTTGGCAACCGATGTCTGGACTTATATTTCACTCGGATATTTCCGTCAGAACTTGGCCGCGCAGGGTTCAACTGGTTCTTCGACGATGCCGCATAAGGTTAATCCGATTCGTTTTGAGAACGCGGAAGCTAACTTGGAAGTTTCCTGTTCTTTGTTTGAGGTTTTGTCTTCTACTTTAGTTACTTCCCGTTTGCAGCGTGATCTGACTGATTCTTCGATGCAGCGCAATATCGGGGTGGCTTTTGGTCATTCTTTGCTGGCTTTGGATAACGTTTCTCGCGGGCTATCAGGTCTGGAAGTTGATACTGAGCGTATGGCTACAGATTTGGATGCAAACTGGGAGGTTCTGGGCGAGGCCGTACAGCAGGCTATGCGAGCTGCCGCGATTGCCGGCGCGCAGGGCATGGATAACCCTTATGAGCGCTTGAAGGAGCTAACTCGTGGTCGTCGGGTAAGTGCGGCGGACATGCGCGAGTTTATAGCCGGGTTGGGTTTACCGCACGATGTACAAGAACGTCTTTTGGCCCTTTCGCCGGCTTCTTACGTGGGTTTGAGTGAACAGCTTGTTTCGCACCTGTGATTGATTAAAGGTTCTGCTAAAACGCTGGGTATTCTTCTGGTTTAACGGGGTTTTCTACGGTTTCCAGGCGGGGTCAGTGGCGGGTGCCCCAAAGTATTCGTAGAGTTCGTGCGGATAGGCAATCGGGGTGGAAAATCCTAGTTCCCGGACGGTAACTTCGGTTTTTTCCTCACCTTTTTCGCGTACTCGCAGATCTATGCTGGTGGGTCCGGCTGGATTTTGGTCCCAGCTTATTTTTAGTGCCGCCTGGGCTATTTCCAGTAATTCGCTGTTTTCTTCAGCCTGAATTTTTACAACTAGGCGGGGTGATGCCAGTGATTGTTTTAGCTGTACTGCACTTTTTTCAATTCCGGGTATTTCACTCAGGCCGTGCTGTATTTTTTCGCACTGGTTTTCTTTGGCGTTGGCGCGTAGGCGAATGACCGCAGCGGAAGCTGAAGCACCGATGGCTGCTGCTCCCAGGAGTATCGGGTTTTGTAGTTTAGGGATAATTTGTTCTTTTAACCCTGGGGTGGGTGTCAGGCTGAGGTGTTTTTTAATTCCCCCGAGGGCGCGCACGATTGGGTTTTGTTTTTTCATGCGGGCGTACCTCCTGGTGTGTGTTGGTTATTTGGTGTTGGTTTCTTGCGATTCTTGGTCATGTTGGGTGGAATGTAGGGGTCGAATTTTGTTCGTTCTTCAAGTGTTTTTATGACGTTATCTGGGTCTGGCACGAGTTTGGCGATAAATCCTTTTCCGGCTGGTTTAAGTGGGGTGCGCGCCTGTATTTCTTGTGCAATTTCGTAGTAGATGACGTGGTTTTCTTCGTCGGGTAGTGGGAGCATGGCGATTAGTTCGAGGACTTCACGGCCGATTTTGTCCAGGGGTTGTTTTCCGCGGGCGGCGTCGGCAATTTTTTGACGGGTCGCGAGTTCGATTAGTTTTACGGTTTCGAGGTAGGTTCCGGCACTGTGTGCGTAGTAAAGTGGGCCGCTTTGGGGTTTTTCAAGTTTGCGTCTGAGGATGACTCTTTCGTCGATTTGGTCTTCGGGTACACCGTCCATCCAGGGAATCATGTCTTGGATGTGTTCTACGGAGACTGACCAGACTTCTTCGGGGATTGGAATTGAGCGGGAGGGTGATCCGATGGTTAGTACGTGGGTTACTTGGATGTCACTTTTTTCGTCGGCGGCGAGGGCGTGTGCGGTGACTCCTCCCTGGGAGTGTCCGACGATAAGGATTTTTTCTTGGCGTCTGTATTCTTGGGGGATTTTTGCTTCGTCGAAAGCGGCAACGAGGGCGCGTTCGACTCCGGCGCGGGCGGCTGAACGCAAGCCAAGCATTTCTCTGACGTTTGATTCTGTGTCGGCGGGGTTGGCGACTGTTTCGAGGGTGGAGTGGTTGGTTCCGGGGACGATGACGACCCAGCGGCGGTCGGAGCCGTTTCCGACTTTGATGATTTTTATGACCATTCCGGCACCGGAGGACCAGTAGAGGTCGTCTACGTCGGCTATACATTCCGCGAGGCTTAGTGGTGCTTCAAGGTGTCGGAGTTCAAAGTTTAATGGTTGGGGACGCAGGTAGTTTTTGTCGTGTGTGTTTTGCGTTTCCCAGGGGGCGAGGTTGTGGTAGCGGCGGGGGCGAGTAAATGGTGGGGTGAGGTAGGCGGGGATACTTTTGCCGTTTTCGTTGATTTTGCGAACGTGTACTGGCCCGCCACGGAAGTATCCAAGGGCGGTGGCTATGCTGAGGTAGGCACCCATGAAGGAGCGGTATCCGCTTTGGGGTAGGGCGTGGCGGATGGTTTGTCGCCTTTGGGGGCTTCCCAGGTGGGTGTTGTCGAGAAGGGAGAGGAGCGCTTTTAGGCTCCAGATTCCCATTGCGGCGGTGCGGGATATGGCTCGCACACAGGCTTCAAAGAGCCAGGGGCGATCGAAGAAGAATTCTTGGAGGTCTTCTATGGACTTTGCCCACATTTGGTCGGCTTTTTGGGCGAGTTTGTCTTGGACTTTTAGGGGTGCGGGTAGGGCGGAGAAGATGGAGGTAACTACCGAGAAAGTGATTTTGGTGCCGATGGGGATTAGCGGCAGGATTTGTGTGACTTGTTGTTGGTATTCGTGGAGGTTTGTGATTCTGGTGGTGATTGCGCTGAGGGGGTGGGTGCGTAGGTGGCGTTTAGGCCAGGGGTTCCAGCCGAGTATCTTGCGGGGTTTAATTTTTTGGGCCATTTTCACCTCCTTTTTATTGCCATGTTAGCTTGTGGTTTGGCTCTGGCTTGGGTAGTTGCTTTTATTCCCTCCTAGTGAAACTTGTGTTTGTGATTGTTTTCTTTCTTTATAAAGATGGAGTATATTGCCTGTAGGTCTGATTGGAAGGAAGTTTTTATGTCTGTTTTTCCGAGCACTATTGAGCTGGATGTCGTGGGGATGACCTGCGGTAAGTGTGTTGCTCATGTTCGTGAGGAACTTGAGGAACTTTCTGGTATTGGCAATATTGATGTGATTTTGGATTCTAAGGGTGTTTCGGTGGTTACGGTGGTGGAGAACTCCCCTGTTTCTGATGATGATTTGCGTGCCGCTGTTGACGAGGCTGGTTATAAGGTTACGGAGATTCGCCGCGATAGCGTAGCTTAGTTTCGTTTTTTAATTTGGCGGGCGTTTTGCGCTCGCCTTATTTATTTTTATTTGTTTTATTTGGGGTTTGTTGATGTTTAAGCGGCTTATTGTAAGTGCGGTTTTGTCGTTGCCGGTAATGCTTTTGTCGATGGTGGGGGCTTTGCAGTTCCCCGGTTGGCAGTGGGTTGTGGCGCTTTTGGCTTTGCCGGTGGTTACTTGGTGTGCTTGGCCGTTCCATCGTCCGGCTTTTAAGAATCTGCGTCATGGCGCGTTTACGATGGATACTTTGGTTTCGTTGGGTGTGATTGCGGCAACGGGATGGTCGTTGTGGGCGCTTTTGGCCGGTTCTGGGCTGTTTGGTTTTTCGAGTGCGGGTTTGCACATGTATTTCGAGGGCGCGACGATGGTCGTTACGTTCTTGTTGACTGGCCGTGTAGCTGAGTCGCGGGCGAAGTCTAGCGCGGCGAGCGCTTTGGAAAAGCTCCTTGATTTGGGGGCAAAGACAACTACTTTGGTGGTTTCTACGCCCGAGGGTGTCCTTGAGCGTGAGGTGGAGGTTTCTGCTTTGCGGGTGGGCGATGTTTTTCGGGTTCGTCCAGGCCAGAAGGTAGCCACTGATGGGGTGGTTTTGCAGGGTGTTTCGACGATTGATAAGTCCTTGCTTACGGGTGAGTCTTTGCCGGTTGAGGTTGGTCCGGGGGACGAGGTAGTGGGCGCGACGATGAATACTTCGGGTTCGTTGTTGGTGCGTGCTTCGCGAGTTGGTGCGGAGACTACTTTGGCGCAGATTGGGCGTTTGGTTGAGAGCGCACAGTCGGGTAAGGCTCCGATTCAGCGTTTGGCTGATGCTGTGGCGGGCTGGTTTGTTCCGGCGGTGTTGTGTTTGTCTGCTTTTACTTTGGTTGGCTGGTTGCTTTGGGGCGGTGGTTTGCAGGCGGCTTTGACGGCGGCTGTTTCTGTTTTGGTGGTGGCTTGCCCGTGTGCGTTGGGTTTGGCTACGCCGATGGCTTTATTGGTTGGTTCCGGTAGGGCTTCACAAAACGGTATTTTGTTGAAGGGGCCGCAGGTTTTAGAGGCGGCCAAAGATTTGGATACTGTCGTTCTCGATAAAACTGGAACCGTGACTGCGGGGCGGATGTCGGTTTCGGTTTTGCGTCCGGCGGCGGGTTTTGTTTCTGAGGATTTATTGTCTTTGGCTGCGGCGGTGGAGTCTGGTTCTGAGCATCCGATTGCACGCGCGATTGTTTCGCATGCGGACGGTGTTTTTGATTCTTCTGTTTTGGGTTTTTGGAATGTTCCTGGAAGTGGTGCGCTCGCTTTATTGCCTGATGGGGAATCTGTTGTTTTGGCTGGTCGTCCGTCTTGGGTGAATGGTTTTTTGCCTTCCGAGGTTAATCAGGGTTCTTCTGATCTGACGGTGGTGGCGGTGGCTCGCGGCCGTCTAGATAGTGCTTCTTTTGTTTCTCGTTTGGCGGGAGTTAGTGATTCTCAGCCGGAGGGCACGAATGTTTCTGACTTGTTTAACGAGGATGCCGTATCGGGTTCGTTGGTTCGCCTGTCCGTTGAGGGCATGACTTGTGCTTCTTGTGTGCGCCGGGTTGAAAAGAAACTGGAGAAGGTTCCGGGAGTTCGTGCACGGGTAAATCTGGCGACTAATAGCGCTAGTGTGGAGGTTCCTGCCGGGGTTAGTGCGCAGGACTTGGTTTCGGTCGTGGAAAAGGCCGGCTACGGGGCGCGAGTGCAGGAGGTTTCTTCTGCTATTGAGACACCAAACGGGGGCGTCGTAGAGTCTCTCGCGAATGGTGATGTGGCGGGTAGCCAGTCACCTAATTCTGAGTTTTCTCAGCTTAGTGCCACCGACTTATTAGCCTGTGTCGAGGAATTAACTTTTGTTGGTTTGATTGAGGTTAGCGACACGGTCAAGCCTACTTCAAGGGAGGCTATTTCCCAGCTTAAAGAGCTTGGTTTGGAACCTATTCTACTTACGGGTGACGCTCCTGGACCGGCACGGGCTATTGCTGATGAGGTTGGTATTTCGCAGGTGTTTGCGGGGGTTTTGCCCGATCAGAAGCAGCAAGTTGTGCGTGATTTGCAAGAGCGTGGCCACCGGGTAGCTATGGTTGGAGATGGAGTTAATGATGCTGCGGCTTTGGCGCAGGCGGGAACTTCGGGCTTGGGAATGGCGATGGGTTCTGGTTCTGATGTGGCGATAGAGGCAGCCGATGTTACGCTGGTCAATCCCGATTTGCGGACGGTAGCGATGGCGGTACGAATTTCAAGGGCAACTTTACGCAATATAAAGGAAAATCTGGCCTGGGCTTTCGGTTATAACCTGGTGGCTTTACCGCTGGCGGTTTTGGGGTTGATTAACCCGATGATTGCTTCGGCATTTATGGCTTTTTCTTCAGTTGCGGTGGTGCTTAATTCGCTTCGTTTACGGCGTTTACCTATTACCTCTTTTTAGCTTTTACTTTGCTTCTGATCTGCGATATTTATGGAGTTAATAATTCTTGCAATTTGTGGACTAGGTTTAATCATCAGCATGTGTGCGGTACGCGGCAGGGTCCAGGTGCGGATGATGGTTTCGGGTTTTCCGGCGCTGTTTTGACGAGTTTGGGTACGTAGGGTTTGGGCGCGTTGATTCCACCTATTTACCCAAGTTTGTTGTCCGTAGCTGAGTGGATTTCGTTTGCCGAGGGCGATAACAATTTCTACGCGCGGGGGAAGTGGCCGGGTTTGGAGAGCCTGTAGTTTTCTGGCCCACTCGTTTTCGTTTATAAGTTCGCTGATTACCTGTTGGACGTTGTTTTTCTTTCCAAGTTCTTGTGTTATTTCTTTTTTAATTTTTCCTTTGTGTCCACGAATGTGGGCTACGGGTTTTAACGCTTTGGTACGGATTTTCTGGCTGCTAAGTCCAAGAATAGTTTTGGTAATAATTTTTTCAAGGGCTTGGCGACGTGCGTGTTTTTCGTTGGGTTTTAGGGCATTTTTGGGCAGTAGGGCGGAATCGAGGAGGATTAGGCGTTCTATTTTTTCGGGGCATTGTCTGGCTACGCCCTCGGCAAGGTATCCGCCTAGTGAGTGCCCAACGAGGGTGATTTTGTTTCCGGCAGAGTATTCCGTTTCAATTGTTTGGACTATTTTTTGGATTTCTGTTTCCCAGGTGGAGGTAGGTTGCCCTGCTTTTGTTTCCAGTCCGGCGCGGGTGATAATTTTTGTTTTTCCCTTAAGGTGTTTTTGGAGGTCTTGCCATTCTTTGGGGAGTACCGCTAGTCCCCCAACCAAAACAACAGTTGTTGGGGTTGTCATTTTATTTCCTTTTCTTTCTTTTTAATCCCCACACTATTAGCCAGATACTCCAGATGGTCACTTCGATAGCCTGGGGCAAGCCAACGGGAATTGATTCAATAAAGACTGCTATTGCGGTGAGTATCGCAATAGCTATTCCGCTTACGCTAAGAAAACTTAGTAGCTTGTCTCGTTGTTTTTCCAATAGTAGGTAGACGCTGAAAGCAACTATTTGGGCGGTTTGTACGATGGTTGAAACCAGTGCGTGTACCTGATCGTATAGGGGTTGGCTGAAGGATATCTCGTGGGCACGGCAGGTGGGGTCAGTTAAGACAGCACAGGTAAGTGGAAAAAGAGCTACCCCGATAATGCCGATGGCGTACCCGAGTATTGCTAGGGGGATTATTTTTTGGGTACTTCCCAGGGGATGTTTTCGATTTTGTTTCCATAAAATCGCTACGGCTGCCAGGGAAAAAGTTCCCGAAGCAAAGTCACCTAACCGATAAAGCCAGGACCAGGGTTGGGTTTGGGCGGATAGTTCCGACAGGTAGGTGTGTGCATCCCAGACGAGTTCAGGGCTGAGTTTGTAGGCCAGTATCCACATCATGTTGCAAAGTGCGGAGGCTATCACCAAGCCGGAAATAAGTTTTGTTTCCCGTTGTTTGAGGGGGAGTTTTTGGTGACTTTGCTTCATGTTTTAGATGATAGCGTTTTAGCTAATTCTTCGGGATTTGGAGCTTTTTTGGTTTTCTTTTTGTGAATGTTAGCGCGTTTGCTGTTTCTCAACAGCGGTCAGGCGTAGCATGTAAAAATGCGTTTTCGGAAATTTGATGACACTTGCCCTCCCGGGGGTGAATCGGGTTCTTTTATCTCTCCGGTGCAGGCGATTTTAGGGATTGTTTTACTGACTAGTTTGGGAAAAATTGCTATCAATCCGGTGTTAGCTCCACTGGCTCGTGAAACGGGTTTACAGGCTTGGCAGGTAGGAGCGACCGTTTCGGGAGCGGCACTGCTGATTGCGCTTTCTTCGCAGTGGTGGGGGCGTCGTTCGGTGGCGATTGGTTATAAGCGGGTCTTGACGCTTTCCCTGTGGCTTACTTTGCTGGCGCTATCCCTCTTTACTATGGTTGCCCAGTTTGGAATGTGGGGTTGGTTTGCGCCGGCCTGGCTGTTTGTGTCTTTTTTCGTTTTACGCGGGGTACTTTACGGGTGGTCGATGGCTGCGATTCCTCCGACTGCACAGGCTTATATCACGGATATTACAACGACCGAGTCTGAGCGAGTGCGGGGCATGGCCGGGATTGGTGCGGCTCAGTCTATCGCCACGGTTGGCGGCGCGGTTTTGGGCGGTATTTTAGCTATTTTCGGTTTGCTTGCTCCGCTGGTGGCGGCTCCGCTTTTAGTAGTGGCGTCCTTACTTTTACTGCTGGCTTTGCCGCGCGCGCCGCGTCGGACTGTACGGACGATGGCTCCTCGTATGTCCATGTTTGATAAGCGTGTTTTCCCCTATTTGGTAGTTGGCTTTTTCATGTTTACTGCGGTTTGTTTTCCGCAGATCATTTTGGGCTTTATCATTGGTGACCGTTTTAATTTGGGGGTTTCCCAGACTGCACTTTGGACGGGGGTTGCCCTGTTAGCTGCGGGAGTGGGTGCTTTGTTCGCGCAGTTGGTTTTGATTCGTCACTTAACTTGGGGGCCACACCGGCTTTTGCGGGTGGGTCTGCTGGTTTTGTTTGTGGGGATTGTTTTGCTAATTCCGCATTTGAACATGTGGGTGGTTTCGTTATCGATGTTCGTGCAGGGTGTCGGTACGGGTTTGGCGGTTCCGGGTTATTCGGCGGCTCCGACGATGTTAGTTAAAGATAGCGAACAGGGTGCTTTAGCTGGCCTTTTGTGGGGTAATAACGCGCTTTCGTACGTAGTTACCCCAACTGTGGCGGGAATGTTTTACGGGTGGCATCATGATGTGCCGACGGTGGTTTCCGCATTAATTTTGGTGTTGCCTTTGGGAATGATGTTTTTGCATCCTCGTTTGGCGCAGCGTTAGAAATAGTTAGTTGGCGTTAAAAAATAATTGCCGAGGGGAGAGCGACCCTCGGCAATTATTTTGCTTTTATTCGGCAACTACGGCTGCGTTTGCACGTGATTTACGCCAGGCGCTGTATCCCTTGATGAAGATTGGCAGGAGGGAAATTAGGACAATCACCATTGCGAGCATTGCAATGTTATTGCGGATGAAGGGGATTCCTCCGAGGCGTGAGCCTAAGAAAGTTAGTCCCAGTCCCCAGGTGGCCGCACCGAGAATGTCCCAGCGGAGGAAACGCGGGTAGTGGAATCCGGCGATTCCCGCCGAGAGGGGAACGTAGGTGCGGACGATTGGCACGAAGCGGGCAAGGACTAGGGCCAGGCCACCGTATTTGGCAAAGAAGTCCTCGGCAGCGTGCAGGTGTTCGGTTTTAAGTATTCGCGCATCGTCTTTGAACAATCCACGCCCGAACCTGTATCCGAGGAAGTATCCGACTTGGTCTCCGAGGAAAGCTGACGCGAAAATAGCGAACATCAACACCCATAGATTTAACCCAAGCTGGTAGTGCAGTAGTCCAGCGGTGAAGATGAGCGAGTCACCGGGAAGGAAAGGAAAGAGTACACCTGATTCGATAAAAACGATTAGGCAGGTGATTGCCAGTACCCATGGTCCGAGGGCGATTAGCATTTCATCGACGTGCCGGAAGTAGTAAAGAATGTCTCCAAGGAAGTTAGTTCCTTGGACTCCCGTTAGCGCGGTGGGGGCTTGCATAAGTTTTGAGGTGAGAATGTTTACTATCATCGCTCTTAACTATAGCGGTTATTGATCCGTTATAAAGGTATGCTTGGGGTGTGAATTCAATTATTAAGAATGTTGGTTTGGTTGCCCTGGGTGGTTTTATAGGTACGTCACTACGGGAGTTTGTGTCTCACACTGTTAGCTCTTTTGCGGGAGTTCCTTTGGCTTGTGCTCCCTCACACGCTTCTTCCGCGGGTGCTTTAGGGCAGGTACATGAGGGTTTCGCCTGGGGTTTTATTACTGGAGCAACGGTTAATCCTTGGTATTTGTTGATTGTTAATCTTTTAGGTGCGCTTGTTTTGGGGGCAATTGTAGGTGGCCTGTTTGATTTGGATGTTTCTGACCGTTTAATTTTGGGAACGGGCTTATGCGGTTCGTTCACTACCTATGGTTCTTTGATGATGCTTCCCGCAGGCTTGGCAGTTTTTAGTCTTTCTTCTGTTTTGTTGTCTGTTTTGTGGTGCGTATTAATTTTGGTCGCCGGTTTTGGGTTTGCCTTGTTGGGATTTAAGTTTGGGATGGCCTTTGCCGGTTCTGCCGGACCGCAATTGGATGTTTCTGAAGATGATTCTGCACTTCCCGAGGACGCTATTTTTATCGAGCCGGACACTTCTGATAATGGGGAGGTAACTCGATGATTGCGATTCTAGTTTCATTTTTTGGGGCTTTAGGCGCGGTAGTGCGCTTTTTACTTGATGTTGGTGCTAAGGAGTGGGTGGAGCGTTCTTCGCGTTTTTCCCAGGTTGTTGGGGCAAAGAGTTTTGGTATTTTTGCGGTAAATGTTTTGGGATCTTTCCTAAGTGGCTTAGCGTTTGCGCTGGCTTGGTCTTACGGAGGGATTTGGGTTGGTTTAGCCGGGGGGTTCTTATCTGGCTTTACAACTTTTTCAACCGCGATGGTAGATGTTCTTACTTTGCATTTAGAAGGTCATAGTCTACGAGCTTTGGGGCTTTGGGCTAGTCAGTTCCTGCTAGCTTTGTTGGCGGCTTTTGCCGGTGTTGGTTTGGGGTTTGTCTGCTTTTAGGAAAGTTTTGGTTTTCGTTGGGAATAACTTCTGGTTTCGATTTGTTCTCACGATAGACTATTTTTGATAGCCCCCTATTTTAAGGAATTGTATGAGCAACGAGCCCATTTCTTCGGTAGTTAAGCCCCGTCCTCCGCGAGCACTAGTTCCGGCACTGGTTGGTTTGGTGTTGGTTTTGGTAGCTGCGATTTCATTTATGATTGGGAGGGCTACGGCTCCGACCTCGTCTGTGGCTACCGTTCCTTCCAATGAATCGAATCAGGCTGCCTCAGCACCTAAGGCGCAGGCACCGCAGAAGGAGTTTGCGAAGCCGATTCAGGATGCAGCTACGCGTAAGAAGGCTTTGGAGATTCCTCGCCGTAAAGAAGGTGATCCGTTGGCTTTGGGGCCGGTGGACGCTCCGGTGGTAATGACGATGTGGGAGGATTTTACCTGCCCGATGTGTACTCGTTTTGAGCTTTCTTCTTTCCCGGAAATTAAGAAGTTGGCCGAGGCCGGGAAGATTCGTATTGAGTGGCGCGATAACACTATTTTTGCGCAGAGTCACCGTTCTGATTTAGCCGCAATTGGGGCGCGTGCCGCGGGCCGCCAGGGAAAGTTCTGGGATTACGTGCGTGTGGCTTACGAAACTGCTGGCGAGGGTAATCACCCTAGTTATGATGATAATTTAGTTTTGCGTATTGCCAAGCAGGCTGGAGTTGCGGATATTGAAAAGTTCCAAAAGGACTTTAAAGATCCAAAGTTAGCTGAGGAAGTTAAGGCCGATACTTTTGAGACTCAACAGCTTGGAATTTCGGGAACTCCGGCTTTCTTGATTAATGATTCGTTTATTTCAGGTGCTTATCCAACGGATTATTTCTTGAATACAATTAATGACCGCTTGGCAAACTCAGCTAAGTAGATTCTTGGTTTTCCGGGTGTGAAGGCTATGCGGTCTTTACACCCGGATTCTTTTTAGGAGTTGTAATGAATTTGGCTGTTGCTTTTTCCGGTGGCGTGTTAACGCTTTTTGCCCCGTGTGCGGCATTAATGTTACCGGGGTTTTTTGCTTACGCTTGCGCACAGAAACGTTATTTGTTTGCGCGAACTGCTCTTTTTACTCTTGGTTTAATTTTGGCTTTGATTCCACTTGGAGTTTTAGCTGGTTCGGCGGGGGCTCTTCTTCGTGCTAACCAGTATTTTATTACTGCAGTTTTGGGTGGGTTAATTATCGTTTTGGGAATTTGGCAGGCTTTGGCGTTGCCGTTCCCACATTTTGGTCGTCGCCCGGAGGTTGCTCCGGTGGGTTTAGTAAGTGGTGTTTCTCTGGGTTCGGGAACAACAGGTTCTATACAATCTGCTCAAGGAACTCCTAAAGCACAATCCCTTAAAACCGCACAGAGTGGAGCTAATCCCCTAGCAGTTTTGGGTTTGGGAGTTGCCTACGGTTTGGCTGGTGTTGGTTGTTCGGGCCCAATTTTGGGTGCAATGCTAGCTTTTGCGAGTTTTGAGGGCTCTGCTCTGAGCGGGGCGTTTTTGATGCTGGCTTACGCTTTGGGTGTGGCCACTCCCATCGTGATTTTGACTTTTTTGTGGGAGTCTTTACAAATTGGTGAGCGTGGTTTTTTGCGTCCTCGTCCCTTAAAGATTTTGGGTCGTTGGACCACGCGCGGAGCCTTTATTTCGGGAATTCTGTTCGTACTTTTAGGTATTTTGTTGATTGTTACGGGCGGCCATAATTTCTTGCCGGCGGTTATTTCGACACAGACGCAAGTTTCTCTCGAAGTGTGGCTACTGAATACTTTGTCGGGTATCCCAAGCTGGCTTTTTGGTTTGTTATTAGCTACCGTAATCGTTTCTATTTGGGTTTGGCGTCGTTATTATCGTTAGTTTTTAGAGAGTTTTTTCTCGGCTGTCGGGGAGGACAACAATTCGTCCTCCCTCTAGGGTGATGGTTTCAATGGGCCATCCGTAGACTTTAGTTAGTCGTTCGCTTTCGAGAACTTGTGCTCCGGTGCCATGGGAGATAATTTTTCCGTTTTGCATGAGCGCAAGTTTGTCGCAGTAGGCGGCAGCTAGTTGCAAATCATGCATGACTGCGACAACGCAAGCTCCGGCTGCAGCAAGGGAACGACAAATTTGCATTGTGCGTTGTTGATGGGCGATATCGAGGGCGGCGGTTGGTTCGTCGAGAAATACTATGGGGGTTTGTTGGGCCAGGACACGCGCAAGTGTCACGCGGGCTTGTTCTCCCCCTGATAGTTGAGTAATTTCTCGTTCTGCGAGGTGGTCTACCTGGCAGGCGGCAAGTGCGGTTTCGACAATTTTTTCATCGTCTTGGGAACGTTCTGAGCGGGCGTAGCAGAAACGTCCCATGGAGACTATGTCACGGGCAAAATAGGCAAAGGGAAAGTCTGAACGCTGGGGCATGACCGCACGGACTCTGGCGAGTTCTTTACGTTGATACTCTCCAAGTGGTTTTCCGGCTATTTTTATGTTTCCTTCACTGGGTTCAAGATCGGCACATAAAATTGTTAGAAGGGTTGATTTTCCGGCTCCATTAGGGCCGAGGAGTCCGAGTACTTGCCCTGCTTTTACCTCTAGGTTTAATCCGTTGAGGATTTTTTTTGCTCCGTAGGAAAAGTGCAGGTTTTCTACCTGAATCATGGTGGTATCTGCGGGCGGGTAGTTAATGTCAGTGAGTTTTGCGAACATATCAGCTCTTTCTGGCGAGTCCGCGGCGTAGGAGGATAAAGAAGGTTGGTCCTCCAACAAGGGCGGTAAAGATACCGATTGGTAGGTCTGCGAAAGGGACGAGGTTGCGGGCAGCGATGTCCGAAAGGGTAATTAGCAAGGCACCACCGAGCAGTGATCCGGGAATGAGGAATCTGTTGGCTGGTCCCATGGTGATTCTTAATAGATGGGGAATTATTAGTCCTACGAATCCAATTACCCCGGCGTATGCTACGGCAGCGGAAGCAAGAAGGGCGGAGAGTGTAATTCCGCAGATTCGTACTAGCCCAACATTTAATCCGACGTGCCCGGCAGCGGCATCTCCAAGGGCGAGAGCATCAAGCTGGGTGGAGATTAGCAGTGCCCAGATAAGTCCAAACGTGACTATAGAAACAACGGCTCCTACGTGGGTCCAGCTAGCTCCCGCGAGTGATCCCATTTGCCAAAAAACAATTTGGTCTCGGGCGGTAGTGGGGGCAACGTAAGTCGCGATTGAGGTAAGGGCGCTGGCTACAGCAGTCACGGCGATTCCGGTAAGGACAAGTGAAATTACTTGCGCTCTACCATTTGCGCGGGCTAGTAGATAAACGAGTAGGGCGGCAATTAGTCCGGTAGCAAATGCCGCTAGAGGAACCGCGAAACCAGCTAGTGCGTGGGGGAAAGCCACGATTGAAAATGAAGCTCCCAGGGCGGCTCCGGAGGAAACACCAACAATCCCTGGTTCTGCAAGGGGGTTGGAAAACACCGCTTGCATTACCGCTCCGGATACGGCTAGACCCGCTCCTACGGCCAGCCCAAGGACCACGCGGGGAAAGCGGATAGTCCAAAGTACCGGCATTGCGGTTGGGTCGGTTGGTGAACTGGTTACCCCAAGTGGTGATAGAAGTGCCCGTATTACATCTGTAATCGCTATATCGTACTGTCCGAGGGCAGCGGAGGCCAGTATCGCTAGCATTAGAGTAACGATTAAAGTGGTAAAGGTTAGGATACGGGCGAGACGTCGCCGCGCCAGTCCCCCGCTGGGGCCAGCGGGGGTGGCGGCTTTAACGTCGAAGATAGTGCCGGCCGAATCAATGGGAATTTCTTCCGATTTGGGGCCGGCACTGTCTTGAGTGTTTTTTAGGGTCACTTTTCGATTCCGTAGAGTTTCTTAGCAACGTTTGTCAGCACTGTTCCGGTTTGGGGACCGAATGACAGTGAGATTCCATCTGGAATGGAGATGATACGGGTTTTCTTTCCGGCTTCGGTATTTTTAACACCGGGACGAGAGAGAAGACCTTCTACTCCACCGGTTGATTTTAGCCCGTCTTCCATCACGAAGATTACTTCGGGGTTTAGTTTAACAAGTGCTTCTGCGCTGGCTGGGGCGAGGGTTTTTATTCCGTTTTCGCTAGCCAGGTCTTTTACACCTACTGCTTTGAGTAGTGCGCTAGCTCCGTTTTCTTCCCCGAGGATAAAGAAGATTCCAGCTTTTCCGCGCACGTAGAGGAAAGCACCACGGAGGGGTTTTTCTGGAGTCCATTTGGAAATTTGTTCGCTTGCGATTTTAACTTCTTTTTCAGTTCGCTCAGCTAGTCGTTTTCCAGCTTCGGGGATTCCCATGGCTTCGGAAATTTTTTCAATTTCGGGGCCGGTAGTTTCAATTTTGCGTTCGGGATTTAGCATGACTACAGGGATTCCTGCGTTACGTAGCTGTTCTAGTGCCTCGGGTGGACCAACAGTACGATCGGCGAGAATTAGGGTGGGTTTTAGTCCCATTATTGCTTCGACGTTGAGGGAGTGGCCGCGCTCGGTAATTACTGGAACATCTTTGAGCTGTTCTTCAACGGAAGAGACAGTTCGTCCAACAATATTTTTTCCGTATCCCAAACCGATTACAACACGAGAAATTGTTCCGTTAATGTCTATGGGGATAATGCGGGAAGTATCGGTTACGGTAACTTCATTTCCGTTGAAGTCTTTAACGGTAACGGGAAGTTTTTGGTTAATTTCCCCACCGATTGGTTCCGGATCAGGAATATTAGCTACTTCTGATATTCCGGTTAGTGATCGCGGGTCGGGAAGTTTAACAGTTTCTGCCGTGGGGGTCTGTGCCGCTTGAACAGTCGCCGTGGCATTACCTTCTGGGGTTTTGTTTTCGGTTGCGCTACTTGAACACCCTCCCAGGGTAAGACAGATGCTAGCGAGTACGACGCTGAGGGAGGAAACTTTGAAACGACTGTTTGTTTTCATCGGGCAGACTTTCGTTTAGTTTGTATTTTTATGGCTCGGTGGAGTGCGAACCTGGGTTCGCACTCCACCGAGTTGTGCTGTGTTATTCAGCTATTTCAGTTGATGCGCTTTTTACGGCGGCTACCAACTGCAAGAGCAACACCGGCGAGACCGAGTAGTACACTCAGACCGAGCATGTCGCCGTTGGTTCCGGTTGCTGCAAGTTTGTCGGTTTCAACTAGCTTGCCCGAGGCGGTGTAGCGCTTGAGCTTACCTGTCTTGGGGTCGCAGATGGTTCCGGCGGATACCCGCACTGTCGAGGACAGCGGAGCAAGTGCTTCACCAGCGCTGTAGTAGCCTGCGAAAGCTTTGGAGCCGGATCCGGTTAGAGATACTCCACTAGCGTTGAAGGTAAGCTGTCCACCGTTTAGGCGAACGTTGCTTACACTCATGCTTGCAAAGTGAACTCGTCCATAGTTGATGTGCTTACCGGACATATCGGAGCTAGATACCGTTGCGTAGAGAGTTGCACGGTTTCCGTTGATGACGATTGAGGGGTTTGCAATCCTCATGTCCAAGATTCCGTGGTGTCCGTTGAAAGCAATTTTTCCACTGTAGTTGATAGTTCCGGTGCGGGTACGTGAGTTGTACACTCCGGAATCTACTGGGAAGTTGAAACGTGATCCATCCCAAGAAACTCCACCGGAGAGTTTCCAGTCACCCTGGGCAATTCCACGAATGTAGGTAGTGAAGGACTTGCGTAGTCCCCATCCGAGGTTTCCTGAAGTGACACGGTACTGCGATTCATCGGGACGGCAGACCTTCTTTTCTTCACCCTTAGGAGTCTGTGATACCGGCGCTTCGGCCTTGGGTGTCATAGGTACTACGGGCTTAGGCGAGAGGGAGTTAGAGTTATCCTTCGGGTCTGCTGGCTTGGGGGTAACCGGCTTAGGGTTATCCTTGGGGTCAGCAGGCTTGGGGGTAACCGGCTTAGCTGGTTCAGGCTGCGGTTCTGTCTGTGGCTCGTCTTCGCAGACAATTACTGGCTTAGTAGCAAGCATGGACTTAGCGGAATCGAATCCTTCGCCTGCTTTATAGAATCCAGAGAATGCCTGGGCTCCTTCAGCAGTTAGGATTACGTTCGCGACATTCAAGTTAAGCTTGTTTCCGGCCAATTCTGCCTTAGCGATATCAACGGTTGCGAAGTTTACGCGACCATATTCAACGAGTTTAGAAGATTTCAGATCACGACTTACCACATCAAGGTATAGCGTTCCTTTATCGCCGTTAATCTTTAGCGAGGGGTTAGCCAGGGTCATGTCCAAGATACCGTTGTACTTGGTGAAGTGAACGGTTCCCTTGTAGTTGATAACTCCGGCCTTGGTGCGGGCACTGTATTTGCCGTCTGCTACGGGGAAATTGAAGATACGGTTAGTTTCGGTGGCACCGTTGGTGAGTTCAGTGTTACCACCTTCACCAATGTACTTTACGAAGCTAGTACGGATTCCCCAGTTAAAGCTTCCCTCGGTTACTTCAGCTTGCATTTCGTCTGGCTTGCAGACCTTCTTGCCATTGTCAGGCTTGGGGTCAGCAGGCTTAGGGTCAGTTACCTCAGGGCCAGCAGGCTTAGGATCTTCAGGCTTAGGATCGGTTACCTCAGGGCCAGCAGGCTTAGGATCTTCAGGCTTAGGGTCAGTTACCTCAGGATTAGCAGGCGCAGGCTCAGTTACCTCAGGATCGTCAGCCTTAGGCTCTTCAGGTGCAGCAACTCGGAAAGAAAGGTTAGACATACGCAAACCGGTACGGTAAGCGTAAATGAAGATGTCACGAAGTTCTTTCTTTAGGTAAGTTTCCGAGTTGGTTACTCCCAGAGTAGAAGGAACAGTTGTAGCGTTTGTTCCAGCTGGTCCGCCAGCGGCACCTGCGGTCTTTTCAACTTTGGAAGTGATTTCTACTGCGGGCACATAGGCGCCTTCAGTTTCAGGATTTCCATTGTTGTAGAACCATTGCTTGAGCCAGAGAACAGCATTGCCGTCTTTATCGATGCGAACCTGTGGATCAGAGAAGGTTAGGTAGAGCAAACCACCGTAAGCTTCAAAGTGGAGCTTGCCCTTGAACTGGGCAATCATGGAGCCATCTTCGTTCTTTTCTACGATTTTACCGTCGTGGAATACGTAACCGTTCTTGGTAAGTTCAGCACCTTCTAGGGTCTTTCCTCCACCAATGTATCCACGCCAAGATTTCTTAATTCCCCAAATTAGCTCACCAACCGGAGCGGCGGGTACATCGGCCTCGTTCCAGAGTTTATTTTCTTCTTCTACTGAAATGATGGTCGGTTTTTCAGGCGCGGGAGCAGGGGCGGGCTGAGCCGTGTAAGTCGGCTGAACAAAGGTGTCCATCCAGGGGAGCGCACCACAGTCTTTGGTCAAGTCCCAAAGAGCCTTGTAAGTGTCAATGTTAGACAAAGACTTGTTTAAGAATCGTCCACGCTGATCGTAAAGGTCAAAACGCATGCTAACAGTCGGAATTTCCGCACCGGCGCTGATTCCCGGAATAGCAATTGCAGCTTCTGGGTTCAAAGTGATGGGAGCATTTTCGAAGCGAATTGATTCACCGAAAGAAGCAACGTTCTTGTCCATGTAAATGGGAGCATTAATAGTACCGAAAAGAACATTGTGTTCCTGGTCTTGATCAACAACGGTCAAGTAAATATCCGCGCTCTTGTTGCTCTTAATCAGGAGGGTTGGGTTCTTAATAACGTACTTAACTTCGTTATTCTTACGGAATTCAACACTTCCACCAAACAAGATTTCAAGGTTGTTTCCCTTGACGGTGGGGGTAATATTCCGATTAAAACGAGTGCTATCACCAATGGGGTACCCGTTAGTGACGTACATGCTATATCCGTGTTCGTCAGCGTACTGCTTGAAGAGCTTTCCAATTGCCCAATCTAGAGCAACTTCACGCAATGCTTCACCGCTCACCTCAACGTCTTTAGGTGCCGGGCAAACTTTTTCAGCCGGTGCTGGTGGTTCAGTAGCCGGCGGCTCTTCTGGTTCTACAGGAACTTCCTTACAAACCTGCTTAGGAGTCGCGGTGGTAGTTGCCTTTACCGGGCTCATCCCGGGGTCACTTGCGTAAGCACCATTGAAAGCAACAGTATCGGCTTCTTTTTCGAGTGTAGAAGTAGCGGAAAGACTAATCGTCGATCCCGCCATGCTGGGATTGGCCATCTGCAGCGTAACAACATTCATACGCTTTTTAGCGTGCTTCTGTCCATCCATGGTCTTGGAAGTAACCTCAAAACTGAGCGTTCCCTTATTGCCATTGAATTTAAGAATTGGGTTTTCTAGGGTGGTGTCTAATACACCACCATGTCCGGTGAAATGTACTTTTCCGGCAAATGTCAGCTCACCAGAATGTGTCTGAGCATTGTAGTTACCACCGGTCTGAGGGAAAGTAAACTGATCATCAGTAAATTCAGCCCCTTCCTTCAAATTCCAGTCACCGTGGGCAAGTCCTTTAAGATAGCGGCGATAACTGTCACGTACGCCCCAGGAGAGTTTTCCTCCAGCTAAATTAAATTCAGTTTTGGAATCTTCGCATACTTGCTTGGTGGTAGTAGAGCTTTCCGCCGCTACTGCCGTATTTGCCGGGCCGGTAGCCAGGGTTGCGGCAGCTAGCGAAAGGCTAAGCAGAAAGACGCCCGTGCCTTTCTTGGCCTTAACTAGCATGTCATATCCTTTCGATAAACTGACATATTCTTTAATCAGCACAGGTTAGGCTAACCTTATCTGATAGATAAAATCAACCACCTGTTCAGATTTGTCACGACACTTTCCTTAATGTCGTCACCTAAGCAACGATTTTCCGTCTTTTAAGCTTAGTTTCAGGCTAAATGTGATGAATTTCTCTATTTTCCGTACATCTCTTTCTGACATTCATTCAGATTTTGTGTTTATTTATCGTGACCAAATACCTAGATCATTTTTAATGTATTCGTTTTTTAAAGCTTACTTTTTTAGCTTTTTGTGTCTTCTTTTTTGCGGCTACAATGCAGGCTTATTTTCGGAATTCCGGTAGGCTATTTCTTAGATGGGCATGGTCTAGCAGAAAGCAGAAGAATTAGAATGCGCGCTTTAAGAAAAACTCATGATGGTCCGGGCTTGGAACTGTGTGAGATTCCTGAGCCCAAACCAGGGTTTGGAGAAGTAAAAATTAAGGTTTTGCGTACCGGTCTTTGCGGTACTGACTTGCATCTGCTGAATTGGGACGACTGGGCGCGTACCCAGTTCACTCCGCCCATGACTACCGGACATGAATTCTATGGTGAGATTGTTGAATTCGGTCCGGGTGTCCCCCAGGGGGAAGGTCGCGATGAATTACGTGTTGGTCAACGCGTTTCAGTCGAAGGACATATTGTTTGTGGCCGTTGCCGTAACTGCCGTTCAGGTCGCCGCCAGATGTGTTTGCGCACTCGTGGGATTGGGGTTAACCGTGATGGTGCTTTTGCTGACTACGTAGTAGTTCCCTCAACTAATGTTTGGGTTCAGCCACCGGAAATTGACCCTGACCTTGGTGCTCTTTTTGATCCTTTCGGTAATGCAGTACATACTTGCCAGCAGGTTGACATGGCTGGAATGGATGTCCTCATTACGGGAGCTGGCCCGATTGGTGTTATGGCTACGGCAATTGCCCGCCACTCCGGCGCTCGTCACATTGTGGTTACGGATCTAAATGATCAGCGTTTGCAAATGGCTCGTGATGCGGGTGCAAGTGAAACCGTAAATATCAGTCAGACTCGCCTGTGGGATGTCATGCACGACCTGGGCATGTATGAGGGTTTTGAGGTTGGCCTGGAAATGTCGGGAGCTCCGGCGGCGGTGTCAATGATGATTGATCACTGCAACCATGGTGGAACCATGGCACTTTTGGGATTACCTAAAAATGATTTTGCGGTCGACTGGTCAAAGGTTATTACCCACATGCTTACGATTAAGGGTGTTTATGGCCGAGAGATGTTTGAGACTTGGTATCGCGCTGCTTTTATGTTGCAAACTTCAGAGAAGATTCGTGATGCTGTACGCGGGGTGGTAACTCACCGTTTCGCCGCTGAAGATTGGCAGGAAGCTTTCGACACTGCCGCTTCCGGTAAAGCTGGCAAAGTGTTGATTAGCTGGGAATAAGGGGAAGTAGAAATGTTTGATAAGAGTGATTTTCAGAAGGAACTGGATACGATTCGCGCGGCCGGTTTGTATAAGAATGAGCGAGTTTTAACCACGTCCCAGTCGGCACATATCGCTACCGAGGGCGCATCCTCGTCACTTAATTTTTGTGCAAATAACTATCTTGGTCTAGCTAATGATGAGCGGATTGTAAAAGCTGCTTCCGAGGCTTTGCTCAAGTGGGGTTTTGGAATGTCCTCGGTTCGTTTTATTTGCGGTACACAGTCACAGCACCGTGATTTGGAGCGGGAAATTGCCGAGTATGTGGGCATGGATGACGCAATTTTGTTTTCCTCTTGCTATGACGCAAACGGCGGTATTTTTGAGGTTGTTTTGGGTAGGGAAGACGCGGTTATTTCTGATGAACTGAACCACGCTTCTTTAATTGATGGAATTCGCTTGTGTAAGGCTCAACGTTTCCGTTATAAGAACGCAAACATGGACGATTTACGAGCCCAGTTACAGGCCGCTTCCACGGCTGGTGCACGTCGAAAGTTGATTGTTACCGATGGGGTGTTCTCGATGGACGGTTCCTATGCTCCGTTAGACGAGATTTGCGATTTAGCTGACGAGTTCGGGGCAATGGTGATGGTTGACGATTCTCACGCCACTGGTTTTGTTGGTCCGCAGGGTCGCGGCACGGCACACATGTTTGGGGTTGCTGACCGGGTGGATATTGTTAGCTCAACTTTGGGTAAGGCCCTGGGTGGAGCTTCGGGTGGTTTTGTGGCCGCACATAAGGAAATTGTTGATTTGGCACGTCAGCGTGCCCGTACTTATCTGTTCTCTAATGCTGTGGCTCCAGCGGTTGTGGCGGGCTCACGTAAAGCTTTAGAGTTGGCGCGTAATTCCGAAGATGGGCGCGAGCGTTTGGCTGAGAATACGGCTTTGTTCCGTAATTTGATGGACGAGGCAGGGTTTGAGGTTTTACCCGGTTCGCACCCGATTACTGCGGTGATGTTCCCCGGTGAAGATGGTGCACTTAAGGCAACGCGGATTGCTGACGCGATGCTGGAGCGCGGTGTTTATGTGATTGCGTTTAGTTTCCCCGTGGTTCCGCGCGGTTTGGCACGAATTAGGGTGCAGTTGTCAGCGGCTCATTCCGAGCAGGATGTGCGTGATTGTGTGGCGGCGTTTGTGGCGGCACGCAATCAGGTTGAATCGGCCTGAGTTTGCTTTTAGAAACCCGCTAATCTGATAGATTTTAGGAAATCCTGCTATCAGATTAGCGGGTAATTTTGTTTTTAGGCGTCAAGGATTTTCCGCATTACTCGAACCGTGGCAGGGTTTAGGTTTCCGCTGTCAGGGTCACGGGTATCACCGTCTTCCCAAGGTGCACGCAGATGGAATTCTTTTAGCCCGATTCGGGTAAGTGTGGGGTCCCAGGTGTCAGGACGAATCCCACCGCTGGCGAGGATAGTCAGGTTTCTTCCGCCTGCTTTAACTAGTTCCGCTAGCCCCGAGACGCTGTATCCGGTTTCTGCACGGAGTCCATTTACGGTGTTGGTTTCGAGTTGTTTTTCGATTCCTTTTCCGGTGGTTAGGATACGGTTGTATCCGAGTTCAATTAGTTTTTTAATTCCGTCTAGGCCGTCGGATAGTTCATCGAATGCCCGGTGAAAGGTTAGTGTTGCATCTGCGGCTACTTCACGGAATCGTTTGGTGGCGGGTAGGTCAAGCTGTCTGTCTTCGGTAATCGCTCCGACGACGTAACCGATTTGGTTTGTGCCGGGTTTTTCGAGGTTTTTAATGTCCTCGATGCTTTGACACATGCGGTCAATTTCCTCGTGGTTGTAGGTGAAGTTCCCTAGCCGCTCACGAATGAGTATCTGAATCCCCACGTGCGGGTATTCTTTGAGCGCTTCGAGTAGTTCACGCGTGCTTTCGAGGTCTGGGGTAGTTCCGCCTTCGGTGATGTTTAGGCAGTATTCGACCCGGTCGGCCCCGGCGCGGGCGGCGGAAATAGCCCCGGCAATGTCGTCTATGCACATTTCGAGGATGTTTCCACTGGTTCCTAAGGGGTTTTCCATTTTCTTTTCCTTACGGGGTTAGTTATTTTTCCCTAGTTGGTCGAGGAGGAAAGCCGTTTCATAGGCACATTCTTTCCATTTGGCTTCTCGCCCGGTGACTCCCCCGTGTCCGGCTACCATTTCGCAGTGTAGTAGGAGGGGGCGAGTTTCGGGGTTATTTGTGGCGGCTTCGCGTAGACGTTGAATCCATTTGGCGGGTTCAACGTAGTAAACACGGGTGTCGTTGAGGCTGGTGGTCGCAAGAATGGCGGGGTATTCTTGGCCGTCACGCACGTTTTCGTAGGGAGTGTATTCGCTCATGTATTTGTAGACGTCTGGGTCGGTGATGGGGTTTCCCCATTCTTCCCATTCTCCGGCGGTGAGCGGTAGTTCGGGTTTGAGGATGGTGGTTAGTGCGTCCACGAACGGTACTTGGGCGAGGATTGCCCGGTATAGTTCGGGGGCTTGGTTGGCAATTGCACCCATTAGTAGTCCCCCGGCAGATCCACCGTTTGCGGCTAGTTTGGTAGGTGCGACATATTTTCCATCGATTAGCGCGCGCGAGCAGGCAATAAAGTCGCTGAAGGTGTTTTTCTTGGCGAGGGTGCGTCCGTTTTCGTACCAGCGACGTCCCATTTCGCCGCCGCCGCGCGGGTTTGCTAGCGCCCAGACTACGCCACGGTCGAGGACTGATTGGCGGATGGGGCTCCAAACCGGGTCTACGCATACTTCGTATGATCCGTATCCCCAGATGATTCCCGGTGCAGTTCCATCTTGTGGGGTGTCCCGGTGGCGAATGATGGTAAGGGGAATTTTTGCCCCGTCTTCTGCCTGTACCCAGATTCGTTCTTCAATATAGTTTTCGGGTTTGTATCCGGGAGTTTCTTTTATTTTGCGGGTGTGTACTTGACCGGTGATGGGGTCGATATCCGCAATGGTTGGTGGGGTTTTAAGGGATTGTGAAACGAACCTGATTTGGGGTTCCCACCACCATTCGCTCGGTTGCACTTCAATGGTTTCGATATTGTTGCCGAGTTTGATTTCTCCTTCGATTACCCATTTTTTGTCGGGGTCGGGAAGGAGGTATAGTGCGGCGGCATTTCCTTGTGATCGCAGTTCGACTACGGCGTGTCCGGCGTAGGCGTAGACGTTTTGGTAGCGTTGCCCTTCGGTGGCGCTGGTGAGGGTTTGGAAATGTTTAGGGTTTCCTGTTACGCCTGGGGTGGGGAGGGGCATCCATGCTAGTTCTGAGTCCACGTTGTTGAGGTTGTGTACGACTAGCAGGTGGTCGCCTGCCGGTTCGATTGTGTATTCGAGTCCGTAGTGGCGTCCGGCAACGGACGTGGGGCGTCCTTCGTAGCTTCCGGCGTGCGCGTGGGCGTCAATTAGGAAGGTTTCGCTGGTGTTTCCTGATGCACATTCGATGATAATCCAGTTACCGTCACGGGAGCTGGCGATTCCCATCCAGTAGGTTTCGTCTGTTTCTTCGTAGACTAGCTGGTCGGTTTCGGCGGGCTGTCCGATGCGGTGTACCCATACTTGGTAGGGTCGCCAGCTTTCGTTGGCGCGCGTGTAGTAGAGGCAGTTTGAGGAGGCGGACCAGGCTACCCCGTAGACGACGTCGTCTATGTGGTCGATTTCTTGTCCGTTTAGGGTATCGAGGATTATTTGGGTGAATCGTTCGTCCCCGCTGTTGTCTACCCCGTAGGTTAGGTAGCGGTCGTCGGGGGAAATATCTACGTTGGCGAGTTTGAGGAATTCTTTTCCTTCTGCGAGCGCATTTTCGTCGATGAGTAGTTGCGCTTTGTTGCCTTCGGTGTCTTGGTGAGGGTTGCGCGGGTCAATTTCGGGCGGGTTTTGGTAGGTGTCTTGTGAGTCTGCCCGGAGTCGGTAGTGTTTACGGTAGTTGTCGCCTTCGCTGATGGTGCTGTAGTACCACCAGTTTCGTACTCGGGCTGGAACTGTATTTTCGTCTAGTACGGTGTGTTCACGGTACTCGGTAACGAGCTGGTTTTGGAGTTGCGCTGTTTTTTCGAGTTGTTTCGCGGTGTAAGCGTTTTCGGCTTGTAGGTGTTCGATTACGGCCGGGTTTTCTTTGTCGCGGAGCCATTCCCACGGGTCGGTGAAGGTGTGTCCGTGGTGGGTGCGGGTAGTGATTTGTTTTTCAGCTTTTGGTGCGAGAACATGATTCGTCATGTTTCTAGTGTAGCTTCTGGGGTTTCGTTGTCTTCTTTTTTGCGGCGACGGGCAGCGACTATTAGGCGAATGATTACGTAGAGGACGATTAGCGAGGCTATACCGGCGGCGGCGGTCAGTGCTATCATCCACCATTCCCAGGGGTTTTCAACCGGTTTTGGTACAAATTCTTTGGTGGCTTCTTCTTTGTCTAGGGGGGCACGTTCTCCGGTTACGAGGAGTCGGTGACTGTTGATTCCGTAGGGGGTGCAGGTTACGAGGGTAATTAGGTCTTTTCCGGCAACACGGCGGAGTTTCTTGGTGTCGTCAGGCAGGATTATGCTGATGTCGTTGACGATGTATTTGAGTTTTCTTCCCGCTACGTTGAGGTATATGGCATCACCTTTTTTGACTTTTGGTAGGTGGTCAAAGAGGGTCATGTTTTGTAGTCCGGTGTGTCCGGTGATTACGGTGTGGGAGTCTTTTCCCCCAATGGGTAAGGATGATCCAAATAGGTGTCCAGCGCCTTTTTGTAGGGCGTCTTCGAAGGTTCCGTGGTAGATGGGGAGGTTAATTTTTGCTGATGGGACACGCACCTGTCCCATAATTGCTTCCCCTCCAAGTTGTTTTAGGTAGGCCCGGTATTCGGGTGAGTTGGGGGCTACGTCTGTGAGGAAGGGGTCGAGGATTAGTCCTTGCGCTAGTTCTGTATTGTATTTGTCTGCCGCGGCGAGAATTTTTTCTGTTTCTTTGTTATCTAGGTGACTTACTTTGGCGGAGTAGGAGTTAGCGATTCGTTGTTGTTCTGCGTTGTGTAGTCGGGTGGATACTACTGGGTAGAGGAGCATGAGAATTCCGAGGATTGCGCCGATGATGGGGATGATGAGGTGTTTGCGTGATCGGCGCGTGTTGTTGGGTGTGGAATTCTTTGTCACGTTTTTTCTTTCGGTCTTTCCGGTTTAAGGGTTAAGGTCCAGGTAGTAAATACACTACCTGGACCTTAACTTTTTTAGCTATTTTTTAGCGGTTTTCAGCTCTGCTTGCGCTTGCGGTTAGCAGCGAAAGCGTATGCACCAGATCCGGCGAGGAGCAGCGCACCTGCACCAACTAGGGTAGCGATACCCGCACCACCGGTGACCGGTAGGGTCGGGGTTCCACCGTGGTTCTTGGTGTTCTTAACGTCGAGAGAAATCTCTTCGGGAACAGCAGTTCCATCAGTGCTGGTTACCTGGAAGGTAATCGGGTTCGGCAGAAGTGCGTAACCCGCAGGAGCCTTGGTTTCGTAGAGGCAGTAAGCGGTCTTTTCAATCCACTTCTTGCTGTCCTTGGTATCAGTGACGCTGTTGTTACGGAAGTCGTTAACTAGCAGACCGTCGATTACAATTTCACCGTCTTTAGTACCGTCAGTTCCCGATACCCAGGTGTCCTTGTTGTCTACGCTAACCTGACGTCCCTTTGCGTAGTTTGCGCTGGGGTCACATTCGAAGAGCTGGAACTCTGCACCGTTTAGAGCCTGAGCGTCCTGTCCCTTCTTGTTGATGACTACCTTGCCATAGTAGGACTTAACACCGGGTCCAGGGGTACCGGGCTTCTTGGGTGTCCACTTACCACCGGGCTGTCCCTTAGGAACTTCGTTTAGGAATACATCGTTAGGAACTTCGGTCGGACCGGTGGTGTCAAGAACCTTGGCGTGCATTTCCCAAGTAACTTTCTTACCCTGCTGCTTCAGAATCTTCTTCATACCTTCAGGGGTTAATTCCATAGCAACAAAGGTGTATTCACCTTCAGTCTGCGGAGCGCTGAAGTTGAAGTCAGAACCCTTTGTCAGTACATCGTCACCAACCTTAACAACGTCAGTGTCGGTTCCAATCCATTCGAGCTGGGAGGTCTTGAAACGGTCAACGAGTTCGAAGTGCTCTAGCTCTGCAACACCGGGAACCTTGGCGCCCAGGGTGTACAGAATTTCAGACTTCTTAGGAGCAGCAGTGTTGTCGTTACCGGAACCAAGAGCGTTATCGTTATCGTTTAGTTCCTTGGTGGGAACGGTCTGGAGGTTGTTCTTGGGGTAGATGTTTAGGTCGTACAGCCACGAGGTGCGGTCAGTAGGGTTGGTCATCGGCAGGGTAACGAAGAAGGGCTTTGCCTTGTTTACGCGCTCTGCGGGAACACCCTGTTCTCCGTCCTTGATGTTTACGGGACCGTCAACGGTTTCGTAAACCAGGTACAGGCCAACGGGAAGGTTGGAGAAAGTAGCTAGACCTTCAGTGTCGGTGGTCTGGACACCACCCTGTGCAACCAGGTTGTACTGCTGTCCACCAACAGTTACCTTGGTGGGGTTATCCTGGTTGTCCAGGCGTGAAAGTACATCGTCAGCGCTGGCGGTTTCGTCGGCAATCTTCTTGGCAACTTCCCATCCAGCGTTGGTCTTGAGGTCAACACCATCTACCTTCATCGCGGTGAATTTAACACCCTGAATAGCCTTAGATCCGGTAGGTGTGGTCTGTTCTGTACCGTCGTTTACGGTGTTGTGGCTAGCATCAGTCGAGGGGGTCAGCTTGTGAATCTTTAGTGTACCGCTGTCCTGGGTAATGCTGCTGATAGCTTCAACGGGGGTGCCGTCTACAGCTAGGGCCATGGTGGATCCGAAACCCATGAGGGCTACGGTTACTACCGAGAGACCGGCTACGGCCTTGCGGGTAATGTTTCGGGTCATTATGTTATCTCCTGTTAATTCCCGTTATTTTCTTTTAAGAATCTGGCGGTTGCCAGGTTCCGGGTTTCCGTTTCCCCGCCTCTACCGAAGTAATGGCAGGGCTGGAGTTCCGGATGGGTTTACCCCTGGTGGGGTGTTTACCGTGGTTTCCTTACCTTTATTGGTTTGGTGGCAACCGCGGAAGTCTTGTAGGCGTAGCCGAAGCTGAGTGTTATCAGCAACAGGGCTACGATTGCGAGCGGCCAAGGCCCGAATCCACCCGAGATGGGTAGGTTTGCTCGGCGCGGGTCGCGTACTGAAATAACGTCCTTGTAGACTGCGAACGATCCGTCCACGAGCTTGTAGGCGTTTTCTTCAGAGCAGTTAGAGTCCGATAGAGGACTACATTCGTTACTACCAGGATTGGCTGAGACTTCATTACCGTTCCCGTCGTAGGGGGTGATAATTCGGTCTGCACTAACCTTGAATTTCATTGGCTGAGGGAGTAGTGAAGCGCAGTATTTTTCTCCCTTATCAGGGCCGTAACAAGCTGGAGCTTTTGTCTCTACCAGCCAGTATTCTTTTCCTGGTTTTAACTTGTTAGCCACGAATGCCGAACCGTTGGGCTTAGTTCCACCCACAGTGTCTGCTCCGTAGTGGTTTACACAGGCAGTGTTAGCTGCGCTACCCGCAGGATACTGGTTGCATTGTGTAAGGTTCAGCTGAGGTAGTTTGGTTGTGCAGCCCGCGTTTTTCAATGCCTGCTGTTTTTCCGCATCACCAGCCGGTAGGGGGTTGGGGTTACGTTCACAGACGATGAATTCCGCATCGGGCAGTTCCAGTCGCCCAGCGTCATCTACCTTATGGACGATAATGTCGACCTTAGGTTCATTTTTAACCGGAACACATGCCACGTTATCTTTAATGGCAATCTTGGAATATCTCTGGTTTTCGTTTTCTAGTGAAACAACGTTTGGAATACCGCTCTTAGTAGTTGTGTATGGTAATCCATCCAGGTTCTTATTCTCACAAGTAGCCAAGGCTGTGGCGTTCTTTTGGAACTTTGTCTGTGCCGGGTTAGAACCAGGAACGATATCTTCATCAGCAACTAGTGGAATCGTCACCTCAAATTTTGAGGTTCCAGATGCCCCGGGAGCCAAATTGTTAATTGACTTAGCAAGCAGAACACCATTACTGTCCGTCATCTGAGCTTCAGTCAAGTAAATACTGTTGTTACTAAATACTCCTGGCGCACCATCTCGATTTAGGGTAGTTCTACTAGAACCGGGAACGAAAGTAACAGTTGCTGCTGCTCCTTCTTTCCATTTCATACCGGCAGGCACACGGTAGAAGTCGCGGACTTCACCGGTATTACCAGTTTCATCTGAATCATTAGTAACGGCGATGGTGTATTTAATCTCGAATAGACCATCTTTTCCAGGTTCTACCGGGTTACCAATATGCAGGTTCCCAGCATTTTTGTCCGGAGAAACTGCCGGGTCTGTCGCGGTCTTTACCACATGCGCTTTAATCTGCTGTTTGTTCGAGAAAATACAGTGAATCGTGTCGCCCTTATTTACAGTTACTTTCGCGGGTTTTTGACTTGTTGGTTCGAGCACAACCTGTTTGCGTTGATTGCGACATTCAACGTTGACCATACTGTACTCGCTACCGGCTAGATCGTTAATCGGCGATTCTAGCAGGTTATATTCGCCAGCTGACACAGGGCCACCAACAGCCTTGTCCGCAATGTTACGTCCACGCGGATTGACCTGACCGCTCAATGGTGTGGGGATAGCACCGACCGCAGTAGATACCGGAATAGCTGACAAATTGAAGCTCTTCAAGTCTTCCTGTTCTTGACTATATCTCCGAAAATCCTCCCATTCTGGGTTGACTTTCCGATTATCAAATTGCGCACCAGCAAGGACCCGAGTCTCTGCAGAATTCACAATATTCACAATCTGCTTGTAGAGATACAGCTTTGCGGGGGACGGAGTTACAGTTGGAACACACGCATGGTTATTGTCAGAACCATCCTTATCGTCGTTCATAGCGACAGTGTTGTGGAAACCTTTATTGTCTGAAACATTCGTATCAGAACATTCATCAGCAGAATCCCATAAATATCCGCTCACATCATCGGTATGCACAGAAACGGAAATCCGGAATACCTGTGCAGAGTTCCCTGAAGGCACAGGACCGTTAGGGTCGTATGATCCGGGAGCAAGTTCACCAGCCTGCAAGTTCAATGACCTGTTAGTACCCTGTGATACACCATCCACTTTAATATCGGTAATAGTGAACCCTGTCGGTACTGAAACGGTATCGCGGATAACAGGGGGCGTACCCTTTTCATTACCCTGATTGGTTACCACAACCACGAAATCAATAGTCGCGTTACCCTGAGCATCAACCTGCACCCGATCTTCCATCGAGTTTGTGCCAGGAGGAAGAATCTGGCCAGTACGAGGGTTCACTACCGATTTCTGAACCTTAAATTCAGGCCCATGCGGCGGCGGCGGAGTAACATCACCAAAATTACACGACGCTAAACCACCGTAGTTTGGCGGAATATTTTGTGGGTTATTGTATTCTCCAGTAATTTTTCCAACACGTTGCACACTAAAAGAACTATTACTATTAATAGCAGTCTTTACTTGGTTAAAAGACGCATAGTAAAGATCCTGAGAGCCTCCGTAATAACCAATATAAAGATTTCCATCATTACCAAAGGCCATACCATAAACACCATAAGCTCCCTTTATTTCAGCATTAGGAAGTTCATTCTTAATATCATTCCCTGCTGCAATCTGACTTGCAGAAAGCTTAAAAATAAAAGCCTTTTTGCGTCCCCAGTCAAGCGAGTCTTTTCCAGTTACAGTACCGTATAAGTTACCGTCTTCATCAAAGACAAGATCGTAAACCATACGTCCAGTAATACGATTATTTACAGCCTTATCTACCTGTAAGACTCTTTCCCACTGAGGAAGTCCTGAAGTTTGGCCAGCAGCTATTTTTTCTTCTAATTTTGGAACGTCTAGCTTGTAAAGTGTTGCTATTCTTTCTTTATTATTTCCACGTGCATCACCCGGACGGAAGGTCCACAAGATTCCATTTTTATCAAATCCTAAAGAGTCAGGGTTAGAATTTCCGTCATCTCCACTCCACAGGCTACCAGTGTTAGAAACACCGGTATTTACGAATCTCTTTGTTTTATAGTCATAGTACATGGTGTACTTAGAAGAACCCTCGTCGCTAAAGTAGTACAAGTGATATGGGAACTTATCAGAAATGGCGATATCCGGAGCGCTTGTTGGTTTCCCATTAGCTTTTTCAAGAAAACCGGTACGAATTGATTTCATCGGATCAAGAGAAGTAAAGAGACCGAATGCGCCCCCACCACTAGAGACATCTTCAGACCAATAAAGGTTAGTACAGGGCTTCGGAACGAAAGGCTCACCCGGCATAGTGAACGAGGTCATCGCATTAGAGTTTGTTTCAGAAACCGGTCGGCCAATTTCTGCAACATATAGCACCTGACGGTTAGGGTTGAAATCAGATGCAAAACCTCCACCAAAGCAGTCCAGGAAAGTAACATGCTTACGTACAGTAAGAACTGTTCCCTTAGGTAACCAGGTATTACCGGTATAAGTTTTAGGATCATATTCCCAGTTCAGGGAATCAACCCACTTTGCGTTTGGATTAGCCTGAACCAAAGGACTTCCGGCACCATAAATGGGAGCGCTTGAATCTGGCGAAAGATAGGTTGCTCCCTGCATTTTTTCAGCAGTTATATCCCTGCCATTAAGCTCAAATTTGATGGTGTTAGCGTTTGCGGGAGCACCAGCTTCGGGTACGTAAGGCGAAGTATCAATTTCAACTTTGCCGTTATTTTGCGCGTTAGCAATCTTAATATCAGCGAGCCAGGCACCAGCTTCTAGAGGCTGACTCGGGAAAACCATAACCCCGCTACACGCATTAGAAGTACCGTTATCCCCCACGAATCTCGCTCCAGCATCTTTAAAGGAAATGCTAGGTGAAGCTACAAAATTAGCATTCATTGTGGCAAAAATTGTCTGCCCAGGAGGGATTTCAGACTTTGACTTAACCGTCGCAGTGTTGGTGTAAGTAACAGAAGTATTTGGTTTAACGCCCTTAAATTTATAAATCCATACCCCGTTCTCAACACGAGGGCTTTCGGTCATGGTCGGCTTGGCACCGCTGTAACCATTCCAAGTCAATTTAGAAAGTGGGTCACCCCCGTCAAAAGGCGCATAAAAATCAGAAGAAACAGTTAAGGTAACGTCGCCATTAAGCTCTTCTGGAATAGTCCCAAATTCCAAAGTTCCGGTATAGGTAACCTGCTGACCATAGGTAGGCTTTTGAGGATTGTGACTCATTACGGTAGTAATCTGCGCCTCTGGGCCTTCACTATTCGCGCTTAAATCAGCGGGAGTGTATGCCTGCGCAGGCTCAGTTACTACCGCGAAAATAAACGCTAGTGACAGCACCAGAGCTGACGTTAGCAAAACAACTACGTTTCTCACGAAACGTGTCGATCGCTGCCCACCTACTGCACTCATTAATCTCCTCAAAATACTAAATCGTTTTATGCGACTGTAAGAAAGAAGAAATGATGAAAGATTTAGTAATAAATTCACCCTTCCTTACAAGCGCATATGTGGTACCGGCTATGACATCACATTCACCCAATATTGACAACCGATACCAATTGTAAAAATGCCGCAAAAACGTTTTCACTAAATTACTAAAGAGTCAAGATTGTTGAAATTACAATAAAAAATTCCATAAACACGTAACCTTTTTTAATCACATGTAATATCTCACATCAACTGTAATAATGGTCAAATAAGCAAATCAATTGATCATTTGTGTCAAGCGTTACCATAAATTTGTTACCTGGCACACCATCCACGCTTTTAGTTGCAAAACAATTAACACCAAAAAATATTCGCGCTTTAGCTCACACTCGATCTGCGACACTTGACAGCACAAGAAAAGTTAGACTAGGAACGTGCGGATAATTAACCTTTTGCCCCACGGGCCACTCGAATACACGCTGATAAATCGGCTACAACATCAGATTCACGAAGAAGTAGCCTCGGACTTAAGTCCTGATACCCTCATCGCTTTAGAACACCAACACACCTACACCGCTGGACGCCGCACCCAGCCAGGCGATGCTAAAAATCCAAATATTCCCGTACACCAGGTAGACCGCGGTGGCCGCATTACCTACCACGGCCCAGGACAGCTGGTTCTCTACCCCATTTTTAAGGCCGCGCACCCCGTTGACGTAGTTAAGTACGTTAGAGGACTAGAACAGTCAATAATTACCGCACTAAATGACGGATATAACCTCGAAACCGGCGTTGTGGAAGGACGCTCCGGAGTCTGGCTTTCCCCCACAGATACAAAACCGGAACGAAAAATTTGTGCAATCGGCGTTAAATTTGCACGCTCCACCACATTGCATGGACTCGCCCTTAACGTCACGACTGACCTAACCCGTTTTGACGAAATTGTTCCCTGCGGTATTAACGACGCCGGTGTTACCTCACTAGAAGCCGAGGGAATCCATGTAAACCCACAATCCGCACTCGCCGATGCAGCCGGACACCTAATCCCACAAATCATCGAAGACCTTTACCCCCTGCGGGAACCAGAGCGGATTCAAGCAATTACCGAAATCCCTCAAACTCAAGTCCTCAACATACTTCAAACCCTAAGCACGCAACCAAAAATACCGGAAACCATGAATACCTAAGACAACGTAAAACTCCGCACTAACCACAGCAGTCTATACAGATAGGGAAAACACCAAAATGAGCACCACCCCCGAACGCGAAGGCCGAAAGCTACTTCGCATCGAAAAGAAAAATGCTCAAACACCCATCGAGAAAAAACCAGAGTGGATTCGTACTACCGCCAAAGCCGGTAAAGAGTATAAGGACATGCGTTCGCTCTCTATCGGGCGTGGCCTACACACCGTTTGCGCCGAAGCAGGGTGCCCTAATATATACGAATGTTGGGAAGACCGCGAAGCCACCTTCCTTATCGGTGGAGCATACTGTACCCGCCGCTGCGACTTTTGTGACATCGCTACCGCTCGTCCCACCGAATACGACACGGACGAACCAGAGCGTGTTTCCCAATCAGTTTCCGACCTCGGCCTAAAGTACGCGACCATCACCGGAGTAGCCCGCGACGACCTTCCCGATGGTGCCGCCTGGCTGTATGCCGAAACCTGCCGTCTCATTCACGAAAAGTGCCCTGATACCGGCGTTGAACTGCTGGTTGACGACATGAAAGCCCACGAAAGCGCCCTCGCGGAAGTCTTTTCTTCCAAACCGGAAGTCTTTGGCCACAACCTCGAAACCGTACCGCGTATCTTCAAGAAGATTCGCCCGGCTTTCCGCTACGAACGCTCCCTGGAAGTAATCAACGCCGCCTCTGAAGCCGGCCTAATCACTAAATCAAACCTAATTCTGGGCATGGGTGAAACCCGTGAGGAAATCGAAAATGCCATGTTCGACCTGGCCGAATCTGGATGTCACCTACTTACCCTCACCCAATACCTGCGTCCCTCGCCCCTCCACCACCCAATTGACCGTTGGGTTCACCCTGAAGAGTTCATCTCCCTATCCGCCATTGCCAAAGAAATGGGATTCTTAGGAGTTATGGCCGGCCCAATGGTTCGTTCTTCCTACCGCGCCGGACGACTATGGGGCGAAGCCATGAAGAAACTCGGACGCCCAATTCCCGATTCTCTTTCCCACCTTGCTGAGGAAGGCTCTACCATGCAGGAAGCCTCATCTCTTCTTGCTAAGCGCCCACACCTACGTGGAGGACAGTCAATTCAGGTTGGTCCTACCGAGGGCGAAACCCCCGCCCCACGCGGATGTGCTTCTATGAAAAAAATGGCCGCAGCCAGCGCGCAAGCCACGCGTCCTCAGCCTCCCAAGCGTCTTCAGCTCGCTACCGTCGGTGGTGGTTCTCAGGGATGCTGTTCGGGCGGCTCAGGCGGTTGCGCCTGTGGGCACTAGGTAGTCCTTATTGTGAACGCTTTAGACTATTCCGCCGCACGCCTGCTTTCTGAGTCTGCCGCCCGGCACCCCCAGCGTCCCAGTCTAGTTGTTTGTCCACCTACCCCGGTAGCTCCTAAAAGTGTTGCCGAATATCAGATTTGGAGTGTTTCCGAGGCGAATCGTGACAGCTGTGCGTTAGCTGCTTTCTTTTCTTCTCTTGGAGTTTGCCACGGGGATGTTGTCATGGTTATTGCGCGCAATAGCCCTTGGCACATGCTCGCCTACACCGCCACCACCCATCTGGGGGCAATCGTCAGTCCGGTTAGTTGGCGTCTTACTACCGCTGAGCTAACCGCCATCACCGCGGCAGTTACTCCAAAGCTAATCATCACCGAATCTGATTTGGTAGATAACCTTCCCTCCGCATTAATCAACCGCGTTATTACCGTCGAGGAACTCCCGGAGATACTTGGCAATCAGGCCTCTCCTATTCCGGTACGTGCCATGATTAGCGCTAATACTCCGGCAGCTATTCTTTTCACTTCCGGATCGACTGGAAGCCCCAAAGCGGTTTGTTTGAGTGCCTCCCAACTTTGGTGGGGGTGGCAGAATTTCCGTGCTGGTTTTGAGTATTCCACTGCTGATATAACCATGGCAGCAGCACCTTTTTCCCACATTGGCGGTTTTAACGGAACCACTAACGATATTTTCGTAAACGGTGGCACCCTGGTTATTGAGCCAGATTTTCAGCCCGCCCGGATTCTGTCCGACATTGAAAATCTCCGGGTAAACATGATGTTCGCCGTACCGACCATGTATGCCGCCCTCACCAAACAGACCGGCTGGGAAACATCCAATTTGGATTCTTTTCGCCTTCCTCTAATTGGGGGTGCCCCACCCTCGTTGGCCCTGATGAAAAATCTATCCCAAAAGGGACTAAACCCAATCAATGTCTATGGGATGACAGAGACAGCAGGGGCAGGGTTGTGCGCTTCTCCGGAAGTTACGCTCAAACACCCCGGCAGCGTCGGATCACCTTTCCCCTACATTCAGGCCCGAGTAACCAAACCACAAAATGGTCAAATTGCCACCGACCTAGAAGATGTCCCTGACGGACAGGAGGGAATCCTAACCCTTCGCGGTCCGGGTGTGATTACCGAATACTTAAATAACCACAACGAAAATATCGCACGTTTCAATGAAGGATGGCTGATTACAGGGGACATAGTTCGACGCACAAACGGTATTTTCACAATCGTTGGTCGCCAATCAGACATGATTATTTCCGGCGGTGAAAATATTCACCCTGCAGAAATTGAAAACGCACTGGCTGATATGCCGGCTCTCTTAGGGGTCCTTGCGCTGGGTCTTCCTGATGAACACTGGGGGGAAAAAGTCGCCTTAATGGCCGTCCCCGCAAACCCGGAAAATCCACCTACCTTGGAACAGATACACCATCATCTCGAAAACAAAATTGCGCGTTTCAAGGTTCCCCGCGAACTTTTCCTCGCTCCTCGCATTCCCCTTAACTCAAACGGTAAACCAGACCGTTTAGCCGCACGGCGCGAACTCGTTTCCTGAGGATTTCTAATTCCCTACACCCGCGAACCCACAAGCATTTTTCTTCACCTTTCAATCAGAGTGAAAATACCCCAAAATTCGCGTAATAGTGAGCGGTTATACCGTTTCCAAGGATAGCCCTCACCCGTAATAACTGATATTCTTTTAGGGCGTGCGCCCAAGACCAGTAACCACCCGGTTATTAGTTTTGGAATCAGCGCCGCAAGGGCATACAACCCTCCTGTCACGGAAAGACCGTGACCGCTAAGACCAAAGGAGGTGGGTTAAAAGTATGCGTCACTACGAACTAATGGTGATTCTCAACCCCGAGGTTGACGAGCGTACAGTCACCCCGTCACTCGAAAAGCTACTTACTGTTGTCACCGACAACGGCGGTAGCGTCGAAAACTTGGACGTGTGGGGCAAGCGCCGCTTGGCCTACCCGATTCTCAAGAAGACGGAAGGTATTTACGTCGTCATCGACATGACCACCACCCCTGAGTACGCGGCCGAACTCGACCGTCAGCTCAACCTAAACGAAACCGTCATGCGCACCAAGTTGATGCGCCCGGGCGCGTAAGTAAAGCCATCTAGTCGAAGGAGCAAACATGGCCGGCGAAACACAACTCACCGTCATCGGTAATCTGACAGCAGACCCGGAACTACGATTCACCCCTTCGGGTGTGGCCGTAGCTTCGTTTACTGTTGCTTCCACCCCGCGCACCTTCGATCGACAGTCAGGCGAATGGCGTGACGGGGAAACCCTGTTCATGCGCTGTTCAGTCTGGCGTGATGTTGCCGAGAACGTTGCCGAGTCTCTCCGTAAGGGAACTCGCGTAATCGTTTCTGGTCGTCTCGAATCGCGTTCCTACAAGACTCGCGAAGGTGAAAACCGCACCTCTTTAGAGATGCAGGTAGACGAGGTCGGCCCCTCGCTCCGTTACGCCACCGCCGACGTTAAGCGCACTCAACGCGCTGACGCTCAGGGTGGTCGCGGCGGATACAGCGCAGGCGGTAACCAAGGCTCATACGGCGGCGCGCAAAGGCCGCAGGGTAACTACGGTAACGGTGGATTTGGCGCCCCTGCGGGCGGCACTGCCGAAGATCCGTGGGCTGCACCTGCCGGCACAAACTTTGACGACGAACCGCCTTTCTAAACTCATGTCAGCCCACCGGGAGATATTTTTATTACTCCCCTCGGGCGCTACTCGTAAGGAGAACCCACTATGGCGAAGCAGCCACTTCGCAACAAGCCGATTAAGAAGAAGGCAAACCCTCTTAAGTCGGCCAAGATTGAAAAGATTGACTACAAAGACACCGCTCTTCTGCGCAAGTTCATCTCGGACCGCGGTAAGATTCGCGCCCGTCGCGTAACCGGTGTTTCCGTACAGGAACAGCGCAAGCTCGCACGCGCCATTAAGAACGCGCGCGAAATGGCTCTGTTGCCCTACTCCACCACCGGCCGCTGATCAGAAAGGGACTCACAAAAATGAAACTTATTCTGACTCACGACGTTGAAAACCTGGGTGCCGCTGGCGATGTAGTCGAGGTTAAGGACGGTTACGGCCGTAACTACCTCGTTCCTCGTAAGCTTGCGGTCAAGTGGACCAAGGGTGCTGGCGCTCAGCTAGAGCAGATGGCAGCAGCTCGTCGCAAGCGCGAAATCGCTTCTCTCGAAGACGCTCGCGCCGTACGCGACTCGCTGAACGGTAAGGTAGTACGCATTTCGCGTTCCGCCACCGAAGCCGGTCGTCTTTTCGGTGCCGTTTCTTCCGCAGACATTGCTGACTCCATCAAGGAACAGCTAGGACAGAGCATTGACCGCCGCAAGGTCGTCATTCCTTCCACCATCAAGTCTGTTGGTGCCTACGACGTAACCGTCAACCTAATGTCTGACGTTTCCGCCAAGGTTAAGGTACAGGTAGCTCGCGCCTAATTTTCTAGGTGATTGCCTGTAGGCAAAGCTAAATAAAATTAAATCCCCCCAAACTGTTAGTTTGGGGGGATTTAATTCTTTGCTTCCGGCTACCACCCCGGAATTAAAGGAGATTCCAATGAAAGGTGTAACCAAATATAACACTACGGTTACGAAGAGTCAATATTTAATTACAAATATATAACTAAGTGACCTAGGTTACGAGTTCCCGGGTTTCTTAGGTTTATTTGATTCACCCTTACCCTGCTTGGGTTTCGACTTTCCAGAGTCTTCCTGCTTGTTCTTATTCTTCGGCTGCTCTTTCTCGGGGGCTTTATCGGCACCCTTATCCTTATTTTCCTTATTTTCAGAGGGCTTGGATTTATCTGAATTTTCCTGTTTAGGCTGCTGGGTATCCGCCGTTTGGGGAGCCTCTTGCTTCGGCTTTTCCGGAGTTTCTTCCGGGCTTTCTTTTTCCTGCGCAGGAGCAGTGTCATTATCGAAAGAAGCTACCGTACGCTGGGGACGCTCAAAACGTTCTGGTGTCAAATCCTTCAACGCCTTATCCATGTAATCTTTCCAAAGTTCACTTGGAATTGAACCACCTGTAATTTCACGATAACCACCAAATGGAGTAATGGTGTCTTCAGCACCGTTCTTTCCTGTTTGGAACATTCCCACCACAGTAGTTACCTGAGGGACAAGTCCCACAAATACGGCCGACTTGTTGTCGTTTGAAGTACCTGTTTTTCCAGCTGGTCGCCAACCACGTATCTGGGCATTTTCACCAGATCCGTAGGCAACCACATCCCCCATGGCAATCAGTACATTCTTAGCGATATTCGGATCTAAAACCTGCTGCCGTTTAGTTGGCGCAGAATAAACCACTTTATTGTTAGAGTCACGAATTTCCCGAATAATATGCACCGGACGTTGGGAACCATAGTTCGCCAAAGTAGTGTATGCCTGGGCTAAATCAATCAGGTGAACTGAACAAGTACCCAAAGTATTAGAAAGAGCATCATCCAAACCAACGGTATCAGCCGGAATACCCATATTAATGGCCATGTCCTTAGTCTTAGAAGCACCCAAATCATAGTTCAAACGCAGATACGCCGTGTTAATAGATAGCGCGGTTGCCTTACGTAACGTTACTCGACCATAGGATATTCCCCCAAAGTTACTCGGGTGCCAATTGGGCAGACCAGGGAAAGAAGCTGGAGAACTACCGCTATAGGTGTTGTAAATGGTCTTTCCCTCTTCCAAAGCCGCCATCAAAGTAAACGGCTTAAAAGTCGATCCAGGGTGGAGGGTATCTTCCGTAACGATGTTGCGCTGCGATTTCGCATAATCAGAACCCGGATACTCAGCAAGAATCCCACCAGTAGCGTTATCTACCGAAATCATCCCCACATGAAGGTTCGGCGAAGCTCCCTTAGGCATATCCTTGATGGTTTGCTCCATCTCATCCTGTCTTGCCTTTACGACAGTGGTGACAATTCTATATCCACCATTCTTCAGGTCTTCCTTATCCATACCGGCATCTTTTACTGCCTCGGCGCTAACCTGATCAAGTAGATATCCAGAGTTTCCCGCACGTTGTACAAAAGTAGTTTTTTCAATAAACTTCGGGAACTTAGCTTCCTGCTTCTGCTGGGGAGTAATCCATCCATCCTCGGCCATCAACTTGATTACACGCTCCCACCGACGCTCCGCCTGGGGACGGTTCTTCGCTGGATCCCAAGAAGAGGGCGCAGGGATAATTCCCGCAATCATAGCCGCCTCGGAAACGGTTAAATCTTTTGCGCTCTTATCAAAATAGGCGCGGGCGGCAGCTTCAATCCCGTAAGCAGAACGACCAAAGTAAATAGTGTTCAGGTAGTTATTGAGAATCTCTTGTTTAGTCTGCGTCTGGTTAATCTTCAGAGCCAAAATTGCTTCACGATACTTACCGATATACCCGCCACGTGAACCTGTGTAATAGTTTTCTACGTACTGTTGGGTCAAAGTCGAAGCACCCTGTCGCTTCCCGCCTCGTAGGTTATTCCAAAAGGCTCGTGCAATTCCCTTTAAATCAACCCCGTTATTCTCAAAGAAAGTACGGTCTTCGGAAGCAACTACCGCAAGCCCCACATACTTTGGAATCTTGGTGGTGTCGATAATCCGTCGGTTCACCCGAGAAAGTGACCCAATTTCTTCTTTTCCATCCGCGTAGTAGACAACAGAGCGCTGTGCACGCACCGCCTCATCCACACTGGGAACTTTAATTAGGTAAAACGAAGCAATAAAAATAATTCCCGCAAGAATAATGCCAATTAAAGAAAGCCATAAAAGACCCCATAGGATTCGTTTTCCCCACGGTCGCTTCTTCGTTGCATGATGACGCCGCGGCCCCTTGTTCCCCATGAGAGCAGTAAAAGATTTTCCTGACGAGTCACCGCCCTGTCGGCGCGAAGGCAAAGGAGTTGCCGCGCTTTTCTTCGCCCCCGAGTTGCGAGGGGTAGTCCGCGTGTTCTCAGCGTCGCCACCACGAGAAGTCGTCATTCATTAACTCCTGATTCAAGGCTCGGATATTCCGGGCCGCTTAAACTTTTCTCCATTACATCAGACCCATGCTTTAGGACCTCGTAAAGGAAATTACATTAGCCCGATTCTACGCTCTTAGGCAGACAGATAAGATCATTGAACGCTATTTGTGAAGCCTTCATCTCAGGCGGGAGATACCTCACCACCCCTTTTCTGTCACCGTGTCCGGTTATTCCACCATTCAAGCAGTTCCTCACGGGCCGTTTGTTCATCTACCGGACCGCGTTCCAAACGTCGTTCAAGCATGTAGGCTCGTGCTTGTCCAACTTCCCGTCCCGGCTTCAACCCCAGCAGATCCATAATCTGCTGACCATCCAAATCAGGACGAATAGCGTCTAGTTCTTCTTTTGCTGCCAGTTCATCAATTCGCCGTTCAAGATCATCATACGCGTGAGCAAGACGAGCAGCTTTACGTTTATTCTGGGTAGTAACATCCGCACGCGTCAACCTGTGTAACCGCTGCAACTGTTCCCCAGCGTCAGTTACATAGCGCCGTACCGCCGAGTCGGTCCAAGACTGCTCACCATAACCATGGAAACGTAAATGCAAAGAAACCAGCTTAGTAACAGCCTTAATTGTCTCCTTAGGAAACTTCAGGGCCTGCATTCGCTTTCGAGTCAGTTTCGCCCCCACGATGTCATGCTGATGGAAAGTGACCACCCCATTAGGTTCGTAGGCGCGCGTAGCCGGCTTACCTACATCGTGCATCAAAGCAGCAAAGCGCAAGATGAAATCAGGTCCTGGACACTTACCGTCCGGCCCAGTTTCTAAATCTATCGCCTGCTCTAAAACTTTAAGGGTGTGCTCGTAAACATCCTTATGGCGACGGTGCTCATCAACCGTATTTGTCAATTCGGACAACTCCGGCAAAACCTGGTCAGCAACCCCTGTATGAACCATTAGTTCAAGCCCGTCACGAGGATAATCAGAAACGATAAGACGTTCAAGTTCCGCACGCACTCGCTCTGCCGAAACAATCTGCAAACGCGGAGCCATGTCCCGCATTGCCGCAAGCACATCTTCCGTAACAGCAAACCCTAGCTGTGCACTGAAGCGAGCTGCACGCATAATCCGTAGCGGATCATCATCGAATGACTGCACAGCCGTTACAGGCGTGCGCAAAGTGCCCGTAGCGAGATCTTCGAGCCCTCCGTGAGGGTCAACCCAAATCATTTGCGGCAGTCGTACCGCCATAGCATTTACCGTGAAATCACGACGAGTGAGGTCACCTTCCAAATTATCGCCATAAGCAACTACGGGTTTGCGGGAAGAGGTGTCATACTCCTCGGTGCGATAAGTAGTGACTTCTACCACCAACTGTCCACGCGCAGCTCCAATTGTTCCGAACTCTTTTCCCACATCCCAGGTCTTCCCCCAGGTATTCAACAGCTCTTGCGTCTTTTCGGGACGCGCGTTGGTGGTCAGGTCGAAATCGTGTGGAACTTTACCGAGCGCCGCATCACGCACAGGGCCGCCCACTAACGCCAATTCAAAGCCAGCTTCAGTAAACAGGGTCCCCAATTCCAAAATATCAGCAGGTAACGCACCCAGGGCCTTCTGCGCGTTCACGAGTAGCTTAGCTACTTTAGTTTCGGTTGAAATACTCATCATCTAATAGCTTGCCATACCGTTTTTAATTGAGTGTAATTTGCGTCCACAGTTTAGGATTAAGGTATGTCCCACCCATTTACCTCAGGCAACCGCGCTATTCCCCGCCCTCCATCGGGTCGGGTGCGCCTTCCTATGCCTGAAAACAGTGATAGAGGACATAACCGAAATTACAAAAATTCACACCGTAAACACCCGGTAGTGGATGAGACTTCTGCTGGTGGCCTAATTGTCGCTCCTATCGATGGGGTTGCCTGCGTCGCAGTTATTGCCCGACGCAACCGTTTGGGAAACATTGAGTGGTGTCTCCCTAAGGGGCATTTAGAGGAAGGCGAAACCCCGCAGGATGCTGCCGTCCGCGAAGTTAGCGAAGAAACCGGTATTTTTGGAAATATCATTACCCACCTGGCATCAATCGACTACTGGTTTGCCGGGTCAGGAAGACGAATCCACAAAGTTGTCCACCATTTCTTGTTAGAAGCAAAAACTTTTGATTTAACGGTGGAAAATGATCCCGACCAGGAAGCCGAAGATGCAGCTTGGGTTCCTCTAGCAACTGTCGCTACCCGCTTGGCCTACCCCAATGAACGTCGCGTAGTTGCTATCGCCCGGAAGCTCTTGGATTTGGGGGACTGATTTTGGTTTTCCGCATTCGTTTCCCCCGCTCCTCGATTTTCTTTACCCTATCCGCCCTCTCGCTGGGAATTTTCCCAACCACCTTGGCGACAGCGGCGCCAGTACCAACAACGGAAAATCTGCAGGTAGATGTTAACGGTTTTACGCCTTCTCTATATCAGGGACGCGGTGATTTAAAAGTTACAATCAACTTGAAGAACACGACAGGGGCTTTCCTAAACTCCCCGTCTCTTTCCGTCTATTCCACCGCGGAGGCGATTAGTTTAAAAAATAGCTGGACGGACTGGACAAGCGCCAACAAAGAACTTCCGGAGCCACACACAAAACTGTTGTCCAGCTTGACACTTCCAAGTATATTACCCAATGAACAAGCCGAATTAAAGATTACTATTCCAGAATCTATCGCCAATCAAGCTTTCCGCAAAAGCGGCGCTTATGGGATTCTTCTAAAAACCCATACTTACGCCACTTCATCAACTTCGGCCAGCGCGAAGTCTGCAGCACAACGAGTTAAAGAGTGGCAGGCAAATGGCGGGAACAAACCTTCTATTCTAAAAACTTCAGGCGCTACCTACACCTACGAAGCGGTTGGCGAAATTGACTTAAATAAAGGCGTTAAGCCTGATTTTCAAGCAAAAATTTTTAAGAATACCGCTAGAACAATTCTCCCCTATACCTCCGAAAAAACTTCCTCTAAACTACTTCCGCTAAACCTGGTCCGATTTACTTCTAAGGATTTTTCCCACCCCAACCCCTCAACCGCAGCTAAAGATAGGGTTGAGAAACTCTTGTCCTTAGCGCACGAAGCTAATGTTTTAACAGTGGTTGACCCTTCCCTGTTCCAATATTCTTCCACAAAGGCGCCAGAACCCGATTTGGCGGCGGCTATTTCTGAGTTCTACGCAAACTCGGATAATTATCTAAACGTAAACTCACCTTCTCGCCCGCCCACTAAAAACCCCGCACTTTCCAAGACTCCCGAACCGGGGGAAACCCCTTCCCCTGACAACCACCCGGGAGCCATAACTCCAGAAGATAGACAACGCACTCTGGAACCTTCTCCTGCGCCACTTCCTTTAAACACAGAAGGCAACTCAACAAAAACTCCAGATTCCCCCATAGGAACTCCAAGTTCTCCTGAGATACCTCAGAAACCCAACATTGATAACAGTTGGCTGGATTTACTTACCTCTCAGCAACAAGTATTAGTCCCTTCCCTCAAAAAGTTACAAGAACTTCCTGCACAACAGGTTGCTCTACTTCCTTGGGCAACCCCTTCCTGGATTGCCGGCAAATGGGGTGGACCGCCCACAACCTCTCTAGCTAATTCTTCACTTACCTTTACTGAGGACTTTAAAGAAAAGGTATTAAACAACAAATCAACAACTTCGTCAACCACCTTAGAAGCGTCTAAGACCACCCCCATTTTCCTTCCTTTCCTATCCGAGGATGCACCGGCTTTACCAGACTTAAAATTGCCGCAAGGAACGCCGCTTATTCCGCTGATAGAAAGTAATCAGCTTGATGCAACAAATCAGCTTTCTCACAACGGGCTGGGAAGTTTAGAGATTGGAAAAGAAAGCTATAGGAGTGTGGTTATAGATTCTCTAGCGGCAACTTTGCTACAGCGAGCTAGCGATTCTGGTCTTGACTACAATTCTCGCTTCACCGCACAGCAAGCTCTTTTAGGGGTTGCCGCAGGATCGCTGGAAACTAAGGGACACGAGACTTTGCTTCTAGCTTTGCCGCTCCCTTCCGATCCAGAGCATTTTAAATCTGCACTGGGTGTTGTAAACACCCTTAAGCAACAGGTGGGGGCTGAACAGCTTTCCCTCGATCAAGTTCTTAATTTGCCTTTCGCTAACCAAAAATTGACTCTACACAGAAACGAAAACCTGGTTAGTGATAATCCAAATGACGCAGTTTTCGGTCCCGCCACCATCCGCCCCACTCAGGCTGAATCACTTAAAGTTAACCTCGCTCGACTTCATCAGCTTTCGACCACTTTAAGTTCTCCCCAAAAGATGATGGAACCGTTAGAAAAGTCGGCTCTCTTCCAACTCAGTCGTGTACCTGGTGGAGTTTTAACTACCTGGCAAGATTCTTTGGCTCCCTATTGGAATCCTTTTGTTTTGAGCGCCCCTAAGTCCGTTTTAATGATTTACGGGGACTCCGCACTTCCTGTTCAGGTAACTAATACTCTTCCGTGGACAGCCCATATAAATCTTGAATTAGAATCACGTAACCCTCGCCTTGCTTCGCCAGGAATAACGAAAACTTCTCTGACTCCATCATCTCCAACAACTGCATATGTGAAGCTCCGGGGAGTTGGTTCAGGTGATATTAAAGCCACCATCATAGCTTTCAATGATTCTGAAGATTCTTTAGCTAAACCCGTCTCTTTGATTGTTAATGTGCGAGCTAATTGGGAAAGAACAGGGGTTTTGTTCATCGGTGGACTTTGTGCCGCTATCTTAATTTTTGGTATTGCACGTCGCGTTAAAAAGGGTCGCCGTGTAACCCCACAAGATATTGTTCAAGCAACCGCCTACGAGGAACGTAGAGACAGTTAGCCTGACCCCCATGCCAAAAATGTTTTCTTCAATCTTTTTTGGCAGAATATATAAAGACTATTACAGATGAAAGGCTAACATGGTCTCACAGGATAACGACTCTAAGCCTCAGGATTCCAATCCTCAGGTTACAGATAATATAATTTCGGGATTGAGAAAAGCTTTGGAGAAAAAGGCTTTTGGAGCGCCTGCTGAAAACCTGAACAATACCTCCTCACCAGACTCTAGTTCTCCTATCGCACCTGATGAGCCTATTTTCCCTAAATCAGCCAAGACTGCAGAAACTGTCTCGCCATCTGAATCCACAGTCCACTTTGAGACTGTACCCGATTCTCAACACGAACCGATGAAACCGGAAGATACTCTACCTCCCGCCCCACCATCGTCAACTTCTGTAACCGCTATTGCACCTTCTTCCGCTTCTTCCGAAACACTCTCTGAAACAGAGACCGGAAAACTACCTCGTGTAAGTAAAATTTCTGTTTCTAGTCAGACTAGACATTCATCAGATGGCAGTGAAGAAATCGCTACATCCAAGGAAAGCTCTGCTTTAAGCCCGGAGCCTAATGAATCTTCCCTGAAGGCTTCCCTCGGGAAAAAACTGGAATCAGCTCGCAAGAATGCAGGAAATCTAGGGACTTTATCGGGAATTGTTTCCCTCGCTAAAGAAAAAGCTGAAGATAAAGAAGAAGCTACCAAGCTAACTCGCTGGGCAATCCTAGGTGCGCTCGCTATTACCCTACTTATTCTTTTTATTTGGGGAATTAAATCTCTCTTAGCTCCCATCGATAATTTCTTACAGGCTGGCTACGATTCTCCACGCCATCAAGGTGCGGTCGCCCCGGCTAAACCCATCCCGAGCAAAGAAGCTCCAACACAAAAAAAGACTCCACAGGAACAATCCCCAGCGACTTTACCGGCTCCGGTAATTGAATCTATTGAACAGCGTTCCCCAGATGGACCTAACGCCGACCACCCAGAACTGCTAACTTCTTTATTTGATGGCAACCCAGAAACTACCTGGCGTTCACGCTATTTCCCCCGCACTACTTTTAGGAGCGGAGCTATCGAGTTTGCGATTAAGTTAAAAGAACCTAGCGAGATTTCTAAACTGACTATGTTCACTAAGGCAACGGGAGGCAAGTTCACCCTACTTTCCGCCTCGAATGAAGACCCCTGGAAGGGAAAAGTTATTTCCCAGGGAGTTTTCAATAATCAGGTAAATCTTTCGTTCTCACCCATTAAGACCCAACGGTTAGTTCTACAGATTAACGAGCTACCTAAGGGACATCAGGGAAAGAATCGGGCTTGGATTGGAGAACTAAAGTTCTCGAAATAATCCCACCTTGGCCAGTAGCTTATTTTTTCTTCTCTGCCCAACACTGTCCTTTCTGCAAGGTATAGTTTAGGCAGCTACTAACGTAAGGATTCATGATGACAAATTTCCAGATTCCCACGGGGATTTCCTTGGTTTCTCCTAGCGAAGACGTGGAGCGTAAAGTACATTCCACCATTCACGACGTAATTGTTGTTGGTTCCGGTCCTGCCGGTTACACTGCCGCAATTTATCTGGCTCGCGCTGAACTTAAACCGCTCGTAATTGCTGGTGCGCTCGAAGCTGGTGGTGCCCTTATGAATACTACCGAGGTCGAAAATTTCCCCGGTTTTCCCGAAGGGATTATGGGCCCGGCTCTGATGGATAATTTCCAACAGCAAGCTGAACGCTTTGGTGCCCAGGTTGAGTTTGAGGACGTTACCGAGTTGGACCTGTCTGGCGATATTAAAGTCGTTCGTACCGCTGACGAGGAGTTCCGCGCTAAGGCCGTAATTTTGGCTACTGGCTCTGCCTACCGAAAGCTAAACCTACCTGATGAAGATCGTCTTTCCGGACGTGGTGTTTCCTACTGTGCAACCTGTGATGGGTTCTTCTTTAAGGATCAGCATATCGCGGTTGTCGGTGGTGGGGACTCTGCTATGGAAGAAGCTAATTTCTTAACTAAGTTTGCTTCTAAAGTTACGGTTATTCACCGTCGCGATTCTTTACGTGCTTCAAAGATTATGGCTGATAGGGCGCTTAGCAATGAAAAAATTGAGTTCGCTTGGAACTCCACTGTTAAGTCCCTTCAGGGTGAAGAAAATCTGACTTCCGTTATTTTGGAAGATACCGTTACTGGTGAAACTCGTGAATTAGATGCAACCGGTTTGTTTGTAGCGATTGGCCATAATCCACGTACAGACCTTTTCTCTGATCAGCTTAATCTTGACGAGTCTGGATACTTGGCTGTTGCTCATCCGACTACAGCAACTTCTGTTCCTGGTGTTTTCGGTTGTGGTGATGTTGTTGACCACATCTATCGTCAAGCAATCACTGCGGCAGCTTCTGGTTGCCGTGCAGCTTTGGATGTAGAACGCTATCTAGCTTCTCTAGAAGACGCTAGCTAACCCAATCTTGCAGATTAAGGCTTGGTGCTAAAAATTAGATACGCCGTTAGTCTTACCTATTTAAGGAATTAGTTATGAGCGATGTTTTAACCGTAACTGACCGTGATTTTCAGGCAAATATCCGCCTGGATAAGGGTCTGATGGTAGTAGATTTCTGGGCTCCTTGGTGTGGGCCTTGTAAGAAACTTTCGCCTATCTTGGAAAAGGTAGCAAAGGATCTTTCTGGAAAAGCTAAAGTTTGGAAATTGAACGTACAGGATAATCCGACCACGGCTGCTAAGTATGGAGTTCGGACAATTCCTACCATCATGGTTTTCTTTGATGGTGATTTAGTTGAGACGATGGTAGGACTAACCACGAAGGAAGAAATTGTAAAGACTGTTTCTAAGTACATTCTTTCTTGATTCGCCCTCTTTTTCTTAACTAAATAAAGGTTTTGCACTAAAGCTGGTGGCTACTATTACCGTAGCTACCAGCTTTTGTGGAACAATAGGCTTTAATCGTATTTAACTTGGAAATGAGGAAACCTTGACTAATCTAGTTGAAGGGATTAGCGGTAGTCGCCGCGACCCGTGGTGGGATACTTATTCACAGCGTGCGCATAATCTGCGTCAGTCTGAGGTTCGTTCCCTTTTCTCCGTGGTTTCTCGCCCCGAGGTAGTTTCACTAGCGGGGGGAATGCCAAACATTAAAGACCTCCCTCTTGACGCCTTAGCGGACACAGTGGCTGATTTAATACGTGAACACGGTGCTCAGGCTTTGCAATATGGTCAAGGGCGAGGATGGGATCCTCTCCGCCAAGATATTTGTCAGATTATGGCCTTGGAAGGGATTCGTGGTGATTTCGAGAATGTTGTTGTCACTACCGGATCGCAACAAGCGGTTGATTTAATCACCCAGATTTTTGTTAATCCTGGGGACGTAATTTTGTGCGAGGCTCCTTCATATCTTGGTTCTTTGGGTATTTTTCAAAGCTATCAGGCTGATATCCGCCACGTTCCAATGGACCAAGAGGGATTGCTTCCTGACGCACTCGAAAAGGCTATTCTCAAGGCTCGCGCTGACGGAAAATCCATCAAGTTCCTCTATACAATTCCTAATTTCCATAATCCAGCAGGGGTAACTCAAAGTCTGGAACGCCGTCGGGCTATTGTTGACCTGTGCGAACGACACCATGTTTTGATTCTGGAAGATAATCCCTATGGTCTTTTAGGGTTTGAGAGTGAACCACTACCGGCCTTGCAGTCATTCAATCCTGACGGCGTTGTCTACCTTGGATCATTTTCCAAGATGTTTGCACCCGGATACCGTATTGGGTGGGCACTTGCCCCTCATGCAATTCGTGACAAATTAGTTCTCGCTAATGAGTCGGCAATTCTTTCCCCCTCCATGATGGGACAGATGGTTCTAAATGCTTATATTCGTGACTTTGACTGGTTCGGTCAGGTAAAGCAGTACCGCGGTATGTATAAAGAACGTCGAGATGCCATGTTGGAATCACTAGAACGTTATCTTCCGGTATGTTCTTGGACAGTACCCGCGGGAGGGTTCTATACCTGGGTGAAGCTCCCAGAGGGGCTGGATGCTAAGGATATGCTTCCTCGTGCAGTTACAGGTTTGGTAGCTTACGTTTCAGGAACTGCTTTTTATGCAGATGGACAGGGACGTGATCACTTGCGTCTTTCCTACTGTTTCCCACCGCCTGACGAGATTCGTGAAGGAGTGCGCCGCCTTTCCGTTGTAGTTAATAGGGAAAAAGAACTGGTTGATTTGTTCTCACTACCCACTAACAATGCGGTTCCACAGGTTAAAAATATCAACAATGCACATCCTCTTAAATCAGGGAACTGAGGCAAAAATGAACTCCGAAAATGTTTCACGTGAAACAATTGCAGAATCATTAAACAGTTTAGAAAATAGCTCTCCAGAAATAATTACTACCGAAATCGAGGCTGGAACTAATATTGCCCCACTTAGCGATGAAATTATTTCTACCGCTAAGAATCTACGAATAGCAATTGTTACTGGTGGAGCCACTCACGAACACGATATCTCCTTACGTAGTGCTCACCATGTTGCTACAGGACTGCGTGAACACGGAGTAGAGGTTGAGATTGTAGAACTAAATCAGACTCTTATCTCTACTCTAGAAAAGGGAAACTTTGATGCAGTATGGCCTCTAGTGCACGGCGGGGTAGGTGAGGATGGATCTCTCCAGACCGTCCTTTCTATGCTAAAGATTCCCTACGTTGGTTCTAGCCCCCAGTCAGCACGTCTTTCTTCCTTCAAACCAAATGCAAAGGCAACCGTAGCTAAAGCTGGTGTCCTTACCCCAAGTTCAGTTTCCCTCCCAAGGGCTCTGTTTAGTCTTTTGGGTGCATCTGATCTTATTTCTTTGATTAAAGACTCGATGTCTTTCCCGGTCATCGTTAAGCCTGCCGGAGGGGGATCTTCCTTAGGTGTAACACACGTGCGCACCGAGGAAGAACTACGCATGGCTCTAATTGACGCTTTCTCATACTGCGAGACAGCTTTGATTGAAACTTTAATTGAAGGCCGTGAAATTGCTGTTTCCTTGGCTGATACCGGACAAGGGTTGCGAACTCTACCGCCAGTTGAAGTTGAAATGAGCGCAGGGGACTACGACTTTGCGGCCCGCTATCAAACGGGACGTTCAGTTTTCTACGTTCCGGGACGATTAACTGAATCTCAAAAAGAAACAGTTTTGGATGCCGCTTCTCGTACGGCTAAAGCTTTGGGAATGAGTCACCTATGCCGCATTGATTTAATCATAGATAGCGAAGACCGTGCCTGGTTTATTGACGCAAATGTTATTCCAGGAATGACCAACATGTCTTTGTTCCCTCAAGCAGCCGAAGCCTGTGGATCAACTTCCGAACTGCTCCTAAAGATTTTAGCTACTGCACTGAAAAGCTAAATGGTGTGCAGTACTAAACTGCTGAACTGCATCAGTAAATATCTTTTCAAGATTAGCTAGAATCTAAGACTAGATGGTGGGAGGAAACAGTAATTTACCTGTTTCCTCCCACCACTTTTATTAAACCTAAGTAATATATTCATTGCAGATATAAAATCCCCGTCACCCTATCTTTAACCTTTTCTCCTAGTTAGCGCTAAAAATTAGTGACCGCTTAGGAATATCCCAAGCGGCCACCTTTTCAATTGTTAGAGTTTTTATTTTTCCAGTAGAGCAATAATTCTTTCTAGGTCTTCTGCATCCGCCGATTCAATAATGATCTTGCTCTTGGCTTTTCCTAATTGAACTGAAACTCTCGTATCTAGACGATCACCTAGAGAGGTTGCAAAGCGCTGTAGATGTTCTGGTAGGTTTCTATTTTTCGGAGCCCGCTTACCTGCAGCAGTCCCCCTTACAGCCCCCATAGCCACAATTTCTTCGACGCTACGAACAGACAGACCTTCAGCAATAATCCGTTCGGCCAAAATCTGCATTTGAGAAGCATCTTCCAAACGCAATAATGCACGCGCATGTCCTGCACTAATTGTGCCTGAGGAAACCATTCGTTGAACCATTCCCGGCAAACGTAAAAGGCGTAAGGTATTAGCGATTTGTGGGCGAGAACGTGCCACCTTAACGGAAAGCTGCTCCTGGGTACACCCAAAATCTTCCATCAATTGTTGATATGCAGCAGCTTCTTCAATGGGATTTAGCTGCACACGGTGAAGGTTTTCTAGCAAAGCGTCACGCAAAAGATCTGAATCTTCAGTATGGCGCACAATTGCAGGAATAGTTTCCAACCCTGCTAAACGCGAAGAACGCAGGCGACGTTCACCCATGATTAACTCATAACGAGGCGGCCCAATCTTCTCAAGCTGTTCAACATTAAGCAGAGATTCTAAATCCCCAACAAGTTTCGCTTCCTCGTTAAGCTCAGGAACTTCAGTTCGATTTTGCGCACTTAGAATCCTATCGCGGTAGATACTCTCTGCTTCCCCTGTTTCCAAAGGACGTACAACAATCGGCTGTAGCACACCGACTTCACGAATAGAATCAACTAATTCACTCAACTCATCAGCATCAAAATTAGTTCTAGGCTGCGCTCGGTTGGCCACAATTGACCAAACCGGAATCTCTCCAAAGGTAGCTCCCGGCACAGGCGAAAGCTCTACCTCATCAAAAGTATCCACTTTTGTTTCACGTGAAACATTTTCAGAAGAATTATTCTTTACGTGAGCGGTCTTTCCAGAAGTGTTACTACGGATATTCTTTTTTGATGAAGATTCTTTTTTCTTATCCCCACCGTTTACCCTCGAATCAGCCTTTTCCTTTACCTGTGTAGACTCTACTGTGGAAGGTTTTTCAGAAGATGTTTCACGTGAAACATCTTCCTTCTTAACTTTTCCTTCGGCAGTACGACGACGTTTTCCAATTGGGGCAGTTAAAAGATCACGAACGCGAGAATCTGTTTTCGTGCCAGTAGCGACAGAACCCTTTTCCGACGAATCCTTTTGCACTTCATCACGAATAGCTTCAATAGCTGGAAAAAATACATCTAGAGGCTGTGCCTGTTTCTGAGGAGTTTCTTGTTGTGTCTCAGGAATCAGAGCAGATAGCCCTCTTCCTAAACCGCCGCGCTTTTTAGTGCTCATTTAGAACTACCTCCAAAACGTTGTGAGATTTCAAGTGCAACCTTTCGATAGGCGATAGCACCAATAGAACGAGGGTCGTAAGTTATAACCGTCTGCGAATAACTCGGTGCTTCAGATAAGCGTACCGAACGTGGAATTGGCGTTTTTAATAATTGTTTAGGGAAATGAGTATTCACTTCCCCCATTACTTCCCGAGAGAGATTGGTGCGTGAATCAAACATTGTCACCAATATCCCGGAAACTTTAAGGTTTGGGTTCAACGAGTTACGAATCCGTTCTATTGCTCGTAAAAGCGAAGAAAGTCCTTCTAGTGCATAATATTCAGCTTGAATTGGAATAGTTACTTCACGTGCGGCTACAAAAGCATTAAGAGTAAGCATTCCTAGCGAAGGGGGACAGTCAATAATGATGTAATCGATATTCTTATCCTCGGTAAGAAGTTGTTCGATGGCTCGTTCCAGTAGGTACTCACGATTATTTACATCTACTAATTCAACTTCCGCACCAGACAAATCTAAAGTGGCCGGGCAAACTCTAAGCCCTTCAATGTCGGGGCAAGTCTGAAGAACCTCGGAAATTGGCAATCCGTCCATCAATACCTCATATGTGGACGGTGTACCTGCATGATGCTCAACCCCCATTGCAGTAGAGGCATTTCCCTGCGGATCTATGTCAATTAGGATTACATTCAGACCAGCAGCAGCTAGTCCCGCAGCTACATTTACCGCGGAAGTTGTCTTTCCAACCCCACCTTTTTGATTGGCAAAAGTCATTATCACGGGCGAATCTGGCCGAGGAAAAGTTGCCTTTTCTAGCATCTTCAAATCCGCTAGATTGCGCGAAATAGAGCTAGCCAGGGGAGTTTCATGCGTATTCGCAGACAAATGCTACCTCCAAGTACCAAAGCATCGGCATTATTTTTACCCAAAGAACTTCCCTGAGTAACTCAAAACGTACAAAATAATGCAACGTAATAATCTAGCTACAAGTGTAACGGAATAGGGGGACACAAAAGCGCTCCCCACTCCTAAAAGTGGAAAGCGCTTTTGTGTAAAACCTCAAGAAATAAAAGTCGAGATTAGGCCTTACGTGCGGTAACTACCAGCGTCGATTCCGCATCTGGAACCTCTACCTCATTGACTTCAACTTCAACTAAATGGAGTTTCTTGAGTACATACTTAGCTTTTTCTAGCTCAGAGTCAACCTTCTGCCCTTTTAAAGCAACCAGGTGCCCATCACGCCGAATTAGTGGAGCTGTGTATCGAGCCAATTTATCCATAGCTGCCACTGCACGCGCGGTAACAGCATCAAATGCTAAACGCTTATGTAATTCCTCAGCTCGTTTATGATGAATCGTGACGTTATCTAACCCAAGTTCGTCTACAACTTCAGTTAACCAAACAATTCGGCGTTCCATCGGTTCGATTAGATGAACATCTAAATCGGGGCGCATGCACGCAATAACAATCCCTGGGAAACCAGCTCCAGACCCAACATCGGCAACGCTTCCTCGCGGCGGCAAAAATGGCACCACAGCAGCGGAATTAACCAAATGACGTCCCCACAAACGAGGTAACTCACGTGGTCCAATTAGCCCACGCAATTCACCTTCCGCGACTAACATCTGCGAAAAGTGCTCAACTTTAGAAAAATGTGGACCAAAAAGCTCAATCATTGCCGGAGTTGGTGAATCAACTTCAGCTTCCGAAGGGGTTAAAGAATCTATTTCCTTTTCCCCAGAGTCATTCATTCCCACATTTTCCAAGTTATTGTCCTCTATTTTCAAGATTGTTTCACGTGAAACAACAGTCAGTCTTCTAAGTCTTCGCTAGCTTCGTTATCAACGGGTGGTTCCAAAAAGATAACCACGCGACGGTGGGGTGGAGTTCCCTCAGAGTCAGAGTAAAGACCTGCTGCAGCAACGACATCGTGGCAAACCTTGCGCTCAAAGGGGTTCATTGGCTCAAGACGAACGGGTTCACCAGTTACCTGTACTCGAGTCACACCTTCTTCTGCAATTGCGGCCAAACGTGCTCGCTGAGCCTTACGGTGCCCCGCAACATCCAGCATCAACCTAGAACGCTCACCAGTCTTGTTCTGAACCGCAAGTCGGGTAAGTTCCTGCAAAGCATCCAGAACTGAACCGTCACGACCAACCAAACGGCGTAATTCGCGTTCATCTTCCTCGTCTACAATCTCAACGGTTGCACGATCGCGTTCCACGTCAATCTCGAATTCTCCACCAAGATCAACGATATCTAGTAATTCCTCGAGGTAATCGGCAGCAATATCGCCTTCTTCCTCTAAACGTTTGGTCAAATCTGCTTCATCAGTTGACATTTTTATCTACCTTTCGCTGGTTTTCAGTCAAGATTCATGTCGCCGGGACGACGGCCCTGTTCGCGGATACGCTTCTGGCGAGCCTTTTCCTTTGCTTCCCTCAAACGTGCTTTACGTGCACGCTGTTCGGCACGACGCTCTGCGCGGCGACGGGCAATTTCTTCATCGGAAAGAACTTCATTGTCGGTACTTTCCGAATTGTCCGAGTCGTCCTTCAAAGCCAAGCTCTTACGTTCTGCGCGGGATAGACGGGTCGGTTGTACGCGCGGTCCTGTCTGAGCCTCTAGCTGTGCAGCTGCGTCACGAGCGGCCTTTCGCTTGTCTTCAAGACCCAACTTTACGCGCTGCTTACGTAGTAGTTCGTCACGTTCCTTAATTAAATCTTCACGCTGTTTTTCGCGCTGTTCATCAGTAACCTGAACGTAGCGGTTTTCTTCAAATTTCTTCTCATAGTCAGCCATAGTCTGCGCAAAGAAAGCGTCATACTTAGCCTTTTGCTTAACATGCCACTTCTTGTAAGCCTCGGAACCGGGAGTCGGCATAGTCTTAATTGCCCAAATCTGCTGGAACATTGTAAAGAAGTTAGTTGTCAGCATGTAAATCAACAAACCAACCTGGAACAAAATACCGGTAAAACCAATAAATAGTGGCATGACGTACATCATGGTCTTTTGCATACGTGCCTGCGGGCCTTCAAGGGCCGAAGCAGGCATGTTCTTCACACTAATCTGACGCATTGTCAGGAACTGGGTGAGAACCATAATTGCAATCATCGTGGCAATTACAATCTTGGACTGGTTGGTCAATGCTGAACCATAGTTTTCGATCATCGTAGCGCCGAAAATCTGGGTTCGGTTAATGTCTATTGCCGCTGCTTTATCGAGGGGACCAATGGAGGGTCGAGGGTATGTTCCCGTTTCAATTCCTGCCGTTGCTGCAAGTACGCGGAAAAGGGCTGCGAAGATAGGAATCTGCACCAAAATAGGTAGGCAAGAAGCAAATGGAGAAGTTCCGTGTTCCTTGTAAAGAGCTAAAATTTCCTGCTGCTGACGCTGTTTGGAAACAGTGTCATTCTTACCCTTGTAACGAGCTTGAATCTTACGCATTTCCGGTGCCAAAGCCTGCATCGCCCGCTGGGAGCGAATCTGCTTGGTAAAAAGCGGAAAAATCGCAAAACGCAAAGCTACCGTCATCAAGACGATAGAGAGAACCCAAGCTAGTCCGGGACCGTCTGGCATTCCAAGGAAAACCAGTGCGTGGTGAATGATTACCAAAACCCAAGCAACCAACCACTTCAAGGGCAGTAAGAACGTGTCATACCAGCCGTAGCTTGTTACCAGTGTAGACCCGTAAGGGTTGGGTTCCATTGGTAAGGCTGTGGCCGCAAGCGCACTGGGCGCCACTAGCGTGTGAAGCATGAATCTCCTATCGAAATTAACAGCAAATAATTAAGTCTTTAATCTATCTAATTTAGTCGAGGTAGGGCTATGGTTTAGTTTCCTCGTACTGCTTTATAAGCTCAGAATACGTGGGAAATGGGTCAGGCTTCCACCTACCACGCTCAGGAACTTCATCTACCCCGCCCAAAGACCAGGGATTGCAACGTAAAATTCGCCAAAGAGCCAAAGTTGTTCCCTTTAGTAAACCGTGTGTTTTCCAAGCCCCAATCGCATATGCTGAACAGGTGGGGTAGTACTTACACCGACGAGGAAATAGCGGTGAAATCGCACGCTGATAAAAACGGGTTAAAAGAATTAAGGGAGTTGCGAAAACTTTCATGCACACTCCCCGTTAAGAGTATTTTTACGCGCAAACTTGGCCTGTGCACGCGGCAATGACTTTTCTAAATCATCTAAAAGTTGACCGTAAGTTGCCTCTTTTGCAGCAGCCTGTGCTCTAACTACCACCTTTGTTCCTGAATCTAATCCTGAAAGATGATGAGCCATTGCATGACGTAATCTGCGTTTTACTAGATTCCGCCCAGTCGCTAGAGGAATTGCCTTTTTGGGTACGACGAAGCCGACAAGTGCCGGTGTTGATTGGCCCTTGTCGGCTTGTACGTGCAAGACAATGCGCGGCGTGGCTACCGTTGCGCCACGGCGAAAAGTAGCCGTGAAATCCGCTGGGTTGACCATGCGGTGCGCGCGCGGCAACACGTCAGGCAGAGATGCTGGAGCGACCCTTACGACGACGTGCAGCCAGGATGGCGCGGCCGGCGCGGGTGCTCATGCGCTTGCGGAAGCCGTGCACCTTGGCGCGGCGACGGTTGTTCGGCTGGAAGGTCCGCTTCACGATAATCTCCTCGATGTGTTGCAAACTTTTAGTTCGCGATGGCATCAAAACAAAACCCGTCAATTCCAGACAGGCGAAATCTCACTTTACGTTGAAAATCTGCTTAAGTCAAAGCGGAAACGCGCAGGTCGGATAAGTTCACAATTTTTCCATTTATTCCACAGCTGGGGATAAACCGGTGAATAACATTGATGTAATTCTGAATGTGAAGAATTTGGCACAATTACGCGCAAATTGCGTCAATTCCGCAACAGTCCGCCAGATGCTTTTGCCAGTTTTTTGTATTTCTTCTACAAAAAGTTGTCCCCAGCCTGTGTAAAACTTTGTGGAGAACTGTTTGTAGTGGCAAAATATGAGGGCTAATTCATGATGAAAAGCAGTGACAGAAATAACTTTTTTAACTAACTCCGGAGACCCCTATGCCGCAGAATCCCCTCCAGGAAGCCTGGAATCGCGCGACAGCTAACTTTAGTGCAGGTAATGAAGGCCGACGTCTCCTTGCACAGCGAGCTAAACCCCTGGGAAATATTGCCGGAACCATTTTGGTTTCCACTCCGGATAACTACACAAAAGAATCCCTTGAAAGTAAGCACCTAAAGCCTCTAACCGCCGCACTCAGCGAGGAACTTGGGATTCCCGTTCGACTAGCCTTTACGGTTGAAGCACCCGTTGAGAAACCCGTTGATGATTTTGTTCCCCTCAGCGGCGATGAAACTTTTAAGGCACTGCAAAATGATCCTGCAATACGTTCTTCCGTCGACCAGATGCAAGAATTTGATGTTGTTAAGCAGTCCAATAACTTTGACACTATTTCTCCCGAGGAAAGCGATTACGCTACCGAGCAAGACTCGATTACTCCCTCGAAAATGGAAGTAATCACCAACCATTCATCTAATGAACTCGATCCGGAAAAACTCAGCGAAACTCGCTTAAATCCGAAATACACATTTGAAACATTCGTTACCGGTGCCTCAAACCGTTTCGCAAATGCTGCCGCAACCGCCGTAGCAGAAACTCCGGCTCGTGCATATAACCCATTGTTTATTTACGGTGGTTCCGGACTGGGTAAAACTCACTTAATGCACGCAATTGGCCACTATGCGCTTTCCCTCTACCCACATTTACGAGTCAAGTATGTTTCTTCCGAAGAATTTACTAACGACTTTATTAATTCAATTCGTGATGACCGAGCCGAAGAATTTCAGCGTCGCTATCGGGAAGTTGATGTTCTGTTAATCGACGATATCCAATTTATTCAGGGCAAAGAACAGACGATGGAAGAATTTTTCCATACCTTCAATGCCCTTCATACTGCAAATAAACAGGTGGTAATTACCTCTGATCTTCCCCCCAAAAAACTCGAAGGTTTTGAAGACCGGATGCGTTCACGTTTCGAAATGGGACTACTTACCGATGTCCAGCCACCGGACTTAGAAACCCGAATCGCAATTTTGCGTAAGAAGGCTAATGCTGATGGAACCGAAGCCCCTCCCGAAGTTCTCGAATACATTGCCTCTTTGATTTCTACTAACATTCGCGAACTTGAGGGCGCACTAATCCGTGTTACCGCAATGGCTAACCTTTCTAATCAAGAAGTTGATTTGAAGATGGCTCAGACAGTTCTTAAGGACATCATTACAGATCCCGAGGACGAAGAAATTACGGCTGCCCTCATCATGGCTCAAACAGCCGATTATTTTAAAACAACGATTGAAATGCTGTGTTCTTCTGATCGTTCACGTTTCCTTGTTGATGCTAGACAAATCGCAATGTATCTCTGTCGTGAATTAACCGATCTTTCCCTTCCGGCAATTGGTAAAGAATTTGGGGGACGTGATCACACTACGGTTATGCATGCAAATAAAAAAATTAGACAGTCTATGGCGGAAAAACGTCAGGTTTTCCAACAGGTTTCCGAACTAACTAACCGAATCAAACAGCAAGCCCGATCTAAGTAATTAAACATTATTTTCGTACTTAAAACTACAGAAAATATGACCCTGTGGTTTAAATTGTGTGATCTTGTGGATATCCACTTACAAACGGTGTATTAATCAGTCTTACCTGTGGGATCGAAATTTTTTGTAATTACAATTCCCACAGGGTCACTGTCTATATCCCAGGATGTATCCACTTTTTATCCACTGCTTTTTTTAGTAAATTACAAGAAAAAATGTAGTTTTCCTCAGATCCCACAAACCCTATTGTTATTAGTAATTTAGAAAAATAGAATTAAAAAAGTAAATAACAATCTGAAAAATTAAATCGTTGCGTTGTAATTAGATTTTCAACTGTTTTTTGTTTTATCTAGAGCCGCGCTCACTGATGACGTAAAGTATGTCGCAGATATATCTATTGGAAAGGGACGTTACGTGAAGTTCACTGTTACCCGTGAGGTGTTGGCTGAGGCTATTTCTTGGGGATCGCGCGCGGTTCCACAGCGCCCAGCTATTCCCGTGCTTTCCGGTGTGCGTTTATCTGCCGCCGATGAATCATTGGTAATTTCTGCTTTTGATTATGAGACTTCAGCAAAAGCTGAGGTTCCCGCAGAGGTAGAAGAACCCGGGGAAGCTTTGGTTTCCGGTCGTTTACTTTCAGATATTGCTAAGTTACTTCCTTCTAAGCCGGTTCAGTTTTCCCTGGTTGATGGAAAAGTAGAGATTCGCTGTGCTTCTTCAAACTACGTGTTAGCTACGATGCCGGTTGAAGATTATCCTGCACTGCCTAACTTCCCCGATATTGACGGTTCGATTGATGCTTCAGATTTAGCAACTGCGGTTTCTCAGGTAGCAATCGCTGCTTCTAAAGATGAAACTCTTCCGCTGCTTACCGGTGTAATGGTTGAAATTAATGGTGCGAACATGACGCTAATGGCCACTGACCGTTACCGTTTAGCAATGCGTGAGCTTATGTGGCACCCCTCGGTCACCGATCTAAAAGCAAGTGCGCTAATTCGTTCAAAGGTTTTGAGCGAAGTTGCTAAGACAATGACTTCTTCTGGAAATGTTTCACTGGCATTTTCCGATGCCAAAATTCCCGGACAGTCTCGCATCGTTGGTTTTGCTGCTGGTGAGCGTATGACCACCTCGAACCTAATGGATGGTGACTATCCGCCGGTACGTGGTCTTTTCCCAGACAACACGCCAATTCACGCGGTTGTTAACCGTCAGGAACTTATCGATGCAACCCGTCGTATGAAGCTGGTTGCTGAACGTAATACTCCGGTTCGTCTTTCTTTCTCTGATGGAACACTTACCTTGAGTGCCGGTACCGGTGAGGATGCACACGCTACCGAAGCGATGCAGGCGGTTTTGCAGGGTGAGGAAATTACCACTGCATTTAACCCCAACTTCCTAACCGAAGGATTGGCAGTAATCAACGAACCTTACATTCGTATGTCATTCGTTCATGCTTCAAAGCCAGCGGTCTTGACCGGACAGGCAGAACTTGACGGTGAAGACGACAAGTCTTTCCGCTACTTGTTGATGCCGATTCGTTACGGCGCTTAATCGGGTGATTGCGTGTACGTCAGTGACGTTGCGCTAGACGATTTTCGCTCCTATCGCCACGCCCTCGTTAAATTAAAACCGGGGGTGTGCGTTTTTTGTGGCCCGAACGGTCAGGGAAAAACTAATTTTGTTGAGGCCTTAGCTTTTGCTTCAACGCTTTCCTCTCACCGGGTGGGTGCGGATACCGCATTAGTGCGTAAGCCTGCTGAAGAAACTGAGATTGTTCCGGCAGGAGCAGTAGTTCGCTTAAAAGTAGTGCGTGAGCAACGGGAACGAATTTTAGAGCTGGAAATCATTTCCGGTAAAGCCAACCGCGCAAAAATAAATCGTTCACAAGTACGACCGCGGGAACTCTGCGGGGAACTAAAAACTGTTACTTTCGCACCGGAAGATTTATCTTTGGTGAAAGCTGAACCCGGTGTTCGGCGGAAGTTTTTGGATGATTATCTCGCACAGTTAAACCCAGTTTTAGGTGCGCTAAAAACTGAACATGATAAGGTCTTGCGCCAGCGCGGAGCACTACTAAAACAGTTGCGTAATGCTCCCGATGATTATGCTGCTTCAACGCTTTCCGTATGGAATGAAAAATTAGCTTTATTAGCTGCAAAATTGATTATTGCGCGCTTAGATTTTGTTTCTAAGCTACGTCCTCTAGCAGCTTTTGCGCACACAAAGATTGCTGAAAATGGACGTGAGTTTTCCTGTTCTTATGTACGTTCAGTCGATAGGATTATTCCGCCCGAAAAGGACGAAGAAACTGAAGAAGAATTAGCTTGTCGACTAGAAAAAGCAATGAACGCTCGCCGGAGTGAAGAAATTGCTCGGGGAGTGAACCTAGTAGGGGCACATCGTGATGAACTTGATTTGTATCTAGATCATTTGCCCGTGCGCGGGTATGCTTCGCATGGAGAATCTTGGTCGGTTGCCCTGTCATTACGTCTAGGTGCCTACTATGTTCTCGGTGGGGATAGTGAAGAAATTTCAGATCGTCCGGTATTGATTTTAGATGATGTATTTGCCGAGTTAGATGCGCGTCGACGTCAGGCTTTGGCCGAGTTAGTTGCCTCTGCACAGCAGGTTTTAATTACAGTTGCCGTGGCGGAAGATTTACCAGATTTTACTCAGGCTCACTACTATCAGGTTGTGCGTGATGAGACAGAAGGAACAGTCATTACGCAAGTGCCAGAATCTAATTCCGGGGTGATTGCTGATGAGTGAAGAAAATAATTCTTCCGATTTACCGCGGAAAATTTTTTTACGTGCCCGCGAACAGGCTTTTTCTGCGGGTGATATCAGCCTTCCGATGAATGTTTTTGATTCCAAACGTTCTGTGGTTTCTTCGGATGGAATGTTTTCGGGAAGTTGGAATCAAGACTCGCGCGAGTCTGGTTACAGTATTGGGCCGGGTTTTCCGCGAACTACTACCGGACCTGGGCGCAGTGCTCGCGATCCGGTAAGTATGCGCGAAGGTTTTTCTAAGTTTACCGCTGAACATCAACAAGAATTAGGGCGTGCACGATTGCGCCAAAACTGGGGAAACATTGTTGGCCCCAACATTGGTGCGCACACCAGGATTGAATCAATGGAAGAAAATAAGCTCGTAATTCGTGCGGACTCAACGGCCTGGAAGAATCAGTTGCGCCTACTGTTGCCGCAGTTAATGAAGACCATTGACGCTCAGGCTCTGGGATTATCTCAGGTGATTGTGGTCGGCCCGAATAACGTTAGTTGGAAAAAAGGCCCTCTCTCCGTTCGTGGTCGTGGCCCTAGGGACACCTACGGATAAGGGGGTTTCAGGCTTTATATGCCCCATAGAACGTTTTAGGGCAGTTTTTAACCGAATTTTAGGGTAGAATGGTAGAGGATATATTGACTGCCTGAGGGACCCAATGGGGTCCCGTGCTTTATTAAGTTCAGGTTAGAAATTAAGGAGCAGCTTTCGTGTCGGAAGCATTAGAACGTGAATATGGCGCGAACGATATTACAGTCCTTGAAGGACTCGAAGCCGTTCGTAAGCGCCCAGGTATGTACATCGGTTCAACTGGAGAGCGCGGTTTACACCACCTGGTTTATGAGGTCGTTGATAACGCGGTAGATGAAGCCTTGGCTGGCTATTGTGACCATATCGAGGTCACTTTACAGGCCGATGGTGGGGTTCGCGTTTCCGATAATGGTCGTGGTATTCCCGTAGATATGCACCCCACTGAGGGACGTCCTACTGTTGAGGTAGTAATGACGATTCTTCACGCCGGTGGTAAGTTCGGTGGCGGCGGTTATGCCGTTTCCGGTGGTTTGCACGGTGTGGGTATTTCTGTTGTTAACGCACTATCTAAGCGGGTTGAAACCGAAGTTAAGCGTCAGGGATTTACCTGGCGACAGACTTTCGTCGAGGGCGGTCGCCCAGACACTGAACTCATTAAAGGTGAGGCTACAGAAGAAACCGGTACTACCCAGACTTTCTGGGCTGATCCGGAAATTTTTGAAACCACGGAATATTCCTTTGAGACTTTGCGCCAGCGTTTCCAGCAGATGGCATTTTTGAATAAGGGTCTAAAGATTACTCTCAGCGATGAGCGTCCGAACCAGACGATGGAGGGTGACGAAGTCTCTGGGGACGAAGATTCCACTGAAGAAAAACCGCAACACCGGGTAGTCACTTTCTACTATGAAGATGGGTTACGCGACTACGTTAAGTACCTAAATTCGGCAAAGAAGGTCGAAACTCTTCACGACATTATCGACTTTGAAGCTGAGGATGTAGTCGGTGAACGTTCAATTAGCGTAGAAATCGCAATGCAGTGGACTTCGGCTTACTCCGAATCAGTTCACACCTACGCCAATACGATTAACACCATTGAAGGTGGAACTCACGAAGAAGGTTTCCGTACCGCACTGACCACCTTAGTCAATAAGTACGCCCGTGAGAAAAACCTACTTAAGGAAAAAGACGCTAATCTCACCGGTGATGATATTCGTGAAGGTCTGACAGCAGTTATTTCCGTTAAGCTATCCGAACCTCAGTTCGAGGGTCAGACCAAAACTAAACTGGGTAACACCGAAGCTCGTACTTTTGTTCACCAGACTGTTTACACCCAATTGGGTGACTGGCTCGATTCTCACCCGGCGGACGCAAAGTCGATTATTAGCAAGGCCCAGCAGGCATCTGCGGCTCGTCTAGCGGCACGTAAAGCACGTGAAGCAACACGTCGTAAATCCGCCCTGGAATCAGCATCAATGCCGGGTAAGTTGAAGGATTGTACTTCCCGTAAGCCCGAAGAATGTGAAATCTTCATCGTTGAGGGTGACTCTGCGGGTGGTTCTGCAGTTGGTGGCCGTGATCCTAAGCACCAGGCTATTTTGCCCATTCGCGGAAAGATTCTAAATGTTGAAAAGGCTCGTTTGGATCGGGCACTTTCTTCGGAAACGATTCAGTCGCTAATTACCGCTTTTGGTTGCGGTGTTGGTGAAGAGTTTGACATGGCGAAACTGCGCTATCACAAGATTGTGGTCATGGCCGACGCCGATGTTGACGGTCAGCACATCAATACTTTGCTTTTGACACTGCTCTTCCGTTATATGCGTCCACTGGTTGAACGCGGTCACGTCTATCTTGCGCAACCGCCGCTTTACCGTCTGAAGTGGACCAATGCGCCGCACGAGTTCGTATTCTCTGACAAGGAACGTGACTTGCGTGTAGAAGCTGGTTTGGCCGCTGGTCACCGCCTCCAAAAGGATAGCGGCGTACAGCGATACAAGGGTCTTGGTGAGATGAACTCCCAAGAGCTTTGGGAAACCACAATGGATCCAGAATGTCGCGTGTTGAAGCGAGTTGAGCTTGGTGAAGCCGCCGCCGCAGACGAGATTTTCTCGGTTCTTATGGGCGAGGACGTCGAGTCCCGTCGTAGTTTTATTCAGCGTAACGCCACCGATGTGCGTTTCTTGGACATCTGATCGTTAGGTAGGGGAATTAAGTTGAGCGAATTCGATAACGACGAACAGATTGACGTAACAGAACTCAAAGAGTTTAACCACGGGCGAATTGACCCGGTTGAGCTTGAATCGGAAATGCAAAAGTCCTATTTGGACTATGCCATGTCCGTTATTGTGGGTCGTGCTTTACCAGAGGTAAGGGACGGTCTAAAACCGGTTCACCGCCGTATCTTGTACGCGATGTACGATGGTGGTTACCGTCCCTCGTCCTCGTTCTCTAAGTGTATGCGTGTCGTCGGTGACGTAATGGGTCACTACCACCCACACGGTGACAGCGCGGTTTATGATGCTTTGGCGCGTTTGGTCCAGCCTTGGTCGCTGCGCTATCCGCTAATTGCCGGTCAGGGTAACTTCGGTTCGCCCGGTAACCTCGGTCCTGCGGCTCCGCGTTATACCGAGTGTAAAATGGCTCCGCTGGCCATGGAAATGGTTCGCGATATTGACGAAGACACCGTAGATTTTGTTGATAACTACGATGGTCACACCCAGGAACCGTCAGTTTTGCCGGCTCGTTTCCCCAACCTTTTGGTTAATGGTTCAGAGGGTATTGCGGTCGGTATGGCAACACGTATTCCGCCGCATAACCTACGTGAGGTTGCCGCTGGTGTTCAGTGGTTCCTAGAGCACCCGGATGCTTCTCGAACCGAGCTTTTGGATGCGCTAATTGAGCGCATTAAAGGTCCGGACTTCCCCACTGCAGCTACCATTTTGGGTCGTCGTGGAATTGAGGATGCCTACCGGACCGGACGTGGTTCGATTGTGCAGCGCGCAATTGTTAACGTTGAGGAAATTAATGGACGACAGTGCCTAGTTGTAACGGAACTGCCCTATCAGGTTAACCCCGATAACTTGGCAACAAAGATTGCCCAGTTGGTTAAGGATGGGCAGATTGCCGGTATTGCCGATATACGTGACGAGTCTTCGGACCGTAGTGGTCAGCGTTTAATTATTGTGCTCAAGCGTGATGCGGTAGCTAAGGTAGTTTTGAACAACCTTTACAAGCGTACTCAGCTACAGGATTCCTTCCCGGCTAACATGCTGGCTTTGGTTGATGGAGTACCGCGCACTCTTTCGCTTGATGGCTTTATCCGCCACTGGGTTGATCACCAGATTGACGTTATCTCGCGTCGTACTCGTTTCCGTCTACGTAAGGCACAAGAACGACTACACATTTTGATTGGTTACCTTAAGGCATTGGATATGCTCGATCAGGTAATCGCGTTGATTCGTCGTTCTCCCACAACTGAAGACGCTAAGAATGGCCTAATTGATTTGCTTGAGATTGATGCTGTTCAGGCGGACGCAATTTTGGCAATGCAGCTACGTCGTTTGGCCGCTCTGGAACGTCAAAAGATTGTTGACGAGCACGATGAGTTGGAAGCTAAGGTAGAGGACTACCAAGACATTCTTAACCGTGAAGAGCGCAAGCGTGAAATTATTTCGACGGAACTGGCCGCGGTTGTTGATAAGTACGGTGATGAGCGTCGTTCCGTAATCCTACCTTTCGATGGTGAGATGAGCGAAGAAGACCTTATCCCCGAAGAAGATGTAGTCGTCACCATTACGCACGGTGGTTACGTCAAGCGTACTCGTACAGATAACTACCGGAGCCAAAAGCGCGGCGGTAAGGGTGTGCGTGGGGCCTCGCTGCGAGACGATGATGTGGTGGAGCATTTCTTTGCCACTACCACTCACCACTGGTTGTTGTTCTTCACTAACTTGGGGCGGGTTTACCGTGTCAAGGCCTATGAACTTCCCGAGGGTGGTCGTGATGCAAAGGGTCAGCACGTAGCTAACGTGTTGGCATTCCAACCGAATGAAACTATTGCTCAGGTGATGGCTTTGCGCGATTATGAGCAGGCTGACTACCTGGTTTTGGCAACGAAGTCCGGTTTGGTAAAGAAGACTCGTCTTTCCGAGTACGATTCTCCACGCAGTGCCGGTTTGATTGCAATTAACCTACGTGAGGACGAGGAAGGCAAACCTGACGAGCTAGTTTCGGCAGTTTTGGCTAATGAAGACTCGCACCTACTACTGGTATCGCGTCACGGTATGTCTATCCGTTTCGAAGCTAATGACGATACTTTGCGGCCGATGGGTCGCGCAACCTCGGGTGTGCGCGGTATGAAGTTCCGTACCGAAGACTCGCTGTTGTCGATGGTTGTTGCTACCGAGGATGCCGATTTGTTCACTGTCACCGAAGGTGGGTTTGCTAAGCGAACCAACCTTGATCAGTACCGTGTTCAGGGACGTGGTGGTTTCGGTATTAAGGTTGCAAAGATTGTTGAAGATCGCGGTGAATTGGTTGGAGCCTTGGTGGTTGTTTCCGGCGACGAGGTTCTTTCAATTATGGAAGGCGGTAAGATTGTTCGCTCTGCCGTTGATGATGTTACCCCTACGGGTCGTTCAACTCAGGGTGTGACCTTTGTTCGCCTGGATAAGGATGACCGTGTAATTGCTGTGGCACGCAATGTTGAGCGTGATTTGGAAGTCGAAGCTGAGACGGAACAAAGCGCTGAGGGGGAATCTTCCCCGGAAACTCAGGGTGATTCAGCTTCTATCCCACCCGTCGTTGATAAAGTTGAGGAGTAATCAGCATGGCGACTGAAAATGACACCCCACGCCGTTACCGGATGACCGTAGAAAAGGTCGATCCGATGTCGGTATTGCGGATTTCTTTTCTGCTGTCTGTAGCGTTTGGATTTGCCTTTATAGTGGCGATTATGCTGCTGTGGCCGGTGCTTAATGGGATGCATGTCTTTGCGAGCATTATGACCTTGGCGGATAGCCTGGACGCTTCTGGTAAGCTCTCGGCTCTGCTGGAGTATATGCGTTTTGGTAAGGCTGTCGCTTTGGCTGCGGTAATTGCGGTAATTAACTCTTTGCTGTTGACTGTGATGTCTACTTTGGGTGCCCTGCTTTATAACGTAATTGTGCGCCTTGTAGGTGGGGTAACGGTTCAGCTTATTGACGAGTAGTGTAGTACGTCACCCAGCGCATTTTTGGTTTGCTCCTGTGCGTTGGGTGGGTTACTATCTTCTAGTGCTGTTGCACAGTGGTTAGGTGCCGAAGGTACCGGTCACGGGCCTATAGCTCAGTCGGTTAGAGCGCTTCCCTGATAAGGAAGAGGTCGCTGGTTCGAGTCCAGCTAGGCCCACGGTTAACGTATTGAGGGAGTACGGAGATGAAAAAGACTCTCGGAACCATCTTTGGGGTGGGGCTGGTTTCTTTAGTTTCTGTGCTAGCGTTAATTATGTGGCAAGACTTAGGTCTTTTCCGCGAGGTCTGGCATAAGCCGGAGCTCTAAACCCCATTCGGGGCCTTGGCGCAATTGGTAGCGCACCTGCTTTGCAAGCAGGGGGTTACGGGTTCGAGTCCCGTAGGCTCCACAATTAAAACCCGCTTTCTAGAAAGAAAGCGGGTTTATTTTTTAATATCTGGGAAAGTTTCTTGTCTCATATATGATTAGCCTTAGGGGTCTTCTATTTCCTGGTTACTTAGTGGAGTGTGAAGAAGTATGAATATTTCGCAAAAACGTAGGGTGCGAATTATCTGTGCAACGATTCTTTTTTCAGTTTTGGGGACTTCGGGGTGTTCTCATGGGATTACTTCCGCAGAGATTAAAAATGAAACCGCAAAACTTTCCGAGTTAAAAAATAAAGCCAGTAGTGCTGCGGACAAGATTTTTCAGAACTTTTCTATTGATAAAGCCAAATCAGAACTAGAAAAAATAGTTTCTTCCACTAAGGAAAATATTGCTAATTCACAGGCTTATTCTAAATTTGCGAAATCTGAAAAAGGTTCTAGAGCTATTGCTGAGGTAGAAAAAGTCCTTAAACAGCTTTCTTCAGTTAAAGAAAATCTTGATTCTCTACCCGCCGATCAGGTTAAGGCAAAGGGTAAAGAGCTGAAAAAACTAATTAGCACCCTCAAGATTAAGACTGAGGACTTGCGCAATGCCTACCGGCAATTTAGTAAGTAGATATAAATAAGTTATGAACATGTTAATGGGGGCAAGTAAGTTTCTACTTGCCCCCATTAACATGATATTTGTTAATTAGTGACAGGTTCCTTGTCACCAATTGCGTTTACGGTGATTTCTGCACCCCAATCACAGAGCATACCTAAGATTGCTCCAACAACTAGAGAAGGAATCAGTAGCTTGTAGTCTGCGTTGATGGCAAAAGTGGAGTAGCAACCGACAAAAATACCGGGAACGAAACTCAAATAGGGTACATCTCCCATCAAAACGATAAGAACAACTACTGCACCTACAGAAATCCCAACCCCCAACTCGGCCATACCAATGAGGCCACTGAGTTGAATCATAGCCCAGGCAGTACCAACCCCAACCAAGTTAGTTAGTACTGTGATACCAAGGCCGGGAAGCTTATGCTTGCCGCTGGCAAAGTAAGCAGTGCAACTTGCAAACCCAGCCCAGATGGACAGGTTCACTAAAGGAGCTAGACCTGCCCAAGCTCCACAGAGTAACCCGATGAACAGGGCTGCAATAAGTGAATTTTTTTTCATGTAAGTTCCTTAAAGTTAAAAATGTAGCGGGGGTTGGCAAAGGGAAGCGATGGCAGCGAGTATTCCTAAAAGAGTATCTCCACCAGAAGTGCTACCGTGTTTTAGAAGCTCCTCGATAGCCGCTTTAGCGCTCTCCATATCTTCATCGATAAGCGTGTAAACAACTTGAGCGACTGCGTGGTTAAAACGACCTTGCAAAGCTGCTTCGAGAAACTGTTGGCTTACTTCAGTAGTGTTAGTGAGATTTTCTCTAACAGCCTGACAAATAATCTTTCTAGCTTCTGATTTTTGCCCAGTTGCGCTTAGCACAGCTAAGACTCCAACGATGAAATCATCCCCTGAAGGAGTTAGCCCAGCTCCTAAACCGAGAAAGTTTTTTGTTACTTCTCTAAGATTTTCCGTATTTTCTGAGGATGTAATGCCCACCAGAAATTGGTTGGCACCGCAAACTAGTTTTTGATGGATATGTAAATCTACCTCGGAACATCTTTCCCGTTTTCTAAAAGATCCCCGTGGAGTTAATTTTTTCCACTGGCTTAAAGCCCAGGTAAGCAGTTCTATATCTGGGATTGAAGAATGAGTTGGAGCAATCTGACAACTTAGAAATTTACAACCTGCAAACTTAATATTCAGTAGTTCATGCTCTAAACCCTGGGATGAAATTAGTATCTCAGAGCCCACTTCTAAATGAGGTAGCTGCGGTAAATCGCAAATTAGGGTGGCTGGTGAGGGAGGTTTCTGTGCCGTTACTATGGTCCATAACTGTGGCCGCTGACCCTCCAATTGAAAAGACATTGAATGATTAAAAGAATTAACCACTCGTGCTTTTTTCATTACGGGAGTGAGGGGTGCGCCCGCACCCTCGGAACCAAGCTGATAGTTCCAGCTTGTATCGGCAACGAGGGCGCGGGCAACAACCATTAGTTACTCTCCAACAATTTCTTCAGCAAGGGCAACAATTGCCTTTTCGAAGACTTCGAATGGGGGGTTAACTAGACCGGTTCCGATCATACCGATTCCCGCGTCCTTGTGGGCAATAGCGGTGTTAATAATCGGGAGCATACCGGTGTCAATAACCTTGACGATGTCGATACCGGTGCAAATACCACGGAAGTTTAGAACCGGGATAGTTAGGTTCGGGTTAACCGTGGTAGTAATTGCCAACATGTCCTTGGAGTAGTTGAGCGCTTCCTCAACGGTTCCACCAACTAGCGGGACAATCGCGGGAGCAGCTGCCATCGCGAAACCACCAATACCGTAAGTTTCAGTAATGGCAGAGTCACCAATGTCGCGGCCAGAGTCTTCAGGCTTGTATCCAGCCATCATCGGGCCCTTAACAATTCCGGCGGGACCGGTGAACCAGCGGAAGCCTTCGAAACCGGCAGCACGAATACCAAATTCTGTACCGTTACGGCACATGGTGGTGACGATAGTACTGTTGGGCACTCCATGCCCAGCGTCCAAAGCACACTTCGAGACAGCCATCCAGGTCGGGCCGGAGAAGTAGTCACTGGACTGGATAAACTCGAAAACTTCCTTCTTCTGCTCGGTAGTGAAGTCCGTCTGCAACATGTAGGGAGCTAGTGCTTGGAATAGCAGCAAAGTACCGGCAATGTTACGGTTGTGGTCCTCGTCGCCCATCTGGAGGGCTTGTGCCAACATCGAACGAAGGTCGATTTCCCCCGCCATTTCCATGGCCTGTGCCAGCATCGGACCAAAAACGTCACGCATCCAAATAAGGCGGTCAATTACCGACTGGTCGTTCGCACCCATACGCAAAATCTTTGCTAACTGCTCAGATAGGTTTGTGTAAGCGACGTTTCCGTGAACCTTATTCTTAACGATGTGCATGTACATGGATGCGGAGGTAACACCGGCCATTGAACCAACACAGTTGTGTTCGTGGCAGGGGGAGAAGATAACGCCACCGTTAGCGGCAACTTCCTCAGCTTCTGCGATGTCCTTAGCTAGACCTTCAAAAACGATTGCTCCGGTAACAGCACCGCGCATTGCCCCACACATGTCCTTCCACTCAATTGGCGGACCAGCGTGCAAAATGGTGTTTCGGGTCATTCCGGGAACTACATCAATTGCCTTGCCAAAACCAACGAGTACGGGGTGCGCGTCAATAATTCGCTGTACTACTTCCTCGTTAGCCTTCTTAATCTTTTCTGCAACCTCGGGACGCTGTAGTTTCTTCAAGGCTTCGATTACTTCGGGAGCGTAGTCACGTGGGGGCTTCCAAGCTACCTGTGCTGCTTCTGCATCCTGCTGCTTAACATCGTCTGCGAACGAGGAAAGACCTACGTTAACGACGCTCATCTTCTTCTTGCTAAAAAGGTTGTTTGCCATAATACTTCCTTGTCTTTTGGCGTTAGCGGATAATTTCTAGGGCAACGGTTGCCAAGTCAACAGCACTGTCTACGACAAGCACTCCGTTTTCACGTAACTTAGCGACCTGGGTTTCTTTATCTTGCGGATCTTGGTCAGTGCCTAGAACGTAGGCCACTACCGTTAATTCACGACCATCTTCCTTAGCGGTGGCACGCGCTTTTGTAATACTTTCAATCGTGGCCCCAACCGGGTCTGGGTGTGAACCGTAACCGAGTTCGAAGTCAAGCAAAAGTAGAGCTACTTCAGGGTTTTCCCCAACCTTGAGAATCTCGTTGTTGCGCAACGTTGGATCAATCATTGGGTGGGGGCGGCCTTGAGTGTATTCGTCATCACCGAGGTCAATGAGGAGGTGCTTAAAGTCCCCGGCTCCTGGACGAAGGTTTGGATCCTTGGCAACATTTGATCCGACACTTTCAAGATCATGACGTAGAGCGTGGAAGACCTCATCACAGACGGTTCCACCACAGAACAGACCGTGAATGGTGTGTTGCTTTTCGCCCCAACCCGATTTAATAGCCGTGGTATCTAACTTGTAGTCCACTCCGGTTTCGGGTTTGGTGCCGGTAGCGGCGGCTACCGCAGCTACTGCCGCATCACGAGTGTTGGAAACGAAAGTGATATTTTCCGGTAGATTGGCGGGAGATTCAGCTCCGATAAAACATACCACGACTGGGGTTTCGGTCTTTCCCGCTTCTTCCAAAACCCGTTCGGCAATACTCGGTGCCGGCGGCTTGGAAAGCAGGATAATAACCGAGGTGTCAGGGTCTGCATCTAGCATTGCTAGGCCGTCAAGCATCATGATGCCACCGATCTTTTCTGAAAGATCACGTCCACCTACACCGATTAGCTGGCTGATTCCCGAACCAAGAGCATCAATTTGAACCGATACTTCCTGACTTCCAGTACCGCTAGCTCCAACTACCCCAATTGGACCGGATTTAACTTCGTTAGCGAAGCATAGACCAACGCCGTTGATGATTGCGGTTCCGCAGTCAGGACCCATTACGAGCAAATCGTTTTCATGGGCGTAAGTCTTTAGATCAAGTTCATCCTCAACGGTAACGTTATCCGAGAAGAGCATTACGTTCTTCCCTGCTTCTAGTGCCTTTTTGGCTTCTGCAGCAGCATATTCACCAGGTACCGAAATAACTACTAAAGAAGAGTCTTCATCAGCATCGAAAGCGGCATGTGCCGTAGCGTAAGTGGTTTCAGCGTCAGAAACTGGACCTTGGTTTCGGAGTTCTTCAACCATTTCCAGGGCCTGATCACACAGTTCATCTGTTTCACATTTAACAACGATGATTTGGTCACGGGGAGTGGCTTTCTCAATTTCAGGAGTTGATAAGCCAACTTCTGATATCACCTGTTTATTCAGGTTTGTGCCCATTCCCACCATTGCCTTTTCCACCATTGGTAGTTCATTTACCTTAGTGGATAGGGCCATCAGGACCATAGAGTCTGCGTAGGCATTGGGTTTCACAATAGCCTTTATCTTCATTCTGCCTCCTTGCAGTTAAATCAACGAACAGGCTCTTAAAGTGTGTTCGTGTACACAATTTATGCAGAATAAATTCAATTTGTCTAGACGTTAAAAAAGTTTTGTTAAACGAATTTTTTTATTCTCGGTCTGTCTGGATAGAAAATATTTTGTTTTAAATTAAACACTCAAAGTCGTCAGACATGTTAAACGGTTTCACTATTTTTTATGTAAAGATTAGTGATTTAGCGGAAAAGCATTTTTTACAAAAGATAAAAAAAGAAAAAATTTTTTCTATTTTCAGCTAAAACTTTTTAGTAATTTGGGATATTAAAAAAGTGGCTTAAAAAAAGCAAAAAAATTCTATCGGGACTTTAATCCTAGGTTGGAAAGTTGGTTAGAAAAAATATCAAAAATAGTTATGCGCAGGGTTGTCCACAGCTGTGAATAAAGAAAATAAAGTTATCCACAGGGTTGTTCACATCTGTGGAGAATTACAGAGATGTAATTTTTTATTTTTATTTAGAAATCACAAAAAATGTAATTTGTGTTCAGCTCAAAAAATAAGGTTTGAATAAATCCAAAAGTGGATAACTATTAGTCCGGCTGTTAATAACATTGCTAAAGGGACTTGCCATAAAGCTTTTTTCAGTGAAACTTCCCGAGAACTTCCGGGTAAAGGTGAGCCAAGTAAAACTACGGCGGCAAAAAGTCCTCCAAAGATAGCCCCACCCAGGTGTCCTTCCCAGGAAATGCCGGGAAATATCAGCCCGTAGGCAAAGTTGATGCCAAGTAGCAATAGAACCATTCGTAAATTGGTTTGCATTCTTTTATGCAAAACGGCTAATGCGGCAAATAATCCGAATAGCGCGCCCGAAGCCCCGGCTGTGTAGCTAACTTCCACAAATGAATAGACCTGTAGAGTCTCTACAAAAACCGATGATCCCAGTGCAGCGAAAAGATAGAGCCAGACAAATCTCCAAGACCCCAGACTGCGTTCTAAGGGTGGACCGAGCAAAAAAAGCATCCACATATTCAAAATCAAATGTCCGGTTCCATAATGGGCAAATGCCGCGCTCAATAAACGCCATGGTTCAACATAGGAAAGTCCGGCAGCTACAGCTAAATAGTTATTAAAACGTGGAAAAAAGAGGTAGGGAATAGCCAGTAGGATACAGATTCCCATGATTGTGAAAGTAGCCGGTGAAGAAGCAAAGTAACGTCCCCACAAGGGCGAAGCCGCCCTCGCTCCCCATGGGGAAGAAGACGGCTTCGCAAAAGATTCGTTATAGTAAGAACCCATTATTCAGAAACGGTGACAGATTCGATAACTACATCTTCAAGCGGACGGTCACGCATATCGGTTGCAGTTTTAGCAATCTTGTCCACAACCTGCTTAGACTCTTCGTCAGCGACCTTACCAAAAATGGTGTGACGACGGTTCAGGTGCGGGGTGGGAACTACGGTAATAAAGAACTGAGAACCGTTGGTGTTCGGACCGGCATTAGCCATTGCTAGCAGGTAGGGCTCGGAGAAAGAAAGCTCCGGGTGGAACTCATCTTCAAAACGGTATCCGGGGCCACCAACACCAACACCGAGGGGATCTCCACCCTGAATCATGAAGCCATCAATTACGCGGTGGAAAATTACCCCATCGTAAAGTGGAGCAGTGGTTTTTTCTCCCGACTGAGGGTGGGTCCACTCGCGCTGACCCTGAGCCAACTCGGTGAAGTTCTTTACCGTCACCGGAGCGTGGTTGTTAAACAATTCGAGGTTAATATCGCCAAAATTTGTGTGTAATGTAGCTTTCATACCCCCATAATCCCATCTGAAGGCGAAATTTGCCTTAAAAAACACCGATAATCATGCAAAGCGAACATTTTCATAGCACAATAGGAAGGTATATCAGTCGACGACGGCTGATTCCGCAAAGGAGTTATCACATGCTGAAGAACCTACTCAAAAGCAAGAGCGAAAAGCTAATTGAAGCCGCGAAGTCTGTAGATACAGATGCCCTCACCGAAAACCTTTCGAGTTTTGCCTCCCAGGTTTCGGACAAAGCTACCGAACTAGCCGGTCAGACCCGTGACTGGGCCGCCCCTCAGCTAGAAAAGGCCTGGCGTGAAACCGTGAAGGTTGCAGCTCCCAAGATTGAAGCTGCTTCTGAGGCCGTCCGCCCCCGCGTGGATGCCGCACACGAAAAACTCGTTGAGGACTACCTCCCCCGTGTCCAGCGCGCAATGGCCGATGCCGCCGCCGCTGCACAGAGCGACGCTCCGCTTCGTACCCGCGCTGAAAAGGTAGCTTCCGCAACCACCAAAGCGCTGAGCGAACCCACCAAGAAGAGCCGTCCAATACTCAAGACCCTACTACTGAGCCTCGGCGTTGCCGCTTGCAGCGCAGTTGGTTACGTACTTTGGCGTCGTAGCCAGCCGGTAGAAGACCCCTGGGCCGAAGAATACTGGGCAGACCTAGACGCTAAGACTAAGGAAATCGACTTCGCTAAAGAAGCCGCTGAAGCTGAGGAAGCTGCCGAAGAAGCAGTTGCCAACATGGACCTAAAAGACCCTAAGGAAGCACTGCAAGACGCAGCCGAAAAAGCTGGCGACAAGGCAGAAGAACTTGCTGATAAAGCAGCCGAAAAGGTATCTGAGGTAAAGGATGCCGTTGAGGAAAAGCTAGACAAGTAAGCAATCTTTCCTGATGCTAAACTAAAGCAAAATTTTTGGGGCGAACCGACTGGTTCGCCCCAAAAATATAACTACTTAAAGTTAACGCCAATAAAGCACCATGATGAAACCAGACATCATGAACCCTAGAGCAATTGCCATATTCCAGTGCAAAATCCCCGGAATTGGGTACTGCGCACCGGTCAGGTAATAAACCACTAACCAAACCAGACCAATCAATGCTAGTGACACGAAAACAGGTGCCCACCAAGCAGGGGACATCTTAATGTGCGCATTAGGGTCTTCTGGCAAATCCGTACTACGCTCAGGGGCGCGTGAAACCGGCTTGCCGTTTATCTTACGCTTACGGCTTTTAGGCATGTTTACTCCTAGATATCGAGACGGAAAAGCTCCGAAAATCGAAACTCACAAAAGTAAGTTCCCACATCGCACTAAACCATGACAAACTAAATAACAGATAAATACTATCAACAGGTAATAGCTAATTTCGCGGAAAGGAGGCACAATTCAAAATGACGGATAAAACTCGATCCCAAAAAACATCGGGCAAACCCACTCGAATTAGGCGTCATTTACGTGCGAATAGAGCCTCCATGCGAACTAAGCGTTCAAAACTATATTTCCTGACCGTTGCTACCACAGTAGTAGCGGGAACACTCTTAGGAGTCTCCGCTGCAAACTTTGGAGGTGGACGACAAGCCACCGACCTAAAAGGATTGATTCGTAATGAAGAGCAATCAGCCCTAAATACCCGCACCACTAACGAAAGAATCCGTCAGGAAATCCAACAACTACTAGACTCGGTGCAAACCAAGCAACCCAAAATATCCAAAGCGGCGCAGATTCTCGCTGGCACTAAAAGTGTTACCGGTCCGGGATTAACGGTTGAACTAAGCGATGCCGCAAACCCGCCCTCGGACAAAAACGTAAACTTAAACGACTACGTAGTACACCAACAAGATATCGAAAGCGTTATGAATGCCCTATGGGCCGGGGGAGCCGAAGCGATGAGCGTACAAGGCCATCGGATTACCTTCTCCAGCAAAGTACGCTGTGTCGGTAACGTAATATATGTTGATGGTCTAGTACACTCACCCCCGTTTATAATCTCAGCAATCGGCAATCCCGAGCAGCTCCAAAAAGCAATTGACGAGGACAACAGTATGGAAATCTATCGCCAATATGTTGCCCTAAGGGGACTGGGGTACAGCGTTAGCAAGGAAATTAACCTAAAAATACCGGCGGCTTCTGAGATAAGTACCCTAGATAGCAGCAGGAAATAGAAAAGGGCAAACATGACCTTAACCCGCACCGAATTACGTGCCTCAAAACAGCCAGAGAAAAAGAAACATTCTTTCTGGTCGACACTCCACTGGGGATTCCTTACCTTCCTCGGTTTAATCGGAGAACTGTTAATAACCGCTTCATTCCTAGTCGGAATGTTTGCGGTTTGGCAGCTGTTTTGGACAACTCTAGAAGTTGAGGCAACCCGTGATCAGCAAGTAGCGGTATTCGAGCAGTCACTACCTGCTGCTCCAAAGAACATTTCCACGGATTTGCGCTATGATGCACCACCTAAAGTAGACAAAGTAAAAACTGGTGAAGTTTTTGCAACCATGTACGTTCCACGGTGGCAGATGATGCAAATTCCCGTTGCTGAAAGTACCGAACAGTGGGTTTTAGATCAGGCATTTGCTGGACACTATGCGGGAAAATACGACACTGCCATGCCCGGTGAAATCGGAAACTTTTCCGTCGCCGCGCATAGACGCTCCTACGGAAACTCTTTCCGGCTCATTCACAACATTAAGCCAGGAGACCCCGTTGTGGTGGAAACCAAAGATGCTTTCATCGTTTACAAGGCAACAAATCACCAAATTGTACTACCCAATAAAACAGACGTTATCGCTCCCGTTCCCGGAAACTGGAAAGCTATTCCAGAAAAACGTTTCATGACAATGACAACTTGCGATCCTGAATGGGGAAACTCGCACCGCTACATTCAACACCTAGAATTTGACCACTGGGTGCCGCGTAAAAGCGGCATCCCAGTGGAAATTACAAAGGAGCTCAACTAGATGTATTCATGGTTTTTTCGTCGAGTTCTACCCGGCCCAGTCTGGCTGCGCGTAATTGAATGCGTATTCTTACTTTATCTAATTACACTAGCCCTATTCCTTTGGGGATACCCTTGGATTAACGACTACTTTAACCTGACTGGAAATACCGTTAGTTAAGAACTAGAAAACCTCTATTCTTCGCCCAACTCCATTTTTTCAGGAGGAAGGCATCCGGCTTCCTCGTCCCGATGAGTTGCCATAATCGCCACCCCGGTAAGCAGACCACCGCTAATTACCGAAAGATAAACCACCATCATTACAAGTGCTGAAAAACTCATAGTACTTCCCCTTCTTTGGTCTCTAGAACAAGTGCTGCTTGCGGATTTTCTGAATCAAAAGTGAATTCCTTTGGCGCCTGGAAATCAACGCCTTTCTTCCAAGGAGCATAGGTTAACGCCAGCGCACCAAGGTAGATAAGTAGAGAAACTAGCCATCCATAAACCAAAAGCTGTGGATTCGAATAGCCACCTTCTGCCGGTGGATTAAACAAAGAATATACCTGTCCAATAAACGTCAACAACAAAATTGTTGGTGTTAAAACACCTACTGCGACAATCCACCATCCGCGTGTACGAATCGTGGAAATCGCATCCAAGTGCCGGGAAAGAACCGGGAACATCTTTAATCCCCAACCAACCGTTAAAAGAGTTACCAGCGAGACAAGCACAATTCCGAAAATGTTGATGTAAGAATCCATGATGTCTAATGCGGCCAAACCAGTGGTTGTTGGAAGTAAAAGTAGTGATAGGAAACCAGCGCTTGCACCGACCAGCACTACTGCCTTACGGCGGGACCAGCCAAACTTATCCATGCAGGAAGAAATGGGCACCTCAATAATTGAAAACATCGAGGTAAATCCAGCAAGGAATAACGAACCGAAAAACAAAACCCCGAAGAATGCTCCACCGGGCATAGTGGAAATAATCTTTGGAAATGCGATAAACGCCAATCCGACTCCCGAGGTAACAACTTTCTCAATCGGCAAACCGCTTTGGTGAACCATAAAGCCAAGTGCCGAGAAAACTGCGATACCCGCGAAAACTTCAAACATAGAGTTAGCGAAAGCAACCGTCCAAGCGGTAGTTGTGATATCTGTACGACGCTTAAGATAAGAAGCTTGAGTAAGCATAATTCCAAAACCGACAGCAAGAGAATAGAAAATTTGGCCATACCCAGCCATCCACACTTGCGGGTCTGTTAAAGCTGCCCAATCCGGGGTGAAAAGTGCGTTTAACCCCTCGCTTGAACCAGGTAGCATCAACGCCCGTACTGTAATTATCAGGAACAAAACTACCAGTGTAGGAACTGCAAACTTAGAAACTAGCCCTACACCATTTTCTACACCGAAAGACATTACTAACAGTAAAACCACCCAAATGAGAGCTAAAACTAGAGTTAACCCAGGAAGAAAAGTTCCTGTATGTACTGATTTAGTATCTGCCTGTAAGAAACTTTGCATAAAGAAAGTATCTGGATCATCACCCCACGCGGTAGTAAAAGCGAAGAAAGTGTAGAAAGCAGCCCAGGCTAAAACTGCCATGTAGTACACGGCAATAAAGAATGTAATTAATGTTTGTACCCACCCCAACGGTTCAGCAAACCGAGAGATACGAGCGAAAGCTAACGGGGGCGCAGCCCGGAAACGGTGGCCGATGGCATAGTCGAAAAACAACATTGCAACTCCACCCGTTACCAGGGCGACAATATATGGAATTAAAAAAGATCCACCCCCGTTTTTGTAAGCAATGTAAGGGAACCGCCAAATATTTCCCAGACCAATAGCTGAACCGATAGCAGCGGCTAAAAATACTGTACGTGAAGACCAGACTTCTCTTGTTGGGGATTTAGACATTTTTACCTTCAAGGAATCGAAAAAGGGTAACAAAAAACCCTCCACTTACAAATTAAAGTGAAGGGGTGGGTGCGCAAGACTGCGGGTTCGCGGCTATTCTAGCCTGCGCACCCGTTAATAATCTCAATCATTGCGAACACAGGAGAATCATAAATCTTAGAAAATATAAATGCAATATTTAGAGTTATCAAAATAAATATAAAAACCTGGCTTCCAGATTCAAGGATAGATTTCCTCTTTATCTGGAAGCCAGGTCAAGTATTTAACTAGGGTTTTTCCGGAGTCTTAGGTTTGCTCGGAGGAACCTGGGGTTCTTCCGTCGGAGGTTCAGTCGGTTGCGGTGCCTTCGCGACAGTTAGATGAACCTCGGAACGAATCTGCACGGAACCTACCGGGTTAACCGAAAGGACTGTACCTGGCTCGGAAGTATCATTAATAACTTCTTCTGACGAAACCGAAAGTCCGAGCTGTTGAAGCTGTGAAGTTACCTTACCAATGGGTTGACCGACCAAATCAGCCGGAATGGAAACATAGCCCGAAGCCACCAGCAAGACCACTGAATCTCCCGATTTAACCTTGGTTCCGGCCTCAGGTTCAGTCTTTACAACGCGTCCCTTTTCGACCTGTGAATCATCTACGGTCTTAACCGATGTGTTAATTCCTAGAGCCTTTAACTGGGTGGAAGCATCATCCATTGTCTGACCCGTAAGATTAGGCAAGTCAATTTCTTTCGGGCCCTTCGAAAGCGTGACTGTTACAGTGCCTCCCTTTTCAACCTTGCTTCCCGAGGCCGGATTGGAAGAAATAACCGCGTCAGCCGGAACTGAATCAGATTCTTTTTTCTCTGGTTCAATCCGCATCTGTAAGCCCAAATCGCGTAGTGTCTTACGTGCATCACCCTGCGTTTTACCGGTTAAATCCGGGACGGTGACGGAAACAACCTCAACCGTTTCGGGAGTTTGGGGAGTGGCGGGCGATGAGCTATTTGCCCAAACAATTGCAACCATTCCCCCAATAACCAAAAGCAGAGCTAGCGCAATCCAAAGTATCCAGATTCGAGAAGCGCTTTCCTCCTTCGGCTGCGGAGGCGGCGGCAGGACAGAAGAAGCATTTTGCGCCTGTGCCCTAGTTAAAGGCATTTGTGCAGTTGCCGTTTGCGGTGGCAGAGGAGGCAAAGTAGTCGTTTGCGTACTCGGATCAACCCGACGCGGAGAAATCAAAGCAGTTGCAGGAACTGGCGCAACCTCGCCTCCGGCAGCACCTTTAATCAAATCAGCTCGCATTTGCGCCGCAGAGCTATAGCGATCATCAGGACGCTTGGCTAAAGAGCGCAAAACTACCCTGTCTAACCCGGCGGGAATATCCGAAGCGATAGACGAGGGAGTGGGTGGCGGTTCGGAAACGTGCTGGTAGGCTACTGCAACGGCAGAATCAGCCTTAAAGGGCGGACGGCCAGTGAGTAGCTCAAATAGTACACAACCGGTTGAATACAAATCAGAACGTGCGTCTACGCTTTGTCCCTGCGCCTGTTCGGGAGAAAGATACTGGGCGGTTCCAACCACCGCGTCAGTTTGCGTCATTGTCGCCTGAGAATCAGACAACGCACGCGCAATCCCAAAGTCCATGACCTTTACCTTGCCAGTATTGGTCAACATAATATTTCCCGGCTTAATATCCCGGTGAACCAGACCCTCGTGGTGAGAGTATTCCAAAGCTGACAAAACCCCAGAAACAATCTCTACCGCCTCGTCAATCTGGACGGGTTCCCCACTTTGGAGCAAATCGCGAACGGTATGACCCTCCACGTATTCCATCACGATGTAAGGAACAGAAACCGATTTACCATCAGGGGTGTCGATTAACTCTTCGCCAGTGTCATAGACCGCTACAATTGCCGGGTGATTCAAAGAAGCCGCTGACTGCGCCTCGCGACGAAAACGCTCCTGGAAAATTGGGTCACGAGCCAAGTCAGTACGCAGCATCTTAATGGCCACCACTCGCGAAAGACGCGTGTCATAACCCAGCCGTACCTCGGCCATCCCTCCGCGACCTATCAAACCGCGAAGCTCATACCTTCCCGCTAAACGACGAGAACTTGAATCAACCATGATGATCCTTCCAGCAGGGGAGCCGCTGACACAGTGCCAGCACTAACAAAAATAATCTGTATTAAGAATGAAACTACCAGTAAGACCAGCAGTAACGCTACAAGCAACGATACGGGAGCGTCTCGCACTAGCAAATATGAAGAGCCCTTCTCTAGCCCTATCCACTCTTTCCAACCTTGCCTAGAAGGCAGGTGTTTTGGAGAAAAATCAGTATCTTCGAGAGACTCAGAAGATTTCTCGGAAGAAGGGGTGATAATTTCGGTAAAACTCTTTGGGGTATCTGCCCAAACCGAGGAAGAGGGGACGGAATTATTGTCCGCCTCTCCCTCCAATTCATCTTCAGACAAGAGCGGTGCAGCTACGGGAGCGGGGGAAGAAGACGGGTTGGGCACCTCGGGTACCGGAGGAGGAGATGGTACCGGGGCTGGAGGGGGTGCAGGGACTACTGGCGTAACTTGAGCCGGTGGAGGCAAAGGAATCTCTGTCGAGTTTGCAGCCGCAGAGGAGGACACCGGTGGAACCGAGGAAAGAGACTCTTCACTAACCTTTGGTTCAATTACCGGCACGCAAGCGGTAGGCTCTACCTGCGCGGCCGGAGCTGGTGGAGGATCACCCAGCGGACACGGATCTATAGAAATTTCCAACTGACGAGCCACATAAGCAACCTGGCGAGCAAAAGAAGCCGCATCCGGGGGGCGGTTAACCGGTTTCTTTTGCAACATTGACATAATCAACGTTCGTACGAGCGGAGGAACAGAATCAGGAAGTGGGGGAACTTTTTGATTCACGTGGGCGATTGCGATATCAACCTGTGTAGTGCCGGTAAAAGGACGCTTTCCAGCCAAAGCCTCGTAAGCAATAATTCCTAAGCTGTAAATATCACCCAAGGCCGTTGCCGGCTGACCCTTAGCCTGCTCCGGTGGAAGATACTGGGCAGTCCCCATAACCATTCCCGCTGCGGTTAAATCAACCTGCGACTCGAAACGGGAAATACCAAAATCAGTGAGCTTTACCAACCCGTCATCGGCAATCAAAATATTTCCTGGTTTAACATCCCGGTGAACCACGTTCGCGGTATGAACGGCGGTCAGCGCTAAAGCGCATTGGTACAAGATAGGTAAAAGCTGAACCTCGGACAAAGTGCGCCCATCATCCAAATAATCGGTCAGAGGACGACCCGAAACTAGTTCCATTACAAGCCAGCCAGTTGAACCATCCTGCCCGGAATCTAGCACCGCCGCCAAGTTCTGATGCGACATGCGCCGGGCGTTAGCTGCTTCTATCTCTAAACGATCTAAAAAGTGCTTATCGCCCACCAAATCGTCACGCAAAACCTTAATTGCGCACTCGGTATCGGTAAGCGTATCTACGGCACGCCAGACTTCACCCATTCCACCCAGTGCAATTCGAGAAGTCAGCTTGTAACGGTTACCAAAAACCGCACCCTCATAAATCTTCACTGCAAACCCGCTTTCAAAATCCGGGCGGCAATTGGGCCCGCATCTGGGCCACCTGTAAGATACTCGCCGTTACCGGCTTCTAAAACCACCGCAATTGCATACTTCGGGTTATCTGCCGGAGCGAAACCCGTGAACCATGCGTGTGACCCATTTCGACCGGTTTCGGCCGTTCCGGTCTTTCCGGCAACCTGAATACCCTTAATTGAGGCGGGCTTTCCAGTTCCCTCCACTACCACGTCGGTCATTAACGAACGCAATTTCTTTGCAACTTCCGGGCTGACAGCCTGGGAAATCATTTGCGGTTCAGTAGTTTTTTGCACTACCAGGTCACGATTGGCAGTAGATTCAATCAAAAATGGTTTCATCAGTTTTCCGTCGTTTGCAACTGCCGCCGAGACCATTGCCGCTTCCAAAGGTGTAATCTGCACATTCAACTGGCCAATAGAGGCTTGCGCTAACTGTGCTTTACCATCTGTTTGAGGGAAAACCGAGGGAGTAACCATCATCGGGATAGAAATATCTGTCTCAAAACCAAACTTCTTCGCCTGAGCCGAAAGCGCATCCCAACCAAGATCCATACCCAACTTCGCAAAAGGCGTATTACAAGAATGGGCGAAAGCAAAAGAAAACTTTGGGTGGCCGTTACCGCAGGCCTCACCACCATAATTCTTAATCGTGTGATTGGTTCCCGGCAGTTTCAATTCTCGCGGTGCCTCGACCACAGAATCAAGGTTTACAATGCCCCTTTCCAAAGCAGTTGCAGCCACAATAATCTTAAAAACCGATCCCGGCGGGTAACGGTCTCCTGAAATTACCCGATTAGTCAAAGGACGACGCGGATCATCTTGAAGTTCGGAAAGGTCTTTACGTCCCTTTTTCGCATTGGCTTGAACAATATCATTGGGATTAAAAGTTGGGGTTGAAACCAGAGCCTTAATCTCACCCGTTCCACGATCAATTACAACCGCCGCACCGGTTCGCCCCTGTAAAGAATCATAAGCGGCCTTTTGCATCTTCGGGTCAATAGTAAGTATCAGTGCACCACCGCGCGGCTGTGAACCAGTCAGCAAATCCTGTATCCGTTGAGTCCACAAAGAATTAGAAGTACCGTCCAAATCTGCCGAGGCAGCAGCCTCCAAACCGGAATAAACATGCAACTTAACTGCCGCATACCCAGTAATTGAGGCGTACTCGGGCCCCAAGGGATACTCGCGCTGGTACTGGACGTTACCCTCCACCTTTTTAGAAAGAGCAATTTCTTTACCAGCCACAATAATCGGGCCTCGATCGCGTTTCCACGACTCGTAAATCGGTCGTGCATTACGCGCATCTGCCACCAGAGCCGGGGCACGCCAGTACTGAATATAGCTAGCCGCCACGAAAAGAGAAAGAAGCATTAGCGCCAAAGCGCCCATCAGTTTACGAATCTGCGGATTCACCCAAACTCCCCTCCTTCACAGTTTCCAAGGCGGTAGACGGATCGGAAGCTGGACGCCGAGCCGCATCAGAAACGCGCAACAGCAAAGCCACCAAAATCCAAGAAGAAACTAGCGAAGAACCGCCCGCGGCCATAAATGGAGCAGTCAGGCCAGTAAGCGGAATAATGCGGAAAATACCTCCGCCGACCACGAACAGTTGCAATGCAATTGAAAAGGCTAAACCGGTGGCCAAAAGCTTTCCGAATCCGTCACGAATAGAAACTGCCGCGCGGAAACCTCGTTCCACCAAAATTAGATAGAGAACCAAAATCGCAAATAGTCCGGTAAGCCCTAATTCTTCAGACAAAGAAGCTAAAATCATGTCTGAGTTAGCGGCGTAAACTTCCTGTGGGTAGCCCTTACCCCATCCAGTTCCAAAAAGGCCCCCAAAAGCCATTCCGAACTGAGCTTGAGCTAGCTGCCAAGATCCGCCGTAACGACGACTATATATTTCGGGATCAAAAGTGTGTAACCATACGTCAAAACGGTACTGAACATGAGCAAAAAGACTCTTAGCGGCAACTGCGCCAACCGCAAACATGCTCATTCCCAGAACAATCCAAGAAATCCGGTCTGTCGCTACATAAAGCATAGAAACAAATAGACCAAAGAAAAGTAACGAAGTTCCCAGATCGCGTTGTAAAACCAAAACCCCCAAGGACATTATCCAAATTAGCAAAAGGGGGCCTAAATCCTTTGCGCGCGGCAGACGCAACCCAAAAATCTTCTTTCCCCCCAGCACCAGACGATCGCGATAAGCAACTAAATAAGCGGCAAAAGCAATCGCCAAAGTTACCTTTACCAACTCGGCCGGCTGAAAATGGAAAGGCCCTAAACCAACCCAGATACGAGCTCCGTTAATGCGCTTACCAAGACCGGGAATAATTGGTGAAATTAGTAGCAGAAGAGAAAGGAGCATCCACAGCATTGGAGTGGAACGCAAGCGGCGATGGGACGGCAAGAAATACAAAATTGCCAGCATTACGCTAAGACCCAGAGCAGTCCAAATTAGCTGTCTGGCACCGATTACCAAGCGAAGTGAAGAACCACCTTTAGCTATATAAGACTGATCTATGCGATAAATCATCGCCAGCCCCAAACTGTTTAGTGCCACCGCGACCGGCAAAATGACCGGGTCGGCGTAAGGTGCAAGCCAACGCACAATCAAAGTAGCTAAAACTGCCACTAAAATTAGCGCAACAATATGGAATATAAAGTTTTGGGGCAGGTCACCACCACGATTAAAGATGGTTAGCGCATAACCGCCAATTCCCAAAGAAACAGCAAAAAGCATTAAGACAAGCTCGGACCAGCGTCCCGGACGAGCAGTTTTAACTGAAACTGTAGCCACTGCCCCTCCTTACTTATTTGGAGTATCTGGACCTTTTGGCGCAGACGGAGTAGGTGAAACTGACAACCCTGGTAACTGGGGCACCGCTTCCGGAGAAGAAGCTGTAGGGGGAACTGAGGGAGTTTGTCCCGGCAAAATAACTTGTGGGGAATCCTCATTCAGTCGACGCCACCCATCTTCGGTCACCAAAGAATCAAGGTAGGTGTCGAGTGCTTGACGTGAAGATCGAGTTACCGGAGTTTCTAGGCGAGTGCGCAGAGCAGGAGAGAGGTCGGAAACCTTATACTTTTTCACACTTACCGGGTGAGATAGAGAAATCGGGCCGAGGGATTGAGGAATACCTTGGTAAATCACAATCGCATCACCCTCGGCAATCGCATAATACTGGGATTGGCTCCAGCTATATCCGGCAAAGACTCCACCGACTAGGGCAAGTAAGAAGAGGAAAGAACCAACCCATTTCGCGATTTTACGGCCACGGCGAGAAGAAGTCTCTAAATCTGTATCCTTATCCTCATCGGAGGGAGCGACAGAATCAGTGCTGGCACCTAAAGCAGCAGCTCGGGCGGAAGAAAACCCGGTTGCCGCGCTCTTGGCTAAACGGTCGGTCGCAGCGGCACCAACTACTTGCGGTTCACTTTGTAAAATATCGGCAGAAGAAGAAATAACGTCAAAAAGAACAACTGTTATGTTGTCCGGCCCTCCGGCGCGCAAGGCCAAGTGAACCAGCTTTTGTGCACACTCTTCCAAATTAGGAGTACTTGTCATTACCTCGTTAATGGTCTCGGTACTGACAACCCCAGAAAGTCCGTCAGAACAAAGCAGCCATCGGTCACCAACAATTGCCTCACGTAAAGACTCGTCCGGCAAAAGCGGTTCATCCTGATCACCCAAAACTCGCAAAACTACATTTTTTTGCGGATGATTTTGAGCTTCTTCAGGACTGATTTGGCCAGTATCTACCAGATACTGCACGAAAGAATGATCTTTTGTTACCTGAGTGAGTTGACCGTCACGTAAGCGAAAGGCGCGTGAATCACCGATGTGCAACATTGCCATTTTGTTACTGGAACGCAAAATTGCTATACAGGTTGTTCCCATTCCTTCAAGGTCTGGGTCGCGGCGCGAACGGGAAATCAATTCGTCATGAGCATCGTTAAGCGCTTTTGTTAAAGCGGGAAGTAGTTCTTCCGCGGGGTAGGAATCCTGGTCGAGGGGAGCTAAGTGTGCAACTGCCACACTAGAGGCAATATCGCCACCTGCCGGCCCGCCCATTCCATCTGCTAAAACCAGCAAATGTTGACCTGCGTAACCAGAATCTTGGTTGTTCTTACGAACCAAACCAACATCCGATAAAGCCGCATAACGAATTTCAACAGACATAATTACCTACCAATTTCCATGGTAGTTTGCCCAACCCGGAAACGAATACCCGGCTGTAAAGGGCGAGCCTGTACTACTCGTTCATCATCCATAAAAGTACCGTTGGTAGAATCTAAATCTTCCAACCACCAAGAATGTTTATCGGGGAATAAACGCGCGTGTCGTCCGGATGCGTAATTGTCATCTAAAACGAGCGTGCATGAGGGGGAGCGACCAATCACCACCGGGGCTGACCCCAGCGGAAGAGACGTTCCTGCTAACGGTCCACCCGTGACAATCAAGCGAAGGGGGCCTTCTGCCTCCGGAACGGGGAAACTGCCTGGCATTCCCGGAAGTACTGCAGAAGAAGACTCAGCTTTCGCTGGTTTAGAAGCCGTTTTTTGGCGATTATGCTCAGCTTTGCGCGCTGCTCTTCCACGTCCTCGTGGAGTAACCATTGTGCCGAAAATATCGCGGCGTAAAACTGTGAGGGCAACCAAAACCATCAGCCACAATAAAATTAGGTAGCTGAAACGGAAAACTGTGAAAAGAAGTTCGTTGTTCACTGACCATCTTCCTCTTCGGAAGACCAGAAACTAACGCTAGTTCGGCCAAGCGTAATCTCATTTCCATCAACCAGCTGGCAAGCAGTAATGCGATGACCCTCAACAAAAGTTCCATTAGTGGAAGAAAGGTCCGTTAGTAATACGGCTCCGGGAGTAATCCTAATTTCCGCATGTTTGCGTGAAACTGAAGAATCGTCAATTACAATGTCGGCTTCTTGTCCACGGCCAATCACCGTAATGTCGTCAATTAGACGCCACAGGGTTTCGCCCACCTGCAGTAGCGGGTGGGAAGTAGATGCAGCGTGATCAAAAGCGGGAGCAACTGCTGAATTAACTGCACAGGCGTTAGTTTTTACCTCGCCGGGTCGGAGCGAGCTATCTTCTTCCAAAGTAACGTTTATTTTTCCAGCTAAAACGTACTGCTCAGACTCCGCATGGGACAAAGCTGCTTGCGCTAACTCCTGTGCCATTACCTGAAGACCAGATTTTTGGAAACGATCAAAATCTTCGATAGAAAGATGAACCGTAAAATCATTTGGGCAAATAATTCGGTTAGCTTCAAACTCTTGGATTCCGTCATCCATTGCCCGATTGATAGAAGCAGTCAGGTCAACTGGCTTCAAAGTAGAACGGAAAACTTTAGAGAATGCTCCGTTTACAGAGTCCTCGACTACGCGTTCGACGCGATCAAAGATACCCATCTAGGGGAGCCTCCTTCCAGTTAGTCCACTACCCTCAAGTAGCGGGTTAGGTTCTTTCATACCGGTAAGTCCATCTACTTTTTAGTGCAAAACAAAAACGTTTTGCTAAAACTAATAAGTTGAAAACTTACCAGAAGATACTGAATTACTACAATCCTAGCTTTAAGGATAGGTAATTCCTACTATTTTCGGCCTTAACCTCCCGGTTTCACGCATGGCGCAGTGCATAAACGTGCAATGTAAACAATTACAAACCTTGAAAAGAACAAGTGCCGCAATGGAAAACCACTGCGGCACTCTACTTTTCAAACGTGCGCGAGGGGGGAGTTGAACCCCCACGCCCTTTCGGGCACACGGACCTGAACCGTGCGCGTCTGCCTATTCCGCCACTCGCGCTTGATGCTCAAAAAGAATAAACGTCCATCGGGTAATAAAGCAACTTGAAACTAAGGGCCGGAGTGAAATGCGCTAAAACTAACATCAAAATATTTATATTTCAAGGAAATCAAAGTTCTGGCGAAGAATTGGAAACAAAAGTAGTTTTTTCTAAACGAGGTGCCGTTTTAATTGCCACCAGAGCGTCCATCGCCCGTTGTGCGCCTTCTAGCCCACCGCCGGATAAACCTACTAAAGCGGTGGCCTGGGCGAGGTCGCAAAGACCCTCGGCATCCAAACCCGGCCAACCGTGAATTGTTTTAATCCAACTTCCCGGAATGCTCTCAATTCCCCCCGCACTACCGAGAATAGCGCCGGTCAAACCCGCAACCGTATCAGTATCCCCACCAATACGTACCGCAGCTTCGACCCCAATCTGAAAGGCATCTTGGCGGGTAACTCGTGAAGATTCCCATCGCGCATCATAAACTGCGCAAATTGCCGCGCTGAGTGCAGCCTGCACATACCCGTTATCACGTGGAGGCTGGAAGAACCGCGCCAATGATTCCTCGACAATCTGCGACCAACGTTTACGTTCTGGGGAACTTACCGCCTCTATAGCACTCCGGAAATCAATCCGTTCATGCCATACCCCCGTGGAAGGAGAAACTATTGCGTGGCGAATGACTTCAGCCAAAAAAGCTAACCCGTCACTAACCATCGGGTCGGCTGTAAGCATTAGTCCCAACTCTCGGCAGGTACTCGAACAAGCCGGTGCATCGTTAAGGAAAAACAGTGCCATTACAGGGGCGAGGGAGAGAGTGTCAGCCGCGGGAAGGCGACGCGAGAGTTGCCGTTGTGAAAGCGCAGCCAAAGCCAGACGCTCCGAAGGAGATAAACTTTCCTCCGGGTCTATTCCCAATTTTTTTGCCTGAGAACCTAACTTCCAAGCGTTCTCGGGACGCTCTAACTCGTGTGCGGCAAAGAGAACCTGAGAGGTGAAAACCCCCATATCGCGAGGCTTTCCGGCACTCCCGCAAGACCAGGCAAAAAGTCTGCGCGCAAAGGTATCCAGGGCAATTTTAGAGCGCATGTCCCCACCTGCTGCCGTGACCTCTAGAAGGCAAACCGCAAGCTGAGTCTCATCTGACCATTCCCCCGGCGCGTAAGGGCCCAGACCACCGCCGCTCATCGACAGAGGCTGATCGGCGGTAGGTGCCGGCGCCAATTCGTGGGGAACCCCCAGGGTATCCCCGCAAGCCAGACCTACAATCGCCCCTGCCGCCCGCGGCAAAATTACCTGTGGCGTAGGGAGTGAACAAGAAGAAGCGCTCAAGCTACTTTGTTTCCTTTTCCGGAGAATCTTCAGACACGTTTTCACTGTTATGGCATTGCGCTTGGCGAGCCACTTCTAAAGCTGTGGCAAAAGCGGAGATAACCACCTGAGTAACTTCTGCCGAGGCTGCTGAAACTCGCTCTGCATCAAGGTGATTTTCCTGATCTGCGCGCGGCCCGCAAAGATCGGAAATACCACGAATGGCCACAAAACGTGCCCCGAAATGCAAAGCTGTTTGGGCATGTGCGGCAGATTCCATATCGGTAGCTAAAGCCGCGGGAAAACGGTCGCGGAACTGGTTCACGTTATGCGACATTACGAAAGTATCGTTTGAAATTACTTCTCCGACCTTAGCGCCGGCCTTTTCCGCGAGAGAAACAATTGCCTGTGGGCTGGTAAAAACTTCCGGTTCCCCTGGAACCTGGCCGGGTTTATAACCAAAAGCGGTTGCGTCTACCTGGCCGTAACGAGTAAGCGAGGAAACTACTACGTCCCCCACCTCAATGTCTTTACCCAGTCCACCCGCGCTTCCGGCAGAAATTAACAGACCAGCTCCGCTCAGGTGTAGGAACATAGCTGAAGCTGCAGCGGCATTAGCTAGACCAATTCCACACTCGACTACTAGTGCGGAAAAGTCTGCGGTACGCATTGCCCATCCGCGTGCCCTGCCGAAACAAAAATCGGGGTTTGTGGGATCTAATTCGCGACCACTCAAGGCGATATCATTTAATTCAAGGAAAGGTTTTACTTCCTCGGGCATGGCGCAGACGACAACAGCGTCTACCGAAGTTGGGGCGGTGGGTGTGTGCCATTGTGTTTCATTCATGTATAAGAGTGTAGCCGCCCCGAGGGTTTTGGGGCTTTAGGCAGGCTTCAATTTGCCTTGGTGTGTTCCAATAGAAAGATGGAAATGAACACTAGCCAATTTGCGTTACCCGCTGACCTGATTGCGGGTGAAACTACTGTAGATGAGCAAACTCGACCCCTGTCTGTCTTCGATATGTTTAGAGTGGGTATCGGACCGTCTTCTTCGCACACGGTAGGCCCCATGCGGGCAGGCTTTGCTTTTTCCCAAGAACTCCACCAATTAGTGGAGCGAGAGGGGGTTGTTCCAACCCATTTAACCGTTGATTTATTTGGTTCCTTGGGGGCAACCGGGCGTGGGCACTCGACCGACCGTGCGGCACTTTTAGGGCTTGGTGGTTATGATCCGCAGACGGTTCCTTCGCAGGTGGTTAATTCACTATTCGACCAGATTCGTCTAACCGGCCGCCTTCCGCTCGGAGAAGGTCTGGAGGTGGCTTATAACTTCGATACCGATATGCGTTTTTTGCCTTCGGTAGTTTTGCCCTATCACGTTAACGCGCTGACGATTACCGCGCGCATTTGCCCCGCTCCGCCTTACGGGGTGGTTGATGACGAGGGTGTGCTCATGCGCCGTACTTATTATTCGGTTGGCGGCGGATTCGTAATGGCGCAGGTAAATGATGATGTACAAAATCCGCAGGTAGAAGGAATCGGTACGGCCGCGGCGGTAGAAAATGCTAGGAAACCGGCTCCCTACCCGTTTTCGACCGCGCGCGAACTAATTGCGCACTGTAGCGATAATTCCCTCTCTATTGCCGAGGTGGTACGAGCTAACGAATGTTCGGCTCGCAGTGAAGAAGAAGTTAATGCGTATTTGGATTACGTGCATCAGACTATGAGTGAATGCGTCGATTCAGGATGTAATGCCGAGGGGACGCTGCCCGGAGGATTAAATGTACGCCGTCGAGCTTCCTATATGGCTGATAGACTTTCGCGCCGGATGGGCAAGCATAGTGCCGGGTTGCGCTGGGCAGCAACGGCTGATGACCCGATGCGGGCGATGGATTGGGTTAACCTCTATGCGTTAGCGGTAAATGAGGAAAATGCTGCCGGGCATCGTGTAGTAACTGCACCAACGAATGGTGCGGCCGGGGTAATTCCGGCAGTGCTGTGCTATTTGGAATACTTCTGTCCCGAGGGGCGAGTATTTTGTGATGACCCGGAATGCGCTGCTTGCACCCCGCAGGCGCGGGAAAGCTCTGAGGTGGTTGCTTCGGCTCCTGCGGAGGGTGTGGAATCTTTGGGGGCCGTTCCTGATGCGCCAACCTCTACGGCTACTTCCTGTGCGAATCGTGAAGATACTACTGCGCGAGTGAAACGAGCAGATTGCCGTGGACATGTAAATGTTGAAGCTATTCGCGATTTTCTTCTTGCTGCCACGGCAGTCGGTTCTCTCATCAAGACTAATGCTTCGATTGCCGGGGCCGAGGTGGGGTGTCAGGGAGAAGTTGGCTCTGCTTCTTCTATGGCGGCGGCTGGATTAGCTCAGGCTTTAGGGGGCACTCCTCATCAGGTAGAAAACGCGGCAGAAATTGCAATGGAGCATAATCTTGGTCTGACCTGTGACCCGGTAGGTGGGTTGGTGCAGGTTCCCTGCATTGAACGAAATGCGATTGCGGCTGTGAAGGCGATTAATGCTGCTCGAATGGCCATGTGGGGTGATGGTAGGCATACGGTTTCGCTTGATGCGGTAATCGAAACCATGCGGCAAACAGGCCGGGACATGATGAGTAAATATAAGGAAACTTCAATGGGTGGTTTAGCAGTTAACGTCGTCGAATGTTAACAGTGTAATGTGTCACAATTTTTCCTATTTTGGGGATGGTTTTGCACATGTGGATAATCGCTCATAAAGGTTATCCACAGGGTAGGAAATCGTTTTTCCCTCACTCATCTGGAGGGTGAAAAAGGCGATTGCCGCGAAATGTCTATAGTTGGCGCTTTAATCAAATTACACGCATGTAACTTATCCCCAAAAGTTGTCCACAAGTTACTCACAGATATGAGGGAAATAAGTTATATGACACGACATATGGTGGTGGTGGAAAAGGGCTACCACAAGGTGTAGTGTCTACTGCGTTAGGCGTTATGTGGCGCCGAACTGTAACCCAAATATTTTCAGGATATTGGCCGTTGGGCGCGTTTAATCTTGATACTAGTGAAGGAGACTCCACAAATGACTATTACTGTTTACTCGAAGCCCAATTGCGTTCAGTGCACCGCCACTTACCGCGCTCTGGACAAGCAGGGTGCACAGTACACTGTGGTTGATCTTTCGCAGGACGAGAAAGCTCTCGATTACGTTCGTTCCCTCGGACACGCGCAAGCCCCTGTAGTTGTTGCTGGTGACTTGAACTGGGCTGGTTTCCGTCCCGATATGATTAAGCGGGTTGTGAGCCAGGCAGCTGTCGTTAACGGCTGAGAGGAATCTTGATGCTGGGGCAGATAGTTTACTTCTCGTCAGCAACAGGAAACACTCATCGTTTTGTACAGCGTTTGGGAATGCCGTCTAAACGTATTCCTCTGCGCCGTACCGAGGAGCCGCTTCGGGTTGATGAGCCTTACGTTTTGGTTGTTCCTACCTACGGTGGTGGGAAAATTAACGGGGCTGTTCCCAAACAGGTAATTAAATTTCTAAACGACGAGCACAACCGCCGCCTTTGTCGGGGCGTAATTACCGGCGGAAATACAAATTTTGGTGAAGGATATTGCCTGGCCGGGAAAATTATTTCTGCTAAAGTCGGTGTGCCTAATATGTACAATTTCGAACTATTGGGAACCCCCGAGGACGTTCGTAAAGTTCAAGAAGGATTAACAGAGTTTTGGCAGAAAACCTCACAGACACAGGACTAGAGCCGGTTCGTTCGGCAGATTTGGACTATCACGCCCTAAACGCTCAGCTTAACCTCTATGACGCCGAAGGGAAGATTCAGTTTGAGGCGGACAAGAAAGCTGCCCGTCAGTACTTCCTCCAGCACGTAAACCAAAATACGGTTTTCTTCCATAACCTGCAGGAAAAGCTTGACTACCTGATTGAAGAAAAGTATTACGAGCCAGAGGTTTTAGAACAGTACGACTTTGCGTTCGTGAAGGAACTTTTCAAGCGCGCTTACGCAAAAAAGTTCCGTTTCAAAACTTTCTTGGGTGCTTTCAAGTACTACACCTCCTACACACTGAAAACCTTTGATGGTAAGCGCTACCTAGAACGCTTTGAAGACCGAGTCTGCATGGTTGCCCTAAAGCTTGCCTCGGGGGATAACAAACTGGCAGAGCTGCTGGTAGATGAAATTATGGCCGGTCGTTTCCAGCCCGCTACCCCGACTTTCTTGAACGCTGGAAAAGCTCAGCGTGGTGAATTAATTTCCTGCTTCCTCGTCCGCATTGAGGACAACATGGAATCAATCTCTCGTGGAATTAACGCCGCGTTACAGCTTTCCAAGCGCGGCGGTGGAGTGGCGCTATCTTTGACCAACCTGCGTGAATCAGGTGCCCCAATTAAGAAGATTGAAAACCAATCCTCGGGAATTATTCCCGTAATGAAGCTGCTGGAAGACTCTTTCTCTTACGCAAACCAGCTTGGTGCTCGCCAGGGTGCCGGTGCGGTTTACCTGCACGCCCACCACCCTGACATTATGGGTTTCTTGGACACCAAACGCGAAAACGCGGACGAAAAAATCCGTATTAAGTCCCTATCTTTGGGCGTGGTCATTCCCGATATTACTTTCGAGTTAGCTAAGAAGAACGAGGACATGTACCTGTTCAGCCCCTACGACGTAGAACGCGTTTACGGGGTTCCTTTCAGCGACATTTCCGTATCCGAAAAGTACCACGAGATGGTAGACAACGGAAAGATTCGCAAGAAGAAGATTAAGGCGCGTAAGTTCTTCCAAACTCTCGCGGAAATTCAGTTCGAATCGGGATACCCCTACATTGTCTTTGAGGACACTGTAAACCGGGCTAACCCGATTGATGGACGTATCACCATGTCTAACCTTTGCAGTGAAATCCTCCAAGTTTCGACTGCTTCGAAATTTAACGAGGATCTAACTTACGAAGAAATCGGTAAGGACATTTCTTGCAACCTAGGCTCTATGAACATTGCTACGGCAATGGACGGGGGAAACCTGGAACAGTCGGTAGAAATCGCTATCCGCGCCCTCACCGCCGTTTCTGACCAATCAAACATTCAGGCAGTTCCTTCTATCGCCCGCGGTAACGCCATGAGCCACGCGATTGGTTTAGGGCAGATGAACCTACACGGTTTCCTCGCCCGGGAACGAATTCAGTACGGTTCGCAAGAAGCCTTGGACTTCACCAACATGTACTTCTACACCATTGCCTACCACTGCATTAAGGCTTCAAATAAGATTGCGCGTGAACGTGGAGAATCTTTCGAAGGCTTTGAGCGTTCTGCCTACTACACTGGCGAATACTTCAAAAAGTACATTGAAGGAGACTGGACCCCGGAAACCGACACCGTCCGTGAAATGTTTGAACGTTTTGGCGTGGAAATCCCCACCGCGCAAGATTGGCAGCAGCTCGCTGCCGATGTTCACGAGTACGGGATGTACAACCAGAACCTACAGGCTATTCCACCGACCGGGTCTATCTCCTACATCAACAACTCGACTTCCTCAATCCACCCGATTGCTTCGAAGATTGAAATTCGCAAAGAAGGAAAGATTGGTCGTGTTTACTACCCGGCTCCCTTCCTGACTAACGACAACATTGAGTACTACAAGGACGCTTACGAAATCGGCCCCGAAAAGATTATCGACACGTACGCCGTGGCCACACAGCACGTCGATCAGGGACTATCCTTAACGCTGTTCTTCCCAGATAACATTTCTACCCGTGACCTGAACAAGGCACAGATTTACGCATGGCGTAAGGGAATCAAGACTCTCTACTACATTCGTTTACGTCAGATGGCTCTTTCGGGAACCGAGGTAGAAGGCTGCGTTTCTTGCATGCTCTAACAAAGCATTTATTTTAATTTTTTAGGGCCACCCCAAATGGGGTGGCCCTAAAAAATACGAAAAATATTCCCGCTAAAACATCTAAATAGGATGCCTAATTAAGTAACTTAAACCTCGAAAAAAAGGAAGCTAGGCCGCATTTTGCCAAGCGTTCCACAGATGAGAATACAGGCCTCCCTCGGCTAAAAGTTCATCATGAGTGCCCAGTTCGGCAATTTTTCCGCCTTCCATAACGCAGATTCGGTCAGCGTGACGGGCAGTAAATAGCCGGTGAGCAATCATCACTACGGTTCGTCCCTCCAGGACGTGCCCAAGTGTGCGCTCAAGCTGGTTAGCATTGCTGGGATCCATCATCGATGTCGCTTCGTCCAAAATAAGCGTATGCGGGTTCATCAACACGAGTCTAGCCAGGGCTAGCTGTTGCGCCTGTGCGGAGGTAAGCACAACCCCGGTGGAGCCAAGCAAGCTATCTAATCCGGCAGGCAGTTCATCTGCCCAGGTTGCGTTTACATCTTTTAGTGCAGAGTACAGCTCAAAATCGGTAGCCGCGGGGTTAGCCAGCTTTAGATTTTCCCGTAAAGTGGCAGAAAAAACGTGGTGTTCCTGGGTGACAAGGGCAACTTGGGAGTGGAGAGTATCCTCGGTCATTTCCGTGACACTGACTCCGCCTATCTGTACGGTTCCGGCGCTGGGTGTGTCAATTCCAGCAATTAGTCGCGCCATGGTAGATTTTCCAGCTCCAGAAGTACCTACAACCGCTATTGTTTCGCCGGGGTTTATAACCAGATTGATATTATCTAGTACGGGCTTACCGGGAATATAGGAAAAACTAACATTTTTTAGTTCGAGGGTGCGTCCGACAGGTTTCTTTTCCGTGGGTTGGCGGTCGGGTGGAACAAGACCCGCCCCGGCGATGCGACGTAGGGACGCCCAAGCAACCTGGGCGTTTGTTACCCAGTACATTGCCGAGGTAAAAGGTGCGCGTACCTGTAGCGTGTACATAGTTAGGGTGGTGATAGCCCCGATGGTGGTGATTCCACGGGGAATCATTATTGCCCCGGCGATAATCGCTAGAAGAAGGGGCAGCATTAACAAAATATTTAGTAGACTCATGCCCACTGAACGCGTTAGACCTACGGTTAACTGCAAGTTCCACATGCTTCTTACCGTCTGGGCAATATGCCCGCGTCGAAGTGGAACCATACCCTGAGCCTCGATAGTCCTAGCGGCGGCAGCATTTTCTGAAACTTGCCCAGAAACTTGGGAAACTATCGCCGCATTTGATTGAATTAGCGGGCTAACACGCTTGAAAAACCAGCGCATTATTAGGAACACGAAGGGGGCGGGAAGCAAGATAATCCACCCAACTGACGGAATTGTAATTACCGCCGCCAGGTAGGTTACGCTCAGGGTCATTACCACCTGCAAAATTGGCGAGAAGCCATTTGTGATTATGTTTTGAATCCGACGCACATCATAGGTGACACGTCCAAGAAGATCACCTGATCCGGCTCGTTCAACGGTTGACAGCGGCAGGTGAGTTACTTCGGTAATGACTTTATCGCGCAATTGTTGATAAATGTTTTCCCCAAGCACACCCGCAAAATATTCGGCGGCAAAAGTTGCCATGATACGGATTATCACGAGGAACACCATTACGGTTATCGCCCAGGAAACAACCCGCGCGGTGGTTCCGGCGCTAATCCAGTCTAGGGTTTTTCCGGTAATCCAAGGAAGGAGGGTAGCGGTGACAGTAGCTAGTAGATGGAGGGTGAAAGTTCCCCAAACTTGTATTTTGTTTTTCTTAGCGAGTTCAACCAGGAGTTTCCCGGTTTCTCGATTGGAGGCCACAGGTAGTTTCATGCGTGCTTTTCTCCGGTAATTCGCTCGTCAATAGGAATAATTTTATCGCCGTTTTTGGCCGATTTACTCTGACTTATAGCTGTTATCTCAAGCTGGGGATAGTTAAAAGAATAGTTTTTGGGACAAGTTAACACTGACCAGTTCCTATCCTTCATGGCGGGTGACTATTTGTCGGTAGAGTTGTGCCGCATCTGAACTATTCGCGTAATCCATCAGTGAAGCGTGTTTTCCTTCCCCGATTACCTGACCATTTTCATTAAAAATTACTACTCGGTGTGCATGACGAAGCAACAGCGGGGAAGCGGTGACAACGACGGTAGTTTTTCCCTCGCGCGCACGGACAAGATTTTCCCCAATTGACGCTTCAGTATTTGCGTCTAAAGCCGAGGTTGGTTCAACCAAGATCAATGCAGGGCTAGATTGAACGAGGGCGCGCGCCAAAACTAGACGTTGGCGTTGGCCACCCGAAAGGTTACGTCCTTTTTCGAGTATCTCCCCATCCAAGCTCGTTCCCATTGCCTGCCAAACATCTTCGCAGCGTGCGGTATGAAGCCCCGAAATTAAGGCTTCGTCCCGTGAGGTATCCTGAAAATCCGGTAGAGAAGTTTCATCTTCACGCGGGGATTGCAAAATCGCATACTGAGCCATTACTTCCTCGGCGGAAAGCGGCGGTGCCGGTTTAGCGTCTGGCCCTAAAAGAGTCTCGCGGAGGGAACCGGCGAATAGGCCACCTTCACCATGTGAATAAAGCACGCCCTTACGAACCTGCCGTAACGGTAACTCCGCCAGTGCGTAAGAACCCAAAGTTACCTGTGAATCTGGACGTAAAAACGCCAAATCTTCACAAATCTTATTGAGAATATCCGCATTGGGGCCGACCAGTGCAGTTAGCTCGTGGGGGCTAACCCGTAGACCAGAGCCTGAATCTATAAACTCACCCTCGGCAAAAATCGTGTCGGAAACGTTTATCCCCTCCAAGTTAGAATCATCAAAATCGGGGGAAACAGACATGATATTTGCCGTTCGGCGCGAAGAAACTGCGGCATTAACGATAGTCGTGGCCGCGCTGACAATCGTGTTCGTTGCAGACTGCAGATAGGTAGTCATCCCAAAGAAAGCTAATAGCGTTCCCGCAGACATTCTTCCGTTAAAAACCAGCCATGCTCCCAGCGCGATAATTGCGGTCTGGAAAAGCGCCGGAACCGCCACACGTAAAGCTGCCATACTGGCACTGATTGGAACTACCGCAATTCCTTTTTTGCGCACCTCAGCCGAAGTTTTGCAGTAATTTTCTGCGTACATAGATTCCCCGCCAACACCACGTAAGACACGTAATCCTAAAACCGCATCGTTGGCGATAGTGTTTAGTCCGGCCCGTGCATTAGAGGCAGATAAACTCCGGTTTTTCATCGGCTTCGCTAACGCGGAAACCAAGAAAACTGCCAATGGCATACCGATTATAACGAGCAACCCCAAGGGTAGCGATGAAGTAATCATTACCCACCCGGCCACTAAAATCGTAATCACAGAAGCAACTAATGCCGGTAAAAATAGTGTGAAAGAACCAAAGGCACTACTGTCATCAGTCACAACCGTCAAAATATTTCCCGTTCCCGTCCGTCGCGTTAGGGCACTACCTTTGCTAATCGCACTTTGGGCAACAGAACGGATAACGTATGACTCGGTACGGAAGGCAATTAGCACGTTACCAATCTGGTCAATTGCCCAGAAAATACCCATCAGTAAAATTGCCACAATCAAGGCTGTTGTCCAGGGAAGTAGGTGAGTTCCCATTCCTCGTTCAATCCCTGAATCAATAATTTTTCCGATGATAATCGGCAGAGCCATTCCGCTTAAACGCATCCCCGTTGAGGTGATTAAAGATAGCCACAAATAAACCCGATGCTCTCTAAGTACAGATTTAATGATTGTTTTGCTATCTTGCCCCAAATCATCATCCCCGCGAGGAGCGTCTAACAAAGGCGGAAGAAAACGCGGTTCCTTAATTACCGGGGGAACTTGTTCACCAATTAGTTTCGCTTGCTTAAGATAGTTAGAATGCGGTGGGGCGGTAATCTTGGGAATTTCACGAGTCACGCTTTTCATTCTATGCCTCCCTTAAGTAGGCGAGTTGGAACTTTCGGGAGGAAAATAAAATTCCTCCCGTTAGGTTATTCACTACTCCAGGCATGCCACAGCTCAGCGTAGCTTCCCCCCTCGGCCAACAGTTCCTCATGGGAACCTAACTCAGCAATTTTTCCCTTTTCCATGACGCAGATTCGGTCTGCATCACGGGCGGTAAATAAACGGTGTGCAATCATGATTACCGTACGTCCCTCCAGTACCCTCGCCAGAGCTCGTTCTAGGTCACGCGCTGAAGTTGGATCCATCATCGAGGTAGCTTCGTCCAAGATAAGCGTGTGCGGGTCCATTAAAACTACTCTTGCGAGGGCGAGCTGCTGTGCTTGTGCGTCATTGAGTTGCAAGTCGCTGCCACCGAGTTTAGTTTCCAGACCATCGGCTAGGTTATTTGCCCAAGTTGCCCCCACAATGCGGAGTGATTCCCATAGTTCTTCCTCGGTAGCCTGCGGCGCTACCAGACGGAGATTCTGCGCTAAAGTACCGACAAAAACATGGTTTTCTTGAGTGATTAGAGCAACTTGCCGATGTAGTACGGGCTCGGTCATTTCCAGCATATCCACTCCACCGACTCGCACATGACCTGCGGTTGGTCCGTCAAAACCAGCTAATAGGCGCGCCAGCGTTGATTTACCAGCACCGGAAGTCCCCACAATAGCCAAGCGTTCACCACGCTTAATCTCTAAATCAATCCCTTTTAGAACGTCCTTTCCACTACCGTAGGCAAAACGTACATCTTGTAGTGACCAATCCGAACCCTGCGGGTGTAGACCGCGTGGGAAACGGTCAGGTTTTACCTCGTTAACCCCAAAAATACGTGCCAAGGCTGCCTTGGAAGTCTGGGTAACATCAATCCAGAAAGTTGCTTCATCAAGCGGTGTGCTCAACATAAAAACGTACATTGCGATAGTAGAAATTTGCCCTACGCTAACAATTGCGCGCGAATAGAGGTAACCACCAATTAAAACCACCAACAAAATTGGGGAAAGTAAAATTATGCGTGTTCCCCCTAGTAAGAACGTACGTAACCAGGCGGTATAGCGTGCAAGTATCCACTGATTACCAACCTGAGAAAGTAGCTGTTTGCGACGCAAACGTACCATTCCCAATGATTCAATCGTATTGGCCTCGCTAATATTTTCTGAAATTAATCCTGAAATCTGGGCGAAGTTCGCGCTTTCTGTCCGGTACGCCGGTACTGCTCGTGGAAAATACCAGCGACACAGTAAAACCAGTGGCGGAAGAGAAAGTAACAGCAAAACAGCCAGAATTGGGCTAACCCAAAACGCGATTACATAAGTGGAAATAATTGTTAAGGTAATCGAGATAATCGAACCCAGTCCCTTACGCACTAGGAACTGAACTCGGTTAATGTCGCGGGTAACGCGACCGAGCATATCACCGGTTCCGGCCGCTTCGACAGTTGATAGCGGCATGTGGATTAGGCGATTAACAAGCTGATCGCGAAGCTTTTGGAAAACTCTTTCTCCCAATATAACTGAAAAATAGTTTGCCAAGTAGGTAAAGACAGTCTGAAAAACTACAATTCCGGCCAATAGCCACAGGGTGTTTCTTACGTGGGTAGCAGTTGTCCCAACGCTAATTGCATCCAGAAGATGTCCAATTACAGTTGGAATAATTACGGCGCTAAGTGCCGCTACGAGCTGTAAGACGGTAGTCAGGGCAAGTAGTCCCTGGAATTTTTTGGCAAGGCGTGAAAGCTCAATCCACACTTGTTTATTTGAGGAGATAGGTAGTTTCATCGCGTTTCCTCCGCTTTGTTAATAGCGGGCGTTTCAATGTTATGTTTAGCGGGTTTTTCTACGGCAGAATCAGCCTCGTCAAAATCTCGTTCGACTATCGCCCGATATTCCGGTGTAGTTTCCAGCAGGTGTGCATGTGTACCGCGCACAATTTCCTGTCCTTGCGCGGAAAGGAAAATAACCTCATCACTGTAGTGCAGCAGTAGGGGACTGGCGCTAGTAATGATGGTAGTTTTCCCGTGTCTCCGCTCGGCCAGCCTAAAACCAATAGCCGCTTCGGTATTGGCATCTACCGCCGAAGTTGGCTCAACCAACACCAAAATAGGTGCATTCTGGGCGAGGGCGCGCGCCAGCGAAACACGTTGGCGCTGACCGCCAGAAAGATTACGACCGCTTTCGGCAATTTCTCCATCTAGTTTTTCTGGCAGGGAATCACGCACATCGGTACAGACCGCATCTATAAGTGCTTTGTTTAGAAATTCATCTAGATTCCTATCTTGTTCATCGGGGAAGCGGGCGTTTTCAGATAGAGCAGAACGGTTAATGGCTTCCCAGGTCAAGACTGTTTTCAGATCAAAAGTTTTACGTGGCCGGGCTTTTGGTCCGAGCAGTGCTTCACGGAGGGAACCGGCAAACAGGCCGGCAGATCCGTGAGAATAGACAATCCCAGAACGTACCTCACTCAACGGCAAGCTCCGTAGATCAACGCCCTCGGCCAAAACTTCCGATTTGTCATTTAGTCGAGCTAGCCGGGTGGCGATTTCCGCAGACACATCGGGGAACTGACAAACCAGAATGGTAATTTTCCCGGGTGTGAATTCTATCCCCGAAGTGCTGTCTTTTAGAGTGCAATCATTAAAGTTTGGGATTTTTTGTTCCTCATTGTTTGAGTTGGTATCAAGCGCTAAGGCTACAGAATTAATCTTGGCTATACGCCGTGCGGCTACCTTTCCACGCGCATAGAAATGAATTGCATTTCCAAGTGAATTAAGCAGTTCGGAAAAACGTCCGGTTATTCCAAAGAAAGCCACCAGGGTTCCTGCGCTCAAACTGCCTTGAAAAATAAGATTTGCCCCTACCCCCAACAATATTGCGTTGAGGATTACCGGAAAAGATCCGGTGAAAGTGTAGATGAGTGCAGATACCGCCCCAATTTCACTTCCGCTTTGTTTAACTAGTTCGGATTGCCGGTTGTATTGTTTGGCAAATTCTTCGTGTCCGCCCAGCCCGCGTAAAATACGCAGACCACGTACCGCATCGTTTGCAATAGTCGTGAGTTTTCCCTGATCCTCACGGTTTTTTTCCAAGCGGTTTTCCAAGGGACGACTGAGTGAGGTAGTGCTAAAAATTGAAATTGGAATCCCAATCAACACCACCAGCCCCAACGTAAGTGATGAGGCAAGCATGTACCAGGAAGCCAGCAGAGCAACTAAAATATTTGCTGCTAACTGGGGAATGAACTGATAGCAAACGCCTAAGGTATAGGTATCTGTGCCGCAGGTTTGGACGATGTCTCCAGGTTCTATTTCTTTCGAGATGGCGGTGCCGTTAATCAAAGAACGAAGAGATGATGAAGTGAGTGCATCAACTGCAGCCGCGTCCTCGGCAACGAAATAGAAAAGCTGATTTATTCCGTAACTAAAAGAGTGAATAACCAAAATCCCCAAGAGTGCTAAGAGGGGGAAAGTAAGGCTGATTCCGACGCCGTTTTTAATTACCTCGTTGATGGCCCAACCAATTCCAATCGGTAGAGCCAAACTAGATAAGGTCTGTATTAGGACGGTGAGAAACAGGGTTAGTAGACGCCATTTGAGTAAAAGGAAAGTTTCCCAAAATACCTGCCAGGGTGTGGTTGCTCTAGAGCGAGGGTTTCCTAGTGGCATACGGAAAAATTTTCCCCATCGAGGTTGCCGACTGGTGGGAGGCGGGATAATCCCTAATTTTTCTGCCTGGTAAGCATAAGCGTGGGAAGTCTCTGGGTTTGGTTTATCCTCGGGCTGTTTATCCGGTAAAGAGGCATTAAGCGTGTATTTTTGAGAGTTTTTTTCGTCTGTTTTAGAGGGGAACATACAAATTCCTAAGATTTTTAATTCCAAAATAGAAACTGAACATAAGGGATTTGGGCACGTAAAAATGTGCAACTAACAAAAGCAGCTTTCGCGCAGAAAAATGCTGGCTAGGTCTTACTAGCCGTGCGGTCGAAAGCGCTATCTAGGAGAAGAGTTCAGTCATCATGTCGCTTATCCTATACCTCACTTTTTTAATCTGCAAACGGATATTCAATCTCTTTTTATGCGCTAGTTTTTGTTCTTATAGCTGGGATAGGTAATCTTTCGTCTTTCTTTTTAATTGTTAAGATACGGTTATGGATGATGCAGGAAGTGTGCGTATAGATGTGTGGCTTTGGGCGGTACGTCAAATAAAAACCCGTTCTTTAGCGACTGCTGAGTGTAGAGGCGGGCATGTGAGAATCAATGGAGAGACGGTAAAGCCTGCGCAGAAAGTAAAAATTGGGGACGAGGTACGTTACCGTTTCCAGGGCTTTGATCGCATTTTAATTGTTAAGAAATTGTTATTTAAGCGTTCTAGTGCTCCCGTGGCCCAAGAATGTTACGAGGATGTTTCTGAGCCACGTCCGCAATGGTTGCGAATGCCACCGCCTTTAATGCGCCCGCGAGGTAGTGGAAGGCCTACTAAGAAAGAACGGCGAGAACTCGACAGGTTTTTGGAGGCGCAGCGAGGTTATCTCGATGACATTATCGACGATAATGAAATTTAAATCACAAATTGACGTAAAGTAAAAATAGTAAAGTATTGGTAAACTGACTCTTGCAATGTACGAACAATTACGGGAGTCGCAATGAGCACTTCAACACCGGCGGCAGATGCGAAAGCGTTTGCCCCAAATCAGAGAAAGAATAACAACGACAGAGAAACATGGTCTTCGCAGACCGGATTCCTTCTGGCTGCGGTAGGTTCTGCAATTGGTCTAGGAAACATTTGGCGTTTCCCCGGTGTAGCCTACACTAACGGTGGTGGCGCATTTCTAATCCCGTACATTGTCGCGCTGCTGGCTGCTGGTGTTGCTTACCTCCTTTTGGATTACTCTCTCGGACACCGTTTGCGCGGTGCTGCACCAACTGTATTTCGCCGTATTCATAAGCGAGCGGAAATCCTCGGTTGGTTTAAGGTAGCTGTTTCCTTCGTAATTTTGACTTATTACGCGGTTATTATTGCCTGGGCGGCTCGCTATGCATTCTTTTCCTTTACGCTTGCTTGGGGAGATGACCCAGGTACTTTCTTAATTAAAGACTTCCTTGGAGGAGGAAATCCAGCTTCGGCTGACTCCTTCTCCTTTAATCCTGTTTGGGGTGTTTTCCTTCCCCTACTTGCAATATGGGCGCTGACAATTTTTATTCTTGCGCTCGGTATCCAAAAAGGGCTTGAACGTGCTAACAAAATCTTTATTCCCGTTTTAGTTCTTCTTTTTGGAGCTGTAGTAATACGGTCTATCACACTTCCTGGTGCAATTGATGGTCTTAACGCTTTCTTTACCCCACGCTGGGAAGCCTTGCTTGATGATAGCGTCTGGATTGCAGCGTTTAGTCAGATTTTCTATTCGCTTTCCATTGCCTTTGGAATCATGGTTACCTATGCTTCCTACCTACCGCGCCGTACTAACCTGAACGGAACCGGTTTTGTTGCTGCGTTTGCTAACTCTTCATTTGAGCTTCTCGCTGGTATTGGAGTGTTTGGGGCCCTTGGATTTATGGCACATCAGCAGGGTGTGCAAGTTGGTGAACTGAAAGGAATAACCGGTGTGGTTCTTTCCTTCATCTCGTTCCCCACAATTATCTCGATGATGCCCGGAGGACCAATTTTTGGTTTCTTCTTCTTCTTCTCGCTAGTTTTAGCTGGATTGACATCCATGCTTTCGCTTCTACAGGTTGTTTCAGGTGGATTCCAGGATAAATTTGGATGGAGCAAGTCCCGTGCTGCAATCATTGTAGGATTAGCCGCTGCGGTCATTTCGTTGGTCTTGTTCGCTTCCGAGTCAGGTCTTAACACCCTAGATATTGTTGATAAGTACATCAACGAAATTGGTGTCGTAATCTGCGCTATCTCTACTTCAATCCTCGTTACGGTTTTGCATCCGCGCTTGTCACGTTTGCGTCGTCACCTTAACGCTCTTTCCAACGTGCGAATTGGGAAGTGGTGGGACCTTATGGTTGGTTTCGTGGTTCCTGCTACCTTGACAGTTATGTTCATTAAGAACACTGCTTCGCTAATTTCTGGTGGATATGGGGAATATCCGACTTGGTACACAGTCGGCTTTGGATGGGGTTCACTAATCCTGTGCTTCGTGCTGGCTTACATACTTACCGTGACCTTCTGGAACCAGGATGTAGACGACTTTACCGTAATGCCCCTACCTCACCGTAAGCGCGATAAATACGGACGGGTTATTAAGAATGACTCGCGCTTGAGTATTCTTCCTTCTGCCGGCAAGCGTGCTGGTGTTCTAGAAGACGATGACGAGTTCGAATACGGTTACGAATTCGGCAAAACAACAAATGTATCTGCCAAGCCGGAGGGTGAACTAAAATGACAACAGAAGCAATCGTAATGATGGTTATCTCGATTTCAATCATCTGGGGAGGATTGGTTTATTGGACTTGGAGTCTAAGGTTTAAGCCTGTTCCCCCACTGTCTGAGGACGTGGAGCTATTTATCTCTGCTGTTGAAACTGAGGGTGAAGACGTTGCTCGTCAGGCTGCGGCCGAGGCGAAAAATATGCACCGAAAGTAAAATCCTCTAAAAATATTTAAGGCCACCCTCATTTAAATGAGGGTGGCCTTAAATATTATACGGGTTTCTAAGAGGCGTACTTCCCGTTGCCTACCATTCTCATATATTTTGGATTCAAGAGCGCTAGAAGTGCATTTGTCGGTAAATAGATTGATAACGAGTCTTCATTTCCTGATGTTTGGGAAGGGGATACAACTTACCCCGTCTTTTTCAAGACGGGGTAAGTTGTATCTGTAGCTAGCTGACAGGCAAAGTAGTGTGGCGTTTAATGAAGGTTGCCGCCGGAGCCTCAATTTGTTTGATTTCTTCTTCTGCGATTATCTTTCCGAGAACCTCGACAGAAAGACGAGCTAGTTCTTCAAAAGGCTGCCGGAAAGTACTGAGGTCAGGAAGAAGTCGCAGGGCAAAAGAGGAACCATCGAAACCGATTATCTGCATGTCTTCTGGGGTTTTCATTCCACGTGATTGGCTCCAGTTGATTATATGCGGAGCAAAGAAATCGTTAATTGTGAAAATCCCTTGGAAAGGTGCGACCTCGTATTCATTATCGAGAGCATCGGCGATTTCTTTCCCTAATTGGGAAGTTTCCAATCCGTGGTCAATTTCAATTCCATTGACCTCTAAGCCAGCTAGGTTAGCGCCAATTCGAAATCCTTTGCGGCGTGGATCCATTTTAGTGCCTTCTGGAGCCAGTAGAACTGCTCGCTTACAATTAGTGGCAGCAAAATGATTAGCGGCACGTGCACCAGATTCGGTATTGTCAGCTTTAATGTTTGGAATTCCGGGGATTTCTCTAGGTTGAGCTACGGTTACCAGGGGGATATTACCTAAGGGAAAATTGGGAAAGTACTCAATTGGTGCACCGAGAATTACCCCGTCAACACGTGAAGCTAAAAGAGAGTCAACAATTTGGTCATCGTTGTACTTGTTCACACAGCAGTTGTAAATCTGCGCCTGCATTCCGTTACGCACCAATTCGCATTCAACGGCACTCATTAGGTCTAAGTAGTAGGGGTCGCATAGCGAAGGGAAAATAATCGCAATAGTGTTAGTGCGACTTGTGCGTAGGGAGCGTGCTACTGAATTGGGGCGATATCCAAGTCGTTGCATCGCATTTTGCACTGCTTCCCGAGTTGTTTCACTGATTGGTCCGCGATTATTTAATACACGTGAAATCGTAGTAATTGAAACTCCTGCTTCGCGGGCAACGTCGGCGATAGTGGCACGTTTAGGGGAGGCTTTCATGCTGAGCTTCTTACTGTAAATAGGCTCGGATTCTCTAATTTTGCGTTCACACACGAGCAATCCTCCAACGTTGTTCTTAAAAAATAGGTAAATGAGTTAGGAGATGGTAAAGCACCATTTCCTGAATAAGGCTTGAAAAATGGATACTACCGCCTTCTGTAAGTAAAAGACAAACCGCAAAAATAGACGCTTGTAAGGTGTCAATTTTTCTTTTTTGTGTAAAAAAATGAGGGAAAAAATGGCTGAAAATCAGCATTGATATCGTTTTCATGAAAAAAAATAAAAAAGAAGTAAAACGTTTTTATTCGTAAAGAAAATTCAAATTAATGCAAAAATGGTGAGTCTAAACTCACAGAATAGATGGCAAAAATAACAAAAATGTAACAAAATTGATCATCTTTATGGTTTGGCAAAAATGACAGACGAATGTCACTGCTACTCTTTCCTGTGCTTAGATAAAGGGCCTTTGTCCCATTGTAGAAACGCTATATAAATTGCGAAAAAAGTTGAAAAAACGTCAACTGTAAGGCAGGAAGAAGTAAGTGAAACAGTTTGGTCTTAACCGTCGTGCACGGCGAATTCTGGCGCTGGCGCTGGGGTTTGGGATTTGTGCAGCACCTTTGGCGGTTCAGATTCCCGGGCTGGAGGCGCCAATCTCACAGGCGGCTCCTGTTCCGTCTCCGGAGCTGCAGATAAGTAGCATTGGGATGGCAATGTCTAATCCCAGTACAAGCGTAATCAATTATCAAGGCAGGCGTGTAAAAATTAACAATTGCACATTCGCAGGTTTGGGAACTGATTACAGCACGATTACAACTAAGTACGGTTGGTGGGAAACCTGGTCTTCTTCTAAGGAGAGCTGGGTTGATGTCCGACCGGGACAAAATACTAACGAATGGTCATATATTTCCCATGGTGTTCCCGGTGGGTGGGGAGGCTGTCCGCGGGATATGAGTATTTCTGATCAGTCTGCTATTGGAGTCCAACCCCATAACCCCGGTTCCGTACGGGTAGGGGAAACTTTTTACATTGGGCGTATCCGCCACAGTAATAATCCACTTAACGCTCCTGGCGGAAGCGATTATCGAATTAATGGTGAATTCCAAATTTCCGTTAACGGTAAAATTGATTCTTTTCCTTGGGAACAGCAGGAAACCCCAAATAGTTGCTATTTCAAAGTTGATTCCGATCAGGAAGACTGTGCAGATGATATTTTGACAATTCAAAAAGATTTCTCACGTCAGATTCACTATGACATTAACGGGGTACGGTACTACCTAAATATTTGGGGATTTATCAAAGAAGGCTCTGAAGGTTGTCCGGCTAACCCGCAGCTTACCGAAAAGAAAACTAAGTTTATTACCAGTGAGGGCCGGGCTACTAACTCGTGTATCTATGCCTCGTTTAACCAAGAACGTAAGGTAAAAATTGCTAAGGTCGTAAAACACGGGCCAGGAGTCTCCGATAACTACACGATTCCTGCGGTTAACTTTGATGTTTCTGGAATTAACCATCCTTCTTCTAATTTCAATCTACGACCAAGTAACTGGAATGAAGAAGGCAAAGCAATTGCTGGCGCTCGTGATGAAATTACCTACATGGTCGAGCTGGGCGATGTGAATGTTCACGAAACCCTACCTCCGGATGGGCAAAACGGGGAAAAATGGAAACTCGAAAGTATTAAGTGCGCCGATAGTCGTGGTCGTGAAATGGAATTGCCTGCCGGTTCTGTTGATTTGGAAGCCGGGACGATTAACCTTGATGACCTTGGTCTAGCGGCAACTGCCGCGGATCAGAATTATACTTGCACCTTCTATAACTACCTTGAAGCACCAGCTGATAAACGCTACGGGAAATTAAAAATCAATAAGACCGTAACCGGTGATAAAGATGGTTTGAAGAACCCGGAACAGAGCTTCAACTTTAGCTACACCTGCAAGATGCCCGAGGGGGATAAAACCACTTTGCCGACAGACGTGAAGATGTCTGGGGAAATTACTGTGAAAGCAGGAGAATTTTCTGAGGTAGAGAAAATCCCAGTTGGGGCAAGCTGTACGATTAACGAAGGTGACTTAGATAAGGAATGGTTAAAGAGCGAGGATTACCATTGGGAAACTCCGGTAATTAACCCTTCTGAGGAGCTAGTCGTTAGCCAGGCAGGACAGGCTGTTGAATTTAACGTAGAGAATAAGATTCGCTACGAAAAGCCAGTTCCCCCAAGCAAGGAAATTACCATCCGCAAAATTGGAACTATGGGTCCTTTAGACGGGGCTAAGTTTGCGCTTTATGACACTGATCCATCAGCGGAAGGTGCAAAGCCTATTCCTGACGCAATACTTACTGGTGATACTACGGGTGTATTTAAGTCCATCCCCGTTGAGAGCGAAAAAACTTACTGGTTGGTAGAAACAGTTGCTCCCTTTGGGCACCAACTTTTGCCAGTTCCGGTGAAATTTGAACTTACTCCCACTGGCCTGAACTTGGCAGGACAGGGAGAAGGTGAACAAGCATCCCTCGTGGTGAGTAAAACCGGTGATTTTGAAATTACCGTTAAAGACACTGAAGTGGGAGTGCTACCTGAATCCGGAGGAGAAGGGTGGATGCCATACGCCCTTGGCGGGTTCATCCTTGCTGGATTGGGAGTGCTTATTTCCCGACGTACCAGACAAAACAAAATTAACTAAAAGCGGCCTTAAGAGGCAGAACAATAAGATTTCCTGAGCCGGAAAGCTTAGGGGCAGTGCCTTCGGGCAATGTAAACAAGGAGAGATAATGAAAATTCGTGGTTCCAAACGCACCACAAACGCATTCGCGTTGACCGCAGTAGCGGCACTTTGCCTTGGTCTAGCCACTCCGGCTATCGCCAACGCTGACGAAAACTATGCTGACTCGGTAACTACTGTTGATAGCTCAGCACTTTCTACTATTGACGCAACCAAGGATGGTAAAGCAAGTCTTTCCATTCACAAGTTCAAGCTTCCGGAAGATGCAACTGGTTTGCCTGCTGATGGTATGGAACTTAAAGCAGATAAACTAGATGCTTTGGAAAAGCTTGATGGTATCAAGTTTAAGATTAAGCGTGTTACCGACATTGATCTAAAGACGATGGCTGGATGGCAGAAAGTAGCTGAACTTCAGGCCAAGATGCCTGCTCAGTCTGCCGAGGAAGTAGCTGCAGCCCTTTCTTTCGATAATGAGAAGGAAATGGAAACCGCTAATGGCGTAGCTACTTTCTCTGACCTTCCCCTAGGTTTGTACTACGTAGAAGAAGACTTGGCTGGCTCAAGTTCTGATAAGAAGGGTGGGATTACCCCCGCGGCTCCTTTCTTCATTACCCTGCCGTTGACCAACACTCAGCTACGTAATCGTTGGGTTTATGATGTAAACACCTACCCGAAGAACGCCATCACCACTGCCGAAAAGAAAGTGGAAGATGATAAGACAATTACCGTAGGACAGAAGCTGACCTTCACCATTGACGCGGAAATCCCGAAGGTAGAAAAGCTTAAAAACTACCAGATTGTCGATCCTTTGGACAAGCGCTTAAAGTACGAAGATGGGGAAACTGTCGTCAAGCTGGTTGGTGGAAGTGCTGATTTAGTAAAGGGTACCGATTATGAAATCGGTAGCTTTAAGAACACTTCTGATGAGAAAACCTATGTCACCATTGAATTCACCGAAGTAGGCCGCGCCAAGATTGCTGAGGCACGTCGTAACGGAACTCCAGACACTAAGGTCCAGGTACAGATTAGTGCCACCGTTACCGAAATCGGTGAGGATGGCCTAATCGAGAACCAGGCTACCCTAATTCCGAACGAACCGGCTACCCCCTGGGATAAGGATAACCAGCCTGATGACCCTGATACCCCGGTTCCCGGAACTCCCACCAACAAGGTAATCTCCAAGTTCGGTAAGGTAGAAATCACCAAGATTTCTACTGTTAACGACAAGAAGCTAGATGGCGCTAAGTTCGTAGTTCGTCAGTGCAAGGTATCTAACGATAATATTGCAAAGATGAACATTAACTCCGAAAGTGCTTTCGGTAAAGATCTCGCGGTGGAAAAGATGGCAGATGACAACCTATCTGTGAAGGTTGGTGAAGGTGAAGCCAAGAGTGAATTTGTTACTGCCGATGGTAAGGTCACGATTGACGGTCTGCGTTACAACGACTGGAAGAATGCTTCTAAGGAAAACGAGGGCGCAATTGACTTAACTAAGCCAGAGGAATACGGCGAGTACAACGCCTACTGCTTGGTAGAAACTGTTGCCCCCGAAGGCCACGAACTTCTACCTGCACCTATTCCTTTCTTGGTTACAACTAAGACCATGAACGGCACCACTAGCGCAACTCTTCCGGTAACTATCAAGAACGTTCCCAAGAACGGCGGATTCCGTCTGCCCGTTACCGGTGGAACCGGTATTACCCTCGCGGCTACCGCAGGTGGTTTGCTAATGGCTGGTGGCGCACTTGTTGCTGTTAAGCGTCGCCGCAAGAACAGCGAAAACGCCTAATCGTCGAACAAACTAAAGAGTGCGTAAGACAATTTGGCGTAAGCTGACAAATTTTGCACCCGCAATTCTGGTGCTGCTGGGCGCGTTAGTGATGATCTACCCGGTTATCGCAACTAACGTAAATGATGCCCGGCAGCGCCAGATTGCTGCGCAATACGACCTTGAAGTAGCAAAGGCCGGGCCTGATTTGTTGGCGGAAAGCATCGACAAAGCCCGGAAATATAACGACCATATCGTTGCTCACCCAATTCTTGACCCCTGGCTAAATCGGGTAACACCGAATTCTCCCGAGTACCAGGCTTATATAAAAGAACTTGCGGTAACCAGCGAAATCGGTCGTCTTAAAATCGGGAAGATAGACGTCGACCTGCCCATCTATCACGGAACTTCCACACGAGTTTTAGCTATGGGAGTAGGACACTTATTTGGTTCCTCCCTACCTGTTGGTGGAGTAGGCACTCATGCAGTGTTAACTGGCCATTCTGCTCTCGGAACGGCCACGCTTTTTGATAATCTTCCAAAGCTCCAAAATGGAGACCTTATAACCTTGATGGTTTCCGGGGAAACTTTTGCCTATCGGGTAACTGGTAAACGAGTTGTTTTACCGCATGAGACCGAGAGTCTCGGTGCGGTTCCAGGTAAAGATTTAATTACCTTGATTACCTGTACTCCCTACGGTGTAAATACCCATCGTTTACTGGTGACCGCAGAACGTACTGAACTTCCTCCTCCAGAAGTTCTTGCGAAAGTTGCTCCAGAAAAGACCTGGTGGCAAAGAATCCTACAGATTCCTTATTGGATGATTCTAATGACCACTGCCGCAATAGCTGGAACACTATTTAGTCTCTGGTTCCTTTTCTACACGCGGCGTGGGAAAAAGGAAGCAGACACTAGCGAAGAATAAAAATCATCTGAAGTGAGAATCTCCCTTCAGCTCTTAAATTCCATTTGCTAACTCTTAAAAGAGGTATAGATTTGTTCAACGTGGAAAAAAATAAAGAGCTGGGGGGAGCTCGCAAAACCCTCATGGCTATTGCCGCTCTCGGTGTAGTTTTCGGAGATATTGGAACCTCACCACTGTATGCGGTACAGACAGCTTTCGCCCTTGAAGATGGAAAAATTTCCATTTCAACGGCAAATATATACGGGATAATCTCTTTAATTTTCTGGTCTTTAACCCTAATAGTCACATTGAAATACGCCCTTTTAGTCATGCGGGCAGATGACGAAGGCGAAGGCGGCGTTCTCGTTTTAGCGAATCTTGTTGCCGCAAAACTAAAGGGAATAAAAGCTAAACGTATAGCAATCGCGGCGGGGGTTATCGGAGCTACCGTTTTCTTCGGCGATTCGGTAATTACTCCGGCCATTTCGGTACTTTCTGCAGTTGAAGGTCTTGAAGTTGTTGCACCGAATTTAGAAAATCTCGCGGTGCCTTTGGCTGTATTGATTCTTTCTGCTTTGTTCCTTGTGCAGCGTTTTGGAACAAGCAAAGTAGGTGGGACATTTGGTCCAATCATGCTCGTTTGGTTTTCTTCTTTAGCGCTACTAGGTATTCCACATATTGCACACCATCCGCAGATTCTTCTTGCTCTAAGTCCACACTATGCGATTCATTTTGCAACTTCTAACCCGCTGCTTTTCTTCCTTGCGATGGGCGCGGTGGTTCTAACGGTAACCGGGGTAGAGGCACTATATGCCGATATGGGGCATTTTGGTGCGCCTGCAATTCGTCGCGCCTGGTTTTTTGTCGCTTATCCGGCTCTAGTTTTAAACTACCTCGGGCAGGGTGCCTTGCTTCTTTCGCGTCCTGAAGCAGTGAAAAATCCTTTCTTTTTCATGGCTCCCCAGAGTTTGCGTATTCCCCTAATTATTTTGGCTACCCTCGCAACAATTATCGCTTCACAGGCGGTTATTTCCGGTTCGTTTTCTACCGCCAAACAGGCTTCTCGTCTGGGATACTTGCAAAATCTTTCGACTGTTTATACCTCGCGGCGAGATAAGGGGCAGATTTATGTTCCGGTAGTTAACTACACTCTCTTTGTGCTGGTGTTAATGGTAGTAATCGGGTTCGAGGATTCAACCCGACTGGCAACCGCTTACGGTATTGCTGTGACGATGACTTTCCTGATTACCTCAGCCCTTTATGCGATTTACTTACGAGTAGTTCGTAAGGCCCCACTGTGGCGAGTAGTTATCTACCTGATTGTTTTTGGGGGAATTGAGATTATCTTCTTCTCTGCCAATGTTACAAAGATTGTTTCGGGTGGTTGGTTACCGCTGCTGATAGCGGCATTCTTACTATCAATAATGATTTTCTGGCGACGCTACTCACAGCTCGCCAAAGTTGCCTTAATTGAGCGTGAAGGATACCTGTTTACCGATATAAAAGACTTGTTGGCAGACATTAAGCGCACTCCTGGAACTGCGGTTTACCTGCAGCGTTACCGGGGAATTATGCCCTACGCGTTGCGGGCCAGTGTTAAGTTCAACGGGGTCGTTCGTGAGAACCTACTGTTCGTTCATGTGGTTCGTGACCGAGTAGCACACATTCCCCACGCCGAACGAGTACAGGTTGAACCTTTAAGGCTAACTGCGGAGGAAACCCTTGAAGGTGCCAAGATGGTTACCATTCGTATCGGGTTCATGGACTCGTGCAATATGTGGGCTTTGCTGGGGCCGAAGGGAGCCAAGCTGGTGGATAAGGATACCGTATGGAACCTAACCCACTTTAAGTTCATTCCAGCGAAAAACTCCAAGCGCCGAAACGCGGCAGCGGTACTATTTGGAGAAATGGTTCGGACTGCGGAATCGCCTTCGCGGAAGTTCCATATTCCAGGATCTAGCTCCTGTGAATACCTAATTACCGTGCCGATTTAAGGTAAACCTGAAAGGTTCCCCCACATTTTTAAGTAATGTGGGGGGACTTTTTACATCAAATCTCGCGCACCAAAACGGTTTGTTAGCGCTCTGGCGGCTGTGAAAATAAAAGTGAACGCAAGCCAAATACTCGCCAACCCCCAAGTTTGCCCCAATTTGTAACCAAAGAAACCAGTAAGTAAACAAAATGGTAGATAGGCCAATAGATTAACCACTGAGGCACCCGCTAGATACTTTGCCCTGTCAGCTCCGATTAAAACGCCATCCAGAATAAACACATACCCTGCTAACGGAAGTCCTAATCCGGCGATAATCAAAGCGATACTAGCGGCAGAAATTACCGTTGGATCACTCGTAAACAAACGCGGAAGGAAGAAAGAAAGACTCGAAAAAATAAGGCCTACAGCCAATCCAATCCAAATTCCCCATCGCAAGCAACGACGTAGAACTGTGCGTACACGTTCCTTTTCGCCCGTTCCCAGGCCGTGCCCAATCAAGGCTTGTGAAGCTATTGCCAGCGCGTCCATTGCATATGACCCTAAATCCCAAATGCTAATAATGATTTGGTGGCCGGCTAACGCGCCGGCTCCCACCCGAGTTGCTGCCCAGGTTGTCAGAATAAAGGATAGGCGCAAGTTTACTGTCCGGACCATTAGTGGAGCTCCAGCAAGCCCGACGGATTTAGCACCCGCCAACGAGGGGGATAAACTAACCTTTTGGGCACGGGCGCTACGCGCCACGATAAAGACTAATACTAGAGCCATCAACCATTGTGAAATGGAGGTTCCTAGACCAGAACCTACAATTCCTAATTCCAATCCGTAAATTAAAAACGCATTCGCAAAAACGTTAAAAATAGAACCAGAGATGGAAACCAACATGGGTGTCTTAGTGTCTAGTAATCCCCGTAAGGCTCCCGTTGTTGCCAGTACTACGAACATAGCGGTAATTCCTGGCGCCGAAGCTCGCACATACGAAGTAGCAGCCAGAGAAACCGCCTCGGTTGGATTAAAAGCAGAAACTAAGAACGGAGCCAATAGCCAGGTAGCAGGCCCTAAAATGATTCCCACTAGCGCCGCAAACCAAGTTCCATCAAGCCCTTTCCTAACCGCTAGTGCCTGGTTTCCTGATCCCAGGGCACGAGAAGCCGAAGCTGTTGTTGTGTAAGCCAGAAAAATAAAAAGATAAATAATTGTCGAAACAATAGTTGAACCCAAAGCTAAACCGGCGAGTGAATCCTTACCTAAATGCCCCACCATTGCCGAGTCAGCTAAAACCATCAGGGGTTCTGCAATTAGTGCCGCGAAAGCCGGTAGCGCCAGAGACAAAATCTGCTTATCCACCTCACGGGTGGAAGAAGCTGGAGTTACCTCGGGACTGGTGGCAGCATCACTCATAACTAATTGCTCCGCAAATTTCCTAGACGATAAGAAATCCTAGAATACTCCTGAAGGTAAATAAAGGAAACAAGAAAAAATCCACAAAAATAGACCACTAAAATAAATCCACAGGTTGGGGATAAGCTGTGGAAACTACTTTTGCTTATAAATAAGCCATTTATCTTATTCAGGCCAGGAGAGAAGAAAAATAGCCCACCCTTATGAACAAACAAGATATCCACAAGAAATGAAGGATTGTTAACAGAAGGTAAACAATATCCACAAGAGTTCCACAATAGACTCCAAAAATAACCGTGACAGTTGCGTAAACCCGTGGAATAATCAGAGAGTTCTAGGCTAAGAAAAGGGTGCAAAATGAGCGAATTCGAATACGAACGAGTACCACCACAAAACCTCGAAGCGGAAATGTCTGTCCTCGGGGCAATGATGCTCAGCAAAGACGCAATTGCCAATGTCGAAGCCATCTTAACCGCCAATGACTTTTACCAGCCTAACAATGGAATTATCTACCAGGCTATCCTCGATATGTTTAGCCGCGGTATCGAAGTTGATGCAATCACCACCTCGGCAGAACTATCCACACGCGGAAAACTAACTCAAATCGGTGGACAAACCTACCTACACACCCTAATCTCTACTGTTCCAACAGCCGCTTCGGCAGCATACTACGCAAATATCGTGCGTGAACGCGCAATCCTTCGTCGTTTGGTTGAAGCGGGAACCCGTATCGTCCAACTTGGATACGCCGATGATGGGGGTGAAGTAGAAGCTCTAGTAGATGACGCACAGCGTGAGATTCTCGCTGTTTCTGAAAACTCCCGAAAAGATGATTACGCCCCAATTGGGGATATCCTTCCCGACACCGTAACTCGCCTCGAAGAAAGTGATGGTTCCGAAAGAACTGGCGGTGTGCCCACCGGATTCGCTGACCTAGATGAACTCACAAACGGATTGCACGGGGGACAGATGATTATCGTGGCGGGACGTCCCGCCATGGGTAAATCCACTCTTGCGCTAGACTTTTGCCGATCGGCGGCCATTCATCACGGACAAGCCGCCGCAATCTTTAGTCTCGAAATGTCCCGCGATGAAATTGCTCGACGTATGTTGGCCGCAGAAACCTCGGTAATGCTATCTAAAATCAACAAGGGAAACCTAGAACCCCAGGATTGGGAAAAAATCTGGCCAAACATGGATCGGCTTATTAACGCACCACTCTATATTGACGATTCACCCAATATGAGCATGGCGGAAATTCGTTCTAAAGCACGTCGCCTAAAGCAACAGCATGATTTAAAAATCCTTGCCATTGACTACCTACAGTTGCTTTCGTCTGGAAAACGCGTTGAATCACGACAGCAAGAAGTTTCCGAGTTCTCCCGTGCTCTAAAACTACTCGCTAAAGAACTCCAGATTCCAGTAATTGCGGCTGCTCAGCTAAACCGTGGTCCAGAACAACGAAATGACCGTAAACCAATGATTGCCGATCTACGTGAATCCGGATCATTGGAACAGGACGCGGATGTCATCATGCTTTTGCATCGACCTGATTACTACAACAAAGAAGACCGTCCCGGCGTCGCCGACATTAACGTAGCCAAACACCGTAATGGTGAAACAAGAGTTGTTTCCGTAGCCTTCCAAGGTCACTATTCACGCTTCGTCAACAAAGCAAAGGATCCCGTAGCTCCCGGCGGTTTCTAAAAATAAAACCGGCCTTGTAGAACCAAGACCGGTTTTAACAAAAACTGCAATCAGAAATCAGCACTATACTCCAGGGCTAAGCGCTGAGCGCGACCACCCGGACGAGTAATTACCATCTGCGCCCGCTCGCTCATCTGCGGGAAAGCTGCAACATAGGCAGAACGCCAAGAAGCTGCAAAATCCACAGCCTGTGCAGTAGGAACCAAAGCCCATACAGAACCGCCAAAGCCCGCGCCGAATGCACTTGCCCCGCAAGCTCCCAAGGAACGAGCTAAAGAAACCAATTCTCGTGTCTGAGGAACCTGATTTCCCAAAGCCTGATCTGCCCAACTCTGCGAAAGATAGGCAACTTTGGCGAAAGTTTCTAAATCACCTTCAGATAAAGCATCTGCAGCCGCGGGAACCAGTTCAAAAGACTCGGTCAGAAACTGTTCAAAACGGTTTCGTTTATATGAACCTTCCGGGAGGAAAGAACGGATTTTTTCAACCGCGTCAGTGCCCGAAGCAACCGCATCAGCAAGGAAAAGATCATCGCGTCCCTGCTGCTTATTCCATTCGGCAAGAATTTCCCGGGCCGAGGCCGAAACCTGGTTATATGCTTCCCGAGCGGCACCGGTTTTTTCCGCTAAAACTCCCGAAACAGCTACCACAAAACTGTAGTCAGCCGGGAAAGGAACAATCTTTTCACGTCGCACCGGACAGAAGGAATATTGCACCAGGGAATCGGCTTCGGCGCACAACATGGAAGTGTGGTCTTCCGATCCACCGAAAGTACCAACCCCACGATGTCCCGCAAGTTCGCCAAAGCTCATGCCGTTTTCGATACAGGCAAGATAGGCCGCGAAATTTTCCGGCCCGTCAATCTGGCTACGGAAAGCGGCGCTAGATTCAATACCCGAAATATCGAGTAAACAACGGGCTAAACCAACTACCATTGCGGAAGAAGAGCTCATTCCCGAAGCTAACGGCAAATTAGAAGTAATCGTAATATCAGCACCGCGTACTTGGGAACCAAAATTCTTTACCAGCCGGGAAACGGTAGCTGCCGCATACCCGGCCCAATGACCACCTTCATAACCGTCAATCTGTTCTTGCAACGGAAGCTCGACCCTGTCCTTGACAGCATCCGAAGCTACTCTAACTACCTGCTCGGAATTGGCGCGGGCAACAAAAGTAATGCCGTTAGTTGCTGCAGCTAGTAGGGAACGTCCCCCCGCATAGTCGGTATGTTTACCAAAAACTTCAATTCGTCCCGGAACAAACCAAGTTACTGCAGAGGCGGGCAGAGGTAATGCCCCGTCCTTTACTTCCTCTTTTAAGGGAGAGTTAAAATCGGACGGTAAACCGTTTAAAAGTTGGCTCATAGCTCGACGGTAACGCCAGAAAGAGCTTCCTTTACAGCCGCAATGTCAGTACGTCGTGACATGTCCAAAACGCCCTCAGCTACGGGAGCTACCGCAAAGTTAGTTCCATGTGCAATGCAGTAACGAACCGCGTCAGCTAGTTCATACTCGCCACGGACAGACTTCTCGATGTTCGCGCAAGCCTCGAAAATTGGGCTTGTGAAGCGGAAAGCATTCATGGAAATACCAGCATCTGGGTGTGCCTCTAAAACTTCTGGGGATGGCTTTTCGATAATATCGATTAGGTTTCCGTCCTCAGCTACATCAATAATTGCGAAAGCGGCGATGCGGTCAGCGGGAATGTTCGATTTTTCTACTAGAGCGTTACGTTCATATCCGAGAAGAGCGGCGGTTTCCTGCTGTGCAAGAGCACTGAGCGCTTTAGCGGAATAGTAGTTATCAGAGTTGATAACCAAGAATGGATCGTGTCCTGCAAATTCTTCCACTGCGGCCACCGCATTAGCGGTTCCCAAGGGCTCTTCCTGAATGGCAAAGTGAATCTTTACGCGGGAAGTATCCAAGTTTCCGTAGTGGTCGCGCATCATGTCGTGTTCTGGGCCAATTACCAAACAAACGTCGGTAATGCCCGCGTCGGCGAGGGCGCTAATTACGAAATCAAGGAAAGGACGACCAACATCAATCATTCCTTTTACGCCGGCGTCGGCGGCTTTGGCCTGCTCTGCGCTGAGCTGGGCGTCTTCGGCGGCGGCACGCATACGAGTACCGAGGCCACGGGCGAGAATTACTGCTTTAGAAGTGTTAGAACTCATGAGTGAATAATATCCCTTTTTGGGTATGGTGTGCTTTTTATACACTCGATTTTGTGGAATTTACAAAATACTTCTAGTTTGGGTAGCTAGTAAGATTTGTACATGGCACATAAAGCATTGGTTATCGGAGGTTTTCCCGCCTCGGGCGCCGGGGGGATTCCTGTTGATTTACGGGTTTTGCAACACCTTGGAGTTTACGGAATGGGTGCGGTAACCTGCCTTGTTTCTCGCGGTACCAGGGGTGAATCAGAAATTTTCCCCATTCCCCATAAACAGGTGGAAAATCAATTGCGGGCCGCGCTTCTGGCGGCTTCCCCCGGCGGAATAAAGGCAATAAAGGTCGGCCTGTTGGCAACCGATGAAAATCTCCATTCAGTAGCTGGTGTCTTACGCGAAAAAATAAATTGTCTCCCCTCGCCTCCACCACTTGTTTTAGATCCGGTAATGTTTTTCAAAGCTGGAGCAGTCACTGTTAATAAGGCCGAGGTAGCAACACTTTTAAGCGAGACTTTACTTCCTCTTGCCACTGTAGTCACCCCGAATCTAGAAGAAGCACGGGCACTACTTGGAGCACCTGAAAAATCTATTTGGGGAACCGAAGAAATGCTTGCGGCAGCCTGGAATCTTGCAGAAAAGACCTCTGGGAAATCAGCACTAGTTAAGGGCGGATTACGTTTTCCCGGCGATGATGCTGTGGATGTCCTAGTTACAGAAAATCGTGAGTATATATGGCGGGCACCTAAAATTGGTCAACAACCTCTAAACGGAAGTGGATGCACCCTCGCAGCAGCAATCACAGCTCACCTGGCAAACGGTAGCGAACTGGTTGAAGCTGTCGAAAAAGCTCGTAACCTTGTTCGGCAAAGCCTAGAAAAACCGCAGCAAATGGGCACAAAATTCAACGCTTTAACTTTGCCCTAGTCTGTTAAATATCGTGACAAATGATGTAATATATTACAGATTGTAGTCACTGCTTAACTGTTAGCGGGCAAATAAAGGTTTATTGATGAGAAAACTGCTACCTAGATTCGCTATGCCTAAGACCGTCCTTGCATTTTTATCTGTATCCGCCGTTGCTGCAGGAGTGCTTGTTGCTCCCACTTTTGCTGATACCGGAAATACTTCTAATGCTGTAAATGCAGTTAACGTAAACGTTACTTACGATGGGACTATTTCCCAGGTGAAAAGTTCTACTACTTCACTCAAGGACGGGCAAAGTCCTGAAGAAAAAGTTATTTCTACTCAAGATTACGATCCTTCGGCGGTAGCACCCTCCCTTCCTGTGCGCGTGCTTACCGCATACACTTACGAGGATAAAGTCGGCAGTGACATTAATAGTCTCAAAGGCGTTTCTGGTCGAGTGCGCATTGATGTTACTTTGCAGAACACTACTTCTCGTCCGCAACAGGTTTCTTTTGATTCAAATGGACAGAGTATCTCGCGTCAAGAACTGGTGGGTGTACCCCTGACTGTAGTTGCTTCAACTAAGTTAAAGAACATTGCACCCTCGCAGATTTTATTAAATAAAGAGCTAAATAAACCGTTGACTAACGGTGTTGTTTCCCAGGGGGAAAAGGGCGAATCTACAGTGCAGTGGGCTGCTATCTTGGCTCCGCCGTTACTGCCTTCTTCTTCCACTTTTAGTTTGGTAGTAGATACTAAAGACTTCCAAGTTCCCGAGTTTGATATTTCTGTGCAACCGGGCTTCGTGACAGATGCTACCTATAAGGGAATCGTTAAGCGTGCGACTTCCGTAAATGGAAATGAAGATTCTAAAGCAATTACCCGGACGATTGCGGTTTTGAGTCAGGTTGGTGACGTACTGGCCGAGTCTGGTAGCGCCCTCGGTAATGCGCGTCGGATGTTGGACAGTTCCGCTAAAACTATCGGGGTTAAGACAATTAACGATTTAACGATGTCCAATGACCATATCGTTTCTTCTGCACGTGATCTTTCCTCGTTGTTGAAGAGTCTTAACTCGTCCCTTTCTGCGCAGTTGCAGACTACTAGTTCTAGCGTGATTGGTGAGCTGTTATTAACTACGCAGAAGATGAATGCCCTATTAGGTGACACTTCAATTTCCGCACCGCAGGCGCAAATCGACGGTAGTACGTGTTTGATTAAGCTTGATAAGGATAAAGAAAAAGAAAAATTTAATGGTGTATTTGGAGTGGTTTCTTCGCTGTCTGAGCGTTTGCGTGCCTACTCAAAGGCTAGTTCGGATTGTCGAGAATCATTGCGCCAGAAGATTCTTGATTCTTTAGGCCCGGAAAATCCCACCGTTGAACAATGTCAAAATAACGAATCGTTGACGTGTGGAATCTTGGCAAGCCGGGTTTCGATGAATGAAGTCGTTGAGAAGCTTAAGTCTGCTGGTAAGGATGTTTTAGGTTCTTTGTCGAGTGAGCCTACAGACTTGGCGTTGCAAGAATCTGGGAACTTGCAAAAGAACATTGCTTTGATGGAGGAAAAAGTTCAGTCTTTGAAGGAAAAAGACCGGGGACTGAATATTTTTAAGCCTGAGGATGAGAAGAACCTTGAAAAAGTTTTGACTGATTCGGCAACTAATGTTGTTTCTTTGCGTCAGCAGATTAAAGATTTGAACGCTGGTATGCGGAAAATTGCTGAGCTAAGTGAGAAACAGAGCTCTCACCTGACGGTAATTAAAGATATCGTTTGTGTGGAGTCGGGACAAACCATCCCTAAGGGTGAGGATGTTGTACGCAAAAATCTAACGATTAAGAAAGAAAGTGCAGATAAAATTTTGCGCGAACTTTCTTCGTCTTCTTGCCCTTCTAAAGTTGGGGCAGATGATGGTACAGAACAATTTGCTAGTTCCTCCTCGGCAGATTCTGCGGCTGTTCAACAGCGTGATGTTTTACAGGAATTGATTCGTCAAACATCTACTGTTGCGGGCGCACAACCTTCGGAGTTACAACGCGATCTTAACTATGTAGATATTTCTTTATCTGATGCACAAAAAGCATTTGAAAGTCTAAAGGAAGCACGTCTCGCTAGCCGTGATAGCGTGGCCGATAAGGTTGCTCTTTTGGACGAGGCTTTGAGTGTAGTTAAGAAAAATGGAGAGAAACTTTCCGGTAAGGTTCAAGAAGTCCATGAGGCTAGGTTGGAATTACTGAAAAACACGAACCTAATTTTGGAAGAAACTGCGAAGAAGCTGACAGACAGTAATGAAGAAATTATTGCCAAAATGGCGGAGAAGACCAAGCAGGTTGAGCAGAATCTAGACGGTTCGGCATCGTCTCTCTTAGGTAATTTGGAAAAGGATTTGCAAGAATCTGCCCAGGGTGTGGAAGCTGATGGAGCAAAGACAATTGATGACACTAAGGCAAAGATTCTTGCCCTTAATTCCGCATTGGGGATTGAGGCAGAGAAGAAACTTGCCGAAAGTGACAAGGTAGTTACCAACACACTGGATGCTGCCGTACAAAATTCAGATGGCGCTGCCCAGCTTCTTTCGGCTGATATTTCACGAGTTTTGGCTGATATCGGTAATGGTCGAGAAAGAGGAAGTGGTCTGCTTGGGACGATTGCTTCTTCGAGTGCTCAGTTGGTAACTGCGGATGTAAAGCTATCTGATTCGACGACCAATATGAGTTCCTATCTGACGCGTCAACGCGGTTCGTTGGATGACTATCTTTTGTACTCAGCGCGTTTGAGGGCTTCGTTAGCACGGCTAGAGAGTATTCCTAAGTTCCCGTCGCTTAATGAGAATGTAACACTTGATGAGAAGAACATGATTGATGTGTTCGCTTTCCGGATTGGTGGAGGTAAGTGAAGATGCCGGAATTGAACGTATCTCGGTCACGTGGTTCTGAAGCAAAGCCAGCGGGTTTATTTAAGGACTACCGTTTTTGGGCGGTATTGGTTTCTATTTTTGTAGTGTTAGCTATAGTTTTGGTTAATCTTTATCGACTTGAGGGGAATCCGGTTGGTAAACCACTTAAATCTACGGAATTACGGGTGGATATTCCTTCGGCCCCAGCTACTGTTGAGCTTGGTGTGATTGTTTCTTACACCGAGGATGCCGCTGAAGGTGCGGGATGGAATCTTCTTGGAGAAGGTGCAAATGTTGCCCGCTGGCGTATTGGTTTAAGCGGGAAAACTGTTAATTTACGGGTTGTTTCCGATAAGGGTACCAATAAAGGTGCTGAAGCTGCGGTTGCGAAGTTGAAAGCCGATGGTGTTTCTGGGATTGTTGCGTTGACTAGGGGGGCGCATGCGCAAGATTTAGCCCAGGCTACTTCAAAAGCTGGAATTCCTACGATTTTCCCCTACGCTTCTCCCTTCCCTAATTCCCCGAAGGATGTATGGACGATGGGTCCCTCGGTAGATGAGATTAATTCTTTAGTTGCCAGGGGAATGCTCACTTTTAAATGTGATAATCCGGTGGTGGTGCGTAAGGAAGGCGCATCCTCGTTAGGCGTCAAGGGAGCTAATGTTTCTTACGCAGCGGGTGGAGAATCGCAGGCCGCTCAACAGGTAACGCAGATACTCTCAGGAACTAAGTCTGGTTGTGTTGTGGCTTCAGCTGATTCCCAGAGTTTGGCAAATCTGGTATCTGCTTTGCGTGGGCAGGGAGTTAATGAAGGAATTATTGCCTCGGCTGATGCGGTTAACCCGTTGTTTGCAAAAACTTTAGCGAAGGACGCTTCTTCAACTGGACAGCTTTTGGCGATTGCGAAGCCTAGCGTAGAAATGACCTCTTTACAGAGGGATTCGCAGGGGATTGTTGCCGGTGTTTATAAACAGGCAACTATGCTGATGAGCCGTGATGGAGACTTGAAGTCTTTGGATGGGACAACTCCGTTTGCGCAGGTAGCAAGTGAAGCTGATAGCTCTAGCCATGATGCCGTGGTTGCTTTGGTGACAGCGGTAGCGCGGGCTGGTTCAGCCGATTCGCAGAAGGTGGCGCAAACTCTGAAGGCTATGAAACTGGAAAGTAAGGATAATATCGTAGATGGGCCTTTAGATTTCGTTAATTCAGGAATTGTTAACTGGTCAAATCGCGCTTTGGTTCATGCTACCTCTAGTAATGAAAAACTTTTTTGGTTTCTCGGCGAATAAGACTTTTTAAGTCAAGTTTTAGGGTTACTCATGGTTCGTATTCTTGTTGATGAAGGCACCAGTAAGAGATTTTTTGATATCTCTAATTTCAATGATCAGATTACTGTCGGTAAGATTCTCGAAAAAGCTAATGTAGATATGCGAGCCTGGTCTGAGGTTTGGCTTGATGGTGAGAAAGTAAGTATTTCTGATTCACTTTCTGACGTGACTCTATTGGAAGGGTCTGTTCTGTCTTGCTCCTCGGAAAAGAGCGTCCCTGTTGATACCTGGCAGGTGATTCACTCCGGTGGCTTAAATCTTGGATCAGTCTATGAACTTCCGCCAGGTTCTCTGCTGCGTGTAGGACGTAGTCCCGAAGCTGATATAACCGTCGATTCTCCTTCTGTTTCCTGGTCGCATTGTGTATTTAATCGTGAGGCTGAGGGCGTTAGAGTTCGCGATGTAGGTTCTTCCAACGGTACTTATGTAGATGGAATCAAGATTGAAGACGAGGACGGTATTCTCGTTAAAGACTATGCCTCTGTTAGCGTGGGTGGAGCAACTTTGTTGCTCTGTAGTTCCCTGGATGAAGATTTAGCTCCTCGTCCGGGGTCGTTAAATAATGTGACTCCTACGCATACGGTTCCTTTTAACCGTCCGCCGCGGATGGTCTTGCCTAAACGCCCCGACTCCTTGGATTTACCAATTAAAAAAGATTCACAAAAACCTTCTAAGTTTTCGTGGATTACAGTAGCGGCTCCTTTGGTAATGGCTATCGCGATGGTAGCGGTGATGGGGTCTGTTAGATATGCGTTGATTGCTATTTTGTCGCCGGTGATGGCTGTTGGTTCTTGGTGGGAGCAGAAACAGCGAGCGAAGAAAAGCGAGAAAGAAGAGAACGAGAAATATAATCTCGCTTTGGATAATTTTGCGAAAGAAATTAAAGCTGCGGCGATTTTGGAGAGAAAATTTTTACGCGCGAAGATTCCCAATCCAGCAGTTTGTAAGTTTCGTGCGACCTTACCTTCTACACGCCTGTGGCAACGTCGTCCAGACGATGAGGATTTTTGGAGCTTGCACTTAGGGGTTGCGGATATTCCCTTTGCCGTTCCTTTGAGCCAGACTTCTTCCTCGGGGAAGAAAGAAAAGCGTGTTGCTAAGTTACTTTCTAGTGCCCTCATTGAATCAGCTCCGGTTGAGGTTGATTTGTCCCAGGGTGTGGTTGGTATTTGGGGCGAGCGTAATGAATGCGTGAGTGTGGCTCGTTCCTTGCTTTGCCAGCTGGTTACCCATATTGGGCCGGCAGACATGTCGGTGGGTGTTTTTTGTGATCGTTCGCGTTCTTCACTATGGCAGTGGACTGCACTTTTACCCCACCTTCGTCAGCCTGGGGCAAATGCGGATAATTTGTGGTTGGGAATGGATAATGAATCCAGCCAACAGATTTTGCGTGTCCTTCGCGACGCTTTGCCTTCTTTGCCCACGCCGGGTTTGGTTCTACTATTGGATTCGCAGTCTTTAACAGAAGGTAGAGATTGTCCGGCACGCGATATTTTGACTTACCGAGAAGATGAGTTTTCTGCTTCTCGTAAGACTGGCCGGAAGGTCAGTGGGATTGTTATTGCGGCTACACCAGATCAGTTGCCAGCAGTTTGTTCTACGGTTATTCACGCTAAGACTGATGCGCTGGCGACTCTTTCGCTTCCGGGTGCGGGAAAGCGCCAAAATGATATTACGGTAGCTGGTATTTCCGATGAATTTGCGCTGGACTGGGCTCGTAGCCTGGCACGTTTTGATGATCCTGAGACTAAAAATCTGGGTGCTACTTTACCAAGTTTGACGCACTTGTTGCCGTTGCTTGGCTTAAGTGAGCTTGACGGATCTAAAGTTTGTGAACTTTGGCGTACCAATCATGGTTACTCGGCACCATTGGGGGTCAGTGAAGATGGTGTTTTCTGGTTTGATTTGGTACGAGATGGTCCGCACGGTCTAGTTGGTGGGACAACTGGTTCTGGTAAGAGTGAACTGTTACGTTCTTTAGTCGCTGGTTTAGCTGCCCGGGTTGATCCGGAGCATCTAACTTTTATTTTGGTTGATTTTAAGGGGGGTGCGGCATTTGCCTCCTGTAATCAGCTACCTCATACGATTGGGACTATTTCAAATCTCGAGGCGCAGCTAGCCAATCGTGCTTTACGGGCGCTAGAAGCGGAGATGCTTTATCGTCAGCAAAAGTTTGCGCAGGCTGGCGAAGGTGTCGATAACTTGGATGCTTATTTGGCAACTAATCCGGATGAGCCAATGCCTCGTTTATTGTTGGTGATTGACGAGTTCGCACAGTTGGCTAAGGACTATCCTGATGTTCTTTCGGCTTTGGTGTCAATTGGGGCTGTTGGCCGTACTTTAGGTGTACACATGATTTTGGCTACGCAGCGTCCTGCTGGTGTAGTTAATGACGATATTTTGGCAAATACGAATATGCGGGTGGCTTTGCGTGTGCAAAGTCGGGATGATTCTTCGAATGTTATTTCAGTTCCGCATGCCTCTGCCATTGGTCGTGATCAGCGTGGGCGGGCGTATGTGAAGTTGGGTGAGGAGGATATTAATCCAATTCAAACAGCTTTGGTTACGGGGCGTTGTTTAGCTGATGATAGTGCAGATTTTTCGGTCTTGGAAGCTACTTTAGGATTTCCTTCCCCGAAGCCTGAATTGCCTAAGCGGAAGAGTTCTGATCCCGATGATTTGGATCGTTTGATTGAAGCAATTTGTCAGGCTAATGAAATTAGTGGTTTTGCTCCACCGAGGCCGGTCTGGCCTGAGCCTTTGGGACAAAAGGTAATTTTGTGTCTATCTGAGCAGGAATCACATGCTTCGTATGATGTTCCTAAGGTAATTCCTGAGCGGGGAGAACGTTTGTTGGTTTCTGTTGTCGATGATCCATCGAACCAACGTCAGTTCCTTTCTGGTTGGGATTTGTCTGAGGGGAATTTACTCCTTTTGGGTATTCCCGGTTCTGGGACTACAACTACTTTGATGTCTTTGGGATTGTCTGCGGCCTATACACACAGTCCTGACGAGTTGGATATTTTAGTTTTGGACTTAGGTTCACGTGAACTGGAGTGCTTGAAGGAATTGCCCCATACGAGTGCTTATGTTGCTGGAGGCAGTAGTGAGCGGGAGCTGCAAGAACGGTTCTTACGTTTTTTGAAGTCTGAATTTGATCGGCGGCGTGCTAATCCTGGTGTACACCGTAAGATGCTAGTTTTACTCGACGGCTTGGCAACTTTACGTGATGAATTTTCTGAGTATGATGCAATGATTCTACTTGAGTCGTTTTATCAGGTTTGGTCTGGTGGACCGGATTTGGGAATTCATATTGCGGCTTCGAGTACACGGGCAAAGTCTATTCCATCGCAGATTGAAGATGTGACAACACAACGTTGGTTCTTCCGTTTAGCTGATGCATACGACTACGCTGCTGCGGGGGTAGGGCGTGATGATGTACCACCGCCAGTTCCGGGACGTTGTGTAGAAGCTGTATCTGGCTTACAAGCTCACGTGGCTACTCCTGATTTTTCTGTTTCGCAGGCCATTACTGGTTTGCAGGAGCGTTACTCACAGTTTACGCAAAAGGATCCGGTGGTTGCTCCGTTGCCGGAGTTTGTCTTGCCTTCTGATTTGTCTGTTTTAAGTCAAGTTGGGATTGAACCGTGGCGTATTCCGGTGGGGATTGCGGAGAGTTCTTTAGAACCGTGTTTCTTGGACGTTTTTGAGGGCGAGCACATGTTGATTGCCGGGCCAGCTCGTTCCGGTAAATCTACTTGTGCGGCGGGGATTGCGCGTAAATTGCTGGCTGATTCACGGGTTTCAGGTGTGCCGCTGCAGGTCTGGGCTGTTGCGGGTCGTCGTTCGCCATTATTGTCGGAAGATTTTGATCAGGTTGTTTCGCATGGCGATATTGCGGGGATTTTAGCTTTGGCTGGGGTGGTTGATTCTCCGACACTTTTGATTATTGATGATGCTGAGCAGCTTGATGATTCGGATCGCGCGTTAGCTACTTTATTGGATCGCCCAAATCCTAATCTGTTAGTGATTGCGGTAGGGCGTAATGATGATTTGCGCGCTTACGGTCATTGGACGAGTAAGGTACGTAGGTCTAAATGTGGTTTGTTATTACGTCCGAATGTTGATTTTGACGGTGATATGTTGGGAGTAACGATTCCACGTAATCCTCCGGTTAAGATGTCTGTAGCTCGTGGATATGCTTGCCATTCTGGTGTGCGTCAGCTGGTGCAGGCCGTTACAACATATGATCCTGAGAGGGGTTAGAGGATAGATGGATAGCGCTGGCTTAGGTTTTGATTTTGGGGCTACCTACCATCTTGATTTTCCAATTGGCGAAGGTGCTTCCGGTTTGGTTTGGCGGGGCATTAATAAGTTATCTGGTCAGCCGGTGGCGGTGAAGCTCTTGCGGGAGGAGCTTTCTTCTGATGCGCAGATTGTTTCGCGTTTTGTAACTGAGCGTACTTTACTTACTTCCCTCTGTCATCCGAATGTAGTTCGCGTGGAAGATTTGGTGGCTGAAGGTGGCCGTCTCGGAATCGTGATGGAATTTGTTCCGGGTATTTCTTTACGAGAGTTGATATCTCGGGAAGGTACTTTGTCTCCCTCTCAAGCCGTGGCGATTATTTCTGAAGTTTTACTGGCTTTGCAGGCTGCACATGAGATGAATATTGTTCATCGTGATGTGAAGCCTGACAATATTTTACTTTCGAATGAATTTCCTGCTGAGGGCTGCTCGGGTCTTAAACTTGGGGATTTTGGTATTTCAAAAATCGTTGGGGATAGATCGGCTCGAACCCAGATGATTGGTACGCCTGCATACATGAGTCCGGAACTAATTGAGAAGGGCTTAGCATTGCCAGCAGGGGATGTCTACGCTGCCGGAATCATGCTTTATGAAATGTGTGCTGGTCGCACTCCCTACGCTGGAGAGGGGAATAGTTTCAGCATTGCAAATAGACATTTGACTGCTCAACCTCCGCAGATTGATGGTCTCGATTCTGATTTGTGGGCTTTGATTTTGTCTATGTTGGAGAAGTCTGTGCAACATCGTGCGCAGATTCCTGATTTGCTTGATTCTTTGGGTTCTCTTGGCGCTACATTGCGAGATGTCCCTCCATTACGAGTGCAAGCATCTCCTGAATCTTTTGTGCCGGCAACGGTTTTGCGTCCTTCTTCTCGGCAGGAGGGTCTTTCTGAGGAGAATGTACCGACAGAAGAAGTTGTTGGGAATAGTTCTGGTGATGAAGGAAAACAGAGTTCCCCGCACCCTTTGGAGCTTAGTGAGTTTACGCCTTCTTCTAAGGTTACTGTTCTGCGTTCTATTTCCCTTCCGGCGCAGGATAGCGCAGAAGAAGTTGGTAGTTCTGATGATGAACTTTCTGCTTGGGGACGTGTAATAGCTTGGTTTGGTCGAGTTAGCAGACAACAGTGGATAATTTTTACTTCCGTTGTTGGAACACTCGTTTTACTGGGTTTACTGATTCCTTTTCTTCGAGGATCGTTTACTGCTTCGCATCCTGAGAGTATCTCGGTGCAGTCTCAGGAGGAGGATTCTCCTTTGCCCTCGGGCTTAATTGTTCAGAGGTTTGCAAAATATGATTCGCAGAAGCAGGTAATTGACTATCGGATAGTTTATAAAACTACTAAGTTTCCACTTTTGGGCAGTGTTTTTGAGAGTTTGGAGCGTGGTGAAGGAAGGTGTGCACAACCTAAATGGGAGAATATTGTTCCTGTCCCCAACAGCGTCTCGCAAACTAGCATTGAAGGTCCTTGCGCCTGGTCCATTCCACTAGAGCGCATTGAGCTAGAGCGTCCTTTTGAAGTTAGGGCAAAGATTCCTTTTATTTTCGAACCAGGCAATGAGGAACGACAGCTTGATTCTTGGTTGAGAACAAACTCCGCGCGGACGAACGCTCTTTTACATGATTCTGAAGTTAAATCTACGTCTTACCCCTTGCAACGTTTAATGGGGCTGAAAATGGTAGTTCCATCTCGGGTTATTCAGGGCAGTGCTATTCCGGTTACCTTGGTTGGGGTTTGGCCAGATGGTGAAAATACTTTGAATCCAGTTTATTTGTCACCTGCTCAAGGAAAGGCTACTTCTGTCTTAACCTCAATTACGGGAAGTGATAATGGGTTGGTGCGTTTTTCTGATAGGTGTTCGGGTGCGGTTGCAATTTCTCCCGATGGAAAGAATGTTACGGCCTTGCATCCCGGGGACTGTGAACTTGATGCGATTGTAGGAAATTATGTTTTACCGTCGGCACGGGTATCAATCGTTGGCAACAACTCATAAGAATATGGGGAAAATATCCCAAAATATTGTTTACATTTGTTAAATGCGATACTGTTTCTGTAAGGATTCCTGATTTATTTGGAGGTTTGTTAATGAGCAGGGTTTTGTCTACCGAACAGGCTAAGGTAGCCATTCGTCAGATTCAGTCAATTATCAATGGTGGTTTGACTGATCAGATTAGTCAGCTTGACGCTCAAGGACACATTTTGTCTGAGCCTAACGTTTGGGATGGTCCTTTGGCCGAGCAGTTCCGCACTACCACTTGGCCGGACACTCGTCGCGCTTTGGAAAAAGCTAAGGTTGAATTGGAAGAGCTTCGTACTCAGCTTGAGAGCATTTCTAACAACATCTTCCAAGCTGGTGGCGGTCACTAATTTTACTTTTCCGTACTACTGTTCACGGCTGTTTTACTCCTTGGTTAGTTTGTTTAACGGACAGTATTTAAGAGTCGTCCTGCCTGGAATAAGGCAGGACGACTCCTAGTATCGACTCTTAATTGTGGGGAGTCTTTTAATTTTTGCTTTAGAGCGTAGTTGCTTTATTGGAAGATGTTTCTTTTGAATTAGTGTCCAGTTAGAACGTGCAGCGTGAGGATAGAAAATGGATGAGTACGAAGAACAATTTGGTGATTTTAGAACTGATGTAAAATTTGATTTTACAGAAGCTAGTTCCTTTTCAGCCTATTTACACAGCTGCGCTTTATCTGTGGATAAATACGCAAGCACTTGTAGGACTGCACTTTCTCATGCAGAGGAAGGTTTCTCAGGTTATTACGCAAATCTTTTTGCAGCTAATATGCGTAATGCTATTAATGATTCAACTACTTTAGGTACTGTTTTCCGAAAGCTTGAAAAAGGCGTAAATTATCTAATCGAGGAAGCGCGCAAAGAGAACAGACGGCGGCAGATATGCCGTGAATATGTTGCGAAAGTTAAGTCACGCTGGTTCTTTACACGCGTACATTACTATTTCGCTGGTGATCCAGACTATCCTAATTTCGATAAATCCAATTTGTTGCCTGTCAAGCAACCTGATTTTACTCTGGCTAAACGAAATACAGATGATAGTGGGCCTAAATGGACTGGTGGAACTTCTTCTGCTTATCCGGAAAAACTAAAGGTTGCTTCTGGGCTTCTTAGTAACACTATGAAAGAAATAGTAAGTGTTAGTGAGTTTTCCAGTAGGCTAAATAGATTCACAGCTCGTTGTAGGTATGGCCATTTTGAAGTAGGCAATCTGGTATCAAATATTGCTTCGTGGATTGAAGCTGGGAAAAATGATTCTCGTTGGCTTGATAACGTGGGGGAAGCATTCGCTAGGGCTGGTTCTGAGGGAAGTTTGTCTTCCTTGCCTGATACTGCTATCCGAGAGTCGTTACAGGGCGCAAATATTCACTCGTATAGGGAGACGATTGATATTTCTTCTCCGCAGTTGGCTGGTATTGATAAGAGTACGGGGTATTTAGAAGATCCGGTTAATGCAACTACGGGTAGTTTCGTTGAACCTGAGGTAGATTTTTCTTTCTCGGGAGCTTCTGCTTCTTTGGCTCTGTCACGTACTTATAACAGTACTGTTGATTTTTCTGGTGTTTTTGGGCGCGGTTGGTTCTCAATTTTGGATCAGCGCTTAGAAATTGAAACAGAGCAGGTTTCCTGGTTCCGTGAAGATGGTAGACAGGTTGTTTTCCCGCGTTTAGGCGAGAGCTTTGGGCGGGCTGTAGGTGATAACTTTTGGCTTGCGCGAGAATCTGTAGAAGCTATTGCCGGTGCAGAACGTTTCTTAGATGATGAGGGGCATGACTTCTTAACCGTCCGAGATAACGCTGGTTCTTGTTGGGTATTTAGCCTTTCGGGGCAGTGGTTAGGGGTTTCTTCCGGCCCGGGTTCGTGTATTCAGGTTGTTCGTAATAGTGAGGGTCTTGTCTCTGCTTTGAAGCATGAGTTTGGCCGTTTTATTGAAATTAGGTATTCCGCTGGTTTGGTTTCAGCGGCAGTGTCGTCTGCTGGGCGTAAGGTGGAGTATCTCTATTCGAATGGGCTATTTCTTTGCGAGGTTCGGGCAGGTAGTTCTTCTCGTTTTTATGAATGGAATGAGGATGGCCTGATATCTCGCGTATTGTCTTCATCTGGGGTAGTTGAGGTAGATAATACTTATGATTCTTTAGGTCGTGTTGTTTCGCAGGTAACTCCTTTTGGGCGCACGGTTACTTTCTCTTACTTGCCGAGTAACGTTACGGTTGTCGCAGATTCTGATGGTTCGCGCTCTAATAGCTGGATAGCTGATGCTAAGGGACGCTGTATTGGGATTGTTGATTCTGACGGTAACCGGCAGTCAATGCTGCATGATGCGGCAGGTAATCTGGTGCAGTCTGTTGGGCGTGATGGCGCAGTAACTGTAAATGCTTATGATAAGCGAGGTCGTTTAACACGTACCATATTGCCGTCAAAAGCTGAAATTTCCTATTCATGGGACGCTTTCGATAGGTTGGCGACGGTTGTGGCCGGTAATGGTTCGATTGTTCGTTATGAGTATGAAGGGCTAGAACGTAATCCTTCTAAGGTCTTTGATCCACTGGGAGGGGTTCATACTTTAGAGTGGGCTGATGGTTTACTTTTGTCTACAGTTGACCCTACTGGAGTACGCCTTGATTTTGCCTATGATACTTTCGGAGATTTAGTTTCGGTTACTAATTCCGCGGGGTCTTGCGCCTCTTTAATTAGGGATGAATCAGGCCGAGTGGTTGAGCAGATGACCGCTTTAGGTTTTTCAACTAAGTATTCCTATGATTCTGAAGGGCATTTGTCACGTATTGTTTGCCCGGATGGTGCAGTTTGGAATTTTGTTTACGATTCTGCGGGTCGCGTCGTTAAGAGTATTGACCCTGAGGGCGGAGAAATTACTTTAGGTTATGGGCTTCATGGTCAACTAGTACGCCGAGTTGATGCTATGGGGCGTGTACTTGAACGTACCTTTGATGATTTAGGTAATGTTTCGACGTTGCATTTACCCGATGGCGCGGAGTTTAGTTTTGCTTACGATGCACTTTCACGTTTGCGTTCGTTAACTTCTCCCGATGGTGGAATTTGGGAACATGAGTATGACGCTGACGGTAACCTTTCTCGGGTTGTTGATCCTACTGGTCGAGTAGTGCGTCAAGAAGTTTCCGCTTTTGGGCAAAAAGTTCGTAGTGTATTGCCCGATGGTCTTGCCTCGTATGGAATTGATTTTGATCCGTATGGCCGTATTTCCAAGCAGATTGATGTTTCCGGTACGGAATCAGTTCTTACCTATGATGCTGCCGGTAACGTTGTTGAAGTTTTGGACGCCAACGCAGGTTTGACCCTTTTGCGCCGTGATTTAGCGGGGCGTCTTATCCAACAGGTTAGTCCCGAAGGTAGGGTAACTTCTTATTCCTATAATTCCTGCGGGTTGTTGGAGTCAGTAGAGCTACCTTCCAAAGATCGTGAGTTTTATAGATACGATGCTGATTTACGTTTAGTTTCCAAGGTTTTTGCCTCAGGCGAGGAAGCTACTTATGAGTACGACTCATGTTCACGTTTAGTGCGATCTGAGATACCTGGACAGGGCGTAAGTATTTTTAAATATGACCGTTGTGGCAGATTGATTTATTCACGTGATTTGCTTACTGGGGTACGTCATTTTAAGTATGATGCAGCTGGTTATTTGATTAAGGCTGTTAATGGTTTGGGTGGCCAAACATCGTATGAATACGATTCTCGCGGTAATTTGGTGGCTTTGCGTGATGCCGCTGGCGGTGTGAGCCGTTGGGCTTACAACGAAGTCGGGCAGGTTATTTCCTATACCGATTCTTTAGGTCGGGTTACGTCGGCAACTTATGATTTAGCAGGGCGTCAGATAACACAGACCGGTGCAGATGGGATTTGTTTGTCCTTTGAATATGACGTTAATGGTGAGCTTTCTGAGGTTCATGCAGATGGACGTTTACTAACTCGTTATGAGCGTGATTTGGTAAAGCGACAGGTGAAACTGGTTGATCACACTCGTCCGGGTGCGCTTAATCCAACTGTTCACGAATTAACCTACGACCGTTTAGGTCATCTGGTTTTGCGTCGTACCGAAGATGAAGGAAAGGCTTGGTCTACTTCTTGGGAGTATGACGGCGACGCTTTAAGAACTGCTTATGTTTCCGCCGAGGGTGTGCGTACAGAGTATCAACGTGACAGTTTAGGACGGGTTATTCGTCTTTCGAATGAACTGGTAGGGGAAGTTGATTTTGGGTATGACCCTGATGGGAATTTGACTTCCTATTCCTTTGCTGGGGAATCTTATGAGGGAGTTTATGCCGGTGGATGGTTAGTTGAACAGACCTTACGCGGGTTCGGACAGGTTTCTTCCAGCAGGGTAGAGCGTGATATTTGGGGAAGGGTAGTTCGGGTTGAAAGCTCTTCCGGTGCCGTTTGTTATGAATATGATGACGCTAATGATTTAGTACGGGCAGTTTCCGATGATGGCCATGAATCAAATTGGGTTTATGAGACCTCCGGTCGCCTAATTACTTCGCGTGTTGGTGGTATTTCTACCGACTTTGTTTATGATGCGGGTGGACAGTTGCGTTCTCAGAAGATATCTGATGGGCGGCAGGTTGAGTACACGTATGATTTGGTCGGGCGTCGGGCTTCGGAAGAATGGAGTGGCTCTTATTCATCTAAGCGTTCTTATTCTTGGGATGAGCGTGGATGGCTTAAAGGTGTTGAGAATGTTGAGCAAGGTAAATCTGTTCGAGTTGATACTTGGATAAATGGTTTAGGCGAACTAACAGATGTTGGTGGAATGTCGCTGACTTGGGATTTCGCTTCTCCCTTGCCTTCTTTGGATTCTTTTGCCGGTAAAGGAATTGTTCAGCTTCCTGATAGTTTGGTGATGCAAGCTTCTGGTGGAGAGATTTCACGTTTGTTTAGCTTGGGTGGGGATTTGTTGAATCCGTATGCGCCTACACCGGGAGTTAATTTACCGGGAATGCCTGCAGGAGTTGAAATTAACCCTAACGGTGGGATCGGTATTTCTGGTTTACAGTGGATGGGCGTACGAGTTTACGATCCTTCTAGTGTGGGGTTCTTGTCCCGAGATCCGCTTGAGGCTCTTAGCGGGTCAATGTGGGAGGCTAATCCTTATAACTATCTTGGCAATAATCCACTTAACCTTTCTGACCCGTTGGGTACTAGGCCAGTTACTGACGCGCAGCTGAAGGCTCAAAACTGGGGTGGGAGCTTCTGGGAGAGAAACAAGGATAATATTCTTTCGGGGGAAACTGTATTTGGAGCGCTGTTTCTTACTGCTGGTATAGTCGCTTCTTTTCTAGTTCCAGGCGGTCCAATTATTGGACTTGCCCTTGCTGGTGCTCTTACCAATACTGGTTTTAGCATTTTGAGTCAAAAATTAGGTACCGGAACGGTTGATTGGAAAACGGTGGCGCTTGATGCAGCTATCGGTGGAATTTCAGGTGCCGCTATGGGCGGAGTCGGCCAGTTTGCCACGAATAAAGGTTTTGGTACGCTAAGTCGCGAAATGTTTGAGAATACTACTGGCAGTGTCATAGAAGGTGCTAGAGATACGGCCGATGACCTTGTGCACGGGCGTGGTTTTAGCGGCTCTAAACTTGCCACTGGGATGGGAAGCGGACTGTTATCTGGATCCTTTGGTGGGTATGGCTCTGCGAAACTAGGACAGCATATTCGCCTTAAATATCACAGTAATCCGCTAAGTGCTGCGGTTAGTAGCTTTACTGAGGGAGCCGTTCAAGATGGAACGCAATATACTGCCGAATATCTGACTGGGCAACGAGATAAATTTAGCGTTTCTGGATTTGCGGAATCTTCTGTTGCAGGTGGATTTAGGAGTGCCCTTACTAGCCAGAGTAAAGAATTATACGACAAGCACATGGACTTGAGGTATACCTATTCGGAATACTTGAGCCAAGATAAGTACTCTCCCGAATACGGGCCACGTCGTACTATGAGAATTGATAGAGATACACGTAGGTTTGGGGACTCTTATCAGCTTGATGAACTAGTGCTTGATTCTGGGGAAAAAATTGTCACCACCGAATATAAGGGAATGACTTCTGCTGGGGAGCATACTTCAATCACGGTAGAACAGCACATTGGGGTAGATGGTGCCAGTAGTGAAAAAGTCGTTGATCGACGCTTGGAAAAATAGCTTTAGTATTTTGTCCTAGAAGGGTGATTTTTGTGTTGCATGTTTTGGGTGCGGTTTTTGTTTGTGTTGTTACTTATTTTGGGATGCGTTCTAAGTTTAAGGCGCGTGTTTCTTATAGTGCTGATGGGGTGAAGATTCAGCGTATTCCACGTAAAACCGTAATCGGCGGATACATTTTGTCAATATGTGGATTGGCGATGGTTGGTTATGCTGTTCATTTCTTTTTTAGCGGTATCCAAGACTGGCTTGTGGCTATGCTAATTGCTTCTTTTGGTGCGGTTGTTTGTCTGTTTTTTGGTGTGGTGGCTTTGTGTGAGTCGGTTTTTAAGTTTGTGATTGATGGTGAGGATTGTTTGGTTTATTCGGGTACGTTTGGGCGTAAGCGGGTGATTCCTCATTGTGAGATTGAGTTTTTTGGTTTTGCTGATCGGCAGTTTTTTATTTGGGATCGGTCTGGTCGTAAGTTGCGTTTGAATTGTGTTTATTTGGAGATTCCTAATGTTCGTGCTGGGGCGGTGCGTTATGGTAAGCCGCGTAAGCCTTCTATTGTGGATACTCAGCTAAGACTTTGGTGAATGTTGTTTACCATTTCTAAATAAGTAGATAAGAACATGGAATGGTGATTTTTATGTCGCATGTTTTGGGTGCGGTTTTTGTTTGTGTTATTACTTTTTTGGGGATGCGTTCTAAGTTTAAGGCGCGTGTTTCTTATAGTGCTGATGGGGCGAAGATTCAGCGTATTCCACGTAAAACCGTAATCGGCGGATACATTTGCTTAATGTGTGGGCTGGTGCTAGTATCGATTTTCTTTTATTTGTTTTTTAGTGATATTCATGATCGGGTTCCGGGCATGATTGTTACTTCCCTCGGTGCTTGTGCTGCGTTGTTTTATGCTGTGGTGATTTTGTGTGAGTCGGTTTTTAAGTTTGTGATTGATGGTGAGGATTGTTTGGTTTATTCGGGTACGTTTGGTCGTAAGCGGGTGATTCCTCATTGTGAGATTGAGTTTTTTGGGTTTGCTGATCGGCAGTTTTTTATTTGGGATCGGTCTGGTCGTAAGTTGCGTTTGAATTGTGTTTATTTGGAGATTCCTAATGTTCGTGCTGGGGCGGTGCGTTATGGTAAGCCGCGTAAGCCTTCTATTGTGGATACTCAGCTAAGACTTTGGTGAATGTTGTTTACCATTTCTAAATAAGTAGATAAGAACATGGAATGGTGATTTTTATGTCGCATGTTTTGGGTGCGGTTTTTGTTTGTGTTATTACTTTTTTGGGGATGCGTTCTAAGTTTAAGGCGCGTGTTTCTTATAGTGCTGATGGGGTGAAGATTCAGCGTATTCCACGTAAAACCGTAATCGGCGGATACTTCTTCTTACTAGGCGGGTTGGCAATGGTTGCGTTTTTCTTTTATTTGTTTTTTAGTGATATTCATGATCGGGTTCCGGGCATGATTGTTACTTCCCTCGGTGCTTGTGCTGCGTTGTTTTATGCTGTGGTGATTTTGTGTGAGTCGGTTTTTAAGTTTGTGATTGATGGTGAGGATTGTTTGGTTTATTCGGGTACGTTTGGTCGTAAGCGGGTGATTCCTCATTGTGAGATTGAGTTTTTTGGGTTTGCTGATCGGCAGTTTTTTATTTGGGATCGGTCTGGTCGTAAGTTGCGTTTGAATTGTGTTTATTTGGAGATTCCTAATCTTCGGGCTGGGGCGGTGCGTTATGGTAAGCCGCGTAAGCCTTCTATTGTGGATACTCAGCTGAGACTCTGGTGATTTTTGTGTTGCATGTTTTTGTTGCGGTTTTTGTTTGTGTTGTTACTTTTTTGGGGATGCGTTCTAAGTTTAAGGCGCGGGTTTCTTATACTGCTGATGGGGTGAAGATTCAGCGTATTCCACGCAAAACCGTGATCGGCGGATACCTTTTATCAATATGTGGGCTGGTACTAGTTGCGATTTTCTTTTATTTGTTTTTTAGTGATATTCATGATCGGGTTCCGGGCATGATTGTTGCTTCCCTTGGTGCGGTTGTTTGTCTGTTTTTTGGTGTGGTGGCTTTGTGTGAGTCGGTTTTTAAGTTTGTGATTGATGGTGAGGATTGTTTGGTTTATTCGGGTACGTTTGGTCGTAAGCGGGTGATTCCTCATTGTGAGATTGAGTTTTTTGGGTTTGCTGATCGGCAGTTTTTTATTTGGGATCGGTCTGGTCGTAAGTTGCGTTTGAATTGTGTTTATTTGGAGATTCCTAATGTTCGTGCTGGGGCGGTGCGTTATGGTAAGCCACGTAAGCCTTCTATTGTGGATACTCAGCTAAGACTCTGGTGAATTTATCCCGGAAATAGGCTTTAGCCTCGGGTAATTAAAACTGCGAAAATTTCCACTAAAATATTCCATATGCAAACAAAGACCTGGAAAATCGGAACTTTTACCATTCATGATCACACAATGGAACTCCCTTGGGACCACAACAACCCTTCCGGACCTCTCGGGAACCTTAAAGTATTTGCCCGCCAAATAATACCTAAAGGTGGCGAAAACTTTCCCCACCTAGTTTTCTTCCAAGGCGGCCCCGGAGGAGCCTGCCCCAAACCAATCAACCCCAACTCGGGCTGGCTCGGCAGACTCCTAAAAGAATACCGGGTCGTCCTTCTCGAACAACGCGGTGTCGGACGTTCCACCCGCATGGACGCACACACCATTACTGACCTTGGCGATACCCAAACCCAGCTACAGTACGCGAAACTCTTACGCGCTGACCAAATCGTTGCCGACGCCGAAGCTTTCCGGCAAGAAATTACCGGGGGAAAGCCCTGGGCAGCATTCGGCCAATCCTATGGTGGTTTCTGTATTACCGCCTACCTTAGCCACTATCCTGAAGCACTAAATCGTGTTCTCTACACCGGTGGCACTCCCGCCCTCGACATGAGCGCTGACGAACTATACAAAATAACTTACGGGAAAGTCGCCAAACGGCATCGTGAATACTACAAGCGATTCCCCGAAGACGAAATCACTATCCGTGAGATTTGTGATCACCTTGAAAATACGGAAGAAACTCTCCCTACAGGTGAACGGCTTACCTCACGTCGTCTACGCATGTTAGGAATTAACCTTGGACGCGATGGAGGATATGAAGCCCTCCATTACATTTTCGAAGCTCCCTTCGTGATGCGCGGTGGAAAACGCCGCCTTGATAATGGTTTTATCGAAACTATCGCACCGCAACTTTCTTACGGCTCGGGCCCACTTTACGGTCTAATGCACGAAACCATCTACGCCGGGGCAACTCCTGCTCTAGAAGGGCAACCAACCAACTGGGCCGCACACCGTATGCGCGCGCAGGTAGAAGGTTTCGCCGAGGACGCTAACCCTCTCGATAAAAATTCCCCCTACTACCTGACAGGCGAACACATCTACCCCTGGCAATTCCAGGAAGACCCGGCACTCGCTCCGCTGGAAGAACTGGCGAATCTCCTCGCGAAAGAAACTGACTGGCCAGTACTGTACCGTCCGGAAGTGCTGCGCGGAATTGATATTCCTGGCGCTGCCGCGATTTACTACGATGACATTTTCGTTCCTCTTGAACCATCGCTAGAAACCGCAAAAACTATTGGCTTGGAACCCTACATCACCAACGTTTACCAGCACTCTGGAATCGGGGTTGATGGGGATGCGATTTTATCCAAGCTACTAGAACTGTCCGAGCGCTAATAGCACAAAGAAAAACCGGCGTGGCTATAAAATATCCGCGCCGGTTTTCAGTTTTAGATTCTTTGTTTCTAGATTAGTTTTCTAGCTGAAAATCCCGTTCCGCCAAGTCTCTTGCCGCGTCCAAAGCCTCCTGCGCCTGTTCACCGCAAGCTCGTAAAGCAACGGTTTGACCGCCCTTAATTCCCAGCCCCATAAGCTGCATTAACGAGGTTGCATCTACGCCGTCTTCTTCCTCGCCGGGTACACTTGCATATATTTCTGCATCGAACTTACCTAAAGTGGCAGCCAGTAAAGAAGCCGGTCGGGCGTGCAGACCATCTGGATCATTAACGATAATTTCTGCCGTTATCGAGTCATCTTCTGCGGGGAGAAATTTCTCAGCTAAAACACTGGAATCTTTAAGCTCTGCTTTATTTGCCCCATTGGAGGTATCAGCGTTGGGAGAGCAGTCGGTATTATCTACTGCCGCACACCACTGCCCAAGCGCAAGCACATCTCGTCGTTTCGCACTATATGCTTCATCAGCGGCTTTGGCAGCACGAATTAAGTCAGCGCCGCCGACAGCGGCAACCGCCGCGGCAGTTAATCCTTCAATGAGGGGAGCAGGACTAACTTTAACTCGTTGTGCCAATTCAGGGTCAAGGAACTCACACGCCATTTCTGTAGACATTAGGGCAGAACCCAAATCAACTAGGACGAGGACTCCGTCTCCGGTATCGGCTTCTTCTATCTTTTGGCTAATCAAAGCTGCGTCTGTTCCAAAGGTAGTGCCGCCCTCAGCTCCTGCGGCACATAAGAGGTTAAGTTTCTGTCCGCCTAACATTTCGGAAACGAGGTTCACAGATTCCTGCGCTAGGGGTGCAGAGTGTGAAACTACAACAATTCCAATCATGGTGATAATCCTTTACGGGTAGGCAAAATAAGCTGGTAAATACCGACTTAGAAAAATATGGAAATAAAATAATTCGCGGGCTCAGGCGGAAGATATGCCGTCCAAGCCCGCGAATCTAACCTTTTATTTAACCGGGGTAAATGTGTCTGCGGCAGCTTTCAGCAACAGTACGGAAGAGGCTGCCCCTGGGTCTTTAACCCCAGCGGAACGGTTACCTAGGTAGGAAGCGCGTCCCTTGCGAGCAATCATCGGAATAGTAGCTTCGGCCGCAGTCTCGGCTGCTGTTGAAGCCGCTACCAATGCTTCGTGAATGTTTGCACCCTGTGTTACAGCTTCATCGTATGCATCGAGGGCGGGATACCACACGTCAAGCATGGTCTTATCTCCCGCTTCAGCTTTACCTCGCGCGGCAATTCCAGCTACACCTTCGCGTAGAGCCTTGCCTAAGGTTGCGGCATCTATCAGATTTGTTTCGTCTTCAGCCTCGGCAATTGTGCTTGCCATGCGAATAAAGAACGTCCCGTACAAAGGGCCGGAAGATCCTCCAACGGAAGATACCAGGGTCATTCCAGTACGCTTTAAAAGTGCGGCTGAATCAGCGAATTCGGCGGCGTTGAGCTTTTGTACGCGTTCCATTCCCCGTTGCATGTTTGCGCCATGGTCGGCATCCCCAATGAGGCGGTCAAGCTCAGTTAATTCTGCCGCGTGACGACGAATTAAAATCGCGTACTCGTCAAGCCATTGTTTAATCTGTTCAGCAGTTGCAGTTGGCATAGTTACTCTCCCCAGCGCAGTCCGGCAGTGTCTACCGGAGCATCCCATAGACGCAGCATTTCTTCGTCGGCACGGCACATTGAAAGTGCGCACCCAGCCATGTCTAGGCTGGTAACGTAGTTGCCTACTAGACTGCGGGCGACAGTTACACCGCGTTCCGCAAGTAGTTCAGCAACTTCGCCGTACATTAGATAAAGCTCGTGTAAGGGGGTGGCTCCCATACCGCCAAGCATGACAATTGCAGGAGCTGTAGTGAAATCAAGATCTTCTAAAATTGGTTCAACGAGTTCACGCGCCAGTTCTTTAGCCGAAACTAATGGTTTGCGTTCGCGTCCGGGTTCACCGTGGATACCGATTCCAAGTTCGATTTCATCTTCGGCAAGGTCAAATGTGGGCCGTCCCGCTGCAGGTACGGTGCAGGAGGTTAGGGCCATACCGAAAGATCGAGTATTATCGATGACGCGTTGTGCAACTTCGGTAACAGTTTGTAGGTTGGAACCTTCTTCAGCGGCCGCGCCGGCAATTTTTTCAACGAAAAGTGTTCCGCCTACGCCGCGTCGGCCGGCGGTGTAGAGGGAGTCCTTTACCGCTACGTCATCATCGACAATTACGGTGTTAACTTCAGTACCTGACATATCAGCCGCAAGTTCAGCGGCCATTTCGAAATTCATTACGTCGCCGGTGTAGTTTTTAACGATATGTAGTACACCGCGACCGGAATCAACTTTGGAAGTAGCTTCCATAATCTGATCTGGTACGGGAGAGGTGAAGACAGCACCACAGCAGGCGGCGTCAAGCATTCCCGGTCCTACAAAGCCTCCGTGAAGTGGTTCGTGGCCGGAGCCACCGCCGGAAAGGAGGGCGACTTTGCCTTCTTTCTTTTCTGCACGGTAAACGTTGTGGTGTTCGAGGTCGATTTCTAGTAAATCAGGATGCGCGAGAGCCATTCCGCGCAGCGATTCAGTGACAACTTCTTCGGGGTCATTGATTAGCTTTTTCATGTCTTAAGATAACCACCTTGTTAGTCTTAATGCAAGGGCAATTGCTTAATCCCATTCTATAGGCTAAATTCTCTTTTCTAAAGTTCTTAACATTTATCCAAATCCCCAATTTGTATAAGTTTTTTTAACATTTTGCTGCCTTTTATATTCTTTATTGCTAGTGTTAGGACATGGATAACCAAAACACTGATAACAAAAGTATTCCTTCCGAGGATGCCGCTGTATCTACCCAGCACTTTGAGGATTCTTCTTTGGCGGAAATCAAACTTAATGATGCAGAACTAGAAACTTTTTGGCAGTTATCTCGTAAGCATATTGGGGCGGAACGTCTTTCTGTAATTCTCGGGCCTGATGAAATTGCAATAACTCGTCCTGAAGCCTTCACCTTTACTTTCCACCCAGAAACAGCTGATTCTTTGGCTCAACTGGTAATTGAAGGGAAGAAAACTTCCACTTCTTCTCTAAAAAGTGAGTATGAACAATACAATGAGCCGCTTCCTCAAGCCGGTGATTTGTCCATTGTTTGTAATTCTCACGGTAGCCCGGTAGCTTTGCTATACACGGAAGAAGTTGTTGTTTTCCCATTCAATGAGGTTCCTGCTGAACATGCTTTCGCAGAAGGGGAAGGCGATCGTTCCCTTTCTTACTGGCGAGCGATACATCGTGCTTTTTGGTCTTCCTATGAATGTGATTGGAAAGGTGACGGTACAGATTTGGTAGTGTACGAGAAATTTCGGGTAATTTATCCAGAAAAATAAGTCACATTAAAACCGCTTTCTAACACTGTTAGAATTGGCGTTTAGTAAAGATATCTGTACCCGATATGCAAAATTGGGCGAAAGATAGCTTAAGTTGCGATGACGATTTTCGGAAGGAACGAAAATGGCCAAAAAAATGAGGTTTCTATTTGCTATGGGGCTAGGTTATGTACTTGGTTCTAAGGCTGGTAGGCAACGTTACGAACAGATTAAAACCGTAGCTTCTAAGGTTCGCAATTCTTCTCTGGTAGCTAAGCCTTTGGACGCGGCAAGTGAGAAAATTCGTCATACCGTTCATCGTCAAGGGGAAATCCTGACTGATAAAGCAGCAGAAGCGATAAAAAGTCGGCTTTTTGGAGCTGGACCTCATAATTTAACCGGTCGTGAAGAATACATTGATGTGGAAATTTGCGATATCGACGACAACCCTGCGGAAAAGTAGTGAGCGAACAGAACGTACCTTCGAAAGAACAGATTCGCCGGTGGCGTCGTTATCTAGCTGAAGAACGCTACGAGGCCGATACCTACCGCGCTTTGGCGCGGGAACGTACGGGCGAAGAAAGAGATATTCTGGAGCGTTTAATCGCTGCGGAGGAACGCCATGAGGCGCACTGGTTATCTATGTTGGGGCAAGCGGCTCTTCCGGCTCCACGGGTTCCTTTGGTATCGCGGATACTTTCCGCGTTGGCCTTGAATTTTGGTTCGATTTTCGTTTTAGCGATGATGCAGCGAACCGAACAGCGTAGCGCTTACGATTTTGACGAGGACGCACCCGCACAAATGGCGGCGGACGAGCATGTTCACGGTGAAGTTGTTCGTGCTTTAGCGGCAAAAAGTCGCGCCAAATTATCGGGAATGTTTCGTGCTGCAGTTTTTGGAATAAACGATGGTTTAGTTTCTAACTTGGCTTTGATACTGGGAATTGCCGCTTCGGGAGTTTCAACTCTGCTGGTTCTTTTAGCTGGTTTATCGGGGTTGCTTGCCGGGGCGCTATCGATGGCCGCAGGAGAATATATTTCGGTTCGTTCGCAGCGTGAACTCTTGGAGGCTTCCGCACCTGATCCAGAAGCGGCTTCGCATTTACCCATGCTTGATATGGAGGTAAACGAGTTAGCTCTAGTTTATCGGGCACGAGGTATGTCTCCGCAGGAAGCTCAGGACAAAGCAGCTTCGGTTTTGGAAGAGATTAACCGGGGCGGGGTAACTTTAGAAGAAGAACCCGTTAGCCAGTACGAGGAAGTTGGTTCTGCTTTGCAAGCGGCAATGACTTCTTTCGTTTTCTTTGCCTTGGGAGCATTTTTGCCGCTTTTGCCCTTCCTGTTTGGAGGTAGTGGAACAAGCGCTATTTTGTTTGCTGCCGCTCTTGTTGGGGTAGCACTGTTAATTACAGGGTCTGTAGTTGGCATACTTTCAGGCCAGCCCCCACTTTGGCGTGCTATTAGGCAACTTTTAATTGGTTTGGGAGCGGCTTTGGTGACATATTTACTGGGTTTATTATTCGGGACGCAGACCCTTGCGTTTGTTCCTGCGAATTCATTGCTTTTAATTTAGTTGTTAGGGGATTGGGCAGTGCTGACGGCAGTGGCAACAAGTTGGGGAGCTGATAACTTGAATATTTCGGTTGTATCAGCATTCCGTTTTATTGATCTTACCGGTGTTTTCTTAAACGGGATTATTGGTGGACGCTTGGCACGTTCAAAACGCTTTGATGCGGTTGGATTCATGGTGTTAGCAATCATGTCGGCAATGGGTGGGGGAATCATTCGTGACGTGATGTTAGCGGCGGGAGCTCCTTTTGCAATTACTGATCCCTACTATCTCTATACTGCTTTGGCGGGGGCGCTGGTAGCTTTACTTTTCCGTTTAGATTCCAAATGGTCTAATCGTTTTGTGATTATGGCTGATGGAGTAGTTTTAGGTGTTTGGTCAGCAACTGGAGTTATTAAAACTCTCAATTTAGGTTTTGGGCCAATGCCAGCGTTGCTGATGGGAATGCTTACTGCAATTGGCGGGGGAATGATTCGTGATATTGCCGCTGGTAATGTTCCGATGGTTTTTGGGGGAAACTACCTGTATGCAACTCCTGCAGCTGTTGCTTCACTTACGACTATGGGGTTTTGGTATGCCGGTGAGCAACGTTTAGGAATGATTTGTGCTTCTGGAATTGGTTTCATCATCACGATGATGGCTCACTGGAGAAAGTGGACTCTCCCGGCAGCGGATGATTGGACAATTACCATGACGGCTACTCAACTTCGCAGAATGATGCGTAAGCAACGTGAAGCGACCATTGAAAAGGCGGTTGCGCAGGCCGTTAGCGCTGCTACAGAAACTGCTACCGAGGTGGCCACGGAAGCTGCTGTGGAGGTAGTTAGGGAGGCGAGTGAGCACCCTGAGATAATTTCTGCAGAGATTCCTGATTCTCGTGATAGTTCCGTTTCCGGGGAGCCTGGAGCATAAGGTTTTAGGCTAATGAGCAATAACCGAGGGAAAAGAGAAAAACGTCTAGCTGATATTATTTCTGTACTTTTATTGGCGGCGGTACTTTTTTATCTATTCTCGCCGCGGTTTTATACAGGTTTAACGAGCGTTTGGAATTGGGTTTCTAAACCTACTAACTTTCAAGTTAACAGCAGGGAACTAAAGTCGGACGTAGCCGATATTTTGGGTAATTTACGGGTTCGTGAAACCAGCCGAGAATCAACTATTTCCTATCGTCGTAGCGATTTTGGGGAACCTTGGTTTGACGAAGATGCTAATGGGTGCGATACGCGAAATGATATCCTCGCTCGTGATTTAAAAGATGTTGTTTATCGTAATCCGCGGCGACACTGCAAAGTGGTTTCGGGGGTGCTAGTAGGTCCTTATACGGGAAAAGTAATACATTTTCGAAGCGGGCCGCAGACTTCTCCTTTAGTGCAAATAGATCATGTTGTGGCATTGGGAGATGCCTGGCGTTCAGGGGCACAGCAATGGAGTTATGAAAAACGTCAGAGTTTTGCAAATGACCCGTTGAACCTGTTGGCAACTGACGGGAAGACAAATGAGGATAAAGGCTCAATGCCAGCGCAGGAGTGGTTACCTCCTCTTGAAAGCTATAGATGTAAATATATACAAAGACAGATTGCAGTAAAGAATAAATGGAATTTATCTGTTACTAGGGCGGAGTTAACTACTTTTGAGCAAGTGCTAAGAATGTGTCCAGAAACTAGTGTTTCCAAGGAATCTAAGGAAAATTTATCAACTGAATAAAAATTATTAGGGTATTGCGTATTAAATATAACTTAGGGTAGCCTTACCTATGCTATTTTGGTCGAGTAAGGTGAGATAAGTGAAAAAACCTAAGAAAACCTGGGGCGGTAAAGTCGCCGCTCTTGTAGCAGTTATTGTTCTCTCTACTTCTGGTGTTTCTAGTGCATTTGCTGCCGAAAACCCCACGTACGAGTACAAAAATGTAGTAGATGCAGGTCGTGTTTCCTGTTACCTTGCATATGATAAAAATGCAGAAAGACTATACTTTACTAATCGTTCTAGCAAAGATAATTCTTCTGCCTCTATAGGTTGGTTAAATACTGCAGACAATACTGTTTCAGAGAAAACTTTTAATGTTTCAAGCAAGCAGCCTGAATTTATTCAGTTAAGCGCAGATGGGTCAAAACTATATGTGCTAAGTTACAGCGCTGGGCGGGGTGATGACACCGCTGGACGTATCAGTGTAATTAACACAGAAACAGGCGAAACCTTAAAGGAAATTAACGGTTTACCTGTTTATCCAGGAGACTTTCTTTATGATCCAGAAACTGATGATGTCTATGTAACTGATGGTAAAGCAAATATTTATCGGGTAGACACTAATGCCGGCACTGTTTATGAACCTGTAAAGGTAAGTGACGAGAAGTATCCGTCTTCTAAAGGGGCCTTTCTTGATACCAAAAACCGTATTATCTGGATGGCAATTGGTCGCGATTCCACTATTTCCGCTTACAGCCTTGTAACGCATAAGTGGATACCGGATAGCAAAATAGAAATTGGGTCTCTTATCGTTGATGGTAAAGAAATTGGGGGGCGTCCGGCTCACCTCGCAATGGACACTAAGAACGAATATCTCTACGTTGATGTGCAGGCTGGATTTAGGGATAAATGGGAGCGTAAAGATCAGGATAAGATAGTAATTATCCGTGTAAAGGATCGTAAACAGGTTGGAAGTGTAATCCGGGTTGGAAACCGAGTTACTGGCATGTACGTTAACCCTAAAACTAACGAAATTTACACTGCTAACCAGTTGTCTAATAGTGTCTCAGTCATAAATCCGGAAACTTGGGATGTAGCTACTGTGGACTTTACAGCTCTTGGGGTTACCCCCGATAGAGGAAATCCTTCTGCTAGTTCTGATACCTGTAGTTTGAACTATTCTAATGGGGATAAAATTTATGTGTCTCATCCCTTTAATGGAGCTGACGGGCATAGTCGTATTAGTCTGACTGAACGTTCTGGTCCAATTCCAACTTTTGTTTCTCCAAAGGCCAGTGGGGAAGAAGAATCAACTCCTGCTCAGCCAGAACCTGAAAATGACACTTGGCCAGGACCTCAGGAAAATATTCCTAACGAAAAGCCTGAAAAAGCAATTGAAGCTACGGAAGCCGAGCTAATTTGGGCGTTTAGTGACTATATGAGTGCATGGACAACTGTGCCTTTAGGAAGTGAGAAAGTAAAGTCTGATTTTCACTTCAAGGATGCTAAGGGATGGTTTGCTCCCGAGGGGAATGCCGCTTCCCTAAGCTGGCCTGGTGGTTTCTTGATTCGCCATTACGAGGGATTAGTACCCGACTTGAAAACCTGGATGGGAAATCCTTCTTTGAATGTTGCTGAGGATGGTAGTGGGACTCTCACTATGGATGTGGCCTGGCAAATTCCTTCTAATGGTGAGCTCGTTAAGAGCAATGGTTTTAAGCGTATTCCCGTAGCTACTTTTAAGAATGCGAAAGTGACGCGGGAGGGTAAGAAAGTAACTGTAGTTGCAACTCCTGATTTTGAAGGACGTGCATATAACGGTGGCGCAAAGCCCTCGGATGGTTCTTTCCCTGAAGAATTTATTAATTACTTCCACCCAGATATGCGTGCTTGGTGGTACAAGACTGGGGCTAATGGGGATAAGAACAAAGTACCTCTTCCCTTTACTGTAAATATGGTCTTGGCAGAGGAACCAGTAGAGGAAGCTCCGGGAACGGAAGATTCTGGTAGCCAGAGTGATCCTGTAGATTCTGGTTCGAACTCTAGCGGTGATACCGATACTGATGCTGGTACCGATACTGGTAGTGACGCTGGTAGTGGTACTGATGCTGGTACCGATACTGGTAGTGACGCTGGTAGTGGTACTGATGCTGGCACCGATACTGGTAGTGACGCTGGTAGTGGTACTGATGCTGGCACCGACGCTGGTACTGATGATGGCACCGATACCGACGCTGGTACTGACACCGACGCTGGTGCTGGTACTGATGGCGATTCGGGTAGGCAGAGTGATTCGGCAGATTCTGGTTCGACTCCTAGTAGTGATGCTAATGCCGACACTGGTGCTGATTCTGCTACACAGACTAACCTGGAGAGCAGGCCCGAGGTTAATCCTGAACTTAAGCCTGCGCCAAAGAAAGAAGCTGTTCTCGCGGAAACTGGAGCTTTAACTTGGCAGCTAGGTATTCTCACTCTCTTACTGGGAAGCGGGGGAGCCCTGTTGTTGTCTCTGCGTCGTCGTCGGCAGTGAATAAAAATTTCTAGATGAAACGTCAGCCCTCACATCTATCTTGTGGGGGCTAACGTTTTATCTCTTACTAAACAACGGGGTGGGAGCTAATCTAGAAATATGGAAGAAAAACTTATTCCCGAGGTAAAACAGCTACAAATTTTAATGGACAAATTCGTGAAAGAACGAGACTGGGAACGCTTCAATGATCCCAAATCTTTGGTTCTCGCGTTGACCGGAGAAGTTGGGGAGCTGGCTGAATGTTTCCAATGGCTTCCGGCTGACGAAGCGGAAAAACTTGCTCAGGTAGAGCCACTGGCAGAGTCAATCCGCGACGAGGTAGCTGACGTGTTTCTTTACCTATTACGTCTTTGTAGCGTTTGCGGGATAGACCTCGCTGCGGCAACACGTGCAAAGATGGTTAAAAATGCCAAAAAATATCCGGTGGGTTTACGACCCGGACAGAGCTTGAAGGACAAGTTCTAGCTGTCGCGGATTGGTTAGTAACAAAGTTGGCGGTGCAGAATTATCTAACAGAAAATCTTGTGCTTGCTGGCGACGTTTTTTTCCAAGTTCTAAACCACCAAAGCAAAATAGAATCGTGAGAAAAAAGAGTTTGAAAACTTTCGTGGTTATGGTTGCAAAGCTCTTTCCTGTAAATAATCCGGTAGAGCGTTCTTCGCAAAAGCCGAAAGAAAGTTACCCGTGGCGAGTAACTAAGAAAAACTATCAAATCTATCTGGTCTAAAATCTTTTCCCGGCATACTCTAGTTAAAGTTGCTAATGTCCAAGAATCCCCCTCGGTAGCTTTGAGAAGTCGCGAGAGTTGTTCCTCTTTTGAATAGGCTAACCAGGGGTCTTTTCGTCCGTCTTTCCAACGTACATGCTCGTCGTAATCAATGAACTTACACTCTAAAATCTCGGCCGCTAAATTAGCTGCGGTAGTTTTCCCACTTCCGGTAACCCCGGCAAAAACAATCCGTTTAGCCTTACGCACATCTTCTAAAGTAGCCCGTGACATGTAGTTCCCTAAATTCGCGAGTCAGGTTCGTTAAAAGAGGTGGGGTAGCGACGAACTTCCTCAGCAGGGTTAACTACTCCCGCACGTTCTTCTAACTCCGCTCCGGTAAGTGAAACAGTCTCAGCCTTAGAGTTACGCCCCTTGCGGGTAATGCGACGCAAAATTGATGGTCGCTTGTGTCCCCGAGAATTAACCTCGGTAGCATCTCGAATGGTGCGGTAGGTGAGAGCCGAAACTACAAATGCAAACCATGCTGCGATTACGGAAACCGTAAGTCCACCTATATAACCAAAACGGTCAACTGCTGCACCACCAATTGAGGTTCCCAATGCCAAGCCTAGATTCATGAACGTATTCATCCAAGTCAGGCTTTCGGTTAAACGGTTACGGGGGACAATCTGTTCCACAATTGAATAGCCGTTTGTCATATTCGGGGAAATTGCAATCCCGGAGACAAACAGAACTATTCCCATAAATGCCAATGAGCTGGGGAACAAAACTAGAGTAATTCCCACTCCCAAAAGTCCGGTCCAAATTAGATGCAACTTATAAATAGGGAGTTTCCATTCGCGTGCCCCGTAAGCAAGCGCACCCAGTAGGGAACCGGCAGCCATCAAAGCAAGCAAAATACCAGCCATCCAGGGAACTCCAGAGGCTTTAGTAAAACGGACAATTGCCACGTCTACGGAACCGAAAATAGCTCCTGCACCAACGAACATCATTCCAATTGCCCACATAGCTCCCGATCTCATGGCCGAGGTTCGTGCGCCCTCGGCCGGATGACCGGCAGGTGGTGGCTGAGTAGCTTTTTGGGAGAAGAACCAAGTTCCTCCAACCAGTAAGAAACCGGCTGTCAAAATCATTCCCGAGGCCGGGTGGACAGTAGTAATTAAAAGAGTGGCAATTACCGGGCCAGTCATGCAAACTAGCTCATCAATTGCTGATTCAAGAGCAAAGGCTGCCTTGAGATCCGCGGGTGAATTAAGTACGTGAGACCAGCGGGAACGTACCATCGCGCCAATCGACCCAGAAAACGCTCCAGAAATTGCTGCGAGTGCTCCCAGCAGCCAAATTGGCCCCTGGGAGAGCGCAACAAAAATAAAAATAATGGTAGAAGAGATAGAAATCGTAATGGAAGGACGCATTACCTGCGCTTGCCCGAAACGGTCAACCAAACGCGAAAGAAGTGGTGCAGCTGAAGCGAAACCAATGATTCCGCAGGCATTAACAATCCCCGCTACTTTGTAGGAGGTGTAAATATCCTGTATCAGCATGACCGTTGATAACCCCACGAATGACATGGGGAAACGCGCTACAAGACCCGCTACCGAAAAGTTCTTAGAACCAGGGGTGCGATAAAGCTTCCTATACCTATCTAACACTTAACCATTCTTACAGAATTAGAGGGAACTCCAAAGCTGATGGATAATGCGATTGATTACTATTCGAGTTCGTTACGTGCATCAATCACGGTTGTTTCCGTTGCTTCGCCGGTTACGAAAGCTTCATCTTCTAAGTGTTTTGGAAGCATTCCGGTTTCGTCGTCAGCGTGTGTTTCAATTTCTTTAGCCCGTTGAGCCGTATCCACCGCAACTGCGGAAGCTTCCTTTGCAGCGGCTATTGCCTCGGCAGTTAATTCTGGGGAAATAGAATCGTCAGCAACGGCCTGTTCTGCATCATATCTCGCTTCGGCGGCAGCTTCGAAAGCCGCTACAGTTTCTGCTTGCGCTGTAGCGACGTGGGTTAGGTCATCCTCGGAGAAAGTATTTGCGGCACTTGCCTGTTCATCTTCCGGAACGGATTCAATAACACCTGCATCTACCTTGTCACGGTGTCCAATAATTTCGCGCTTAACTACTCCGGCGAGGAAGTATAGGCCCAAAATGTTCGGAACTGACATAACAAAGAACATTGCGTCAGAGAAATTGATGACCTGCTCTAGCGGAGCCATTGCACCAACCACAATTAACAGAATGTAGACAATGTTGTAAGCCTGTTCGGCACGGCGGGAACCACCAAATAGATAGCCCATCGCCTTCATTCCGTAGTAGCTGTATGAAAGTACTGTTGAGAATGCGAATAAAGCGACCGCGATTGTTAATGGAACGTCAAACCAGGAAACAGAAGTTGCCAAAGCTGCGGCAGTTAGCTGAACACCCTCGATAGGCTCTGAGGTGTTCCATACGCCAGAAAGAATTACGGTTAGTGCGGTGAGTGTACAAATTAGTACGGAGTCAACGAAAGGCTCCCACATTGCCACAAACCCCTCGGTAGCGGGACGGCGGGTTTTAACCGCCGAGTGAGCCATTGCGGCAGTACCAATACCGGCAGCGTTAGAGAAAGCTGCACGACGTAGACCCACAATCATTACTCCGAGTGCACCACCGGCAACACCGTGGCCGGTGAACATTCCTTCAAGCATCTGTTCAAAAGCGTAAGGAATTGAGCCGGCATTCGGGACAATCACAAACAGGCACATAACCAAGTACAAAATTGCCATGAATGGCACAATCTTGGAAGTAACAGCACCAATCTTTTGGATACCACCAAGAATTACAAAAGCAGCCAAAAGAGCGAGGACAATTCCAATTAGCCATTCCTTGCCGCCCAAGTAACCAGCTTCTCCACCCGTAATGTAAATCAACTGTGCGGCAGCCTGGTTTGACTGGAACATGTTACCGGCACCGGTAACACCGAAAACCGTTGCTATCGCAAATAGTGCAGCCAAGAAGCGACCTAGCTTCGCATGACCCAACTCGGCCAACCCGTAACGTAGGTAGTACATTGGGCCACCCGAGGTGGTGCCATCTTCGGCGACAACACGGTATTTAACTCCCAGTGTCGCCTCAGCCATTTTCAAAGCCATTCCGATAAGACCCGCCAAAATAATCCACAGAGTCGCACCTGGGCCACCAATTGAGATAGCCACGGCAACACCCGCGATATTACCCAGACCAACCGTACCGGAAAGCTCTGTTGCCAAAGCCTGGAAGGAAGTAACTTCTCCCGGATCAGTGTGTCGCGTGAAACGCCCCCGAATTAGGTGACGTGAATGTCGCAACGAACTGACTCGTAACTGTTGGAAAGACAGGTAGATGGTGAAGAAGATACCTGCGGCCAACAGCCATAAAACAATAATTGGAATCTCTACTCCAGCAATCCGCGGGGAAAAGAAAACCACCGAGGAAATAAAATTCACTATTGAAGCGAGAAAAGAACCAACAGAATTAGTAGCTGATTCTAAAAAACCGGTAGGTCTGGGGACGGTCAATAAAGTCGAGTTATTAGATGCTACAGACAGCATGAATTCCTTAGATAGGCAACAATTCCCTGCTCGCTAACCACCTAAAACACAAAATACTCAGGCGTAAAATAGCCAAAAACATCCGCGTAAAGCGGTGACGAACAGTGGCTGGCTTAATGAGAATGGACTCTAAAAGCCGCCTTTTTGACCATAGCGGAAGCACGTAATAATTGCTAATCTGCGTGGTGTTCATCATGCTAAATGGCGCTAAAAGGCGAAAAATTAAACAAATTACCTAAAAATAGGGAAGATATAAAACATGCAAGATAACTTAACGCGCACCAATTCAGCCCCTCGGGTACTAATGGTCTGTACCGGAAACATCTGTCGTTCCGCAATGGCTCATGTCATGCTTGATACACACGCGAAACGAGAAAACGCAGCGGTACTCGTATCCTCATGCGGGATTAGCAACGAGGAACACGGTAACCCAATAGATTATCGAGCTGCGCAGGTACTTCGTGAGTCCGGATATGAGGTTCCTGCACATCAAGCTCGTCAAATCACCGACGAAGATATCAAAAATTCCGATCTTATCCTCGCGATGACAGCTGGACACTACCGTCATTTAGAAAAGTTAATTGCCCGTCTAGGGGAGGAAAACTTTTCTGGGAAACTCCGGATGCTCCGCGACTTTGAACCAAGCCTAAGTGCGGAATCGCGCGCGCAAGCCGATGCTAAATTTACTCAGGCGCGGGCGGAACGGGACGTGCCCGATCCCTGGTATGGCGGAATGGAAGATTTCTGGGAAACCTACGAAACTCTTGAAAGGTGCCTGCCGGAAATTCTCGGATTCTTACCCTATACCTGACCCCAAAGGGAATTAATCCCAGTAGACGAGAATCGTATAGAAACCTAAAGGCAATATTCCGTTAGATAAATAGTTGCCGCCCCAAATAGGGGGCGGCAACTATTTATCTAAAAGCTAGATTAGAGACTCTTAGTGACAGTCTCAGCAACTTCTTCTAGTTCCTTTTCTAGCATTTCAAAGAAACCAACGAAAGCGCCCATCTGAGAATCGGTGACTCCCTGCGGGCCAACGAAAAGATTAACGTCTCCAACGACCTGGAAACCGTCTTCATCTTGAATAATGAAATAAGTTGGGAAGAAAGTCTGCGCGTGCTTTTGCGCAATTACCGAGTTGGCAACAGCCTTACCGTGCTCGTTCAAGTTAGCCCACCAGAAACCGCGAATTACCAGGTAATCGCCGTTGGCGTCCAAGTAAACGGCCATCGGAATGTTACCGAATCCGGTCTTAATGCGATTTTCTTCCAACTCGTAGTTGAAACCCAGGGCCTCAAACATGCTCGCAACACGTTCGATAGTTAGAGGAGTGGGTTCTTCAGAAACAGAAATTGATACTTTGTCAGACATAATTACTTGCCCTCTCCTTCTGAAGGTTCGTCCGCGTCAGAGTCTTCGTCCCAAGTCACCAGGTGTGGTAGAGCTTCTTGGAGCTGAGAAGCGGAGAATAGGGAAGCCTGGAAAGACAGACCCAGGAACATTTCCAACTGCTCGTCGGTCAAACCTGCAGGAACAACAGTGTTCGATTCGGTGTGGAACTTCCAGCCGCCCTCGGTGTCTTCGGCAAGATAAACCTTGGGAACTAGCGCGCGGGCGTTAGCTTCTTGCACGAAATCGGTAGCCTTGTTGCGGTCTTCGGGTTCGGAAAGGTCCCCGCGCCACATTCCGTGTACCGAGAGAATCCCTCCACCGTTAATCTGAATAACAAACATCATGTTCACAAACGGAACTAGAATTGTTTGATCTTCGGGATCCTGCTGCCAAATTACTTCCTGGGAGCTAAGCACCTGCGTAATACGCTCCGATGTTACCTCTGTTGGAGAAGCCATAAAATTCCTTCCAAGTATCTCTTATCCCAATCGCGGGATATGTTGCCCCCAGTTTACAAGGTTGATTTTTATCACATGGTACTCAGTTACAAAATTTTGCCCATACCGAAAAGGTAAACCATGTAATCCGAGTAAAGTGTTGATTTCTCGTGGAAAATAAAAAATAAAGGTCGGGGCTTTAAGACCCCGACCTTGACTTATTAAGAAAGATTATTCCTGACCCTCGGCGGTTACCGGAGGAAGAACTGACCACGGGAAGTTAATCCACAAATCGGTGTTTTTCCAAACAAAATCAGGTTTAATCACCGAACGAGATTTTTCGTAGATAACTAACGAACGGGCATCAACAGTAGCGGAAGTATGTCCGTCTAGTGAAAGTCCGCGCTTGGCAATCAGTTCCATAACCATTTTTAGGGTTTTCCCGGAATCGGCAACGTCGTCAACTACGAGTACGCGCTTTCCGTCCATCGCGGAGACATCCATTAGTGGGGGAAGAAGAACCGGTTCGGGGAGGGTTTCGGCAACGTCGGTATAGAACTCAACGTTCATTGTCCCCATTGCCTTAACGCCTAATGCGTAAGAGACCGCACCCGCGGGAAGAAGACCACCACGCGCTACCGCGACAATTAAATCGGGCATCCACCCGCTGTCGCGAACCTGTCGCGCTAGGTCGCGAGTTGCCTCGCCAAAACCGTCCCAAGTGAGGTTCTCACGTGGGGTTCCATCATTACTTGTTGCACCATCATCGAAAGCCATGACAATACTTTACCCGCAAACCTAAAAAAACCGTACTTTACCGGCAGTTATTAAAAAAGTTCTGTTGATACGGCACAATAGGGGCATGAGAGAACAGCCTACGACACAGACTCCCGTTTCCTCCCAAGGAGCCTTAGTGCGGGCATCGCTGTTTATGTTGGGAATCTGTTTCGTGATTTTTCTGGCAGCGTGGGTGGTGTCACTGGTACTCGGATTCTTTCTTTCTCCCCGTCAGGTAGATAGCGGTTCTTCGGCCGAAGGAAGCGTGGTACGCCCGCATACTCCTCCGTTAAGTAGTGCGGGGTTTAATCCGGAAAAAATTATTGCGGATGAAGAATTTTTTACCCGTGGAACTATGAGCGAGGAAGATATTCGCCAATTTATTAACGAGGTGGGGCGTGGGTGCGTGCCGGGGGCAGACGGCACGCCTTGTTTGAAAGACTATCGGCTAAATATTTCCGCCCACCCGGCTGATGAGTTTTGTAGCCGTCCGGTTCTTGCGCAGGAAAATGCTGATGTTGCCGCGTTGATTTACAGCGCTTCGCAGGCTTGTGCGATTAATCCGAAAGTTCTTTTGGTGACTTTGCAAAAAGAACAGGGACTATTGACTGCGTGGGGCCCGCGCCTAATCCCGCGTCGTTACGAGGCCGCGATGGGCTACTACTGTCCGGATGCCCAACCGTGTAACCCTAATTTTAAGGGGATTGATCGGCAGGTTTACTATGCGGCCCGACAGTTTGCGCGTTACCCGTTACAGCCTGAACGCTATAGTTATCGCAGCGGAAAGAGTGCGAAGTTTCAATACAACTACGATAAGAGTTGTGGCAGTGTAAAACTTACTCCGCGTAATAACGCGACTGCGGCGCTGTATAACTACACGCCTTTCCCGCCTTTGCCAGACACTTTAGAAGGTAACGCTGGCGAGTGTGAAACGTGGGGGAATCTTAACTTTTACATGTTCTATAAAGCCTGGTTCGGGCTGAAAAAATAGCTTTACACATTTTTCATATCCACAATTTAGGCGAACTTTTGGATTATCTTTTCTAATTTTTCCATACCCTACTAGCAACTTTTCTTATCTACTTTTGGCAAAGGGAGTTGCGGTGGATGGCTTTTTAGCTTCGGGATTTGCAGGCGATACCTCTACTGATTTTGTAGGTTCGTCATCTTTGTGCTCACTTCTTTTGGAAAGCAGCCCGCGTGAAATCTGGTGGGATTCCCAGGCATTAAGTTTAGAAAAAGCGTGGGAAGGCCCTTCGGCTAAACCGGCACAAGACCGGGTGGACCTCATTAAACAGCACACGGCTGAATTAATGTGGGAGGCCGAAAAAATAGAATCTTCGAGGGCCGGATTACAACTGGCGGTTATACGTTTACGCGAATTGAATGCTCAGCTTAGTGTTTTTCCGTTGCCTTTTCTGGGGTAATCATGAGTAATTCGAATGAACTTTCGGGAAATCTTGGAAGCGACGAGGCTGGTTCCTTTCCCCTTATGATTGCCGGTGGAACTTACTTTAGTGCAGACCCGCAGAAAATGGTTGAACAGACGGTACTGCTTACGAGGCTGGCAGATAAACTCCGGCTTTTTAATCTTCAAATGAGCTCTCAGATTCGCGCTCAACAAAGGCAAAATTTTTATTTTTGGCGAATTTCTCAAACTTGCCTCGGGATTTCGGCTTTGGAACAAAAATTGCGTACTGAAGCAGCTAAATGTCTCAATCTGGGGCAGGCTCACCTTAAAAACTTGCAGGCAACTTGGTGGCGGGCACAGGAACTGGAAAATTTAGTAAATGATTTTCGAGACTCATGCGTGCGGCTAGTGGGAGTGTTTTCCGGGGCGGAAGAAAAAGCTGTTGCAGGGTTTCGCTCTGTTGGGGTAGGTGGCACAAAAGGTGCTTTAGGAAAAGGAATACTAGGTAATCAAATAGAAAGAGATTTGAGCGCCCACTTTCCTCTAGCGGCGCTTATCTGGGATGGAATACAAACCGCAAATGCCGCATGGAAGAAAGAAGTTGCGCGTTTGGGGCACTACTTTAATTTAACTAGCCGAGATTTACTGCAACTTACGGAACGCGGAAGCGAAAAGATGTTGGCAACTGTTTTGGGAATACCGACTCTAATGGCGGTTAATACTTCTCGAACTTTTTCGGATTGGACAACCACCTTGGCAACCGGGGGGAAAAGCACTCATTTTATTCCGGCTGATAGGGAGTGTACTAAGCGGGCGGGGGCGCTAATCAGTGGGGTGCGTTCAATAGTTTTTGCCGACTGGGGGAACCAGGGTGTGGCAACGCGGATAAAAGGTGAATTGTCGAGTGCGCCCTCGGCAGGGGCAGTTCCGGTTAAACCGTCGCAGTTGATTACCCAAATGTTAGAACTCGATACCCTGATGGAAAAAATGGGCACTGACCGGAAACGAAAAGGCCATATTTTTATTCTGAAACATCATGGTAAGGGTGGAAACACCTGGAGTGTTCTTGTTCCCGGAACCCAAGATTTCAGTCCCAATAGTGAAACTTCGCAAGGTTTGGACACTAATTTACGGGCGGTCGCACAATTGCCAACTACGCAGAGCGCGGCGGTGCTTTCGGCAATGTCTTTAGCGGGAATTAAAGCGGGGGAAACTGTCGAGCTGGTGGGGCATTCGCAAGGCGCGGCGACCGTGCAGCAACTGGCCGCAAATCCGCGGGTACGAAAGCGCTATAACGTGAAGTTTTGTATTGATTTAGGTGGCCCAGCGGCGGTGGAAAAAATGCCGTCTAAGGTGAAAGAACTTTCTTTCCGGGGAACGCGCGACATTGTTACGGCAATGGGTGGAAAGCAGGTGCCACATAGCCAAAATCATCTGGTGGTAGCCGGAGATGTACCCACTAGCAGGCACTTCCACTTGAAAGAGGGGTATCAGTGGATGGCCCGCGAGTCAGAAAAGCTGAAAGACCCTAACCTTGAGGCTTTCTTCAAGGAACGGGAGAATGCTCTAGGGTTGCAAGAAGGTAACGTAAAAACCGAAATCATTGCGGTGGAAACTACCCGCGTTACGGGACGATTGGCCGAGTCTATCGGCGATCAGCTAGCAGTCCGGTCACCAGGGAGGCAATAACTGAGGTAATTAGCCCGGTTAGTATCGCGGCAAAGAAACCGGAAACGAAAAGGTCATTGCTGAGCCACCCGGCAAGGCTGATGATAATCGCGTTAACGACTAGGGAAAATAGCCCGAAGGTCAAAATGTATAGGGGGAAAGTCAGGAACTTTAGGATTGGGCGCACGAGCATGTTCAGGAGCGTTAGGATTAGCCCGAGTAGCGCATAAATGACGAATGTTTCACCACGGCTGGTGCCCTGTACGATAGCGAGTCCGGGAACTATCAGGGTGGAAACCCAAAGTCCGGCCATGTTACCTAGAATCGTGAAAATGAAGTTCATGCTTTCCTTTCTTAACCGTTGCTAACGTGGTATGCGTAAGCGCTGGTAGATAGTTACTCTACGTCCACAATAGCGAAAAGACCATTAGCGTGACGGTTAGGATTTCCAGCATGCCGATGACTCCGGGGGAAAGGCGCCGGTTTTTCAGGTGCGAGTATGCGGGTAGCGCAATTGCGCGCAGTCCAACAAACGTCCAAATCGCTAGGGTAAGCCCGGTGAGGTAGCCGGTGAAGTACCCCCAGCAGACGAGTGACCAGGCGAACTGGTGGAAGAAAATTGATCCCACTAGCCACGGCGTGGAGTTTCGTTCCCGGATAAGGGTTTTTACGTAGGGGACGGTCGCTAGGAAGTAAAGCAGGAGGACGGCGGTGTTTACCCAGAGTAAGTTCCACCCCCACAGGTGTAGGCCGGTTTGGGAATGGAGAGTGTTTTGGAGGGAAAGCGGGATTGGTTGCCCTAGCGTGGGGTTTGCCCACGGCCAGTACCCAAGACAATGGGCAAAGTTAGTGCCAAGGTCGAAGCTGATGGGAGCGAGTAAGCACGAAATCATGACAATGGGTGCTCGCGAAAAAATGGAGCGTTCATCGCGCCGATAGAGTTTCCAAAATACGGGCAGGCTGAGGGGCGCAAAGCAAGCCCAAAGAAAAATCTGGGGGTGCCAGATTATTAGGGCGAGGGCGCTAATAGCGAATATGCTCAGGTGAGTAAAGAAGGGGTTTTTATAGCGCGGGCGTAGGCGAGATTTCCACCAGAGCGTGAGAGTATGCAGGGCACAGAACCCGCTTACCGCTGCGAGGGAAAGGAGTATCTGCGCGGGAACAAACCCGCCCTGTGCGCCACCGAGAATGATAGGGGCAGCTAACATCGCCCACGCACCATGCTGATCAGGAATCCAACCATCACGCACTAGCGAAAACTTACGCTTTTTCTTCATCACTTTCCCCAAAATCGTATTCGCCACGTAGGAATGCTTCGCGTTCTTCGCTACCGTCTTCGGTAAGTTTTCGGAACTCTTCTTTAGGTACAGCTATGAATCCCATTGTTTTTAATTTCTCTAGTTTCTCAGGGGAATCTGCGTAAGAATCAGCATTAACCACAGAATTTTTTAGATGAATGTGTTCCTTATTCTCTTCGTCAATTTGGAGAATTATCCTATTGTATTTTGCGTCGCTGAAGTCTGTGGGGCCGGTGAAGGTTGCGTCCCAGAAGTATGTGTTGGTGGTGAATGTTGCGTTGCTGAAGTATGTGCTCTCGTTGAATGTTGCGTAGCTGAAGTCTGTGGGGCCGGTGAAGGTTGCGTCCCAGAAGTATGTGCTCTCGTTGAATGTTGCGTTGCTGAAGTCTGTGGGGCCGGTGAAGGTTGCGTCCCAGAAGTATGTGTTGGTGGTGAATGTTGCGTTGCTGAAGTCTGTGTGGCCGGTGAATGTTGCGTTGCTGAAGTCTGTGGGGCCGGTGAAGGTTGCGTTGTTGAAGTATGTGCTCTCGTTGAATTTTGCGTTTCTGAAGAATGTGCGGCCGGTGAATGTTGCCCCAGTGAAATTAACTGCTTTTTTAAAAGTACATTCGCTTAAATCTATGGGAACGAGGAATGTAGTTTCCGAGAAATCGAAACTACATTCAGACCAGCTAATTTCGGAATCAGATTGGCGAGTTTTGGTGTGTTCCCTAATTAGAGAAATAACTGTTCGCTGTAGATTTGCCAGGGTTCTATATTCTGTACTCAGAGTCGTTTCTTCTGCTTGATTCGTACCCTCTGTATTCCCGGTTTCTTGATTTTGGGCAATATTTGTGGAAGTAATGCGCATGTAGTTACAGAAAACGTCTACAACCTGTTGTTTTACTCGCCTGGCGTCTTCGGGGTGTTTGCGACTGATGATGTCCGCATACTCGGCGAGGCGGAAGAAACCGGTGGTTTTTACGGTAGGGTCTTCTTTGTCTAAAAGATTGACGGAGGCAATAAAGAATTCGGAATCTTTATTTTCTTCTTCCACCTTTGCTTTCTTAGTTTCCAGCCTTGCGGTTTCTTCATTTACTTCCTGCTGGCGGTATCTAACTACCAAATAGACAACACCACCGAGACCACCGGTCAAGGTCAAGGCGAGGGGAATAGCTTTTCCAACTACATGTTCTGGTTTTTCTGTAAAAAGCCATATTTCAGTTAAAAGAAGCAGGAGGATAAAACTCAAGGAAAGCCAAAATACAGATAGGGAAAAAACTAGCCAGTTGAAAACATCGCTAGAAAGACGAGGTTTTTCCGTATCTTTTGCGGCCAGGATTTTCTTTCCGAAATAGTAGGCCCCGAAACTGCTTTCTAGAAGAAGAAAAGCGGCGATTGAAAGCACCAGAACAAGTTTTTTGTAAAATATTCCGTAGTAGTAGAAAGAAACTGTTGATACTAGGAAAGCTAGAGCAAACAAAACTAACAACGAGATTTGTATCTTCTTACGCCAAGGGTTAGCTAAACAATTCTTTAGATGGGTTTTTACCCACCCATCCCGGTTTTCCAGCCCCTTGCTCTCACTTCCCATTTACCTCTACCCGTGTGCTTCCTTGTGTTTTTAACTGTTAAACATAATAACCTTGCTGCTAGGTATTTGGATAGAGGCTCAGGGACACAGCGCGGCATATACGGTAATAAAAAAGAGCTTTGGAAGGCCTTTCCGGGCAAAACAAAAGGTCCAAGAAACCTTAAGTTTCCTGGACCTTTATGCCTTGGTCGGGGTAGCGGGATTTGAACCCACGGCCTCTTCGTCCCGAACGAAGCGCGCTACCAAGCTGCGCCATACCCCGAGGCTTTTATCTGCGTAGCAGACTGGACAAGTATAACCAAAACCGTCCATCTCACAAAATGATGCTAATGTGCGACCGATTACGGCAGGCGAAAAATTCTCAACGTAAATCCAACACCGTAACCGTTGGCCGGCAAGCAATTCGGAACGGAGCGAACTTATTTGTTCCCAGCCCCGCACACACGTAGGAAAGTAAAGAACCAAGTTCTACCTGAGCGCGGGAAGAATCTTCCAACTTAAAGGGCTTTCCCTTAACCCATCGGAAAAGACCCTGCGCGAACTCGCGCGGTAAATCGCAATTCGTAACAATTGCCCCGTAACCGGGAACGCAAAGCTGACCCCCGTGGGTGTGCCCGGCCAGTAGCAGGTGGGACTCGGCCTTTTCAAAAGCGTTCAAAACCCGCGCATAGGGAGCGTGTGTAACCGCAATTCGTAACGCGTTTTCCGGGCCTGGCCAATTCCCCACATGGTCGAGGCGGTCGCGTTTAATATGCGCATCCCCCGTGCCCGATAAAGACAGAGTATCCCCACCCGAAAAGTCCATTACCGTATCGGTATTAGTTAGCTCTACCCACCCGGCAGCGGTAAAGAAATCCGTCAGCTCATCAGTCGGCAAGTCTGGAACATTCCGGCGTACTTTTGGTTCTTTTGGCTTCAGCAAATAACGATGCCAAGGTTTTAACTTTGGAGAATAAAAATCATTCGATCCGTAAACGAACACACCGGGGAAAGACAGCAGGGGATTGTACGCTTCTTTCAACGCTTCTAAAGCATCTAAAGATCCAAAATTATCACCCGTAGAAACCACCAAATCAGGGTTAAAACGAGCCAAATTACGCGTGTAATCAATCAACCACTGATCGGCTGGGCGCAAGTGCAAATCCGAAATATGCAAGATACGCAAACTTGAGCGTAGCCGCCCGCCCGTATCAATCTGCAGATGCTCAACCCGTGGCCACCGGCGTTCAACAGAACCCCAGGCCAACGCGCTGGCTCCGGCAATTGCACCCAAACCAGCGGTTGCTAAAACACCCTTAAAAATCTTTGATAGCAAACTCAATCCTTGAATACTAGAACTCATGCGGGTAAGCCTTAATTCTTCTTAGCTGGCTGTTTCTTGCTTGCCGGCTGTTTATTACCTTGAGGTTTAGATTCCTTAGCCGGTTTATTATTGGCATCATTTGTCGCAGTTTCAGTTGCTTTACGCGGTGCGGGAGCCGGTGGCTTGTACTTACCCGAAATGGAAACGGCTTCGAAGTTCATTACCGGCTGTCCCTGCAAGGCGTTACGCATGAACTGCCCCCAAGCCGGACCGGGAATTGATGAACCATAAACCCAATTATAGAAACGACCGTTAATCCGAACGTTATGCATGGGAACTTCACCGGCTGGGTTACCCACCCAAACAGCCGCGGAAAGTTGGGGAGTGTACCCAACTAGCCAAGCATTCGTAGCGCCATTAGTCGTACCTGTCTTGCTGGCGGCAGGACGTCCAGCGTTAGCGTACCCCTGGGAGCGGTAGAAATTATTATTAATGTTAAGTACCCGGCTTACCTGCTTCGTAATCTTCGGGTCGATTGTCTGCTTACATTCGGGAGTCGTCTGGGCAATAATCTTTCCGGCACGGTCAGAAATACTCAAAATAGCGCGTGGCTTACAACGTTTTCCATTGGCCGCTATAGTCGCGTAAGCATTGGCCATGTTTAGCGGAGGAACCGGCAGAGTCCCAATAATTGACGAGGGGGTGAAGTTCTTAATTTCCCCATTCCCATCAACTGCCCCGGTTCGTTCCGCAAAGCTACGAATCTTACACAGGTCATAAAGCTTCTTAGCCATTCCCGCATACGAGGTGTTAATTGAATAGTTAGTAGCACGAATGACATCTGTCGCTGCTGAACTAATCCCGCCGACGTTCGCGGGCTTCCATGTTTCCATGTGCCGGCTAATTTCCGGGCAGGTTGAAGTAAAGTCAGAACCGGGGAATACGGACTTTCCACCAACTCGTTCATAGGCTGAGTGCTCATCCTCGAACCACGCCCCCAAAGTCATGGTCTTGTAGGAAGAACCTGCGGGACGGCCAATTCCCCCGCCACCTTCCTTAGGAGCGTTATAGGAAACGAAGTCAGCGCCGGGTTTTTCTTTCGTCGCGCGCCCGTAGGTTGTGTTTTGTGCGAGAGCAAGGATATTACCGGTTCCGGGCTGAATCGCAGAAAGTGCAATTTTAAACTTAGACGGGTCTCCTATCGGAATCTGTGCGGTAATGGCATCCATCGCCTGTTTTTGCATCTTCGGGTCGAGGGTGGTCTTAATAGCAATTCCCCCACGCATTAAAGCACGTTGGCGTTCTGCTTTAGTTTTCCCGAGAATGTCAGAATCAAGCAGTCGAGCAATTGCTAGCTCGCAGAAATAAGCTGCATTCCCCGCTGCGGCACAGCCGGTTGCTCGCTCAGAAGGCTTGAGCATACTTTTTACCGGAGTCTTAATGATTTCGTCATACTCTTTTTGTGTCAGGTACTTCTCCGCCAACATACGCCCCGCTACCTGGTCACGTCGCTGCTGCGCTCGTTCGGGGTGGCGCAACGGATCGAAAGCTACCGGGGACTGGGTGATACCCGCAAGCAAAGTCGCCTGAGATTTCGAAAGATCCTTAGCGTGAATAGAGAAGTATTGGAGAGAAGCGGCCTCGACCCCGTAAACATTGGAGCCAAAGGGCGCAATGTTGAGATAGCGATTTAGAATCTGATCTTTCGACCACCGCTTTTCCAAGGAAAGAGCATAGTTCATTTCCCGAATCTTACGTCCTAAAGTCGGCTCTTTAGCCGCGATGATTGCGGCCGGATCATCATTTTGGATACCGTTTTCAATCAGCGTGTTCTTAACCAGCTGCTGAGTAAGGGTAGAAGCACCCTGGGTTGGTCCACCGCTGAGGTTTGAGAAAAGCGCACGCAAAAGACCTTGCCCATCAACCCCGTGGTGCTGGTAGAAACGACGATCCTCCACGGCCACAATCGCCTGCTTCATGTTTTTTGAGATTTGATCGCCGGGGACAATAATGCGGTCCTCGGCAAAAAAATGAGCAATCTGACTGCCATCGGAAGCGAGAATCACGGATTGTTCTGAGGGCGGTAGAATCTGGAACTCGTCCGGTAAGTTATTGAACGATTCTGTGCCGGTCTTTGCTACCAGGCCACCAGCTACGGTTGCTGGCAGCATCAACCCCGCTAAAACAATTCCTAAAGCCCCGCTCAAACCTAGGAATAGCGCGAAGAAACGCAACAGTTCGAGAGGGGTGGTTTGCCTCTTGTGCCCTTTACTCATAGGTATAGATTACTTGGGATTAAGGTATTTAGCGCAATACCTAGCTGTAAACAAAAATCTAAACCGCCTCTTCGTCCCACTAAAGTAATTCCACAAAACCTTTCTCATACACCTCAAAAGAACAGTTTTCTGGGGAAAAAATATAGATACTGGACTGGGTTTCACAATGAGCATACAGTTATAGTGCAATTTTCGTTAAAACTGACAGGAGCTTAAATGTCGAATCCCTCCAGTCCCAAGATAACAAAAAGCATAAAATCCCCCGTAAAGGGTCAAGTATCCTTACTTGGAGCAATCTCAATTGGGGTTGGAGGAATGGTCGGCGGAGGAATCTTTGCGGTTCTTGGCCTAGCCGTCACCCTTGCCAAAGGCGGTACACCAATCGCGTTCCTAATGGCTGGGATAATCGCTTTACTGACTGCACGTAGCTATTCTGTAATGTCTCAAAACTATCCCGATCGGGGTGGTACTGTACGTTTCCTAAACGTTGCATTTGGGCGCGGTGTCTTTAGTGGAGCCATCGCTAACCTACTGTGGTTGAGCTATATCGTCATGCTCTCTTTATACGCTTCTGCGTTCGGCTCCTATGCTCCTAATCTTTGGAACATTACCGGGAATACAAATATAGATTTTCATATTTACGCCACGGCTGTAGTAGTTATCGCCACGGTAGTTAACTATTACAGTGTGAAAGTAGTCAGTCGTATTGAATCATTAGCGGTAATGATTAAGCTTTTTGTGCTTATCGGATTCGTTATCCTGGGAGTGTACGGCTTATTTTCCAGTGCGCACCTCGGCCAATTATCGATTGATCACTGGGAATCCCCAGTCCACCTATTTGCCGGTGGAATGATAATTTTTGTTGCCTACGAAGGTTTCGAACTAATTGCTAACGCCGCTCCCGATATCGTAGACCCCAAACGGAATATTCCCCGCGCATATTACATTTGCGTTAGTTTCGTCCTAGCTCTTTATGTAGTTATCGCAATTGTCACCGTTGGGAGTCTGTCATTCGATGAAATTGGAAAAGCCAAAGACTACGTACTAGCCGAGGCGGCACGCCCCCTACTCGGGCAGGCCGGGTTTACCATCATGACAATTGCGGCCCTCTTGTCAACATTCTCAGCCATTAATGCCTCTTTGCTTGGAGGGAGCCGAGTCAGCTATGAAATAGCCGAGGATGACGAACTACCACACCATTTCCTTTACCAATTATGGAAACAGCCAATCGGACTTTTCATTACCGCAATAGCTACTGCGGTTATGGTTAATACAGTCAAACTTGAAAGTATTTCCACTACCGGAAGCGTCGGTTTTCTACTGATATTTGCGATAGTAAACGCAAGTTCTTTACGGACTCGAAAACAAACTCATACCGGCTTAATTCTGCCTTTACTAGGTAGTGTTTTATGTTCTATAGCGCTAATTGTGCTTTGTAACCAGCAGCTTCACGCAGCACCATTTGGCCTGGTAATCGCGTTGATAATTATTATTTTCTGCTTCGTTGGTGAGTACATCTATAAACGAAAGTCACACCCCGTTAAATAAATGCGGGGGTTATCAGGAATAAGTCAAGCGGCTATCATAACAACATGACTAAATGGGAATATGTAACAGTGCCGCTTCTTATCCACGCTACCAAGCAGATCCTAGACCAGTGGGGATCGCAAGGGTGGGAACTCGTCCAGATTGTTCCTGGACCGGAAGGAACCCAGAACCCGGTGGCATATATGAAGCGCCCAATCGAAGGCTAAAAGAGTATAACTAAGTGGGAGGGAAGCACTAGTGCTTCCCTCCCACTTTTACACTTAGGATAAGAATCTATTAAGTTGTGTAATGTGCCAGACACATAAAGAGCGCAAAAAACCAAACCTAAAACCCATAGAAGGGGATTAGGATAATTTATTGGCTCAAAAATCTAGCGGGCGCGACGCTTCAAACGCTCGATGTCGAGTAGAGTAACAGCGCGTCCCTCAAGGCGAATCCAGTTACGAGAAACGAACTCAGCCAAAGACTTGTTGACTGTTTCACGAGAAGCGCCAACCAGCTTAGCTAATTCTTCCTGAGTAAGATCATGCGGTACGTGAATACCGTCCTCAACGCGTGCGCCGAAACGTTCAGCCAAGTCAAGCAAAGCTTTTGCTACACGACCGGGAACATCCGAGAACACCAAATCAGCCAAAGTCTCGTTAGTGCGACGCAGACGAATCGCCAACGCGCGCAGCATGTGCATGGACAAGCCAGGGTGAGACTCAAGGAACTTAACCATGTCCGCGTGCTCCAAGTAAAGAAGCTTCGAAGGGGAAATGGCTGTTGCAGTAGTAGAACGGGCACCCAAATCAAACAGTGAAAGTTCACCCAAAACTTCACCGGGGCCGATAATTGCCAACAAGTTCTCACGCCCATCGGGGGATGAATGGCCAAGCTTCAACTTACCTTCTAAAAGAATGTAAAAACGCTTGCCCTCATCACCCTCGTGAAAGAGAACTTCACCGCGTCGCAACGCAATGTTTCCCATCATCGAACGCAAAGTAACCTGATCGTCCTCAGTTAGGCCCGCGAATAACGGAACCTGTGAAATGACATTATTTTCCACGTCAATCCTTCCTCCCAAGTGTTGTGGTATAAACCACGATACACGATTTAAATAAGAGTGTGTGACCTTTACAACCCTCTCAGGAGCCTAAATAGAGGTAACTGGGGAAGTTGAAAAAGTATTCCAAAGCATAATTCTAGCGAAAATTGTTAGAAATCCAACTTTGAAGAGACACTGGTGTGATTAAGGTAAGGTAATACGGTGAAAACGATCACAAACGCTTCCGAGATTCTCCAAGGCCTAGCCAAACTCTACCCGGACGCGAAATGCGCGCTCGAACACGAAAATCCCTACCAACTATTGGTTGCCACCGTACTCTCTGCCCAAACCACAGATAAAAGAGTAAACACCATTACGCCAGAATTATTCCGGCGCTACCCAAATCCCGAAATGTTATCCCAAGCGGTTCCCGATGAACTAGAAAGCCTCGTTCGTCCCCTCGGATTCGGAGCCAGAAGGTCAAAACAGCTTCTGGGGCTTGCGGCCAAACTCGAAAAAGAATACAACGGCAAAGTTCCCCAAACTCGAAAAGAACTCAAGACCCTACCCGGAGTAGGACAAAAAACTGCCAATGTTGTACTCGGAAACTGCTTCAACCACCCGGCAATCACCGTCGACACACATGTCGGGAGACTAACGCGCCGCTTCGGGTGGACCAAAGAAACCAAACCGGATGCCGCAGAACGCGACCTCGAAAAAATAATTCCCCAACCACAGTGGACAATCGCCTGTCACCGCATTATCGAACACGGGCGCAATGTCTGCCATTCCCAAAAACCGGCTTGCAACACCTGCAAAATCGCGCCCTATTGCCCACAAATCGGCGTGTAACGGCGCGTGTTTAGAAAGAAAAGCATTAATTTCGGTATTTTATAGACAAAACGTAGATAAATTGGAGGCCAAATGAGCGACCGCGTTAATGACCCAGCAGACCGTCACAATCAACAGGATGACGTGTACGGTGACGCCAACGTCTACGGCGACACCAGCGCGGACCTGCCGGTAGTAGAAGAAGCTACCTACGGTGACTCCACCCTAGCTGAGACCACCAAGTACGAAGAAAACGCGCACTCGGAAGCAGAAGCTGAAGCACACGAAGCTGCCACCGAGGTAGCCAGCGAGCCAATCGCCCCCGAAAGTCGCGAAACCCACATCGAAATTGTTGAAAACGAAATCGCTGCCGCGCAGGAAGAAACCTCCGCGGCCGAAAAAAAGCCGGTAGACCCCGTTCACTCGGAAAGTAAAGCTGAAGAAACTACCCCTGCCGCAGTAGCTGAACCCAAAGAAAACCCGGTTGAACTACCCGAGGTAGAAACCACTATGGTCACCCGCCGTTCCCTCCTGGGTGGCGCACCCTCAACCATCCCCTCAGCACCTGCTTCCACCTTTGCTAATGAAAGCTACGAAGCTGACGAAAAGCCCGCGGAAACCAAAACTTTCACCTCACCTACCGAGACTGCACCCGTTACCGGTCAGGTAGAAGAAACCGCCGTCGCACCGGTTGTTTCCCCAACCCCCTCACGTACCAACACTCTAAATGAGCCGACCCAAGCGGAAATCTTCGCCGGAGCCACCGTCCCAATTGAACTACCCGGTCGCGTCGGAGCTCACATCGCAACTTTCTTCCTCGGAGTATTTGGCGTTCCTCTAGCCTGGTATCTAACCGTTGGTGGCATGGCCGAAATCGGTACCCCCGCACAAACCCCCACCTGGGCAGGAATCATCTCCCTGTGTGCGGGACTGGCAATTGCCGTATTCATTATCCTTACTAACCGCTGGTCCACATTAGGGCAGATTATAGGTTCCATTCTGCTTTTGGGAGCCAGCGCCCCGTACTACGTGCGAATCCCGCAGGTTCAAAACATCCTAGATCAGGTGCTTGCCTACCTGCGAACCTTGGGAAGTTTCGGAGAACGACTAGCTACCACCACCACCTGGTCCATCAACACCGGAGTCATGACCGTAGCGGGGATTCTTGGACTATTTATCGCCATTGGAGCACACGGCGCCCGTAAGAATGGACGCCGTCGCGAAGAACTACGCCAGAGCATCGAACGACACAAATAAAAACGGTTCATGAACATTGCCGAAGCTCTCGGCCTAATCGCCAAACAGCCCGCGTGCGTTAGCGCCCAAAACGAAGCCACCAAAGGTTTCGCTCAACTGCGCTTCGCCCGCGGGCTGCGCAATTCTTGGGAAGCTGCGCGTAGCGAAGCAAATATACTTACCGCTTTACACTCCAGTCGCGCCAGGGGACTAATCGTTACAGTCCCGGAACTACATCGACTTCTTGCGGACAAACGCGACATTCCAGAAACCTACCGTTACGCCTTAGCTAACTGGAGAATGCAATCTGTAATCAGCGCAACCATGCCACCCCTAAACCTTCCCAAAGGGGCAAAGCCGCCACCGACTAAAAAACTACCTTTCCCACAACTGTTAAACCAGCTTTGGTTAGCTTATGAACCAACCTTGGGAGTAAACGTTCCCTTTGGGCTAAGCCGAGGGGAAATTAATGTAGCCGAGGCAATTTTAGAGGCCAATGTATCAGGCTGGATAAAAGCTGGAATTATCTGGGCTGAATTGGGAAGTAGTTACGCTAATGTTTTGGACAATCCCGAATCTCAAATCGCTAACCCGCGGCTAGTTAAACCAGCGGAAGCGCTGGGAATGGCCCTTGCTCGATATGTCCTTGTGCAGTCCGGGAGCGAGAGAACCGGAGTCTCTTTATTGGGATATGCACCGATGCTTGATCCCCAGCAGCATAAAGCTGCCTTAGAAAGCTATCGTAGTGGAACTTTGGAAGGCGTTAACCAGTGGCTTAACTGGTGGGGAAACTGCTGCCAGCAAGCTAATCTCGCGGGGGAACGTCTATCGCAGTCAATCCTCGCGGGAATAACCTGGGACGGTACACGCCCGTAGAATCCACAAAAAAATAATCCACAAAACTCTTAAATTTTCTGACCTCAGTTCCGATAAATAACTAACCTAACGGGCATGTTCCCCTTCCATAAAAGCACCTGTAGACCAGTTGATTTGCTGGAGCAGCAGGAGGAAAACAAAAACAGCGCCCTCGAAAAAATAGCGCAGATATTTCAAGATTCACAAACCACGGATTTGCTAATAAACCCAGATGGGGTCTGGGTAGAAACCCGTGGCAAGCTACAAAAACTCAAAATTTTTTGGAACGAGGACGAACGCTATCACCTCGCACGAGTGTTGAGCGCCAAAGCCGGAAATCGTTTGGACCTAACCGTTCCTATCGGTGATGGAACCGTTGAAATAGAGGGCATAAAAATCCGTATTCATGCGGTAATTCCACCAATTTGTCCCGATGGTACTAGCCTGAGTCTACGTAAAATAAACACCGACGGATTAACTTTAGAACAGATGGTCAAGCAGGGGAGCATTTGTAAAAAAGACGAAGAAAAACTCCGCAGACTAATTAACGAGCGAGCTAACCTCCTGATTAGTGGTGGAACCGGTAGTGGGAAAACCACTTTACTAAGTGCTTTAACTCAAATAATTCCGCACAATCAACGAATTATCTGCATTGAACAAGACAGGGAAATAAATACCACTCATCCGCATGTGGTAAGACTTACCGAGCGCTGTCCAAACCTTGAGGGGAGAGGAAAAGTCACCCTCGAAGATTTAGTACATGCGGCAATGCGGATGCGACCGGAAAGAATAATCCTCGGAGAATGCCGGGGAAGTGAAGTTACCGCGGTACTAAACGCGATGAATACAGGGCACGATGGTTCCCTAGCTACAATCCACGCGAATAGCGCAGATGACGTGCTCAGCAGATTACAGGCGCTGGCCTCCTTAGGGAAAATTGATCCTACCCTGACCCTCTCTCAAGCAAACTCGGGGATAGATGCAATAGTTCACCTTGAACGAGATGAAAACGGCCGGCGTTACCTTTCTCAGATTAAAAACTGGAAAGAAAAATGAAACGGAGGGAAAGGCATCAAAACTCCCCTGAGGAAATCGAAAAAATAGCACAGAAACTCCGTAAATATGCAGCACAATTACGTGCGGGTAGCCCCCTAACGCGCATAAAACAAGAACTTTTTATCTCAACGACAAGAGAGCCACAAAAATTAAGAGGGGCAAAAAAATCCCCCAAAGAAGAAAAGTGGCAAAACTGCGCGTTAAAAATTATTGATTTTTCTGAAGAAACCGGAACTAACCTTTCTCAAACGCTAGATTCGCTAGCACAAATCTACGAAAGTAAAGCTGATGCTTGGGCGGAACAAAAAGCGATACTTGCCGGCCCGCAAGCCTCAGCCAAACTCCTTGCCGTACTTCCCGCAATAGCAGGTTTTGCCGGGGAAATTAGTGGTCTGAAAACCATCCAAATACTCCTGGGGGAAAACATCGGCTGGGTACTACTGGCAGTTGGAATAGCTTTTAACCTAATCGGGTGGCTAATGTCGCGATATTTATGTCAAAAATGTGCCGCTGAAAGTAGTAGTGAATACCTAGAAAAACTAAGTACCGTATGTGAACTTACTAAAATCAGTATGTCCGCTGGAATAGGGCTTGCACAAACTTTACAAAGCGTAGGGAAAAACCAAAAGATGCCAGGACTCGTGCACCTGGCAGAAGAAATTGAAAATGGACAAACTCCCCAAACTCCTTCCAGCAACCTCGATGCCCAATTATGGAAAGTCCTAAAAAATAACTGGGAAGAAGGAATCGACCCAAGCGCCCAATTAGAACAGCTAATTGTCACAGCCCAACGTAACCAGCGTCTAAAAATACGTACCAATGCCGCAAGACTCGGGGTTAAACTTACCCTCCCCTTAGCGCTTTGCTACCTTCCCGCATTCGTCTTTCTCGGAATTGCCCCCACGGTAATAGGACTTTTCCTCGTTCCCTAGAGTTAATCCCCGCGAGAGTCCCTCAGCATTAAAAACCTAACGGACGTTTAAATCCACAAAACATTAATCCCCAATTTAGGTAGAAAAACGAAAACTTATTTGTCCTTCAGTACGAAGATAAAAACAGGGAAAAACTCCCTCAAAAAGAAACGAGGAAAAATGAAAAATCTAGCGGAAAAAGCAATTAGTGCCTACTGCAAAGCGCAAATAAACTTTCAACACTGGGCAGAGAAACACAATGAACTAAACACCGAAAAGCAACAAACTCTAATTAGTCTAAAGAGCGATGAAAGTGGAATGAGCACCGCTGAATACGCAATTGGCACCCTCGCGGCAGCGGCCATTGCCGGCGCCCTTCTTGCTGTCGCAAAGTCTGCAACATTCCGACAAATGCTCACCAAGTTACTAACCCAAGCATTCAATGTATAGGCTCATTAAAAATAAATCCCGCCACGAAAAAGGTATGGTCAGTGTAGAAACTGCGCTGACCATGCCCGTAGCGGTGATTATCCTAGCGGCCCTGCTTGCCAGTGCGCGTTACGGGATACAGCAATTTCATGCCTGCCAAGAAGCCGCAAACCAAGTTAGAACAGCCCTAATTGCGGAACCTGAAAGACCCCAAAATGCGCGGACTGTAACCCGACCTGCAGGAAAGTTTCTCGGTATAGAACTTCCTCCGGTAAGCTGTACTATCAGCTCAAATAAACCATGAGTGCCACTATCAGAGCAATCTCCTACATGGGGTTAAGCGCAACATTGATTATGGGGTTATCTACGGGCGGATACCTCCTAAAAACCACGCAACAACTACAAATAAGCGTAGATGAAACAGCGTTAAAAACAGCTACCGCAGCTGCATTGGGAAACCCACAAGCCTGCGAACAGGCGCAAGACTATCTAGAAATAGACGGATACAAACTAAAAAAGTGCTTCACCGGAAAAGGCAGAAATGAAATCTCTGGAATTTGGATAGAAGCTGAAAAAGAACTCGACCTACTCGGCACAAAAATAAACCTAAAAGCACGGGCACACGCTGAATGCGCACCTCCGCGCTGGAAAGAAGAAATAGAAAATCACAAACAGGCAGATTCTGAAAGAAAAAAACACAAAAGATGAAACTACTTTTCGCGGGGAAGAAAATCTAGTAAACGCCCCAGCAAACGAGCCGCTCCGGCCCTATCTAACGGCTCATTTCCATTACCGCACTTAGGAGACTGCACGCACCTCGGGCAACCCAAAGAACCCAATTCGTCACTACCCTCATCACAAACACACTCACATACCAACCTCTCAGTTAAAGACAACCAAGGGCCTAAATTATCGTAGCCATGACGCGCAAAACCAGAACCACCAGTAACAGCATCATGAACGAAAACTGTTGGCAATCCAGTTTGTGGGTGAAGCGGCGTTGATAGACCGCCTAAATCCCAACGGTCACAAGTAGCCAAAAGAGGCAAAATCCCAATCGAGGCATGCTCCGCAGCATGTAAAGAACCCGGCAAACTAGAAGCATCTAAACCAAGTTGATCCACAACCCTGGGATCAACAGTCCACCAAACTGCCCTAGTCTCTAAAACCCGTGGCGGCAAAGATAAATTATGGTTATCCACAAATCGCAAACCAGGTAGGAGCAAAACATCATAGTCAGTTACCTGACTAATAACATTCACAGTTCCAAAAGAGAAAGAAATTAAACCATCAGGAGAAGAAAAAGACTCATCAACCGCCAGAATCTCAACCTCAGTTTGCGAAGAAGGACGTGTCCGTAACTTTCCCTCATAAGGAACTACCAATGCCTCTCGTGAACCCAATTCCTTTACCTCAAAAGTACGTGACTGATGCACATAAATGGCCCCCGGGTGCAAAAGCATTTGGCTAGAAGGCTCATCAACCGAACCAATCACATCTCCATTGAGTAAATTAACCACTTGAACCTGCTGCCCCATTCCCCGTAAATCAGCTAAATCATGTGCAGAATAAGGCAAAGTAGCATTCCAAAACCATCCTGCTGGGCGCTTCGAAACTAAGCCCGTTTCCGCCAAAGAATAAAGAACCTGAAAATCAGTAAGCCCAAAAATCTCCAAATCAGAATCACGAATAGGTAATTCAGCCGCCGCCGCACAAATATGAGGTCCCAAAACAAAAGGATTAGAAGTATCAAAAACAGCTTGCTCAGAAGGAGCCGATAACTCCTGCGGGTGAGTAACCAAAAAATTATCCAACGGGTTAGCCGAAGCAATAAAAAATGATATACCTGCACTTCCCCCTCGACCAGAACGCCCCACCTGTTGCCAAAGTGAAGCCCTTGTTCCCGGCCAACCAACCGTCACAGTCGCATCCAAACCAGAAATATCAATACCCAGCTCTAAAGCACTAGTTGTTACCAAAGCCTGGATACTGCCCTCTCTCAACCCGCTTTCCAACTCGCGTCGCTCTTCCGGCAAATACCCGCCACGATAAGCCGCTATTAACTCGCTACGTTCCGGGCAAATAACCTGCAAAATCTTGCGGCTAATTTCCTTAACCTGCTCCGCTCCGTAACGAGAACGCGTAAAAGTCAACAAACGCGCTCCCAAAGCCATCAACTGCGCGCTCAAATATGCGCCCTCGGTAGCGGCGGAACGGCGCGGCGAAGAAAGCAACCCTGATTCTTCATCGTTCTCGCTTGATATCTCCGTACCATCTTCATCCGCACCAGAACTATCAAGTAAAGCCGGCTGCCACAACACTAGCTTCTTAGGTGCTGCAGGCGATCCATCTTCAACAACTGGAACAATTTTCTCTGCGCTTATTCCCAAAAACTGTCCCAATAACTCCCTTGGATTCCCCAAAGTAGCAGAAAGAGCAATCACTGTTGGGTCTGCTCCATAAAAATTAGCCAATCTCAAAAGCCGACGGAGAACTAAAGAAAAATGTGCGCCCGCTAAACCTCGATAAGAATGAACCTCATCGATAATCACATACCGCAAGGAACGTAAAAATCGTGCCCATAAAGCATGATTGGGGCAAAGCGCATGATGCACATAGTCAGGATTAGTAATAACTACATCAGCGTGTGCTCGTGCCCACCGCTTTAAGTCGCTAGAAGTATCCCCATCAGCCACTCCTACATTAACTGGTAAACGTTTTTTCTCAGCCGAAACAAGGCGCTCCAAAGCGCAATGTTGGTCTGCGGCCAGAGCTTTAGTGGGAGATAAATATAAGGCGGTAGGGCTATGTTTGACTTGTGATATGCGGGTAGAAAAAGAATCAGAAACATCGCATAAATCAGACAGAATCGGAAGCCAAGCAGATAGTGATTTTCCTGAACCTGTCCCGGTAGCCAAAACAGTATGACTACCAGAATGTAAAAAATCAGCAGCCTGCGCTTGATGCGACCAAGGACGTTCTATCCCCAGTGCGGTTAGGGAATTAAGCAGCAAAGGATTAACCCAGTCAGGCCATTTAGAAAACTTCTCAATTCTTCCAGGAAGTTCCAAAACGCCTAAAAATCTATCTGCCCTTTCCCCTTCAGTAACTAAAGAAGAAAAAAGTTTAGAAGCGAAAGCATCATCGCCAAGGTTGGCCATCAGCTACCTACTGCGGAGCTGGGCAAGCCAAAGCAAAAGCGCGCGGCTGAACCCTGATGCGGACACGACGGTAACGCCCAATTGGATCACCATCAACCTGAATCTGATACCCGTCAGGAATTAGACAGTCTAGATTCTCAGCCTGCTTAAAACGAATAAACCCCTGACGTCCCTTACGAGGTGGTAAATGAAGACCCAGATTCTGTAGAACAACCTGCCCAAAGACAGCTAGCCAGCCAATAATGCCGTGTTTAAAGTCCATGACGCAAATATCCAAAATCCCGTCATCAGGTTGAGCATCGGGAACCAGATTCATTCCCCCAGGTAACTTGCCACTATTGGCAACAAAAAGCGAGCGAATACTCATGTCGTAAACTTCTTTGCCCTCATCGACACTGACCTTTACCTGAACGGGAGGAATAAAACTATTCTTAATACCCGCCGCAACATAAGCGCCCCAGCCAATCCGTTTCTTTAGCTCGGGATTAGTATCGGCAATCATTCGCGAATCGAACCCTAAACCAGAAATTACCAAGAAAGGGTGTTCCCCGGTATGTAGGGGAGAAACAAGAGAAACATCTGAATCAGAAGAATCTACAACTTCCTCAGTTGCTCGCAACCAACCGATATCGACCAAACTAGAATGATTACCAAAAGCGGTCTTTAGATTCTGTTCCCAATCATCGGTAGAAATACCAACATTTCGAGCGTAAAGATTTCCCGTACCCAAGGGCAAAATCCCAAAAGTAACCTTTTCTCCCGACTCAGCAATGACCCCAGCGACTAAACGCACAGTACCATCGCCTCCAGCGGCAATTATTCGGCTAACTCCAGAAGCTATAGCCTCATGCGCCTGGGTATCGCCAGGAGAGTCCGGCAGAGTTTCCACAAAATAAATATCTTCAAACCCGGCTGCTCGTGCCGCCTCAAAACAATCTTTCTTAAAAGTTGGAACTTTTTCGGACTTAACCGGATTATAAATTACCCACACCCGGCGGGAAGACGACTTAACCCCCACATAAGTACCAGTTTTTTCAGCGGAAACACCGGTTAACGAGGAAAGCTTTTCCCCAAAAATAGGGGCATAGAAAAATAGCACCACCACACCTACAGCACAGGCTATAGAGAGGAACCAAGGCAACAGAGATAGAGCGTCCATAGATATAGAGTAGCGAAGTGACAGGACAATATCGGGCTTAGTGCCATAAATGCGAGTTAAAACATTGGTTTACTCAACCCATACGGGGTAAACTTTTCGCATGATTGACTTGAAATTTCTCCGCGAAAACCCGCAGGTAGCCCGCGACTCGGAAGTTGCCCGCGGAAACGATCCCGCTCTTATTGACAAAATTATTGCTGCTGACGAAACCCGTCGCTCCTCGTTGCAGAAGTTCGAAGACCTACGGGCAGAACAGAAGAAAGTCTCTAAGTCGGTAGGAAAAGCCACGCCGCAAGAGCGTCCCGCAATCCTTGCTCAAGCTAAAGAACTCGCGGAACAAGTCAAGGCCGCCGAGACAGAATCTAACGAAGCGCTGGCAGTTCTTGAAGAACTTGCCCGAAAGCACCAAAACATTGTCGAAGGAGCCCCCGCAGGAGGCGAAGAAGACTATGTTGTTCTCCGTCACGAAGGCCCTGCCGTACGTGACTTCGAGAAAGAAGGATTCACCCCCAAGGACCACCTAGAACTGGCTGAAGGTTTAAATGCTATTGACATGAAACGTGGTGCAAAAGTTTCGGGTGCACGTTTCTACTACCTGACCGGAATCGGTGCGCGACTGGAACTCGCTATGCTGACCTGTGCACTAGATCAGGCTGAAGCTGCAGGCTTTACCCCCATGGTTACCCCAACCCTAGTAACTCCTGAAATTATGGGAGGAACGGGTTTTCTCGGTGCCCACGCTGATGAGATTTACTATCTACCCGCGGATGATTTATACCTAACTGGAACCTCCGAGGTTGCCCTCGCCGGATACCACAAAGACGAAATTATTGACCTCAGTGACGGCCCTAAGCGCTATGCTGGCTGGTCAACCTGCTATCGTCGTGAAGCCGGATCAGCGGGCCGTGATACTCGCGGAATTATTCGCGTGCACCAGTTCAACAAAGTAGAAATGTTCTCCTACTGCGACCCAGCCGAGGCTGCTGAAGAACACCAGCGTCTACTGGCTTGGGAAGAAGAAATGCTCGCTAAAGTCGGACTTCCCTACCGGGTAATTGACACTGCAGCTGGGGACTTAGGGTCTTCTGCCGCCCGTAAATTCGACTGCGAAGCCTGGTTACCAACCCAGAACCGTTGGATGGAAGTTACCTCAACATCTAACTGCACCACCTACCAGGCTCGTCGACTGGCAGTACGTCAGCGCACGGAGGAAGGACGCACGCAGATTGTTGCTACCTTGAACGGGACCTTGGCAACAACCCGCTGGATTGTCGCAATTCTTGAAAATAACCAGCAGGCTGACGGATCCGTAATTGTTCCCGAAGGTTTGCGTCCCTACCTTGGCGGTAGAGAAATACTTGAGCCCACAAAAAACTAGTCGCCGTATTACCTAAGGGCATAATGAATAACGAATCTACTGATCCGATAACCAAACCTGCCGGTACGGCAAAAACTCGCGCACCGGGTGCGCCTACTGGGACTTATTGCCAACTTGTTGAGGAAGCAAGGAAAGTAATCCCGGATGATTTGCCTGATAATCCGGCAGAATTACTGTTTGCTTTCGACATTGACGGTACAATTTTGCAGGCCGACGGGACCATTTCCTCGCGAATGAAACATACCGTTGAAGCGCTAATTGCAGTGGGAGCGCATATCGTTTTGGCCTCTGGGCGTGGCCCAAACGCAATTACTGGGGTTATTAGACAACTGGGGCTGACCGAAGGATTTGCGGTCTGCGCCAACGGTGCAGTTACTGTGGGATTAGACATGGAATCGCCAACTCTGGTGAAGATTCTACACGAGAAAAAATTTGTTCCTCGTGAAGCATTGTTAGCTTTACGTAAAGCAATGCCAGAGGGATTACTAGGGGTAGAAATTGCCGGAAAAGGTTTCCGCCTTACCGAACCATTCCCCAAAGGAGAATTGGTCGGGGAACAAGAAATTGTCGAGTTAGAAGAACTCTTGGATGAGCCTGTAGTTAGGGTAGTTGCTCGCCAACCTCAGATGAACGTTGATGAGTTTGAGAAAGTAGTTAAGTCCGCAGGGCTACATTCAGTTGAGTATGCAATTGGGTGGACATCTTGGCTCGACATAGCTCCGCAGGGAATTACTAAAGCTAGCGCCTTAGAAGTACTGCGCGAAGAACTGGGAGTAAGCGAAAAGGGAACCTTTGCTTTCGGAGACGGATGGAATGATGTCCAGATGCTTCAGTGGGCCTATCGTGGAATAGCAATGGGGGACAGTCCTCTTGGTGTTGTTGAGGTTGCTGATTTACGCGCAGCAACTGTCACTGAGGACGGAGTTCCAGCTTATGCTCACGCAATTTTAGAGCGATATGGAAAGACTCTAGAAAATCTCTAAGAAATATCTGTAAATCTTTTCTTCCATCTCTAAAAGGGGTTTAAGTACCTAGCTTTGCAGGTGTTCTCAAGCGTAAAATGTGGTAGCATAATTTCTCGCTTATACAGCAAGCTTGGAGAGTTGTCCGAGTGGCCGAAGGAGACGGTCTTGAAAACCGTTGTACGGCAACCCCGTACCAAGGGTTCGAATCCCTTACTCTCCGCTCCTATCCCCGTCGTTTCATTGAAATGGCGGGGTTTTTGCTTGGTATTACAGGGAAAAGTGGCTTTTTGTAGCAGCTCATATTTGGGTAATTTATGGACAACTTTTTTCTTTTCGTGGGGCACGTGTGGGGCACGAAAAGAAAAAATATGTCCCTAGTTCGGATTATATTTCTGCCATGGCAAAATCAAATTTCGGGAGCGTGCGAAAGCTACCATCTGGCAACTACCAGGCGCGCTATAGAATCCCCGGTAAAAATGAAAGAGTTACCGCTCCACATACTTTTCGCTTGCGCAGAGACGCAGTAGATTGGCTATATAAAGAAAGGGTTATACACCGCTTAGAAGAGCGTTAATGTTGTTCATTTTCTCCTTTCGGTTTTGTTGAGTGTGCGCCCCAAAACAGGTGCGCTTATTAGGAATGTCGGGAACGGGGTAGCGAACAGTAGAGGGCTGCCTCCACCGGTGGGAGAAAGCAGGAAAATAAGGCATATAAACCCGCTAATAACGAAGAGCGCTTCAGTTTTCATACGGTTGTTCCTACCTCGGCTTCTAGCTCATCGATGGACTTCGCACTTACTCGGATTGCCCCGGTTTTTCCTGTACGGCTACCGGGTAGGCGTATTGCTTTTAGTCGTCCCTGTTGGATATAGCGCCGTACGGTTTTTACGCTGCAGTTGAGTTGTTCTGCGGTTTCTTCTTGTGAGTAAAATCGGCGTTTAACCATGCTTTCCTCCTGTTTTAGGCATAGCGGTAGCTAAGGGTGGGTAATTTGGTAAATTTTTTAGAAGAGAAACTAGATTAGTTCTTCTAATTCTCTTTCTATTTCTTTTAGACAGGTGTCATTAGCTAGATATTCATGTACGATTTTCCAGTCTTTGGCTTCTAGAGTGGCATTTTTGTATGCTGTGGATATGGATAATTCGTTACTGATTAGCACTGCCGCTGTTGTTATCAGCGCTGTTAGCTGTCTTTTTGCGTTCTTCCAGGCACGCGCGGCGAAGAAAAGCAACAAGATTGCCTGTGAGGCTCGTAAAACGGCTATCGAAGCTAATGGCTTGGCTAAAGACGCAAACAAGATAAGCGCCGACGCAAATATGCTCAGTGAGCGAGCTCTTGCCGTTAGCCAAGACCAAACTGTTAACCAGTTTGCCTTCCGGCTGGATAAGGAAATCTCCGCCATAGTCGTCACTAACAAAAGCGCCGCACCTGCAAACAAGTTGATGGTCGTCGTTCGTATAGGCGACCAAACCATTGCTAATTGCGGGGAAAACAACTTGCCCCCATTTGGCGAAGTTGCGCTTGACGGCCAATCAGTTCTCAAGAAAATCGCTGAAGACCAGGCCAGCATCGATCGTATTAATAGTCAGCAAGGATTCTTTTTTGTTGGCACTGGGAAGGTTCAGGGGGAGATTTTCTTGCGCTGGTATAGCGAACTCGGGGTACTTCACACAGATTTCATCCAGCAAACCTTCAACTAGCTGCAAATTCATTTTTATCTCCTAATCTGTTTGTTTGGTGGGTGTGTAGTATTGGGTCCAGATTTGTTCGAGTAGGGGACGCTCGGCTTCAGTGTATGCGTACACGTCGCGGGTCTGCCCGTTGGTGAGAGTTAGTGGGTATTTCTTAGGTTCTTCACCGTGCTCTAGCGTGTATGCGGCTTTAGCGCGTTTCCTGAAAGTCCCTGCGGTTCGTAATATTTGTTTCTTAGAGAGGTTCTTTTCTTTCAGGAAGTCCTTTACCTATAGGGGGCGTTTCCTGTCGTCGAGTTGTGCGTGCTCACCAACTCCATGAGCGAGAATCACGCGGGCCTTGGCTTCTAAATGGTCGGGGTGGATTAGCCCTTTAGCGGCTTGGCATAGTTCCATTTGTGCGCAGGCTTGGAAAATAATCGCGTTGATTTGGTGTTCGGCAGCGTTGGGGTTGACTGCTCCGTCGTCGTTGAAGTATTTGTCTAGTGCATCTGCGGTTTTGCATTGGTGTTCTGGTAGTGTGCGGGCGTTTGGGTCTTTGACTTTTCCGGTTTGGATGTTTGCTAGGCACATGGTTAGGGTGCGCCGGTTAACCATTGTCATTTGGTAGCATTTCCGTCTGTTCCAGTTATTGTCGATTCGGCAATAACTGCCCAAGGGCGTGACCGCAGGTTCTTATATTGGCTTGGCCAGCTAATGCCGATAGCTTCATAAATGGGCTTCGCGGCAACAAACGGCACACCGTTAATCTTCTCAGCAACTAGCTGAGTGCTGTAAGATGGAATTAATTCAGTCATTATTTACCTTTCTTGTCGTTGTATTTTGTGGCTGTTTCGCCGTCTAGCAGGTTCCAGCTGCTAGACGGCATTTTCTTTGAGATGTTCGGCGATTGCTTTGCGAATTTTCGTTATTGTTACGTCTCGTGGTTTTTGACGTTGCCGTTTTCTATTTGGAATAATCCTCGCTCTGTTACTCCAGTGAGTCGGGCGGCAGCTGCTCTACTAAGACCGGCTACGGCTTGTTCTCTGCGTAACTGCTCCCCAATAGGTAATTCTGTTTTTTCTTCTACAACTTGAATCTTTGGCGAAGTAGAAGTTGGTAGGGTGATTGTAATCTGCATTTTCAACCTCCTTTCTATTTATTCTTTTTTGATAAATCCAGAATGGAGGAATAAAAGTAAATAAAATAAAGTAAAAAGCTTGTTTTAACAAATAAATTACCTTAATGTAATTCATTTCATGTCTTGTTCTTTTCTTTTTGTTCCTGTTTAATTAACTTTATGGGTATTAAAGAACTTGCTAATGCTGTTCAAGTTAGACGTGTAGAGTTAGGAATGAATACAGCTGTTTCACTTGCTGAACATGCTGCTCTCACTCCAAGAACTGTGAGAATTATCGAAAATGAGGAAAAAGATTCTTTTCGAGCCGACACACTTCTTCGTTTAGATCAAGCTCTTCAATGGGAGCGAGGAACCAGTCAAAATCTGTTGGAGACTGGAGATGTGGATAGCATACTCACTTATGACTACACGACAGATGACGAAGGAAATCCTGACGGAATTGTTTACAGCACTAACGGAATAGAAATTGAAAGCACTGATGCCCTCGATAGGCATACATCTTTTACGGTTTCTATCCAGTACGAAACTGAAGTTCCCCTAACATCGCAGATGCTTATAGACTTCGCTCACTCGCTAAGGCAAGAAGGGAAAAAGGAATTACTTGAGCTTCAACGCTCATTATCCCCAGAATATGACAAAAAAGTTACTTCACCAGTTTTTAGTCAGGGAGTATGGGATGTGGCACGTTTTCCCGATGAAGAGCAAGTGCCCTCTCCTATTCCGTTGCGTCCGGTAGAGGACACCGAGGCTGTCCCGTCATCTGTTGAGAAACAGCAACGTCTCGCGGCCTCTAGTTACGAACCAGAAGACATCCCACACGCAGAATAAATAAAAATCCAAAAAACATTAGAAAACTGATGAAAAAAGTTAAAACCCCATCCCAAAAAAAGAATAAATTTATGCGACAAAAAGAACTTGAAGCTCGCGCCGCATATGTGTTTATGGTGATGTTTTCCTTAGTGGCCTTAGCTGAAATGTATTTTTTGATTCGCTTTTCCTGTCCTCGTAGTGCAGCTTTGCCAGGTTATACAATGCCCGTTTGGCTTGTGTCGAACCTCTTCGCTCTTGTGCCGCTGATAGTAGGAAGTCTATTTTGTCGATGGGACTCTAAGAATAAAAAAATACTTCTTAAGAATACAGTTGCCCCCGCACTAGCTTCTATTGTAGTTGGAATGTTTATAGTAACCATTTTCCATAAGCTCGAAATACAACAAACTAATAACCTTATAATTACCTTGATAGCTGCTCTAATAGTGGGTAAAGCATGGGTAGGAATGTTCCAATATTTACTCGTTACTATGTTTCCCAAGAAGAAGATTGCTGCTGAACAGACAACTAAGACACCTGCTTCTAAAGCACAAAACAATCAAACAGCTGCCCCTAAACAGCAAGCCTTGCTCTCAAGTATCGCCACAAAAGGCTTCTTCTTTCTCATACTTGGATATATTTTTAGAGGCACGAGAAGCCGGAAAGATAAATAGCTCCAAAAATATGTCACACCCCGTCTGTATAGTGGCGGGGTATCCACACGTAAATGTTCAACAAAATGAAGATGTGACCCGTATTCATCTACGCAACACAACCTACATAGACTAAATTAACCATGAAGGAATGAGGAGGTGAAATAACAATGACTAAACCGGTCTATGTAGATGTAGAACCAGAACTCTTAGAATGGGCAAGAGAACGAGCAGGATGGGATTTCGAAACCGCCTGCGACAAATTCTCCAAATATATAGATTGGATTACAGGAGAGAAAAAACCTACCCTCAACCAGCTACAAGAATTCGCGACGAAAACGCATGCCCCATTTGGAATGCTATTCCTTCCAGAACCACCTACGGAACAAATACCTATTCTAGACATGCGAACAATGAAGAACCGTAAGGTAACGCATCCCTCCGGTGATTTATTAGACACAATATACACCTGTCAACGACGACAAAGCTGGTACAAAGACTATGCTGAAGAACTTGGACTAGAGGAGCTCTCTTTCATAAATAGCGCCTCCATGCGAACAGAGCCGGAGATAGTTGCAAAAAGAATTCGGAAACTACTCCGATTCGAACTAGATGATCGTAAAGGTCGTACCAGAGAAAATATGATAACTTACCTTATTCAGCAAATAGAAGACCTTGGTGTCTTAGTGATGAGAAACAGTGTGGTAGGTTCTAACGCTAAGCGCCCCCTTCGAATTAGCGAGTTTCGAGGGTTTAGTCTTTGTGACCCAGTAGCACCACTTATTTTTGTTAATACTGCTGATACAAAAAGCGGACAAATTTTCACAATCATTCATGAATTAGCGCATTTATTCCTTGGGCGCAGCGCTCTTTCTGACGCGAATATTATTACTGAAGATGGAAATGATGAGGAAAACTGGTGTAACAAAGTAGCTGCAGAAGCTCTTGTGCCACTAGAAGCATTAAAAAAAGACTACAGATATATTTTGTGTACAGAAGAGTATGAAAGACTTTCTAAAAAATATTGTGTGAGTACGCTTGTAATACTCAAGAGTCTTTATGATGCGGGTTTCCTGAATTGGCATACTTATCAAGAGGAGTATAAATAAATTAATAGACTTCTTGAAGCTCAGAAAATAAAGGATAAAGAGGAAGGCTCTAAAGGAGGGTACTACAAATAACTAGCTTTCTCGTCTTGGTTCTAGATTTACTGATGCGGTGATTACGAGTACTTATGAGGGGGCTACAACCTTCCGGGATGCACATAGCCTGCTTGGGACAAAAACACATAAGGCCTTTGAAGGACTTGTGAAAAGGCTCCAAAGAGGGGCAGTAGCATAGTGTATTTACTTGACGCTAACTTTTTTATAGATGTCAAAAATAAATACTACGGGTTTGATATAGCTCCAAGCTTTTGGTACTTCCTTAGGGAGAGGTTTGACACAGCAGAAGTATGTAGCTTATTCCCGTATATGATGAGTTGAAAAATAAGGGAGATGAGTTATCTAAGTGGGCAAAAGCAAATAAAGATATTTTTCTAAATCCAGATACTCCGGAAGCTGCTAGATGTATGAGAGACCTTATTATATGGACAGAAACAGGACTATTGCGATTTTAAATATTTTCTCATCTCTTTTCTAACTGTGGATCTGGTGGATTCATCTTTGAGCATTTCTTGAGGAGTTTTTTCTCCATACAAGGGTGAGCGGAGCCAATTATGATAGTCTTTGTGTGCTGACTTACCCTGTTCAAGATTATTAATATCTCTAGCTTCGCACCATTCATCAAATAAGTCGGTTTCCTCAATAACCGGCGCCAATTGCTTACCAAAATCTCCTATCGGTACAATCACACGGGAACTGTAGTTAACCCAGCGTTGCATAAGGATCTCAATTCCTTCTCGCGAAAGACAAGCTATTCGATTCTTAAGTAAGTCAGGTGAGAGCACATAAAAATTATCAAAATTTGCGGCTTGATGTATTTTCCTCGACGTAGATTCGGGAAATAAATCAGGGAGGAACATTAAATTAAAATACCCTCCCCATTCTTCTTCTGTTGGTGGTTTTCTTTTAGTTACTTCAACAGCTAATAATCGCCAGTTTAACTCAATACCTTTGCGCATGGAACAGGGATGCTGTACTAGCATGACAGTTCGCTTTTTAGTCGTTCCTGTGGATCCGGGTAACTCTATATCTGTAAACACGTCGCCAGTCAGAAAAAGACGCGTCTCTTGAACGTCGTCTCCACGAGCGTCATATAAAATATCCCATTTATCATTTGAGATAGTCTTAAGATTATTCCCCACTATTCTGTCTCCTTGAGACGTATGGAGAGGTTACCGTCAGAAGCTATGAAAACCTCAAAATCAGAACGATATTTATCTCTCCAACTGGGGTCAAAATTATCTAGGACCCTATCGCTTTCAAGCTTACCTTTAGCTAATTCTATTAGCAGATTTTCTTTTCTTTTTGCAAAAAGATCAATTGGAGTTATAGGAACACCTGAATAAATCGGAATCTCAAACCAAGAAGCGACTTCATTAATCATGTCCTCTTCCTTTAAATAGTCGCATAAAGCTAAAAGGAGGGATATGCGTTTGCGATTTATGGGCGCGATACTCTGATCTCTTCTCCATTTCCTTACAGAAACGACACTAACATTTAGCATTTTCGCTATGTCACGCCATGAAAATCCCAAATCAGCCAACTTTTCCAGTAGTTTAATTTTGCCTAATTTATCGTATTCTGCAGCTTTATTAAGCAAAACTTGGTTCGTGGCTTCTTTACGAGTATTAGCTGCTCTATTTTTAATGTCGTCTGCTTCGTATTCAATAATGGCAGCATCTCTTGTTATCTCATTCCATGTAAGAGGCACTCGATGATCTTGTACTGGTTTGGATTCAATTCCTCTTGAATTATTTGTGCGTATCATTTTCTATTCAGCACCTCTTCGCGGAGTTTATTAGTAATCAAAGATTCAAACATGTCTCGAAGTGGTAAGTGCAATTCTTCAATTGCATTACACACAGACTGTAAATCCCATTCAGGCACTTTTGCAGGCGCTTCACAAAGACTGTTCATATCAATAAGGAAGAAAGGCGTATCTGGTGTCGCTAATCTTTCCAGGGGGACATTTAACTTTATATGTCCCTGTAGAGGACCATACTTCAGAATTATAAAGAAGTCCCTAAAAGTGAATAGTGAGGCGCCTAATTTAGTATCAAGAGTTTTAATCTCTCCATTAAAACTTGGCCCCAGTAGATATGAAGATATCCAGGGTTTCCAGTCATCTATAGTGATTTCGTCCTGGGGAAAAGGCGCACGAACCTCGTCAATATATCTTAACTCAATTTTTTTAATTGATTCGGGCGCTTCTACTCTATCTTGAGCAAGAAAAGCTAGGCGAGCTAAATTGAAAAGTTTTTCATGTCCTTTGTAATTTGTTGTCTGAACAGCAAAATAATCTCGAGAGAATATCAAAGCAGTCTGGTTGTCAGCACTTATCCACTGGTGTGCTTCGTTTTCTTTTTCCTCTGTACCATGTTGCCAAATGGCTTCACCTTGCAACATAGCATCAATAATAGAGACATCCCTTGAGCTGAACTTTCTGCAAGGGGAATGATGCACCTCGACTGCGGCAAACACAATAGGTGCGTTAGAATACACCTGCTTTTCTTTCATGTGTTAACACTATCAAGGCGTAACTAAAACAGCAACTAAAAGAGAAACTATTGGTGAAAACTAGATAGTGGCTCGTAGCTCTGTGTGGGCATATTGTGGGCATGTCACCAAGCGGTAACCTTGTGTTTTACTTGTTTTTGCAGGGAGAAGTCGTGTTTATTGAAAACATCTTTTAGTCCTATATGGCCGTATTTAGCTCTGTATAGTGGTATTTCACGGGAATGCCACTGGCACGAAAGTAAGTGCTGTGCTTGTGTTGCCTTTTTCTGTGCTTTTCTTAACGAACTCGGTGCGAGGACATTCGGGGATTGTCATGTAGGTTACCTCGACTAAGTTCATCGCTTCACCTCTTGCAAGGCTTCCTGTGATAGATTCATGTACTACTAATCGTTCTGCTGCACTATTTAGCCGCCGTGCAAAAAAGAATAAATGCATTAGAGTAGGAAGCAGAGATGGTGTTCCACCCCGCGATTTAGCTTCTTTGAACTGCGGGCCGAGAGCATCATCTTTTTTATTTCAGCTTCACTCTGGTGAACTTCCCGCTCCCGAAACTGAATGACTATTGAAACATTGCTATAGAGAATGCTCTTTACTCGGTTTATATACGTGTGGCGCCGGGAGGAAACTTCATTCCATCCCGGCGCCACACAGCTAGCTATTTAGAAAATGTCAGATGTTGACTTCTTGGCCTAAACCTTCGGCTTGGGCTTTTTCCAATACGCTTTGACCACATACTACGTCTAGCACTGCAGAACCAACGCACTCAAAGAAAGTGATGTCATCTTCACTGCTGCGACCAGGGTTGACACCATTGATAATGTTTCCCAGTGGAACGCACTGCTCGACAGTAAAATCACCAGCATTGATTGGGTTAATCAAATCGCCAGATTCCGCCAGAGCGTCCTCGGTGTCAATGGCAACCAAATCAGCGTTACATACCAGCTTGGCGGGTACTTCTGCCATGTCGGGAGTGTAGGATCCAATTCCGTTGACGTGGGCACCGCGCTTCACTAAATCAGCGTCAAAAACAGCTTCTTTAGCGATAGTTACGGCAGTAATGATATCGGCGTCACGAACTGCTTCGGCGGAGGTTTCCACAGCCTCGATACGAGTACGGAAACGGCTTAAGCGTTCGGACTCAGCGGCAGCAAAAGCCTGGGCGCGAGCAAAATCTACATCCATTACTTTCACAACTTCAAGGTCACGAACAGTCAACATTGCTTCCAACTGTCCGGAAGCTTGACCACCGGTACCAATTAGAGCACCTACCTTGGCATCTTTACGTGCGAGCACATCAGTAGCCGCACCCTGTACCGCGCCGGTACGGATACGAGTTAATGAAGTACCTTCCATAATTGCTGTAACGATACCGGTTGTCGGGTCCATCATTATGACCTGAGCGGGAACTACCGGAAGATTTTTCTCGACATTAGAAGGGTAGACCGAAACAATCTTGATTCCCAAACTGTCGGCACCAGGAACAGAAGCGGGCATGAATAATGCTTGCCCAGAGTGTTCTGTCACTCCGACATTTACGCGCAACGGAACTGTTGCTTTTCCCTGCGCATGGAAAGCTAATGCTTGTTTGCATGCTTCAACAGCTGCGTCCATTGGCAGGGTACGTTCAACATCGGATGCGCTCAATAAAATCATTTCATCACCTTATCTTTGCTTGAACTTTTTTCCTTTGTGGAGGTGTTGTTCTCAGCATAGGCGATAAACATTGTAATAGAGGAGTAGACCAAGACCGCAACTACTAGCCACTTAATCCAGTAAAGGGGTAGGGAAGTCACTAAGAATACTGCGCAAAGCACTCCGATGACACCAAAAATAGCTGAGATAAAGGTAAGTTTGGCGGAGTATGAATCCAGACGTACGAACTCTGTGGCGCCAATCGGTACGGATACGGCGCAAGCGCCCATCATGATGGGGAAAGCTGCTACGGGGTTCATCCCAAGAGCGTATATTGTCACCATGGTTAGGGCGTAAGAGCCAATTCCCACGTTGTTGAGAGCACCGTAGATGAACATCAAGATGATGGCGATAATTAGCTTAGGCAGAGGCAATTCGGTAATTGTTCCATCAGAGGGAATCCAACCGAGCTGGCTAGCGGTAATAACCAATGAAGCTATCACTAGGCCGGTTGCGATGAACAAACGAATTGCGTTAACGGGGAGACGTACCACGTAGCGCGGACCGATGTAGGCACCCACTGCTTGAGCGATTACTAAGGCTAGTAGTGTGCGTATTCCAACCTCGACGGAAGAAATGTAAGCAAAAGCCATTACGGCTACAGGAATTACACACTGGGTGTTTAGAGTACCGGGTAGTCTGCGGTCACTTACCCACTTCATCTTTCGGTACAGAACTGTTGAGATAGCGAAGTCCGAGATACCGAAGGTAGAGAAGAAGTAAATTATTGTGGAACTTATAGACTGCGCTATTGTGTTTCCTGGTTCCTTAAGGAAAGTAGCGCGTTTTTTGTATAGGTCACGCACGAGAGCGAAAATGAAAATTAGGTTGGCCGTTGCGATTAGGCCAAGAAGAACATACTGCATAAGTTTCCCCATGAAAAGTTGATTTAGGACTTGGAGATTGTAGGGTACGTTTTGCTAGTATCTATGCGACAAAAGTCCTGTTGCTCTAGCATGCAAAGAGCCTTTTCTGGGTACGGTTTGATGCTGAAGTTTCGAAGGGAAATATTTGTAATTGCCTAAAATATCGGTGATGGGCTATATAGGGCATCTCTGCTTTTGCACACTAACTTTCCAGTATTGGTGTTGACTGCAGAGGGTGGTAAAAAGTTACGTCAATTGTATTAACTAAACCTTGCTGTAGATAAAAAAACTACTAAGAAAAGTGAACGGGTTTTTGCGTCTTTAATTCTGTGAATAGTTAAAAGTGAGCAATCTAATTAAGTGTTTTGGAAAAATGCAAAATGGCGGTGAGGAGAATTTATTTTATCTTTTTTCGGAATTAATTAGTAGTACTACTAATTAACATCTTTTAACGATTGTGTTTTGCCAGTAATGGGCAAGTCTTCTTTTTGTTTTTAATTAAATGGGTAATTTTAAAAATAAAATATAGAAGCTTACAAAAAGTCTTAGAATAACAATTTTGTATCTATTATTGAATATTGTTAAACGATGCCATAGGGTATGGTGTACGGAATACTGCGGTTAATCGTTGTTTTGTTCACTTAGGTATAAAAGGATATTCATGAAGAATAAGAAGTCTCTATCGACAGCTATGAGAGCTGTTGTGGTTTCCAGTATGGCTTTAGCTGTTGGCGTGTCTGCGGGAGGACTTAGTTTAGTTTTGTCGCCAGCTCCTTCGGCAATGGCTGCGTACGCTGTAGTTGATGACACCTTTACAGTTACTGGAACCACTACTGCGGATGAGCTTAATCTGGCTCTGAAAGAATCTCGTTATACTAATTTTAATTTCACTGCTGATGTGACTTTTGATAAAACCATTGCCGTACCTGCAAATGGTCGTGAAGTTACCTTTAATATTCCACAGTGGGCCACTGTTACTTTTGCCCCTGCTAAGGGAGCCGGTTTAAAGGTAACCGGTGCTCAACTCTTTAAGATTAACTCTACAGGTACCGTTCATTTTGGTGATGTTCCATCTGGATACGGATTTCAGATATCTGGAACCAGCAATGTTGAACTTGACGGTGGTAAATATGAATTTGCCGGAATACACAACTACAATATAGATTCTCAGCTTCAGAAGGGAACCTTTGTCGTCAATAACGCGACGATGAATTTCGATGTTCCCGATACCAATGTTGAGGGTGCGCTCATTTTTGGTAAAGGAGTAAGCCAGGTACGCTTCTCGAATACAAAAATAACGGTTGATGATAAGAGCAGTAAGGTTAGCAAGAGAGGCGGGTTCTTCTCGCCATCTAAATCCGTTTGGGCTCCTTTCTTTTACAGCGAGTCTCCCAATAATGAGTTCGTGAATGGAACAAAGCTAGACGCTATTTCGCATGACTACTACGGAATGTCATTTGTGGGCTCGGCGGATAACGGTCAGAAGATTACTGTTGACAGTTCAAAAATTAAGGTAGTTATAGCGGAAGACGCGCGCGGCGCATCCCTGTTTGGTATTCCCTCTCATGCTGCAGTTGGTATAAACAGCAAGAACAGTAATTTTGTTATTTCTAGTCAGGACGGGCGTGATTCGCTCGTTGAAATAGAAGATAATTCTAATCGCTCTAACTTTAGTGCGCAGAAAGCGATTGAATTCCAGAATGCTACTTATAAGGTAGAGAATGGGAAGTTAATTGCTCCTTCAGCTGGCCGTGACGCTAAAGAGGGACAAAACGGAAACTCAAAGCTCTGGGCAGGGGAAAATGCTGTTGTTAATATTGGCAACGAGAATCCGTGGCCTGAGCAGGTAAAAATCGTTGTTGATGGCGGTTCTGTAAAGTTGCCTGAGAACGTTAAGACAGGTCAGGACGGTAACCAGGGTGCTGTTCTAGTAACTAATTCGGCCGGCGATGAACTCGCAATGTTCGTTGTTGAGAAGGATGTTACTGAATTTACCTATCTCGAAGGTGATGGGACAGAGCATAACTATAAAGTTTCTCAAGCTGACCCTGATAACAAGCGCTATGTCTGGGCTATACCCGTTAAGGTGGAGTTCTACGACTCAAAAGAAAAGGCAGATGCTGGGGATGAAAAACTCTCCGCAGACACTGTAGTTAACGGAACTAAGCTAGAAGATGCCGTTAATTCAAAATCTACACCTGCAATAGATGAAAATGAAGTTTGGGTATGGAACGTTAATGGTGTTGAAAAAGAATATGACCCTGCTACTGATATTCTTAGCGCCGAAATTGCGAATGGCACGGGCGGAGTAATTAAAATTTGGAAAAAGAAGACAACCGCTGATGCTGGTACTCAAACTGACCCGGTAGATCCCGGTACTGATGCTGGTACTCAAACTGACCCGGTAGATCCTGGTACTGATGGTGGTACTCAAACTGACCCGGTAGATCCTGGTACTGATGCTGGTACTCAAACTGACCCGGTAGATCCTGGTACTGATGGTGGTACTCAAACTGACCCGGAAACTAAGCCTGAGGTAAAGCCTGTTGTTAAGCCGGAAACTAAGCCTGAGGTAAAGCCTGTTGTTAAGCCGGAAACTAAGCCTGAGGTAAAGCCTGTTGTTAAGCCGGAAACCAAGCCTGAGGTAAAGCCTGTTGTTAAGCCGGAAACCAAGCCTGAGGTAAAGCCTGTTGTTAAGCCGGAAACCAAGCCTGAGGTTAAGCCTGTTGTTAAGCCGGAAACCAAGCCTGAGGCAAAGGATGACGGCGGGTTAGCTAAGACGGGTACAGCCGCACTTTATGCTGCTGGTATAGCTATGTTGCTCGCTGGGCTAGGGGCAGGGTCCTTAGCAATTCGTCGTCGCCTACTCTAGTAAAGTATGTTTGGATTAATGCGGCTCATGTTGTCAAAAATGTGAGCTGCATGTATCCTTTTCAAGTGCTGCAAAACAGCGCTAGGAGTCGTGGCCGAGTGGCCGAAGGCGCTCCCCTGCTAAGGGAGTAGGGGCTGAGAAAGTCCCTCGTGGGTTCAAATCCCACCGACTCCGCCACTTACCCCGTCGTTTCACTGAAGCGGCGGGGTTTTGTTCTGCATTCTAAAAGAAAAAACTGCGGATAATTGCGCTAATAATATAGAAAATGGAAATTAGGGTAGCTTTAGCAGCACAAAACGAATAAACGCAATAAAATGCGGTAGACGAACGGAGAAGTATGCGTTACCTATTTATTGTTAATCCTACCGCTAACGGTGGCAGGGCAGCGTCTACCTCGGCAACGATAACTAATTTTTATCGAGAGATAGAAAGTCGCGTGAAGTGCGCTGAAGAGGCTCCCTCTGTGGAAATAGTTGAAACGAAGTATCCGGGGCACGCGACGGAGCTTGCGAAAAGTGCCGCGAATATCTATGACCTAGTGGTTGCTGTAGGTGGTGATGGAACCATTAACGAGGTCGCTAAGGGGCTTCTACAGTCTGGCTGTGGCACTCTTGGTGTTCTGCCTGCTGGGACTGGCAATGATATGGCTTCAGGGTTGAATATTCCCCCAGAAATAGGCGAGGCTCTACTTCGTCTCCAGTCGGAACATATTCGCCGAGTAGACTATGGGATAGTCAATGGGCAGATTTTTGTTAACTGTGCTTCAGTTGGGTTCGATGCGGATGTGGCGCATAAGGCGATTCGGATTAAAAAACGTTTCCGTTCTCACCTTGCATATATTGTTGCTGTTTTTCATTCTCTTTTTACTTTCCGATCTTTCCCTGTTCGAGTTCTAGTTCCGGATAACGGGGGTAAAAAGAAAGAAGAGGGGCGGAAATTGCTTATGCTGACGGTCTGTAATGGGCGGTTTTATGGAGGAGGCGTAGAAATATTACCCGATGCGGTTTTAGACGACGGTAATCTAGATATTTGCCTTATTTCAGACCTTTCGTTTCCTCGTTTTTTCCTTATTTTGTTAAATATCTTGCGGCGTAGTCATACGCGGAAAACAAAATACTTAAAAATTTGGCGAGACAAGAAAGCGAAAATCGTTACTGACGCCCCTTGCCTACTGTGCGTAGATGGGGAAATTATGAAAGTAGAAAAAGGGGAAGAACTTAATTTCGAGATAATTCCCGGAGGACTTCGGATTCGGGGGTAAATCTACGGTAAGTAATCCCTAGAAAGCCAAGCAAAAAGCTGATTGTGGTGAAAGTTACTCGCGTCAAATTGCTTGAACCCAAAAGGCAAGGTATAGTTTTTCTTCGTTAACCGATAAAACGGTTTGCGCTCGTAGCTCAATGGATAGAGCATCTGACTACGGATCAGAAGGTTGGGGGTTCGAGTCCCTTCGAGCGCGCCGCGCGCCCCACTGGTGAATTATCCCAGAGGGGCGTTTTGCTATCCACTGGAGGAAAATCAGAATTGGCAACAAAAATGATTAAAGCCAAAGTGGTTCGTTCTCAAAGATTGAGCCGAATATATAAAAGAATTTGGCTTGCCAGTGATGATTTTTCTTCTTCTCAAAGTCTAGGTAGCTTCAGCTTGTTGGGAGATTCTCTACCGAATCGGGTAGTCACCCTGGTACTTGGTGAGGTAGATTGCCGTCGAAGCTACACAATTTCGCGTTTTCGTTACGACGAGGAAGGAACCTTGCGTTCTTTCGCGATTGATGTTGTTGTGCGTGACGATATGGCTAGATATGGAATTACTGGAGTTAGTGCGGAAAAAGAAAGCTCTAGTGTGTCAAACGTTTTCATTAACCCTATGGCTGCTTCTGCCTCGCCTGTTGTAGGTGTGGAGGTTCCTGAAGGAATCGTTTCTGCCGATACTCGCCCGCCCGGCCCGGGGGCTAAATGGGCCCAAAATGCTGAAGTTGGCGATGAAGTTACTTTAGAAATTGAAGAAAAGGTGGACTATTGTCTGCGGGGTGAATTTCAGACAATTTTGCTGGTTGAGCCGGTAGCTATTCCCGCAGCCGAAAATATCGCAAAATACTTCCATGAAAAGGTAAGCGTTAAGCTTCCGCAGGGTAAGTGTGAGGTGCTTGCCTGGATACCTCATAAAGCTGACCGTAGGGTGATTGAAGGAGTGGAACCAATTTGGGTTCGCCCACCTGCAGATTTTGTGCAAGAAGGGGTCCGAAAATTACAAGAACTTTTAAGTGGAATGGAGTTTGCAGAAGGAATCTCTTCGCAAGTCTATCTCTGGGTTGCAATTAGCTCGAAAACCCTTGAGAAAATACGTCCGAAAATTCAATCTTTACTTTCTTCTTTTCCTGCGGTTAGGGTTGATTATGTAGCTTACGAGTAGGTAGCTACTTTCAATTTATGCTTTTTCTTGGCTTAAAAGAACTTATTTTTATCTGTGCTCGTCTTTGCTTAGAGACAGCCCATAACTAAGTTTTTTATCGAAACTCTACACAAAAATAAAAACCTATGATTAAATAGTTAATAGCGTTAATCAATATATTAGCCTAACCTAAGAAAAGGGTTTAGTTGTGGAAGTAAAAGCTCGTGAAAACTCTGAAGAAATAATCTCTTTGGAAGATGAGAATGAAAAACAAGCTGATTTAAAGGCGCAGCATAAAGAGGGTAAAAAAGCCCTCGCAAGTCTACTAACTCCAATTCGCTATCATCTGTTAGCCGGGCGCGCGCTCGGAATGATTTCAGGGTTCTTATCCATTGTTCCCTACATTGCATTGGTTAAGCTTGGGAGCATTTTGCTTAGCGCCGCAGCTAACGGACAATCTCCCAATGCTCAGGAAGTTAGCAACGTAATCATCATCTTAGTTTCAGCTTTTTGTTTACAGCTTTTACTCTACGCTTTAGGTCTGTTAATTACCCACATGGGAGACCTAAAATTCAGTATTTTCATTCGGCAAAAACTTCTTGAGCGAATCGGACAAATGCCGCTTTCTTGGTTCTCTAAAACCAACTCTGGAAAAATCCGCAAACTCGTTCACGACGACGTACTACAAATCCACGTCTTAATTGCACACAAACCTGTCGATGAAACCGTGGCAATGTTCATGCCTGTTTGCCTAACTGCCTATGCCTTTATTGTTGATTGGCGACTGGGATTGTTAACTATTTCGACTCTTCCAATCTACATTGCGGCAATGATTTGGATGATGTGGAATATGGGCGAAAAAACGGTGGAAATGGACCGTTACCTAGGTAAAGTATCGTCTACAACTCTTGAATTTGTTTCCGGGATTACCGTTGTTAAAGCCTTTGGGAAAACTGGTAAAGCACACCGCAATTACCAGGAAGCTGCAGACAATTTCTACGACTTCTACATGGACTGGACTGGCCCAATGATGAAGGGGTCGGCTTTCGCGGCAGCTTGGATTGGTGTTCCTGTAATTTTCTTTGTAAACCTACTTGGAGGTGGATACCTAGTATGGAATGCCGGTGTTCCCGTTAGCTCCGTACTCGCTACTTCCTTGATTGCACTGGCGATTCCCAATGCGCTTGATGTGATGGCAGGAATGACTTGGTCTTACCAAATTGCCGGTGCCGCGGCAATCCGTATCCAAGAAATCCTCACTTCTCCCATACTTGAGCAGGACAAGGAAGGGAATGTGGAAATTCCTACCGAGAACCTGGAAGTGGAATTTGATAACGTCTCCTATAGCTATGGTGAAAATATTGCCGCAAAAGATATTAGTTTTACCTTAAAGCCAGGCACTGTCACCGCTTTGGTAGGCCCTTCTGGATCTGGTAAATCAACTTTGGCAATGTTGCTTGCTAGATTTAACGATCCCGCCCAAGGATGTATCAAGCTAGGGGGCGTGGACTTACGTGAGTACCCGGCAAAAGAACTCTACAAACGAGTTGGTTTTATCATTCAAGACCCACAGCTTCTTCGCGCTTCAGTAAAGGAAAATATTTCTCTCGCTAAGCCTGGAGCAACCCTAGAGGAAATAAAAACTGCAGCTAAAGCAGCGAATATTAACCAGGTCATTGAGAATCTTGAAGATGGTTATGAAACTATCTTGGGTAAAGATACCGCCCTATCCGGCGGGGAACGTCAAAGAATCGCAATTGCACGAGCTATTCTTGCGCAAACCCCGGTACTGATAATGGATGAAGCAACGGCCTTTGCTGATCCTGAATCGGAAGCTCAGATTCAAGATGCTCTAAATCGTCTCGTTGAAGGGCGAACCGTTCTCGTTATTGCACACCGGCCGGAATCAATTCGCGGAGCCGACCAAATTCTTGTTCTAGACCGAGGTTATTTAGTTGCCTCTGGAAAGCACGAGGAATTAAAAGATAATCCAATTTATCGCCGTCTATGGCAACAGCACCGTGTCAGCATTGACGAGAATGCAAAGGGAGAATAACCGTGGACACTGTCATTCTTAATCTAAAAACCCGTATTGGACGGATGCTTGAAGAACCGGAAATTCTGAATAAAATTTCGGTTTGGGCGATTATCTTTGGGCTTACTGAAGGACTAGGATTTATTTTCCTGTTGCCTGCAGTTACTTCCCTCGAAACTGGACAGGCTTCCTGGGGGCTTTACTTCACGCAATGGATGATAGTTTATTTAGGACTAGCAATAATCGGTGGTATTTGCCTCTATTTCCCGGCCATTCTTTCGTACAGTATGGCTGGGGATATGCTGAGGACTTTCCATCGCCGAGCAGGTGAACAGATTTCCCGACTTCCTCTTGGCTGGTTCGATGATTCTAAAGCCGGGAGAATGTCTCGTTTGGTTAGCTATGAACTGATGCTTGCCGGCGAAATCATCGCCCACATTATCTATGCCGTACAGTACAAGACAGTAACTGTTTTGGTAATTGTAGTAGGTGTTTTTTTCTGGGACTGGCATCTTGGCTTACCCCTACTCCTAGCCTTGCCTCTAATTTTTGTAATTCTCCTAGTAGCCGGCAAGGTAGGGAAACGAGGCAAAGCCATAGGTGAGCCGGGACAGGTAGAACTTACCTCACGCATTGTTGAATTTGCACAGTGCCAGCAGGCTCTGCGTGCCGCCGGACAAGACGAATCTTATGAACAACTAAATCGTGCTATCGCTAAAGCACGTAAATCTTCATATAAGGAACTATGGCTCGAAAGTTTGGCAAATATTCTTTCGGGTGGAATAGTCCAGTTCGTTGTTGTCATGCTAATTATCTATGTCGGTAATCTAAGCGTTCGCGGTGTTATTCCACCCCTTATGGCAATCGCCTTTATCGGAATCTCGCTACGTTTTAACCAGTTGGTAACTACCGTTGCGCAATTTGTAGTTGCTATAGAAACTCGTCGTGAAACCTTGAATTCGATGGATGATTTACTCGTCGCTAAACCGCTTCCCGCTCCAATCGAAGCTAAGCCCTTACCTAAACCGGGAGAGTTGGAAATGCGAGACGTTTCCTTTGATTATGGCGCTGCTCCGGTACTGCGGAATATCAGTTTCACTGTTCCACCGCAGAGAATGTGCGCTCTTGTCGGGCCTTCTGGGTGCGGTAAAACAACTATTGCCCGACTCTTTAGTCGTTTTTACGATTCGGTTTCAGGTGAAGTCTTAGTTGGTGGAGTGCCGGTTAAAGAACAGGAATCAAGTGCTTTGATGAGCCAACTTTCGATGGTATTCCAAGATGTGTATCTCTTTGACGATACCTTGGAAGCTAATATCCGTCTTGGACGAGAGGACGCCACTTTTGAAGAAATTGAAGAAGTGGCTCGCTTAGCGGGTGTAACTGAAATTATTAAGCGACTGCCCGAGGGGTGGAAAACTCCAGTCGGGGAAGGTGGACGTTCCCTTTCCGGCGGTGAACGCCAGCGAGTGTCGATTGCTCGCGCCCTTCTAAAAAACGCGCCAATTGTACTGCTGGATGAGGCAACTTCGTCGCTTGACCCGGAGAACGAGGATAACATCGTTAATTCAGTAAATGAATTACGCAAGAGTGCAACAATCCTTGTTATTGCCCACAAACTAGATACCATTAAGGAAGCTGACATGATTGTCTCGCTAAACTCCTACGGAGAAATTGAGGCGATTGGAACTCACGAAGAATTAATGAAAATTGGGAAAACTTACGCCCGTTTTATCGCTACGCGTGCGGCAGCGGCCGGATGGCAGTTATCTTAAGAGGATGGAAAAGATAAAGCGCAGCAAACCGCTTGGGAAGAAAACCGGTCCTAAACCCACTTTTACACGTCAGGATGTTATTAGCGCGGCGTGGAAATGTGGGATAGCTGATTTTACTCTTGGGCAAGTGGCTAGGGAACTGGGGGTGAGTACCCCGGCTATATACAGGCTATTCGAAAGCCGAGAGGAAGTCCTTAACGCTGCGATTGAAGAATCAGTAAAGATGATGAGTCTGGATACCGAGGGAATGGGTTGGAAAGAAATCCTCCTTGGGTGGGCAAATAAAATATGGGAATGCTGCGAAAAATATCCTGGAATATCTGTACTTATATCAACTAATCCAGCTTCTTTTAGATATATAAAGATTATCTTTCTAGGGCTCTTGAAAGATTTAGAAAAACAGGGATTTACTCGTGGTCAGGCGATGTTTGCGCTAGATTTCATTGGTGATAATGTTATCGCCACGCATGTGGGAATGGAGGCATTAGCCGGTCGTAGTCCGTTTAAGTGCATGGATAATAAAAATGCCCCAGATAAAGTCAAAGCAGAGATGACAAAACAGTTTCAAGAATTGGGTGTTAAGTCTTTTCAAATGAACGGGCGTGGTTTTTTGGATACTAAGTTAGATTTTATTATCCGAGGATTAGAAACAGACCGCCCCTCAGTCTAATCTTGATAAAATAACAGGGAATAAAGATTTATCTTCTTAAAATTTTTCTCTAAACACACTCGTCTAAGATAGGGAAAACTATTCCCTGTTACCCAAAGGTCAAATTGCAATGATTCGAAAAATAGACTTGTTTTTAGGCGGGGTAACATGTCTGCTCTGATAGCAGTTTTAGTTGGTCTCAGTGTCGGAGTGGTTGTAGGAACTCTCGGTGCTGGGGGAGGGATTCTTTCCGTACCTATCTTGACCTATCTGCTTATGCAAACTCCTCATGATGCTACTTCAGGGTCGCTTGTAATTGTTATTGTTACTTCTTTTGCGGCAATTATTGCTAGGGAGAGACGGGAACAAATTCGGTGGGGTGAAGGGGTAACATTTGCTTTATTTTCTTCACTTGGAGCAATCGGGGGAAGATACTTAAATCATCTTTTGGGGGAAAAGGAACTTTTTTCTCTATTCGTAATTTTGTTGCTCAGCGTTTCCGGATTTATGTTTCGTAACGCTTATTTACAAAGGAAACGTGAACGAGGAAAGGGCAATACGCAAAAACAACTGCTGCGAAAAAGCTGTAAAGAGCAAAAGATTAACTATTTCTATGTTGGAATAGCTGGTTTATCTACCGGAATCCTAACTGGATTATTTGGAATTGGTGGGTTTGTGGTTGTTCCGGCGCTGATGATAGTGATGAAATTAAACGTTCGTGAGGCAGCTGCAACGGCTCTGCTGGTGATGATAATAGCGGCAAGTGTAGCCATCGTAACCGGGGTAGTGCGAGGAAACTTTAATGTTGACTGGATGGTTGTGCTTCTGTTTACGGCGGGCTCATCTGTAGGAGGATACCTTGGAGGGCCGCTTTCGCAACGGATACGCCAGTCAACTCTTACTTATATTTTTGCTTTTCTCCTTGTAGCGGTAGGAAGTTTTACTTTAATTAAAACTTTTCTTTTTTAAGAAAAATAATTTATAAAAAATGTCCCCCCGTCAAAACTGCGGGGGGACAGAAGCTTTTAGGTTAGGAACCTAAAAGCTGCTGTACAGGTCCGAGGACGAAGTAGAGCATGAATAGCAGGGACACGATCCACATTAGAGGGTGGATATCGCGGAACTTTCCGCGTCCCAACTTGATAAAGAAGTAAGAGACAAAACCCATACCAATACCAACGGTAATGGAGTATGAGAAAGGCATGAACACAATCGTTAAGAACGCGGGAATTGCAATCTCAGGATTCTTCCAATCAATGTCTGCTACCTGGGTCATCATCAAGAAACCAACGAATACCAAAGCTGTAGTAGCTGCTTCGGAAGGAACAATTTCAACTACCGGAGCGAAGAACATAGACAGCAAGAATAAAACACCGGTAACGATATTAGCCAAACCGGTGCGCGCGCCTTCACCAACTCCGGCAGAAGATTCAACATAGGCGGTATTTGAAGAAACACCACCTAGACCACCGGCAATGGCGGAAAGGGAGTCAACTAGCAAAATGGCGCGAGAACGTCCTGGGACACCCTCTTTGTCCAGTAATCCAGCTTCGGCACCAATAGCTACCATGGTTCCCATCGTGTCGAAGAAATCGGCCAACATTAGGCTAAACACAAGAAGTAGAACGGCGACAAAACCAAGTTTGTGGAAAGCCCCAAAGAAGTCAATCTGTCCAAGGGTCGCAAATGATGGAATCGCAATTGGGCTACCTTGCAATTGGGGAATGGTAATTCCCCAACCAGTAGGTGCTTCGGCTGAACGTCCTGGAAGGTGGGCGAACATCTGAATGATTACAGCAAGGAGGGTTGAAGAAGCGATACCAATTAGAATTGCACCGCGAACCTTGCGGACATAAAGAATAATAGTGGTGATAAGACCAACTACGAAAACCAGCGCGGGCCAACCTTCAAGTGATCCGTTAATTCCTAACTGAACCGGGGGTGCCTGAGTAGCGCGGATGATACCGGCATCTACTAGACCGATGAAAGCAATAAAGAGCCCGATACCAACTGAAATGGCAACTTTTAATTGGCTGGGAATGGCCTTGAAAACTGCTTCACGGAAACCGGTGAGCACCAGGATGGTAATTAGAACACCTTCCCAGAAAATTAACCCCATAGCCTCGGCGTAGGTTAGATTTAAGGGACCACACAAGGTGAAGGCAACCATTGCGTTAAGTCCCATTCCGGCAGCCATCGCGAGTGGGAAATTAGCCCAAACGCCCATCAAGATTGTCATCAACCCTGCAATCAGAGCGGTACCGGCAGCGACCGCTGCAGGGTTTACCCCAGCTGCTTTAGAAAGAATAATAGGATTGATTACCAGAATGTAGGACATAGCAAAGAAGGTAACGATACCGCCTCGGATTTCCGCGGCGAGATTCGATCCCCGCTTGCTAATTTCAAAGAAGTTGTCGAGCCCGCTAATTTTTTTATCGGGCGTTTGCGTCGTGAGTGTCTTAACCGTTTTCACGAGATTCCTTTTTAGTTATAAAGTCCGCGCAGGATCAGCGCACGGAAGATATTCTGCCATAATTTGAAAGAAAATCATTTTTAGTTACTAAAATGAGACAAAATATTGCTTATTTAGGATTGAGAATATTACAAATAAATAGAGGTGTTAATCGAAGTTGATTAACACCTCTAAAGGGAAAAGAGCTATTTAGGGTAAGAACAGATGAAGCCCTAAATAGGTTAAGGAAGAAACCAATGCGGCTGCTGGAATGGTTAAGAACCAGCCGATAACAATATCGCGTGCCACATTCCAACGCACTGCTTTCATTGACTTGGTGGCTCCCGCACCCATAATCGCTGAAGTGATTGTGTGGGTGGTTGAAATGGGGGAGTGAGTAATAAAAGCAGTGGTGTATAAGACACCTGCTGCTACAGTTTCGGCTGCGAATCCGCGAGCGGGATCAAGGTCGATCATCTTCCGTCCGAGGGTGCGCATGATGCGCCAACCACCAGCGTAGGTTCCTAGTGAAATAGCCAGCGCGGAAGCAACTTTTACTTCCCAGGGAATCTGCAGGCCACCCGAAGCATCAAGTAGATTCCACTGTTCTGCGTAGCCGCCGGCCAGTAGTGCCATAACGATAACACCCATTGTTTTTTGGGCGTCTTGAAGACCGTGACCGAGAGCCATTAGAGCAGCAGAAATTGTCTGTAAAATGCGGAAACGACGCATGGTTCGGTGGTAGGGGAAAGAGCGGAAAACTACCATTATGATACGCATGAACAGGTAGGCTAAGAGGAATCCTACAACCGGTGAGGCGAACATCGGAATTACTACTTTATTGAGAATTCCATACCACTCCACGGGAGTCGCCGAAGCTAGTCCCGCACCTACCAAACCACCGATTAGAGCGTGTGAAGAGGAGGAAGGCAGTCCGAACCACCAAGTGATTAAGTTCCAGACAATAGCTCCTATTAAAGCACCAAGAACAATTGCTAATCCGTGCATTTGGAGACTGACGTCATTTGCTTCCGCGTACTGTTTGACATCAATAATTCCATCACCGATTGTTTTTGCGACTTCAGTTCCAAGGAGTGCACCAATAACGTTCATAATTGCTGCCATTAAGAGGGCAACACGCGGGGTAAGGGCGCGAGTTGAAACCGAGGTGGCAATCGCGTTTGCCGCATCATGAAATCCATTAGTGTAGTCAAAAGCAAGTGCGATAACTACGACTGCCAGGACCAGTAAAAGGGTTGGTGACACGTTTACGACTCCTTAATGGAGATGGCCTCAATCGTATTAGCCAAGCTTTCGAAACGGTCCATTGCCTTTTCTAGAGTCTCAATAACGTCTTTAAGCTTGATTACTGTTAGAGCGTCCGTGTTTGAATCGAAAAGGTCGGCGAGCATGTCTCGATAGACTCGATCTCCGGCATTTTCAAGGCGGTTAAGCTCAACCCAATAATCGCGCAGACCCGTCATTTTGCGCAGTCCAGGAATGGCTTCAGAAGTCAGTTCGGCGCAACGGTTAAGTAGCTTTACCTGTTCGATAACTCCGGCCGGGAGCTCGTGAAGCTTGTACAAAACAATTAAATCGCCGGCTTCATCCATGTAGTCCATGCAATCATCCATGATTGAGGCGAGACGAGAGATGTCTTCGCGGTCAAGAGGGGTGACGAAAGTAGCGTTTAAAGTTTTATTGATTTCGTGCGTGGTGTTGTCCGCAGCGTGTTCAATCTCGTGAAGACGCGAGCGGAAGTCTTTGCGCTGAACAGGATCAGCGCCGACCAATTTACCTAGGATTTCTACGCCTTCAACTAAGTGGTTGGCGACATCGGTAAAGAGATCAAAAAAGGTAGAGTCCGATGAACGGAAACTGAATCCCATGGGGAATCTCCTCATGTTTGGTTACGCTTGCGTTTTCATTCTAGGGCGAAGTGAGCAAAACATAAACATAAGGCGAAGTAGAAGTTATTTTTTGGGGTGTATTTTTGCATTTTTTTGTGTTTATAACGCTATTTTGGGCGGAAAAGAACGGTATTTAGTCTCAAATAATTAAATGTAATTTATATAACAATAAATATTTCAGCATCCCTTATTCTCGCTTTGACGATAATGATTGTCATTAGTATGCTTATTAAGAATAATTATCGACAAGGGGATGGGCTTTGTGTTTCTTCCCTTTAGTCTTAGGAAGGTATGTAAGTTGTTTAATAAACTTTCGCGTAAATTCGCAGTTAGTTTACTTACGGTTGGTGCACTAGCCTTCGGAGGAACTGGTGTGCAGTCTTCGGTTGCTGCTGAAAGTTCATCCAAAGTTAAGCTTGAAGAGGGACACACTGACCTTTTCAATGTCATCGTAAAAGATGGCCAGCTGGTAATGAACCTGAAAGAAGATATCACCGGACACAGTGTTCTTCGTAATCCCGAGGAAGTTGTGCTGGTAGTCAAGGAATCAGCCTACGACAAGAGTACGAAAGACGTGCCGGGAGTAGAAATGGCTGGATACTACTTGCCGTTAAATCAAAAACCGGGAATCTTATGGCCAGGTTGGGACACCCTCGGAGTGAGCGCAGGTGGGTTTAACGCAATTGACATTAACTTCCTAGAAGTAAAGGGACCGGGACGGGTGAAACTAGCTTCCCAAACTCCCTTTGGTGGGGTATCCCCGCTATTAAAAGGTGGTTCTTACGACCTAAAAACAGGTGCGGTTCGCGAACAAACCTTCCCGGCACACACGCATGCACACTGGATTTTTGAAAAACCCGGTATTTATACGATGAAAGTCAATGCTACCGGCACGAAAGAGGGAAAAAAGTACACCTCCAACACGGCTACCTATACATGGCATGTTGGTGATTTCAAGATTGAACCACCAAAGCCGCCAGTAGCTCCCGAAAAACCGGTACCTACTCCTCCTGCAGTGGAAAAACCCACCAAGCCGGAACCTACCTCACCAGCCCAACCTCCTGTCAACGAAAAGCCTAAGCCGGTTGAAACCCCCAAAGCTAAACCGACGCCTACTTCCCCCAAAGAAATGAAGGTACCGAGTGCTCCCAAGCAGGATGTTACAAAGAAACCGATTCCTGCGCCCAAGAGTAAAGAAACTAAGTGCTACCTCAAGACCGTAAGCGGTCAAGCCGGACTGCGTTCGGTAATCCGCGATGACCGTTCCACTCCCGCCGTAATGCGCGACCCCCGTTCGGTTCCCTTCCTCCTCGGGCCTGCTGCAAAAACTAAAGCAACCGCCGATTTGGGTGGAATCAAAGCTGGATCCGAGGTATGGATGATTGGTGCCACCCAGGTGAGTGGAATCCCTTGGTTGGGAGCCAACACCATGAATGCTTCTCTTTTGAACAACACCAGGGGTCCGGTTACCTGGAGCCTTACTAGCTTCTCCGGCCCGGGAAATATGGAAGTATTTACTTCTGGAAACTTCGGAAAAGTAGTGGGAAACAAATGGTTCTCAGCTTCTCCTGGCAACCCGCGAGGAAACCTAGTTCTTGACCGCAATACTCACGTTCACCCCAACTGGGTATTCAGCGCTCCCGGTACCTACCGTGTGGGCATCACCCAGAGTGTAAAGAGCACTTCTGGTGCTACCTTGCGGACCACTTCTACCTTAGTTTTCCATGTTGGATCGGGAACTGGCGTAACAAACGGACACTTTGACCTCGGTGCGGAATACAGCACCACTTCTTCCCAACAGTGGTTGACCGCCGATGGTAAGCCTTGCCCGACTATTAAAAACGGTAAGCAGCTGGCCGCCGGATACGTTAAAGATGGAAATGAACTAGCTGCTACCGGAAGTAACTCGCTGACTATTCCATTTGTCGTATTCGCCCTCGGCGCGGGTGTATTTGGCCTTGCGCTAATACGGACACGTCGTACTTCTAACGCTCGCTAAGGCGAATCTGGAGATTTTCATGAAAATTAAAAAAATTGGAATTGGTGCGCTCGGAACTGCGCTTAGCCTGACTTTCCTGATGGGAACCAGTGGGGCTAGTGCTGCACTTAACGAGGAGCCTGCTGCAGGTGTAACGGAAAGCCGGCCGGATCACAGACCAAATAACGAAGGATTCAGCGTTCTTTTACCAAAAGATACTAAGCTGCAAAAAGATGGAAAAGAAGTTCCACACCCCTGTGCCGGACGAAAACTTCTCTACCGCAGCCATGTTGACGCTACCTACATTACGCGTTCCAAAGGGGAGCTAACAGTAATGACAGTTAGTGGGCAAAAAGTATTGCCCTCTAATGAAGCCTGTATGCGTCTTGCTCCCGACGCCAGCCCGCAGGGAGTGGAACTATCTCGATTGGTTGTACCAAATAATCCAAAACTTGGATTCATTGGATCGCCCGGTCGGATTGTCTGGCATGCTCCATCCAAACAGTACGATGATTGGCGTCCTATCTGGGCTGGATTTGGTTCTTTTGACCCTAACCATGAGTGGGAAGTTCCCAAGGATTTCGTAGGTAACGTAACCCAACTCAAGCTAGAAGATTTTGAAGGACCTGGAGACATGGAAATGTTTACCTATTCTCCAGCTTGGGGAACAGCATCTAGAATCCTGTCTTCTCGTGACAAACGTACCTATTACATCAATGTTGGTGGGCATGGGCATATTGACTGGAGCTTTAGCAAACCCGGAATCTATAAGCTTACTTGGGTTGCTTCCGGACAACACTACGACGGTAGTGTAGAAAAGTCTAAACCTGTTACACAATACTGGTTAGTTGGAAGTGACGAGGAAGTAGGATTACCTGCCGGAACTACTACCGGATTGCGCTCTATCGCTACAAGTGCCGAAAAAATTCGTGAACAGATGGGTCTAAGCGAACCGGAAAAAGAATATCCTGATGAAAAACCGGTATCAGAAACTCCCGCTGAGGTACAAGACAACCTTGAAAGTGCTTTAGAAGACCTCTGGGTATCAAATAACAGTCGCATTAGTAACTCCACAAATTATGGAAAATTCCTCTGGAGCGGGCAAAATCGTGAAGACCCGACTATGAATGTGATTGATTATGTAAAAGGCACGAACCATCACAAGAGCCCCATCATGGAAGTTCCTGATTCGCAGCTTCGCTGCATTCCCAAGAACGATAAGTACTTAGGTAGCTTTATCAAATCTAGCGGTAGCACTTGGGCCTGGGTTACTCCTCAACAAGGTGACAACAATTCCCCCTCCCTCGGAGTCGATACAAGCGAAGTTGACTACAAATTAATGGGTAGAGAAAAAGCCAGAGTTACCTACGAACGCAGTACTTCACCTGCCGGTGGGCAGATGATGGTAGGTCTTGATGAAGGGGCAGGATTCATGCCTCTAGTTGGGGCTCGCGACTCACGTAGTAATGAGATTATGTTCCTAGAGTCCAAAAAGTATCCACTGCAATTTGTATTTGGAAAACCAGGCTTCTATCAGGCATCTACCACTTTTACCGCAACTCGTCTTGACCATAAACTTGCCTACGATTTTGGAAGTACCTATTTTGCGGTAGGTAATAAGGCTATTAACGTCTTGCGCAAGAGTAGAGGAATTAAGGATCTGTTACCAGAAGACCAGATTCCAGCCAGTTGCGAAGAACGGGAAACACTAAAAGGGGCTGACCCTGGTGACTATCCCATCAAAGAACAAAAGCCAAAAGAAGATCCGGTGCCAGATCCGAAGCCAGCTGACCCCTCCAACCCAGCTGACCCGGAAACTAATCCTGAACCCGGTACCGAGACTCCCGGTGGTGTTAAGCCAGGGGAGGGAGCTCCAGAAACTCCTAAACCAGCCAATCCGGAAGATGGAAAGGAACCAAAACCCGCTAAACCAAGTGAGTCTGAGGAAAGTACCCTTGCTGCTCTCCGCAAAGCTTGGAAGCAGGAGATTCCTGTTCGATTTGTTGAACGTGGCCATATGGATTTGGCACTCGGAAAAATTAAAGATGATGGGATAGGCCCATTCCTGAAAGATGGTGAAGACCCTACAAACGTTAAGGCTTATCCATCAGCATCGTTCTCAATTGCGCTGGGTAACCGTACACGAGGAAACGTACAGGAATCACTTAAGAAACTGGGTGACTTCGGGGAGCACGCCTGGATTCTTCCCCAGAGCGGGGAACGCCAAAATGAAATGCCCTGGGTTGGTTTCTCTACCGAAGACATGGGTAAGGAAAATCTTGATCCTAACTCTCCAGTAGTGATTTCTCTTGAGGAATTTAACGGACCTGGACGCATGGTAACCGGGCATTTGGATCTTACCGGACAGCTCGATAAGAAGCTCGACTCTAAGGACAAGGCTGCGAAGATTGTCTACAAAGACCTGGCTCACGATCATCAGCAAATGTGGTTCAGTAAACCTGGCGTATATGACGTAACCCTGAAATATGAATGGGTTGATGAAAAGGGCGTAAAGCATCATAAGCCGTTACGTACCAGCTTCATCGTCGGCGAAGAAACGATTAAGGTAGCAAAAGAAATTATTCGCGAGGGCAAGTTCCCACAGAGTGTACCTGAAACCCCGGTGCCTTCGGTTCCCGCTCAGCCGGTTGACCCGGTAAAGCCAGTTAACCCGGTAAAGCCGGTAAAGCCGGTAAACCCGGTAAAGCCAGTTAACCCGGTAAAGCCAGTTAACCCGGTAAAGCCAGTAAAGCCGGTAAAGCCGGTAAAGCCAGATTCGAAAACAACTTCGACAGTGCGTCCGACTGAATCCGGTACTCAGCCTACTGAACACGTAAAAGTAGTTACTACTCAAGTGCCGGGCATTGAACTAGTTCGTGTTCCTCAGCGCGGGAACAATAATTCCACTTCTGTTCGGGAAAACGGTAAATCTGTGGTCGTTCCTGATACCACTCCCATGAACGGGCTGGTAACAGTAGCGCCGCAGTCAGGAAACACTCCCGAAACTGGGAATGTAGTAGCGGAAAAAACCGTAGAGGCTCCCTCCGCAACCGCATCTGGACCTGTCGGAGAGGCTCAAGCCGCACCCGTCTCAAGTCCATCCCAAACTCCAAACTCTGGCAGTGACTGGTGGTCTGGATTCCTGATGGGAGCCGGAATTATCGGTCTAATCGCCGGCGCGGCAATTCTTCTGCTTGCAGGTAAGAAGAAAAGCTAACTTCAGATAAATAGCGCCGCAGGCCGGAGGAATCCCTGAGAGAGGGAAACCTCCGGCCTGCTGGTTTTTATTAAATAACAAAACAAATAAAGACACTGAACCGTAAAGCGCCTGTCGGCGCGAAGGCCGCTCGTAGCGGCTAAAGTTGGAGCCCGGGGCTTTTTCGGTTCAGTGCCTACACATATTATTACACTTAAGAAATGAACCTGCATGAGAAAAAGCACTCTTACGGTAGAAAAAATAAGCGTAAGTATGGCAATATCCAAGAATGAGCTCAAAGCAGTCACACATCTTGCCCGAACCTAAAGAAACGGAAACTACCTCAACAGTAGACGACCGTTCACTGCAGTATCGAACTGCCCGCGGGGGAACCGGGGAAATCGGCATCGTCCTCGACAATGACGCGCAGGCAAAGACATGGGTAACGGTTCGGCAAGCAACTAAAATTATGCTCATTACTGCCGGGGCTCTAGCCGCACTAATAGCTTTTGGGGCCTTTATCCAAAGGGACATTCTTACCGCTATTTCCCTCGCTACCGCAGCTATCGTTTCACTGGGGCTGCCACGTTCTGTAGGTGCACCGGCTCCACGCCATTCTTCAACCGTATCCCTGATTTTTTCCTGGGCCTCTATCCTTACAGTTCGTGCCCTTGATGATTTATATATTTCTGGAATCATCTTTGCTCTTTCTGTAGTTGCCGCGTTCGGGGCAGAAATGGCACGAAAAGACGGGCGAGCCAGATTACTTGACTCCGTATCGACCACTATATTGACCACTGCGGCGGCCACCTGCTCAGTAGCTATCGTCGGGTTAGCCCCCCATGAATCTTGGAAACTTGCCCTTGTCAGTTCCGCTATTTGTGTATTTGCCTCGATGGGAATATTTGAGACAATGCGTCACTTCTGGCCCGGTGCGGCAAAGACCCTTAAAGAAATACGTGAACTTCCCAAGACTACCGAGGCCTGGCGTCCTGGCTCATGGATTGGTGCAGATAGCAAAGAATATAAAACATTCCGTACTATATCCCGATACTGGGCCTTGACAGATACGGCCCGTACAGTATGTGTGCTGTTTACTGGCATAGTTGGTTCTCTATTGGCGGGAACCCTCTACCAACTCGGGCTGATTACCGGAAATAATGCCGAAGCGCTCCAGCAACTTGGAACCTTTATTGGCGGGGGACCAATTCCAGCGCTTGTCGTTGGACTATTCGTGGGCCTTCTTTCCGGTCTAATCGTAATCGTTGGTGGACGAGTGCTACGTCCAACTACCACCCGTGTTTCCCTCTGGGGAGCAATTGCCTGGGGAGTACTTCCGACAATCGTGATGGCCATGCCCACATATGCCCTTGTGCGCATGGGAAGCTGAGCTACACAAAGGAAAAAAATGATAAAAATTGATGCTTCCACCCCCGAGCCCCTACTGCCACTATCGTGGCTAATTGATAGCTGGGAAGGATACGGAATGTTACTTCCCGAAACTTCTCGGTTACAGGAACTAAACGTTGAGGTAGTTGACAATCATCTACGCCTAACCTTTAGCTTTACTCAGGCCGAAGGGTGGGTTCCCCCTAGCGATACCGCCCTGGAAGGACGCGCTCAGCTTAAACCCGTCAAAACCGCCTCGCTAAATGAAACTTACGAAGTTTTCGTTTCCCAAACTAATGAAATCCCCGAAGACCAAAGACATACCCCAGGTGAATGTCAGGTAATTTTAACTATCAACCAGATTGATACCCAATCGAATCTCATACGTGAATGGGTAGGAGTTGCCCAGGGCCCACGAATCCAAATGCAGTCCCTTGGCGGGGTACCAGAAGAAGAAAAAGGACTCGGCAAAATCCGCATGTTTGGGCTTGTCGGGGGAGAGCTGATGTGGACTGAATCTACCTTTTCCACCGCAGAATACGCGCGTGCAATTAGCCAAGGGCGTGAACTAAACGAAGAAGAAACTACCGCTACCGCCACGGGTCGTCTTGCCCGCAAAAACAGCTAAAAGAAACTTAAAACGGGTGCAAAGCATGGAACAGCCAGCAAAAAACAGCCGCTACAGCTTCCTGAAGAACAAAAAAGAAACGGTTTTTTCAGATACGGAAAGCGTTTTTAATGCCCAAAGTAGAGTCCAGGCTTCAGTGGGTATTCCCCTGCACTACGGCAATCCACTTGGAGAACAAGAACGCCTTGCAAAAAACCAGGCAGTGGCAGTCTTACCATACGGAATAGTTCGCTTAAGCGGTCCTGAACGGGCACAGTGGATTAGTTCCCTAGCTTCCCAAAAGCTCGATAATCTACAACTTGAAGACGAAACTTGGCGGCACGCACTTATCCTCGACCCCCAAGGGCATATTCGCTACGATTTCTGGGCAAAAACAACCTCGGAAGAACTTTACCTAATCACACCAGATGCCGAGGGACTGACCAATTTCCTTCGCACCATGAAGTTTCGCACTCAGGTAGAAATTGAAAATATTACCGAAGATTACCTTGTAATGGGCGACTGTGCGCTAACTGGCGAAGCCAACTTAGGAGAAATCTTTGACCTACCTGGCCTAGTCCTAACTGGCAAGGACACCTGGCCCGAACTCCTTACCGGAGGAACCACCTATACCGGAGAAATGCCGCAAAACAACCACCCCGGAACCCAAATACAAACTCGTTTAACAATTGTGGAACGTGACAAAGCGGAAGTAACACTTCTTAAACTAGGAAGTGGATACGTGGGAACAACTAGTGCTAGTGAACCAATCGGAAAAGAAAACAACTGGCGTTACCTAGCGGGATTCCTTGCCTGGGAAGCTCTCCGAATAGCGGCTTGGCAACCGTCATACTCTGAAGTAGACGGTAAAACCATGCCACACGAACTCGACTGGCTCCGCGACAGTGTGCACCTGAAAAAAGGATGCTACTGCGGACAAGAAACTGTAGCTCGCATTATTAACCTAGGTAAACCCCCGCGTCGTCTTGCATTTTTACACCTGGACGGATCGGGTGAAGAACTACCAAAATGTGGCACAGAAATTAAATCCGGGGAAGAAAAAGTTGGAGTAATTACCAGTATTGCCGAACACTACGAGGATGGCCCCATTGCTTTGGCACTACTTAAACGTTCGCTTTCTCCACAGGCTCAACTAGTCGCCGGAAATGTTGCTGCCGCACAAACTGTCATTGTTATTCCTGAAGGAAAATCAGCGGCCTCGCCAAAACAGCGTCCTGGAGCAGAACTCCTGAAAGGTGGGGTACGCCGCCCACCCGGCAGCGCGCGTCTATAAACAGATAAACTAATAAAGCAGATACTAGAGGCTGGAAAAAGGTAATCAGGTGTTAGCAGCAAGTCTTTTTGGCATAATCCGCGTAGTTGAGTTGGGACTAAACGTAATTTTGGCGGTCTTAATGATTTGGGCCGCTATTCATGCTACCGTCACCTCCTCGGACGCTTTTACCGCATTCGCTCGTTGGCCACGCGGAAACTGGCTACTTTTCCTGTGGATAGGAGTCCTTTTCACCTTCTGGCAAGGAGTGAACTCGGTAGTGGCCCTACTAGCCCTACTGGGAATCCAACTGCCCTATTTCAGCGGATTCGTTGGACCGTCGTTAGGAGGGTTCTTCGGGGTAATTCTATTTGCCCTTCCCGGAGTTTATTTCGCCAGTGAAAAACCCCGCTTAGACAATTACAAAAAACATATTCGCCGCCGCGACCAATTCGGTCCTACTCGCGGACCGCGTGACTGGTAGGAAAAATGAGAGCAGTAATCCAACGTGCCACGAAAGCGAAAGTTAGCGTCTCGGGAAAGACCGTAGGACAAATTAGCGAACCCGGCTTGGTAGTCCTGCTGGGAGTCACCCATGATGATACTCCCGAGCAGGCGAAAAAAATTGCCGAAAAAATCGCCAATCTACGCATTTTACGCCCTCGGCCAGGGGATGATGAAAGTCCGGAAATCTCGGTGCTAGAAGCCGGTGCCCCGGTTTTGTTAGTTTCTCAATTTACCCTTTATGGAGCAACTAAAAAAGGGCGGCGTCCCTCCTGGACTGCCGCGGCTCCAGGCCCGGTAGCGCAGCCCCTATACGAAGAAGTGCTCTCGCAACTCAGAACCCTTGGGGTACACGTCGAAGTTGGTTCTTTTGGGGCGATGATGGAAGTTGAATTGGTCAATGACGGTCCCTATACGCTTCTCGTGGAGGTATAAACCCTCGCCTTTGGCGAACAGGCGCGCATCAGTCCATTAATCCCCCGTAGGCTTTTGACCAGTACATTCCGGGGAATGTTTATCTATGCCCGGTTGACAGAGGAGATTTCATGTTCGAACGGTTTACTGACCGTGCCCGCCGCGTCGTGGTATTGGCGCAGGACGAGGCACGTCGTCTGAACCATAACTATATTGGTACGGAACACCTGCTTTTAGGTCTTATCGCCGAGGGGGAGGGAATCGCCGCCAAGGCACTTAAAGAGCGCTCCGTGACTCTCGAAGCAGTACGTGAGCAGGTAGTTGAGATTATTGGAAAAGGCTCGACAGAAATTTCGGGTCACATTCCTTTTACCCCGCGGGGAAAGAAAGTCTTTGAGCTAGCTCTACGTGAAGCCCTCCAGCTGGGGCACAACTACATCGGAACAGAGCACCTCCTATTGGGCCTACTGCGTGAGGGTGAGGGGGTTGCTTCCCAGGTTCTAGTAAAGATGGATGTTAACCTGGGTGATTTGCGTAAGTCGGTCATGCAGCTTCTGTCTGGATACAACTCAGCAACCGAAGAAGGTCGCGAAACTGTAGGAGTGGGTGGATCATCTGGCGGTCAGTCCGCCCAGCGTGCCTCGGCCATTTTGGAGCAGTTCGGACGAAACCTCACCACCGCCGCTTTGGAAAAGCGACTAGACCCGGTAATCGGGCGCCACAAGGAAATGGAACGCGTCATGCAGATTCTGTCTCGACGCACCAAGAACAACCCCGTTCTAATCGGTGAGCCCGGTGTCGGTAAGACCGCTGTAGTTGAGGGGTTAGCACAGGCAATTGTGCGCGGAGACGTTCCTGAAACCCTGAAGGACAAGCAGCTTTACTCCCTCGACATGGGCTCCATGGTCGCTGGTTCACGCTACCGCGGTGACTTTGAAGAGCGCATGAAGAAAGTCCTGAAGGAAATCACCAACCGTGGTGACATCATCCTCTTTATCGACGAGATTCACACCCTGGTGGGTGCTGGTGCGGCAGAGGGTGCAATTGACGCCGCGCAGATTCTTAAGCCCATGTTGGCTCGCGGTGAACTTCAGACAATCGGTGCTACCACCCTGGAGGAATACCGTAAGCACATCGAAAAGGACGCCGCTTTAGAACGTCGTTTCCAGCCGGTCAAGGTCGAAGAACCTAGCGTGGAAGAAACCGTGCAGATTCTTAAGGGACTGCGTGACCGCTACGAAGCTCACCACAAGGTAATCATCACCGATGACGCTATCGGTGCGGCTGCTTCGATGGCAGACCGTTACGTTTCTGACCGATTCCTCCCGGATAAGGCCATTGACCTGCTGGACGAGGCTGGTGCCCGTCTGCGTATTGCGCGCATGACCGCTCCGGCCGAGCTACGTGAATTTGACGATAAAATCGCTAAGGCGCGCACCGCTAAGGAAGCCGCAATCGAAGCCCAGGACTTTGAAAAAGCCGCTGCCTTGCGCGACTCGGAAAAGCGCTTGACCGAAGAACGCGCCGAGGCGGAACGCGTTTGGCGTGAAGGTGCCCAGTCTTCTATCTCCGAAGTAACTGAGGACTCCATTGCCGAAGTTTTGGCTATGTCCACCGGTATTCCGATTATGAAACTTACCGAGGCGGAAACTTCCAAACTATTGCATATGGAAGATGAGCTTCACAAGCGCATCATCGGACAGGATGACGCGGTTAAGGCCCTTTCACAGTCGATTCGCCGTACTCGCGCAGGTCTTAAAGACCCCAAGCGCCCGGGTGGTTCGTTTATCTTTGCCGGTCCTACCGGTGTGGGTAAGACAGAGCTTGCGAAGGCTCTGGCTGAGTTCCTATTTGGTGACGAGGATGCCCTAATTCAGCTAGACATGTCTGAGTTCGGGGAAAAGCACACCGCTTCTCGCCTGTTTGGTTCTCCTCCCGGATACGTCGGTTATGACGAGGGCGGTCAGCTAACAGAGAAGGTTCGTCGTCGCCCATTCAGCGTGGTTTTGTTCGATGAGGTGGAAAAGGCTCACCCGGATATTTTCAACTCCCTGTTGCAGATTCTCGAAGATGGTCGCTTGACCGACAGTCAGGGACGCCTGGTGGACTTCAAGAACACCGTAATTATCATGACCACCAACCTTGGTACGCGAGAAATTAACAAGGGTGTACTGACCGGTTTCCAAGCCGGTGATGCTTCAACCACTGACTACAAGCGGATGAAGTCTAAGGTTAATGAAGAGCTCAAGCAGCACTTCCGCCCCGAGTTCCTAAACCGTGTGGATGAGGTTGTGGTATTCCCGCAGCTCAAGCGTGAGGAAATTACCCAGATTGTCGATTTGATGGTGGACCGTCTGGATGCCCGCATGAAGGAGCAGGACCTTTCCATCGTCTTGACCCCGGCCGCGAAGGAACTTCTGGCCGATCGTGGGTTCGATCCGGTTCTGGGCGCTCGTCCGCTACGTCGTGCTTTGCAGCGTGATATTGAGGATGCACTTTCGGAGCGGATTCTATTTGGCGAGATTCGTCCGGGACAGTTGGTCACCGTGGATGTTGAAGGTCCTACTGGTGAGCAGAACTTTACTTTCCAGGGAACTTATCCGGAGATTACTGTTCCTGATGATGCTGCAGAAATTACCGAATCAGAAAACTCTGATAACGAGTAAAATCAGCTAATAGTTTCGCTGAGGGCGGCTGTTTCATAACAATGGAACAGCCGCCCTCACGTTTAGAATGGATTCATGGAAACACCTGAAAATAACTACAATCAGCGTCGCCCCCGTTTTGCAGATGACGATGATTTACTCCCGGGTGAACATACCCTAGATTCCACCTCAGGTAATTACCGTTCGAGTACGGAAGGTACGGATGGTTTTTCCGCATCCGGTATTCCGTTTACCGGTTTTCAGCGGTTAAATGCGCAGGGGGCAAAACAATATCTGGTATCGCGTTTAGCGCTAATTCCCCTGATCATTTTAAGCGTCTATCTTATCGAGTGGACTTTGGTTACTTTGCTTTACAGCGAGGCGCAGGGAATATCGGTAAGGTACATTAATTTTTCTTCCCTCTTAGTAATTATTACTTACCCGCTGATGGTTCTGGGAAGCTGGTTGGGTTTATTTGTATTGCGTGCAGCTCGTTCGCAGCGCGGGATAGCAGCCTCGACAATTTCCCTATTCTTGCTCCTAATCTATCCGCTATTTAGTGGTTTTGGGATAGCGGATGGAGCGATGTACGTGAACCTAGTATGGTGGTACTTTCCCCTGATTCTCGCTCTTATAGGGGTTGGGGTGTCGGGTAGTGTGGCGCTTAGGCCTCGGGGCTGAGAAGACGTAATAAGTTTGTCAAAGTCATTTTAGAAAAATTTATCCTCTTCAATTTTTAGTAGTTCACATCCCTTTTGGTTAAGTTGGAAGCGCAGAGGTTTGCGGGAAATCGTTTCGATAATTCCGGCTTCTTCTAATTTTTTAGTATATTTTCTGACTATTTGTTTGCTTTTTTGGTATTCTTTAGCGAGCTCAGTGAGATCGATTGTCCTGTTAAATGTAAATAAATGAACTTGTGCAAATATGCTTAAAAGCTTGTAAGTATCGGAGTCAAGTTTTAGGTCGTTACCTTTTATTAATTTTGTAATTTCCTCCCCTGCTTTTGTAAGGAGGATGTATTGTTCTTTTAATTTTTCGTAAAGGTTGGATTGCGCTTCTTTGATTAGTGTAAGCATCTCAATAATGAACTCTGTGGCTTCGCCACAATTTAGTTTGTTCTCAACGCTAGAAAAAGCATCGTAATATCTCTTTTTGTTATTTGCGATTGTGGGGGTTAGTAAAAGCCATCCAATTATGGAAAGATTGACGCTAATATCAGCACTTAATAGATATCTACCTGTCCTGCCGTTCCCATCGTAGAACGGGTGGACATATTCAAACATAAAATGTGAAATTACCGTCCTTAAAAGTGGTGAAATATTATAATTTTTTGCATTCGTAAGCATTATCGTGAGTCTTTTAGAAATTTCTTCTTCGGAAAAATTTGCGCTGTGAATTGTCTTTTGCCCACTGGTTATTACTACGTTGTGAGAACGAAATAATTTTCCGTCTGGGGCGTTATTACTTTCTATCTCTCCGTCGGTTACAGCATCATAGAAGTATCTAATATCTTCTAGAGTGGTTGCGCATTTGTTTTTTTGGGCGTCAATAGTTGTCCCAAGCAGACAGTTATAGAGTTTGGCTATCTCTGTGAACCTGCTCCTGTTATTAGGAATTTGAGTTTTTACGAGGGCAGCAAAAATCTCTTCTCGGCTTGAATAAACACTTTCAATTTCGTTTGTGGATTGAATTTCTTCAATAATCATGCTGTCCAGGAAGTGGGTTTTGGCTCCGTTGGGAAGATTAGCCCAAATTTTTTCGACCTCTTTATTTATCTGTCGGATTGATTCGCTTAGAGACAGTATTTGCGGTGTTACTATACAAAATAGAGAGTAATTGCCAACTTTAAAATCAGGCCAGTGAATAGCTGATGGGGAATTACGTCTAGATTTTTCTTCTTCTTGCCAGAGGGTTTCTGTGTTCGCGTGAAAAACTGTTTTTAAAGTTTTGTAGCTCATTTTGTCTCCATACTGACCAGAATCTTCATATTGAAAAATAGAATGCCTAATACTAATTCTATTTATTAAAAATATCGATTCTTAGTAAATAGAGTTAGAAAAATAAACTTTATTTGTTAAATAATACTATTTTTAATAAATAGAATTATTCTGTATCTTATCCTTTTAAAGCTAAAAATAGTTGGTGCCCCAAGGAAAACCTTGGGACACCAACTTCTAGGACTAAAACGCTGACTCTCTACTTTCAGCTTTCTAGTGGGTGAATGAAGACTCCCTTAACTACTCGGTTAACATCCCCAGCAGGGAAGGGATTGTCCACGTTCTTATCGAGCGCCGCGGAAGTAAAGACTCCCAGGAACTGCGCGAAAATAACGTGTACAGCGGCGACGAAAGCATCGGGAACCTCGCTCAAGCCTGGCCAGACGAAGGAGTTTTCTAACTCCACGGGAGCCCCGGCCAGAGCAACTACGGCCTTAGTGCCGAGGTTTCCGCGCAACTCGTTAACAATATCCAAATCGTACTGGCGTGTGTAAGGGTCGGAGGAAACAAATACGAAAGCAAGAGTATCCTCGTCAATTACTGCCTTAGGACCGTGACGGAATCCCATTGAAGACTCGTAGAATGAAACGTGATCACCGGCGGTTAGCTCAAGGAACTTCAACCCGGCCTCATGGGCGAGGCCGCGCAGGGATCCCGAGCCGAGGTAAACCACGCGCTTGGGAAGCTTGTCCGCCAGTGCCTTGATATCGCTTTGCTTTTCCTGAACCAGGTGAGCTGCGGCTTCCTCTAGGGGAGCCAGCAAATCAACGCTTCCAGCTCCCAGCAAAACCAGTGCAGAAAGGAGCATGCAGGTGAACGATGAGGTCATGGCAAACCCCTTGTCGTTTGAGCCCTCGGGCATCAAAACTACCAGGGAGTTTTCCTGATCCTTACGTCCCTGAGCAAGCTCACCTTCGGGAGCGCAGGTTAGCACTAGGTGGTAAACCTCGGAAAGAAGCTGATCGGCCAACTGGGTGGCTGCGAGAGACTCGGGAGAGTTACCTGAACGAGCGAAGGAAACCAGTAGGGTGGGAACGTCCTGGCCGAAGCATTCGCGCGGGTTAGAGACGATATCCGTAGTTGGAACCGCTTCTGCGCGCCGTCCCTTGCGAGTCAGCGCCGGAGCCACAACCTCGCCAACAAAAGCGGAAGTTCCCGCTCCGGTCAAAACGATTCGCAAGTTTTCTTTCTCCAGTAGAGGCTGGAGGAATGCTTCATGCTTGGATGCGTTTTCCTTTAGAGAGCTAGCAAGTACGCCCCACTTCGGGTACTGTTCGCAAACTTCCTGATAGGTTACCGCTTGTTTGTAGTCACTCACTGATTTCACCTAGTTTCATTGTCTGGGTAGCAGGCCGCCGCATAGGGACGAATCGAATCACGTACACGATCAATCAGCAAAGCCTCGGGAGTAGCTTCCAAGATTCCTTCCCGGACTCGTTCGTACTGCAAAGGCAGGTACTGCGAGAGCAAGGGGAGAGGAATCTCTACATTAGCTAGGTTTTCCATCAGCTTCGCACGAGCAGACTTGAGCTGTTCATCGGGCCAATAGTAGCGCATGCGGTCCGAGTAAGAATAGCGTCGTGCGATACGCTGTTCGTCCTCGTCGCCGGTGTAGTAGATTTCCCAACGGGAGGGTTCTTCCACCATGCGGGTCTCGACAACTTCACGCAGGTTAGAGCGCTTCTCGGGGTCGATAAGTTCGTCTTCGATATGAGCGAGCGCGAATAGGCCTTCACGTAGGTTGAAGGTCAAGCCTGGACCGACCTTCAAAATTGCCCAGTGATCCTTAACCAGTTGCGCCAGGTTCTGCGGAGTCTGGTAATCCGTTGAGTGGGCCTCGAAAACTAAGGTTGGTTCATCATCGAGAACGGTCCGTAGTTCACGAGTTCCCTCGGTCTTGTAGTCAACAACCTTTAGGTGGTCGAACTCAACCGCGGGCTGTACAACCAGGGCGGAAATCTTTGGCCAAATGTTGCTTAGTCCAACCTTTTCGAAGGCTTCACGGTGCTTAGCCAAGGTGGTCTTTGCGGCTTCGGCTGACGTGGGGGTAATTTCTCCCAGTTCTTCCTGGTGGCCACCGGGAACCGGAACCTCGGTACCAATAACGTAGCGAATCTGTTCACTAGTTCCGGCTTCGGCAGCGGCTTCTTCGGAGGCCTTCAGCATTTGGGCGGCACGCGCTGCGGCGATTTCGTCCGTAATGGGGAAGGGGTCACCCTTGCAGGAGAAAGAACAGTCCAAGTGAATTTTGGTGTATCCGGCTGCGGCGTATGCGCGAACCAAATCCACCGCCTTTTCCATAGCGCTTTGTGGATCTTCTTTCTGCCAGCGGTTTGGGCCGAGGTGGTCGCCACCGAGGATAATGTCTTCCCGTGATAGTCCCTCTTCATCTGCAATCTGGTAAACCAGTTCGCGGAAATCAGGGGGTGTCATGCCAGTGTATCCACCGAACTGGTCAACCTGGTTTGAGGTAGCTTCAATCAAAACGGAGGTGCCGTCAGCCGCGGCGTGACGAATAGATGCACGCAGCACTGTCGGGTCTGCCGAGCAGATTGAATAAATACCAATGGTCTGACCCGCTTTGTGGGCCGCGATGATGTCGGAGTACTTCAAAGTCTTCACCCTACTTAAATTGTTGTATCAGAGGTAGAAGATACGGTCTTTGTTCTCGGACAGGTGCTTGAGGTTCCATTCCTTACCACCATCTAGGTTGGCGGCGAGGAATACGGGCGGGGTTACGCCATTCTTGACCATGTCCTCAATGATGAGTCCAACCAGGGTGTGCAGGAGAGCAGTGGAAGTGACCCCCGAGAGAGCGCAGAACTTCTGCGGAACCTCGGGCAGAGACAAGATTGCGTCTCCAGCATCTACCTTGTTGTCCAAAACGATGTCGGCGAAATCCTTCATCTTCTTACCGGATTCGTGGCGGGATTCTACGCTGTCGGTGTACTCGTGCGAGGTTACAGCGATAACAAGAATGCCGCGTTCCTGAGCTAGCTGTGCCAGCTCAATCGGCACTGCGTTACGTCCAGAAACCGAAACTACAATTAGGGCGTCGCCTTTCTTCAAGGGGGAGTTATCCAAGATTGCTTTGGCGTATCCGGGTAGCTTTTCCATTTCCGAGCCGAGGGTGGTCGGGCGGGTGTCCAGGGCGGCGATTCCGGGGCCGTACAGCGGGTTAACCAGCATTAGTCCACCGGCACGGTAGACGATGTCCTGAACGGGAAGTGAGGAGTGCGAGCAACCGAAGGCAAACAGGTTTCCGCCGTTACGTAAAACTTTAGAAATTGCGATTGCAGCTTCTTCCAGTTTGGGGGATTCCTCGTCGCGCAGACGCTCTAGTAGCTTGATCGCACCATTGATGTAAGTGTTAGGCATTTCGGATGACATTTTTACTCCTTTGAGTGATTGTGGAAGAGGAATTAACTATTTACTTGATGCTGCTGCGTCTGCAGGGTTTTCAGTGTTTTCGGTTTCTGCCTTGGGTAGTTCTAGGCGTGGCTGCCAGAAGATGGCAACTAGGGCGAGAACTAGGATTACCGGTACTGCGGTAGCTACCCACTTGCCCCCAATGACGAACAGGAAGTGGACAATTAGACCGGGGATAATGACGTCGGGAACGGTGAATCCTAGGCTGCTTGCGCCCAGAGCGGTGAGGTCACCAAAAGCGCCGACATAGTAGGCGACCGAAATCAAAATCCAGCCGACGAAGCCCCACATGAAACCACCGGCCCAGGCGCCGCGGACACCACCGGTAGCGTTTGCGAAGATAGCTCCGGCACCACAGGCGAAGAAAGCGACGATAACCGAGGGGATAGGCATTGGGAGGCCGATGAGGGCCAGCACTACCATTCCAAGAATCTGACCGAGGAAACCGGAAATAAGACCGATGATTAGTGCATTGGGAGCAAAGGGGAAGATTACCGGAACATCCAGTGCGGGTTTAGCATTGGGGATTACCTTACGACCAATGCCTTCGAAGGCCGGAACGATTTCGGCAATCAACATGCGTACACCGTAGAGCATGATGAGCATACCGGCGGTGAAGCCGAGGGCCTGCAAGAGGGTAAAGACAATCCAGTTTTGTCCACCGGTTAGGGGATTTTCTCCACCCTCAAGTCCGGCTACACCCACCTTGATAACTGCGCCAACTGCGGCAATAAACGAGACGATAAACATGACGATGGTGGTAGAAACTGCTACGTCACGGAAGAAGTTTAGTTTCTTGGGAACATTAATGTGTTCGGTGCTCTTCTTGGGGTCACCAATTAGTTTACCGAGTCCTGCGGCGGCAACGTTTAGGATTGTCTGTCCGTGGGCGAACGCGACATCGTTTGTGCCGGTAATCTTGCGCATAAATGGCTGCGCCATTGCGGGAGCGAAAGTCATGTACGCACCGTCAACAAGTGATGCTACAAGTACGACGGCCCAGTTTGGAAGTCCAAGCGAGTAGAACAAGATTGCGAACCCACCGGCGTGTACCCAAATCATGTGTCCTGTTAAGTAAACGTAACGCTGGCTAGTGATACGGGAAATTAGCAGGTGGAACATGTACCCAAACAGTAGGGTAAGTCCGATTAGGGTTCCGAGTTTAGTGGCTGTGTTAGACTGCACGGCGGAAACTACGGCCTCGTCGAAAGTCACGAAGGTGGTAACTGATTCCGAAGGGAGCGCCATGGCGAACATCTTCTGGATTGGGACTAGGGCGTTGATAAGGACGGTAATACCACCGCCGATAATCAGCAGGGAGAGAACGGTTTTAACCGTTCCGGTAACAACCTGTCCAACTTCTTTTTTCTGGAGTAGTAACCCCAGTAGCGCAATGAACCCGACGATAATCGCGGGAATCTGTACCAGCTGGATAATAAACTGGAGTACGGGATTCATGGGTTTTCCTATCTTTTCTGTGCTTAGGGTAGGGGATTAGTCAAGCAGTGACTTGACTGCTTCGAGAACCTTAGTTTTGACTTCGTTTTTGTCTACCAGGTTGTCAATGAGAACAATTTTCTTGGCAGGTCCGCCGCTTACTTGAGATTCCATGTCGGCGGGAGCGACCACCATGTCGGAGGACATGGTTTTGAATGACCCGAGGTCTACCGGGTTGGTATCGGCTTCAATACCTTCATTGGCGAGGATTTCGCGTACCTGCATTGCAAGCATGAGGCTGGTTCCGAATCCCATTCCGCAGACGGTGGTGATGTTTAGCATTTTTTTCTCCGTTCAGATGAAGTTTTATGGTTTTAGTGAGTCAGGGCTGCGTATAGCTCTTCGTCAGTTTTGGCGTTACGTACCGCCTTGGTACGTTCTTCGTCTTGTAGTAGTGCAACAATCTGTTGCAGAGTCTTTAGGTGTGCGTCCTTGTCAATGGCGGCAAAACCAATTACAAGGTTTACCGGGTCGTTTTTCTTGTGTCCGAAATTTACGGGTGTAGTTAGGGTGGCTACCGCAATTCCCGGTTTGATTACGCCTGCCTCGGGGCGAGCGTGGGGCATGGCTACACCGGGGGCGACAACCATGTAGGGGCCGAGGTCGATTACGGCTTGCTGCATTGCTTCGACGTAACCGTCGGTGCAGATTTCACTGTCTTTGAGTAGGCCTCCAACAATTTTGACTGCGTCACGCCAGTCGTTTACCTCGGCAGTGGCTTTGACGCACTCTGGGGTGATGATGCCGGCGAATGAACTGTTCATTATGAAGCTCCTTAGGGAGTTAGGCTACGTTGACTAAAAATGAGCTAAGCTGATTATCTTGTAGTTAAATTGTGCAGTTTTGTTCATTTCATGTCCACATATTGTGATAAATGTATCTATTTCTGCACGTTTTGATCAAAAATAAGCAACTTGGTTGCAAATTTTCTTACATTTGTTTAGGTTTTTGCCGTTTTAAACTGTCTTGGGCTATCGAAGAACCTCTTTCTCGTTCTTTAAGTCGCTAGAATGAAACTATGGATATCACGTTGCATCACCTAAATGACTCTCGTTCTTTCCGAATTGCTTGGGCACTAGAGGAACTGGGAGCTGAATACAATCTTGTTAAGCATCAGCGAACCGAAAGTCTCTTGGCTCCCGCAGAGATGAAAGAGATACACCCTCTCGGAAAATCCCCCATCCTCGTCGATGGAGAAGAAACCTTGGTTGAATCACAGTGTATCTTGGAACACCTTTCAGATAAAAGTGGAGGGAAACTTTCTGCCCGGCAGGAAAAACCCTATTTTTGGCTTACCTACTGTGAATCATCGCTAATGCCGTATCTGGTAATGGGATTGGTAAATAAAACTGCCGCCACCAAAACACCGCGTATCTTGCACCCAATTTTTAAGAAGTTTACCGGAGCTATCGCCGAACAATTTACGTCTCCTGGCGTGCGTGGTGCTCTCAAATACCTAAATGAGTACCTGCAAAATCACGAATACCTTTCTGATAACGACAGTTTTGGAATTGCCGATATCCAGATGGAATTTGCGATTTTTGGTGCAGAAGGCTCAGGGTTTAACCTGAGCGACTATCCTGCTTTAAACCGTTGGTATCAGGCCGTGCATGAGCGTGAAAGCTACCATCGCGCACTGGCTCGCGCTGGACGCTAAAGGAAAAGGGTGAAGACTCTAAGCCTTATCCTCGGAGCAATTGGCCAGGCCCGCGCGTAAAGCTCGTTCCAGTTCGGCAATTAAATCATCGACATCTTCGATACCCACGGCCAGACGAATCATTCGCTTAGAAATGCCCGCAGCCTGTAACTGCTTGTCATTCATTGAAGCATGCGTCATTGAAGCCGGGTGGCAGAGCAAAGACTCAACTCCTCCGAGCGAGACCGCGTATCCAATAATGTCCAAAGCGCCCACAAACTTCGAAAGGTTAACCTCCTCGGCAAGGTCGAAAGAAAGTACCGAGCCATCACCGCGAGACTGGCGGGACTGAATCTCAGCTTCCTTTGAATCATGGGAACCGGGATAGTAAACCTTGGTTACAAGTTCGTGAGCGGTGAGGAAATTACGAATTTTGGCAGCGTTTTCCATTTGCCTGTCCATTCGCACAACCATAGTCTTCAAGCCACGCAGAACCGAGTAAGAATCGAACGGAGCTAAAGGCGCCCCTAGTGCAACCTGGGCTAGGCGAATCTGTTCCGAAATTTCCTCGTCATTTGCTAATACCATTCCCGCCAAAACATCACCGTGACCAGCAATGTATTTAGTTGCCGAGTAGGCAACAATGTCAGCCCCGAGGTCCAAAGGTCGCTGGAGGTAAGCAGTCTGGAAAGTATTATCAATGGCAAGTTTCGCGCCCACCGAATGCGCCAAGGAAGCAGCGTGCGCAATATCCACTACCCGCAAACACGGGTTAGTCGGGGATTCAATGTAAATCATTGCGGTATCAGCGGGAATATCCTGCGTGCTAAGCGCATTCAAATCAGCAACTAGGTCATACTCTATCCCGCGACTTGGGAAATAATTTGAAATGTACTGAAAAGTACCCCCGTAAAGTGAAGCGCAAAGTAAAACTCGCTGTCCTGTTTTAACGGTGGAAAAAACTGCTGAAATTGCGGCCATTCCAGTAGCAAAAGCATAACAGTGGCTAGCGTCCTCTAAAGAAGCTACCGCCACTTCCACGGCCGCGCGCGTGGGATTAGACCAACGCTGATAAGAGTGTCCACCCTCCTCGTTAGTTCCGCAGGGCATTGGAGCTGGCCGCGGGTCGCAACCCGGAACAGGATGAGCGTAGGTGGAGGCCAGATAAATTGAGGGAACTACGGCACCCGTTGGGTCAAAAGGAGTTGTTGCTACACAACGCGTGGCGAAAGAACGTCCTTGCGCATGACGTGAACGCTTCGCGTCACTGGCTACTTTCGGGGCCTGGGCATAAAAATCAGAAACTGGCCCATGGTGCTGAGTATGAAAACGAGATTCCGCGGTTTCCCTAGAAATATCTGCACTTTTAGCAGGAGTGGGGATAGGGGCAGACGAAGGCATATCAGCATGATTCATGTAGACACCTTAACCGATAGAGGTGGAGAAGAAAAAATTGCAGCTGATAAAAAATAAAAGAAAAACATTTTCAGTTTTCTATCTAACTCTGATAGGGGCTATATCACTGTGTTACATTTATGTTCGTAACATTGCCGAACAGATTTTTCGGTTTTAGTAAAAGCGCCGCACTGTCGCGCCGCAACATTTAAGGGGATATACGAATGACAAAATTCGTCTACAACTTCCACGAAGGTGACAAGGAAATGAAAGACCTGCTAGGTGGTAAGGGTGCCAACCTAGCTGAAATGACAAAACTAGGTTTGCCTGTCCCTCCGGGATTTACGATTACCACCGATGCCTGCCGTGTTTATCTCAAACAGGGCGAGGTTCCCGCAGAGCTTGAAACTCAGGTAACTCAAGCTTTGCGAGACGTTGAGGATGACCTCGGTCGACAGCTTGGTGACAGTGAAGATCCCCTCTTGGTATCAGTACGCTCCGGAGCTAAGTTCTCAATGCCGGGAATGATGGAAACCGTACTGAACATTGGTCTTAATGACGCTTCGGTTGAAGGCCTAGCAAAGGTATCTGGAGATGAACGTTTTGCTTGGGACTCTTACCGTCGACTTATCCAAATGTTTGGAAAGACAGTATTGGATATTGACGGCGATCTTTTCTCTGACGCTTTGGACGATTTAAAGAAAGAACGTGGAGTTTCCGGAGATGTGGAACTAACCGCGCAGGACCTTAAAGGACTGGTAGAAACTTTCAAGAAAATTGTCGAAGACGCCATCGGTTCATCCTTCCCGCAAGACCCGCGTGAACAGATGGATATGGCAGTAGAAGCAGTATTCCGTTCTTGGAACACCGAACGTGCGCACATTTACCGCCGTCGCGAGCGTATTCCCCACGATTTGGGAACGGCCGTAAATATTTGCACCATGGTCTTCGGTAACATGGGGGATACTTCCGGAACCGGTGTTTGCTTTACCCGCGACCCCTCCTCGGGTGACTCTGGTGTTTACGGTGATTACTTGATGAACGCTCAGGGGGAGGACGTTGTTGCCGGTATTCGTAACACTCTTCCTCTATCGGCTCTAAAGGACGCTAATCGTCCTGTCTACGATGAGCTACGGGGAATCATGCGCAAGCTAGAAACCCACTACAAAGACCTTTGCGACATTGAGTTCACTATCGAACGCGGTAAACTCTGGATGCTTCAAACTCGTGTCGGTAAGCGTACTGCCGGTGCTGCTTTCCGTGTTGCCTCGCAGCTAATTGATGAAAAACTCATTACTCCTGACGAGGCCCTTGAACGAGTTAGCGGAGCACAGCTAACCCAACTAATGTTCCCGCAGTTTAATGCCGGTTCACCGCGTACTTTGCTAACTCGAGCAATGGCTGCTTCACCGGGTGCCGCGGTAGGACAGATTGCTTTTGACAATGCCTCGGCCATCGCCATGGCCCAGGCGGGTACCCCCTGTATTCTAGTTCGCCGTGAAACCAACCCGGAAGACCTCGCGGGAATGGTTGCTGCCGAAGGCGTGCTAACCGCCCGCGGTGGTAAAACCTCACACGCTGCTGTGGTGGCGCGCGGTATGGGAAAGACTTGTGTTTGCGGTGCCGAAGCCCTAGAGATTGACCTTGCTACTCGAACCTTGAAAGTCGGAGAAAAGGTCTTCAGTGAAGGTGATGTAATTTCGATTGACGGAACCACCGGTGAAGTATTTGAGGGCAAGGTAGATGTTGTGGACTCCGCCGTTACTACCTACCTGTCCCACGGGCTTGAAGCGGGACTGGAAGCAGCTGGTGAAGATGAGGACATGAAGGATCTTGTAACCTCGGTAGACCGCATGCTTACCCACGCCGATAAGGTCCGTACACTTCGTGTGCGCACCAACGCCGACACTCCCGAAGACACAGAACGAGCTCTTGGATACGGGGCAGAAGGAATTGGTCTTTGCCGTACCGAGCACATGTTCTTGGGTGAGCGCCGTGCACTGATTGAACGAGTAATTCTCGCTGAAGATAACTCTGCGGAACGCGATGAGGCGATGAAAGCCTTAATTCCGTTGCAGAAGGGTGACTTTAAGCAGATGTTGCGTTTAATGGATGGAAAGCCAATGACGGTTCGTCTGATTGACCCACCACTGCATGAGTTCCTCCCCGATTTGACCGAGCTAGAAGTAAAAGTTGCAGTTGCTGAGGCCACCGGCAAGACCGAAAACCTAGAAGCTGATAAGAAGATGCTGACTGCTGTACGTAAGATGCATGAGGCTAACCCGATGTTGGGTCTGCGCGGTGTGCGACTAGGATTGGCGCTGCCCGGCCTATTCGCTCTACAGATTTCCGCTTTGGTTGAGGCTGCGGCAGAACTGAAACTAGAGGGAATTGACCCCCGTCCAGAAATTATGGTGCCGCTAGTTGGGTCTATTCGTGAACTTCAGATTATTCGTGAAGAAGCTGAAAAGATTATCGCCGATGTGTGTGAAAGTAACGGGGTAGAACTAGATATTCCTATTGGTTGTATGGTTGAACTTCCCCGTGCGGCTCTAACTGCCGAGGATCTAGCACACGAAGCCGACTTCTTCAGCTTTGGAACTAACGACCTTACCCAAACTACTTGGGGATTCAGTCGTGATGACGTAGAAGGATCTTTCTTTGGACTTTACACCGAGGAAGGTGTATTCGGAGTATCTCCTTTCGAAACCATTGATACCCACGGGGTTGGACGCCTAGTCAAACTGGGAGTAGAAAAGGGACGTTCTACCAAACCTGGAATGAAGATGGGGGTTTGCGGTGAGCACGGTGGTGATCCGGATTCGGTTCACTTCTTCCACCAGACCGGTCTTACCTACGTTTCTTGCTCACCGTTCCGAGTTCCGGTTGCGCGCCTGGAAGCCGGACGTGCCGCAGTAATGGATAAGCGTTCTTAGAGAGTACTGACATTCTTGTATAGACGCTGATTGGGGCGGGGAGATAATCTCCCCGCCCCAATCAGTTCAGTCTAAGTTTCTTAGTTTTTCTTTCCTGTCAGCATGACCAGCTGAAGGACGTTTCCTTCCCCACTTGCTTCATCGGGACAATCAACTCGATGAACCAACATCGGATCTAGATGCAAGATAGTTCCGGGGCGTAATTCAACAGTTTCTTCCCCGTAGGTGAAAGTTAAAAGGCCGCGTAGACACTGAACCATAATTGGGTGGATTGCCTTGTGATCACGAAGTCTTTGACCAGGCGCGAAATTAAACAAAATTAAATTAGCGCCGTTTCCCTGAAAAACTCGTTTAACCGCTGGTACATCACGGGAAGTATCCAATTCAGGAACCAAATCTAAGGCATTAAGTGTGCTCATGCTACCTTCTGTAGCGGTAAGCTGCGCTTCACCAAAAGTATTCTCGTTATTCTCTGGAATCTTGGTCATTTTCCTACCTGTTCTTTATGAAACATTTCGATGTTTATCATAGGCTCCTAGAGTGAAGAAAAATAGTCACTAAACCTAAAAGACCGCACGCCCATACTGTCCCAATGTTTCTGGGGCTAGCCCCAGCTTGTGACGCCACCGTGAAGCAATTGCAGGATCTGCTAAAAGGGCGCGCCCGACTTCGATTATATCGGCCTGTTCTGTAGCCAAAATAGTTTGTGCCTGTTCCGGGCGAGTAATTGAACCAACGGTTCCAACCAGAATATTTTTTGCGCCTTTATCGTGGAGTGCCTTACGAACTCGTGAAGCAGGCGCTACCTGGTATCCCGGACCTAGTGGAAGGGGAGCTGAAGCCAGGTTAGCGGCGGTAGAAACATTAATCATAAAAACATGTTCTTGTGCCAACCAATTGGCCACTCTTTCCGCTTCTTCCAAAGTAAAGGAATCCATCGCAAGATATTTTTCGCCCTCGTCACCGCTACGCGCGTCAGCAGTTGTATCTGGTCCTACCCATTCTGTGGCAGAAATTCTAACTGCTACAGGAATGAACTCGCGTGTGCTCTCTACTACTCGCATCAGGAATCTAGCTCGATTTTCTAAGCTCCCGCCGTATTCATCTTTACGATGATTGGAAATCGGTGAAAGGAAAGAATGTAATAGATATCCGTGCGCCGCATGAATCTGCACAAAATCAAAACCTGCTTCAGCTGCACGTCGTGCTGCCTGTGCCCAGCTTTCAACTAGCCCATCTATTTGTTCCCGACTTAGTTCGTGCGGGGTCGGGTATGAGTCACTAAACGCAATTTCTGAGGGGCCCAGCAAATCCCAACTGGCGGTTCCTTCATTTTTCTCAAGGCTCTCCCCGCTCCAGGAGAATCCAGACTCTCTCATTTGGGGACTGACTATAGTTCCAGCTTTACGTCCTGCATGATTTAGCTGAATCCCTGCTTTTGCTCCAGCCGCATGAATTACCTTAACTAGACGACTAAACGCCGGAACCTGATCATCGCGAGAAAAACTTAAACATTGGTTGGAAATACGCCCTTCGGGAAGAACACCGGTTGCTTCAACCACCACGCTTCCAAGTCCCTGCGCTCTACTTCCATAGTGTACAAGGTGAAAATCTGTAGGACTTCCTTGATTTTTGCCAGCGGGAGCAGCGGAATACATGCACATCGGTGGCATCATAAGGCGATTAGGAAAAACTAATTCCACTTCATTGGGATTATCTTTCGGTCCGGCAAATGCATAAAACTTAACGGGAGAGAATAAATCATTCATGCTATTTATTATTCTATTTTTTTCACTAAAAATCACGGTTCCGTTAGATTTAACTACATTTTTATAATTGTTGTAAAAAATCGGTGATATTTAAACTCCTCGTTTTTCTGGGAAAGGGGAGAAACGTTCTACCTTTCCCAGAAAACACTATTGCCTTATTGCACGTTTCCCGTGCTCAAAAGCGAATTAAATAATGTTATTGAAGTGTATGATTTTCCCGTTTTGCGAGTAAGTAAAAATAACATTAAGGCAAACCGAGTGCGGCTTCTCCTCGTTTTTGGAGCAGGGGAGAAATTTTATGCGCGGAAGTTCGGGAAATATGTCCAGCATCGTAGAAGAACTGGATGCCACCGGCTGCCGCATAACAGAAAGACTCATCGCAAAATACATCATTTACGTCCACCGTTGCTACACGGGGGTATCGCCCGTCTACCTTTCCCGCCTGCACAGCCAGTTCTTTAGCTACAGTAACTGCTAAATCAGGTGGAAGTGCCACTTTGCGGGGAAGCTTGCATTTTTGCGGTGTATCCCGATAAATATCCAGGCAAGCTGGTGAACGTAATGACTTGTCGCTACTGGGTAGGGAATTGCGTGGAGTATCAGCTAAAACCAAAAGTTGTTTGGAAGAAGCAAGGAAAGTTTCGAAACGTTTGCGTAATGCTTCAGCTGTTAAATCTACGTTCGGAGAAAGCGGTGAAGTTATTGGTTCCATTCGCAATTCTGCTCGGTAAATTATTAGGTCATATTTGTTCTTAGCTAGTAGCTCATCCAGCTTTATCTGCCCACTTTCGCACCTCTTACGGTAGGACTCATCCTGTGTGGAGACAGTGTATTCAGCCGGTTGTAGAGGGCAACCAGAAGAGCGGAATATCTCTAAATTCCAGTGTCGTTTTACGGCCCAGGGAATTATTGCATTTAGATATTCTTCAGAGTGCGAATCACCCGCTATAAGCACCCTTTTAGCCGGTTTAGAAATATCCTTCTTTTGAGGTTCTGGAGTGAAATTTAGCCAGGGATTTTCCGGTGATGCAGCTTGTTGGGGGTTAGTCGCAAGAAGTTTATAGTAGTAGGATTCGGTCGGTGAAGAAACATCGTAGATAACGTGTTGGCGAACATCTGGAATACTGTAGAGCTCACTGGGGCGAATTGTTGTACTAAGTAGGGGTGTATTTGTTTTAGCGCAAATAGAGCCGCTGTTTATTCGTGGATCTTGACAATGTTTGGAATCGAGAATGTAACTTGGATTGGCGGCAAGTGAGAGTTGGTAGTGCGTATATTTTTGTAGTCCCCAACCACTTCCCAAGGAAACAACCAGCATTAAGCACATTAGGATGAAAGAGCGAGAGGTTGACGTGCGCCAGTAGTTCCACTGCATGCCTTTGTCTTCAATGCCAAATTTAGTTAGTACCGCCAATAGATATACGACCACTACGAAACCAATTTTCGATAAACGAGGATGGTCTGTTCCGACTATGTATGGGAGCAGGAGCATTAAGGGCCAGTGCCACAAGTAAATGGAATAGGAAATGTCACCAGTTAGTCGAATCGGATAGAAACGCCAGATGAAATTGAACGGTGCGTGATGAGTTTGGACTCCGGCAAGAATTACAAATGCTGCACCCAGGGTTGGTAGGAGAGTAATGGGCCCGGGGAAGATGCTGTGCTCGTCTATACTCCAAAGAGAAACCAGTATCATTGTCCATCCAATAATGGAAAATATGTAGCGCGCTAAAAGTAGTTTTTTGCCATCTATGGTGTCGTCTTCAAGTTTTGGAAGCCAGGTAAAGTGATGAATTTGTAGAGCTTGAACCAAGATGGCGATGAGTGCTCCAAGCGCGAATTCCCAGGCTCTAATGGGAGTAAAGAAATACGCTTCTTTAGGGTACATTTCACCATAAAATAACGCGTATATGAAAGAAGCTATTGTTGCTAGAGAGACAAAGAATAAAGGCCCTATCCAACCTACTTCTTGACGTGCTCGATCCTCACTTTTCCCGCTAGAGAGGAAAAATTTCCGAAAAAGTAGATGTGTTATAACAAATCCGGTTAGTAGCAGTAGGGGCCAAACTAGATAAAACTGTTCTTCTACAGAAAGAGACCAATAGTGTTGAAAAAGTGAAACCTGCTGATTCGAGGCATGGTAGTCACGAGATTGTAAAAAAAGATAAATATTCTCACCATAAAAAATTGAGGCTAGTCCCTCATGAATATTTCCCAACCAAAGCCGAGCAGGCATAAAGAAAAACATTAGGGAAAGGGAAGAAATGATTACCAATATGGCAGCGGGAAGCAGGCGGCGAATACGTCGAGCATAGAATGCCCCGAGGTTAATCTTCCCTTTCGTAGACAGTTCGCGAGTTATGGGAAAAGTGATGAGAAACCCTGAAATTACAAAGAAAATATCAACTCCTACATACCCGCCAGGAAGTCGTGCTGGGGATAGGTGATTTACTAAAACAGCCAGTACGGCAAAGGCCCGGAGCGCCTGTATATCAGCCCTAAAATGCTTTTGTTTCGCACTTTTGGGTGAGGGGGAGCAGAGGGTCGACATAAGATTTAGCTTCTTTCAGAGAAAAGATAAAATAATATTTATAATAATGCTTATTTGTTAAAAAATCTAAAAGTTTTGCAACTTATTGGTTACGGTTTTCTTAGATCCCAGGAGACTTGACCGTTTTCCTGATGAGGAACCAAAATAGCACTTCCATCGGGAGCTAAAACAGGGCGAGAATAACCGTGAGCTGTCCCGAGGATAGTTAATTTTTCTTCCCCCCAGCTCCACAGTGTCATCTGTGGATTTAAACTTTCTGAACCGCTCCCGAAAGCTACTTTTTGTGCTCCTATAGAGGCGAATATGGAAGGTGAGGGAAAATGAATCCAGGTTACTTCCTGGGGATTATCATTTTTCCAAATTGCCGCGTAGGTACCCCCGTTATCTTGACGTGAACTAACTGCGGCTACGGTTATTAGATTATTTGCCCATAGCCCCGAAAAGCCCCAATTGGAACTGGTGATTCTTCCGCGGTGTTGGTGTGATCCCAATTGGCGTATTTCGCTTACATTGGCAAGGGGGTTGGCAAGGTAGAAAACCTCTTTTTGTGTAGTTGCTGGCCAGCAACCTTTGGCTTCTTCTTGCGGTTTACTGTTTCCGTTTAAAGGCACAGATATCAGGCGGGTATCCCAGTGGGTATCCTTTTTCAACGCTGTGCAGAAATAGGCTTTTTTATCAAGTATTACCGGAAGGGACTCGCCGGAAACGCTGGGGGTTTGGTCAGTGCCGTTAAGTTCTTTCGCGGTTCCTAAAACTTTACTTTCTTTAAGCTCTCGGTCGTAGGAAACCAGCCGCCAGTCGTCGGGTACTTGTCCGGGAATATTACTAAGTCGTGATTCTCTCCAAACAATCCATTTTCCCTTAGCCGTGGCGTCTTGGGGTTCGTAATATGTCTTGTCGTCTTGGTGTGAACGTAAAGAGGTATTGCCCTTTGCGCTGATTATTGCCGGGTCATAGCTGTCAATCTTCTGCGGTGTTTTTGAGACAGACCCAAAAATTTCCGTTGCGGAAAGGGGCAGCGCGGCAATTACTGAAAAATCTCCTCCTAGTTTCCATTCCCCTGGAGATGAAGATAAAGATGCGTTTACGGTTGCTTCCAACAGTTTAGTTTTTGCTAGGGTGGTTTCAAAAGGAAGGCGCACTTGTGGGGAGTTAACCGGAGTTTTGGAGGCTACGGGAGATTCGGAAGTAGCTTTTACAGTGGGGGTATTTTCTTTTAGCGTCGGCAAAGAACGATTTGCGCTAGAACAGGCGGTGGTGAGGAAAGATAGCAAACAGAGAGCCAGTACGGCTCCTGATTTTTTCCGTGGTCGAGTCATTAGTTCACCTTGCTGTAATAGATGCCGATATGGCGGCGGCCGTCGTTAATTATTTCGTGCTGTAGATGGTTTTTCGTAAAACTTTTTACGCTAGGAACCCAGAATTTAGATTTAGCTCTCGTCCATACACTACCGTTTGCGCCGGGGTCAGCCAGGAGCATTGAATCTGTTGCATAATCGTAGGAATCAATAACCATAATATGTGAGAAAGTGGCATTGTTGTGCCCGTTGAAATGGGGGCCGCCACGTCGTTCCTGAGAATCAACTACAACTGGCCAGCCCTGGTGGAATGATTTGAGAATAGCTTCTCGTACCTGGTTGTGGTTTGGGGTATGACGCTGTTTATATATCTCTTTGCCAACCCACTTGTTAATTCCTCTCGATAATGCGGAAGTGTGAAATGAGGTGTATCCGTATTGGTCTGTTTTTAGGTATTTGTTAGAGGCCAGTGCTCGTTGGGAAAGCTGGGTGGAATCAATTGCTCGGTGCTTGCCGCGATAGTCCAAAATCATTTGTGCGCTGGCGGGCCCGCAGTAGTAGTTTGTTTGTTGTCCATGCCAAGGAACATTGTGTCTCCGGGTACTTCCCCCGGCAATGAGGTAGTTTCCTCGTTCAAAATCTTGGATTGGGAACGCAAAGAAATTGTGTTGATTATTGGTTGGAAACCCGTATTTTCCGTTTATATCGCCGTGGGTTTTCCACTGCCGGTAAATGTCAGAATGAACTACCAGGGTATTTCTACCGGTAATCACTGCACCGTTTTGAAAATATACCGTGCGACGATTTTTGGCTTCTGCTGCTTTTTGGGCTTTGCCGAGGAGGGAATAGTTGGCTTTGCTGATGGGCAGTTGCAGTTTACTTATTCTGGCGGCCGGTAGGGTGCGCGGTGTGTCCCGGTTTTCTGCCATTCTAAAGATGAAAGCAATCATCGCCCCGCGTTCTACTGGCAGGAGGGGGCCAAACTTATCGGGGGTAATGCCGGTAGTTATTCCGCTGGAGGCAAGCCAACCAATTTCTTTAGCGAAAGGGGCTGTTTCTTCCATGTCGGAAAAATTCTGTACCCCATTGTTAGGTACTTCCTTAAGCAGGCGATGGCAACCGATACTGGTTGAATCGCAGTAGCGTTTGATAAAAGCGGCGAGGGCGTTACGTTGTAGAGGAAGGCCGGGACGGAAAGTTTTGTCATTCCAACCGGTACTAATTCCTGTTTTAGACATCCATTCAATTTCCTTATAGAACGGATCTTGTGGGCCTACATCACGGAATGTTGGTTTTGGCGGGGGAGTGAAATTGGGGCTTCCCGCGAGCCTGTAGAAGAAGGCTGCTAAAGCTTGTCTGGTGATGAGGGTTTCTGGGCGGAAAGAAAAATCAAAGTACCCGCGGGCAATTCCTTTTTTACGAGCCCATGCTATTTCTCCTTCGAATGGAAACCAATCTCCGGTATCCCAGAAGGGGTGAGTTTGAGGAATATCTATGTGGGCAGTGTAAATCTTGGGAATTTTTGCTTCACGTGGGGAGTGCTGAGGAAGATGCGGTCTTTTTAGCGGTCTATGTTCGGGCGTTATAGGAGTGGTATTGGGGAGGGAAACTTCGGGACTCGCGGGTATTTCGGAGGTTTCCGCCGGGTCATTACTTGCTTCTACCGTATCTGGGGTTTGCGTAAGAAAAACCTTGGTCGTGGTGACAGTCAGTGTCCAGATTAGAGAAAGAACCAATTCGGTTGCGAATGCCGATGAAAAGAAAAATTTTGGAAGAGTAAAGAGGGACTTTGAAAAGCACATTTAGGACCCCGAATTTATGGTTTTTGGTAGGGAGAATATCCTTTTTTCAGTATACAAACTCGGGGTGTTAAATTGCTTTTATTTTTATTAAATTTCTTATTTTCTAAGGAAGATAGGCGGTAGAATTTTAGCCGAGTGTTTATTTTGTATTGGAGGAAGTCCGTGAAAGCAATTGGATTTGATCGGGAACGCTATATTGAGTTGCAGACCAAGCATATTCAAGAACGCCGTGATCAGTTCGGCGGTAAGCTTTATCTGGAGTTCGGAGGGAAACTTTTTGATGATTTTCACGCTTCACGAGTCCTTCCGGGATTTTCTCCCGACAACAAAATTGTCATGCTGGGTTCCATTAAGGATGAAGTCGAAGTAGTTGTTGCCATTAGCGCGCGTGACCTTAAGCGCAACAAGGTTCGTGCTGACTTGGGAATTGGATATGACGAGGATGTTTTGCGTCTCATAGACGCTTTCCGTGGTTATGGTCTTTTCGTCGGCTCCGTAGTAATTACCCAATTCGAGGAAGACAATACGCAGGCTGTATCTTTCCAGCGCAAGCTCGAAGGTCTGGGGCTTCGGGTTTATCGCCATTTCTTAATTGCCGGCTATCCCCACGACGTTTCCCATATTGTTTCCGAGGAAGGGTATGGGCGAAATGAGTATATAGAGACTTCACGTGACCTGGTGGTGGTTACGGCTCCGGGTCCAGGTTCAGGAAAGATGGCTACCTGCCTGTCGCAGATGTACCACGATTATAAGCGCGGTCAGCGTAGTGGATACGCTAAATTTGAAACTTTCCCGATTTGGAATTTGCCTCTTTCACACCCGGTAAACGTGGCCTACGAGGCAGCTACTGCTGATCTTGATGATGTGAACATGATTGACCCGTTTCACCTGGCGGCTTATGGGGAACAGACTGTCAACTACAACCGTGATGTAGAGATTTTCCCAGTTTTGAACCGATTATTTGAAAAAATTTTGGGACACTCTCCCTACAAGTCACCTACTGACATGGGTGTGAACATGGCTGGGTACTCGATTACTTCTGATGAGGTGTGCCAGGAGGCCTCTCGTCAGGAGGTAGTCCGTCGTTATTTCCACGCTTTGGTAGCTGAACGTCGCGATAACTTGGAACCGGAACAGTCGAGTCGGATTGCGGTTTTGATGAGCCAGTTGGGGGTCGAAGAAACTGATCGTCCGGTGGTTGTTCCGGCTCGTGAATTGGCAGCTGCAACGGAGGCCCCGGCGGCGGCTTTGGAGCTATCGGAAGGACAGATTGTTACGGGGAAGACTTCCGCCCTGCTGGGATGTTCCTCCGCGCTGTTACTAAATGCGCTTAAGGTTATGGCTGGGCTAGATGACGAGGTAAAGCTATTGGCTCCCGGTGCAATTGAGCCAATCCAGCAGCTTAAAACGCATTCGCTCGGATCGAAGAATCCGCGTTTGCATACCGATGAGGTACTGATTGCTTTGGCTGTTTCGGCACAGAGCGACCCGAATGCACGTAAAGCGCTGGATTGCATTAATCAGCTTCGCGGCTGTGATGTCCACACAACTACCATTCTTGGTTCTGTCGATACGGGTATCTTCCGTTCCCTTGGGGTCAATGTTACTTCGGAGCCTGTCTACCTAGGTTCTTCCCTGTACAAAAAGTAAAGCTGAATCTTTTGACTTCTTCTCACCGTCTCTCAGAAAAATTAACTGCTTGGGCCTCGCGTAATTCTTTCGGGATTGCGTTGGCTCTGTTTGCAGGGGTACTTTCGTTTCTGGGTAATCACCTGGTTCCGTTAGCCTCGCCGCTTTTAATTGCGATTGTTTTAGGGGTTTTGGCACGTAATTTAGGACTCCTACCGGCTCGCGCGTTAGCGGGTTTGGCCTTTACCGCGAAGTTTATTTTGCGCCTAGGTGTGATTTTGTTGGGCTTCCACCTTTCTTTGCTGAGTGTAGCTCGACTCGGGTGGGCGGCGTTGGCGGTAGTTGCTTTGACGGTGTCCTTAACCTTTGCCGGGACACTGTTTTTAGGTCGTCTTTTACGGGTTGGACATGCCGCTACGGTACTGACCGCGACGGGGACTGCAATTTGTGGTGCGGCGGCGGTTGCGGGAATGTCCTCCGTGGTGGTGGGAAAAGATCAAGATGAAGTTGACGAGGGCGCGGCTACGGCTATTGCTTCGGTAACTCTTTACGGTTTGCTTTTGCTTTTCCTTCTTCCGGCGTTAATTGTCTGGATGGGGCTACCGGCTCACTTAGCTGGAATCTGGACTGGTTCAGCAATTCACGAGGTGGGCCAGGTAACTGCTGCTGCGCAGGTTGTTTCCACGCACTACGCGGCAGGACAGGGAGCGCAGATTTTAAGCGAGGCTACTTTGACCAAGCTGGCGCGAGTGGTGCTTTTGGCTCCGCTGGTTGCCCTGGTGGGAATCTTGGAACGTCGTAGAGCTGACCGTCAGGGACTTTCTCCAGTGGGCAAAAGCCAGAAACGTCCGCCGTTAGTTCCGCCATTTGTTTTGGCTTTCTTTATGGCGATGCTACTTCGTACTTTTGGAGAATCGTTTGTTTGGTCGGAAGTTTTTGTTTCAATTAACTATCTGGCGGTGGTATTGCTGACTATGGCAATGTTTGCTATGGGAGCGGGAGTTCACCTGAAAACTCTTTTACGAACCTCGGGGAAGGCTTTGCTTTTGGGATTGGGAGCTTGCCTTATTGCGGGGACGGTTTCCCTGCTAGCGACCTTAGCTTTAGCGTAAAATTTTTCGCCCAAAGTCGTTTTTGTCTGCACGTTAGATCATCGGTTATTCCTTGTTGCTGCTAGTAGATAGACTGTACACATGATCAATTCAGAGTCGATGAGTGATGTCAAGCCTTGGGAAAACTGGAGTGCTCCGCTGGGGCAATGGGGTCCCGATATTTTAGGGCCTGGTTTTCAAGCGCAAACTTTAGCGCTTGACCCCGACGACGAGGGCGATGTTGTGGCCACTTTGGTTCGTCATCTCGCATCTGATGATCCGGGTGCGGTGGAGGATACTCCACAAGTCCCGCATTTTAATATTCTTTATCTACACGGTTGGAATGACTACTTTTTTCAGCGGGAATTAGCCCGTCACTCGGCGCGTGCGGGGGCGCGGTTTTACGGTCTGGACCTGCGCAAGTACGGGCGTTCTTTACGCTCTCACCAGACTTTCGGTTATGTTGATTCGCTTACTGTTTATGATGAAGACATTGCCGCCGCCCTGAAGGTGATTCGTGCTGAGGATTCCGTGCGAGGTTGCGCTACCCCTCTGCCCGTAGTGCTGATGGGTCACTCAACTGGTGGTTTGACGGCTACGATGTGGGCAGCACGCCACCGTGGGGAACTAGCTGGTTTGGTACTTAACTCACCTTGGTTAGAAAACCATATTTCGCCGTTTATGCGGACGGTAACGAGGCCGTTTTTCAAGAAAATTGCCCAGTTGCAACCGCGTCGCGTTCTTCCCTTTGGGGGCGGTCCTAACTTTTACGCGATGTCCTTTTCTGGCTGGCGTGAGTCTGACGGGCCCCTTCCTGAAAACTTACAAGCCTGGCCAAATGACCCGGCAGTGACAGGAAAATGGGGGACGAACCCGAAATGGAAGAGCCCGCAAGGACAAAAAACCCTCGCTGGGTGGTTTGCGGCAATTTTGCGCGCACACGAACAGGTGGCAAATGGTCTAGCGATTGATTGCCCAGTCTTTATGGGGGCGGCAGTGACTTCCGAGTTTGGGAAAACTTGGAGTCCGCGAATGCGTCGGGGAGATAGCGTTTTGCACGTGCAGAATCTGGCTCGTCGGGCGGCCTGGTTGAGTCGGAGCCTAACTTTGATGCGCTACGAATCAATGCATGACATCACCCTGTCTGATCCGGAAGTGCGTATGGAATACTACGGAGATCTTTACCGTTGGTATGCCGATAACATTCCGGTTTCCCCCGGAACAGACCCTGTCGTGTTGCCAGATACTATCTTGCCGGCAGTCTAAGAACTACCAAAATACCCACTTGGTGCTATTCGCTATTAGGTAGCAGCAAGTGGGTATTTTTTCTTAGCCTTGGCGGCGAGTGCGCCTGCGGTGCGGAATGGGAATACCGTGCGGAGTGGTTTGGGCGGGTGGTTCCTCCGCTGCAATAGGCTGGGGGGAAGAATCATCTGTTGCAGATGTGGCCCGGTGGCCAGAGTTAAGCTCAATTTGCGCATCTGCCAGTGTTGGGCCATTTAAATCGTGAATGTGCCAGCGGTCCCAAGCATCTCCACTTACTTCCTCACCGAGCGCCAAAAGAGCTAGTGCCGGGGTAACACTTACAGCTCCGGCTTCGCCGCGGAGGGTTCCATCTAAATGCAATTCGACGCTTTCTGGCGCCCCGGAAACTAGGGCGAAAAGGGTAACGGGTTCACCCAGTGAAGAAGCTATTTGCGCTAAGCCCTGTTCGTCGCGTTCAACCTTTTTGACTACCTGGGTATGGCCCTGGTGAGTGCGGCGCGAAAGTCGTGAGCGGCGGGGGACTGTGCCGCTACTACTCGGTTCAATCATTTCCGCCTGGGTTTGGTGAGGGGCTGTTGTGCTTTCCTGGTGGGAAACCGGCTGTCGTGTTGTTTTGGAGGTGAAAGCGGCGTTTGCCTGCGAGGACAGACGACGACCTACTCTACGGGGAATGCCCGCAGGAATCTTCGGTGCGGCAGGTGCGGGTAGCTCGTCAACAGTTACCGGTTTGAGTACCTCCGTGTTCTCAGATTCTGTGGCTTCGCCAGGGGTAAAGGTAAGTAACTCTTCTTTGGCAGAGACAGTATTGCGGCGGCGGCGCAAACGAGAGATAAGAGCCGGGTGCTTTATAGATGAAGTTTCTACCAGTGGTTCAGACCAGATATCTTCTTCGGGCGAAGCTTCTTTTGTATCAGCAGATACACGTTCAGTTTCCGTGTCTAGTTCTATCTCAATTTTCGCTTCGGCCTGCGGCTGTGGTTCAGCCTGTGGTTCTGCTTCCAAAGCGGGGTCTGCTTGCACCGTAATCGGAGTGGAAGTGTTAATTCGTGCTGCAGCTAGCAAGCTGGAAGGAATTGTCGAAGATTCGTCTTCCCCTTCGGAAATTGTGGGGATAATCTGCGGATTGCGGCTACCCAGCCAGTTGTGCAAAGATCCGGTGTAGCTCTGCGAAACTGGCGTTACCTCAATGAAGCGGCGACCGTTAGACATCTCGCGGAGAGAAACTTCGTTTACCTCCATCCCGGAGGTAGCTAGCACCTCAATTGCCGGACGAAGCCCGGCCTTTACCTCTGCGGCAACCACGATTAGACGAGGGCCGGGTGAAGCATTTGCGGGCATTTGCGCACGAAATTCACTTAGGCGAGTGCGGAATGCCGCCTGTCCGCCCGGGTAGAGTTCAGCTAACTCGTTCCACCCCAAAGCCCTGACGTCGTTAAGTGCAGCTAATGCGGAAACCATTGTTTCGGAATTAAGGGAGTGGATTACCTGAATAGAAACTACCTGCCCGGATGCGTCCAGAGCGATGAGGCGAGTCTTAACGCCTTCACCAACCCAAATTACGGGGAAGAAGGGGCGGTTTAGGATATCCAAAACTTGACGGCGAATGGAGTCAAAAACTTGCTCGGTAATTCCCTCGGCAACTGGACGGCCAAACTGCGCTGGGAAAAAGCGCCCGTTATCAAATTCAAACAAGGCCATAAAACGGACTCCTCAATAAATGCGTGGGATACACAAATCGCTAGTGCCCATTATTCCAGATACCTCCCGCTTTGGGCACTAACGACAGCCCTAAACGAACGTTCCCAAAATCTCTAAAGTGTTACTACTGTTAAAAATGTGAAAAGTGTTAATTATGTGACTTGTGTTGTTTATGTGATTTCTTTCGTGTAGCCTTAGCGTGAATGCGTTTAACCGAAAGGCGAAAAATGGCATTTTTGAGCCAAAGAAAGAAACTAACGGCGGTAGCCGCGGCATTTTGTGTAGCTACCGGGGGGTTGATTATTGCGACCCCGGCTGCTCTCGCTGACCCTGATAGTTCCCAAACTATCGGTCAGGGTACTTCCGTCGCCTCTCTTGAAGTTCAGCTTGCCGCCACTCGTACCCGTCGGGAAAACGCACTAACTGCCGCCTCGGAGGCTAATGAACTTTACCAGCGTTCACGTGATGAACTGGACGCGGCGAAAGCCAACTTGGAAAGCACGAAAAAAGCTACCGAAAACGCCCGTACAGAATCGGCTAAAGCTCGTGCTGAGCTCATGCAGGTAGTTACTGCCGTTTACCGTGACAGCTCGGTTTCTCTGGCCGCTCTTGCCCCCTATCTTGAAGAAGGCGGTTTGGAAAAGCTCGAAACTCAGCAGATTTTCCAAGAAAAGTTTGGGGACTTAGCGCAAAAGAAACTTCAGAAGTTCCAGGCCAGTGAAGCTGTCGTAAGAGTTTTGGAAAAACAGGCTAGCTCAGATTTAAAACGCCAAGAAAGCGCTACTGCGGCAGTCAAAAAGAACAGCGAAGACGCTCGCCTTAAAGCCACACAGCTCGGTCAAGAACTACAAAATATTGAAAACCGTAGGGAACAGCTAATTGCCCAACTTGCTTCTTTGCGTCACCGTTCCGTAGCCGAAGAACGCGCACACCAAGAAAACCTAGAAGCTGAAGCCGACGCTCGTGCCGAAGCCACCGCGCGCAATAGAATGCGCGCCGAACAAAATCGCGAAGATAAAGCCGCGGCTGAAGCCGCACGTAATCAGCGGGCAATCGCTGAAGCAAAAGCCCGCCAGGAAGAAAACCAGCGTCGCGCCGAAGCTGAAGCCGCACGTAAGGCAGAAGAAGAACGCCGTAAGGCCGCCGCAGCTGCCGAAAAGGCAAAGCGAGAAAAAGACTCCAAAGCGCGTGCGGAACAAGAACGTCGCGCACGTGAAGCCGCGACTGAAGCTCGCCGTCAGGAAGAACGGCGCCGCGCGGCTGAAGCTGCCCGTGAAAAGGCACGTAAGGAACGCGAAGCTGAAGCTGCCCGTGAAAAGGCACGTAGGGAACGTGAAGCCGCGGCTGAAGCTCGCCGTCAGGAAGAACGGCGTCGTGCTGCCGAGGCTGAAGCCGCACGTGAAAAAGAACGCCAAAAAGCTAAAGAAAATGCTTCTCTCCCGGCTGCTTCGGGCTCTTCTGGAGCAATTGCCTGGGCGCGCACTAAAATTGGTATTCCCTACCTGTGGGGTGGGGATAGCGATGCCGGTTACGACTGTTCTGGATTAGTTCAGGGGGCCTGGCGTTCGCAGGGAGTTTACCTTCCGCACTCCTCACGTCGTCAATACTGGTCAGGAACGCATGTTTCATACGAGAACGCTAAGCCCGGTGACCTACTGTTCTGGTCTTCCAACGGTAGTTCTGGCGGTATCTTCCACGTTGCCATCTACACTGGCAATGGGCGCATGATTGAGGCTCCCTACCCCGGGGCCAGCGTTACCGAAACTTCAGTACGTTATCGAAAACTCATGCCGAACGTTGTTCGCCTAGGTTAGTGCATTAGAAAAGATAAAAGGTTTGGGTACCACCTACTAGGTGGTACCCAAACCTTTTATAAAACTCAGTGGTGATCTAAGCCAGCTGCTTTTGCACGTTCGAAAGAGCGCCTGATTTCTTCTTCCGCTTCTTCGCGTCCTACCCAGTGCGCACCTTCCACAGATTTACCCGGTTCAAGGTCCTTGTAAACCTCAAAGAAGTGCTGGACTTCTAAGCGGTGGAACTCGGAAACATCTTCGATATCGGTACGCCAAGAAGCACGCTGATCCATTGAAGGAACGCACAATACCTTGTCGTCACCGCCCTTTTCATCACGCATGCGGAACATGCCCAGTGCGCGACAGCGAATCAAGCAACCTGGGAAAGTAGGTTCTTCCAAGAGAACCAGGGCGTCCAGCGGGTCACCATCCTCACCCAAAGTTCCATCAATGTACCCATAGTCATCCGGGTAACGAGTGGAAGTGAACAGCATTCGGTCCAGACGAATCCGCCCGGTAACATGGTCAACTTCGTACTTGTTACGGTTACCCTTAGGGATTTCGATTGTGACGTCGAATTCCATTTTTCGGTCCTTTCATCAAGTCCTAAACAGTTATACCGGTAAACGGCAACCTTGCTTAATCCTTATTTCTAAATTTAGTTTAGTAGTTAGTCCTCAATGGTACTGGCAAGAATGATTGCCCGTCCCCTTGTAACCTGATATCAGATAATCTAATCACAGTGGTTCCAAAAAAGTAAATTTTGAGAATCTTCGCGCTACTTAAAAATAAACCGGAGGTATTTGTGCGCTTTCCCAAAAGGGGTGCTGCCCTGTTAGCTGGCGTACTTGGGCTGGGAGCTTGCTATGCGGCGGCCGATGCGGCTGAATTAGTGCCTGGCGTAATTAGCTTTCAGAATTCTGTTTCTCCCACCCCGCCGCCGGTTTCCCTTGCCCCAACTACTCTGCGTGAAGATTTGCCCTCCATTACCGAGGAAGGCCCTTCCCCGAATCCCGCTACTGCCGCTGCGTCTTTGGATAAACTCCAAAAGCAAGTAGAAGCTCACAAAGGAGAATTGGGAGTCCTTGTGGTTAATCGGGAAACTGGCGAGGTAATTGTTAAAAATAACGAAAATACCCCCTATATTCCTGCTTCGACCACAAAACTCTTTACTTCCTCGGCGGCTATTTCCCTACTTAAACCGGAAGAACGTCTAAAAACTTACACCGCCTTAGAGGCAAATAATCTCTACCTTAAATCTGAAGGTGATCTCATGCTCGCCCCGGAACAAGGGAACCAAAATGAAGCAATGGGGTATGCAGGCCTGGGGGATCTTGCCAAAAAAACTGCAGAAAAACTAAAATCCCACCCTGGCACTTTCCAACTTAACGTTGACGATACCGCCATCGCTGGGCCAGAAAGAAACCCCATTTGGAAAACTCAAGATGTACAAGGCTACGTGGGTAACACTACCGATATGGCCGTGCACCAAGGACGCCCAAATCCCGCACGAGCTCGTAACTTTTCCCAAACCGCGCAAAACGATGCCGCTAAAGAATTCCAAAAACAACTAGAAAAATATGGCGTAAAAACTAACTCCGATATTAAATATGCGCCAATTCCACCCAAAGCAACGCCTCTTGCTGAGGTTGAATCCGCCACCAACCGAACCCTTTTACGCTACGCCGAAAAGAACTCTGACAACACACTAATGGAAGAGTTTTGCCGGCGTTTAGCCCCCGCCCTAAAAGTTGAACCTAACTACGCAACCACTGCCGTTGGAGTCGTTAAATATTTGGGAGAACAGGGAGTGGACACAAAAAATGTGACGCTTCATGACTGTTCCGGGTTAGATATAAATAACCGAGTTACCGCTGCTTCCTTAGTTTCCCTTATTAAGCATGACCTAGAAGAAGCACGTACCCAACCTCTCATTGGTATGCTCCCCGTAGCGGCCTGGGACGGCACCTTAAAAAACCGTTTCGAAAAACCCGAGGGACGTGGCCGGATTCGGGCTAAAACCGGATCTTTACCCGGAGTTAGCTCCATGGCCGGAATCATTCGCACTAAAACAGGGCACGAACTTATCTTTTCCGTTCTCGTAAATAAATTCGAACCAGGAAGTGTTTACCAAGTACGTGCTGACATTGACGATTTCCTCACCGCCCTCAGTGAGCAATGAAGCGGGACACCTTCCTAAAACAGGCTGTATGATAAGCGCTAAGCACACGAAAGGACGGTCATGAACGCAGAGCAGAGCGCACCCACCCCCCTCGCTACGCGTCTGATAGGCCCCAACCCCAAGGGAGCCACTCGCCGTCTTTCCCTAGCTGTACGAGAAGCCCTAAGAGTCATCGAACCATACGGTTGCGATGCCATTCTTGCTGTCGCCTGCTCGGGGGGTCCCGATTCGCTAGCCCTACTTGCTGCCACCGTAGATCAGGCGCATCGAACCGGAAATCAAGTTCATTCCTTTACCGTTGACCACGGAATACGCCCCGGTTCGGATAAAGAAGCTGAACAGGTCGCTAAACTCGCGCAAAAACTGGGTGCTACCACCGCGCAAGTCCTAAGCATAAAACCTCAAAAGGATAGCCTTGGCCCTGAAGGAGGCGCACGCGAAGGACGCTACCAAGCGCTCAAACGTGCCTGCCGAGTACTCGAAAAAGCTCTCGAAAAACCTGTATTCCTACTCTTTGGGCACACTATGGATGATCAGGCAGAAACAGTCCTTCTCGGTTTAGGACGAGGGTCGGGACTTCGCTCAATCGCCGGAATGGAACCTCTTGCAGAACCCGAAGGACCCAACCTTCCCTGGATCATGCGTCCACTTTTGCAAATTCGTCGCACAGATACCGTACTGACTTGTAAACACCTGGGTCTGCAACCCGTTATGGATCCAACCAACCGGGCTGACGGCCCCTGGCGAACCGCCGACGGATCAGCTTTGCGCCGCGCTGCGGTACGAGAATTTGCTATGCCCGCACTGGCCAACGCCCTCGGCCAAGATCCAACTGCCGCGCTAATGCGAACCGCCACTCAAATGCGTCGGGATAATGAATGTCTAGATTTAGTCTCAAAACAACTCTTAGAGCAAGTAAGGCTATCTCCGGGGGTCTCTAGTTATACCGGACGTCAGGCGAAAGTAGACCTAGACTGGCAGGAACTACAGGGAATGCACCCAGCCCTAGTAACACGAGTAGTTCGATTTGCTGCACTCGAAGCCGGAGCAACTCCCGCCGCCCTCAATTCAGTTCACATCGAAACCTTGACAAACCTAGTCCTTGACTACACTGGACAGGGTCCGGTTTATCTTCCCGGAGGAGTTGTAGTTAGCCGAGTTCGACTCGACAAACCCACTCCCAAGGGCCGCCCCGGTTTAACGATTGCCACACCCAGCGCCCCAATCCGTTTACGCTATTCCTAACACGTTCTCCGCCCTCGGCAATAAACCTACGCTGTTGCTATGTTGCGGGCTAGAATAGTTCAGTAATGAACGTCTGTAAGGCTGAACTGACTTCCCCCAAAGGAGCTCCCATGGAACAGTACGGCGTCGGTGATGACATCGATAAAGTCTTAATTTCCGAAACCCAGATGCAAGAACGGCTAGCGCAGATGGCAGCCGAAATTGATCGCGACTACGCAGGTCGCGACCTCCTACTTGTAGGGGTCCTTAAGGGTGCCATTATGGTAATGGCTGACCTTTCTCGGAAGATTACCATTCCCGTGACGATGGATTGGATGGCGGTTTCCTCCTACGGTTCGGGAACTAAATCTTCCGGAGTAGTGCGTATCTTGAAAGATTTGGATACCGACGTGGCCGGTAGGCATGTACTAATTGTTGAAGACATTATTGACTCTGGCTTGACTCTTTCTTGGCTCCAGAAGAACCTCTTGACGCGCGGTGCAGCTTCGGTTGAAATTGCTACCGCGCTGCGTAAGCCGGATGCGGCAAAAGTAGAGGTGAATGTACGTTACCTCGGATTTGATATTCCTAATGAGTTCGTGGTTGGTTACGGTCTGGACTACGCGGAAAATTACCGTACCCTCCCATTTGTTGGTACTCTCGCAGAACATGTTTACAACAACTAATAGAGGTAACTAGCTTCTAATTAGAGGTTAAGAGGCACGCCCCTCCCTGAATAGCTGAAAGGCACTAATGGCACAGGTTAAAAAAGAAAAGCCCGCAGGCAAGAATTGGCTGTGGGTACTGCCGCTTGTTTTCCTACTTATCTTTGGATCTTCCGCGCTGATGCGCCTATTTTCCCCCGCTACCATTGACACCAGCGAGGGGCTCGCACTGCTGCGTGGCGATACCGTTCAAAGAGTAGTTGTGAATGAGGGAACCCAGCAGGTTAATCTGAATCTGGAAAAGAGCTACACTTCTCCGGCGCGGATTGAGGGGGAGAAAGCTACCGAACGCGGTAAGAATGTCTCGTTTACCTATACCCGCGCCCAGGCTGAGGGAATAATCAACCTGATTAACGCAAAGACCCCAAAGGGTGGCTACGATTCAATCTACCCGACCCCCACTTTGCTCGGCTCAATCCTTAACGCTGTGCTGCCTGTAATTATTCTGGTCGGTGGTTTCTACTTCCTGTATTCATTCTTGCTGAAGAAGTCCGGTGGGATAGGTGGACTTGGTGGATTTGCCAAGTCCAAAGCAAAGGAATTCAACCTCGAAAACCCCTCGGTAACTTTTGCCGATGTAGCCGGTGAAGATGAAGCGATTGAAGAGCTTGAAGAAATTCGTGACTTCCTTACTAACCCCACTAAATACACCGAACTCGGTGCACGTATTCCGCGCGGTGTTCTCCTTTACGGTCCGCCCGGAACCGGTAAGACACTACTAGCCCGCGCGGTGGCCGGTGAAGCTCGTGTCCCCTTCTTTTCCATTTCCGGTTCGGAGTTCGTTGAAATGTACGCCGGTGTTGGAGCTTCTCGTGTGCGAGATTTATTCGTCCGCGCAAAAGCTGCTGAACCAGCCATAATTTTCGTTGATGAAATCGACGCCGTTGGTGGTTCTCGCGGATACGCCGTCGGTGGCGGTGGGGAGGAACGCGAACAGACTCTAAACCAGATGTTGGTAGAAATGGACGGTTTCGACGAACGTACTTCGGTAATCGTAATTGCGGCTACGAACCGTCCTGATATTCTCGACCCAGCTCTCTTACGTCCGGGACGCTTTGACCGTCAGGTAGCTGTAGAAGCCCCAGACCTGAAGGGACGCGAAGCTATCTTGAAGGTGCATGCTCGCGGTAAGCCCATGTTGCCGGAAGTAGACCTTTACGCCATCGCTAAACGCACTCCCGGATTTACCGGAGCGGACCTCGCGAATGTCTTGAACGAGGCCGCTCTGCTGACCGCCCGTGAAGATGCTGACGTAATTGATATTCGCGCTATTGATGAAGCCATTGATCGTGTCATTGCCGGGCCACAGAAACGTACTCGCGTCATGAACGACCACGACAAGCTAGTTACCGCTTACCACGAGGGCGGGCACGCCCTGTGTGCTGCGGCATTGAACTACACTGATCCGGTTACCAAGGTGACTATTTTGCCGCGTGGACGGGCTTTGGGATACACCATGGTGATGCCTACGGAAGACCGTTACTCAAAGACTCGCAATCAGATTCTTGACAACCTCGTTTACGCAATGGGCGGGCGAGTAGCGGAAGAACTAATTTTCCGTGATCCTTCTACCGGTGCTTCCAACGATATTCAGAATGCGACTGCTGAAGCTCGCAAGATGGTTACTGACTATGGTTTTTCCGACAAGGTCGGAAATGTGAAGCTAGGTGGCGGACAATCCGACGGGCTAACCGGGATGCGACATGGGCAACAGGAAGCCCCCATGTCTGGACAGACTGCCGGCACCGTTGATGAGGAAGTCCGTAAGCTACTTGATAACGCTACCCGTGAGGCTTGGGAGATTCTTTCACGTAACCGTGAGGTTCTTGACCGCTTGGCGCTGCGTCTACTAGAGAAAGAAACGCTGCTGGAAGAAGAATTGGCTGAGATATTCCACAACGTAACTAAACAACCAGAACGTCCGGTCTGGAACTATCTGGCGGAGGCGGCTGTAGCTGACGCACGTTTCGGAGACCCGATTGTTGGTCAGGAAGAACCTCCCAACCAACAGGTAGAGCAAGATGTCCACTAAAAGACAGGTTGATATTCCTGCCGCTGCGCGGGCAGTTTCCCAACTCCTAGAAGCTATTGGGGAAGATCCCAATCGAGAGGGGTTGTGGGAAACTCCCCAGCGGGTCGCTAAAGCCCTGGTGGAAATGACCGCTGGATTAGATGAAAATCCTGCTGATCATTTGGACAAAGTATTTGATTTGGGCCATCAGGAGCTTGTTCTCGTACGGGATATATCCTTCCATTCTCTTTGCGAACATCACCTGTTACCTTTCTCTGGGCGGGCACACGTTGCCTATCTCCCCTCGGGTAAAGTCACGGGGCTTTCCAAATTGGCGCGCGTGGTCGAGGGCTTTGCTCGTCGTCCCCAAGTGCAAGAACGCCTTACCAGTCAGGTAGCTGATGCTTTAGTTGAGCGTCTTAATCCGGCGGGAGTAGCGGTTGTAATTGAGGCGGAACATTTGTGCATGGCTATGCGAGGTGTCTCTAAACCCGGCGCCATGACTGTAACCAGCGCTTTGCGCGGAGCGATCCGTAACAATGCCGCTACCCGCGCCGAAGTCCTTTCCCTCATTGCCCCGGCGGCACATCGTTAGGTAAGTGCATGTATATACCGGAAATTCTTCAACCCGCTCCGACGCGAGTAATGGGAATTTTAAATGCCACGCCAGATTCATTTTCTGACGGCGGGGAAAACTATAAATTTGAGCAAGCCCTTTCACATGCTCATCAGATGATTAATCAGGGCGCCCAAATCATCGATTTGGGTGGTGAATCCACCCGGCCTGGTTCTACGCGGATTTCTCCCGAGCTGGAACAAGAGCGAATCATGCCGATTCTTAAACCCTTAAAGGATATTTCGGTAATCGTTTCGGTAGATACGCTCCACGCCGCAACTGCCCGTGCGGCAATTGCCGGTGGTGCCAGCATTATTAACGATGTTTCTGGAGGCAACTATGATCCGGCAATGGCGGAAGTAATTGCCGAAACGGGAGTTAGCTACGTTTGTCAGCACTGGCGTGCAGAACCCGACCGGATGGACGAGGCTGCGCTCTACACTGATGTGGTTGGACAAGTACGCGATGAGCTGGGGAAACAGGTAGAAAAGCTCATTTCTTCCGGGGTGAAAAAAGAACAGCTAATTCTAGATCCCGGTTTGGGTTTTTCTAAAAATATTGCCCAGACTTGGGAAGTCGTGGCAAACCTCGAACCCTTGCAAGAACTTGGATACCCACTTTTGATTGGGGCATCTCGTAAGCGCTTCTTGGCTCCGCTTTGTCCCGATAACTCCGCTCCCAAAGAACGCGATTTGGTAACTGCTGTGCTTAGCGCACTAATGGCGCAAAAAAACATTTGGGCAGTGCGTGTACATGATGTTCGCGGTAGCGTAGAAGCAATTAGGACCGTGCAAGAAGTAAAACTACACGGACGCGAAGGAGCCTGAAACACTATGGATAAGATTTTTATCAATGACATTAGTGTCCTGGGATATCATGGCGTTTATCCGGAAGAACGGACACAGGGTCAACCCTTTATCGCTGATGTTACTCTTTGTCTAGATTGTGATAGGGCCGGGCTTACAGATTGTCTCGAAGATACCGTTAACTATGCCGAGGTCGCAAAAGTCGTACACGAGGTCATTTCCGGTCCTCCGGTTGATTTAATTGAAACTCTTGCTCGTGAAATTGCCCTTCGGGTACTTGCTTTTCCGCGGGTTGAATCAACCATCGTTACGGTGCATAAGCCAAAAGCTGATCTTTCCGGGGTCAGTCAGGGAGTTTCAATCACGATTGAACGTGATCGTAAATGGGCACAGCGTGCTACTGCGAAAAAAGCGGAAGCGGGAAAATCCGTAACTAGCTCGATGCGTCTTCTGGGAGGAATGAAGAAAACTAAAAAAACGGGAACTTCAGTACTTCCTAAACGATCGCATAAGCAGGCCACTAGCTGGAGCCTGTCGCCCATTGGCAAACGGAAAGCTTCTGGGGAAGTGACCTCTGAGCCGGTAGTTCTTGCGCTGGGCGGAAACCAGGGGGACGTGCGCGCTAATTTAATGTTGGCGATTGAAAAAATTATTGATAACCCCGACCTTGAGGTCTTGGAAGTATCGCCCTTAGTGCGTACTGCTGCTTTCCTTGAGCCCAATCAAGATCCACAAGCGGATTACCTTAACTGTGTCGTTACGGTTAAAACTTCGTTACCGCTGGGAAAATTGCTGAAATTCTTACAGTCTTTAGAGGTAGCTGCAGGACGAGTTATGGGACAGCACTGGCAACCGCGCCCACTCGATGTAGATATTATTAAGGCTGGCAACCTAATTAGCGATGATGCGGAGCTAACTTTGCCACATCCGCGTGCGCATGAGCGGATTTTTGTTCTTTATCCCTGGGCACAGATAGAAAATCAGGCCGACCTTCCCGGATACGGTAAGGTAGCTGATTTGTTGGCGAGAATACCCGAATCGGAGATTTTGGGAGAATGGGACGACTGGTTGGAGCACGATCCCAAAATTGATTTGGAACCGCAGGCTCTACGAGGACAGATTCTCGTTCCACGGACTTTGGATAGCTTTGACGAGGATGAAGAACTTGAAATTCCTGCGGAAGGAATTGGCGGAACTTCCGCTATCAGTAGCTCACAGGATTTCGAACAGCAGGCGCAGAACAAGGTTTCTACACCGGGGCTTGATAGCGAAGTGCACCGTAATTTCCGCGAACGCGTTCCCCAACGGCGCCCTTTGAGCGAACTGTTCTTACAAGCGGATAAAGCTCATCGCAAGCACTCCGGTCCAGCTTCGGGAACCGGTCAACTTCCGGATTATTTTGATCGGGTTTCCGCTGAAGAGGAAACAAAACAAGAATCTATTCTGGAGCCTGAAGAAGAGACTCCGACTCTGACGGAAATCCCCGCGACGCGAACTACCACTACACAGCGGCGGGCAGTTGTTCGGCCAACTACCACCGGGACTATTCCCGTTCTTTCGGCAGATGCGTTAGAGGAACTTAAAAATGCTGATTCTGCCGTTGTAGACGAGACATCTCCGGTGTCGACAAACCTATCCGAGAGTAGTGAAAAGGGCGAGGGGTAAAATGAAACGCCTTAGCTATAACCTGATTGCCCTTATTGGGGTAGTGGGTTTAATCCTGGGATATTTGCTAACGCATTTCTTAATTACTCGAGGATTATCCCCGTTAATCCTGACGCCTTTGGTTGGGGTGGTTTTCTTAACGATTGCCGTTTATCTTTACCTACAGGGGCGGAGAGTACTGAAGCTAAAACGGCATCAGTACACAGAAATGAGCTATACAGGTGCTTTCAAAGTTGCTGTTTTGAGTCATTCTAGTGCTTATACTTCGGCATTTTTTATTGGCTTCATGTTAGCCCAATTAGTTTTTGGAATTATTCGCTGGGAGGCGGTTACAATTCGTGCCGGGGCAATTGCCTCTCTTTTTGGATTGGCCGGGGCAATTCCCCTTCTAATAGTCGCTATTATCGTTGAACGTTGGTGTGTAATCGATGATGAGGATGAAGACGATAAATCGACAGTTTCGGGGAAAAGTGTAAACCTCCCCCGGCGCGCCACTTCGTGATCATTTTTGGTGTGCGGTAGTTTTTAGAACATGAGTGCTGACGATTCCAAACGAAAAGGTTTTACCGGCCCCAAAGCTGGGGGGTCGCCCTTTGCCGGGCGGAGAAAGCCGGCGGCGGGCCGTCCGCGTCCTCCACGGGGGGATCGTAGTGCCGATGCCAAGCCAACTTATGAACAGGGTACAAACCCTGCTGAAACCCAGATTCCTCGCGCTAATACTTCTTCGCCGAGCCCGGGAAAAGGAAAGCCGGCTAGCGCGGAAGAGAACTTAAGCGTTTGGGAACAGGCTAGGTTGGCAGCTTCTCGTCCTAGCTCATCAAAAGGTTCTTCTTCTGCGGCAAGAACAACTGGAAAATCTCCACGAAAGAAAGTACCTGCTTCGGTAAGCATGAGCGAGGAAGAACTCGCGGTGGAAGCAGCGCGTTTGCGGGCAGCAATGCACTCAACGGGTCGCTCCCCGCGTGTTACTCGCCCCCAAGGAGAAGCGAAAACACGTGCTAAAAGGGTAAAAAAGGCTACTCCTAAGGCCACTCGTCCCGTGGTTGAAGAACCCCGTACACGAAAATCTTCCTCGCGTCCAACCTCCCAAAAAAACCTGAACTCTGGCGAGAAAAGACCTATTTATGCATTCTTGATGCCACCTAGGCCATTGCGTGAACTGCCAGCTTGGGAAGCGGCAGCCTGGGTTATCCTCTACGTTGTATTTGTAATTGGAATATTGGGGGCAATGATTCTGCCATTTGTTATTGGTGGTGAGACTAAAGCTGCAGAGGGAAGTTCGCCCGAGTCTCGTTCTACTTCCGAGGTCCCCTATAACGTTTATCGCTGCACCGCGGCAGACCTGAAAGCAGCGGTGGATTCTTCTACTCGAACATTAGATTTTGGGTCACCGATTTCTTTTACAATCAAGCTGACTAACACGACAAAGTTTGCCTGTAACTTGGAATCCGATGCGAAAGCAATGGGGGTTCAAGTAACAAGTGGAGAAGACACCTACTTTTCCTCGGTGGCTTGCCCCAGTAAAGACCCACAACCAAAGAGCATCCTAATTCCTCCCGGGAAAACCTATGAACGTAAAATTACCTGGGACGCCAAACGCTACAACTCAAATTGTGAAGCTGGAGACCCTGTTTCTCCAGGGACCTATCGAGCTAGCTTAGTTTTAGAAAAACTTCCCCTAGAGGAAAAGACCGTATTCCTAGTTAAGTAATTCTTCTAGGATTATGTGGACTACCTTTAGGCCTATTCGAGTGCTAAGCGTATTGCCTCACGTAGGGTGTCCACAGATTTTACTTTCATACCTGCAGGAGCAAAGTCTTTAGAGTACCCCTGCGCGGGGACGATAGCTTTTGTGAATCCCAAGCGTGCGGCCTCGGATAATCTGCGTTTTAGGGCTGAAACCGAACGTAACTGTCCAGTTAAGCTGACTTCCCCAATAGCAACTAGGGCCTCTTTGGGACACCTATCAGCGCTTGCGGAAACGAGAGCAAGGCAGGCCGCTAGGTCTGCTGCCGGCTCCGTAGTTTTCGCCCCACCGACGGTGGAAACATAAACTTCAAGAGAGGAAAGGTCGATACCTGCTCGTGCTTGAAGAACTGCAAGCATCATCGCCACCCGGGAATGATCAACTCCCGAGGTCGTGCGGCGCGGGGTTCCCCCGGAAGAAGTAGCCACCAATGCTTGAATTTGTGTTGCTAGCGGACGACTTCCTTCGAGGGTCACTGTTACGCAGGTGCCACTGACATTTTCGCCAATGTTATCCAAAAAAAGGCCGGAAGGGTCGGAAAGTCCCTTAATGCCGTCATCGCGCATTTCAAAACAACCAACTTCGTCAGTGGCCCCGTAACGGTTTTTCAAAGCTCGTAAGAGGCGGAGCTGAGCATGTCTTTCACCTTCGAAGTGACAAACTACGTCTACCAGATGCTCAAGGACTCTGGGGCCGGCAAGAGAACCGTCCTTGGTTACATGTCCGACTAAAAGAACTGGGATATTATCGCGCTTTGCGACTTGAATCAGTGCCCCCGCGGCGGCCCTCACCTGGGCTACACCCCCGGCACTACCTTCGATTTGGGAATGAGCAAGAGTCTGAATAGAGTCAATAATCAACAGGGTAGGTTGATGTTTAGCGACGTGCCCAAGAATAGTTTGCACATCAGTTTCTGCTGCTAGAAGGAGATTTTCATCAACTGCTTTAATTCTCTGCGCCCGTAGTCTTACCTGGGAAGGAGATTCTTCACCGGTAATGTAAAGCACCGGTTTTGCGCTGAGATTACGTTCGGCGTTAGCCGCCATGGCAGCTACTTCTAACAATAGGGTCGATTTGCCAATCCCAGGTTCTCCGGTGAGTAAAATCACTGCTCCCGGGACTAGGCCACCTCCGAGTACACGATCCAGTTCGCTTACTCCGGTAGAACGACGAGAGGCAATAACTGCATTTACTTCTCCGATAGGCTGTGCATCTTGAGCCGGTACGAGAGGTGTCGAAGAACTTCCTGAAGCGTTGAAAGAACTAGATATTTCCTCAATAGTTGACCACTCATTACACCCGCGACATTGGCCTACCCATTTTGTTGTAGTCCATCCGCATTCGCTACAGCGATAAGAAGTTTTTGGTTTTGCCATATGTACACACTACCTTGCAGGAATGACAGATTTCGTTTCAGGCACAATTTTTGTAAGCAAAAAAGCTGAAGATTAGTTTTGTAGCTAAGGAAGATCGGAATAAACTCTATCAAGTAACTTAAAGTAGGAGTATGCCCGTGCCACTATTGCACTCAACGAAAAAAGGTAGGCCTCGCTGGCGGCGGGGTATTTTGTTGACCCTTTTGGCGATATTCCTGGCTATTTCTACTTCGGCGGCTTTCTTAGCACACGCCGTTCTGGGTGGAATTAAAGTAATTAAGATTAAAGATCAAACCGGTGGGTCGGTAAACAGCGCTCCCGTAGATACCTCTGCGGGGCGTTCTTTGACCTTCCTTCTCTTGGGAACTGACTCCCGTGAAGGTCAGCAAAACCTCGCCATTGGTGGTGGCGATGATCAAACTGTTCGCGCCGACACCACGATTGTGGTGAAAATTGCTCCCGACCGGAAGTCGGCAATTATGGCTTCAATGCCCCGAGATGCGCTGGTAAATATCCCTGAATGTACGCTTTCCAACGGTAAAACCATTGCCGCTCGCCGTCACTCGATGTTTAATTCAGCTTTCTCCTATGCCGCCGCTAATAGCGAAGAAGGCGTACAAGACGGCGTTGCCTGTGCGGTAAAGACATTTAAGTCCGTAACCGGGATTCCACTAGATGGGGTAGTAGTTGCAGACTTTGCTGGATTTTCCAAAGTAGTCGATGCAATCGGCGGAGTAAATGTTTGTTTGCGTGAGCCTTTTAAGCCGCACGCAGTTGGTGATTTCGCTTTGCCCGCGGGGAAGAGCCATCTCAATGGGATGGAAGCAATTCAGTTTGTTCGTGCCCGTAAGGGGGTCGGTGACGGCTCAGACACGCAGCGACAGATTCGCCAGCACTACTTCTTAAAGAATGCCTGGAAGCGAGTTGAGGCTGAGGGTGTTCTATCGGATCCCATTAAGGCTCTGAACTTGTTGCAATCAGTAAAGAGCATCTTGCGTTTTAGTGAATCAATCTCTGATCCGGGAACTCTTGTGGGGCTTGGTTACTCAATGCGTCATATGAAACCATCAGATATCGTTTCACTTCGGGTTCCATTTGAATATGCGGGACCGAGGGTTGTGCTGACAGAGGACGCTCAGGAGGTGTGGGACAAGTTCCTTCCAACAACTTTGGCGGATATGAAGTCACAGACTCCTTCTCCTGAACCAGGGAAGCCCTCAGAAAGTAAGCCCACTGAAAATCCGGCCACCCCGAAACAAGAAGACTCAAAAAAGTCGGCTCCGGCTTCTCCGCAATCTACGCCAAGCGCGGAGGAACCCGCAATTAAGCACGACGATAACCCGAAGATTAACGGGAGTGAAGAAAAATCTGAAGAAGATACCCAGGGATTGCTGGTCTGTCCACAGAACTAGGTTATCTGAATAATTAAAAGTGCCCCTCGAAAATCGAGGGGCACTTTTAATTGTGTCTATTTTATGGAGAGACTTACGGGCGTCGCCCAAAAGCATCTAGAAGTGCGGAGTCACCCGAGACGATAAGAATGTCATCACGATCTACACGAGTCGAATCGGTAGCGTACTCGAACTGCTGTCCGGGTGACATAACACCGATAATCTTGACTCCATACTTTGACTGAACATCTGATTCGGCGATGGTGAATCCCTGAATCTCACGCGGCGGAAGCATTTTAACTACGGCGAATCCGTTACGTTCCAGTTCGATATAGTCAAGCATTCTTCCGCCGACAAGGTGCGCGGTACGCTGACCGGCATCGAATTCGGGATAGACCACGTGGTGGGCACCGATTCGCCGGAGGATACGACCGTGTTCAGGGGAGGTGGCTTTCGCCCAAATCTCAACATTTTTTAGGTCTACTAGGTTAGCTGTGATAAGTACGGACGCTTCCAGTGAAGTACCCACTCCAACTACCGCGTTGGTAAAGTCTGCCGCCCCAACTTGCTTGAGCGCTTCGGCGCTGGTGGCATCGGCCTGGACGAGAGGAATACGCCCTCCCCATCGTTCAACTACCTTGGTGTCTCTTTCGATTACGAGGAGTTCCTGCCCGAGACGATCAAGCGTCGCAGCAACCGCAGACCCGAATCGCCCCAGTCCAATGACGAGGGTAGAAGCGTCTGTCTTGGCGCGTTCTGCCATGTGTTTAACTCCTTCGCGTTACGTTCTTTATTAAGTCTATTTTATTTTTGTGTCTTTAGCCGATAGCCGGACTTTCAGGTGGGTAATGGTACATGCGTCGCTGCTGTCGCATGGCCAGCGCCGCGGCCACGGTCATGGTTCCGGTACGTCCGGCAAACATGAGAGCCGTAAAGACGTATTTTGGTCCGTTAGGAAGGGTGTCATCCATTGTGATACCCGTGGAAAGACCAACTGTGCCAAAGGCTGAAACCGACTCGAAAAGTAGCTGGTCGAGGCTGTAGTTGGTCATTTGCATGAGAATCCAGACCGCGAAAATTACGGTTACGGTCGAGATAAGAGCAATGGATACCGCCACCCGGATAGTTTCGGTGGGTATCTTGCGATGGAAAGCCTCGATGTCACGGTTACCACGTGCCTCGGCCACAAAAGCCAGAATTAAGACTGCCACGGTGGTTACTTTTAGACCACCTGCGGTTGATCCCGAACCACCACCAATGAACATGAAAATATCTTGCATGAGCCAAGTCGTTCGGTTCATTCCAGAAATATCTAGAGCCGATAAGCCCGTGGAGCGGGTATTTACTGCTCCGAGGATTGTATTAGCCATTTTCCCCGAGAAGGTTAACGAACCGAAAGTGCGGGGGTTTGTCCATTCGTTTAAGGGGATGACGATGGCAGAAATTGCTGCCAGCACACCGTAGGTGCTCAGGGTAAGTTTGGTGTGCAGTGTCCAGCGGCGAGGTTTACTCAAGTTTTCCCACATGTCATGAACAACTGGGAAACCAACGGCTCCGACGGCGGTTCCAATGGCAATTGGCATGAGCATCCACCAGTCTTCAACGTGACTTGACAGACCGTTATGGATAGTCTCAAAACCGGCGTTATTGAAGGTGGAAATTGACATGAAAAGGGCATGCCAACCAGCTTCCAGAACCCCTTCTCCAAGTGTGAGGAAACGGGGAAAGAATACCGCAAAAAGCAAAAATTCTGCGGTGGCAGAAGTGATAATGACGGCGCGGAGCATCTGCCCGACCTCGCCAATTGATTCCGCTTTACGTTCGGAAGCAGCTAGCATTTTTTGGGCTAAACCAATCCGGCGGGAGACAGCCAGCGCGAGAATCGAAGAAAGCGTCATGATTCCCAAACCACCTACGGCAATTCCCAGGGCGATTGCTCCCTGTCCAAAAACTGACCAGTAGGTAATGGTGTCTTGTACCGATAGCCCGGTTACGCACACCGCGGAGGTTGCGGTAAAAAGGGCATCCGCGAAAGTGGGAATTTCTCCGGTCATGGTGGAGATAGGAAGCATTAACAGTGCGGTAATTCCCAGAATGAATGTCGCAAAGACGCCGAGCGCAAGACGCGCGGGGGAACGACGGGCCATATGGTCAAGGACGAAGCGTAGCCTGTCACCAATGGTGATTTTTTTCTTTGACTGAAGAAGTGTTTCTGCCGTGTGGTAGACAACCGTAGAAGTTGAATTGGATTTTGGAGTACGTTCAAAAGCAATTGGTTTTGATGTTTCGAAGCGTGATTCTCCACCGGAGATACGAGAGTGAGGGCGCGGGCGTTTACCCGGGGTGCGATTTCGCATTGCGCCCTCCACTTTCTTTTTCTTGTATTTTCGAGGTAGTTAAATCCACAAAAGACTGCTAGATAATTTTATCTTAGGGGGAAAGCAGGCAGTCTAGCGACTTTTGCCACATTGGTATATTATTTTCTCCGTAATAACTTGCGTAACATTAGCGTAGGTACCAATGTTTGTGAGATTGGAAAAACGTGCCCCAACCGCCTCGTCCCAAATTGGCAACAGTCGCTGAAATTGCTGATATTCTTCGGGTTTCTAAGATGACTGTTTACCGGATGATTCACGATGGTGAATTACCGGCAATTCGGGTAGGGCGTTCTTTTCGAGTCCCGCAGGCTGTAGTCGATCAACTGCTTGATCAGACTGGCACGCATTGGGCAAATGAACGCGAAAGCGCAATTGGTGAGTAAAATAGGGCTACAGCTAGTAAAATAGAACCCGCTGTCATTGCTTACCGGTTTTTGCCGTTAATTAGCACCGTACTTTAGAAAAAAGAGGAGGGCCGCGATGGGCTCCGTCATTAAGAAGCGTCGTAAGCGCATGGCCAAGAAGAAGCACCGTAAGTTGCTTCGTAAAACGCGTCACCAGCGTCGTAACAAGAAGTAAATTACGAACCTGGTTGTTAAGGGGTGTTTGCCAAGGTAAAACTTGAGCAAGCGCCCCTTAATTTTTTTAGTTAGTCGGCACTGTCTGCCAGGTTTTAATTAGGTAGCTTAATTAAGCTGAATTACCAGCGGGTAAAACGCCGACCCAGATTGGAGATAAGTAGCGCTCCAAAAGCCGTTTGTAAGAATCGTTTTACAAGTTTTTTCAAGTCCAAGCGGGGCTTACGGAAGTCGCGGATTGGCCAGTCCTGTTTTAGAGCAACAAGACGCAAGAGCGGCTCAGGGTTAATCGCGGTAGGGTTTCCCACGGTCTGTAAAAGAGGCAAATCGTTGATTGAATCTCCATAGGCGTAGGAATGAGCTAAGTTAAGGTCGCGGCTGGATGCCAGTTTAATTGCGGCAATTGCTTTTCCTCGACGGTGCATAATTTCCCCATCCAATTGAGGAAGGTAATTACCGTGTCCGTCGACTTTAACCTTGGTGCCCAGTGCCCCGGTGGTTCCCAAACGTCGCGCAAAAAGGCTAGAGACTAACTCGGGAGTGGCTGAAATTAACCATACTTCATGGCCCTTTTCCAGATGGTCTTTAAGAATGTCGTAAGTTCCCGCAAAAATGCGCGGCGCGAAAACACGGTCATAGATTTCATCTGTGACACGCTTTAATTCTGCTTCGTTATGGCCGTTAACAATTTTTAGGCCCCGATTAACGATACGTTTTATACGGTTACGATCTTCACCCAAGAAGTGATATAAAAGCGCATGCCAGGTGAAGAAAAGAATGTCACGCTTTCCAAAAAAGTTTCGTTTGTAGAGCGCTTTTGCAACATGGTAGCCGGAAGCACCGCGAATCAAAGTCTGGTCAATGTCGAAAAATGCGGCGACCTGTTTGCTCTGTTGCATAGGTTCAGGATAACTGACAAAAGCCTGTGAACCAACCGATTCGTTCTCTAAAATAAGTGAGTTCGCCGGGAAAGATACTTTTTAATTTTATTTTTTGCTATCTCGAAACAGATATTTAACCAAGCCAGGTGCCAACTAGTTGACGAATATGCGAAACTGGGAACATGACTCACACCATTATTCACGTTATGCGTCACGGTGAAGTAGACAACCCAGACGGAGTTCTCTACGGACGTTTGCGTGGTTACAGCCTGAGCGATTTAGGGAAACAAATGGCCCAAGCTGGCGCAGACTACCTCGCCAACGAAGGAGCCGATATTGCCGAGGTCGTGGCTTCACCCCTGTTACGTGCCCAGCAAACCGCTCGCCCTACCGCTTTAGCATACGGGCTTGAAGTCGGGTGTGATACTCGGTTAATTGAGGCCGGTAGCCACTTGGAAGGAATGCGTATTCACGCCGATCGCGCGCAACTTTACAATCCTCGTTGGTGGGGCTATTTTGTTAACCCGCTGCGCCCTTCGTGGGGGGAACCTTATCGCGATCAAGCTAAGCGCATGTGCGCGGCTGTTAGCGCCTCTCTTGCGCGTGTGCCGGGGCGTGAAGCTCTGCTGGTTTCTCACCAGTTACCCATCTGGATGCTACGTAGTTTTGCCGAGGGACGCGTCCTGGCGCATAATCCGCGTAAACGCATTTGTTCGCTCGGGTCTATTACTTCGTTGCATTTTGAGGGAACAACCCTGATGGGAATTGACTATGTTGAACCTTCGGCTCACCTATTGGGCTTAGCGGCTGATATCTCTCCAGGGGAATCAAACGCGGCAGTTAACTACGGTAACGAGGATTAATTTCCGAGGTCTTCTTCCGGTGTTTTACTATCCTTGGAAGAAGAGTCGTCTGCTTGCGTATTTTCATCCTCACGTGCCCGGCGTAGTTCTTCTACGCGGCGCTGTTGGCGTTCGCGTTCAATTTTTTCTCGCTGTAACTGTCGCTCCAGACGAGCAAGGTATTCGGGATCGTCGTCGGGGCCCAGCGGTTGGGGGTTTTGTGGGCGTTTAGAATCGCGAGTACTGTTGCGCAATTTTTCAATTTTCTTCACGACTTCTTTCGGGCTGGGGGCACTTTCCCCGGCCTCGGCGCGTTCAATCCGCAAAAGTACTATCCATGCCAGTGGGCCGATGAAAGCAAATAGCAAAATAATCATGAACCACATGGGCTTGGGAAGCTGGTAGGGCATTTTTTCGCTGTCCGTAGTCGCGCACTCGATGAGCGCATAGAGGGCCAGCAAGATAGGCAGAATAAAAATCAATACTCGGGGCATATAGATATTTTACGCGCCAGCTACGATGGCCGCGCCTAACAGAAGCGAAAAAACGAGGGTGTACAGTCCGGTGTGCTTTAGTACTAGGATTAACTCCGGCCCGGTTTTACGCCTTACTGTAACTGGTGGAATCAGCCAAAATGCGCCGAAAATAGCCGGAAGGAAGATAAGTAGGCCAAGCCAGTTAAGATTGGCTGATCCAGCTCCTAGAGCGCAAATTACCCCCAGGGCGTAAGCTCCTAAAATCATGAGAGCGTAGGCAGAACGTGCCTGCTTATCGCCCAGTCTTACCGCCAGGGTAAGTTTCCCGCTGAGAGTATCAGTTTTGATATCGCGTATATTATTTACCATTAATAGCGCAGCAGAGAGTAAACCTACGGACAAGGCAGCAAGCCAACTCCACATTGGTGCCCGGTGAGCTTGCGTCCAGAGAGTTCCCTGAGTAGCGAGGAAACCGAAAAAAACAATTACCATGACCTCGCCCAAGCCGAGATACCCGTAAGGGCGTTTCCCGCCAGTGTAGAACCACGCTGCAATAACTGCGCAAAGTCCACAAATAATTAACCACCAGTCACCGCTGAGGGCCAGCAGAATCAACCCGGCAAGCGAGGCAAAAGAAAAACAGGCCAGTGCCACCAACAAAACGGTTTTTGGTTTTGCCAGTCCCGCCCCGGTAAGACGCAACGGTCCTACCCTCTCGCTGTCGGTTCCGCGTATCCCATCCGAGTAGTCGTTCGCGTAATTTACCCCTACCTGCAGTCCCAATGCCACAAGCAGAGCTAAGAATGCGCGGGTGAAAGAAAAGCCACCCAGGTTGTAAGCTGCCGCGGTCCCTAAGATGACTGGCGCGAGTGCCGCCGGCAGGGTCCGTAACCGTGCGCCTTCAACCCAATCAGCGAAAGTGGCTTTGCGAGGAGCGTCGGGAGACATAGAAGTAAACAAGATTTTTCCTTCCACAAGAACTGAACAGCTCTATACTACGGGCAATCGGCGAAGTAATGACGTGCTTTTTCTCTATCAGGTTTCCCAATACCTAGTAGGGGTAGGGTTTCTATCCAGATAATTCTTTTCGGAGCCGCGGGTTTTCCTAAGTTCCTAGAGACAAAATCACGTACTTCCTGAATTGAAAGACGAACACCGGATTTGGATACCAGCAGGGCGCAAACTTCTTGTCCCCACTCTTCGCTTTTGACTCCTACAACTAAGGCTTCCTGGATTGCCGGATGGGAAAGTAATTCCGTTTCGACTGCGGAGGGCAAAACTTTAACCCCACCGGTAATAATTACATCGTCAGCGCGCCCCAACACCCTTAGGTGACCATCGGCACTAACTTCGCCTAAATCATTGGTAATCCATTGTTTTCGGGGAAATGTGAGCGTTTCGGAGAAGCTCTGGTCGCATAGATAGCCACTAAACAGGGTGGGGGAAGAAATTCTAATTCTTCCGTCTGGGCAAATATCGGCTCGCGGTGGGGGAAAAGTAGGTAGGGGGTACCCGTCGTAGAAACATCCTCCGGAGGTTTCACAGGCACCATAGGTAGTACTTACCCTTATCCCTGCAAGGTTCGCGTCTCTAAGCAGTTTTTCGTCAAGGTGCGCACCTCCGACTAAAACTCGTTCATACCTTTTGGCTGCTGCTATTCCCTCTTGACTTTCTAAGATTCGTTTTAGTTGAGTAGGCACCAAAGAAGTAAACAAAAGAGGGAAAGAACTAGGGGCGGGTTGTGAAAGAGCTTGGCGAGTAACGTCAATAAAATCCGGGATAAAAGGCTTTTCTCCTCCCACAAAAAGATTGGATTGCGCCAAAGCTGGGTGCAGGGCCTTACCTAGTAGGGCACGGAAGATTACCTGCCAGCCAGAAATATGGTGGCTAGGTAAAAAACGTACCCAAGAAGCAAATAGGGAAGTGGGCTTGGCGGGAGGGAGTAAGAAATCCCAGGTGGCGCGGGCACTGGTGCAGAGCGCATCCTTCCCGATTCCGACAAGTTTTCCCTTTCCCGAGGTTGAACCAGAAGTCTGCACGATTAGGTCTGTATTGGCCCAAACTTGCGCAATCTGTTCCCCATTTTTTAGATGTGCCTCGCGAATCCGATGACAGACTTCCGCCAAGACATCTGCGGGATTATCGTTAGGAGGCAACGGGAGAAGCACGGGGGAGTCAGGGGCGTTTTTCCAAGAAAGCAGGAAATCAGAAAATCTTTGTGCATCAGCGCTGACCTTATCTGCGCAGAATGCAAATATCTGCCTATTTCCCAGGGGGGAGTCGGCAAAAGCACTGCACGGGAAAGACAAAATGACCTCTAGATAATAAATAGCAGATGTAACTTGAGTAATTTTAACCCCTTAAAGTCAAATGTTTTCAGGTATTAAATAGATAATTTGGTGTAATGTGCTCTGTGGGGAGAAAAATTCTTCCTCTCAGAACTATAAGGACTGATTATGCGGAAAAAATCCTTCTTCCGGAAAGTTTCTGTACTCGGGGCTTTAGCACTCCTGAGCGCTACATTTTTCTCGTTTCCCGAGGCCGTTGCCAGTACGTCCTCGCGAAAGGTTCAAGCATTTACTGAAAATACCTTACCGTTTAGCCCTAAAGCTGGGGAAGAAGATGGGTTTAGGGATAGCCAAGTAGCTCCACTCGACCCGGCAAAAGATATCAATTCCCTTGAGAGCGTTGCTCCTTCAGCAATTGTTACCGACACTAAAGAGCCTCTTAAACCCAAAGGTAAAGAGTCGGGAAAAGTTATCCTTCAAGCCGAAGTTTCCCTGAAAACTAAAGTTAATGTGGTGGGTGTTTCCTGGAACAATCACGCTGCTGAAGGGGAGGCAGAGTACCGCTTAAAAACCGACGGAAAATGGGGTCCGTGGAGTGATTTGGAAGGGCTCGAAGGACCGCAAGGAAAAATCTATTCTACCGAGTCGGTGCCGCTTATCGGTGGTGAAGCCGTACAGGTGCGCATGGAAGTCGAACCAGGACAGGTAGAAGAACCACAGTTGGTAGTTACTTCGGCGGAGCACGACACCTGGACAACCAGTCTAAAGCCACTTTTATATGGAAGCGATTTACCCGCGAATGCGGAGGGCCCGAAATATTCATTACCGTCTTTCAAACCGTTAGCTGTGGCAGTACAAGAAGCGTCTTATCGCTCTGCCCCACAGCCCATCGAAAAAGAGGTAACTAACCTCGCTGAAAACGGCAATGAAGTTAACGAGGAAAAAGAAAAACCTCCCGTTAAGCCCCGTCCCGCCCTTCCCGAAGATGCCATAGACGGAATGTATAACCCAATTCCCTATGTGGCCTTGAGAAGTGAATGGAAAGCTAACGCAAAATGGACCGATTGGCCGACCGAATACGGGAAAACCAAGGGAGTTGTTTTCCACCATACTGCAGGATCAAATAATTACACTCGTGAACAAGTGCCGTTAATTCTTCTAAGTATTCAGCGTTTCCACGCAATTACTCGTAGATGGGGAGACATTGGTTACAACGTACTTGTTGACCGTTTCGGGCAAGCATGGCAGGGTCGTCAGGGCCGGGTTATGGAGCACCCTATTGGTGCTCACGCTTACGGTGCCAACACTTACACCTATGGTATATCCGTAATTGGGGATTATATGAACCAGCCAGTTAGCCCCGAAACACGCGAAATGCTTGTGAAGCTGACAGCTTGGAAACTTTCGCAAAACAACCTCAATCCGCGCGGTAAGGTGACTCTCTACGGAAAAATTAAGGGACATAAAACTCCATTAACGGTCCCGATTATTTCCGGCCACCGTCAAGTTGGCGCAACCGACTGTCCGGGAGATGCTTTCTTCGCCCAGATTCCGGGTATTACTGAGGAAGTCGCTAAAAGAATGGATCAGCTCAAGAAAGAATCTTTCAATGATGTTCCGGTGGCTTCATTCTTCTGGGATTACATCACTTGGATGCGTTCAAGCGGATACTCTGTGGGATGGCCAGATGGTACCTACCGTCCGCAGCAAAAAGTTTCCCGTGTTGCGGCTTTAGCTTTCCTCTATCGCCGAGCGGGATCGCCAAAGATGGAAAAAAAGCCAAACTTCAAAGATGTCAATCCCAATTCGGTATTTGCCTCGGCAATTGCTTGGGGACAACAGAACGGCATTACTACGGGATGGCCGAATGGAACATTCCACCCGGTCGAACCTGTTAGCCGTGAAGCGATGGCCGCATTTATGTACCGTTTTTGTAAAAACACGAGGAAATGCACGCAGACTGCACTGGCTGCTTTAGAGAGGGAAGAAAAACACTCTCGCCAGCAGCCTAGTGGATTTAAAGATGTAAAACCGGGTGATCTCTTTACCAAAGAAATCCGCTGGATGTCCGAGTCTGGAATAAGTCTTGGTTGGGAAGATAAGACTTTCCGCCCCTACGAGCACACCTCACGGGCGGCAATGGCGGCATTCTTCTACCGCCTAATTGCCCGTCCGGCATTAGAGAACTAGAAATAGTAGGGAAAATCAGACCAATTGGGGGGCCGGCGCTCAAGGAAAGCGTCGCGCCCCTCAACTGCTTCATCAGTCATGTAGGCCAGGCGTGTGGCTTCTCCTGCAAAAACTTGCTGTCCCGCAAGTCCATCGTCCGCTAGATTAAAAGCGAACTTCAACATACGAATTGCCTGGGGTGACTTAGTGGCGATAATTTGGGCGTATTCAAGCGCTGTTTCCTCTAGGCGAGCGTGTGGTACGGCCTCGTTCACAACACCCCAGGTAGCAGCTTCGGCGGCGCTATATTCGCGGGCAAGGAAGAAAATTTCTCGGGCTCGTTTATCCCCAACCTGACGGGCTAATAGGGCGGAGCCATAACCGGCATCAAAAGAACCAACATTGGCATCTGTTTGCATGAAACGTGCATTTTCCAAGGACGCTACAGACAGGTCGCAAACCACGTTTAAAGAATGTCCGCCTCCCGCAGCCCAGCCGTTAATGCAGGCGATAACCACCTTCGGCATAGTACGAATCAGCCGCTGTACTTCCAAAATATGCAGTCTTCCAGCGCGGGCTGCGTCAATTTGTTCGCGTCGGGTAGAAGTATCCGCATCGGCCTGCGCTCCAGAGTTCTCGTAACGATACCCGTCACGTCCACGAATCCGCTGGTCCCCGCCAGAGCAGAAACCGTATCCACCATCCTTAGGAGAAGGGCCGTTTCCGGTTAAAATTACTGCCGCCACATCGGGGCTCATGCGTGCATGATCAAGAGTCCTATAAAGTTCATCCACCGTAGAAGGGCGGAAAGCATTACGAATTTCCGGGCGATCAAAAGCAATTCTTACAACCGGTAAATCCTCTCCGCGCGGACGACCATCTTGGGGGCCACGGGAAATCCCCCGATGGTAGGTAATTTCCCGCAGGTCGCTAAAGCCCGTTACCTCGCGCCAGCGCTGAGGGTCAAAAGTGTCGGAAACAAAAGGTAGTGAACTCATAGAACCAGTTTAGCGGTCTACCTGCTTAAATCAGGTAGTCTTATAAACATGCTTGGATATATCACCAAATTTTCTGCCCAGGAAACCTCTACTGTTGCCAATTTACGGCTGCTTAGCGCTGAAGGTGAACCTCTAGCTAATGAGCTGGCAAGCAATGAAAAAAATACTTTGCAGGCGGGAGAGGAAATTCGTTTTCACCTAACTGGAAAAAGACGCTGTATCGGAAGTTCGCGTTTTGCTCCCGAGGGCGGATTTATGGTGGTGCCCTGTCGTACGGCCAGGCAAATTGAAAAGGGAACACAGTGCTACCCGTGCGCGCGTGCAGATCAATCCCGCCTTATTCATAACACCCCGAGGGAGAAAGCTTCAGAGCTTTTGTATAACTATCTGAACGTTCCCCATTTTCTGTATCTGGCAATTTTTGCCGATGGAACTATGAAAGTTGGAACTTCTCGTTCTTCACGAATTGTTTCACGCTGGGTTGAACAAGGTGCGGTAATGACTTTGCGAGTAGCTGACTACGCAGATGGTTGGCAGGTGCGTGAAGCTGAACGTGCAGTCTCTAAAATAGGTGGAATATCGCAGGCAGTAAGAGCTGATCGCAAGGCAAAAAGTTTCCTTAAACCTCTAAGTGTCAATGACATGTCGGATAGCCTAATTACCGCCGCCGCGGAGGTAATGGAGATTCTTACCCAGGAGGGGTTACGTGGAAGTGAACCTAACCCGCAGGCCTTTGCCGGAATTGTCGGAACTGAAGTAGCTCCAAAGGTACTGACGCAGATTCCCGGTACTCTCGCGTGGATAAATACCGTCACTTCCGACTACTTGGCACTCGGAAAAACACCCGTAAATGGGGGGATGCTTAAACTTACTTCGGGGGAACATCAACTAAAAATTGTTTCTCTCGCGGGGACTACCGCGTTTGTCCGCAAGTTAGAAGAAAGTGAAAATACCGCTTGTGACCTGTTGACTCCAGAGGGAAAACAATCCCCCCTTTACACGGTTAATCTAGGAGCCTTAAAAGCTCACGAAATAGACATTCAACTATGAAAGTTTATTGTTTTCTAGTGAGGTCTTGTTAACGCAGGTAGGGACTGGAGATGAGATTTTCTAACATTCGTGTTCCCACCGTTTTGCAAGAATTGGGAATTACCCGCGGCGTAGTCTGGCAAGTTCCTCTCAAAGTACGTTTTCGCGGTATTGAAACTCGTGAAGGACTCGGACTATTAGGGCCGGCTGGCTGGGGGGAATGCAGCCCCTTTTGGGACTACGACTCGCGTGAGTCTTCTACCTGGCTACGTGCTGCACTGGAAATGGCGCGAGAAGAACCTCCCCGTCCACTGCGGGAAACTATCCCCTTGAATGTTACCGTGCCGGTTGTGAGCCCAGAAAAGGCCGAAGAACTTGTACTTGCTCAACCCGGGGCGCTCGCCGCAAAAGTAAAAGTAGCAGATCCACGTTCCTCGCTTGTTGAAGACTGTGCCCGCTTGGAGGCAGTTCGTTCCGCCCTCGGTACGGCCGGAAAAATTCGGATAGATGCCAATGCTGCATGGGAAAAAGAAGAGGCAGTTAAAGTCATCACGGAGCTTTCTCGTGCGGCCGGAGGATTGGACTATGTGGAACAACCCTGTTGGGAAGTTGAAGATTTAGCCTGGGTACGTTCCCGGGTACAAACACGAGTGGCTGCCGATGAGTCAGTACGGCGGGCAGAAGATCCCTTAAAAGTCGTCAGAGCGCAGGCGGCTGATTTGTTGGTGGTAAAGATGCAGCCCCTAGGGGGGATACGCGCGGCTCTAGAAATTATTGAAAAGGCCGATATACCGGTAGTTATTTCTTCCGCGCTTGATTCATCTGTGGGAATCTGGGGGGCAGTGCGTTTAGCGGCGGCTGTCGAAAAACTTGATGGGCCTTGCGGGCTGGGAACGGGAAGATTATTCGTTACGGAACCGGCGGGTAATTTTCCCCCGCAGAACTGCACGTTAACTATTTCTTCCCCGCGCCCAGAATACGGCGAAAGGTTGCAAACACAAGACGAAGGAACTCGTGAACTGGTGGCTCGCTGGGAACGCCGCCTCGAAGAAATGTGTTCATATCTTTAGTAGATATTTAGAAAATATGGAAAAGTCCGAGATAGGCGCGAATTGGGAAGAAGCGGTAAATAGTTTTGTGATATTGGATTGTCTGGTTGACGATTTATATCGAATGAACAAAAGTGCAATATTTGTATGAAAAAATGACCACCTGACTAAAGTCCCATAAAGGGCGATTTCTTGCGGAAAATAAGTATCCGAAAAATAACATTTGTAGATTGTGTCTAGAGGAAAACCGAAAAAATGTCCACACCCCTAGCGTAAATACCGTAAAAAGACTAGGGTTTTTTCATCCTTTTACGCTTAAGAAAGGTTTTCAAAGATGAAAGATACCAAAAACGCAGACCGGAGCCTCGGTTTCCTCAGCGCACCGCCGCCGATTCCGAGATTACCTAAAGAAGAAATTGCCCCGCTGTATAAGCGTCTGCGCCTGTCGGTGTTCATGGGTATTTTTATCGGTTATGCCGGTTACTACCTGATTCGTAACAATGTTTCTCTAGTTGGACCGCTTCTAAAGAGCGAACTCGGATACGACAAAGTCGCCCTCGGGGTTATCGCAAACGCAGTCCTAATTAGCTACGGATTGTCAAAATTCTTCATGGCGACAATGTCCGACCGGGCAAATGCTCGATACTTCTTGCCCCTAGGTTTGGCTCTTTCTGCCCTGACCAACCTATTCATTGCCTTTGTTCCCTTTGCAACCGCTTCTGTAAGCGTGTTTGCCACCGTAATGTTTATCAACGGTTGGTTCCAAGGAATGGGATGGCCTCCCAGTGGTCGTAGTCTTGTGCACTGGTTCTCAACAAACGAGCGTGGGTGGAAAACCTCGGTTTGGAACTGCGCCCACAACGTTGGTGGAGCCGGTGTAGGTGTAGCGGCAGCTTATGCTCTCGACTTTACCGGTAACCAGTGGCAATCAGCTTTCTGGTTCCCTGCAGTAATCGCCTTAATCGTCGCCGCGATTACCTTTGTCTTGATGCGCGATACGCCCGAGTCCGTTGGTCTACCTCCAATCGAGGAGTTCCGTAACGATCCCCCCAAGGTAGATGCGGTAGACAGCGAACTGGCTCACCTGAGCTACTGGCAGATTATTTTCCGTCACGTTCTAACCAACCGGGTTGTTGTGCTTTTGGCAATTACCAACGTTTTTGTTTACACCCTACGCTACGGTGTTCTCTACTGGATTCCCTTCTACCTGAAAGAAGTTCACGGAACCAAGCTGGCTGGCGGAATCGCCGGCTTCTCCCTCTATGAAATTGCCGGTATCGTCGGAACCTTGCTGTGTGGTTGGGTATCGGACAAGGTTTTCAAGGGATGGCGTTCCGGTGCCGGTATTCTTTTCCTTGGAATTACCGGAGCCAGCATCGCCATCTACTGGCTATTGCCGGTAGGAACCCCATTCTGGATTATGATGACCATCATCGGTGTTATCGGTGGGGCAATCTATGGGCCAGTAATGCTAATTGGTCTGCAGGCAATCGATTTATCTCCACGTAACGTGGCTGGAACCGCGGCTGGATTCACGGGGCTATTTGGATACCTGCTAGGAGCATCTTTTGCCTCAACCGGTGTGGGTATCCTTATCAACAGTTTCGGATGGAACGTTACCTACATCGTTCTAATTGGAGTTTCAGTAATCTCGGTTATCCTCATGCTAATTATCGGTAAGGACGAGCGTCGCCTCATTGATGAGCATCACGCAAAATGGGGAAACTAATCTCTACCTGCCCGTAGCTTTAGAAAAACGGGAAAATAGTGGGGGACGGTAAACAAAAGCCGTCCCCCACTTATCTAATGAGCACTTGATTCAACCCACGGTTCTAAGTTGGGATGGAAACTCGGTAAATCAAAAGGGAAAAGCGGGCGTTTCAAGCGCTGATGTCCAACTCGTATCAAATCTTGGTCAACCGCCCCAGGCGTCAGAGCCATTACCCACCCGCTTGCTGCCTGAAAGAGGTCTGGTTCCAGATAACCTATTTTTACTGCCACCACATCTAGCCCGGAAAAGTTCGGGAAGCCAGCCAGTCTAAATGCTTCTTCCGTGCAGTATTGGGTTCGTTCCGAAGTGACAACAATCCGGAAATTACCGCTGCGTAAAAGTACACTATTTCCGCCATAGGAACTGGAAAATAGCTTTTCAGTGAAGAAAGTATCGGTGAGTGCAACATCCTGTCGTGTCTCGGCCCCCACCTTTGCCCCAAGCCTAACTTTCAATTCCTTATCGGGACCGTAATTTTGTGCTTCCAAAACTGTTTCGGGATCAAAAATAGAGGTAAAAAGAATGCTTTTTTGTGAATTGCGTTCACGGTATTGCGCGAGCATTTCCCCTAAAAATCCGACGGTATCATCAGATCCTCCCGCGCCGGGATTATCCCCGGTGTCGGAAAGGAAAAACGGTGAATCCTCGCTATCGTAGGCGCGTTTAATCGCTTCTTGTGGCTCAGCAGTAGGGCCAACAAAGTCAAATTCGTTAACGTATCCCCAATATTTTTCGGCAATTTCTTGCGCAACTTTACTGACTTCTTCGCGTTCGCTCCCGCAGGTGACAACCACTCCGTGGCAGCGTGGTTGATCTGCCCATGGGAAGCCCATCCAAATTGCCGCATCCCAAACTCGCCCAGCTACGCACGCTGGTTCCAACGATTCATAAAGGCTCTTACCCGGTTCTACCCGTGTGGAAGTTTGTTCCCCGGAAAGCAAAATCGGGACAGCTACGCGCGCCCGGTAAATCGGTGTTGGGTAGCGCAGGGCGCGTACTAGGTTAGCGCTGGCGCGATAGCGGGTGGGAACTTGGTCAATATGAGGTGCCGTGCGATAGCAGGTCAATAAATCGCAGGCGCGGAAAAGATCTTCTGAAATATTGCCGTGTAAGTCCATTGCGGCCGAGATAATTGCCTTTGAACCGAGTATTCGGCGGGCCCGCTCGGCAATCAGACCTTCCGGGTCATCAATTCCCGGGACGGCCATTGCCCCGTGAATATCCAGCAGTAGACCATCTACCCCCTTTTGTGCCGCCTTTTCTAACCCTTCGCTAAACTCTTTCAACCAGTTTGCGAAAAAAGTTGAATCTACCGGACCACCCGGAAGCGCCCCGGCATGAACGAGGGGGATTAGCTCCACTCCCTCCAAAGGAGGCATCTGTGAGGGAAAAGTGTGTGGCGTTGGAGATGGTAAATCGTATCCGCCAGAAGTATCAGACGCAGAAGTAAACCAGGGGTAGCGAGCCTTTAAGTCGTCACCTCGGGTTACTCGAAAATCAGCTTCTCCAGAAATGTAAGGGGTAAAAGTGGAAGATTCGATATGTATTCCCCCGGCGGCAATTCGTAAAAGCCGCCCGCGATTCGTACTAGTTCGTTGTGTAGTGGTGAAGCGGGAGAGAGACTGAGTGTAATTTTTCTCCATGAGTAAGATACCCTCGTTTCTTGAGTCTCTTAAAGGCTGGATAACACTACCTAAGATACTAGGGTGAAGGAAGTTTTTGCCCCCGATGTCCCCACCTTGAACTAAAATGCGACGTATGGAAGATGCCAAAAAACCGCAAACTAATATTCCGGTTCCGCTAGCGCAGCAGCCTCCGTCGCTAAAAACTGCCTACGAACTGCTGTCCCAACTGGTACAAGCGGGAGTTCGCGATGTGGTTTTATGTCCCGGATCGCGTAGCGCACCTTTGGCATACGCGTTAGCGGCAGCGGAAGAAAGCGGCAAATTGCGGGCACACATCTGCGCCGATGAACGTGCCGCTGGATTTTACGCGCTCGGCCTGGCTAAAGCCGCTCAAGCATTTGGGATTCGTGATTCAGACATTCCTTCCTATCGCAGTGAAAACGCCGTTACCTACCGTGCCCCGGCATCTTCTAGCGCTGCCTTGGAAACACCTACCGCGGCCCCGCCGGTTATCATCACAACTTCCGGGACCGCTGTCGCTAACCTCCACCCGGCAGTTTTAGAGGCGACGCATTCGTCCATTCCATTACTTGTAATAACTGCCGATCGTCCCCATGAATTGCGCGATACTGGAGCGAATCAAACTACCTCCCAAGTTGGTATTTTCGGCTCTGCCCCCGTTTATGAGTTTGATTTACCCAACGGGTATTCCGATACCCATTTAGCGGCCTTGGTTAGGCGTTCGATTACCGCTTCCCTCGGACTACTTTCCAACCGTCCCGGAGTGGTTCATCTAAATACCTGTTTTTCCGACCCACTCACCCCAACTTTTCCCCTTCCGCAATTTGTAAGTGGCGCTTTACGGGCTTTACCAGGACAATTTTCCGAGCGCAGCCCGCAACGGAGTGAGCCGGTAGAACTTGATCCTCATTTTCTACTTGATTTTAGTGAAAACCGAAGCGTTGTTGTAGCTGGTGATAGCGCTGGTCCAGAAGCTGCCTTTGTAGCGCTTTCACTTGGTTGGCCACTGTTGGCAGAACCGTCCTCTCGCGCCCGCGGGTGGGAACGAGCCGATGAGTGTCTACAGGAAATTATCGCTCCCGTTGATTATCAGCAGGCATTGGGGCTGCACACTCCTTCGGACCTTGCGAAAGAAGTGAAGCAAGTACTGGTGATGGGGCGGCCAACGCTGAGTCGGCCGGTCACTAGATTGCTTTCGAGCGCACCTAAGGTAGTGGTTTCAGCTGATTGGGCAATCTGGCCTGAAGCGCTCGGTAATGGGGCGGAGGTAGTTGCTACTTCTGATTTACTTAGCCAAGTAAGGGCACACACCTGTTTGTTCCCGGCCAGCTATTCGTCTTGGGCGCGGCAATGGGAAGAAGAAGGGACTGCCCGCTTGGGGGATGACCCGCGTCCTTGGGCCTGTGCTCAAGTTTGGGAAAAATCTATTCTTGATCAAACCCCACTTTTCTTGGGGGCTTCTTCCACGATTCGCTTTTTTGACCGTTTTTCTGGTGCATTATCCGTACAAAAGGAAGAAATACGAGGAGAAGCTCCCGTAGTCTTTGCCAACAGGGGACTGGCCGGAATTGATGGAAATATTGCAACTGGTCGGGGAATAGCAACTCATTTGGGAACTCCTATTCGCTTAGTTTTGGGGGACCTGACCTTCTTGCATGATGTGACTTCTTTGCTTGATACTTTCGCGAAAACTCTCCTTCCCTTCCCGGGTATTCAGATTATTTTGTTTGATGACCAAGGAGGGTCCATTTTTGCCGGTTTGGAACACGCTCAGGCTTCGCCTGAAGTATTTTCTCGTTTCTTCCTCACGCCGCAGGAAGTGCGGATAGAAGAGCTATCTGTCGCCATGGGGGCAAATTATCGTCAGGTTTTACCTGCTGAGCTGATTCACGGGTCAGGGAACTGGCTTACTTCTCCGCAAAAGGGGAAGGTGGAAATACTTCACATTAAACTCGCAAATCAGAATGCATAAAATATCGCTAGCAAAAATATAACAAATATGTAACACTAGATAACAAGTTGGTAACAGAAGTTATTTAATCTAGAAAGATAAAGCATGGAAAATAAAGAAAAATGGACGGATGAAAATCCTCCTGAGGAAAACTTTTCGGCGCCAGAGCCCACTTCATATGAGACCCAGCAGACATCCGTGAGCCCTTCTTTTCCCGGTGAATCCCCAGCTTCTGCCCCTGAGTCAGTAACAGCGGAACAGACTTATCCCACCCGGAACCAGTACACGGCGCAAGCTCCTACGGATTTTTCCGCACGACAAGCTGACACTCCCTCGGACAATAACCCCTATGCCGCACCTGCCGCACCGAATAGCGGTACGAACAACTATCACCCCTACTACCCTCACCAGGTACAAATGCTTGATACTCCACCAAAGTGGAAGCGTAAACGCCGTCGCACCCCCGGTTGGGTAGCGGTATGTACCTCTACCCTCGTTGCGGCACTTATGGCTTCGGGATTGACCGTTGTAGGGTTGCAGGCAAGCGGCCTCCTGAATACAGGTACCCAATCGGTGGTTCCCCAAGAAAAAGGAAGTACCGCCGAGGTAGCGCCCGTAGTTAATTCCCAGGCCTCTGCTGCCGACTGGAAAGCCGTAAATGAAGCGGTAGGTAAAACCGTGGTGCTAATTCAAGTCCGTGGTGAAACCGGGGCAGATACCGGTTCGGGGGTAATTATTGATAAAGAAGCCCACATTGTCACGAACAACCACGTAATTGCTAACGCTCAGGCAAACGGTGAAATCCGGGTGACATTGAATGATGGCAGAATCTATAAGGCAAAGATTGTGGGAACTGACCCTTCCACTGACCTAGCCGTAATTAAATTGGTCAAGCCACCCACAGATTTAACCGCAGCTCGACTGGGCAACTCCGCCAAGTTGGAAGTTGGACAACCTGTTGCAGCAATTGGTGCTCCCCTCGGTTTGCGGGCAACAATGACTACTGGAATTATTTCCGCCCTTGACCGTCCTACGGTAGTTTCCAAACGAGATGAATACAATCGTCCCGGAGCGGAAGTAATTACCAACTCAATTCAGGTGGATGCTTCCATTAACCCCGGTAACTCCGGTGGCCCCCTATTTGATGATAAGGGCAGAGTAATTGGGATTAACTCGTCAATTATTTCCCTTGGCGGAAGTCAAGCACGCCAAGCTGGATCAATCGGTTTGGGTTTTGCGATTCCCGTTAATCTGGTTAAAAAAATTAGTGGAGAAATTATCTCTACGGGTCACGCAACTCACGCCCTTTTGGGAATTAGTGCAGCTCCGGCCGTCACAACTATAGATGGAATCGCCCGTAATGGGGCGGAAGTAAAAGAAATTACTTCTCTTTCCAAGATGGGAGCTGCTGGGCTGCGTAGGGGAGACGTTATAGTGGCAATTAACGGACAGCCGGTTTCTGATTCACTTTCACTTATTGGCTACGTGCGACGTTACTCTCCAGGTGACCGAGTCACACTTCAGGTTGCCCGTGATGGAAAACTACTGAAAATCACCGGGGAACTGATAAATGCCGCCAGCATAAATTAGTTAGTGTTTTGTCCCCCAATAAAACTATGGGGGACAAAACATTTTCTTAGCTATATGCCTAAGGCTTTACGCATTAGTCCCATTTTTACGCCAGTTTCTTCGGTCTCCCGTGCTGCAGTGGAAGAAGGCATAATTCCGGCTCCAGCAAGTAGTCTCCATTGAGAAGAAAAAGGTGAGGTCGCATCCTCAGTTTGGGCACAGCGTAAGGCGATATTCCACTGCCCGTCACCGCTTGGATGCATTAGTCCTACGGGGCCGGTGAACTTACCGCGATCAATTAGCTCAAGCTGGGAAATTAGTTCTCGTGCGAGGTTTGTGGGAGTCCCGCAAATAGCTGCGGTAGGGTGGAAATGTGTCGCTAAGGTGGCGCTATCACTTCCTGGTGTGACTCGTCCACTTAATTCGGTTTGTAGGTGGTCAACGTTACTTAGGCGTAAGAGCCGGGGCTCCCCGGTTTTTACCCGGGTTATATTTGCGCTGGCGAGTTTGGTAAGTACCGAATCTCGGGCGGCAGTATGTTCGGCCAGTTCCTTAGGATCATCGAATAGTTCTTCTCCTCGACCCGCCGGTCGGGTTCCTGCCAGGATGCGGGCACTAAAAATGCCATCTGTTACCTGGGATAATACTTCAGGTGAAGCGCCTACCAGGTTATCGATTGAAAATGCCCAAGAAGAAGTGTCCTGGCCGACGTGGTCGTCTTTGGCAATGAGGTTTTTAAGTACTTCAACAATTTGCTTTGGGGGCGAGCAAGACCAGTAAACGTCTCTGGAAAGAACAATTTTTTTGGCTTTTCCCGCGCGTAGTAAATCAGTGCCGTGAGTAAGGTTATTCTGCCATGTTTCTAGTGGGATACTTGCTCCATTTTCTTCCCAACGTAGGGGGGTGGGGGAATCTGAGGAAAAGAGAGTATTTAGATTTGAAGAATAAATACAGTCTTGGAGCTTTTGGGCCTCTTCGTCCCGACTCGTGTGCCAGATAAGGAACGTCCGCAGGTGTGGCATTCCAATTAGGGCGAGGGTGGGCACGCGGAGGGTGCCTACCAAATCAGTGAAATTAAAAGCTCCCAAGGAAACAAGTAGTTCGCGTGATTTTTCTTCTAAATGAACTTTTCTTGCCCATTCTCGGTAAATCCGTGCAGCCTGTGTCATTTCTCCTGTGAAATTTATTGTCCCTCCCCAGGAAACTACACAGGTTCCGCGCCCAATCCAGCATAGAGGGCGCTGGTCTTTGGGAACAAAATTTAGGGCAAAACGCCCCCAGGGCTGAGCCATTCCCCGAGAATGTGTGGGAACCCCGTAAACTTCGGGGGGAAGGGTCAATTCAACCGCTCTCCATCCGGAGAGGTATGCGTCTGGATTGGCTTCAAGAGGTATCATCGCCAATAATTCTAAAGTATTGAATTTTAGTTTTACCCCTGAAAGAATTGAGCATGAGCAAATTAAGCGCCATTCCTGTCGACAAAGACCCCCAGCGGGTAGCTGGAATGTTTGACAAGGTAGCGAAAAACTACGACCTTGCAAACGATTTAATGACCCTTGGATGGGACCGGATATGGCGTCGGGCTGTACGTAAAGCCCTAAACCCCAAACCTGGTCAGCGAATTCTCGATTTAGCAGCAGGAACTGGGACTTCTACCGCTTACCTGGCGCAAAGTGGAGCCAAATTGGTAGCCGGTGACTTTTCGCACGGAATGATAGAGCAGGGCCGTAAGAAGCACCCAAACCTAGAGTTCGTTTGGGCTGACGCAATGGATTTACCTTTTGCTGATAATGAGTTTGATGCTGCCACTATTTCTTTTGGATTGCGGAATATTGCCGACACCCAAAAAGGGCTGAGCGAAATGGCTCGGGTCGTGCGTCCGGGAGGAACACTGCTCGTGGCTGAGTTTTCTCGTCCAGTTTTTGGTCCAGCTCGTCAGGCTTACGAACTTTATCTAAAAACTTTTCTACAGGGTATTTCTGGGCTGGTACAAGATAACCCGGAGGCCTATACCTATCTTGCAGAATCAATTTTGCAGTGGCCCGATCAAAAGAAACTTTCCCAAATTATTTCCGAATGTGGGTGGGAGAACGTCGAATATCGTAATCTCACCGGGGGAATTGTCGCCCTGCACAGGGCGACAAAAAAATCGTAAACAATGAACCAGGAGGCTTCGCAATGCGTTTTACAACAGCCGACCGTAATCGACAGATAATTACTACAGGGTTTGGGATACTTGCCTTAATTCTTTTCATAGTTGGGCGAGTGCACGCGCAGACCCCATTGGTTTACACCGGTGATGCCCTCCAGTTCTCTTTACTCGACAGCATGGGGATAGGTTCTTGGATGTGGATTCCTATTGTGGGCGGTCTTCTAGCCTTCACCGTTTGGCAGTGGCTGCCTACGGCTAACACAATTGAGTTCCAAAGAACTCACTGGTTCTTCCCGTCGTTGGCCATGCTGCTAGTAGGGCTATACGTAATGCTGCAGGGATTGGGCATGCCCTTTGCTTCGGCACTGGTAGTACTAGTGTTGACAGTGGTAACAGTAGTACTTTTAGTGGGTTTGCCGCCGTACCTATTCGGTGCAAAAACTAAAGGACAGCGTGCAGCCATAACTTTAATAGTTGATGTTACTTTTGGTCTATTAGCGGGCTGGAGCATTTACCTCCTATTTTCAATTTTGGCGCTTCCCGTTACCAACCTGGGGCATAACTGGTTTGTGCGTAATTTCTTTGGACTTCTCTTAATTATTGCCTTCGGCACAGTTTTATTGCTCGTAGGCTATGTCGCGGGAAACCGTATCTCCATCTACTTTGCAGGTATGTGGCCGTTACTGTTCATGGTTTTTGCAAACCTATTTATTGTTGGCGGATCTATCTTGGCGGGTCTAGTTTCTCTCCTGGTGCTTTGCGCAAGTATTTTCTGCCTTACGCTTATTGGCAAACACAAGTCCTTTAAGCTCTAGTTTTAGAGTGGATAAAAGGTGGCCCCTCACATCTAGTGAGGGGCCACCTTTTTAGAAGTTTACATGAATGGATTATAGAATCTTCCGCCGTTTACCCATAGTAGGATAATCGATCCCAGCAGCAGCAGAACGCTAATACTTAATGCGAGAACGTCGCGCCAGGTGAACTCGTCAGTACGATACCAGGTACGTTTTTTCCCCTGTCCAAATCCGCGTAAATCCATCGCGGTAGAAATAACTTCAATCCTATCCAGGGAGGTAAGCAGAAGTGGGAAAAGAATATGGGAAGTGTTCTTTAAACGGGTAAAGAAAGAAACGTCCTTAGAAGTGTCTACTCCACGCGCCTGCTGTGCTTTAGAAATATTTTGGAAGTCGCGCTGCACATCCGGAATATAACGAAGAGCCAAGGAAACCGAATAAGAGACTTTGTAAGGAACTCCTACTCGGTTTAGTGCTGCCGCAAATTGAGAAGGCTCTGTCGTGGTTAAGAACAAAAGTGCGATAGGAATGACCGCGAAGTATTTTAAAGTTACGTTTAGCTGGTAAAAAAGCTGTTCGGCAGTGATTGAGTAGCCTGCCGGAAGATGCACTAGTTCGTGTCGTGTACCGTAAAGCTCAGTCCCATAGTTGGGTGCGAAAAGAAAAATGAAGAGATTATTTAATAGCATCAGCCCCAGAACAATTAAGAGGACTGTTGCTAAATCTCGCAAAGAGATTTTTGAAAGCTTCCAAAAGATAACCGAGACTATGAGCATGACTACTAAAAGACGGGTGTCAAATCCCATCATTACCGCTAGTGACATGCAAAGTACCATCAGCAGTTTGGTTGACCCGCCCAGGCGATGCATGAACGAATCACGTGGCAGGTAGCCGAAAGTTGAACGGGGAGCCTTTGAATTAGTTGCCATTTGCTTCCCCCTGAGAAATTCGTTCGAGGAGATTTTGCGGACGATTAGCTAGGTCGTAAGCAAGGAAAGAATCTACGAAAACAGATGGTTCGGCAAAACCGCATTTTTCTGCGAGGGTGAATAAGCTGGTTGTTTTCAGCCCGGCTTTTTCGCATAGGTCACTATCGGTTAAGACCTGTGAGCATGGACGATAGGCAATCAATTTTGAGCCTGATAAAACCAGGGTTGAAGTGGTGTATTCAAGGGCTAGATGCATATCGTGAGTGATTAATAAAATTGAGGTGCCAAGTTCATTTAGTTTTTGTAAAAACTGCATAATCTCGGTATAGTGCGCCCAGTCCTGTCCCGCGGTAGGCTCGTCGAGAATCAGAAGTTTAGGCTTACGTACCATAATCGAAGCGATTGTCACACGTTTCTTCTGGCCGAAAGACAGTGCGGAGATGGGCCAATTTCGGTAGGGATAAAGACCGCAGACTCGAAGTGTGGAAGAAACAGTTTCCTGTAGTTCTTCGGGAGATATATTTTCGCTTTGGAGAGCTAGCGCAACCTCGGCAAAAACGGTTGGTTTGCTAATCATCTGGTTCGGGTTTTGGAGAACAAATCCGATGTCTTTAGCCCTTCGTGCAATGGGCCAGGTACTGATTTCTTGACCGTTTAGGGTAATTTCACCCGAGCTTGGCTTTTCAAAACCACACAGCAGTTTCGCGAGTGTAGATTTACCGGCACCGTTATTGCCACATAGGGAAAGAATCTGTCCTTTTTGGATACTAAAAGAAACATCTTCAACTACGAGTCTGGGAAGGGGGGCATGCGGGTCGCTCTGGGGGTAGCGGAAGTTTAGATTATCTACGCGTAACAGTTCGCCTTGAGGGTTTGGAGTGCGTGGGGGAACTTTCGCGGCCCACTCAACAAGCTGGGTTTTTTGTTGCTTGGTGAGTTCTATCTTTTCGAGGTTCTCTAGCCCCTTTACCTCGGCGGGATTGATTTTTGCGTATTTTAGGGCAGAAACATAGAGCGGGCTTCTGATGCCATTGTCTTCTAGCAGTGAGGAAGCAAGTAGCTCAGCGGGAGGTAAATCAGCAATAATTCTTCCCTGCGACATGAGAATTACCCGGTCGATGTGGTGGTTTAAAACCTCTTCTATCCGGTGCTCAACGATGAGTAGGGTTTTCCCCGTGCGTTCGTAAAGGGAATCAAGTAAATCAAGTGTATGTGAGCTTGATTTGGGGTCGAGGCTTGCCAAAGGTTCGTCACAAAGAAGAACCTGTAAATCTTCTTCCACCAATACCCCGGCGAGGGAAACGCGTTGTTTTTGCCCTCCGGAAAGTTGCTGGGGGGAGGAATCAAGCTTGTCTGCAATTCCGACTAGGTTTGCGGCAGCGCGAACCTGTTCGTGCATTTTAGTCGGTGGTACTTGTTGGTTTTCCAGGGAAAAAGCAATATCTTCGGCGACGGTAATTCCGATAAACTGCCCATCTGGATCCTGTAGTACCGTACCGACTCGGCGTGAAAGTTCTGTTAGTGAGGGATGGGAATCGTTGGTAATGTCGAATCCACAAACGCGTGCTTCGCCAGAGAATACACCGGGAAAACGATGGGGAATTATCCCGTTAATCACATGGGCTAAGGTGGATTTTCCACACCCGGAAGGCCCTGTGATGAGAATCCGCTCCCCCTCGTTTATACGCAGGTTAAGGTTTTTGAGCGTAGGCTCTGACTGCGCACGGTACTGGAAGGAGAAATCTTTCAGTTCGATGAGGGGAAGCGGATTCGTCATAGATTTAGGTTTACCTAGTTTTAGGACTCTACCTTGAGGGAGTTGCTCTTGGTGCGAGTCTGTGCGTAGACAACGACTAATAGAGTACCCAGGACGCAGCTAGTGATGATGTTGGAGACACCGGCAAACAGTCCCTGGGTAAATACCTTATTGGCGGGCTCGGCGTAAAGAACGATGTCCAAAATAGGGGCGACAAGGAACCAACCTACCGCGTTAGCGAGAACAATTGCTCCATTGAAGAGGAGAATCTGCTTGCGCCCAAAACCAGTTCGATCAATGCTGACGTGAATTAGAGCAATTCCGATAATTAGTCCAACTACTGCGGAGGTGATTTCCCAGGAATACCAGGGCCCGTAGGAGGTGGCGTCAATCAAAAGGTGTCCGATGAATCCAATAAGGAAACCGGAGACAGGTCCGTAAAGTAGCGCGAACACAGCCAAGATTGCGTACTGCAGGCTAATGCTGGTGTTTGGGACGGGGGAAGGAATTGCCACGAAACGTCCGAGGACGAAGAATAGAGCCGCGCCGATACCGGTGGCGACTACCGTTACGGTAGAGGACTGCTTGGTGAATAGATTGGTCATTGGGAATGCCTTTCAATTAGATGGCTTCGAGGGAGATTTTCCAGGATTGTCCAGAAGAAATGTTGTAGGCCTGGGCAAATGAACCGCGGTTGATTGCTAAAGCCATATTGGAGAGCGAGTTTGCGTAAACTAACGGTTCACCAATGCCGACTTCCGCAAAGGAGTGAGCGGTGGTGACGAGGTTAGAGTAAATTAGGCGGTCTTGGTGTGAGATGGATACCTTGACCCTAGATCCATTGGGGATTCCCAGTTCGCGGAATTGTTCCAGGGTGATGTTTGTCCATAGGGACCCATAGCGTACATCGTGAGCGTCAATGATTCCGCTTAGACGGTTGCCGTCTTTCGTAGCTGGTTCCATTGGTAGGCGGACTAGATTCTCTACCGAGGTGGTGGGGCCAACCCCTGAGAAGTCGATGATTCCTGCGGCAAGGCGGGCGCCTGTGTATGCGTAAACATCGCGCCCATGGAAGGTGTAGGACTCGCCGGAAAAGGGCAGTCGGTTCACTTCTTCGTCGATGATGCGGGCTTGCTTGATGCCAACAAAATGATCTACGTGGGTGAGAGTGCCGTTATCTGGGGTGACTATGTAGTGTCCGGATTCTGTTTCGCAAACTACTGAGAGACGGTCGGTTCCGACTCCGGGGTCTACTACTGAAACAAAAACGCTACCTTCGGGCCAATACCTGATGGTTTGGGTGAGTCGGTAGCTGGCATCCCAGATGTTGTATGGGGGAATGTCATGTGTGAGGTCGTAAACTCCAAGGTTGTTGTTTACTCCGAGTGCTACCCCGTACATGGCGGAAACCGCGCCGTCTGAAATTCCAAAATCGGATTGCAGGACCAGAGGTTTCATATTGGCTCCTAGAGCTAGCTTACTTATTGGAAATATGTGGAGGGAATGAATCCAAAGTAAGTTTAGGACTAACAACCTAATTGCCTGTTACTGTAACAGGTAAATGTGAGTGGGCTAACTTTGTGTTTAGTTGGCGTAACGGTAAACATTTGTTTCGCGAGCTTCAAATCCGCAACGTCGGTAAAGACGGTTTGCGGCTTCTCGGGTGGGACGCGAGGTTAGGTCTACTGTTTTGGCGCCCAGGTGTTTGGCGTATTCGCAGGCTGCTTCTACGAGTTTTTGTCCCGCTCCACTTCCTCGTGTAGCCTCGTCTACTACGACGTCTTCTATCCAGGCGCGAGTACCGGTGGGAATAATGAAGGTAGCCAGACTGAGCATTCCCTTAATTGGGCCGAGAGCTGTGGGGTCGGCCTCTGGGGAATTGGTGATTTCAGGGTCTTGGCGGTAGATGAAAAGGTAGACGTCGGGCTGGTCGATTAGCTGTTCTACCTCTTCGTAGCTGAGTGATCCGGCGGAGGATGAGAGCTGTGGGATGAGGTAGTTTACTGCTTCGACAATTTCGTCTGTTACTTGGTCAACTAGTTCAATGCTCATGTTTTTCCTTTGTTCGGATGCCGGTGGTTTTCTTGATTGTAGCCTTTAGGTGTGCGGGTTGGAAGTTGTCTCTTCGTTTTCCTCGTCTATCTGGTGAAGGTGTAGTTCTATTTGTTTAACGATTGCGGCACGGTCGGCGTGTACTCGTTGGGCGAGTTCGTCCCAGTTGGAGTCGGGGAACATTTCGTGGGCGCGATCGGCGAGATTTTCGGTGGCTTTTTGGGCTTGTTCCATCGCTTTGGCTAATTGGTGGCGTTGGGATAGGGCGGTTTCGCGAGTTGTTTCGTCTAGTGAATCGGGGTTTACCTTGGATGCTTCCATCTGGGCGATGGCTGCTTCTTTGATGAGTTTGCGTGTGGACTGAACTGCTTCGCGAGCTTCGTGGGTTTTTTGCTGGGCGGAGCGAATCTTGGTGTTGTCGTCTTTTTCGCGGTCTTTTTTGCCGTCTAGGAGAGCTCCAAGGAGGGGCATTATTAGTACGGAGGCAGCGCCGCCGATTACTAGGGTGGAGGCGATTTCGGGTTCCATTAGTTTGGAGTCAACTGCCACCTGCGTGACCGCGACAATCATGGGTAGTGAAGTGGATGAGTAAATAGCTATTCGGATTGCCTGTCGAATGCGGGTGAAAGGTTTGCTGTCGAGTTCGAAGAAAGTGGTGATAAATACGGGTAGTCCGCGCACAATCATCAAAAGTCCCACGAAAATAATTGCCATTTTGGGGTTTTCGGTAATCCCTTTAAGGTCTAGTTTTGCCCCGGTGGTGATGAAGAATATGGGGATGAAGAATCCGTATCCAATTCCGTCTAGTTTGGCTTCTAGCTCGCGTCTTCCCAGTGGGGTGGCTTGGCGGACAATAAATCCGGCGGCGAAGGCGCCGAGGACAATGTCTAGCTTGAAGACGGTAGCAATGGTGATTAGTCCAACTAGTAAGAGGATTGTTACTCGAACGGTGGTTTGGGCGGTTGATTCAGAGCCAAAATGAATTATGTTGGCTAATTTTTTCCCGGCGTTTTGTACATGGTTGGGGATTAGTCCGATTGTTGTGGCGAGGATTAGGAAGATGACAACAATAATGAAGTTTGTTGCTGTCCCACGTACCCCCAAGAGGATTGCCATCGCCAAAATTGGGTAAAGCTCACCGATTGCACCGTGGGTGATGATTGATTTCCCAACTTTAGTTTCCAGCATGTTGCGGTCTCGCAAGATAGGAATCAGTGCTCCGAGAGCGGTGGCGGTCATGGCTAGGGCGAAGGCTATTCCCTGTCCGGAAAATGGGTTTAGGCCAGGAAAGATTGTGATTACAGCAAGGGCGGTGATTGCTGAGGTGAGCCAAGCGGCAGAGGCTAGGCGGCCAGATTTTCCGCGTAGGGATTGAATGTCTACTTCATATCCGGCGAGGAGGAAGAGAAACCCTAGGCCGAGTTCTCTCAGTAGTTCTATTTCGTGTCCCATGTGTACTAAATCCAAGAAAGCGGGACCAATTAGTACTCCTCCTGCGACCAGAAGGACTGATTCGGGGAGAAAGTTTTTGGGAACTAGGTAAGAGACTATTGGAGCAATGGTTGCGATTGCGGTTATTGCTAGAAGTGAGAGAAATAGTGCTGGACTCATAGGTGTAATTTTTGCAGGTTTTTTCTCGGTGGGTTGTTTGTAGAGGGAATTGCCGTCTTTCTCGCTAAGTTATTGGCTCAGAGCTTAGGAAATGTTGTGATTTGTTTCATAGCTATGTTTGGAAAGTGTTGGGAATAAATGGTCTGCAAATAAAGTTGAGTCTAGTAGACGCAAGTTTAGGGTTTGTGAACTTGACACGACCTCGCTCAGGTTGGAAGATTGAGTGTGTTCGGCTCAAGTGTCGCGACTAACCGGAAGGTTAAAACGCACCTCAAGCCCTTAGGTACTTCATAGATATATAAAAGGAGAAAACATAATGGCACGTGCAGTAGGTATTGACCTCGGTACAACTAACTCAGCTCTGGCAGTTTTGGAAGGTGGGGAACCCACTATCATCGCTAACGCTGAAGGTATGCGTACCACCCCCTCGGTAGTCGCATTCTCGAAGACTGGCGATGTGCTTGTAGGAAGTGTTGCCAAGAACCAGGCCGTCTCGAATGTTGACCGCACCATTAGTTCTGTAAAGCGTCACATGGGAACCGATTGGACTTTCAGTGTTGACGACAAGAAATACACCGCTCAGGAAATCTCGGCTCGTATTCTTAGCAAGCTCAAGCGAGACGCCGAAGCTTACCTAGGTGAACCTGTTACCGATGCGGTAATTACCGTACCGGCTTACTTCAATGACGCGGAGCGTCAGGCAACCAAGGATGCCGGTCAGATTGCTGGCTTGAACGTTTTGCGTATTGTTAACGAACCAACTGCTGCGGCTTTGGCTTACGGTCTCGAAAAGGGTAAGGAAGACGAACTTATCTTGGTCTTTGACCTCGGTGGTGGTACTTTCGACGTTTCCTTGCTGGAAGTTGGAAAAGACCCTGAAGATGGATTCTCAACCATTCAGGTGCGCGCCACTAACGGTGATAACCGCCTTGGTGGAGATGACTGGGACAACCGTATTGTTGAATGGCTAGTTCAGCAGATTAAGGACGAGTCTGGTGTTGACGTAACCGGAAACAAGACCTCGATGCAGCGTCTACGTGAAGCTGCTGAACAGGCTAAGAAGGAGCTTTCTTCCGCTACTAGCACCAACATCTCGCTACAGTTCATTGCGGCCACCGCAGAAGGTCCGGTAAACCTGGAAACTTCGCTTTCTCGCGCTAAGTTCGAAGAGATGACCTCCGACCTTATTGAGCGCACTAAGAAGCCGTTCCATGCGGTAATTGCCGACGCTGGAATTAAGGTTTCCGACATTGACCACGTAGTTTTGGTTGGTGGATCTACCCGTATGCCCGCAGTAACCGAAGTTGTTAAGCAGCTGACCGGCGGCAAGGAGCCTAACAAGGGTGTTAACCCCGACGAGGTTGTGGCCGTAGGTGCCGCGTTGCAGGCCGGCGTTATCCAGGGTGACCGTAACGACGTCCTCCTAATTGACGTCACTCCGCTTTCTTTGGGTATTGAGACCGAAGGTGGAATCATGCGTAAGCTCATCGAGCGTAACACCGCAATTCCAACCAAGAAGTCCGAACTGTTCTCCACCGCTCGTGATAACCAGGATTCTGTACTCATTCAGATTTACCAGGGTGAGCGCGAATTTGCCCGCGACAACAAGGGACTGGGTAACTTCGAGTTGAACGGTATCGCTCCCGCTCCGCGTGGAATCCCGCAGATTGAGGTTACTTTCGATATTGACGCTAACGGTATCGTCCACGTTTCCGCTAAGGACAAGGGAACCGGTAAAGAACAGTCGATGACCATCACCGGTGGTTCTAAGCTACCCGAGGACGAAATTGAGCGCATGGTTCAGGAAGCTAAGACCCACGCGGAAGAAGACAAGAAGCGCCGTGAAGAAGCCGAGACTCGTAACTTGGCTGAACACCAGGTCTACAGCATCGAAAAGCTCCTCAAGGAAAATGCTGAAAAGCTACCGGAAGAGGTTAGCTCCGAAGTGACCGAAGCCTGCGAAAAGGTCAAGGAAGCACTGAAGAACACCGATGACATTGAGCCGCTGAAGACTGCTTTGGCCGAGCTTGACGAAAAGGCACAGAAGATTGGTGAAGCTATCTACCGTGCCTCCCAGGAAGAACAGGCTGCACAGTCTGATTCTGCCCCTGAATCCAAGGACGAAGAAGATGTCGTTGACGCGGAAATCGTTGAGGATGAAGAAAACTGATTCGCTCGCTGTAAGTGAGTAAAAGCGGGGTCGAGGACGGAGTCTTTCCGCCCTCGACCCCGCCTTGCTAGAGGGGATTTAGGAGGAAGAAAAATGAGTGAAAACGAAGTAAATGGTGAGGAAATCGCGGCTCAGGTGGAGGAATTTCTGGCAACTGAGGAAAGCGCTTTAGAAACGGAAGAATCTTCGGATGCGTCAACAGTCGCGGAATCGAGTGAGTCAGAGGCGCAAGAAGAGCCGGTTAGTGAACTTGAATTAGTGCAGCAAAAAGTAGCTGAGTTGGAAGACCAGTTGGCGCGAGCCAAGGCCGAAACCTATAACGTTTCTCAGGAATATTCTGGCTATGTGCGTCGCTCTAAGGCTGATATTCCCGGATATCGTCAGGCTGGTAAAGCAGAAGTGCTAGCGGCTCTCGCACCAGTTTTTGATGATATTTATGCTGCTCGTCAACACGGTGAGTTAGAGGGGCCATTTGCCTCGATTGTTAAAAAGCTGGAAGAAACTCTCGGTACGCAAGCTGAATTTGTTAGTTATGGTGCGGTCGGAGAAGTGTTTGACCCGCAGGTTCATGAAGCTTTGATGGCGGAGGATAAAGAAGGCCTGGAAGAAGCGGTAGTGGGGCAGGTGCTTCAGCCCGGTTACCGTATGGGTGATCGGGTTTTGCGACCGGCACGCGTGATTGTCCACAACCCAGCGTAGCTGAGTGTGAAAAATATTTTTGAAAGGAGGGGCAGTTTAGATGAGTCCTGAAGAATACTTAAACAAAGATTATTACAAGATTTTGGGAGTATCCGAAGACGCTGATCAGGCGGAAATTAAAAAGGCGTATCGTAAGCTGGCCCGTAAGTATCATCCGGATAAGAACCCAGGAGATGCAAAGGCTGAGGAAACTTTTAAGAGGGTCGGTGAAGCCTATGCGGTGCTTTCTGACCCAAAAGAGCGGAAGAATTACGATACTATTCGACGGCTTGGGCCTCAGGCGGCGGGTTTTGGTTCGGGATCGGCGGGCGCGGGCGTCGGCTTCGAAGAACTGTTAAGGACAGCTTTCGGTGGGCAGGGCGCCAGTCACGGAAGCTCTCGCGTTCGTTTCGGAAATTCCGGCGGCGCGGGCGCGGGCGGATTTGAGCAGATTTTCGGTGGATTTGCCGATGCCTTTGGGGGCGCTTCTCGCGGTCGAGGTGGCTTTGGTGGATTCCAGCCGGCAGCTGAGCCTGTAAACGGTGCGAACTTGCGTGGAACTGCTAATTTAAGTTTACGTCAGGCGGTGAGCGGAGATACCGTGCGGATTAGTGCCGCTGGTAAATCCCACACGGTCAAGATTCCGGCCGGAGTTGGCGATGGACAAAAAATACGTTTACGTGGAAAGGGCAAGCCCGGCATCAACGGCGGTAAGCCCGGTGACTTGATTGTTGAAGTCAAGATTGCTAAGCATCCGGTTTTCTCTTTGGAAGGAAAGGATGTTTTGGTTCGTGTTCCGGTTCGCTTAGACGAGCTGGCGCTAGGTGCGTCGGTAAAGGTTCCTTTGCTTGAGGGTGGGTCTTTGACCGTTAAGGTCCCGGCGGGAAGCGAGCCTGGTAAGCGCTTGCGTATTCGTGGCCGTGGGTTATCTGTGAAGGGCAAACAGGGAGACTTGTTTGTGCAGCTTGAAGTTGCTATGCCAGAGGAGCTCACTGAAGCTCAAAAAAGTGCTTTGAGCGCTTTGGGAGAAGCGTTCGCAGATTTTGATCCGCGTGCTGATTTATTACAAGAGGCAGCTTCCTAGATTTTTTTTTACCGCTGGTTTCCAGTGGCACAATTTCCCTTAGTGGGTTCGTAAAATGATTGACCGAAGGAGGTAGAGCATGGAAGAAGTGCTCTATGTGATTTCTGTGGCGGCACAGTTGGCGGGAATGCATCCGCAAACTTTGCGTCAGTACGACCGTTTGGGGTTGGTCAGTCCAAAACGCACTTCGGGGCGAGGACGTCGCTATACGCCTCGTGATGTGCGTACTTTGCGGCGAGTGCAGCAGTTAAGCCAGGAGGAGGGAATAAACCTAGCGGGTATTAGGCGTATCTTGGAGCTTGAGGAACAGTTAGAGCGAGCGCAACAGATGTTGCGTCAGGTAGCTGAAGCTCAAGCGGAAAGAGCACGCTCAGCTCATCGTGTATTTACTGTTGATACCACCGGTCAGGTTTATGAAAGTCGAGCGGGTCAGGTTGCCCGTTTGAATGTGATTCGGGGAATGCTTCCCCCGGCGCACTAGATATATAAATTAAGGTGGGCTCACCGGTTATTAAACCGGTGAGCCCACCTTGTATTGCTAAATCAGTTGGTGAACTTGTTCTTTAGTTCATCGAACTTTTCTGTAGCGGCGTTCTTTACTTCTTCTAGCTTTTCGCCTGCGGCGTTAGCTAGTTCAGCAGCTTTTTCCTGGATGGTGCTGCCAGAGCCTTCAACGGCGTGCTCGGCCTTTTGTGCGGCTTCTTCAGCGAAGTTACCGGCTTTGTGAGCAGCTTCTTCGGCTGAGTTCTTGAGCTCGGTAGCCTTTTCGGCGGCCTTGTTCTTCATTTCTTCAAAGTCCATTACAGACCCCTTTCATCTTTGTCAAAGGACAATCATATATTTTCATGTTTGCATTTTTGTTGCGCGTCATAGAGACGAAAGACCTAATTTTTTGCCTAGAGAGTAAAGATAACTGCATTTTTTTAGTTTTTCTTTCTACTAAAAACTAAAATGTAAGGTGTCTGGGAAGGGGTAGAAACGTGAAACTGTTGGTGGTTTTAGGGCATCCGGATGCGGAATCTTTTATTTCTGCTTGTGCCTATGAATATGTTTCGGTCGCGCGGAAAAAAGGGCATCAAGTACGGTTTATGGATTTAAGTTCCGTTGATTTCGATCCGGTTTTGCGTTTTGGGTATCGCCGTCGCATGGAGCTGGACAGTTTTATTATTCGTTCACAGGAGGCTCTTGTGTGGGCCGAAGAAATCGTTTTCTTTTTTCCTACTTGGTGGGCGAGGGAACCGTCCGTGCTTGCCGGGTGGGTGGAACGAGTTTTTACTCCGGGGCTGGCTTATTCTTTCCTTCCAGGGCGTATTCGTCCGCAAAAACTTCTGTCTGGCAAAAGCGCTGTGCTAGTAACTGCTTCTCATGCTCCGAGTTTGTTTTCCTTGCTTCACCCCGCCTATCCTTTGCGTCGCCTGGCAACTCATGTGCTTGGGTATTGCGGCATAAAAGTGAGGAAAAAATTGGTTTTAGGAGGCATGGATTCCTCGCGTGATTGTCTGGAGCGTCGCCAGGAATTTATTCAGAAGATTCGTGCCTTGCCTGTTTCGTTGGAGAATTAGGCTGCTAAAGTGACGTAGTAAACACTGTAAAATGTTAGAAAACTAAAGTTGAGTGGAATAGACTCAAGTTTATAGGTGTTGTTCTAGTTAGACTAATAATGACTGGAGGTTCAACTATGAACACAAAATTTACTACTAAGGCAAACGAGGCGGTTTCTTCCGCTGTACAGGCGGCTGCGGCGGCGGGTAATCCGCAGGTTGAATGTCTGCACTTGATGGAAGCTTTGCTTGAGCAGGGTGAAGGAATTGCGATTTCTCTTCTTGATGCGGCTGACGCTAATCGACAGCAAATTGGGGTGCAGGTTCGTAATGCTCTGGTGTCGCTACCTTCGGCAACTTCGGCAACTGCTGGGCAGCCCCAGGCTTCACGTAATCTCCTTGCGGTAATTGATGCTGCAGGACGTCACGCCCAATCTATGGGTGATGAGTACATTTCTACGGAACACTTGGTTTTAGCCCTCTCGGAAAGCAAAGACCGTGTCGGTGATTTACTGCGTTCTGCTGGTGCTTCTCCCGAGGTTCTTGGTCAGACGCTGCCAACTTTACGGGGAAGTTCGAAAATTACTTCTCCAGATCCAGAGGGAAGTTTTGAGGCTCTGAAGAAATACGGTCGCGATTTAACTGAAGTGGCCCGGAGTGGAAAACTTGACCCGGTTATCGGACGTGATGAGGAAATTCGTCGTGTTGTCCAGGTGCTTTCTCGTCGTACAAAGAACAATCCGGTTCTAATTGGAGAACCTGGTGTGGGTAAAACTGCTGTGGTTGAAGGTCTTGCGCAACGAATCGTGGCAGGTGACGTTCCGGAATCCTTGCGTGATAAGCGACTAATTGCTCTTGATATTGCGGGAATGGTCGCCGGTGCAAAGTATCGTGGTGAGTTTGAAGAGCGGCTGAAGGCTGTCTTGAAAGAAATTACTGACTCTGACGGGCAGATAATTACTTTTGTCGACGAGCTCCACACGGTAGTTGGTGCGGGAGGTGGCTCAGAAGGTGCGATGGACGCAGGTAACATGCTTAAACCCATGTTGGCGCGTGGTGAATTGCGTCTGGTGGGTGCTACTACCTTGGACGAGTACAGGGAGAACATCGAAAAAGACCCGGCCTTGGAACGTCGTTTTCAGCAGGTATTTGTCGGTGAACCGTCTGTAGATGACACCATAGCAATTTTACGTGGGATTGCCCCTAAGTACGAAGCGCACCATAAGGTAACTATTTCTGACGGTGCTCTGGTTGCCGCTGCTCAACTTTCTCATCGTTATATCACCGAGCGTCAGCTTCCCGATAAGGCAATTGACTTAATAGACGAGGCTGCGTCACGTTTGCGGATGGAGTTAGATTCTTCCCCGGTGGAAATTGACCAACTAACCCGTGAGGTAGAACGTTTGCGGATGGAAGAGTCGTATTTGACTGAATCTGGAGAAGATGACCTTGGGGCTGCTGAGCGCTTGGAAGACCTGCGAGCAGAACTAGCTGATAAGAGTGAAGAATTGGCTGGTTTGACTGCGCGTTGGGAGTCTGAAAAGGCTGGGCATAACCGAGTGGGTGAGCTGCGAGTGCAGCTTGACAATCTGCGTACACAGCTTGAGCTGGCCATGCGTGAAGGACGTTGGGAAGAAGCTGGACGCTTGCAAAATGGTGAGATTCCGGCGATTGAACGCGAAATTTCTCAAGCGGAAGAGGAAGAAAATGAGCGTAAGCAAAGCAATCAGCAGGCTCCAGAACCGATGATTGCAGAGAAAGTCGGTCCGGCGGAAATCGCTGAGGTGGTACAAGCCTGGACGGGTATTCCTACGGGTCGTTTGCTACAGGGAGAGATGGAAAAGCTCCTGGAGATGGAGTCGGTAATTGGTGCTCGCCTAATTGGCCAGTCTGTAGCGGTGCATGCTGTGTCGGACGCGGTAAGGCGTTCGCGGGCAGGGGTGTCCGATCCTGATCGTCCAACGGGTTCCTTCCTATTCCTTGGACCGACTGGTGTAGGGAAAACGGAGCTAGCTAAATCTTTGGCAGATTTCCTCTTTGATGATGAGCGGGCAATCATTCGTATTGATATGTCGGAGTATTCGGAAAAGCATTCCGTTTCCCGCTTGGTTGGGGCTCCTCCCGGGTATGTCGGTTACGACGAAGGGGGGCAATTGACCGAGGCGGTACGCCGGCGTCCTTATTCAGTGGTTTTGCTGGACGAGGTTGAAAAGGCCCACCCGGAGGTGTTCGACATTCTTTTGCAGGTGCTTGATGATGGTCGCTTAACTGATGGGCAGGGACGTACGGTCGATTTCCGTAACGTGATTTTGGTTTTGACGTCTAATCTAGGGAGCCAGTTTTTGGTTGACCAGACGATGGAAGAAACGCAAAAGCGTGAGGCGGTAATGTCTACTGTGCGAACAGCTTTTAAGCCGGAGTTCCTAAATCGTCTGGACGAGGTGTTGATTTTTGATCCGCTTTCTCCTGCTGAATTGGGACAGATTGTTGGGTTGCAATTGGCTAAGATGGCGGCACGTTTAGAGTCTCGGCGAGTTGGGTTAGAAGTTTCTGCGCAAGCTCAAGATTGGCTTGGTGAGCGCGGTTACGACCCGGCTTATGGGGCGCGTCCGTTACGTCGTCTTGTGCAGCGTGAAATTGGGGATAGAGTTGCTCGGCTTTTGTTGAGCGGTGCTTTAACCGGTGGGCAAAGTGCGATAGTCGATCTTTCTCCCAGTGGAGACGAGCTACAGGTAACCGTTCGCTGATGAGGCGTTAAAACAACGATCGGGGTGGTATTGATACCGCCCCGATCGTTTTGTTTTGTGAATTTTTGCACGTAAGGGGGGATATTTATTGCAATTTACCGTCTAAAGGATCATATTTGTGTCATAGAGTGAAACGCATGTTTCGCTAGATAAATCAGAAAAGAAGAGTCAAAGATGTCCTCAACTGTTTCAATTCAAGAAATAACTGCCCGTAAGATCGTCCCTGTAGTTGTCGTTAACAGTGTTGAAAGCGCTAAGGCGCTAGGCCACGCCCTCGTTGATGGGGGATTGCCGGTGGCGGAAGTAACTTTCCGTACACAAGCTGCTCCGGAAGCAATTGAACTTTTAGCTAATCGCGGTGACTTGATCGTGGGAGCAGGAACTGTCCTTAACGTAGAGCAGGTAAAACAGGCTTACGAAAGAGGCGCTACCTTTATTGTCAGCCCCGGGTTTGATAGAGCAGTTGTAGAAAAATCTCTTGAGCTTGGTTTATCGGTATTACCAGGAACCGTTACTCCCTCGGAAATCATGGCGGCAAAATCCTTGGGGCTAAATCATCTGAAGTTCTTCCCGGCGAATGTATATGGTGGGGTAAAGGCGATTAAAGCCCTGAGCGCTCCCTTTGGGGGGATGAACTTTATTCCCACAGGTGGGGTAAATGTAGATAATCTTTGCGATTATCTTTCCCTGTCGTGTATTCCGGCTGTAGGTGGTTCTTGGATGGTTCCCGCTAAACTGGCTGATGCCGGGAAAACTGATCAACTGACTGAGCTTATTGCCGAGGCAGTAAAGGCTGCTTCTAACTGCTGACCCACTTTGTAAGGAGTTTTCCTCATGGTAAATCTTAATCTCCGTCCCGCCAGCGAATGTAAGTATGATGCTGTCAGTCTCGGTGAAGTAATGCTTCGTCTTGATCCGGGAGAACGTCGCATTCGCACTGCTCGTCAATTTACCGCCTGGGAGGGCGGAGGCGAATATAACGTGGTGCGTGGACTGCGACGTGTGTTTGGTTTGCGTACCGCGTGCCTAACCTCTCTAGTAGATAATGAGGTAGGGCGTCTAATCGAAGATTTCATGTTCCAAGGTGGCGTGGATACTTCGCTTGTGAGTTGGAAACAAGGGGATGGAATTGGCCGCACCGTACGCAACGGTTTGAACTTTACCGAACGTGGCTTTGGGGTTCGCGGGGCGGTAGGGTGTTCAGATCGTGGGCATACCGCAATTTCCCAGATGACCCCGGAAGACATTGACTTTGAGTATGTTTTTGGTGAACTGGGTGTACGGTGGCTGCACACGGGAGGGATTTACGGGGCTCTTTCCCCACAGAGCGCGCAAACTCTAATTGCGGCAGTAAAGGCAGCGAAAAAGTACGGTACCGTAGTTTCCTACGACCTGAATTATCGTCCCTCTTTATGGGAAGCTATCGGGGGACAAGAACGTGCGCGCGAAGTTAACCGTGAAGTAGCTAAATATGTTGATGTCATGATTGGAAATGAGGAAGATTTTACTGCCTGCCTCGGATTTGAAATTGAAGGAGTAGACGAAAATCTTACCAATCTCAGCCACGATTCTTTCGCAAAGATGATTGAGGAAGTGGCAAATGAATATCCCAATTTTCAGGTAATTGCTACCACTATGCGTGGGGTACGCAGTGCTTCAGTAAATGATTGGGGAGCGATTGCTTGGTCGCGTAGCGAAGGGTATGCAAATGCTATTCAACGTGACGCGCTTGAAATTCTCGACCGAGTTGGTGGTGGAGATTCTTTCGCTTCGGGTCTGGTTTACGGCTTAATCAATGGGGAATCTATCGAAACTGCGGTAAATCTAGGGGCTGCGCATGGAGCCTTGGCGATGACCACGCCAGGTGATACTTCAATGGCTACCTTGGCCGAGGTAAAGAAATTAGCTGCGGGTGGAAACGCCCGGGTCAAACGATAAAAACTTTTAGTCCCGCAAACAAACGTGTGAGCGTACCGGTCGCCTTCAGGCGACGCAAACACGAATCTAAATAGGAGTAATAATGGAATTTGGAACTGAGAACTTTAGCTTGAAAGGTAAGGTCGCCTGGGTAACCGGAGCGGTTTATGGAATCGGCTTCGAGATTGCTTCGGCCTTGGCTGGTGCAGGTGCTCGTATCGTCTTTAACGCCCTGAATGACAATGATGTGCAGCAGGGTTTGGACGCGTACCGTGAAGCTGGAATTGAAGCACACGGATACGTTTTCGATGTAACCGATGAAGCCGGAGTACAAGAGGGCCTAAAAAAGATTAAGGAAGAAGTTGGTAGCGTTGATATTTTGGTTAATAATGCCGGAATTATTAAGCGCATCCCAATGGTTGAAATGTCTGCCGAGGATTGGCGTCAGGTAATTGATGTTGACCTTACCGGGCCCTTTATCTGCGCGAAGGCCGTTATCCCAGACATGATTGAAAACGGCGGGGGAAAAATCATTAACATTTGTTCAATGATGAGTGAGCTCGGGCGTGAAACCGTTTCTGCTTACGCCGCTGCCAAGGGTGGTCTAAAGATGTTGACTCGCAATATTGCATCCGAATACGGTGAGTTTAATATTCAATGTAACGGGATTGGCCCGGGTTACATTGAGACTCCACAGACCGCTCCTTTGCGTGAACGGCAGCCTGATGGGTCACGTCACCCCTTTGACCAGTTCATCATTTCCAAGACTCCTGCGGCTCGTTGGGGACGAACTGATGACTTGGCCGGTCCTGCGGTATTCCTTGCCTCCTCTGCTTCTAATTTCGTGAATGGTCACGTTCTGTACGTAGATGGTGGGATACTCGCCTATATCGGTAAGCAGCCCTGATTTGAGAAAGTGCGGGCTGGTGAAATACCTCATTGGTTATTCACCAGCCCGCACTTGCGTTTAGAATAAGGGCGAAGAAGCTGCCGCAGAAAAGACAAGGACAGGAGACCAGATGGCAAAGGCGCCGGCGCCGATTGAATCGATAAATCGGGCACTAATGATTTTGGACGCACTTTCGCAAGCAGGCCCTAAAGGCATGGCTTTGGTAGAACTGTCTGCAGCGGTGGAGCTGAATAAATCCACTGTTTATCGTGCTTTGCATACATTGCGTTTGCATAACTATGTCGCTAAAGATGAGGAAAGCGGGCGCTATTCCCTGGGATTGGGGGCTATTATCCTCGGTTCTGACTTTTTCGACCAAGATAATCTGGCCACTATGTTGCACACTTCTTTGCTTAATTTGAGTCATGAATTAGGGGAATTGGTGCACTTGGGAATTCCGGCGGGAGTGGAAATACTTTACGTAGATAAAGTTGAACCGGCGCGTGCCGTGCAGGTGAGGTCGCGTGTTGGGCAGACCATCTCTGCGGTTTCTTCGGCGATGGGGCGTGCAATTATGGCGCAGCGAGTTCGCACTTCAGCACAGCTTGAACCCTATATGACAGCTCACTCGCAACGGGTGGCAGGTAGCGGACAAAAACGTTTTGATTCTTCCTACTTATGGAAAGTGTTAGAAGAAACCCGTGAACGTGGTTATTCTATGGAAATTGAAGAAAACGAGTCCGGCGTTTCCTGCATGGGAGTTGCCCTATTGCGCAAAGATAAGGTGGTTGGCGCAATCTCTGTTACGGGCTTAGTGCAAACTATGACGCCCGAGTACATGTCTGAAGCGTACGCTGTAATTCGTCGCCTCCTAGGCGAGGGCTTGCCGCTGGGACTGAGTATTCCGCAACCGTTGAAAGGTTAGTAAATATGACAATTCCCGGATTTGACTTTCCCTGCGGACTAGCAGTTACTAATTCGCGGTCAACCTTAGCTTATTCGGGGGAGGTTGAGCGGCCTTTTGCCCTTGCTTCAGTCACTAAATTGCTAACTTCGTGGGCGATTGCGGTAGCGGTTTCGCAAGCAAAGGTTACCTACGATGACCCAGCGGGGCCTCCCGGCGCAACTTTACGACACTTGCTTTCGCATGCTTCGGGACTTGATTTTGCCTCTGATCAGATAGTTAATGAAGTGGGTACACGCAGGGTGTATTCAAATCGTGGAATTGAAGTGGCAGCTGAATATGTAGCGCAAAAAATTGGGCTTTCTATTTCTGAAATGCTTTCTTCTTTGGTAGCTAAGCCACTGGGAATGGAAACTTGGAGTATAGAAGGTTCGCCTGCCTATGCGGGGGTAGCGAGCGTTTTAGATTTGCTCAAGTTTGCCCGGGAGGTTCTTGAACCAAAACTTATTTCGAGTAATCTACGCGATGAAATTTTATGCCCGCAATTTCCTGAGCTAGCGGGGATTGTTCCTGGATACGGGCTGCAGCGTCCCAATCTATGGGGTTTAGGATTTGAAATTCGGGGGCAGAAATCCCCCCATTGGACTGCTCCCGGAGCCGCCCTTGAGGTATCTGGTCATTTTGGGCAATCCGGTTCTTTTCTCTGGGTGGATTGCGCTCTAGGGCTGGGTGCTGTTTTTGCGGGAGGAGAAAAATTTGGTGCCGTACACAAAGAAAAATGGCCGCAAATAAACCAGCAGATTCTTAATCAGTTTTCCTAAGCCGCTTCCAAAGAAGTGGTATAGGAAAAATAGACCAGTGGTACTAAAACGTAATAGTTAAAAGTTGGTAACAAAGTTGTCGCCATTTTTGCCTTTTGCTTGTATTTAGTGGGAAAAAGGGTGTTTTTGGAATCTTGGTTTTAACCCTCTGGCCAGTTGAAAACTGGTATTTAGGTGGCTATACTTTGATTTATGCACAGTCAAAATGTGCAAAATTGAGCAGTTTTACTGTCGTCTCAACGAAGAGGTTTGAAAGATGCGAATCACCAAGAAGGCAACCGCCTTAATGGCCGTTTTGGCGGTCTCAACAATGGGAATGGTGGCGTGCTCCGGCGATGCTGCCAAAGATGGCGGTAAGACCGCTAGCCCGGCAATGTCCGCAGAGAAGCCCGGCGAAAAAGTTACTCTAACCTACCTGCACCGTCTGCCCGACAAGGATGAGATGATTAAGGTAGCTGAATCGGTTAAGCGTTTTAACGCGGAAAATCCCGGTATTGAAATTGTTGCCCAGAAGTTCTCCGGTAAGGCAAACGAAACTTACCCGGCAATTCACAAAGCTGTTGAAGCTGGCGAACCGGCAGAAAAGGGATTCTGCCTGGCGCAGGTTGGTTACGGTGAAATTGCTTCCGAGTACGTAGCCGGCGACCTTGAAGATGTCAGTGCGGAAACCGCTCAATATGAAAAGGACTTCTACCCCGGCGCTATGGGAATGATGAAGTTGGGGAATGTGACCGTGGGTCTTCCGCAAGACGTCGGCCCTCTGGTCTATGTCTACGACAAGGCAGCTTTCGATAAGCTGGGAATTACCCCACCCAAGACATGGGATGAATTTGCTGCCGCAGCGGAGAAGGCAAAGGCTGCCGGAAAGTACATCTCCAGCTGGCAAGCTGACGAAACTCACTACCGCCTGTCGGGTCTGGCCGCTTCGAACGGTGCTACCTGGTTCTCCCCTGAGGGCGACAAGTGGAAGATTGATGTAAACGGTGACAAGACCAAGCAGATTGCCGAAAAGATTCAGGGCATGCTGGACAAAGACCTGTTGTACAAGACCGCCAGCCGTTGGGCCCCGAACTTTGATCAGGCCCTTAAAGATGGCAAGCTAATCGGTTCTATTTCGGCTGGTTGGGAACCCGGCTTCATGCTCGGTGCGCTAGGCGTTGAAAAGGCTGACTGGCGAGTAACAGGTATCCCCACCATGGACGGAAACCCTGCAACAGGTTCTGATGGTGGTTCCGGTATTGCTGTTCTTAAGGGCTGCAAGCACAAGGCTGAGGCTGTTAAGTTCGCCCACTGGTACAACACTCAGGTTAAGGACCTAGGTTCTCAGGGTCTGGTAATTGCTACCAACGTTGCTGTTCCGGAAACTCCCGCAAATGTTAAGGATCTCTTTGGTGGACAGGACGTTATGAAGGAATTGGCTGAACAGGCCAAGCACATGAACCCGAACTTCCCCTACCTACCCACCTGGCCAGCAGTTAGCTCCAAGATGGACGAGGTCGGCGGAAACGTAGTTAAGGGTGAAGCTAAGGTAGCGGATGTATTCTCTACTGCCCAGCAGGAAGCAATTAACTCAATGAAGGCAGCTAACCTTCCATTCGCTGAGTGAAGATGACAATTAGCTAGGACGCTGCGGCTCCTCCTATGTTAGGAAGAGCCGCAGCGTGCCGATTATCTTTTAGCCACATAAGGGCTACGAAATAATCTGAAAGGGCAAGGCAAATGAGCACCCAAACCGTGCTAAGGCGCACGCAGAGTAAAGAAACTACGCAAAATCTGAAAAGTATTAAAGCCCGGGCACGTCGTAACGCGGCATTTGGGTGGATATTCCTTACCCCCTTTCTCCTTTTCTTTTCGGTTAGTTTCCTGATTCCGATTTTTGTTTCTGTCCGAGCTTCGGTTTTCCGTCAGGTTTCTTCCGGCGGGGGACTATACGGCGGCGGTGAAAAGGTTGAGAAATTTGTCGGTCTGGCTAACTTTAAAGAAGTAATCGCGAATCAAGAGTTCTGGAACGGTGTGGGCCGCGTTTTGCTCTTCGGGGCTTTTCAGATTCCCCTAATGATTGGTGGGGCACTTGCTTTAGCTCTTTTGCTTGACTCGGTACTTGTGCGACGCGTTGGCTTTTATCGACTCGCTTACTTTATTCCCTACGCGGTTCCCGGAATCGTGGCCGCACTGGTCTGGATGTACCTGTATAACCCAACCTTCGGCCCTGTCGCTAAACTGACAGGAATCAATTTCTTTGATGCCAATATTATTTTGCTGTCTATGGCGAATATGACCACCTGGACATTTACCGGGTACAACATGCTTATCTTCCTAGCTGCTTTGCAGGCAATACCCACGGATTTGTACGAAGCGGCTCGCTTGGATGGGGCTAGCGAATGGAAGATTGTCTGGAAAATTAAGATTCCACTGGTTCGCTCAGCTGCGCTGCTGGCAGTTTTGCTTTCAATTATTGGCACAGTTCAGCTATTTAACGAACCCACCACAATTGCGACAGAAGCTACCTGGATGAGTAAGAGCTACACCCCGATGATGATGGCCTATAACTCGATGATGGGCACAATCTCTCCCTCGGGTCCCGGGCCCGCTAACGCGGTTTCGCTGATGATGGCGCTGGTAGCTGGTTTGCTGGCATTCTTGTACGTCCTAGTCCAAAGGAAGGCAGACTGAAATGTTTAAGAAGAAAATTGCTACTCTGCCAGACGGCCGTACCTATGAACCATCGGTTGGTAAGTTGCCACGTTCTCTTCAGCCTTCGGCAATGTCGCGAACTATTACCCATGTGGTGATGATACTGGTAGTTATTTATTCTCTTTTCCCGCTTTTGTGGATTATTTTTTCAACTACCAAATCAAACACCAATCTTTACGATAGTGCCCCTTTTTGGTTTGCAAATAAAAACTCTTTTGTAGACAACTACAACGCGCTGATTGGATGGTCTGAAGGATATTACTGGCGTTGGATTTTCAACTCCATTTTCTATTCGGTAACGGCTGGAGTGGTGGGAACCTTTATTTCGGTTTGTGCCGGCTATGGTCTAGCAAAATTTAAGTTTCGTGGTTCCACGGCAATTCAGGTACTCATCATGGCGGGTCTGCTATTGCCGGTTGCGTTGCTGACAATCCCTCTTTATATGGTCATGCACTACCTTGGCTTAACGGATACTCCCTGGGCGGTGATTATTCCTTCGTGCGTCTCCCCATTTGGAGTTTTCCTCGGGCAAATGTATGCGGCCACTTCTGTACCAGATGAACTCCTAGAAGCTGCACGCATTGATGGAGCGGGAGAATTTAGAACATTCTTCACGATGGTACTGCGACTTTTGGCACCTGCGATGGTCACAATTTTCTTGTTTATCTTCGTGGCAACCTGGAACAACTTCCTCCTGCCGTTGATGATGATTCGCTCAACCGCGCTAAAGCCAATTACGCAGGGTCTGTACGGTATGCTTTCCTACTTCGATCCTGTCTATGGAGCAGTTATTCAAGGTGCTATGTTCGGAATTATTCCGTTAATTGTCATCTTCTTGGCACTTCAGCGTTTCTGGCAGGCAGGCTTGGCAGCCGGATCTGTAAAGGGCTAGAAAATACCGTTTCTCCCCGCCTCTTTGACTTAAAAGAGGCGGGGAGCTTTTCATTACCCGTGATTGAGTGCACTTTTCTGCAAAAATGGGAATAATCTGGGACAGGCAAGTGCTTAATAACTAGGAACTTGCGATTGAAATAAGAGACTAAAGGGAGACCGCATGTCACCACAGCCGGACTTACAGGCCCCAACCACGAACCGACCAGCAAAACAAACTCGTTCGGCACGTGTGCTGGCCTCCCTACGTAACGATAAACTCGCGCTAATTTCAATTATTTGGATAGCTCTAGTTGCTCTGGTAGCTCTCACCGGCCCGGAGCTGCTTTCCCTGATGGGTAAAGATCCAGGAAAATACAATATCGATGCTCTCAATGATTTAGCTGAACCTGCTGGAGCTTTTGGTGGTACCAGCTGGCAGCACCCCTTCGGGGTGGAACCGCTAACCGGACGTGACTTATTCTCAATAGTTATCGCAGGGACTCGCACCTCGGTTCTGATTGGTCTAGGAGCTACCGTAATTGCTACTCTAATTGCTCTTTTGCTAGGTATTAGTGCAGGGTACGTAGGTGGGGTTTACGATCGAGTCATATCTCGTGTAATTGACATTATGCTGGGCTTCCCCTCCCTAATTTTTATGATTGCTCTCGGGGCTATTATTCCGCCCTCAATTCCTCGTCCCCTTTTAATTACCGTAATCATTGGTCTGTTTGGTTGGGCTTCTATGGCTCGCGTAATTCGCGCGGAAACTCTTTCCTTAAAGAACCGTCCGTTTGTGGTGGCTTCGCGAGCAGTGGGAACCCCGCAAATTAGGATTGTAATTCGGGAAATCATTCCTAACCTCATGGCTACTGTCATCGTTTTAACCACTATGAGTGTTCCCGGAAAAATTGGTGCCGAGGCCGCACTGTCCTTCCTTGGGGTAGGGGTTCCACCCCCAACACCTTCTTGGGGGCGTACCATTCGTGCTGCGGCGGACTGGATTCAGGTAGATCCCATGTACATCACCTGGCCTGCCCTAGCTCTGGTACTACTTACTCTTGCTTTTAACATTGCCGGTGACGCATTACGCGACGCCCTTGACCCGCGTACCCAAGCCCGCCTTAATGAAAGCGGCGCGGAAGAAGAAAGTGGACAAGCCGCATGAAAATTCTGAAGTTCTGGCTCACCCGCCTTGCCGCCTCCCTCTTAGCTCTAATTTTGGTCGCATTTATTACTTTCGCGATATTTAACCTATGGCCCTCGGACCCAGCTCTGGCTGTTTGCGGTAAACCCTGTACTCCCGAAAGGCGCGCCTTAGCCGAGGCTGTCATGGGAACCGGGCAACCCTGGTATGAACAGTTCTGGACCTACCTGGTGGGGATTTTTGCCGGACGTACTTTCGGTAGCGGTGCTGGCGCAATTATCTGTGATGCACCCTGTCTCGGATACTCTTTCAAACTGGGAGAAGCTGTCACTCCATTAATCGCTTCGCGTATTCCCGTTACCTTCTCGCTGGCTATCGTAGCGGCCATCCTATGGCTGATTGTTGGGGTGCTCGCTGGGGTAGCTGCCGCGCTTTATCGCGGTAAGCCGCTAGACCGTCTCATTATGACCGGGGCCGTGCTGGGGGTTTCGACACCTGCCTATCTATTCGGTCTTTTGGGGATTTTGATTTTTGGATTCCAGCTTGGTTTACTGCCAGTTTCGGACTACGTGTACTTCACCTCTAATCCCCTAGAATGGTTCGCTCACATAATCATGCCCGCAACGGTATTGGCTCTTTTATACATGGCGGTTTACGCTCGTTTAGTACGCGGAAACATGATTGAACAACTCGGGCAAGAACACATCGTCAGCGCCCGAGCTAAGGGAGCCAGTGAACGTCGAGTGATTTGGGGACATGCACTCCCCGGTGTGATGGTTCCTGTGATAACACTGTTCGGTCTTGACCTGGGCGGGCTCCTGGGCGGAGCAGTTATCACCGAGTCTGTCTTTTCTATGCCGGGACTAGGCGGTCTACTTATGGATGGAGTTGCCGGTACTGATTTGCACCTAATTACCGGACTCGTGCTTGTGTCGGCTACTTTCGTTATTATTGCCAACCTCATCGTTGACGCGGTTCATTCAATTATGGACCCGCGTGTAGCGGCTTAAGGAGCTAACCGATGAACAAAAACAAAAATCGTACTCGGGCTGTCTCTCTTTTAGCTCTGGGAATTATTAGCACCCTCGGATTGGGGGCCTGTTCAAGTCAAAAAATTGGGCAAGATGGGCCTCCGGCAATTGAAGAACAAATTCTTCCTAAAATCGCTCCGGTAGAAAAAGGTGGAACCCTAACCATTCTTGATTCCTCTAAAGACCCCGGATTCGATCCAGCAAAGTCACAGTCTCTCGCGGTGACATCTGCCGGGTTAGTTCACCGTCGCCTAACAACTTGGAAAATTGAACCTGGAGTTGAACCCCAGGTTGTACCCGACCTTGCCACAGATATTGGAAAAAGCAGTCCAGATGGGAAAACTTGGACATACACGCTTAAGAATGATTTGAAATTCGAAGACGGTACCCCTATAACCAGCCGTGATATTAAATATGGGCTGGAACGTTCGTTTGCACCTACACTTTCGGGTGGTCTTGGGTACCATAAGGCACTTTTAGCGGGAACTGAAGGATACGAAGGCCCCTACGAAGGAAAACACCTTGATTCCATCGAAACTCCCGACGAAAAAACCATCATTTTCCACTTACGTCGCCCCTACGGAGACTGGCCTTGGATTGCTTCTTTGCCGCCGTTTGCGCCAGTTCCCAAAGACCGAGACAATCCTGAAAGCTATTCCCGTAATCCAGTAGCTTCGGGTCCTTACAGAATTGAAAATTACCGTACTGCCATCGGCGTAAAAATGGTACGTAATAAATACTGGAGTAATGACGACGTTCGTCTAGCTGGGCCAGACGTCATCAATTTTTCTCTTGGAAATGATCCTGTTGTTTCTGCCCAAAAGCTAATTTCTGGGCAGAAACAGTTTGACAATACCTTTAGTTCCTCAAAAGTCCCGGCTGCACAGTTAATTACCGCTGCTCAATCACGAGCGGTAGGACAGCGTCTCCAAATTCCAGCTCCTGGCCCCTTGCTGTATCTAGCCATTAACACCAAGCAGGTAACTGATGTGCATGTTCGTCGAGCAATGAACTATGCGATAGATAAAAATGCGGTAAATAAAGCAGCGGGCGGGAACCTCTCCGGAGAGATAGCTACCACCTTGATTACCCCCGGTATTCCAGGGCGCGAAAAGTATAATCTTTATCCCGCTCCACCCTCAGGAGATTTAAAAAAAGCTAAAGAAGAACTAGGTAAGGCAAAAAATATCCCTACCCGCTCCCTCGTGCTAATCACTCGTAACCGCGGGGAAGACGTATTACGTGCTGAAGCGGTAGCCCGATCACTAACTCAAATGGGTCTAAAAATCAGAATCGATACCGTGGAATCATCTGTCTATTCGGAACGAACCACTCAGGGAGACGGGTCAACCTATGATTTAGCAATCGCTTCATGGAATCCGGACTACCCCTCGGCCTCAGCGAATATTCAACCTCTATACGCAGGAAGTGAATCGGGCAATGGGGGATCTAATCGATCCCGTTTTGAAGACCCTCAGATAGATCAGCTAATTGACCGCGCATTGAGCGAGCTCGATCCGAAAAAAGCTCAAGAACTATGGGTTGAAGCAGACCGGAAGATTATGGAACAAGCGCCCTCGGTTCCCTTGGTTTACCAGCGTTTTTCCTATCTGCGTGGAAGAAATGTTAAGAACTTCTACGTTGGTTCCTTCCCTGCCTACCCGAACTACCTAATTTTGGGGGTAAAACCGTGACCGCAGAAAACATAGAAACTCAAGTTCCCGATAGGCTCCCAAAGCATACTATTCTCCGGGCACAAGAAATTAGCGTTCACTTTCCCGGAAACGCTAAAGCCGCGGTAGATAAAGCTGAACTGGAAATTAAACACGGTAAAGTAACCGCTTTAGTTGGTGAGTCTGGATCAGGTAAGTCAGTGACTGCCCGAGCAATTATGGGATTACTATCCCCAGAAGTAAAAGTTGAAGGTAACGCTTATCTATCGGGCAGGGGAGATAACCCTAATCTTCAACTCATTGGCGCGGGACGTAAAATCCTCAACGAGGTGCGCGGGGCTCGTGTGGCAATGGTATTCCAAGACCCTACCGCTGCGATGAATCCGCTCATGACAATTGGTGCGCAAATTAATGAAGTAATGCTCATTCACAAAGACGCCACCGCCAAGGAAGCCAAAAAGCGCAGTCTAGAACTACTCGGCGAGGTCGGATTAAAAGACCCGGAGCGTCTTTACCATGCTTACCCGCATCAGGTTTCGGGAGGCCAGCTACAACGTGCCTGCATCGCTATGGCAATTGCGTGCCGCCCCTGTGTAGTGATTGCCGATGAACCCACCACCGCTTTGGATATGCTTGCCCAAGCGCAGATTCTTGATTTACTGAGAGACTTGTGCAAAACCAGAGAAATAGGAATCCTTTTAATCACGCACGATATGGGAGTGGTTGCTGACCTCGCTGACCGGGTAGTTGTTCTTCGTGCTGGAAAGATTGTAGAAGCCGGTGAAGTTAACCAGGTGTTCTACGACCCTCGTGAGGAATACACCAAAAATCTTTTAGCTTCCGTTCCCCGTTTAGGACATCAACTTAGTGCTCCGCCCTCGGACGGTGCAGTAAGCGATGAGGTTGCTGGGGAAGCCGTAAAAGATTTACTGGTTCCGGTTAGAAAACAAGTGGCGGAGAAACCTGAAGCGAATGTTTCCGCAGTAGAGATTGAAAACCTTAGTGTTGTTTATCCTTCGGGAACAAAAGCTGTTAACAGTGTGAGTTTCCAAATTAAACCGGGACAAATTTTGGCTTTGGTAGGACAGTCCGGATCTGGAAAATCTACTATTTCTGCCACAATTTACGGGCAGGTTAAGGCCACTTCGGGGAATGTTCGCCTGGCTGGACAAGCGTTGCATAAACTTTCTTCGCGGGCCCGCCGGCAGGCGCTTTCCCAAATTGGGGTAATTTTCCAAAATCCCTCCGCCTCACTTAACCCGCGTCGTACAGTGGTGGAATCAGTCGCTGAGCCTTTGCGCACCCACACCGGGCTGAACTCGCAGGAACGTCGGGAACGTGCCCTGGCGGCACTCGCTGCCGCGCGTTTTGAGCCGGAACTAGCTGACCGCTATCCGCATGAACTTTCTGGAGGGCAAAAACAGCGTGTGGCTATTGCTAGGGCGATTGTTATGCGTCCACGTTTGGTAATCGCGGATGAACCTACCTCGGCCCTAGACGTTAGTGTTCAGGCGCAGGTTCTGGCTACCCTTGCTGATTTGCAAAAGCAAATGGGGTTTGCCTGCCTGTTGATTACTCATGATTTAGCGGTTGTTGAACAGCTTGCAGATTACACAATAGTTCTTAAACAGGGCGAAATAGTTGAGGAAGGGCAGACAGAAAAAATCCTTAACAGGCCGGGTACTCGCTACACCCGTAGTCTGCTTGCAGCCGTCCCCGTTGCCGATCCGCAGGTACAGAGTGCTCGCAGGAAAGAACGCAGTTTGGGAACCTCGGAGAATAACTAGGATAAAATTAAGATATGGGAACAGCTTTAGTCACCGGTGCAACTTCCGGTATTGGTAAGGAATTTTGTTGGCAGCTTGCCGCAGCGGGACACAATTTGGTAATTGTTTCACGTTCGAATGATAAACTCTGCGACTTGGCAGAAAAACTACGCCAAGCGGCGGCGGTTAAAGTGGAAGTACTTCCCGCTGATCTGACTGTGGACTCTGATTTAGAAAAGGTTGTCCATCGCTTGGAAAAGAGCGAAAACCCAGTGGGATTATTGGTGAACAATGCCGGAATGGCTCTGGGGCAGCGTTTTCTTGATGGCGATTTAAAGCGCGAGGTTTTTGCTCTTAACTTGATGGTAAAAGCACCAATGGTACTGGCTCATGCTGCGGGACGTGCAATGCGTGAGCGCGGTAGGGGAGCCATTATCAACGTTTCTTCAATTGCCTCGCGTACTGCTTACGGGACATATGCCTCGCACAAAGCCTGGCTGCGTACTTTCAGCGAGGGGCTATCTAATGAGCTTATTGGTACCGGAGTGACAGTTACCGCGCTCATGCCTGGCTGGGTTCACACAGGTTTCCATGAAGCCGCTGGTCTGGATGATTCAATTTGGCCAAGTTGGGCTTGGATTAAAGCTGAAACAGTGGTGCAAAACGCTTTGCAGGCTGTTCGTCGGAAACGCGTTGAAACGGTTCCAAGCTTGCAATATCGGCTTGTTGACGGGATTTTGCACCACGCACCGCGTTTCCTGGTGCGTAAGTTCACGGGGAGAGTTCGGGAAGGCCAAGACCCGGTTGTTTAATTTGCCACTATCATTGGTAGGCAGGTAGATTAAACAACCGCTTGAAACTGTTGCGGAGCTGGAAGCAGGGGAGAACCATGAAAGAATACAATGATGTTGCCAAGGGCCGGTTGGCGGAACTTGTTCGTGACCTCGCTGTGGTGAAGGGAAAAGTCACACTCGCATCGGGAATTGAATCAGATTTCTATGTTGATATGCGCCGCGTTACCCTGCATCACGAAGCCGCTCCGCTAGTTGGACACGTTATGCTCGATTTACTGGAAGAATCAGGGTACGCGCCCGACGATATTGATGCAGTTGGTGGCTTGACTATGGGGGCTGATCCGGTGGCTGCAGCAATTCTTCACGCGGCAGCTTCGCGCGGTTTATCTATGGACGCTTTTGTGGTTCGTAAGGAAGCCAAAGACCATGGGATGAAGCGACAGATTGAAGGTCCTTCAATCGAGGGACGTAATGTAATTATTCTGGAAGATACCTCGACTACAGGTTCTTCTCCTCTTGCGGCTGCCGAGGCTGCTAGGGCCGCCGGAGCAAATGTGCTGGCAGTTGCAGTGGTGGTAGATCGCGCTACGGGGGCAGATGCCAAAATTGCGGATGCCGGATATAACTATCTTTACGCCCTGGATTTGAGCGACCTCGGTCTTAGTGAATAATGAGCGAACCTGATATTTCTAGGGAAGATAGCAAAACTGAGGTTGAAGTAGGGGTTGGACCTTGGCCCGGAGGGCCGGAAAAATGGCCGCGGGAATCTCATTACGATCCGGAGCTATTGGCTAATGGCGACAGACGAAATGTGCTTGACCAGTATAGATATTGGAAGTTAGCCGATATCGTTGCGGATTTGGATAAGCATCGGCGAGGTTTCCACATTGCGATTGAAAATCTTGGCCATGATTTCAACATCGGTTCTATTGTGCGCACCGCTAATGCGATGGGCGCTTCAACTGTTCATATTGTTGGCCGCAGGCGTTGGAATCGCCGTGGAGCAATGGTAACTGACCGGTATATGCACGTAATGCACCACCCGACGGTAAGTGATTTTGCTGATTGGTGTGAGCAGACAGGGGTTAATCTTGTAGGGATTGATATTTTGCCGGGAGCTGAGCCGATAGAAAAAATGGCGTTGCCACCCTCGGCAATGTTGGTTTTTGGAACCGAGTCGCAGGGACTGAGCGAGGAAATGCGTGATTTGTGTCCGCGAATCGCTTTTATTACCCAGTTTGGGTCAACCCGTTCCATGAACGTTGGGCACGCGGCGGCAATTGCTATGTGGGCGTGGAATCAACAACACTGATTCTTTTCTTTTAGAGGGGCAAAATATGACTTTTGGCCCTAGTTTTCGCTTTAGGTTGCCAGCCCTTTTTCAGGATTGTGCGACATTCCTCAAAAGGCCCCTACTTTGCTACACATCCAACTGAGTTTGTGGGACAATAGAACAGTAATCGTCTATACAAGGAGGCCCTAAAAGTGGCAATCGCAACCCCCGAGGTTTACAACGAAATGCTTGACCGCGCACGCAACGGTAAGTTCGCGTACCCGGCAATTAACGTCACCTCGTCCCAGACCCTGACCGCCGCCATCCGCGGTTTTGCCGAGGCAGAATCCGACGGTATCATCCAGGTTTCTGTTGGTGGTGCTGAATACTGGTCAGGTTCTACCGTTAAGGACCGCGTTGCCGGTTCTTTGGCAATGGCTGCTTACGCCCGTGAGATCGCTAAGAACTACGATGTCACCATTGCGCTGCACACCGACCACTGTGCAAAGCAGAACATTGACTCTTGGGTTCGTCCCCTGCTTGAGCTGGAAGCTGAAGAAGTAAAGGCCGGTCGCCTGCCCTTCTTCCAGTCCCACATGTGGGACGGCTCCGCTGTTCCTTTGGACGAGAACCTCGAAATCGCTAAGGAAATGCTGGAACTCTCCGTCAAGGCAAACACCATTTTGGAAGTTGAAATTGGTGTTGTCGGTGGTGAAGAAGACGGTGTTACCGCTGAAATTAACGAGAAGCTTTACACCACCACCGAAGACGCTCTCAAGACCGTTGAGGCTCTGGGTCTTGGTGAAAAGGGTCGTTACATTACCGCTTTGACCTTCGGTAACGTACACGGTGTTTACAAGCCCGGTGCTGTTAAGCTCCGTCCGGAAATCCTCGGTAAGATTCAGGACGAGGTTGCCGCTAAGGTTGGTAAGGAACGTCCGTTCGACCTCGTTATGCACGGTGGTTCCGGTTCGACCGAAGAAGAAATCGCAACCGCGGTTCGCAACGGTGTTATCAAGATGAACGTTGACACTGACACCCAGTACGCCTTCACCCGTCCTGTCGTTGGCTGGATGATGGAAAACTACGAGGGTGTTTTGAAGATTGACGGCGAGGTCGGTAACAAGAAGAAGTACGACCCGCGTGCTTGGGGTAAGGCAGCTGAAGAAGGCATGGCCGCTCGTGTAATCGAGGCTTGCCAGCAGCTCGGCTCCGCCGGCCAGAAAATGCGCTGATCGGTAAAACCGTAAGCTAAATAAGTATTGGGGGCTCAAACCAGACGGTTTGAGCCCCCAAACTTTTTCTTCTAAACATCTAAGTTTCGGTATGCTTTGCCTCTCGGAAGGAGGAAAAGCAGGAGTATCGTCGGGGAAATAATAACTATTGAAATCCCGATGGATACAAATAGCGCAATTAGCGGTAGGAGAAGAGGAACGACAAAAATAGTGATTCCTCCGGCGATAGTTGCCAGAGCCGCTGCCTTACGGGTAGGTAGTCCCGGAAGCTTTGAAAGATCATCTACGGCAATGGGGTAAAGTAGCGCAACACCCATTCCTGCTAGTGCCATTCCAGTTACTGCCACTGCCAGGTTAGGTGCCAAACCCGTCATGACTGAGCCAATAAAAGCTAAAGTGACCGATATTTCGAATATGTGTGGGTTACGGATAGTAATACCGGCGGTCAGTCGGCCAATAGCTAGGCCAAGGGGAAACGCCGCGGCGATTGCTGCAGCATTTGCGGGTGAAAGACCTAGATTAAGTAATCGTGCGGCACCCCAGGTAGAAAGAGCAAATTCGGGAATAGAAGCGATAGCTATACGAGCTAAGCTAAGGATAATCATCATTTTTGGAGCACTAGACTTGGTATGCTGCGGCTCGGGATGAATTATTTCTTCGACTTCTTGGAACTGTTTCGGAATATGGTTGATGGCAGCTTCTGAATTGACTGCTTCGCGCATTGCGGCCATTGCCTCGCTAGGTTCTTCGTCCTCGATAGTTTGAGAAATATCTGGAATATGCTGTACCGAGGTTGGGCTAGCTGCGGTAGCTCGGGCTCTCTGGCTATCTTTAACGTGGGTGGCACCACCGAAAGCCTGAACTGTGGCGACTGGACCGAAAGAATCGGAGAGGTCTTTACGTCGTTTACGTCCTCGTCTACCTGCCCACCGTTCAGCATAGGCAGAAGGGGTTTCGACAAAATCAATGTGTCGGATGGTACGAAGAACGTAAATTGGGGGGAGTAGTAAGATGAGGGTTCCCAAGCGACCGTCGACACCTGGGATTGAACCAATTACTCCGTAAATTAGGGGAGCAAGGATAGCAGCCGTGGAAGAAGCCCCGTTTGCTAAGGCCATGTCTCGGGCAGCACGCGGACCGGCAAGGGTAATTGGTACTAGTAAGATTGTTAAGGCGGCACTTAACCCAGTCAGACCACCCCCGATAATAGCTAACCAATAGTAGGGTGCAAAAGCTAGCAGGAGTGCTCCGAGGATGGTCATGTAGGATGCCGCGTGGAAAATGGTTCCGGCGGTCAGTCGCGGCATCCACCACTGGCAGGTTGAAGCGTTCAATATCATTCCTGCTCCAACGAAAGAGCCAAGAATCGCGAAAGTATTAGTAGGCATTCCAAAATCCCCAGCCAGGAGGACAATAAGTGCACCTACACCTCCGATATGAAGTCCAACGGACAGTTCAGAAACAAAAGTGGAGGCGAAAATCCTCGGCTGGCTGGGGGTTAAATCTGGATGAGTATTGTGTTTATTTTCGTTGCTCATTTAGGGGCTTCTACTGGTTGGAGATGAACCAGTCCGCCCGGTCGGTAAAGACTGCGTCAACTCCCCAGTTGAAAAGCTGATTGGCTTTTGCAGGCTCGTTTACGGTGTACGGGTGTACCCGCAGTCCAGCCTCTTTGAAGGCCTTGACGAGACCGGCATTGAGCGCTTGTGCATCTGGGTGGATGGCGCTGGCGGAAGCTAGTTCGCAGACTGTTTTCCATCCTAACAGCAATCCTTCTTCGGTGAAGAGGCAAGCACGTTCAAATTCCGGGGCTTCTTCTGCGCACAGGGAAAGTAACATTGGATTGAAGGAGGAGATGATTACGCGTTTGGGGTCATCGAAACGTTTTAGTTCCCTGCATGCCCCGATAACGAGTTCACGGGCAGCTTTTGCGCCGCGTTGGGTGGGCTTAATTTCCAGGTTTAGGTTTAGGCCGGTTTCTAGGCAGAGGTCAACTATCTGGGCGAGGGTGGGCATAGGTTCACCAACGTATTTAGAGGCGAACCAGGAGCCGGCATCTATCTGGGGTAGGGTCTCGGCGGTTACACTTGCAGCGGGTCCGGACTGGTTGGTTGTGCGGTCGAGAGTTTCATCATGGCAAATCAGCAAGGTGCCATCCTCGCAAATATCAAGGTCCGTTTCAATCCACTTGGCTCCAGCTTGCGCGGCAGCACGAAAAGAAGCAAGTGTGTTTTCGGGCGCAATGAGCGGTAGTCCGCGGTGAGCCCAGTAACGTTCGGAAGCATTTTTCATGTTCTTTTCCTTTTAGAATGCGGGGGAATCCCCGGCTGATTGCGGTGTGTGGTTAGTGCGTATCATGCTTGGCTCGAACACTTCGTCATCGTCATCTTCGTCCCAGGCGGCATAGCCGTTGAACATTTCCTCGTCTTCTACCGGATCGAGGAAAGCTGCCTCGTCAGGACGGTGTTCAAGAATATTTTTTATATAGGAGTTGGTTGCTTCTTCCAGAGGAATATCGTGCCCTTTTTGTTCTGCAATAAACCAACGGTGTTCTAAGACTTCGTGGAAAATTTGTGCTGGTTCGAGTTTGCGCCTGAGCTTGGGGGGAATCTGGGCAATTACCGGCTCGAAAACTTCGGCTAGCCAGGCGTGGGCAACGAGTTCGATAGGTTCTTCTTGGCGACCTTTCCACCAGCGGTAGGTTTCAAGGTCGTTGAGCATTCTTTGAGCTTGAGCTTCTTCTACATCCAAGCCGGTTAGTCGCATGATTTGACGGTGGTAGTGTCCGGCGTCCACCACTTTGGGTTGGATACGCATGACGGTTCCGTCAAGATCGGTGGCCATGGATAGTTCACCTACGTCGAACCCGAGTTCGTTTAGTCGCTTAATGCGTTCGGTTACGCGCCAGCGTTCGTCGTAGCTGAAGGATTCTTCGGCGGTTAATTCTGACCAGAGGGCTTCGTAGCGTTCTTGGATACGGTTTCCAATTTCCACTACATCGACGTCCTCGGGCATGTATGAACCGGCCTGTAGGTCCATCAGTTCCCCGATGATGTTTGTGCGGGCAAGGTCAACATCGTAGTTGCGTTGTCCATCGGTTAGCTTTGGGTGTAGTTCCCCGGTTTCGGCATCTACCAGGTAGGCTGCGAACGCACCTGCGTCGCGACGAAAGAGGGTGTTTGAGAGGGAAACGTCCCCCCAGTAAAAACCAATTAGGTGCAGTCGCACGAGGAGTACCGCGAGGGAGTCAATTAGTCGAGTCGCGGTTTCTGGACGCATGTATTGGGCAAATAGTGCGCGGTAGGGAAGGGAGAACTTCAGGTGTTCTGTTACCAGTGCACAGTTTAGCTCTTCGTTTTGCGAATTGGTACGCCCGGTAATAACGGCGGTTGGCTCAACACAGGGAGCGCCGAGACGTTTGAGGTCACGCAAAAGTTGATATTCGCGGTAGGCGACGGATTCGCCGATCTCTTTTACTGCGATCACTCGGTTTGAGAGGTTCACGAATCGTACGACGTGCCGAGAGATACCGCGGGGGAGAGCCGCGAGCACTTCGGTTGGCCACTGTGCAAGGGGAAGTTCCCAAGGTAGGTCAAGAAGTGCGGGATCTACATTTGCGGCAGTTATCTGCATTGCGTTGCGAGGCATAGTCTAATTGTAGCGATTTCGTCAGGTGGGGTTGTCTCGACGGCTTAAAGTGTTTCGTCCTCGGGATATCCCGAGGACGAAACACTTTAATTAGGCCTTTTTCAGGAAGCTAGGCGCTTTCCGGTAGCGGAAGAGAAGATGTGCGACTGGCCTTCCTTAATCCGCACGTACAGTGTTGCACCAGTGTGGGGTGCGGTGCGCGGGGGAACGCGAACAATCAGGTCGGTGGTGCCGCCCTGGAGCTTTCCGTAAACGAAGGAGTCGGAGCCTAGTTCTTCAACAAAGTCAACGGTCACGGGGATTGCGCCCTCGGTGTCCGCGGAGACTACCTCTAGAGATTCGGGACGGAAACCGATGGTGATTTCACCCTTGTCGGCTTCAGTTACGGAGTCGAGAATCTTCTTGCTTAGTGGGATACGGGCGTTCCCGAGTACGGCCTTGTCTCCTTCAATCTTGAATCGTCCCATGTTCATAGCGGGAGATCCAATGAATCCGGCAACGAATTCGTTGGCAGGCTGGTCGTACATTTCTTCGGGGGTACCTACCTGCTGGAGTAGTCCATCCTTAAGTACCGCGATGCGGTCACCCATGGTTAGAGCTTCGGTCTGGTCGTGTGTAACGTAGACGGTGGTTACACCGAGTGAGCGCTGCAGTGCTGCAATCTGGGTACGGGTCTGGACACGTAGTTTTGCATCCAGGTTGGAGAGAGGCTCGTCCATTAGGAATACCTGGGGCTTACGAACAATTGCACGTCCCATTGCAACACGCTGGCGCTGACCACCTGAGAGAGCCTTTGGCTTGCGGTCAAGGTATTCGGTTAGGTCTAGGCGCTTGGCGGCTTCTTCTACACGCTTGGCAATTTCGTCCTTGGGAACGCCAGCGATTTTGAGGGCGAATCCCATGTTGTCACGAACTGACATGTGGGGGTAGAGCGCGTAGTTCTGGAATACCATCGCGATATCACGGTTCTTGGGCTGGACGTCGGTTACGTCCTTGTCTCCAATGTAGATGCGTCCGGCGTTTACGTCTTCGAGACCGGCTAGCATTCGTAGGGAGGTTGACTTACCGCAACCGGAAGGACCGACGAGAACAAGGAATTCGCCATCTTCAATTTTTAGGCTAAGTTCGTCTACAGCTGGCTTTTCTGCTCCGGGGTAGATACGGGTAGCTTTGTCGAATGTTACTGTTGCCATTTTATTTATTTCCCTTCACCGGCAGGTACGTGCCGGACGATCCGTTGTGGAAGGTGTCAGTTCGTGTCCGCTCTGACACAACTGGTTTAGCCTGCATTGGCGAACCAGCCAAGGGAAATTATCGCATAGTTTTTTGTCTTTTTCGAGGTGGAGTTAGGGAAATCTACCTTTTTGAATACTTCCAGCATTAAGCGGCAATATCCCCATGGCAGAAGGGGAGTATTTTACGTACGGGCAATGGGTTTTGTGAATGTCACGAGTTGGGCTTCCAGGGTGTCTATTCTTATGCGGGCGGGGTGTTAAAGAGAGGAGCGTTGGAATAATGCTTTAGGCTGTTTTTATGGCTGAAATTGGGTTTGTTGGCGGTTACCGCCTACTTTCGGAACTGGGGCGTGGTGCGTCCTCGGTGGTTTTTTTGGCACAGGATGAACAGGGAAATGAATACGCCTTGAAATTGCTTCATCCGACTTTGGCTTTGGACATTCAAGCACGTGAGCGTTTGGAACGTGAGGCTCGTTTAATTAACTCTGTGCGAGATGTGGGTGTGGCGCGGGTTTACGACTATGAGATTGATTCAGATCAACCTTTTATTGTGACGGATTTAGTTTCGGGCCCGACTTTGGAGCGGGCTGTGACACAACGTGGTCCGATGGCGTTACGTGGGGTGATTTCTCTAGGGCGTAAACTTGCGCGGACTTTGCAGGCTGTGCATGAAGCCGGGGTGGTACATCGTGATTTTAAGCCATCTAATGTGGCTCTTTCTCCGCATGGCCCAGTTTTGCTTGATTTTGGGGTTTCACAAGCCGAGGGAGCAACCCGGATGACTTCTGCCGGTTTAGTTTCCGGGACTGCCGGCTATGTTCCTGCGGAGGTTTTGCGAGGGCAAGAACCATCTCGCTTGGCTGATTGGTGGGCCTGGTGTGCGACTTTGCTATTTGCTCGTTCAGGAAAGCCTCCCTTTGGTGCGGGAGCGCAAGGGCAGGTGCTTTCGCGAGTTTTGTCCGGGCAGGTTCTCACGGAGGGACTGTCTGCTGATGAAGGATGTTATTTTTCTTGGCTCTTGTCCTTACCTTTGGATTCTTTGCCCGATTTTTCTGAAGTTTTAGATTCTTTGGAACGAATTGAGGCGGGGCAGTGGGATTCAGCGGAAATAGATGATGATGAAGATGTTGAACTAGGGCAGGAAGAAACTGAGTTTTTGGAAAGCCCTGGGACTGCCGTTTTTGCTACCGGAGGTGAGGAATACTGGTGCTCTCCGTGCGAGGAAACCCTTTCCCTGCCCAACGATTTAGATTCTGCTGGTGATACAGAACTACTGTCTGAACATGTTGAGGAACAGGCGCGGGAGGTTCCCACTACCCAACTATCGCAGAGCGGCTGGGGAGAAACTTCAGTGGCGTCCTCGTCCACACAGTATCTTTCGCTAGAAAGGCAATCTGATTCACGATTTGGTATTCAAGGTGGTACAGGAATAGGGGAAGATGCGGAGCGAACTTGCGGATTTCCTTTCCAGAACCGGACGGTGAATTCGTCTATCGGTCTTTCAGAGGGATTGGGGTCGTCCGCTTACTCGATTAGTGACCCTAATTTACGGGAAATATTTTTCGAGGAAGAAAAACATCTTCCTGCCCTTCCTCGGATGGGACTGGTTTTATTTGCAGGAAGTTTTTGGTGGATGTTTGCCGCGTTGTATGCGCCAGCTCTTGTTCTTGTGGGCTTTACCCTTTTGGCTTTTATGAGTGGAGTTGCGGGGCAAGTTTCCCGAGAACGTTATCGGGTTATCTCCTTGGGGGAACGTTTTGGAATTGGACGTTTAAGCGCGGCTTTGCTAGGTGGAATATTGCGTTCTTTGCTTGTTGTAGGGGCGGGAATGTTGGCCGCTTTAGGAGCTATTTCAGGGTTGCTTTATCTGTTGCGTTCGGTTTTTGCTCAGCTAGGGGTTTTTGAGTTCCGCGCTCTGCTCTACGGCGTCAGTTTTTCTGACCTTTCGGCGCGGCCTTTAGTGGGGTTTGGGTTGGGGCAGGCTGATGCCTTGTGGGCAATCTGTATTTTGGCTGGTTTGTTAGTGTTTTGGCTATTCCCTCCGGTGCGTGTGGTAATTCGCGGAAGAGCAGTTTTCTTTAGGATGCTTGCGCCCTCGAAAACAGCCCGAAAGTTTTGGAAAATACTACTTATGGCGGGAGCCTTGTTCGCTGTTGGCGCTTTAGTGTTTGTTAGTGGAATAACTGGATCTGGTTTACCTTTATCCTTAGAGAAATTCGGTTATTGGAGGATTAATGGCTAAGAAGTCGGGAAAGAATGCTTCGAGCGATATTCGTGAGCGTGCGGCGCGGATGCGAGAGCTGGAAGCCAAGAAAGAACGTCGAGTGCGCTTCATTATTTGGGGTGTCCTTGCGGTAGCTTTAACGGTAGTGGCTGGTTTGATTTTGTGGCTGGCTCTTTTCCGGGCTCCAGCACAGAAGTCTGATGCGTTGGGTGCCTATGCTGATGGATCACCGATTGTAGTTGGACGTGAGGTGGGAAAAGCTAACTCGGGAACTCCGGTAGTTGAGGAATACCTTTCTTATTCTTGCTCGCACTGTAGTCACGTTGCAGAGCCAATTCAGCAGCCCCTAATCCAAAAAGCTCAGGCCGGAGAAATTACTGTGCAATTAGCTCCGGTTTCTACCGCCCAGATTCCCTACACTGACGCGGCTACTGCGGCGGCAGTTGTGGTTGCTAATAAGGAGCCGGGTAAGTTCCTGGCCGTGCACCACGAGCTGGAAAAGTACTTTGCATCCGTTTTGGAAACTCGTGACGGGTCAATCGTAGAGGACGCGAAGGCTTCTTTAGATAAAGTTAAAGACATTGCCACGAAAGCCGGAGTAAGTTCCGAGACGGTTTCTCTAATTACTAATGAAATCGGTCATGAATACTTGCAGAAAGCCAGCGAAAAATGGCTGAAAGCTGATATTAAGGGAATCGAAAAAGGACAGTATGGAACTCCCATGTTCATAGTTGATGGGAAGTACATTTCTATTCGTGGAACTAAAGAAACTGCTTCGCAAGATTTGCAGATGATTCTGGATTCCTTGAAAAAGTAAATAGCTAAATAACTTGGTTAGTTTGTTATCAGTTGCTTTATTCTTACCAACATGGCAAACTATCCGAGTTCGCCTCCTTAGCTCAGCTGGTAGAGCAGCTGTCTTGTAAACAGCAGGTCATCGGTTCGAACCCGGTAGGGGGCTCAACGTAAAACCGTTGCAATTACTAGGAAAAGTCCTGGTAAGGGCAACGGTTTTTTTGCGTCTATTTTTTGGGTGGCACACATTCTGGCACACCTGTTATAAAACCGTTACCGAAAAATGAGCCGCCTTAACGCCTTTTTATGTGATAAAGGGCATGTTTTTAAGTAGAGGTATTGCTGTTTGTTCGACCAAAACAGAGAGAGCTGATTGCGGTGTAGGTTTTGCAAGATAAAGGGTGTCCCTAGGGGGCTGTAAATACAGCTTCTAACTTGGAAACCTAAAATTGCTCATCGTGTAATCTTTGGCGGATTTATAAGTAACCTAACTTATCTTTACGCAAGGTGAATGGGTAAAAGTCTGCGCGGTGATAACGGCAAAATTGTATAATTGGTTTATTGGTAAAGTTGTAGGGAAAAACCTACAAACGTGAGCGCTAAAAGGGTGGCTCGGAAATAAGTATAGTATCTCCGAGCCACCGCACTCCCTGATTCTAGCAGAGGTGAAATGAAATGACGTTGAAAGATAAGCAGTTTTTAGCTGCGTTGGCTGTGCAGGTTGCAGTGTTTTTTGTGTTGCTTTTGCAAGACTCAAGTAGTCAGGTTTTGTATCCTTTGGCTTGGGTGGCTTGGGTTGTTGCCGCTATTTTCTTAACTATGGCGGCTATGAACCGTAAGGCAGCAAAAGGACGTGTGAAGAAATGACTGTAAAGTACATGTCTACCTATGCGGTGGGTAAGTATTTAGGTATTTCCTCTCACACTGTTCGTCGCTATCTAAGCGACAAGCGTCTTCCTGAACCGGATGTGCAAATTGGTGAACCGCCGTCGGTAAAATACGGCTGGTCGGTTGAAACTATCGACGCGTGGAACGCGGCGCGCCCTGGCAAGGGTGGTCGTCCACGAAAAGGCAGTGCTGCCTCTTAGAATCGGCGTGTTCTCGTCTGTTTTTTGTGAAAGATTGTTAAGCCGGGATAACCTATCTCAATCCCGTCTAGAAAGAGGGCTCTGCTACCTGTTTCTTAGATAAGCGTTTATTTTTTCCCCCACCCATGGCAACGGGTGGGGATTTTTACACTAAGAACACTTTTCCTCCTATTAGCTACTATGTATTGCAAAGTAGAGGGGAGTGGGTTACTCTGCCATGTATTACATAGTACTGTTTTGGGGAGGGGAAGTGGCTGAGTCTCAATTACGCAAAGGGGCTATTGAACTTGTAATTCTTGGTCTGCTTAATTCGCGTTCTTCGTATGGGGGTGAATTGCTTAATCGTCTGGCTGAGGAAGCTAATTTGGAAGTTTCCTCAGGGACGCTCTATCCGTTATTAACTCGTTTACGTAAATCCTTATACGTGAAAACTTCTTGGGAAGAATCTCCTGTTGGTCCGCCTCGAAAAATATATGAGCTTACTGCAGAGGGACAGAAACGCTTGCGGTTATTGAAAGCGGAATGGGACGTGCTAACAGCGGCGGTTATGCAAGTTACAGACGAAAAGGGGAAATGATAATGAAATGGTTTGGGCGTGACGAAGATGAGCGCATGTGGGTGTGCGCACTTCCGGTATCAAAACTTTGGGAAGGCGAAAGTGATGCATTTTTAGAAAGTTTTGAACCTGAAAATCCGTCACTGCTGATTCCTCGTAAATTTGGTTTAGGGTGGGATCTTAATCTTGCGGCTATAGCTGTGAAAGCAGGGTGGATGCGCCCGGATGATTCGCTTCCTGATTTGGCGGAACATATTCCTTTGTGGATGCGTCGTTTTCTTAAAATTGCTCCTGTAGTTGGAAGCGCTTTCCTTAGCGCGGGTGCTTTAAATGTAGCAACTAAGGAACAGGTTGCGACTTCGTGGAGTTTTACGGGCAAACCACAAAAATTCATGAGTGCGAAAAAAGCGGCTCTTATTCCTGTATCTATAACTCTAATGGCAGCGCTTCTTCCTCGTTTTTTGGGGCGTACTGAACCTGAATCAAAAACGGCATTGAACGTAGCGCGCCAAGGGCAAGTTTTAGGTATGGAAATAATGTCTTTGGGTGTCTTAATCGCTTCTGCTCGTTCCGCAACTTTAGGGAAGAAACGACAATTCTTAGGAGTCGTTGCTCCAGTTTTATATCCGCTTGTTTCTGGAGGAGTCCAGCTCCTATGCGTAAAAACAGCGTTGGCCAACCTGGATAAGAAACTGGCTATAAAAAATACTGATAGGAAAGAAAAACAGCAATGAACCTAATAGAAAAACTATCAAATTTCCCTTTACCCACTATTGTTGGTTTAGGAATACTGCTGACTTTACAGCTGATTCTTATGGTTTGGGCACTTATTCGTCTCGTCTCTGATAAGCGTTCGCGTGTCGTGGGCTTACCTCGTTATATATGGGGCTTGATTATTGTATTTGGTGAAATATTTGGTCCCCTTATTTTTCTAGTTCTACACATTAGGGAGGGTCGCCAGCTAGAAGAACAGCGTAAACATCTTGCCAATCAGGCTTTGAATAGGTCTGGTTCTAGCGTTTGTATATCTTCCGCAATTGACGGCCTTTATAAGAAATAAAAGGTGTGGAGATGGCTCTTGCGGTATTTACTCAAAATTTATGCAAGACCTACGGGGGTTGTCAGGTTCTTAGTGATGTGAACCTTAAGGTGCCCGAGGGGGAAGTGTATGGATTTGTGGGGGCGAATGGGGCAGGCAAAACTACGACTATTCGGATTCTTCTTGGATTAGCTGCGGCCACAAAGGGAAAAGCTAGTGTTCTTGGGGTTTCGCGAGGTGTTTTGCCACCTTCCCCTGTCGAGGGAGTTGCTTATCTGCCGGATGTTCCTGAAATAAGCCCTTGGTTGGGTGGTGTTGATGCCATAGTGTCTTTAGCAAGATTAGATGGCGTGCCTGCTGATGTTGCCTTAACGCGTGCAAAAGACCTCCTGGAACTCGTTGGTTTGTCTAATGTTCCGGGACGGGTAGGGCAATACTCTAGAGGCATGAAGCAACGACTTGGGATAGCTGCTTCTTTAGTATCTGCGCCTAAATTGCTCATACTTGATGAGCCTACGAGCGCGCTTGACCCTTTGGGGAGGGCAGATACTTTAGCCGTTATTCGCGAGTTAGCGGGGCAGGCTACCGTAATATTTTCTTCGCATATTTTGGCTGATGTGGAAGATGTTTCTACGCAGGTAGGGATTCTTCATAAGGGGATTTTGTTAGCTCAGGGGTCGCTGTCTGAAATTTTAGAAAGCCAGGGGCGTTCGCATACTCAGTTACGGGTAAGGATTGATGCGGAAAAGAAGGATGACGTATTGGCAAAAATAAGAGAAGTCGATCCTTATGCGCGAATTACGAGAATACCGATGGGTTTGGAAAAGTTGTATGAAGAACTTACCTTGAAGAGGGCGAAATGATTAGGAAAGAATCTAAACGTTTCTTTGTGATTTGGGGGTATCATCTGCGCCGCCAAATGCGGTCGGTAAGTAGCTGGATTCTTCTTTTTCTGGTTTTGTTTCTGGCGGCTACGCAAGGTATTGTTACCCAGAATATGTCTTATATTCTTAAGTCTTTAGCGGATACTCAGACAGCTCAGTTTGTTGAAAGTACGCTTCCAGAACCCTCCTGGGAACAGGTCTATTTGGGATGGATTAGAAATCTTAGCCAGATTATTTCTTTGACCCTTATTGTTGTTACTTCGCTTAGATGGTACGACCTGATTAAAAGCGGGGATGTTTCTTTTATTCTTTCTCGAGGGGTGCGTCGTTCTTACTATTTTTTAAGTGCGGTATTTACTACCTGGCTTTTTGTTTTTGTTATTTCTTCTTTAGGGGTTGGGTTTGTTTGGACAGGCGCTGTTTTTCTTTTCCCAAATATTCCGTTTGTGCCTGTTTTATTAGCAACGTTTATGTGGATGATTGAAATTATTTTTATAACTGCAGTTCAGCTTTTGGCGGTTACACTGAAACCTGGAGTTGGGGTTTCACTAATTGTGGGACTTGGATTATATATTTTTCTTAGTGTTTCGAGCCTATGGGAGGCCGGCAGTCGCTATAGTTTCCTGGGGATTACTTCTCTTACCCAGAAGCTTGCTTCTAACACTCTTGAGTCTTCTTGGCAGTGGCCGGTAGGTACTGGAATAGGGGCTGTGATTCTCATAATCATATTTGCGGCATATCGTTTTAACCGTATTGAACTCTGATGAATTCTGTAAAACTAATGCAGTGTAGAGAAAGTCTTAGATGTCCTTAATAAGCTAAGTGATAGCGAAAGTAAGTAGGTGTGAGTGTAAGAAGTAAGCCTGTGAATAATGTGTTTATAAAAAATAATTTTTTAAAACCGGCAGCCATAAAGCAGCGATAAAAAAGTAACTATTTTACAAATTCTGAATAAAAATCAGAGTCATATTTTCGTAATTTATATTTTATTTTTCCGATATTCTCTAGAGCAGTATGTATTCAAACCATTTAACGTCTTAATTGTGTTTAACAGTTTGCTTGCCCTAAGAGCGATTAGTAACTTTGAAGCACCATTTTCATCTTCAGCTTGGCTATGCACAACCAACAGAGGTTGGTCTAAATCTTTCCCAGACGAAGTAGAACTAAACGAACCCAAAACACCAACCACACCACCAACATTATTCACGGACAACACACTATGCCTAACCAAAGACGAAGAAGTTACATGGGCGTTACTAATAGGAGGTGTGGGAATAGTTAACGTGGAGGCCAGCCCCCGACAATACCCGCAAAACTAAATACCTGTTAGAACATGTGTATATAGAACACCCTTACATATCCTTTGGAGTGAAAAAGATATTTTCAAAAACTGAATAGTATAAATTGTTGTTGCAGTAGGTTGTCCCTATCTGTCATACCCAGACAATAAAGTGTTCCTCGTAATTGAAAGATGGCACTTTGGATGGAAAATGAAAAAATATTTTTCTTTCCAAGTGTATTAACGTAAAGGAAAATAATGAACGAGGAAAAACGATCGTTTTACCTACTTGTAGCTCTTCAGCTTAACTTGCTTTCTTCTGTGCTTAGAATTAATCCTAAGCATAAAATTCTTTTAACTGTGGGGCTAACTAGTTGGGGAATTGGTTCGTTGTTTATCTGGAAAAACTATAAATTACAAAAGGAACGGAGTTCACAAAAGCTTATTAAATAATGGTGGGGAACTAGCCGCATGTAATTCTGAATTCCTGAATATTTAGGGTTGAATTCCAAGTGGGGAAATAATGTTAAAAGTATTTACCCACTTGGAATTTGGCATGTAGGGATGCTTTTTATTCCTTATAATTTCCTTTATATGTAATATACATTTTTATAGTTGTAAATTTTGGCAATAGGTGCATGTTGGGAGCTTTGATTATATGAATAGTTCATTTCATACATATACGCCCCTGTTGCAATATCGTTTACGAAAAATGAGTAAAAATCCCTGGGAAGAAAGGGAATTTTCACAACCTAAAATTTTTGTTATTTTTGGTTTTCTTTTGATTCCAATTGCTGCTTTGGCGGGTTGTGCCGCTTTCGCCAAGTTTCTGAACGGCAGAGGAGATAAAACAGGGGAAATCGTTGCTGTAGTAGCGATGCTCTTTGTGCTGTTTATTATTCCCTATCAGATTTATCGGCGTTTTGGAGTTAACCGGGATAAAGTCTGGTCGAAAGTTGGTAAATGGTTTTATAAAAGTATCGAATTTAAGCAAATTAAGCAGTTTGTGGTGCACTTGCAAGGATATAAAATATATACGGACTCTAATTCTTTGCTTATTGACTACAACCGTTTCGATTATGCTTTGGTGCATTTGCAGATTCTAGAGCAGTTGCAAATTCGACGCTTCAAAATTGGTGAAATAGATATCTATGATGCGGGTTGGGAAAACGAAGCCCAAAAATGCCGCAATATGCTTGGTCAATTGTTGTATCGAGATCATAAGAACTTCTTTGATTCTAATCCTGCCGCGCTTGCTCATCTAAATGCTCTTATGTTTCCCGGAAATAAATAAACGTTAAGTTTTATGTTTTTATATGAAGGTATGAAATGTCTACTTTAAAAGCTGCTGCCAGTGATGTTTGGGGAAAAAACCAAGACAAAGTTTCTCATGCTCTGTTAGGAGCATGTGATTTTTTAATTAGCGCTCTGGAAGAAGGGCAATCTATTTACGAAAAAGGCGTTAAAGTTGCAAAAGAAGACTTTAAAGGACGTTTTTCGGAAATTTTTGCAAATAATTCTGCTATGCAGCTTGCAGATAAAGTGAAATTGGTAGATGCAATTAAAGCTTTGCGATCTGGTGTGGTGAACGCACGTAAAGCGGCACAAGAAGAACAGCGACGTATTGAGAAAGCTAGAGAATGGCAAAGAAAATACGATCAATGGAAAAAAGACCGGGATAATGCGTGGTGCTGGAATTGGATTTATGACTTAGGACACTCTAAGCCTGTAATCGATTACGATACGACAGCCGCGAATCCTCCAAGTATTCCTGTGCCAGCAAGTTCTACTGCATCACATGAGTTACCATTTCCAGGTTCAAACACTACAAATACAAGTCATGCTGGTATGACTTCTGCTTCTCCAGAAAAACTAGATCAGTTTGTCCTTCAAGCTAGAAAAGCTAAAGAGAACTTGGATAGTCCCATAGGTAAATTTACAGAGGCTTGTATTTCCTTTAACCAAGGCTGGACTTGGAAGGTCGGTAGCTCGGCGATTATTGGGCTAGATAAGTTAACTTCTGTTTGTAAAGAATATGCTGGGCTTTTTGAACAGGATGCCCATTGGGTTTCTATTATTTCTTCAGCTTTTAAAAAAGCTGGAGCGGTTGGTTCTATAGTGAGCATAAGTGATGAAACACTTTTTCATTTTTTAGAATCTGAACATGTTAATCCTAACAGGAAGCTGCTTAAGGTACCTCCATTGCAATTGGCAGGGATGAATCCTACTACCGGTTACGTGGATGATCCTATCAATAGCGCAACTGGAAATTTTGTAGAGCCTGAAATTGATTTAGATTTTTCCGTTGCTAGTTCAGGGTTGGAACTTTCGCGTATTTATAATTCAATAGTTAGCTTGCAACAACTTTCTACCAGTCACGGTGCACCTAAAATTGGGGTATTTGGACTCGGGTGGTCAAGTGTTCTTGATCAGGAAATTATTTTCGATATCGATGATGAGCATAGTTGCGTCTGGGTTAAAGAAGATGGGCGGCATGTCTATTTCCCACCTTTAGTATCTGAAGAATCGGTTCGTTCATCAGGTGAGAACTATTGGATAGAAAATAAATCGTCAGATACTTTTCCGTTTATTACTTCAAAATTTCAAGCGCAGGGTAATAGAGTTTGGGTTATCTCTGATAACTCTGGGTCGCGTTGGGTATTTGATTTACGAGGTCGTTGGCTTGGGCTTGTATTTAACTCTTCCGCGTTGAGAGTTGAAAGGGAGAGCGAAGATAGGATTTCTGCTCTTGTGCATGAACGAGGGCGACGTATTGATTTATCGTACGTAGGTTCTAGAGTAGTGGTTGCTCATTCTAGCGACGGTAGATGCGTTGAGTATCTGTATGACGAGTTAGGGCGCTTGATAAGTGCGGTTAGCGCATTGGGTACACGCCGATATGAGTGGAATAACTTAGGTTTAATTCATCGGGTTATAGGTACTTCAGGGGTAGTAGAGTGTGAAAATACCTATGATGAATTTGGGCGTGTAATCACTCAGGTTTCTGAGTTCGGGCGTAAGAGTAAATACGTGTATTTACCAGGTAATCTGACGGTAGTTTCTGACTGTGATGGGAGCAGGTCAAATACTTGGATTTCTGATTCTAAGGGACGTACTGTTGGCGTGCTTGATAGCGATGATCAGCGCCAATCTATGTCTTATGATCGACACGGTAACTTAGTACAAACACGTGACCGCGAAGGTAACGTGACGGTGCATTTCTATGACAAACGTGGTCATGTGACACGTACTGTATATCCTACGAAGGCAGAAGCTACATATCTTTGGGATACTGCTGATCGTTTGTTGCAGGTAGTAGGCGAAAATGGCTCTACCGTAACTTACGAATATGCTGATGCGCTCTCTCGTAACCCTCATAGAATAATTGATTCGTTAGGTGGTGTTACCCGTCTTGAGTGGAAAGATGGCTTACTACGTTCTTTGACTGGGCCAACTGGTGTACGTATGCGTTTTACTTACGATAAGTATGGTGAGTTGGTTTCAACAATTAATGCTAAAGGTGAAGCAACGAATTTAGTGCGTGATACGTCGGGGCGGATAATTAAGTCGATTTCGCCCTTGGGTAATACCATTTCGCTTTCCTATGATGAGCGAGGATTACTCATTTCTAGAATTGAGCCCGATGGGGCAAAATGGTCTTGCGAATATGATGATTTTGGTCGTCTTGTTAAAGTAACAGATCCGCTTGGAGCTAGTAGCCTTGTAAACTACGGTTCGCATGGAAGAATAAATGAGCTAATCGATCCCTTAGGGCGTCGAACACAGCGTGAATTTGATGATTTAGGCAACCTAGATTTATTGCGTTTTCCAAATGGTAATGAATACAGATTTGTGCATGATGCTCTTTCGCGATTGCGATCCATAGTAGATCCGGCAGGTAATAAGTGGTGCTATGAGTGGAATCGTAATGGAGAAATAACACGTTCTGTTGATCCTACAGGAATAGGATCTTTGATTACGGGTAGCGTTGTTTCAGGTAAGGTGAATATTCATGGGACTGATGGTTCTTTAGAAGGAATTATTGAATTTGATTCTTATGGCCGTCCCAAAAAGATGGTTGATCCATCTGGCAGTAGTGAAATTGTAGTTTATGATTCTGCTGGTAATCCCGTTGAATTCTTGGATGCAGACGGGGGATTAACTTCGCTTCAATATGATGCGGCAGGTCAAGTAATAAAACTTATTACTCCTGAGGGTCGCGAAACTGTATATACCTATGATTCATGTGGACGAATTGAGACGATAACTGGACCTGGAGGTGGAATAGATAGGTTTACTTACGATGCTGATGGTCGTTTAGTTGCTCGCGAAAATCCCTCTGGTGAAAAGAGTACTTTTGAATATGATGCCTGTTCCCGTTTGTTGTGTGCTGTAGTTCCGGGTAGGGGAAAAAGCGTTTGGAAATATGATTATTGCGGCCGAGTTATTTTTTCTCGTTCATTAGCGAGTGGCACCAGAAAATTTGTTTACGATAAAGCCGGCCAACTGGTTAAGTCTATTAATGGCTTAGGTGGTATTACACAGTATCGCTATGATGATAACGGACGTGTTATTGAGTGTATTAATCCCGTAGGGGGAGTTACTTCACGCACCTATAATTTACTTGGGCAGGTAACTTCTGTTACTGATGAACTGGGGCGTAAAACAGTCGCTACCTATGATGCTGCAGGTAGGCAACTTACTCAGACTGATTCGGAGGGGCATACTCTTTCGTTTGAATATGATGAATGTGGCGAACTGAGGAGCGTGTTAGCCGACGGACGGCTTTTAAATAGGATTGAACGAAATACTGCTGAACGCAGCGTAACCTATATTGATAATACGAATCCGTTTTCAGCTAATCCGCTTCGTCATACCCTAGTTTATGATCGTATGGGGCGTCTTATATCTAAAACCAGTATTAATGCGAATGGGCACCCTTCTACTTCATCGTGGACTTATAACAAAGATGGGGAGCGTCTTTCTTATACGACTTCATTAGGGAATAAGCTTGAGTATGAGTACGACTCAGACGGAAACCTGATTGCTATTTTTCATCCCACTTGCGGGAAAGCTGAATTTGATTACGATGCGTCTGGTCGCCTGGTTGGCAGTCTTAATGTAGTTGGTAAACAGATTTGGAATTACACCAATGGTTTTATTAGCAAGCATCTCCATCAGAGTTCGGATTCCCTAGAGTCTAGTTCGCAAATTGAGCATGATATTTGGGGAAGAATCCGCTCTATTACGAATGCCACGGTAAAGGTGGAATACGAGTATAACCAAGCTGGTCAGTTAGTCTCGATGCGCTCTGATGATGGGAAAACTCGTACTTGGAAGTATGACGAATGTGGACGTTTAGCTGAAGCTACTTGCAATAGTGAGTGCATGACTTATCTTTACGATAAGTCAAGTCAGCTACTTTCAAGCAGAATAGAAAATACAGATGGGCTACCCGTAGAAACTATTTATAAATATGACCGATGCGGTAGACGTATTTCGCAGGAGTCAACCGATGGGAAGAAAGTTTATTTTGAATGGGATGTCCGTAGCTACTTGTCTGCGGCTAATACAATTTTGCCTGATGGAAGTATCACGAATGTAATGGCGTGGGTGAATTCTATAGGGGAGCTAGCTTCTCTAAATAGTACGTCTCTTGAATGGGATACTGCTAGGGAAGTTCCTTATCTTGTATCGGTAGGGAACCAAGAAATATTATCTTTGCCAGGTGGCGGTTTCTTTAGCGGAAAAGAACAAAATGATGCTTCCTCATATTGGCGGCAAGTGGCTACCACTAATCCTAGTAATCCATTTGGAGTACTTGATACCAAAGAAACCTTTGCTGATATTTTACCTGCTGGCATTGGCATTAGTGCCAATGGAAATATAAATATCGGTGGTATTGAATGGATGGGAGCTCGCCTATACGATTCATTAGGAACAGCTTTCCTTACTCGAGACCCTTTAACTGCGCAGGTAGGAAGTGTCTGGGAGTCCAATCCGTATGATTTCGCTGCGGGTAATCCATTAAGTCTGAGTGATCCCCTGGGGATGAAACCTATTACCGACAGTGATCTCAGCGCGATAACAGACTATAACAATGCATGTACTAAGAACCTTGCCGAAAGATTCTTTAGCTGGAATACCCTTTATGCGGGTGCATTGATGGCCGTCGGTGGCGCGATGCTGTACACCGGGCTTGCTGCTCCGGTAGGTATGGCATTTTTAAATGCTGGGGCTAATGCTGCGTTTGAACAATTGGTTTACGGCAATGTGAATTGGGGAGAGCTTGCAGTAAGTAGCGTAATCGGTGCCTTAGTGCCGTTAGCTATTTTAAAATCATTAAACAAAATTAAGATTTTTGGTGCACTTAAAGAACGCGCAACAGGCTGGATAGGGAATGTTGGGGTGACTTCTTCAATTGATAAAGTAAAAAATACATTATCATCAACTCTTTCCCCAAAAGTGTCCAAAGCTATTTCTTTTCTAGGCAAAGAAACAAAAAGTGCACTGTGGGACGGAGCTGCTGGAGTCGGAGTAGAGGAGATTAATCGTTTAAACGGCTACGAGCATCGTCCCTTAGACCGGGTATTTTGGGAAAGCGCTGTATCTCCTGCTAATAGGTTCTCATCGGTTGGAGGTCGCTTTATTGCCGCTAAAGGAATGGCTCATTTCGGTGAAGACTATGGTAATTTCTCGGCTCAGTTTAGAAATGCCCAAAACTATGTGGCGCGTAAATCTTTACCTGTCAGCTTGGAGTATCACATGCTTAAGAGCGAAGCTTTACCAATAGTAAAACCAGAATATATCGACTGGAATGATTCACATCGGTTAGTTATACAAACACAAACTCCAAGATATGTTGGTGCCTATAGCCATCATGAGCCAATTGCAAATGGTGCGGATAACTAAAACTTAGAATATTGGATTAGAAAATCTGAAGGTTATTTTATATGAATGGTTTGGAAGTTTTGAGGGTTGATGAGGCTCCTGTGGGTTTGGGGGTTGAGTTGGCTTGTGTGCAGATGGTTTGGGCTGAGTTTAAGCGTTTGGAGCATCGAGGGCGTCGGCCGTATTTGGGTGTGACTTATAAATTTGATTATGGTTTGGTTGGTGCTGGTCTTGAGGGGGCGTTGGTTTCTTTAGAGCAGGGTGATTTTGCTCGGGCCTTGGAGCATTTACGTGAGGTTAATGAGTGTATTAGGGGAGTGTATGTGTATGGTAATTTCCCTAAGATGTTGTCTGAGTGTGTGCGGGTTTTTGGGGTTGAGGATGTTTTGGAGCGTGCTGAGAAGGTGCGTGGTTTGTGGTTTGAGTTGAGTTGGGCTTGGGCTGATAACAGTTGTAAAGGGCCTACTCTTACTCCGGAGTTTGCTCGGTTTATGATTATTGAGTGGATTGTTAGTTTGGCTTTGTTTTTTGGGCCGGTTGTTTATCCGATGTTTTATGCTCAGGGTTGGTTGAAGCTGATTACGCCTGTTGTGTATGTTTTGTTTTTGGTGCCGGTTGCTTTAACGGGTTTTATTAAGCGATCTTTAATTGCGGCTATTATCTATATACCTATTACCGCTTTAGGATTTTATGTTTGTTATGGTTATTTAGAAAAAATGACGGGGCTACCTTGGGTGGGTATTTTATCTCCTGGTTCTGGGCTTTTTACTGGGTTTTTGATTAGTATGCATCTTCGTTATTTGGCTTCGTCTTCTCGGGTGGGTAAGTATGGGCCGTTTTCTTGTGTGTGGATGCGTAAGCTTGGTAAGCGTTTGTTTGAGGTGGTTTTGGTTGATTCGGATCGGCAGATTGTTTGGCGTCGGTTTATTTCTAATGTGCATGTGTCTTTAGAGCCTGTTTTGGCTTATAACATCACCAATACTTTTAACGCTGAGATTGGTAATTCTTTTTATGGTGGTTCTGGGGCTGAGGGGGCTGAGTGGTTTCAGTGTTATGCTCCGTTGGTAGTTCCTCGTATGTGTGGGTTGCGCTTTAGGCGTCCTCGTCATTGGGTTGATGCTTGTAGGTTGACTGAGGGTGTTACTAAGGAGGGTTTGGATAGGTTTTTTGCTTCTATGCCTTCGGCTTTGGTTCCTCCGCATTATGAGGAGTTGGAGACTCGTCCTGAGTTGACTGTGCCTATTGACGCACCGTGGTAGAAACAAAATGAATGGTTTGGAAGTTTTGAGGGTTGATGAGGCTCCTGTGGGTTTGGGGGTTGAGTTGGCTTGTGTGCAGATGGTTTGGGCTGAGTTTAAGCGTTTGGAGCATCGAGGGCGTCGGCCGTTTTGGGGTGTGACTTATAAATTTGATTATGGTTTGGTTGGTGCTGGTCTTGAGGGGGCGTTGGTTTCTTTAGAGCAGGGTGATTTTGCTCGGGCTTTGGAGTATTTACGTGAGGCTAATGAGCATGTTAGTGCAGTAAAAATTCTTTCAGAAAACTTTCCTAAGATGCTGTCTGAGTGTGTGCGGGTTTTTGGGGTTGAGGATGTTTTGGAGCGTGCTGAGAAGGTGCGTGGTTTGTGGTTTGAGTTGAGTTGGTTTTGGGCTGATAACAGTTGTAAAGGGCCTACTTTTACTCCGGAGTTTTCTCGGTTTATGATTATTGAGTGGATTGTTAGTTTGGCTTTGTTTTTTGGGCCGGTTGTTTATCCGATGTTTTATGCTCAGGGTTGGTTGAAGCTGATTACGCCTGTTGTGTATGTTTTGTTTTTGGTGCCGGTTGCTTTAACGGGTTTTATTAAGCGATCCTTAATTGGTTTATTTATCTTGAGTCTTATTAGTATTGCGGCTTTTTATGTTTGTTATGGTTACTTGCAGGATATGGTGGGGATGCCACAAATTGGGATGATAGCTCCTGCCGCGGGTTTTTTTACTGGGTTTTTGATTACTTTCCATCTTCGTTATTTGGCTTCGTCTTCTCGGGTGGGTAAGTATGGGCCGTTTTCTTGTGTGTGGATGCGTAAGCTTGGTAAGCGTTTGTTTGAGGTGGTTTTGGTTGATTCGGATCGGCAGATTGTTTGGCGTCGGTTTATTTCTAATGTGCATGTGTCTTTAGAGCCTGTTTTGGCTTATAACATTACTAATACTTTTAACGCTGAGATTGGTATTTCTTTTTATGGTGGTTCTGGGGCTGAGGGGGCTGAGTGGTTTCAGTGTTATGCTCCGTTGGTAGTTCCTCGTATGTGTGGGTTGCGGCTTAGGCGTCCTCGTCATTGGGTTGATGCTTGTAGGTTGACTGAGGGTGTTACTAAGGAGGGTTTGGATAGGTTTTTTGCTTCTATGCCTTCGGCTTTGGTTCCTCCGCATTATGAGGAGTTGGAGACTCGTCCTGAGTTGACTGTGCCTATTGACGCACCGTGGTAGAAACAAAATAAATAAGGTTAGTTGCACTCTTTTGTTTGCGCAGATTTATTTTGTTTAAGGTTTAGTTTTGATTACTTTAACGATATCTGTTTCAAAAGTTTCTATTTGGTAACAGAATGTAAATTTTCTGTGTTTTATTTATTAGAAAAAGCGCATTTGTCTCTTTGAGCTACTAAAGTTTGAGTTGCGCTGTCTATCTAGCTATCTATCTGGAAGGAATGTGGAGTGAAGAAAGCAAGATTAGGGGTGTTATCAGCATTATCTATCTTGGCTCTTTCGGGGTCTACCCTGGGAGTAGCCGAGGTAATTGCCGCCCCAGAAACTAATACTTCAGATCGTATAACGACGCAGGGTTGTCATGCTGAAGTTGGTAAAGAAGCCGTGCCGGAAACTGTTGCTAAAACAGTTGAAAATAATGGTAAAACCTATGAGCTAGTTTGGAATGATGAATTCTGTGGTGACAAATTAGATCATTCTAAATGGCAGCACGGACGTGAACCTATGAATGGTTCTATGGACTATACCAATTATGAAGGTCCTGCTAGTGATCCCAAAACTAATATTTTTGTTCAAGACGGAGCGCTAAACTTACGCGCTAATAAGTATGGAAAACATAAGGGTAAAAGATGGGTAAGTGGTGAGACCGCTAGCATCAATACTCGTAATATCGCTCATTTTAAATATGGACGTTTTGAATTACGGGTACGTACGCCCGGTGAACACGGAACTTGGCCAGCATTTTGGATGATGCCAAATGACCCCTCCCATTTTTGGCCACGTGATGGCGAAATTGACTGGTTTGAAAATATCGGCTTAAAGCATGGGCGTAATAGTAACTTTACTTCTATCCACGCTTCTACGGTTCACTGGAATACTCGTCGCCACAGGGATGATTTTGCCCAATCTGGTGGTATTACGGTTGATGGTTTGCCAGATAAGTACCACGACTGGGTAATGGAGTGGGACGAAAATGGATTTACTTTCTATCACAATGGAAAACGCTATTCCAGCATTAAAAAGTGGGAAAACCGTTGGGTTCGTGAAGATGGAACTTATTACGAGGGCGTAGATAAGGGAGAACCGTTCGACAAGCAATTCTTCTTTATCGCTAACCTTGCTGTTGGTGGATGGGGGTCGGAACCACGTCCTGATACAGACTGGTCTAAGACATACCAAATTGACTATATCCGTGTTTACCAAACTAAAGAACAACAGGAAGGACAAAATAGGTTCTACCTGAAGTACCACAACAATGGGTATGGACAGTACACAGAATCTCTCCTAAACCAGCCAAAGGGAACAGTTATTAAATCGTTGCCTACCCTTACTTCTCCTCGTGCCGACTTCGGGGGCTGGTATAGCGACGCTCGTCTTACTAATAAAGTTAAGCTACCGTTGACTCTCGAAAAAGATACGGTTATTTTTGCCAAATGGAACCTTAAAAAATTTGCTCCAATGAACGCTCCTCAGGGAATTGGGTACATTTTTGAAGATGTATTTCCACGTGATCCCTTCTCGGGCGAAATTCAATGGGCAAAAGAAAATAAGGTCACAACAGGTTGGCCTGATGGAACATTTAAGCCTTTAAATAATGTAGACCGTAATGCCATGGCTGCATTCCTATATCGCCTTGCTGGTTCTCCAAAGTTCAATCCACCAAAGAAGAGCGGATTCCGTGATATGAAACCAGGTGACCCGTTCTATAAGGAAATCATGTGGATGAAGTCCACTGGTATAACTACAGGTTGGGGTGATAACACTTATCGTCCTCTAGATAAGGTTCAGCGTGGAGCTATGGCTGCCTTCCTTTACCGTTTCTGTGACAAGTTTACGGACAAGTGCACCGCTGCTGTTAACCCGAAGAACTATCCAGAACCGCTACGTGGAGAGGTATTCAAGGACGTGTTCTACAAGAATGCATACCACCGTGAAACAACCTTGTTCCACAAGGAAATTGCTTGGGCTAAGAACGCTAAGATTGCCGCTGGTTACGGAGATGGAACTTTCCGCTTTGGAACCCCAATCGACCGTAATGCGTTGATGGCCTTTGTGTACAGGCTAAAGAACAACCACTACATTGGAGAAGCCAAATGAGGAAAACTATAGTTCCCTTTGCTGCCGCTGCCTTGCTATTGGCAGGGACAGTGGCTGGGATTGGGCCCGGAAGTGTTCAAACTGCCTATGCGGCTGATTGCTCTAATAACGGTAGCGACTTGTGTACTGTTGCTCCAAAACAAATTCAGAACAACGGTAAGACCTATGACTTGGTCTGGGCAGATGAATTTAACACAACTGAGCTAAGTTCTGACTGGGAAGTTGAGAAAGTACCGGTAGAAAACGGTGCTATGAAATATGCAAATAAAGTGGATAAGTCTAATCCCGCCAACGGAAATATTGATCTTCGTTGGGGACGACTCGCTTTAAGGGCTCAACCTACAGATCAATACCCGGGCAAGGTCGCTACTTCGGCAGGAATTCAGACACTTGGGAAAAAATCATGGAAGTACGGGCGTTTTGAAGCGCGTATTCGTCTTCACGGACAGTCAGGAACTTGGCCGGCATTATGGCTAATGCCAGATGAAAACCCCTATGGTTGGCCCAAAGACGGTGAAATTGACTGGTTTGAGTATCCCCGTTCTGCTTCTGCCACGCAGAATCAGACTAACGTTCACACCAGTAACCATCTTTCCCGGCGTGGATTGCATGATACGGCAACTACCGGTTTTTATTTTGGTAATCAAGATTTAGCTGGAAGCTGGCATGTATGGACAATGGATTGGGATGAGAACGGTTTCGTCTTCTATATGGATGGCCGTGAATACTCTCGGATTCAATCGTCGAAACCAGAAGCTGATGAAGCTACTTTACAACGCGGAAACGTGCCTGCGAACAGGTACCGGTGGCCTTCATCCTGGCTTAACCCAGATGGGTCCGTACATACCGATAGTCCATCGAATGCACCTTTTGATAAAAAGTTTTTCCTTATCTTTAACCTAGGCTTAAAGAAGCCTGGCCAATGGGCAGGTCCGCAGCCTGGGGAACAAATCAACTGGAGAGATGCTTATGTAGAAATGGACTACGTTCGTGTCTATCAGACTGCTGAGCAGAAAGCTGAACAGAACAAGTCTTATCTAAAGATTGACACTCAAGGTGCTACAGAATCCAATCCAGCTACTAAGACTGTTGATAACGGAACAGTCTTAAATACACTTCTTCCTTCTGACCTGAAGAACAAAAAAGGCGAAGTTGTTGACTCTTGGTATAACCGACCAGGACTGAACGACTGGGCAAAAGTTGATGTTAATAGTGAAATAAATAGTGACTTAACACTATTCCCAAAGTGGGTAAAACTTATTAACGTTACTTTTAATGCAAAGGGACACGGTACTGCGCCCTCGGCAAAACAGATTAAATCCGGAACCGTTCTTACTGCTGATGAGCTATCTGATGATGCTAATTGGAAGTTTAAGGGCTGGTATCTAGATGATGCTTTGCAAACTCCCCTTACACCAGGTTATAAACCTGAAAACGATGTAACCCTCTACGCTAAGTGGGAGCAGGATAAAGTCAGCGTAACTTTTGATAATAAGGGGCATGGAGCTGTTACAGAAGCAAAAGAAGTTACTCCAGGTGAGACTCTTGAGCTGCCGGTTTTGTCTGAGGCTAATTGGGTCTTTAAGGGTTGGTTTACCAACCCTGAACTAACCAATGCTGTAACTGAACCTTATCGTCCTACAGGTAATGCTACTTTGTACGCAAAGTGGGAAAAGGCAACTGTTCAGGTTTCTTTTGATAAGAACGGTAAGGGTGAGGACGTTCCTGCTAAGACAGGTAACGCTGGAGAAGCTATGGAACTTCCTGTGCCTACCGCTGATGGTTGGGTGTTTAAGGGTTGGTTTACCAATTCTGAACTAACTGCTCCTGTGGCTGAGCCTTATGTTCCGACTGCTAATGCTACTTTGTACGCAAAGTGGGAAAAGGCTCCAACCTATAGCGTAAAGTTTGAGGCTAATGGGCACGGCGGTCATGTAGATGATGTAAATGTGCTCGTAGGTCAAGAAGCAAAACTACCAACTCTTAGCGAATCAGGTTGGGTGTTTAAGGGTTGGTTTACCAATTCTGAACTAACTGCTCCTGTGGCTGTACCTTATGTTCCGACTGCTGATGCTACTTTGTACGCAAAGTGGGAAAAGGCAACTGTTCAGGTTTCTTTTGATAAGAACGGTAAGGGTGAGGACGTTCCTGCTAAGACAGGTAACGCTGGAGAAGCTATGGAACTTCCTGTGCCTACCGCTGATGGTTGGGTGTTTAAGGGTTGGTTTACCAATTCTGAACTAACTGCTCCTGTGGCTGTACCTTATGTTCCGACTGCTGATGCTACTTTGTACGCAAAGTGGGAAAAGGCAACTGTTCAGGTTACTTTCAATAAGAATGGTCATGGGGAGGACGTTTCATCTCAGACCGGTAAATTTGGTGAAGAGATGAAGCTGCCCAAGCCTGCCGAAACTGGTTGGGTGTTTAAGGGTTGGTTTACCAATTCTGAACTAACCGCTCCTGTGGCTGTACCTTATGTTCCGACTGCTGATGCTACTTTGTACGCAAAGTGGGAGAGGGCAGAGGTCAAGGTATCCTTTGACACTAGAGGTCACAGCAACGGTGTACCTGCAGTATCCGGTAAGGCTGGTGAACTAGTTAATCTTCCGACTCCTACTGAAGATGGATGGATTTTCAAGGGCTGGTTCCTAGACCAGAACCTTACTAATAAAGTTCCTGCGGAGTACAAGCCACTTGTTAACGCTACTTTGTATGCCAAGTGGGTAGAAGCGCCTAGCTACACAGTTAAGTTTGAAAATAACGGTCATGGTACTAAACCTGCTATGCAGTCTGTGAAGCAGGGCAAGAAGTTAACTACTTCTCCGCTTGCTGAAGATCGTTGGGCTTTCAAGGGCTGGTTCTTGAACAAGGAACTCACCACCCCGCTACCTGCAGATTACACAGTTTCAGAAGACGTCACGCTTTACGCCAAGTGGGTACAGACCGACTACTTGGTATCTTTCGATACTAAGGGACACGGTAAGGCTAATACTAAGCGGGTAAAGGTTGGCACCTCTGTTGCTCTACCTACTCTCCAGGCTAATGGGTGGGAGTTCAAGGGCTGGTTCACTGACTCTTCCCTAAAGGCTCAGGTTGGCTCGAACTTTGTTCCCAAGGCTGACACTACTTTGTATGCTAAGTGGACAAAGGTAGAAAAGAAGAAAAAGCACATCGTCATGGCCCATGCCCCCAAGGCGCCAGAGCGTATCTTCCGTGATGTTTGGTCGGATTCTCCTTTCTCCGGAGAAATCTTGTGGGCACGAAAGAACCGAATCACTACTGGATGGCCGGACGGTACTTACCGCCCCTACGCCGGTATTGAACGTAACGCCATGGCCGCTTATCTCTATCGTCTAGCTGGATCTCCGAAGGTAGACCTCAGCAAGGGACCTCATTTCAAGGACCTTGCTCCCGGGGACCCCTTCTACAAAGAAATAACCTGGCTAGCGCAGCAGAAGATTACTACTGGATGGCCAGATGGCACTTACCGCCCGCTGGAAAAGATTAGTCGCCAGGCTATGGCTGCATTCCTCTACCGTTTCGCTCATAACCAAAACTTCCGTGAGCGTTACCCCAACAGCGCAGTAGCACACTTTGAGATTCCCAAGGGACAGCGAGCTCCTTTCGTTGACACGAAAACCGCTCCGTTCGAACATGAGATTGCATGGCTAGCTGCTGCTAAGATCACTGCAGGATGGGAGGACAATACATTCCGTCCTCTCAACCACATTGACCGCAACGCAATGGCTGCATTCCTCTACCGCTTGGTAAACAATCCCTACAAGATTGTGAAAAAGTAGCAGAGGAAAGCACTAAAAAGGAAACCTAAAAATTAGGGCGGGAGCCGAGAAAATACTCGACTCCCGCCCTTTTCTAACGACAAAACTATTTGAATATTCTCCCCTAGAAAATAAAAATAAAGCTCACTTTCCAGGGGAGGGGGAATAAAACTAATAAAAAAATTGCTAAGAAAAATAGCTGAAGAAACTAAGCGAAAGGAAACAGCATGCGAGAGTACTCCCAATATAAGCTGGTAGGAGTGTTCCATGCCAACGGCGGGGTAAAAGGCGAACTAACCTACCTGATAGGAAAAATTAGGGGAGTTGCGCACTGCGAACTTTGCGACATCACTCACGGGCTAAACCCATTTGGAAAGAAAGAATGGAAAGAGCTAGAGAAACAATTACCGCTTCCCTTTCAAGCTGTGCATTTAAATGAAATGCCTGTCGAGGTTTCCCAACTTGTATCTGAAGAAAATTCACCCGCGCTAGTGCTCGTCGATGAAACCGGAGAAAATACCCAGATTCTCCTAACTCGTGAAGAAATAAGCCAGTGCACAGGATCAGCTACCAAGTTCTATAACTTAATTAAACAATCTCTCGCAAAACTACTTTAAATACCCTTATTTTAAACCCATGTGAAATAAGTGTAAGATGGGCAATAGATGAACTAGCTAATTTAGGAGGTAGTATCATCACCATCATAAATATGCTTAGTAAAGCCGATAAGGTAGCCGGTCAAGGAGTTGGTAGTGCCTACCTGGAACAGCTTGCGCTCATAAAAAAACATCTTACCAAATACGAAGTACGGGTTAACTCATTTTCCGCGGCAGATATTGTCCATATACACTCAATAAACCCAGAATTTAGGATTCAAGCTGCTTTCATCTCTAGCCCTCTGGTAGGAGCTGTTCACTTCCTACCAGAAACAATTGATGGTTCAATCCACCTACCGCGTTTCGCAAGAAAAGTTTTTTACTGGTACATAATGAACTTCTATCGCCGGATGGACTACCTTGTAACAGTAAACCCAATTTTCGTGGAAAAACTTATCCAAAAAGGTTTTCCACGAGAAAAAGTTTCCTATATCCCAAACTACGTTTCGAAAGAAACATTCCAAAAATCTTCCCCCGAATCCTGCCAAAAAATTTGTAAAAAATACGGTCTAAAAACTTCCGCATTTACAGTTTTGGGTGTCGGTCAAGTGCAGTCCCGAAAAGGCATAAAAACATTCGTTGAAGTTGCCCGTCGGTTACCTCAAATCCAGTTTGTATGGGCCGGTGGGTTTTCTTTCGGAAAAATAACCGAAGGCTATAAAGAACTCCACGACCTCGTTGAAAACTCACCCCAAAACCTAAAATTTTTAGGAATTGTTGAACGAGAAGAAATGCCGCATCTGTACTCGGTGTGCGACCTAATGTTCCTCCCTTCGTATGCGGAACTATTTCCCATGACAATTCTCGAAGCCTCCTCCTGTGGTGCACCTGTGCTGTTACGAGACTTAGATATTTACGACGCAATTCTCGGAAAGGGATACTGCAAAGGAAACAACATAGCTACCTTTGTCTCCCAAATTAATGACCTTTCTAAAAATCCCAAAAAATTAGCCCCTTACAAAGAACTAGCCGACTGGGTTAAACATCGCTACAGCGCGCAAAATGTAGCTAAAGAATGGGAAAATTTTTACCAAAAAATATTGTCTTAGGAACTTTTCAAGATGACACCACAAGTGACGAAAGAACGCCAAAAAGTAGAGTTGCGTATAAGTAAAAAAGCTCTATTTTTTAATGTTTCAATAGTTCTCCTGGTATTGGTATCAATTGTCCTATACGTAATTTTTTCTAAACATGGGGAAATTTTTCTCCACTCTTTCAAAACCATAAAATACAGCTGGATACTTCTAGCTTTAGGGCTCCTGGGAATCTACCTTGGCGCAGAAGTAGTATCCCTCCAAGTAGCCTGCCGAGTAGGGCAACAAAAACTTAGCTTTCAAGAACTAATTAGCATAAGCCTGATCGGGCAGTTCTACGGAATAATTACCCCCATGGCAACAGGCGCCCAACCTGCCCAACTCTACTATTTCACTAGACTCGGAGCGCAAGTAGGGAAAAGTGCTTTTGTGCTGCTTAGTAAATTCATTGCTTTCCAAGTGGTGCTCACTACTATCGCAGCGACTTTTTTAATAGTTCGTTGGGATTTTTTCTTCACCCAATACGGCAAACTAATGTGGGTAGCTCTTCCGGCCTTTGGAGTGCATATTGCTGTTGTCTTAGCGCTCATAGTAATTGCACTTTCTACTTCGGTGGCAGAAAAAATAGCCTTCTTCTTTATCAATTTTTACTGCTTTGTGAGACGTGCGAAAAATCGTGCAAAATTACAAACTGCTGCACAAAAACAAATTGAAAACTTTTCTACCTCTTCACGAATGTTAAAACAAAACTGGGTAGGATTTGCTGAAATGTCAGCAATTACGGTAGTGCAATTAATTGCCTTCTATCTAATTCCCACCGCAGTACTTCTTGCTTTCCATGCGCACCCGGGTGACATCGTAACTATGACGGGAGCAGCTGCTGTAGTAATTATGCTCCAAACGGCTATGCCCTTACCTGCTGGAGCCGGAGCGGCAGAAGGCGGATTCGCAGGCTTCTTTGCTCTATTCCTAGGAGATTCCACAACGCTTGTTGCGGCACTGCTTGTCTGGCGAGTAATTACAATGCTCATCCCGCTACTTGGAGCAATCCCATTCCTCTTCTACATTGAAGTTCAGGCAGCGCGTCGCTAATTAGCGTTCTGCTGTTGCTGGCGAAGTTGGTATTCACGGCGACGCTGTGCGACTTCTTCTTTTGTGTAGGGGCCTTGAACAGTGCCCGGTTGCTTATCTGCCCGTACCCATCTAACAACTAAGCCATTAGGACCAGCGCCGAATCTAGCTAGGTGTCCACCAATAATCTTTTCCAGATTTTCCAAATGTTCAGATGTGGATTCCAGCTCAAAGGTCAAAGTCGAATCGTCGCATTTCATTAAACAAGTTCCCCGCTCTGGGAATGTTAAATGACCGAGCAAAGTATCTTCCGCGAACGCTGTGGATATCTTACGTCCCATATGTGCAGCCATCTGTTTTGCGTAACGAGCTGCGCGATCAGTTTTAACAACTGCAGTTGAGGCTAAAGTTTCCAAAATAATCTACCCCCTAAAAAGTATGTGAGGGTATCCTAACTTTCTTATCGCTTTGCGTCCATACCCTAAGCGGTAAGGAAAATTAGGGGATACGCAGCAAAATTAAGGCAAACGCCAATCAACCGGTTGTGCGCCCATCTGTTGCAGGTAGGCGTTAGCTGTAGAAAATGGTTTAGATCCAAAGAAACCACGAGAAGCCGACAACGGTGAAGGGTGCACGCTTTCAATTAACGGACAATTAGTGAGTAGAGGTTTCAACTCTTGAGCCTGACGTCCCCACAAAATTGCCACAAATGGTTTTCCTCGTTCATTTAAAGCAGACACAGCCGCATTCGTTACTTGCTGCCAACCAAAATCGCGGTGACTTCCAGGACTTCCTGGTTGAACTGTTAAAACTCTGTTCATCAGCATCACTCCCTGTTCACACCAGGGAGTTAAATCACCTGAGGTAGGGGGAGTAACTCCCAAATCATCAACTAACTCGCGAAAAATATTCCGCAGCGAGCGGGGGATAGGAGTGCCCGGTGTAACCGAAAAACTCAAGCCCATAGCATCTCCCGGGGTTGGATAAGGGTCTTGACCAACAATCAGCACCTTAACGTCTGCAAGTGGGTAGGTAAAAGCCTTAAAAATATCCTTACCCGGCGGTAAATAACCGCGTTTAGCGGCTAACTCGCCACGAAGTTTTTGCCCAATGTCAGTAATAGTGGGAGCCTGTGACTGAAGTGCTTGTGCCCAATCGGGAGCCATCAAATTCGTTAAGTCGCGAGTAGTCATAAAAGTATTTTACGGTTAAATCTGAGACTTTTAACGACACACAGGAAGTTTTATTTCCCTCTAACGGACTAGATGAAGTAGCCTTAATGCGTGAGTAAAGTGAATTTTCAACCAGATGAATTTGACGAGGCCGCACAGAACGGTCCTCGCGGAGTTCATCGCGCCCCCGAACCATGGTGGCGCTGGATGTTGCCTTTCCTGGTAGTTCTACTAGTAGTTCCAGTGGTTTCTTGGGGAGCTATGTACCTGCTAACTACCGGCCGGTCGGCACTTCCGTCACAGGTGCGCGTAGTGACAGTAGAAGCTACTGCGGAAACACCTGAAAAGGAAACAACCCCAAAGACCGTTGAACCTTCTACTCCTGCGCCTGCCGCAACACTGGAACCGACTAAGGAATCGCCTGAACCAAACGGTGCAGTTGAACCTGGCAAGGTAAAAGTAATCGTTTTGAACGGTACTCGTGTGCAGGGGCTGGCAGCATCAGCAGTTCAGAAATTAAAAGGTGAAGGATTCACAAATAACACCGCATCTAACGCCCGCGGATGGGCTACTAGAGTAAGTACCGTTTACTATCCAGATGCTTCTTTGCGTGCGGCCGCACAAAAGGTAGCGCAGACCCTGAAGATAGACTCGGTAAAGGAATTTTCGGGTTCCAAAGATAAAGATGCCGTGACGGTGATTTTGCGTTCTGATTACGAGCGGTAGAACAGCAAATATTTCGTTTTAATAGGGGCCCGGGAGTGTCGAAAATGACCTCCCGGGCCCCTGTTCGCCAGCAGGCGAGTTTCAGTTAGCTAAGTTTGCACTCAAAGGCTTCGAGTGCCAAAATTGCTTTTAGCACTCGAAGCCTTTGAGTGATAAAAGCTAGGTGTATTTATGAAACCATTGGCGCTGCGTGACGTGAACTCAGTGCTTTACGGTTGTCCGTCGCGGGCATAAAAACACCACTGAAAACCGCATTGCGGGAGGATAATCACAATGGCAAAAATTATTGCTTTCGACGAGGAAGCACGTCGCGGAATGGAGCGGGGCCTAAACCTGCTCGCCGATACCGTTAAGGTCACCCTTGGCCCCAAGGGACGCAACGTTGTTCTAGACAAGAAGTGGGGAGCCCCCACCATTACTAATGACGGTGTTTCCATCGCTAAGGAAATCGAACTCGACGACCCGTTCGAAAAAATTGGTGCCGAACTGGTTAAGGAAGTTGCCAAGAAGACTGATGACGTCGCTGGTGACGGTACTACCACCGCTACCGTCCTCGCTCAGGCACTGGTAAAGGAAGGTCTGCGTAACGTAGCGGCCGGCGCTAACCCGATTGCCCTGAAGCGCGGTATCAACCTAGCCGTAGACGCAGTTGTAAAGCAGCTACTTAACGACGCCAAGGAAATCGAAACTAAGGAAGAAATTGCCGCTACCGCCTCCATCTCTGCTGCTGACGCAGAAATTGGTGAGCTCATTGCCAAGGCAATGGACATTGTTGGTGAAGCTGGTGTTATTACCGTTGAAGAGACCAACTCCTTTGACACCACGCTGGAAACCACTGAAGGTATGCGCTTCGACAAGGGATTCCTCTCCCCCTACTTCGTCACTGACGCCGAGCGTCAGGAAGCGGTCTTGGAAGATGCCTACGTGCTATTGGTTGAATCCAAGATTTCTACCATGCAGGATCTTCTTCCCCTCCTCGATAAGGTAAAGCAGACTGGTAAGCCCCTGGCTATCATCGCTGAAGACATCGAAGGTGAAGCACTCGCTACCTTGGTAGTAAACAAGATTCGTGGAATCTTCAAGTCCGTTGCTCTGAAGGCTCCTGGGTTCGGTGACCGTCGCAAGGCAATGCTGCAGGACATGGCTATCTTGACCGGTGGACAGGTTATCTCCGAGACCCTCGGACTTTCCCTTGAGAACGCTGACCTAGACTTGCTTGGTCGCTGCCGCAAAATCGTTGTCACCAAGGATGAAACCACCCTTGTTGAGGGCGCAGGTTCCAAGGAACAGCTTGAAGGGCGTATCGCTCAGATTCGTGGCGAAATCGAAAAGTCTGACTCCGACTATGACCGTGAAAAGCTACAGGAACGTCTTGCCAAGCTTTCCGGTGGTGTTGCAGTTATCAAGTCCGGTGCTGCAACTGAAGTTGAGCTCAAGGAACGTAAGCACCGTATTGAAGATGCCATCCGTAACGCTAAGGCCGCAAAGGAAGAAGGAATCGTTGCCGGTGGTGGTGTTGCTCTAATCCAGGCTGCTAAGGTTCTTGAGAACCTGGAGCTCGAAGGTGATGAATCTACCGGTGTTTCCATCGTACGTATCGCTATTGAGTCTCCGCTAAAGCAGATTGCTCTAAACGCTGGCCTTGAACCCGGTGTAGTTGCTGACAAGGTAAAGGGCCTGACCCCGGGCGAGGGCCTCAACGCGGCAACTGGAGAATACGTTAACCTGCTAGAGGCCGGTATCGCCGACCCGGTAAAGGTAACCCGTTCTGCTCTGCAGAATGCAGCTTCTATCGCCGGTCTATTCTTGACCACCGAAGCGGTTGTTGCTGACAAGCCTGAGCCTCCAGCTGCTGCCGGTGGTGAAGGTGATATGGGTGGCATGGGCGGCATGTACTAAACCATCTGTGCTACGACCATTAAACCTAGCATTTAACTAAAAATTGTGGGGAAATAGCTTCTGCTATTTCCCCACAATTTTTGATATTAGAAAATCATCCTGACGTACTCAATAATTAGTGTGCAAATAATGACTGCGCTTGAGCTTCAGCATCTGCGTAGGTCTGAGAAGCTGCCATAAGACGCTGAGATAAAGATTGTAGAGCCTGGTCAACCTGTGTTTGTACTCCCTGCCATTGGGATACGCATTCATTAAAAGAAACTTGTGCGGCTCCTTGCCAACGCGATTGTAATTCTCCTAATTGTGCAAGCATTGTCGCAACTTCGGAACGAATTCGGTTACCTGCCGCTGCAGTAGCTGCCGATGCATTTGCAATTTCAGATGAGTCAACATGGAAAGAACTCAAGGGAAACCTCCTAAAGTAGAAAATGTTTATAGATTCACTTTGCTACTTAAAAGGTAAGTCAGATTCAACCTAGCTAATCAGATGTGGAAAAAAGTAGTGTGGATAAGCTTGAAAACAGGAATGTTTACTTATTTTCCTCTGGTGGTTTCATATGGGGAATACCGGGTGCTAAATTCTTTAGTTCCTTAAGTGCCCGCATTTCCGCAGTATCAAGACAATCGTCGGCAAATTCCAAGGTAGAAGTAATCTTTGAACGTTGGCTTTCAGGTTCTTCTTCTAAGAACTCTTCTTCCAAATCTTCTTCATCTGAATAAGTGTCTTGAATAGCGCCGGAAGCGCTTTCAAGAGTGCTGTCACTTCTGTCTAAATCTGAAAAATCTTCATCATAGTTTGAGGCCTCAGCGTCTTCTTCGTTTATTTTATCAGCTAAGAAAGTCTTTATAGATTGACGTTTAGGGGGAGAATCATCGTGAGCCCTTGCAGATGTTTCTGAGTTACCTGTAGATAGCTCTGCAAAATTTGGTTGTTCCTGCTCTGATTGCGCCCGCGGGGGTTCAGGAACTGTTTCCAAGGTGGAAAGAGTCGAGTGGGTAGCGCAATCCTCTAGCGTGGCTTCCGAAGACGCATGGTTGCTAGAAAAAGTTGCAGTAGGTTCGCGATTTTCGTTCCCTTCCAGCGGATCGTGTACCGCTACCGGGATAACAGGGGTTTCCTCTAAGGAGCCTGTGGACTTTTCAGAAGAATCAGCAGAATCACAATTATTGGGGAAACAGGGAGGGCAGTCTCCCAAAGCAGATAGTTCTTCCTCGGTTAAATCGTCGATACGGGCCAGTAGTTTGGCCTGTTCTGCCTCTAGGTTCTGCTTGGCTGGCTTTTCCCACTGAGCCCCCAAAGGTGAAGTGAAAAGTGGGCGTCGGGCAAGTAGGTGTTCAATGATTGCGGCACGAGCTTTCAAAAAACGGGCACGAGGAATGTGCGCGTATTCTGCGGCGATACCATCGCAATATTTTTTATAGTCTTGTGGAGAAGCCGCAAGCATAGAAAGTTCTGCATCGATTAGTACGCTTGCGTCCAGGTCTCCTTCAGGAGAATGGTGTTTACCTAAACTCAAAATAAGCTCAGCTATGCGATTACTAGTTTTTTCCGGAATACCCATTTCCGTTAGGTCTTTAAGTGCATATTCTGCCGAGGGAGCCATTACTTCACCGGCTTCTCGGGAATAGGCCTCAGGGGCCTCCGTAGTGAAAACTGCACCGTGATACCAAGCTGCCATTCGTAGAATTTCTGGATTGTGGGAAGCGGAAATAATTTCATCAAGGGCGGCAAGAGTATTGATGAGGTGTCGCTGGTTATGGAAAACCCTGTCTTCGGATGACCAACGTTCGATTAGTTCGTGGCATCTTTCGACTAGATATTCTTTTTCGGAGGTAGCCCCCAGCGTTTGTGCGCTGCGGACAAACGCAGAAATCAGCCATTGCGGCGCGTCAACGACGCCCATAGTGATACCTTTCGTTGCTTTTAGACCTCCTTATCTTATGCTTATCCGACAAAAACGTCCATTCTCCGAAGGCAAATTAAGCTTTTGCACTATTTTTGGTTGTTATAATTTGTTGTGTAGATCTTATTTTTAGGTCTTTGGTAGTTAGAAAGTGAAGGATGCCTTGATGGAAGCATTTAGCCCTGAAGGGATGGAATTTATTCCAGTAAGTCGAAAATTGACGAATATTAGATACATTATCTTGCATCTTTGTTTTCTACCGCTATGGGTAGGGATAGCCACTATGGCCTTTTTCTTCTATGAAACTAGCTTTTTCTGGGTGCTAACGACAGCTTTTGTTGTTTCTCTAGGTTTTTATTTCTGGTTGCTGTGGCTAATTCCCCGTCAAGTTTCTGCCCTAAGTTACTGTGAGGGGAAAAATGAACTTTATATCCGCCGAGGAATCATGTTCCGAACCCTTACAGTAGTTCCCTACGGACGGATGCAATTCGTTGATCTTGAAGAAGGACCCCTAGCTCGTTATTACGGGGTTGCAACAGTAAAATTACACACTGCTTCTGCAGCAAGTGATGCAGAGATAGACGGTATCCCTAAGGAAGAAGCTACCCGATTACGTCGTAAACTGACCGAGTTAGGCGAATCTTTAATGGCGGGACTATAAGCCATGAGTGAAGATAAAAATTCTAAATCCATGTCACAAGATGCTGAATGGGTAGCCCCCAATCAATGGCGTAAAGTACATTGGGTTACTCCACTAGTTAGTACGTGGCAGGTAATTGCCGCCCTTATCGCGTTTTCTGTCTATCAGATGCATGATACATTCCCGAAGCTTTATGAAACGCTTAGTGAATACTACGGGAACTCCGCCGCAATGATGGCCCTGATTGCATTTTTATCATTCTTGGGCATTTTCCTGATAGCTCTATTATTCTCCTATATCTCGTGGAGAAAGATAAGCTTTGCCATCACAGATGATGCGGTTCATTATCGTCGGGGAATAATCTTCAAAAATGAACGCCAGATTAAACTTTCACGCCTACAATCTGTAGATATCGTTCGTCCTTTACTCGGGCGACTATTTGGATTGGGCGTGGTAAAGGTCGAGGCAGCCGGCGGAGCTGAGTCGCATATCCAAATTTCGTTTTTGCCAGAAAACGAACTGGAACCTGTACGAGCTGAAATACTTGCCCGCGCCGCAGGACTTAAAATAGATGAAACTTCACTTAAAAATACAGCTGAGAACGGTGCATCTACCTCAGAAAAATCCGTTTTTGCGGGAAATGATATTCCGTTAAAAGCTCCGGAAATACCTATTTACGAAGTGGACTCAAAGGTCCTTGTGCGCTCTGTTTTACTAACCTTCCCGGCACTTTTTACCCTTGCTGCAGTTTTAGGTTTTATTGGACTATTGGGTTTCCTCGCCTATGAAGGCAACGGGGAACTCTGGAAATTTATTACCGGGGCGGGACTGGCCCTAATCGTAATGGTTTGGGGTCTACTTTCTTCTGTATGGACCAGAATTAACCGCGATTTCGGTATGAGAGTCGCAGCTTCTCCCGATGGTGTCAGGGTAAATGCGGGACTAACCGAAACTAAGCATCACACTATTCCGCCAGGACGTATTCATGCTTTAGAGTTCCATCAGCCTTTTTTATGGCGTTTCCTTAAGGTATGGGACTTGTCATTCATGGTTGCCGGATATTCTGAGGAAAAAAATAAATACAGTATTTCCGCAGGTGCAGTTACTGTGGCTCCTGCCGCAACTATAGAAGATGCACTTACCTGTGCACGTTTAGTCGTACGTGATTTGGGAGGAGAAAAAACCGAAGAGATTTGGATGGAAGGAATACTCGGTAATCGTAATCATATTTCCCATTTCCGTCCCGCTCCCAAAAAATCTCGTATTTTTGATTGGTTTAGCTACAAACGCAATGCTGTTTTCTTAACCCCTAAAGCGATACTTATCCGTTCAGGGTGGGCTAATCGTACTCTCAAGGTAATCCTGCTTGAGCATCTGCAATCCGTGGGGACCCGGCAAGGCCCAATTCAGCGGCGAATGAACTTGGGAGACCTTAGTTTCCACATGGCTCCGTTACGCGCCAACGCAATTTTAGGTAATTTCGATATTGCTGAAGTGGCTGAACTTTCTCCGCAGATTTCTACTCTTTCCCAACAGCGTAGGGAAAAGGAAACCGCCGGAAAATGGATGAGCGCAGCCCAGAAAATTGTCTCTGAAGAAGCGACTCTTTCTAGCGAGTAGTTAGCAAAGCTACATCTCTTTAGACTTTCTAATCCGGTTTGTGAATGTAGGATTATGGACGTGAATAAGAACGAAAACCTAACTGTTGTGCACACTCGCTCCGCCTTGCGAGCAGAAATTGAAGCTTCCCGTAGTACCGGCGACGGTAAAGTTGCCCTGGTAATGACAATGGGTGCTTTGCACGAAGGCCACCTAGATTTGGTGCGTAAAGCGCACGAACTCGCCCAAACCGTAGTTGTGTCGATTTTTGTTAACCCTCTCCAGTTTGCGCCGGGTGAGGACTTTGAGGCCTACCCGCGTACCCTTGAAGCTGACCTAGAAAAAATTGAATCCGTCGGCGGGGCAATAGTATTTGCCCCCTCTGCCGAGGACGTGTTCCCGGCTGGAGCGCCAATGGTCACTCTAAGTGCGGGCCCGTTAGGACAGATTCTAGAAGGTAAAACTCGTCCCACGCACTTTGCTGGTGTTTTGCAGATTGTTTCCAAGGTCATGAACCTGGTACAGCCTGATTATGCGCTATTTGGGCAAAAAGACGCTCAGCAACTGGCGATTATCAAACAGATGGTGCGTGATTTGGACATGCAGTTAGAAGTTGTTCCTGTGCCGATTCGTCGCGAGCCTGATGGGCTGGCGATGTCTAGCCGTAACCAGTATCTCAACCCCGCTCAGCGCGAACAGGCGCTGGCTCTTTCCCGCGCTCTTGAAGCTGGTCGTGCGGCCGCTGCTGAAACTAAGCTTCCGTCAGCGGTAATTAAAGCGGCGCGCGAATACTTAGAAGGACAACCGGGTGTACGACTAGACTATGTGGCTTTGGTAGATCCACTTTCTTTCGCTCCTTTCAACGACGGTAAAAGCGGAACTGCGGTTCTCGTGCTTGCTGCTTGGGTGGGAGCTACTCGTCTAATTGATAACGCTTTGGTGGTGGTTGGAAAGTGAGTTTGCGCAATCCTAGCCCGGCGGCTTTTCGCCAGATATTTGCTGGGAAAATTCATCGGGCAACGGTCACTGAAGCAGACTTGAACTACGTGGGCTCTGTGACGATTGATAAAGACCTTTTAGAAGCGGCTGATATGTTTGTCGGCCAGCAGGTAGATATTGTTGATGTTACTAACGGAGCCCGCTTATCTACCTACACCATTGCGGGGGAACGTGGTAGCGGTGAGATAAAAATTAACGGTGCCGCAGCCCACCATATACATCCCGGCGATACAGTAATTATCATCTCTTACGCTTTATTGAACGAGGTGGAGGCGAAGGACTATAAACCCCATGTGGTTTTGGTGGATAAAGAAAACCGGATTTTGCATGAGGGGAATGTTCCCGGTCATGTTCCGGGAGAATTTTCTACCTGCTGTGGTGGCTCCAGCGCCTCCTCACCGCTTAAATCTAGTGGCGTGGACTTAAAAACGGGTAATTAGGGTCTTTCTTACGCTAAACTGTGGGGCGTGAGTGAAACGAAGAACGTAACCCAGCAGTCAGATGAAACACCTGAGCAGATTCGGGTGCGTGCGGAAAAACGCGCGCGGATGCTTTCCCAGGGGGTAAACCCCTACCCGGTAGCACTTCCAATAACAACTACTATCGCCCAGGTGCGTAAGAACTTTTCTTCCCTCGAAGCAGGGGATGAAACCGATGAATTCGTTGGTCTAGCCGGCCGCGTGGTATTTCTGCGCAACACCGGAAAACTTTGCTTTGTTGCTTTGCAAGACGGTGCCGGACAGCGGATTCAGGCTATGCTTTCTGCTGCCGAGGTTGGAATTGAATCCCTGGGTGAATTTAAGTCCAGCGTGGATTTAGGAGACCACCTGTTCGTCTACGGTCGTGTTATCTGTTCACGTCGTGGAGAACTGTCCATTATGTCCTGCCCGGGAGGGGAGGGAACCGGCGCGGGAACCTACGAAACAGCTCCAGCCTGGGCACTTGCTGCTAAGTCTGTGCGTCCGTTGCCTAAAACCTACACCGCCGAAGATGGTACTGAGGTCTCCCTGTCTGAAGAACAGCGAGTCCGTCGTCGCGAACTCGATATGATTATGCGCCAGTCAGCGCGCGACATGGTGCGCACTCGTTCCAAGATTGTTAAGAGTCTGCGCACTTGGTTTGATGAGCATGATTTCATCGAAGTTGAAACCCCGATGCTCCAAAATATTCATGGTGGAGCTGCCGCGCGCCCATTCATGACTCACATGAATGCTTACGACACGGATCTCTATTTGCGAATTGCCCCCGAGCTTTACCTCAAGCGTTGTCTTATCGGTGGTATTGAGAACGTCTTTGAAATTAACCGTAATTTCCGTAACGAGGGTGCTGATTCCTCACACAGCCCGGAGTTCACAATGCTGGAAGCCTACCAGGCATACGGCACCTATGACACTATTGCACAGTTAACTCAGGACATTATCCAGAATGCTGCAATTGCCGCTACTGGATCTACCAAGGTAACTTTGCCAGATGGTAGCGAATATGACCTTGGTGGACAGTGGGCACAAATTGGCCTTTACGAGTCTCTTTCCGAGGCCCTCGGTCAGGAGATTACTCCGCAAACTCCGCGTGATGAGCTAATAAAGATTGCGGATGAGCGTGAAATTGAGCTAGAAGACTATTATCAGGACGGAAAGATTGTTGAGGTCCTTTGGGAAGAGCTTGTCGGAGATAAGCTCTGGGAGCCTACTTTCGTACGTGACTTCCCGGTTGATACCTCACCTTTGGTTAAGGGACACCGTTGCCAGCCTGGTAAGGTAGAAAAATGGGATCTTATCGTGCGTGGCTTTGAATTGGCGACCGGATATTCTGAACTCAACGACCCTGTAATTCAGCGTGAACGCTTCGAACAGCAGTCTTTGGATGCCGCGAACGGTGACCCTGAGGCAATGGAAGTTGATGAGGAATTCCTCCAGGCCATGGAACAGGGAATGCCCCCTGCCGGTGGTATGGGAATGGGAATTGACCGTTTGATTATGGCAATTACAGGTCAGGGAATCCGCGAAACAATCACTTTCCCATTGGTTAAGCGAATCTGATTTATAAAGTTTTGTGGGGCTGGTTCCAATTGGAACCAGCCCCACAAAACTTTGCGGAGTAACTACTTAACAATTATCACGCGGAGATTACGAGGCCCGTGTACCCCATCTACACGAATTAGCTCGATATCTGAAGTTGCTGAAGGGCCTGCAATCCAGGTTAGAGGACGCTGTGGATAACGTCCTAGAACTTCTACCGCTTGGGGTACAGTGGGGTAAATATCTTCTGCCCGTAGTACGCAAACGTGTGTATCGGGAACTAGGGTAATAGCGCGTCTTCCCTGATCTTCTTGGCCATCTAGAACAATGGTTCCAGAAAGAGAAATTCCTACTCGGGTTGCGGTTACTACGGCATCAATCTGATCTAGCTCAGCATTGGATAGTGGCGCCTGACGGGTATCGGTACTGACCGTACGGGCACGCTGCCCGCAAGCTTTTTTCCAATCTTCTGTTAGCCCACCTGGAACTACCACGCTTTTAACTTCTAAATCGCTTAGAAAGTGATCAATAGCTTCGGGAATCTCAGCTTCACTAACTACTTTGACCTCTGCAGTGTAATCGATGAGTGCCTCGACCATTTCATCTATTACCGGTTTTGAACCAGGTTCATGCTCAGTACTGAAACGGTAATTACGGGGAGGTTCGGGAGCTGGTCCATCTTGAGATTTGGCCAATGCTGCACGAATCTTATTAAGAATTTCACGGCGTGCATCCATTAGTTTTCCTCCTCATGTTTCTTCCACCACTGGCGGAATGTTGATCCCGGGGGAGCGGGAATATCACGTGCTTCTGTCCACATGGACGCGGGGAATGGAAGTGCTCCGATACGGTGATCTTTACCGGCCACAATACGTCCCCAAGTGGCCATCTTTCCAGCTTTAGAAAAGTTCTTACCGTTTTTCATTACCGGGGAAGTAGCCGCCATAGCGACATCCCACATGTCCGGGAGTCCACGACGGTTGGCTTCCACTATCCGGTGACGTAAATGCACCAAAGCCGTTGGAATATCAATCTTTACTGGACATGCTTCATAGCAGGCTCCACAGAGTGAAGAAGCAAAGGGCAGCGCCGAGTTTGGATCCTTACGGTCGGTAGTTCCGGTGAGTTGCGGGGTGAGAATAGCTCCAATTGGGCCTGGATATACCGAACCGTAGGCGTGTCCTCCTACATGTTCGTAAACCGGACAAACATTCATACAAGCGCCACAGCGGATACAGTGCAATGCCTGGCGACCAATTTCGTCTGCCAGCGCTTTGGTTCGCCCGTTATCGAGCAGAATCAGGTGGAACTCTTGCGGTCCATCCCCCTCGGTAACCCCGGTCCAGAATGAAGTGTATGGATTCATTCTCTCTCCGGTAGCAGAGCGGGGAAGGAGTTGAGAAAAAACTTCCGCATCTTGGAAGGTAGGAACCATTTTCTCAATACCGACAATAGAAATTAGTGTTTCTGGGAGGGTGAGGCACATGCGCCCGTTTCCCTCTGACTCGTAAACGGTCAAAGTGCCGGTTTCGGCAATCATCATGTTAGAACCGGAAATAGCCACTTTCGAGGAGAGAAATTTCTTTCGTAGGTGGCTGCGTGCAGCCATCGCCAAAACCCTTGGCTCGGCAGTTAGCCCATCAGGGGCGTCGTCCATTCGGTTTTGGAAAATAGCCCTAATTTCAGCACGGTTACGGTGAATTGCCGGAACTACGATGTGTGAAGGCATGTCTTTAGAAAGCTGCACAATCATTTCCGCAAGGTCGGTTTCCCAGGCTTTAATGCCATGCTCATCAAGGTATTTGTTCATCCCGATTTCCTGGGTGACCATTGACTTTACCTTGACGACTTCTTCTACCTGCTTTTCGCGCAGAATCTGTAGAATAATTTCGTTTGCTTCTTTAGCGTCACGTGCCCAGTGGACGATTCCTCCGCGAGCCGTGACATTGCGTTCCATCTGCTCTAACAATTGTGGCAGGTTGGAAAGTGTTTTGTGTTTAATTGCTGCAGCTGCATCCCGAAGATCTTCCCAGTCGGGCATTTCTTCTACCCGGTCATTGCGTTTGTTACGAATCTTGGTAGTTGCGTAGCGCAGGTTTCGACGCATCTGGGTATTGCGCAGTGTTTCTTCCGCTCCGTGCTGGAATTTTTCGCCCCAGCGTAGAGGGTTTTCCGGCTCGGGAACTCCCGGACTCCATCCGAGAGAACTGGTATCTTCCACGCTTTCTTGCCCGCGGCAAGAACATTTGTGCCCTCCACCTGTTCCGAGAAGGGGGAGTGAACGCAGTTTTGATTTCATTGATGACATCTTTTATACCCCCAATTTAGTGGTGTCTGTAGAGGGAATCCAGGCTTCTTCCTTGGTGCCGGCAAGAACCTCTGCTAGGTGCATAACGCGGATACCTGCGCGAAGACGGGAAAGCCCACCGCCAATGTGCATGAGGCAGGAATAATCTCCAGCTACTAAAATTTCGGCTTTGGTGGATTGAACATTGGTCATTTTGTCCGTTAGCATCGCGGTGGAAGTTTGTTTATTTTTCATTGCAAACGTTCCCCCAAAACCACAGCAGGACTTTTCTTCGGGAAGCTCTACAAAGTCGATTCCTTCAACAGCTTTTAACAAACGGTAAGGTTTGTCTCCGACCTTAGCGATGCGCATAGAGTGGCAGGTGGGATGGTAGGTGACTCGGTGGGGGAAGTAGGCTCCCACGTCCTCTAGCCCCATTACGTCGCATAGTAATTCGGAGAGTTCATATGTTTTTGCGGCAATTTCTTGAGCTCGTTTACCCAGTGCGCTGCGTCCGGCATCATCAGCAACCATTTTTTGCTGGTGTCGAATTGAACCCGTGCACGATCCAGAGGGAACCACAATAGCATCCCATTCGCCATCAAGGACTGGCTCAAAGGTACGAACATGGTTTTCAATTAGCGGCATGGCTTCTTTGTAGTAGCCGGTGTTTATATGCATCTGTCCACAGCATGCCTGACTAGCCGGAAAATAAACCTCGTGTCCGAGACGTTCTAACAGGTGCACCGTTGCCTGCGGCGCTTGAGGAAACATAGCGTCGCCGATACAGGTAGCGAATAAAGCGATTTTCACGATTACTCCACCTTCATTGGGGGACTTTTTACACTTCTGAGCCTATTCCTCTTTTGCGGAAAAAACACAATGGGTTTTAACGCCTTTATTTTTCATTGATTTTATTGGGTTTTTAGTTGTGTGTTTTTAATCTCTCTGGGACTTTTGGGAATTGTTTTAGGTAATTGGTTTCTTTCGTAAAACACTTGAGGGCACGGCTTAAAGCCGTGCCCTCAAGCAATAATAGTTTCTATTTATTTAACCGGTGCGAAGGATGCCGGATCTGGTAGATAGACTCCTAACCAGCCCTGCGAAGCAATGAACACCAGGGTACAAAGAGCCAGAAGGAGGCCGAGGGAAATTGGCGCAACCTTGCGGAGAACCTCCGGCTCGCTGCCCGGCTTGTTGATAGCTCCGGCCACGACAGTAAGGTTCTGCGGAGAAACAATCTTTCCGAGTCCTCCACCGATTGTATTTGCGGCAAGAAGAACGCCGGGAGGTAGGTGTGCAGCATTTGCAGCAGTTGCCTGTAGGTTTGCAAAAAGTGCCCCCGCAGAAGTTGCCGATCCGGCTACTGCGGTTCCCAACCAACCAAGAATGGGGGAGAGGAAACCGAATGCTGATCCGGTAAGGGCTAAGGCGGCACCAATAGAGGTAGTTTGACCGGAGAAGTTCATGACGTAGGCTAGCGCCATAACCATTGCGATGGTCAGAATCGACAGACGCAAGTCGTAGATTGTGTGCAGCAGCTGAGCCATCCCCTTACCGAAGGGAAGCTCGAATTTAGTTCCCTTACCGCGCCAAGCGTATAGAGCCGCAACGATAACTGCGGAGACCATAATCCAAGTTCCCGGATTGGAAAGTGTTTGGAAATTATAGATTGCAGCGTTGGTGGGCTTACCTGATGCGTCAACCAGGTATCCGTAGACACCCGGCCAAGGAATCTTGATATCGGTGGCCTTGAGAATCTTATCTACGTCAATTCCAACCTTCCAAAGCTTGGTGAAGGCAATAATTACAACCACGAGGACGTAAGGTGCCAGCGCGAGAATAGTACGTTCGCGAGTAAGCGCGTTTTCCTTTTCTGCTACCGAACGGTACTCGTCAGGTGTCTTGGGAGTCCAAACGAGTAGGAATATGTAGGAGCTAGCCAGACCCAAAAGGGAAGCAACGACGGCGGTCAGCTCGTACGATCCCATGGAAGTGAAGTAGTGCCCGGCGGAAGTAGCAATACCGATTACGATAGCCAATGGCCACAGTTGCTTAACCGCGCGCGTTCCATCTAGCAGGAGCAGCAGGATAAGCGGGATAAAAATTGCCAGGAAAGGAGTGAGGTGGCCCATTAGGGTAGCTACGTATGTGGGCGGTTGACCACCGAGTTTTCCGGCAGTTGTCACAGGAATAGCCATGGCTCCAAAACCAACGTTAATGGCGTTTCCGACCACGGTCAAAACTGCGGCTTTAATAGGTTTAAGGCCGATGGTGACAAGCATTGCGGCGACAATTGCTACCGGAGCGCCGAATCCGGCAAGCCCCTCAAGAAGACCACAGAAACTGAAAGCAATAATGAGCGCTTGGGCGCGCACGTCGCCTTTTCCGACGGAGTTGAAGATTGCGCGCAAATCATCACTTCGTCCAGAGGCTTCAGTTAGTGAGTAGAGCCAAACAGCAGCGATGATGATGTAGATGATGGGGACAAATCCAAGGGCTAGACCTTGGGTAGCCGCGGAGAAAGCCATTACCGTAGGCATGGAGAAACCGAAAACGGCAATTAGTAGGGAAAGGGTGAGCGAAATTATCGCGCACCAGTGTGTTTTAATCTTGAAAGCTCCGAGGAGCACAAAGAATGCCAGAAGGGGAATGATACCGACAAGGGCGGTCAAAACGACACTCCCCCCGATGGCATCAATGTGTGGTGTAAAGGTCATTATCTAAACCGCCAATCGCGTCATCTTCTAATAACTGCTTAAAGTTTTGTAAAAATTTCAAGGGAAACTTTACACTACTTTTTTCTTTTTCTGTTAAATGTACTCCTAAACGAAAGCCGGAGCCTATTGATTAACCAATAGACTCCGGCGGGAAACGTCAATTTAGGAATTGAAATTTAGGTCAGTCTCCAAGTTCTGCGGTAACGTCCTCGTCTACCCACTCGAAGGTGCGAGTAACGGCTTTCTTCCACAGGCGGTACTTTCGGTCGGAATCGCTCTGGTCCATTTGCGGAGTCCAGCGCTTGTCTTCCTTCCAGTTAGCGACCACGTCTTCTTCGCCTTTCCAGAAGCCAACTGCAATTCCGGCTGCGTATGCTGCGCCGAGTGCGGTTGTTTCGGCAACCTGCGGGCGAACTACGTCAACTCCCATGATGTCAGACTGGAACTGCATGAGGGTTTCATCGGCGGTCATACCACCGTCTACCTTTAGTTCGGTCAAGTCAACACCAGAGTCGGCATTCATCGCGTCAAGTACTTCGCGAGTTTGGTATGCGGTTGCTTCGAGAACTGCGCGAGCGAGGTGTCCGCGGTTGTTGAATCGGGTTAGACCAACGATTGCACCGCGAGCATCGGACTTCCAGTAGGGAGCAAACAAGCCGGAGAATGCGGGCACAAAGTAAACTCCACCGTTGTCGTCAACAGTCTTTGCGAGGCTTTCGATTTCGCCGGAGTCTTTGATTATTCCGAGGTTGTCACGCAGCCACTGAACTAGTGAACCGGCAACTGCGATGGACCCTTCAAGAGCGTAAACCGCAGGTTTGTCCCCAATCTTGTAGCAGACGGTGGTGAGCAGACCATTTTCGGAAACTACAGCTTCTTCACCTGTATTGATTAACATGAAGCAACCGGTTCCATAGGTGTTCTTAGCCATTCCCTTTTCGAAACATGCCTGTCCGAAAGTAGCAGCCTGCTGGTCACCGAGAATACCCGAAATTGGGGTATCGATTAGCAGGCCGTTCTTACGTCCGTAACCGAAGATTTCGGAGGAGGATTTAATCTCGGGAAGCATAGACATCGGGATTCCCATATCGGCGCAAATATCTTCACGCCACTGCAGGGTGTTGATGTCCATCAGCATAGTGCGTGAAGCGTTGGTGACGTCAGTGGCGTGGACACCTCCGTTTACTCCACCGGTCATGTTCCATAGCGTCCAGCAGTCGGTGGTTCCCATTAGTAGGTCTCCAGCTTCGGCCTTTTCGCGTGCACCCTCGACATTGTCAAGAATCCACTTAACCTTCGGGCCGGAGAAGTAAGTAGCTAGTGGTAAACCGCAACGAGTCTTGTATTTGTCGGCACCTTCGTCGCCGGCTAGTTCCTTACAAATTGGGTCGGTGCGGGTGTCTTGCCAAACGATCGCGTTGTAAATGGGTTCACCTGTGTGGCGGTCCCAGACAACGGTAGTTTCGCGCTGGTTGGTAATACCTACAGCGGCGATTTCGTGGCGGTTAATTTCTGCTCCGGAGAGGGCCTCTCCAACGGCTTTACGGACGTTTTCCCAAATTTCCATAGGGTTGTGTTCAACCCAGCCGGCGCGGGGGAAAATCTGTTCGTGTTCTAGCTGTCCGATGGAAACAATTTTTCCTTCGTGGTCAAAAACGATTGCACGTGAGGAGGTGGTTCCCTGATCAATTGCTAGTACGTATTTCTTGTCAGTCATTTAGATTACCTCGTTGTAATTTTTTGGGGCTCCCGCCCGGACGAAGGGGTACTTTATGGATATGGGGTGGGGCGCTGGGCCCCACCCCGTTTAAGTTATCTTAGCCTGCTAGTAGCAAAGGAGCCAAGAAACCGGCGAGCATACCACCGATAATTGGGCCAACTACCGGAACCCAGGAGTAAGCCCAGTCGGAAGAACCCTTGCCTTTAATAGGCAAGATAGCGTGGGCAATACGAGGACCGAGGTCACGTGCTGGGTTGATAGCGTACCCGGTAGGACCACCGAGGGACGTACCGATACCAACAACCAATAGGGCAACACCCAGGTAGTTAAGCCAACCGAGGTTAACTGTGGGGTTTTCGGGTGATCCTAGGAGACCTGCCGCGATAATCACGAACAGCAATACGAAAGTTGCTACAGCCTCGGTAAGGGTATTCCAGAAGTAGTCACGGTCTTCTGGGCCGGTGGAGAATACTCCAAGCTTCAAAGCCGGGTCGTCGGCCATATCGAATTGCTTACGGTAGGTAAGCCAACAAAGTACTGCACCGATGAACGCACCGAGCATCTGACCACAAATGTAAACGGCTACCTGGTCGTAGTGAACGGCTGTGCCGGTCGCTAAATCGTGGGCCATAAGGCCGAGGGTAACGGCTGGGTTAATGTGGGCGCCAGAGTGAGCAGCTGTGATCGCACCGGCCAAAACCGCGATACCCCATCCCCAGTTAACCATGAGGAATCCGGTACCGTTACCTTTATTTTTGGGAAGAATATTGTTGGCAACTACGCCACCACCGAGTAGCAGCAACACTGCTGTACCGACGGTTTCTGATAGGAAGATTGATCCAAGAGTCATCGTTGATTCTCTTCTTTCTAACTAGTTTGGTCCCCACGCCGCAAGCTGCGGAGCGAAGTTGACGGAAAACCGTCGGGGATGGTCCCCATATTACAGGAAGAACTGCAATATGGGGACCATTGTCCCTTAGAAAACTGAAAGTTCGTTAAACCTCCATGAAATCTGTTACATCCTTGGCTTTGGCGCGAGCCTGCTGGGCTTCGTGCTCGTCAAAGATATCTTCCGCCGCGGCTTCAGCGTCGCAACGGTCTTTGTAGAGTTTGAGTTCCTGCTTCTTAGTTTCTTCGTTCCAACCAAGGTAGACAGCCGCAATATCGGCAATCTCGGTAGCAGCGGAAAGTCCGCGGTCCTTACGCTCATAGTTGAGGCGAGTGCGCAGGGACATCAAGTCCTCTAGGTGGAGTGCCCCTTCATGGGTGCAACCGAAAGCAATTTCGGCTCGCAGGTATTCGGGAGCCTCCTTAAGTTCCTCACCGAGAGTTGGTTCTTCGTCAATCATCGCCAGGAGTAACGAGATGTCCGAACCGTAGCGGTTGAGGAGGTCTTCAATGTGGTCCACGCTCAATCCAGACTGTTTTGCTATGACGTGGCGGCGGTTCCAAAGCGCCTCGAAACCGTCTGCGCCGACTAGTGGGGTATTTTCAGTCTGGGTGGGTAGTTCCTTAGCGCGCTTCTTTCCGAGGGCGAAGTCAACGGCATCCTCGGCCATTACGCGGTAGGTGGTGAGCTTACCGCCGGCAATTACCGTTAGGCCAGGAGCGGCCTCGGTAACGGTGTGCTCACGGGAAACCTTGGTCGACTTTGCCTTATCGCCATCGCTGGTTCCCGGCTGAAGGAGGGGGCGCAAACCAGCCCAAGTGCCGATGATGTCTTCTTTAGTTAGGTTAGATTTTAGGACCGCATTAGCGTGGTCGAGGATGTATTCGATGTCCTCTGCGTCTGCTACGGGGTTGCGTAGGTCTTCGTGGTACTTGGTGTCGGTGGTGCCGATTACCCAGTAGCGCTTCCACGGGATAATGAAGAGAACGGACTTTTCGGTGCGGAGGAATAGGCCGGTGCTTCCCTTAATGCGGTCCTTGGGAATGACGATGTGGATTCCCTTTGAGGCCAATACCTTCAGTCCTCCGGTGGTGCCGGCCATGGACTGTGTCTGTTCGGTCCAGACACCGGTGGCCTGAATAACATGCTTTGCCTTGACTGTACGGACTTTTCCGGTTTCTAGGTCCTTTACTTCTGCACCGACGACGCGTTCTCCTTCACGGTTGAGGTTAACGATTTGTGCGCGGTTAGCGGCCAGGGCGCCGAAACGGGCAGCGGTACGTACAAGGGTGACAACGAGACGGGCGTCATCGACACGGCTGTCGTAGAAACGAATTGCGCCGGTTACTTCTTCTTCTCGCATGTCGGGGAAGACTTCCAGGGCGCCCTTCTTCGAGTAGTGCTTCTGAATCGGGACAGAGCCGCGGTGGGCAAACTGGGCGAGCGCGTCGTACATACCCACACCGATGGCGCTGTAGGAGCGCTCAATTACGGGGGTCTTTAGTGGCCAGAGGAAAGGCTGTGCTTTTACCAAGTGTGGGGCGGTGCGGGTGAGGAGCAGGCCGCGTTCTTTGAGGGCCTCGGCAACGAGGAAGAAGTCCAGGTTGTAGAGGTAGCGTAGACCACCGTGGACGAGCTTGGAAGAACGCGATGAGGTTCCCTGAGCCCAGTCCTGAGCTTCGACGATGGCTACTCGTAGGCCGCGGGTGGCGGCATCGAGGGCGATTCCTGCGCCGGTTACACCACCGCCGACTACCAGGATGTCTACTCCCTGTTCGTCAGCCATCTGTTCTAGCGCTTCCTGACGTGATTCCTTAGATAGTTGTGCAGTTAGCATTACTACTCACTTTTCCTTTCGACACCTGTGTCTAAAGGCCCTGATTTAAGGGCATTTCCCTACCATTATGACGGTTGGCACACCCGCTTGATCATTGTTGTGGTGGATATGCACGTTTGTGCAGTGCATAATAGGGTACGTGACCAAACGAGCCGCGATGGCGCAGACTGCCGCCGAAATGTATTACTTGAACTTCGAGACGATGGATTCGATTGCCCGTGCCCTGGGTGTTTCTCGTTCCACTGTCTCACGTCTGCTGGGGTATGCCCGTGAAACTGGAATTGTGCGTATCAGCGTTGATTCTGTAATTAAATCTGATACGGCAATGGCTTTGGAAGATACCTTCGGAGTAAATGCCACGACTGTTTCTATCCATCGTCCGCTTACTGCTGTTGCGCGTCTTTCTCTGGTTGCGCGAGTAGCCGCCGAGCACCTAAGCGAGATGGTTAAACCTGATAGCATCATCGGGATTGCCTGGGGAAATACTACCTCGGAGGTAATGCGCCACGTTACTCCCACGGGGCGGCAGGGAATTACCGTAGTGCAGATGAACGGGTCTGCCTCGTCTATGGCACAGGGATTTTCCCACGCCGAGGCTGTGCTTTCTCGCGCGGCTGAGGTTTTTTCTGCCGAGGTAATGCAGTTTCCCGTGCCCGCGTTTTTTGATTACGCACAGACACGCGAAGCTCTTTGGCGTGAACGTTCTGTACAGTGTGTGCGCAAGACTGTTGAAGAAGCCGATATTGCAGTTTTTGGGGTTGGTGCTTTCGATTCCGTTGTGCCGTCTCTCGTTTATTCCGGAGGTTATTTAGAACCTCACCAAATTGCTCAGCTTTCTAACAGTGGGGTAGTGGGAGATGTCGCTACCGTTTTGCTACGTGCAGATGGAACCTGGCGGGATATTGAACTGAATGCACGAGCTTCGGGGCCGAATCCAGATATTTTGCGGAAGATTCCGCGTCGTTTGGCGATTGTTTCGGGAATCGGTAAAGCTAAAGCACTTTTGGGTGCGTTACGCGCAAATACCATTACTGACCTAATTGTTGACGAGGATACCGCTCAAGCTGTTTTGGAATTGGCTCGCAAACAAAAAATGCTTATGCGTTAGATTTTTCTTAAAAAGTCCATATTCATCCCCGAAAACTTTTTTGGAAAATGGGGGAATTTTTAGGGGGAAACCCTAATTATTTTCTATTTTTCGCTTTGTTAGGATGGGAACATGGATACAGTTAAAGAAACCCTAAAGCAGGAAAATCCTCCAATATTAACGGCTCATAACCTCGTTAAAATTTATGGATCAGGTCAGACCGAAGTGCGTGCCCTTGACGGGGTTAGTCTAAGTGTTCCGAGCGGACAATTTACGGCTATTTTAGGTCCTTCAGGGTCTGGTAAATCTACACTCTTGAATTCTTTGGCCGCCCTCGATTCGGTGACTTCTGGTTCCATTAGGTTAAATGGTCATGAATTGGTGGGAATGAAAGACAAACAACTTACCAAACTAAGAGCTTCTTCTATCGGCTTTGTTTTTCAGGCATTTAACCTAGTTCCTACCCTCACTGCCGCCGAGAACATAAAATTGCCGATGCAACTAGCGCGTAAGCCCTTAAACGAACAGTGGATGAAGCAAATTTGTACCCTTTTGGGGCTTAACGAACGTCTCCATCACAAGCCTAACCAGCTTTCGGGAGGCCAACAGCAACGAGTTGCTTTAGCGCGTGCTTTAGTTTCCCGTCCCGATATTATCGTTGCCGATGAACCTACCGGAAACCTAGATACTAAAACAGGGGCAGAAGTAATGGGAATCCTTCGTGCAGCGGTAGATGAATTAAAACAGACCGTTCTCATGGTTACTCACGATTTACGCGCTGCAACTAAAGCTGACCGGGCAATTGTTTTACGCGATGGCAAAATCGTTGCTGATATTGAAAACCCGCGTGAAGAAAACCTGCGGGAGCTGATTTAAATGGGGACGCTTACGAGAGCTAACTTAAAAGCCCATTGGGGACGTTATACCGCCTCGATTATTACCATCATGTTAGCTACTGCTTTCGCGATGGGAACCTTCATGTTTGGGCAGGCTTTTTCTGACTCTTTTCTACAGAGCATTAAGGACAACTATCGCGGTTCCGTTGCAGTTGTTACACAGGAAAATACACATATAGAAGATTCGCAAATCCATGATTCTAATCGTATTTATTGGGAAAAAGCTGAACAATTCGCCAAACATCCTGAAATCACTTCAGTTGTCCCCGAAAATGGCACAACCACTAAAATCATGGGAGACGACCGCAAATTTAACGGACGCGAAATAAACTTTATTGCTCAGCCGCCTGAAGCAATGCGTTCTTTCAAGTTAAAAGAAGGACGCTGGATTGAAGGAAAGAACGAAATAGTTTTAGAGGGCGAGGACGCTAAGCGCTACAATTACCAGCTTGGAAAGAAAATTATTCTTGCCGGAAAACCAGCCCATAATCTTGCTCTAGATCATCCTGAGCTATTTAAAGATTTCACGGGAAATCCGGAAAAAATTCACGAAGAATGGGCGAAAAAAGATCCTGCAAAGTATGCTCCCCAACCGATTGAAGCTACCATTGTGGGAATCGGCTATGACCGCCCCTCTTTGAGAAGCGTGCCGGGAAGTTACATTTCACCTGAAAATGCGAAGGAAATCGGACAGTCCTATTTTTCTTTCCGATTCGCCGCTAGTCCCGGACAAGAAGCACGTGCTTTAGAACTAGCGAGAAGTGAGTTCGGGGGAAAACAGGTTGTAACTACTGAATCAAAGATTAATGCTCAGGCCAAAGAAATCAGTGCAGTACAGAAGATTATGACGCTTACGCTGATGATATTCCCGGCTATTGCCCTATTGGTTTCTATTATTATTGTTTCCTCAACATTCCAGGTAATTCTTGCCGAACGGCGTCGAGAAATGGCGCTTTTACGCTGTATTGGGGCCTCCAAGAAACAACTTCGTCGTTCACTCGTACTTGAGCAAACTATTATCGGTATTAGCGGAGGCAGCTTGGGAATTATGCTAGGGATTGCCATCAGTTCCCTTGGATTAACCTATTTTGAGCTAACCGCTGGAATTAGTGCGGCTCTTTCGGCTGTGCAGATTTGGATGGTAGCTTCCATCCTGGTCATTTCGGTACTTTTGACTCTCTTTGCCGGCCTGGGACCGGCTCGTGCACTCGGGAAAATTGCTCCGGTAGCCGCACTTACAGAGTTGGCTAACGAGGGGGTAAACAAGAAACGGTGGGTTTGGCTACGTATCACAATGATATTGCTGCTGATAGGCACGGGGGTAGTCCTTTCCTATATTGGATTGCAAGGAGGAATTAAAAAATTCCTTTTCTCCGTAGGTGGAGTTGGCCTAACCATAATCGGCGTAATCTTCCTAATTGCTTTTATTGCTCCTGCAATTATTGGTTTGATTGGGCATATCTGGCCCGGAGTAATCTCTACTCTTGGAGGGCAAAATATTTCTCGTAATGCGGGGCGTACCGGCGCTACTGTTGCCTCGTTAGTGATTGCTACCGGACTTATCTCGATGATGATGGTTGGGGCAAGTTCCATAAAAAGTACCGTAACCACCGGTATAGATACTAAATTCGGGGCTGATGTAAGCGTTAATGTAAAAGATTGCTGCGGTATCGGTGAAAAACTCGAACCCAAAAAGGAAGAATGGCTAGAAGCCTTAAAGCCCCTTGAAAGCAATCCAAACTTTGAATCAGCGCAATACCTATACCGACTCGAAATCCACACCGGTAAGGAATCGGGATATCTGCTCTACGATTTGCCTCTTGCGAAAATGCGTGGCGGGAAGGGATACGAAGTCGAAAATGACACCGTTTACCTTTCGCAAGAAAGCAAATTAAAGAAATACGTTACAAACGATAAGCTCAACGTAACTGTTTATACGACTGAAGCGCCTGGCACTAAAACGTTTACCTTGAGCGTTAAACCACTGCGCAAGGGACAACATGAAGGAAGCGTCAGTCTCGCCACTATGGAAAAAATTGGTGGAAAGTACAGTGAGCCTAGTTTGGCAATGAACTTCAAGCCAACTTTGAATGAAACTCAAAAGGGAGAAGTTCTCAAGGGGCTAGAGGAAAAGTATCCAAAGCTAAATATAGGTGGAACCTATAAGGTCAAGCGCATCTTGAACGAGGCCGTTGACAAACTACTTATTGCTTCGGTTGCTCTCCTCGGAGTATCTGTTCTAGTTGCCATGGTGGGAGTTGCCAACACCCTAATTCTTTCTGTGGCCTCGCGTAAACGCGAATTTGGTTTACTACGCGCCCTCGGGCTGGAAGCCAAAGAAGCCAAACGCATGGTTTTGTGGGAGGCATTGGTAATGGCAATTCTTGCGGCTTTGCTGGGAATCGGAGTGGGAAGCGGTGCAGCAATTTCTGGTATTTACGCCCTAGAATTACAAAAATTAGCAGGAGAAGTAGTCATCTCTATTCCCTGGGTAGGAATATTGATCGCAATTTCTCTAGTTGCCTTGGCTTCCTTTGTTGCAGCTTTTATTCCAGCGAGAAGAGCTAGTAAATATACGCCGATGCAGGCTATCGTTAGCTGATATTCGCCAAAATAAAGTTTTCCCTTAAGACGGTGGGAAAAATAGCGGCCACTACCAAAAGGTAGTGGCCGCTACTACTTAAAATGTTAAATGGAAAATAATTACAGGAACTGAACTGGGTCGAACGAAGAAAGAGGGATAATTTCCAGTCGAGGTAGGTTTACCTGGAAAGCACGTACATCATATTCGAGGTCGTAAAGATGTAATCCGTGGTCACCCATTTCCAGGAGCTGCGAGGAAGCAAACTCTCGGAAACACATTACTCCCACGCGACGATTATCGTCTAAAAGAGCCTGTAGCTGGGGGACGAAGTCGGCATCATGCGTTGCCAAAATTACGTCCCCATGTCCCTGGTTCAAAATTGCATCCAGAGTCATCTGAATACCAATATCGACTACTTTTTCATCGCCCTCGGCAGCCAGCGGGATGGGCTTATACTCCATCGCCACCAGTGCCTGTACAAAATTCATCGGCATGAAACCGCTGGAGGCATTGAGGAAAAAGAGGCCCCGTGCGCCTTCGTCCCAAGTGTCGTACGCAAAATCAAGTATGCGATCCCAGCGGGGTCGCTCATCCTTTTCGGGGCGGCGTCCGAGGACGGACATCCCGAGAGTTGCGTCTATATTTTCGCCATCAACAAGAAGATAGGTGGTTTGGTTCATGTTCTAATTAAACCATTGCCCCGCAAATGACGTGCGGGGCAATGACCTAAATCCCAAAATATTTAGGCAAAATTACGGTGTGGTTAGATAATGTTTAGGAGTTGTTCTTCAGGGCTGCAAGGCGAGCTTCAATTTCAGCGTGATCACCCATCGCATCAAGTTCAGAGAACTGAGATTCAATAGAATCTAGTGCAATTTCTGCGCGACCAGCCGCCATGGCTTCTTCGCGACGGACGCGGTCTTCGAAGCGAGAAAGTTCCGAGGTCGGGTCAAGTACCGAAATTTTTGAGACAGCATCTTGAACCATGTTTTGTGCTGCTGCGGTCTTGGAACGAGCAACCAGTTCATCACGCTTATTCTTAAGGTCTTCCAATTTATTGCGCATGGAGCTAACGCCAGCTTTTAGTTTTTCTACTACATCACGCTGGGTTGCAATCATCGGTTCGGCGTTCTTAGCTTCACGTTCCGCATCAATCTGTTTACCTAGCGCTACCTTCGCTAGCTGATCAAACTTATTTGCGGCTTCCAAATCGCCTTTCTGGCGAAGTTCATCTGCTTTGTTTGAAGCAGCGAGGGCTTTTGTACCCCAGTCGCGAGCTGACTCAAGGTCGGCAGCGTGATCTTTTTCTGATAGACGAAGATTCCCAATGGTTTGTGCAACCGCTGACTCAGCTTCGGCGATAGAGTTTGTGTAGTCGCGAATCATTTGATCCAGCATCTTCTGTGGGTCTTCAGCCCGATCAAGCAAAGCATTGATATTTGCTTTTGCCAGCTGCGTGATGCGACCAAGGATGGATTGTTTTTCTGTCATTACATTCCCTTTCTTTAGCCAGCAGGCTGCCGGCATAGCTCATTAATTCTAGTTAAGCATATAAAATTTTTGGTGTCCAAGGTCACGCTTAGGGCTTAGATTGGAAAGGAATCTTTCTTTATTAAAAGATTTCTAAATTGAGCCTCCTCGACTGCTTCCAAAACTTCCCCCGAAGCCACTACTCGCGAGACTTCCTGCGAAAGAGCTGCCAATGCTGTTGCTGCTTAGCTGTCCGAACCAGGTGTTGTCGCTAGAGTCATCGTTGTTTCCGTTTCCCCATGAGGGGGTGGAGGTTCCCCAACTGTGGCGTGAGTAATCGTTAAGTATTCCCCCTAGGTACAGTCCCTCGAAGAAACCACCGTTTGCACTATTTTCGGCTGAGGAAGTGTATTGGGTGGTGTTTTCTACATCCGCCTGAGCTAATTCCATAGCGCGGCGCGCATGTGTATTCATCTTTTCAATTAGTGAGGTTAAGTGACTTAGTTCAGGTTTCCCGGAATCGCTTATCTGTGAGTTGAATTCTTCTCGGGCGCGCTGCGCTTGTTCTAATTCCATTCTTGCTGAATAAGAAACTGCTCCACGGTTCATTGAAATATAGGTTTGTGCTCTTTCCACAAGGGCATTTGCGGCCTCTTGTTGGTCAAGACGTACCTTTAGAGCTCGCTGCTGATTTTCTTCTTGTTCACGGTAGGGCTCTAAAGCTCCGTCAAGTACTTTTTCTGTGTCCGTTATGGTGTTAAGAGCGGCAAGAGGGTCGCCGTTACCGAGACGAGCTTCTTTAACTATTTCAATTTGTTGCTTTGCCTCATCTACCACGGTTTGGATTCCCAAATCATTGGGAGCTAGCCGGTGGGCGTCTTCGATACTCTTGGAAATCGAAGAAATTGAGGAAACTAAGAGCTGGGAGATGTGCTGTAGTTTCTTGTGGGCATTTTTTAGGTTCTCGTAGTTTTCTTTTCCCTGTGCATAGGTGCGTTGCGCGAGGTGAAGAAGATGGAGTGCCTCCGCAGAATCATAAGAGGCGAGTTTGTCTTCTGCCTGTTGCAGAGTCTCTTGAGCGGCTCGCTGTAAATCAAGCAGGCGGTCGGGAACCTGGGTTAGAGAGGTAAGGTCTATATTGGGGAACTCAACGCGGAATGTTTTTAAATCCTCTTGAGCTGACTGCGCCCATTTAGACATTTCTTCAATCCGTTCACGCATTAGTGGTATTTCTTGAGGAAGCTGTGCCTGGGTGGTGCGTAACTGCTCAAAAACGCTTTGTTTTTCGGCAAGTTCTTTATCCATCTTACGAATCATCTCCAGTAGAGAGATGAGAATCCGTCGTTTTTCAGCTTCATTATCGGTGTTATTGGCCTGATTGAGCTGTTCCCAACCGTAATCTATGTCGTCTTGAGAAGCGTAAATTAAATCAGCTAATTCGTCGGTTTGAGACATTCCAAACTGAGCGCGAGCAAACTCCAATTCATCACGTGCATCTTTTAGACCGTTATCTACAGTCATCATTGCGTTACTGGCAATTTTTTCTAGTTCATCAAGACTAATATTGTCGTAATAACCTGTCCTATGCTGGGAATATTTAGCATTATATTTACGCTTCAAGGGGCGGACGAGTAGATAAAGGATCAGTACGGGTAGGCAAGATGATAGTAAAAGCACTATGCCTGACCATATTTTGTTAAACCAGGATGAATCGGATGAAGAATTCTTGTATTTACGGTCAGAATGATAACTATAATCTCCGGTAGGAATGAGTGCCGAGGAACCCTTCAGGGAGTTTGCGAACGCAATCATTTCTTCGGACCAATTGCCGGTATCGTAACCTTTTTTAAGATACTTCCTAAATCCCGCTTCAAGGGTATCTAACTCTTCATCCGTGTAGATGAGGGATTTTCCGCTGACAAAAGCGTACTTGTGGCTATCGTAGAAGAGGAAAAAGTAAATATCCTTGCGCCCAAAGTTATTTTTCTTGAGCCATTCTTTGGCATCTGCTTCTGGGCTGGTTGTACTTGAGAGGATTACTAGACGGATTCTGGGTATGTAACTAGCGTTATCAAATGCGGAAATAACCGCTTCTTTATCTTTTAAAATTCCTACTTCATCAACGACTGTCCATCTCGAATGGTCAGGGTTATCTTGGGGGAGCGGGTACGTGCCGCGAGTTGGCAATGTTCCTTGTACGGCAGTATCGAGAGCTATTGCGGGGGCGGAGATCTGCAGGGGTAAGAGAGCCGATAGGCCAAAGCAAAGAGCGGCCACAATTTTTAGGATTTTCTGAGGTTTCATAGCTCTCTTCCCTATCTTCAACTTGTGTTGTTAGTTTCAGTTTAGTGGAATTTTTTGGGGTTTTGCCGTAACTGTGCATTTTTTATCTTCACCATTAGCGCAACCGTCGAATTATTTTTTCCTTCTACCAGTATTATTATGGCCTACATAGGTTAAGAATCTTTAAGGAGTAAGCTGTGCCAAACGGTAAGGTTAAATGGTTTGACCCCAGTAAGGGCTTTGGGTACATAACCGGCGAGGACGGCGTGGACGTCTTTATGCACGCTTCAACTCTGCCTGAGGGAGTTACGACTCTACGTACCGGAACCAAAGTTGAATATAGTTTCGCCGAGAGTCGGCGGGGCCCGCAGGTTTTGTCACTTTCGGTTTTGGAGACTCCAAAAGACCCGCGTGCGTCTCGTCGTAAGGCTGAGGAGATGGTGCCGGTAATCGAAGATTTAATTAAGCTTTTGGATACGGCCTCGGTACAGTTACGTCGTGGTCGTTACCCGGAAAATGGTCACAAGTTGGCGAAAGTGCTGCGAGTTTTGGCTAACGATTTCGACGCGTAGGCTAAAGTCTAAGTATGCCCAAGGACTTAGAAGAAAAGAAGAACAGTAAACAGGGCGGAGTTCGTAGGGACTCCACTCTGGCAAAAGCTGTAGACATTGCTCGCGAGGCCGCTTGCGAGCTTGCCCGGGAAGGGCATGTGGGAAACTACTTAGGATATGAGCTGGATGCTCCGCTTTTGCTTACCCATCTGTTCGAATGTTTGCACCCCGGATACGTAGGATGGGTTTGGGCTGTCACCGTTACGCGCGTTCCACGCGCTCGTAAAGTAACGGTTTGTGAAGTTGAAATGCTCCCTCACGAGGGTGCGTTGTTGGCTCCGCAGTGGGTTCCTTGGGATCAGCGTCTTTTGTCTTCTGATGTTTCGCGTGGGGAAATGGTTCCCTATCCGGGTAAGGATGATTGTTTAGCTTCTGATAGGGAACATTTAGAAGAAAATGATTCGCTATCCCCACGTCCGCGGATGCTTTCTGAAAAGGGATTGCGTGATGCGAAAGAAAGGTGGCAGCGTAATATACGGAGCGCTAAGCCTAATCGTCATTACCAGCACTCGCGCAATACTTTTGGTTTTATGATTCCTTTGAGCGGTCCTTTGGGCGCTCATTTCGGGATTTGCGCGAATGAGTTCTGTGCCGAAGACGGGCATTTGGTTTCTATTACGCATTCTTGTGGAACGCGTTCTGAAACTAAATTAGAGAGGGTTGAATCGCCATGGGAAATCGAGCCTTTACGCTTGAATGACATGACGATGGAGGTGCTAAACCCCGCCGACTTTTGGGCAGGCGAATAATTTTGTTTCGCACGTTTGAGTCTTTTAGCTATCTGAACTATCGCAAGTGGTTTATCGCAACTATGTTTGCGGGGACTGCTGTGTGGATGCAAAGAGTTGCCCAGGACTGGGTAGTTTATACGGAAATGACCGCACAAGATGCTCGCGCGGTGGGATATATAACGGCTCTGCAGTTTCTTCCGCAGCTTTTATTTTCCCCGTATGCGGGTGTGCTGGTAGATCGTTTGAACCGTCGACGTTTAATACAAGTAACTCAGTCGGCAATGGTCATAATCTCTTTGATTATGGCCTTTTTACTATATTTTGACCTTGCTAAACTGTGGCATTTTTATATTCTTGCGGCTGCCGGTGGATGTGTTCAGACAATAGATAATCCAGCCCGTCAGATTTTTGTTAATGAGTTGGTTCCCTCGCGTCTGGTTCCTAATGCCGTGAGTCTTAATTCCGCGGCTTTTAACCTAGCTCGCATGCTGGGACCCGCTGCTGCTGGAGTAGCTTTAGCATTTCTCGGTTCTTGGGTAGTTTTTGCGGCGAATGCTTTTATTCTCTTGGGGCCTGTGATAATGCTGGCCATTATGAGGATTGAGGATTTGTTTCCCGCGGCTAGAGTTTCTCGGGCACGAGGACAGATTATGGAGGGACTACGTTATTTGCGTAAACGCCCCGACATCATGGTAATTACCGCGGTTGCTTCGTTGACTTCTTGTCTGGGGCTTAACTTTCAGCTGACTACTGCGGTGATGGCGCGTGAAGTTTATGGTCGTGGTCCTGGAGAATTTGGATTATTGGGTTCCTTCATGGCGTTGGGTTCTTTAGCGGGTGCATTAGTTGCCGCAGGTAGGAATACTCCACGAGTGCGAACGGTGATTGGCGCTACTTTTGCTTTTGGGATTACCGAGGGTTTTTTGGCTTTAGCTCCGAATTACTGGTCTTATGCGTTAATTTCGATTCCGTTGGGTTTCTTTACCCTGACCATGATTATTTCTGCAAATGCGGCAATCCAGATTACGACTGACGCGCAGGTGCGGGGTCGAGTTATGGCAATTTATACGATGCTATTTTTAGGGGCTACTCCAATTGGGTCTCCGTTAGTAGGGTGGATTGCGCAGAACATGGGACCGCGCTGGTCTATTGGGGTAGGAGCAATTGGTTCTATACTTGCCGCTCTTTTAGCGAGTTTGTGGATTTATCGTCACTGGGACATGAATATTTACATGAATATTCATCGTCCTTTTGTGCACGTCGAAGGTCCACGCGACCGGATGGATGATTAATTTTTTTGTTTTTTCTGAAATGAGAATAGGTCTGTATTGATTTGTCTTCTATGTCGGCTAATCTAATTTTTGACTGACTGTTTTCTGGAGGTTTCTAAATGAGTAACTTAATTGATACAACTGAAATGTATTTAAAGACTATTTTTGAGCTTGAAGAAGACTCGGTTGCACCTTTACGCGCTCGGATTGTCGAGCGCCTTGGACATTCGGGACCTACGGTTTCCCAGACTGTAGGACGCATGGAGCGTGATGGTCTTCTTTCCGTGAGAAGTGATAGGCAGCTTACGTTAACCCCTCAGGGGCGAAAGCTTGCTACTTCAGTGATGCGTAAACATCGTTTAGCTGAACGTTTATTGCTTGATGTTTTAAAGATGGATCAACGTAAGGTGCATGATGAGGCGTGTCGTTGGGAACACGTTATTTCTGACGAGGCGGAAAGTCAGTTGATTGCAGTTTTGGAAGATCCTCGTTTTGATCCTTTTGGAAATCCGATCCCATTATTGGAAGGTGCACTTGAGGAAACCTCTTTGGCTGCTCCTGGAACGGCTTTAGAGGATGTGCAGATTGATGAACAGCCTCGTGAAGTTGTAGTTAATCGAATCGGTGAACCCGTGCAGGGTAATCCGAAGGCAATTGCCCTATTGCTTAAGGTAGGGGCTGTCCCCGGAGCTAAAGTGAAACTGTTCCGAGAAGGGGAAAATATTCTTATTTCTGCGCCACAGGGGACAATTGAAGTTACTGAGTTGCTGGGACGTCACTTGTTCGTGGATGCTTAGAAAATATCGTTAGATACCGGAGGGAATATTATTTTAATCCCTCCGGTGTTTCGTTTATCGACAGTCTTGAGAGATTCTAAAGTTGTTTTCCGGCGTTGTGTCGGACTTTTTTTAAGAGGGTTAAGTTGAGAAAAGCTAGCCAAAAATAATTTAAATAAAATAACCTTCAGTGTATATATATTGTTTTTTGACTTACTTCTTTGTAGATTGTGAGAAAAGTTTCTTTCCTTAATTTTTTTTCGTTGAAATTCAGCCAATTTGTATTCTTTTGAAGAAAAAATAATTAATTAGCGTGATGAAAATGTGACAATCTGTTTATCTTCTGGTTATTATTGGTTCTGTCATGTGAAGAGTTTTGTCTTCCCACACCGTCTTGGAGGAAATTGAGAATGCAGAGTACTGTCCAGCGGAGGCATCGTGCAACTTGCCGGCCTGCCCGTAAGAACACTTTTGCTACCGCTGGAGCTGCTGGTCTAGCTGTTTCGATGCTTGCCTCCGGTGTGGCTACAGCTCAGGCAGCTCCCGCCGGTGCCGCTAACCCCGGTGTTGACGTTACTGCCCTTGCTCAGCAAGCAAAAGAGGCCGCTTTACAGAACTCTCCGATTTCAGTCTCCGCTAACGCTGATTGGTCTGCTCAGGCTATTAGCGTTGATGTTGAGGTTCGTGATGCTCGTGCGGAACGTCGCGCTCGCGCTGAAGAAGAATCTCGACGTCGCGTGCAAGAGACTGAACGTGAAACCGCTCGTTCTCGTGCTGCCTCTCGTTCCGCTGTTCGTGCTGCTCAACCTACTGCTGATACTAATGTAAAGCAGGAGGCTCCAGCTGCTAGCTCGGGAGCTTCTTCTGGTGGCGCAGTGGCAGTGGCTTATCGCTACCTTGGTACTCCGTACCGTTGGGGTGGCTCAAGCCCCTCTGGTTTCGACTGTTCAGGCTTCACCTCTTATGTGTACCGTCAGTTGGGAATCAACCTTCCACACAGCTCTACCTCCCAGGCTCGTTATGGGCGACGCGTTTCCATGGCGGAAGCTCGTCCCGGTGACTTGATGTGGCGGCCCGGCCACGTAGGTATCTACATTGGTAACGGCAAGATGATTCACGCTCCTCGCCCCGGTAAGTCCGTACAGGTTGCTAACGTGGGTTCAAGCATGGCTCCTTACCGTATGCGCTAATTTATAGACTTAAAAAGAGTCCCCTTTCCAATTTATGGAAAGGGGACTCTTTTTGGTGAGGGGCGTCTCTGTTTTATAATTAGAGTGTCAATTTAGATTGGAGGTTTCCCATGAGCACTAAAGAAACTATCTTGGTGGGAACTGATGGTTCGGACAAAGCATGGAACGTAGTTGATTGGGCTGTTGCGAGGGCGCGACAGTCTGGCGCCCATCTGAGAATCTTAGTTGCCTATAACCTTGCTTCGTACACTCCCTCGGGTATTGAGGGATCCTATATGACGATGGATGATGGACAGTTGCGCGATCAGGCTCAGGAAACTGCGAGAGTGGCTGAAGAACGAGCACGCGAAGCTGGAGTGGATGATGTTGAGTCTGAAGTCTTACCCGGGGATCCAACTACGCTCCTAATAGAAGGTTCAGAAAAGGCCTCTATGGTAGTAATCGGAACTCAGGGTACGCAAGGGTTTGCTGATCGTCTTTTGGGAGCGGTTTCGGCCGCTGTGCCATCACGTGCTAAGTGCCCGATTGTAGTTGTGCCGCGTTTTGAGGGGGGAACTCCCTATACGCCCATTCAGCGTCTTGTAGTTGGCGTAGATGGTTCTGATACTTCTTCTACAGCTTTGCGAAAGGCTGTAACCGAGGCTGCTTTATGGAACGCTAAGTTGACAGCGACTTCTGCGGTTCCTTTTGCCACCGGAAATTCTTTAATGGCTTGGGTGCCGCCAATTATTGATAGGGCTCGGGTAATCGCGGATATCCGCGTAGGTTTGGATGTGGCGGTTGACCAGGCACTAGAAGGAAGAGACATGAAAGTTTCTCGTCACGTCCTTGATGGCAATCCGGCTGAACTATTGGCAGAGTTTTCTACCGCTGTTGACCTCATAGTGGTTGGACGTCGCGGACGTGGAGGTTTCGCTGGACTGCTACTTGGTTCTACTTCGCAAACCTTGTTGGCTCGCTCTAAGTGTCCGGTGATGATTGTTCCGCCAAACTCTGATGTCGCGCAAGCTGAATCTTCAGAACCCGCAAATCTACCGTGGGATAGGGCCTGAAATATTCTTGGGTGGAGGGAAACAAGACGATTCTTGTTTCCCTCCACTTTCAGTCTGTGCTGAATATCAGTCTTTATGCTTCTTCTTTTTGTATAATTTTGGGGTACCATATTTTGGTGTTGCCCTCGTAGCTCAGGGGATAGAGCACCGCTCTCCTAAAGCGGGTGTCGGACGTTCGAATCGTCTCGGGGGCACAAAAATATTGGTTGTGGGGAAAAGCTAGATGGCTTTTCCCCACAACCAATATAAGGATAAAACTAGCTGTTTTTAACTTTCTCTTTTGCTACGTCACGCTTAATTAGGAAGTAGAGGAAGAAAGCACAAGCTGCTCCGACCGCGGCTACCACCAGCATTAGCATAAAGATATAGTTGAAAGCGGTTTTCGGGTCTGTGGGGAATGAATCAAGAATCATTCCGTTAATTGGCATGGCCCAAAGGATTGAAGCAAAGGCCATAAAAGAATTAACACTCATTGCTGAACCGACCATCTCGGTAGGTAGGTGTAATTCTGCAACTGGGGCTTGCTGCAGAGCCTTTGCCATCATGATTACAAATGCCGTAGTTGACATGATAATAAGCGCGGGAATGGTCCACGATGAATCTCCTGGTACAAACACCAAAATCATCATGATTGCTCCGCTCAGGCAGAGAGTAATTCCGAGCGTAAGGGTACTGGACTTAAAAATATAATCCGCTATGTATCCGCCTAAAAGTCCTCCTCCTAAACCGAGGATAAGAGCGTTCGCGGTAGCGTAGGTAGAGGCTGTTCCCTGACTCATGTGGTAGACACGGACAAAGAAGGGGGTGGTGTAAACCAAAGTTGTATAGACCCAGTAAACGCAAAGCCCCGCCATTCCGGCAAGCCAGATACGCGGATGACGCAAGGTCTTAATAAGCCCCTGCAGAGCTTCCTTACTGGAAAGTGCTACTACGTCGTGATCTTCGCTGAAGTCTCCTTCTGTAGTGGGATCAGCAGGAACACAGAAATAAACCAAGGCAATCATAGGTACTGTGAGCAGAGCATAGAGAACCATCATGCTTTGGAAAGCCAGCATTGCTCCATTAAAGATAACCATTACACCAATTACGATGCCGTTAAGAATAGCTTCTCCACCGGCACGGAAAGCAGTTAGGATACCGAATCCAACTCCCTTATTATCTTTTCCGGAGAAGAGGACTACACCTTTAACTACCGCCGGCCAGAAAATGGCGTCCAGTATTCCCCACGTGAAAGTTATTACCAACATAATTGGGAAACTTGGTCGTAAAAGAATCAAGATTAGAGCGGTCAGTAATCTGTAAGCCAATCCTGCGATAAGTACCTGACGAACGTGAAAACGGTTATTTACCCATCCTGCAGGAATATAGAAAAATACCGCTACCCCTAGCATCGTAAAGAGGAAACCAAACTGGGTGTCGGTAAGTCCGTAGTAATCTACCAGCTGCTGGTAGAAAGGAATCTTAAAGCTCTCAAAGGCGGAGTAAATAATTTGCCCGGAGAATACAACCGTCAAAAATGCTGTAATTTGCTGTCGGGACTGAAAACCCTGCTTTGATAAAAACCCCATTTTGTCCTCTCTGACAATTTTTATAGCTCTAAATAAGCGACGGTATTTCTTTCCCTTCAAAGCAACAGTGCATGAAGGGGTGAAAATGACAGATAAAGTTTACTGTAAATGTTTTCATCGAGAGGATGAAAATACTTGGAAAGGTACTCAATCAACCGGAATAAATCGTAGTAAGTGGCGTAAATACTAGGAAAAATACTTTCCCCCTCGGTAACAATAAGGAAAATGTGCACCGAGGGGGAAGGTAGTACGCACGAATTTACTCTCGTCAGGAAAGTAAAACGTAATCTAGAAAAGAATTTCTTTTAACCTTGGCTGGGTTTGCGCAATCAATTTTCCACCATGGTAGGAAGAAAGCACTTCTGCGCGAGTATTGAGAGCGTCATACCAAGTATCTGCATTCAAAACAATGAAGTGCGCCGGTCGGCCGGCAGCAATCCCATAATTATCTTCCAAGTGCAGACAGCGGGCAGCATTATGAGTAACCATTTTGTAAGAGTCCATAATCTGTTGGTATCCCATCATTTGATTAACGTGAATACCCATATGGGTTACATCCATTGGATTCCCGTCTCCCATTGGATACCACGGATCGCGTACATCATCATGACCGAAAGCTACGTTACAACCGGCTTCAAGTAGTTCTTTAACCCGAGTTACCCCTCGACGTTTCGGGTAGGTATCAAATCGTCCTTGGAGGTGAGTGTTAACCAGAGGGTTACACACAAAATTGATTTCCGACATTCGTAAAAGTCGAGTTAGTTTAGAGAAGTAGGCGTTGTTGTACGAGTGAGTTGCGGTAGTGTGGCTAGCCGTAACCCGATCAGCCAATCCGGTTTCTAATGCGCGGGCAGCAAGGGTTTCCAGGCCTCGTGAGGCGCCGTCGTCAATTTCGTCGCAGTGGACATCAACTAGAACATCGAATTCCTGCGCTAACTCAATAATGTAGTTAAGAGAATCAACGGAATATTCACGGGTGAACTCGAAGTGGGGGATAGCGCCCACTACGTCAGCACCGATTTCTAGAGCCTTACGGATAAGTTCTTTACCGTTGGGGAAAGAGTGAATGCCTTCTTGAGGAAAAGCTACAATCTGTAGCTCCATAGTTCCCTTTAGCTCATCACGCAGTTCGCATAGTGCGCGTAAAGCGGTGAGTTTTGGGTCGGTACAATCGGCGTGAGAACGCACAAATTGCACACCGTTTTTTGCCATCATCTGCAAAGCTGCGAATGCACGTTCCTTAACTTCTTCATGAGTGCATGCATGTTTGCGTTCAGACCAAATGTCAATTCCTTCAAAAAGAGTACCGCTGAGGTTGAAACGAGGTTCCCCGGCAGTCAGGGCAGAGTCAAGGTGGATATGTGGTTCCACGAATGGAGGAAGAACTAGCTTTCCTCCTAAATCAATTACTTCTTCTTGTGGGAGAGGCAAAAGAGCGCTGGTTCCGTCTTCTTTTACCGTGGAAAGTTCAACAAATTTTCCATCCGCAATTCGAAAATCGGTTAGCGAACTTGAATTTTCAAGGCGGGCATTACGAAAGAGCATGATTTTCCTTTACGAGTTAGTGAGCAGCCTCGACAGATGAAGCAATATTCATCTTCCAGCCCGCGCGAGCAAAAATGAAGTCGAGCAGAAGATAGCTAAGAGCTGCAGTAAGGAGAGAATTGAGGGGAACAATTCCAAAGTTCATGGTCAGCCCTCCGGTTATACCGGCCACCACTGCCAACAAAGCCGGCCAGTTAATTCCCAAAATTTGTTCGTGACTCAGGGAATACTGTGACTTGTGTAGGAAGTAATGCATTACCAATACCGCTCCAACGGGAGGAATCATTCCACCGAGTAGGCTTAGGTATCCGATGAAGTTATCGTAGAGAACAACCGCGAAAACTGTACCAATAGTACCGGCAATAATCGTGGTTAGGCGTACCCCTAGCCCAGTAATGTGGCTAAATCCAAGGCCGGTAGTGTAAAGGGCATTGTTATTAGTTGACCAAATGTTTAAGCCGAGGGTCAAAATCGCGGGAACCGCCAAGCCCTGCAGGATAAGAACATCGAAAATATCTGCTTTTCCATAGGCTGCAGCACCAACCGCACCAAAGATAAACATAATGCAGTTACCAACGAAGAAAGCCAGGACAGTAGCGCTAACCGCAGTGCGATTAGTACGGGCAAAGCGCGCAAAATTGGGGGTTGCCGTACCGCCTGAAACAAAGTTAGCAATTACGATACTTACAGCTGCTACCATCGATAGACGCGTGCTTGGAGTACTGAAAACCTGGCTAAAAGAACCTACCTTTTCAACTGATAACCAGTTGGAATAGGTACCGAGAATGGCAATCAGGGGAACTGCTAATCCTCCGAAGAAAGCTAGAGCCTTAACTCCCATGGCAGCGGTGAAAGTCATTGCCGCACCGATTACGATTACCAGCAAAATAACGTTAGAAAATCCCAAAAGGTTTTGGGGAAGCATATCGGCTACCGGGAGAGCAAACATTGCCACGCCTACTCCGAACCACCCCATCTGGGTAATAGAGATTAGAGCACTGGGAAGGTAAGATCCAGTTTTTCCAAAAACGTGCTGTGCAAGTAGGTCAAGTCCAAGAGCAGTTTTTTGTGCGATATGAGCCAAAAGGCCAGTATAGATTGCCAAGAATAGGTTTCCTAAAGCAATGGCTAGAAAAAATTCGGTTCCTCCCAGACCTAAGCCGAGAGTTCCTCCGGCCAACATTGAAGGGGAAAAGAAGGTAAAACCAACCATGACAAAGACAACTTTCCAGAAGCCTTGTTTAGCGTGGTCATCGACCTTAGAGTTAGCAAATTCGGTGTCAGTTGTCTGCACAGCTGTCATACTTACGCCTCTCTGAACGTTTTTAAGTAAGGACTAAAAATAGCGATTCACAACAGTAATGTTTTCGCGCGTCTCTGCACGCGATTAAAAACAAATCACGAACCGGGGATAATCATAATTGGCTTACCCGAGCTCTGCAATTGGGAGGTAAGAACCACGTATATTCTTCACATCGTTGCAATAAACTCTTAAAACATGACACTATGGCCCCATGAAAACACCTTGTGGTATTTGCTGGGATATGGATGGAACCCTTCTTGACTCGGAAAAAATTTGGGAACAAGGAAGCGTAATTTTAGCCGGTGAGCATTTCAACAAAGAGCTAGAAAATCAGCTAAACGGGGCTGGGGTCCCACGTTGTGGGCAGCTATTACACGAGTATGCTCAAGTGGGATCAACCCCGGAAGAAGCAAGTGAAATACTGATGCAAAAAGTGCTCCAACTTCTTAATGCCGGCCCGGTTGCCTTCATGCCAGGTGCAGAGAAACTTCTCTATGAATTTGCTGCGCAGGAATACCCCCAAGTGTTGGTAACAGCCTCACCCCACGAATTTACCGCTCCGCTGAAGCAACTCGTGAAACCGGGAGTCCTAAAACGACTAATTGCCGCCGAGGATACTCCAAAAACTAAACCAAATCCCGCTCCCTATATTTTGGCTGCGCAAACCTTGGGGAAAGATCCCCTAGATTTACTCGCACTTGAAGATTCCCCCACCGGGGTAGCTGCCGCTATTGGGGCAGGAATCCCCGTTATCTGCTTAGGCGCTAACGCGGAAAAACAAACACTTATTAAACAAGAAATAAGTAAAAATTCTTCGCGAGTATATTTTCTTGAAAATCTAACTGCACAAACCCCGGATTCCCTAGCGGCAATTTGGCGTGAGATACGCCAGTAATAGCTAAACCGGGAAGGCCCCAAAGTTAAAAGAAAAACGTTAGAAGTAGTTTTCTTTTTCGTAACCTGAATCTCTCTTTGAGTTTAACTTGCTTGCCTACTGTGGGAAACGTTGGTTTAACTCGAACGGAGAAAATATGCTTAATAAGCACCTGCACCCTAAAAACAAAGTCGTTGCCCCTATCCTCATTCTTGCCAGCGCTGCGCTGACCTTGTCGGCCTGCTCATCTAAAGCAGCGGATACGAATATTACCCCTGATGCTTCAGGCTCGGCTAGCGCCGGGGGAGCAATGAGCGGTGAAAAAATTAAAACAGCCGTGAGTGCTTCAGAAATTGGTGGACTCGAAGCACTGGAAAAAGCCGCTAAGGCAGAAGGGCAGCTGAATCTTATTGCCCTTCCTCACGACTGGTCAAACTGGGGTGAGGTTATCGCTGCATTCAAGGCTAAGTACCCTGAAATAACGGTGAATGAAGCTAACCCTAACGCTTCTTCGAAGGAAGAAATTGATGCGATTAAAACTAACGCTGGAACCGATAAAGCTCCCGATACAGTAGATGTCTCACCCGGGGTGGCCGCAGATTCTGTCCAATACTTTGCGCCCTACAAGGTTGCTGCTTGGGACAAAATCCCCGCGGGGAACAAAGAAGCCAGTGGGCTCTTTACCGCCGACTATTCAGGGGTGATGACAATTGGGTGGAACAAGACCAAGTACGGTGATATCACTTCCCTTGAGCAGCTAACTGACCCCAAGTTCAAAGGAACCGTTGCGTTGAACGGTAAACCTTCCGAGGCCGGTGCAGCTTTTAACGGTTTTCTTATGATTAACCTTGCCCAGGGAGGAACCTTAAAGAATCTACAGCCCGGACTTGACTACTTTAAGAAACTTAAAGATGCGGGCACACTCACTACCGTTGACGTTACTAATGCAACTATTGATTCAGGACAGACCGGAGTAGTCATGGACTGGTCTTACAACCAGGCTTCAACTGCTGTTCGGTTGAAGAATCAAGGAGTTGATTGGCAGTACAAGGTATTCCCCGGTTCCGAGGTTGCTTCGTTCTACAACCAGGCACTTAACAAGGACGCTCCGCACCCGGCTGCAGCCCGTCTCTGGCTTGAATTCCTCTACACCCCCGAAGCCCAGAACCTGTGGCTAAAGGGAGGGTCTATCCCGATTCTACTTCCCGAGATGAAGAAGGAAGGAAGTGTGAACCAAGAATACTTGGACAAGCAGGTAAAACTATCTAAAGACCCGACTACCTACTCTTTAGATCAGTCCAAGGAAATCACAGAGTGGTTGAGCCAGAACTGGGATAAGACAATTGGAAACTAATCTCACTGGAAGATTGACGGCAAAGCAATTTGCGTGCAATCCAGTGACCTCTGAAACAGAAACTTCTGTTTCTCCTAATACGGCGCCCTCCGTAACGCTTGCCGAGGGCGCCACGTCCCTCTCCGCCGTGTTGGTGGCCGATAGCGCTTCCCACACGGAGGAGGGATTTTTCCTCACGGGTGCGCAGCAATCTTCAATTCCGCAAAAATCAAGTAGACGACGTTCGTTGGCAAAAAAACTTCCTCTCCTAACGACGCTTCCTTTTTTCCTCTATGTGGGTATCTTCTTGGTTACTCCAGCCTGCATTGTGGTATGGGGTGCATTTAGCGCTCGTGATGGGAGTTTTACCTTTGATAATTTGTTGAAATTAACTAACCCCAATACGGTTTCTGCGCTATTTACTTCGATTGGGGTCTCTGCTGCCTCCGCCTCTATCGGGGCTGTGGTAGGTAGCGTTTGTGCCTATCTTTTGGTGACGTTGCACGGTGACGGACTGGGGAAACGGCTGATGCTAGCCCTCTCCTCTGTGTTAGCTCAGTTCGGTGGGGTCATGTTGGCCTTTGCCTTTATTGCAACAATTGGGATTAACGGAATTGGAACTCAACTTTTGGCCGCTGCTTTTGGGTACCAAATTGATCCCAACTGGATATCTTCACTTCCTGGTTTAGTAGTGATTTATTCCTATTTCCAGATTCCGTTGATGATAATTGTTTTTGTTCCTGCGGTCGGGGCAATTCGTCCACAGTGGAGAGAAGCAACCGCCAATTTGGGTGGTAGTAATTGGACTTATTGGTCGAAGGTGGCGGGCCCAATTCTTTGGCCTCGTTTCCTCGGGGCTTTCTTGTTGCTTTTTGCTAATGCTTTTAGTGCCTATGCGACGGCTGCAGCATTGTTTGCGCAACGTTCCATTTTGATTCCACTGATGATTCAAGGAGCCTTGCGAAATGAGCAGGACCCTGGACAAAACGGGGTAGCACAGGCGTTGGCAATGTTGATGGTGATTGTGGTGGCGGTTGTGATGGGTCTTTATTCATGGATTCAAAAACGCACGGCTAAGTGGGAGCAGAAATGAAAGCTGTAACTAATTCTCGTCTTTCGCGTTTGGGTGGGAATTTGGTAATTGGTTTGACTTTATTTTTCCTACTTGGCCCGCTAATTGCGATGTTGATTTTTTCCTTGCGTTTTCCACTTACTGGACAGTGGACGGGGCGAGCCTGGAGCGCTATTTTTAGCGGTGGCGAGTCAGATTTAACAAATCTGTGGCAGGGGGTCACTAATTCTCTTTGGCTGGCTGTGTTCACAGTGGTTTTGATGCTGGTTTTGTTATTGCCGACTATGCTGGCATTACGTTTACTTCGAACACCTTTGTCGCGGGTAGTTGAGTTTGTCTGTCTTTTACCGCTTGCGTTACCGGCAATTGTATTGGTTGTTGGACTTGCGCCAATTTACCGCTTTATCTCGATTAACCTTTTGAATACTGATGCGATTTGGCTTGCTTTTGCCTACGTGATTTTAGTCTTGCCATATTCGTATCGAGCTTTGGATGCGGGATTTAGCGCAATTCCAATTAAAACTATGGTTGAGGCAGCACGTTCTTTAGGGGCGTCGTGGCCACGAGTTTTATTTTCTGTGGTTGTCCCTAATTTACGTCAGGCAATAGCTTCGGCTTCATTTATTAGTGTTGCCGTGGTACTTGGTGAGTTTACTATCGCTTCGCTTCTGAACCGTAATAATCTCCAGGTTGCGGTGTTCTTACTGGGGCAGTCGGACTCTATGACAGCTACTGCCGTAGCTCTTTTAGCGATGCTCTTTGGGGTGGTGCTTTTGGTAGCACTCGACCTTATCTCCCACTACCTGAAAGGTAAGAAAATTGGATACTAAAGTTCAAACATCCGGGATCTTTTTCCCTCGTACTGCTGCACGAGAAAATGCTGCTAAAGAAGAAAATGAAACTGTACGTAACGGCCATGTGCAGACGCTGGGATTGAATAAGGTCTACAGCGGAGGAACTAGAGCTTTGGATAATTTCCACTGCGAGTTTCTGCCTGGTGAATTGGTGGTTCTTCTCGGTCCTTCCGGGTGCGGGAAAACCACTGCCTTGCGTGCCCTCACGGGACTAGAACAGGCGGATTCTGGGCAAATACTGCTTGATGGGCGGGATATTACTTTACGTAATCCAGCTAAACGTAATATGGCGATGGTTTTCCAGTCTTATTCTCTCTTTCCTCATTTGACTGCACTGGAAAATGTTGAGTTTGGTTTACGAGTTCGCAAAATTGGTGCCGCTGAGCGGAAAATTCAGGCGCGTGCCGCACTGGAATTAGTGGGACTAAGCGATCAGAGTGCGAAATATACTACGCAGATGTCTGGGGGACAGCAACAGCGTGTTGCCCTCGCCCGGGCGCTGGTGGTAAAACCTAGTTTGTTAGCCCTAGATGAGCCTCTTTCCGCATTGGATGCCAAGGTTAGAGTTAACCTTCGGGATGAGATTCGACGGATTCAGCAGGAAAGTGGAATTACTACTCTATTTGTTACTCATGATCAGGAAGAAGCCCTGGCAATCGCTGATCGGGTGGGGGTCATGAAAGATGGAAAAATTGTCCAAATCGGCACACCGAAAGAAATCTATAATGCTCCGGTAAATGAGTTCGTTGCTTCTTTCATCGGGGTGACTAATCGTTTGCCCGCAACTGTTCGTGGAGGGACCGCTCAGGTACTGGCCGGAAGTGTGCCATTATTACCTACCAGCTCTGTTAATGTCGGGGAGGCACTAGCTCTGGTTCGTCCCGAATCTATCAGTATTACCCTCCTAGATCCGCGTGATGAAGGAGGGCTTAGGAATGGAAATCACGGTCGCGTGAGCGCGATTTCTTTCCTTGGGGCTCAGGTGCGTGTAGAGGTAAAGATTCCCGGATTAGAAACTATTATTGCGCAGCTTTCCCCTGCTGAAGCTGACATGCTCGCCGTAGGCGATCAGGTTTCCTTAAGTGTGCGCAACCATCCGGTTTTAGTTATTCCCAAAACCCGGTAGGCAGTGAAAAATAGTTTGGGCGAGGAATTGTCTCCCCGCCCAAACTATTTTTCTGTTTTAGGATTGTGCCTTCATCGGAGTGCGATCTTTCGGGTAACGACGATCTTCACCCTTCCACCAGGGCATCCAGGAGACGTAGCCATCCTTGGGTGGTGTTTGTGAGTCCGGTTCGAAACCGAGCTCCTGCGGGGTCTGCGGAATCATGTCGGTAACGAAGTACTTTTCTTTGTCATCTCCGTGTTCCTTCATGATGGTGCGGAACTCCTTCATCTCGAAGTACAGGCAGTTGGTAAGAGGGTTACGGTGGGTCGTAATAATCTTGTACAGCCAGTAAACGAAGAGCGCGACGTTCGAAATTAACGCTGCCCAGGCACAGACAATGTTTGCAACAGGGTTCATCGTGGCGAAGTTAGTCATTGCAGTAGGTGGTACCAAGAATTCTGGTAGCAAGTTGTTTGCTGCAATCCAGAACATTAGAGTGAAGCAACGGAACCATATCCACTGTCCCTTCGCCCAGGTAAACGCCGGAATAGTACATGCCAGAAGAAGCGCTAGCGTGCAATACCAGGTGTAGTCTGCCAGAGCATTGTAAAGGAATGCGTGGTTCCACAGGTCGTACGCCAAGACCCAAGGCCAGACCATGTCCACCCAGATGAGACCTCGTACCTTTGCCTTCCCCTTGGCGGTGATGAAAATCTTGCCCAGACCAGTAATTGTAATAATGTTCAAGACACCAGCCAGGGCTGTAAGTAGATTCCAGTAACCACCGATGGTACGGAAACCAGTTGCCGGATCAATTCCCACGTGGTCACGTTTAAAGTTAGCGGCAACAGCTTGATACCACTCATTAGAGTGCAATGGGGCGACTACATCACGAGCTTGTGGGAGGCCGTTAATCATGTCAATTCCCTGATGGCTTGCGTTAATTGACTTGAGGCACTGCCAATCTGCACCGCAGGCATAGTAGGTGTCAGCCTGGAAGAAAATAGTCACATCACGAATATTGGCTTCCATAATGTTTACGGCTAGACCAATCCACAGAGCTACCCCAAACCATATTGCGTACTTATGAGCCTTTTGTGGGTATTTCTTACCAATGACAAGTAGCGTTCCAGTCATGGTAGCGGTCGCCACCATAATGACGTACTTTCCGAAAGGGAACCAGCCGACCATGGGAGTCCCATGAATGGCAGCGTAAGGCATCAGGGCAATACCGCCGATTGTCCACATGGCAAAAATTGTCCAGTTCCAACGACGGTTAATCTCTGCTACCAAAATCTGCGCAAGGAATACCACAAGCCAGATGGCGTAAACGGTAGGAGTTCCTATCTCCCAGAGAAAGAGCGATGACATCTTTGACCATCCTATTTGAAGGGAATCAGTACCGAACTACCTTAACGCCTTTCAACTAGGGTTTGTGGGACAAAGGTCAATCTGCTGAATACAAGTATGTATTAAAATTAATGCATCTCATGTTCCCACTTGGGGCGTGAAACCGCTAAAACAAAGGCGTTAACAAGTGCTAACAGAAAGAAATGAGGCATGGTGAACAAAAAATTATTGACCGCTGGTGGAATTATTTCCGCTTTGGGACTTGGGGGAATGGTCGTTTTCTCGCAGTTGACAGGAAAGGCAACTAAAGAGGAGCAAGAATGGCGCTACCCCGCAGATGATTTAATTGATGCCAATTATGACAATGCGTATTCGTCAACCTACGCAATCACGATTGATGCCCCGGCCTATGCCGTATACCGCATCTTTAAACAAATTGGATGCGATAAGTCCGGTTCGTTCAGTTCAGAATTCCTTGAGCGCACGTTTGCTCGTTTACCATTCTTTAACTCATACGAAATCCAAGAAGAGTTCCAACAGCCCGATTCGCTCATGCCCGGTGACGTTGCCCCCTTTGACTACCACGGTATGACGATGGAATGGGCGGACGTAGTTCCCGGAAAATACCTTGTCCAGTGGGTTGATACTAAGAACCCGCCCGCAGCTCCCGGATCCTACGCTTTCCGCTTCCCCTCGATGAAACACTACGGAGTTGCCTGGTGCTTCTACGTTGTTCCACTTAAAGGCGGTAAGACTCGTTTGATTAACCACTGGCGAATTGGTTTTGAACCCAACCGTCCGCTACCCAAACTCATTAACTGGTTGAACATCGAACTTATCGGTGGGTGCATGACACACATGCAAAACATTTACGTAAAGCGCGTGGCAGAGTTCCGGAAGAAGGAGCAGTGGACGGGTAAGTTCATGCGTGGTGTTTTGGGTGGTCGTTTCTTTAACACCGGTACTCCTGCTGGTCGTTGGGATGGTACTCCGTTGTTTGAGCGTACCTACACGCAGTGGATGCGTTTTGGTCGTCAAAACCCGGCTGTGGCCGAGATCCGTGAGCCTGTTACGGATAACCCGAACTGGCCGCCGACCGGCCCTGGCACCCCCTGGGCCGAAGAAGTAGACGAAAACTACTTCGAAGGTTGGGAAGAGCCAGAGTTCTCCTGGGATGAGCAGATGCGGCAAAAGCGCGAACAGACCTACCTACCCAACTGGGGAAAGAAAGAATCCTAAGAACAGATAGGATAATTAATCCTTAAATAATTGGGGCCACCGGAACATACTCTCCGGTGGCCCCAATTAAATGTAAAAATATTTTAACTGTTTTTGTTGTAATTACAGTTAAAAATTGGGTGTTCCCGTAAAAGAAACGGGAACACCCAAAGGGAAAATAAAAGTGATTACAGGCGGTTTTCGTAGCCCATTGCCTGCGGTGTCTTACCCGCGCGCGCTGCAGTTTCACGTTTTACAGACTCGGGAGCAAAAGCCCTAATGAGCTTTGCATATTCCTTCGTGTCGGAGTAAATCTCTTGCGTGAAAGGATTGCGGTGCTTTGTACGAATCCGGTAAACGTGAATGGCGAACACGAGCACATTAACAATCAAAGAAGCCAAGGCAATTAGTGTCATTGCGGTGGGGTTATGTGCGGAACGGTGAGCGAAAATAGAATCCTGCGTAAAGTGAGGAACTGTCAAAACTACACCCGTCCAAACGGTCAGAGTGTACGCCCGGTATTGAATCCAAGCACCTCGGCCGAAAGGAAGTAGCGCGGGAATTGTGCAGGCGGCAAGTAAAGCTATTCCCGAATACCAAGACCGGTCTGCTAGGCAGTTGTAGATGTAGGAGAAGTTCCACAAATCGTAGGCAATAATCCACCCAATTGTTAAATCTCCCCAAATAATTGCCTTACTCTTTCCTTTGGCGATAAAGATTCCCACCCAGCCAGAAATGGCCAACAGATTAAGAATCCCGGCAATGCCGTTCATGATATTCCATGGCCCACCCCAGGTGACCATTCCCTGAGTGGGGTCAATACCATTTATGAAGTAGCACTGGAAGTCACGGATAACGGCTTCCAAAATGTTAATTGCCAAAATTAACGCTGGAATCATTAAATACCAGCGGTTCGTACGCAGTTTTTTGGAATATTGCAACCCAACCAGCGAAAGTGATCCAAGGAGAGCTGAATACATCTTCACAATTGGGAACCAACCAGCCGAGTTAGTTCCAGCCGTGGACCAGGGCCACCAGAAGAGTGTGAGTAGGAGAGGAACAACAATTAGCATCGTTATAATGCCTACTCGGCTCCGTTGAATCCACCAAGCACTAAGCGCCAAAAGCGTTGTCACCACAATCAGGCTGGCGTAATCCCACCATTGTCCAACCTCAAATAAAAACAGCGTTGGGTAGTCAGGGGGAGTGATTGCGGGAAGGACAGAATTCGTAAGTACCGAAAGCACCTTTACCTCCTAGAAATCTCTTTAATACAACACAATTATTGCCTACTAAATGTTTAGAATGCGGGGACTTTTGTCGAAATGGACTTTTGTGCGTATCGCCCCAGAAATGACGAAACTATTTCACAGGACAAAAGTGGAGACAAAAATAAAAGATATACTGGCAAATGTGCTTACCTTAAGCCGAATTGGAGGCTCTAATGAGTGATGTTTTGAAACTTCTTTGGCAACGTCATGAGTTTTTTATAGAACTATTTATCCAGCATGTTTTAATCTGTTCCATTGCGATTGTAATTGCAAGCGTAGTTGGAATTACGCTGGGAGTTATTGCTGCGCAGAAGCAAAAAACTAGCGCTCTTCTTTTAGGAACAAGCAATTTTATTTACACAATTCCTTCAATTTCCATGCTCGGTTTTCTTATTCCACTAACCGGAATTGGCAACTTAACGGCAATTGTTGCATTGAGCATTTACGGGCTTTTGCCGATGGTGCGCTCTACCTATACGGGAATAAAAAATATAGATCCAGTTCTCTTAGAGGCAGCGCGAGGTATGGGATGTAGCGAAAGACAGGTACTACAAAAGATTAAACTTCCCCTAGCCCTTCCCGTAATCGTCTCCGGTTTACGCAACATGGTAGTAATGACAATTGCACTTGCCGGTATCGCTTCATTTGTTGGGGCCGGTGGACTTGGCGTTGCTATCTACCGCGGAATTACCCTTAACAACACCAGCATGACATTAGCTGGAAGCCTCTTAATCGCAATTTTTGCTCTAATTTCCGACTGGTTAATCGGGCTTGTTGGAAGGTGCCTAGCTCCAGGCTCAAAAGCTCGTCATTGGCGAATAGGTGCTCTTGCCGCTCTCGTGTCTTTCACCATCGTGGTGCCACTAGTTCTAGCGATTGGAGCGCAGCGAGGAGCACGAATAACGATTGCTACTAAACCCATGACGGAGCAGTACATACTCGGACAAATTTTAAAGCAGAAAATCGAAAACGATACCAACTTGCAGGTAGATATCGTGCAGGGAGTCGGTGGAGGAACTGCAAACATCCAGCCGGGAATAGAAAAAGGGGATTTCGACCTTTATCCCGAATATACGGGAACCGGATGGGCAGCAGTTTTAAAGGAGGAAGGTAACTATCAAGCCGATAAGTTCTCAACCCTGCAGGCTGAATACTCTAAACGCTACAACCTCGAATGGGTTACTTCATACGGTTTCCAAAATACCTATGCGCTGGCTGTACCTAAAGCAATTGCGGATAAATACAATCTTGAAAAAATATCTGATTTAGCCCCAATTTCCGATCAGCTAACCTTTGGAGCGGAACCTGACTTCTTTGAACGTGAAGATGGTTATAAGGGATTAACCGAAAAATACAGGCTTAAATTTGCCTCTACAAAGGATTTAGATGTGGGATTGAAATATGACGCAATTAGAGGAAAACAAATACAGATAATGCCTATCTTTACCACCGATGGGCAACTCGCTGACGCAAACTTAAAGGTCCTCAAAGACAACCTTAATTTCTATCCTTCGTACGAGTGCATGAATATCGTTAGGAAAGATACCCTCAAAAAATATCCGGAACTAAAATCCGTTTTAGAAAGCTTAAACGGAACTATTAGCGAGCCACAGATGGCAAAAATGAACCATTTAGTCGAGAGTGGGAAAAAGACCCCAGATGAAATCGCCGGGGACTTCCTCACCCAGCTAAGCTCACAGAAAGCCAGTACCAATGAATGAGCAGCAAGAAAATAAACCCCTAATTAGCCTGCAGAACGTAACAAAAACCTATGGCGAAAAAACTGTAGTCGATGACCTTAGCCTGGATATTTCCGAAGGAGAATTTGTAACAATTCTCGGGGAATCAGGATGCGGTAAATCCACCTTGCTCAAAATTATTAACGGTCTAATTACCCCAGAATCCGGTAGCGTAAGCGTAAACGGGCAAAAAATTGCCACGCCCGCTCCCGCTGAATCCAAATTGGTAAAACTACGGCGCGATATCGGGTATGCGGTACAAGGATCAGTACTTTTTCCCCATCTAGACGTAGCCCAAAACATTGGATTTGTGCTCACCCTCGATAAAAAATCAAAACCTGAAATTGCCGAAGCTGTTGAACGGGCAAGAAAAATTGCCGGGGTAGAAAAAGAACTACTTACACGACTACCTGGACAGCTATCAGGAGGGCAAGCTCAACGAGTTGGAATTGCCCGCTCAATTGCCGCCCGCCCCAAGTTACTTCTAATGGACGAACCTTTCGGTGCGGTAGATGAAATTACCCGCCGTAGTCTGCAAGATGAATTAAGCCGAATCGTTAAGCAAGAAGCACTTACCTGCCTTTTCGTTACGCACGATACAGCCGAAGCTCTAAAACTTGGTAGCAAAGTTCTAATCCTTAAAACGGGCAAAATTGAGCAATACGATACTCCCGAAAAAATTACCCAACAACCAGCTACACCCTACGTAAATACTTTGGTGAATAGATGAAAAAAATAATTCTTTTCGACATGTACGGAGTGCTAATGCGTCATGCTAACCCCGTAGTTATGAGTGAATTGATCTCCCGTTCAGGAGCACTCAAAGCCGGGAAAAGCGTAAAAGAATTTCAAGAAGCATGGAAAAAACTACGCTGCCCAATTGACGCGGGACGAATTACTCCGGGACAATTCTGGGCACGTATGCAAACAGAGCTAGGAATCGCCCTTGACGGCCCCGCTTACGATAAACACGAACCAGCCGGTGCAGGCTATCTAGATAACGAGATGGTGGAATACGCCCTTGGACTGAAAACAGAAAACGTTGAAGTCGGAATACTGTCCAATATTCCACACTACATGGTAGAAAATCTTTACGACAAGATTCCCATACTCCAAGAGTTTAACTACCGTTTCTATTCTTGCCAGATGGGATACGCAAAGCCCGAACTCGGCATATATCGCAAAACCATAGAAGAACTTTCTCTCCCGGCCAGACAAATACTGTTTTTCGATGATCTGGAAGAAAACGTTGCGGCCGCGCGGCAATGCGGACTAAATGCGCAAGTTCACCGTTCAATTGACGAAACCCAGAAGGTAGTTGCAGAATTTCTAAAAAGTTAAGGTAATACCGCCACTATTACGGTCTAAACGGTGCGCCATCAACAAAAGAAGCGGAAAGCTAGATAGCCTAGGGGAGTGAGTCCAATGAACCCGTTTAAGAGCAGTAGTGACCAGCAGCCCGAAGAAACCTTCGGGCAACGAATTGCGCGTGAACGAGCGGAAAGCTCACAGCCCCAAGCTCCCCGAACCAGGTATGGCAAGGCCGCTCAGGCACGCGCCCAAGGGGCCTGGACAAAAGAAGAAAAAACTCTAACGGAGAACGAAGAAAACACTCGGGAGGAGACCCCCGAAAAAGACGTACAATCTTCGCCAAAAAAACCGGAAGCTAAATACGATTTTGCTGCCTGCGCCAGACAGTGGGCTCAACAGGTACAAGAACAAGTGGAAACAAAAGAACGTTACCCACAGTTACACCTGACTTTTGCCCACCCTACTGGACTTGCCCAACTATACGGCGGGAAACCAGTTCGTTTATCCAATATTTTACGTGAGCCCTTGGCCCTTGCTCACGGACGTACCCAACTACAGGCAATATTGGACGAGTCTGTAAAACAAGGTCGCTCCCTCGGACTCACCGGCATTCAGCTAGCAATCGGAACAGTTAGTGCCGACGATTTAAATACTCTCCCCATCATGCTGCGCCCCCTAAATATTAGGGCAGAAAACGGTGATTACCTGATTACCCTACAACCGGGAATTAGCACAAATTCAGCTTTTACTAAGCTCATGCGCGAGCACGGCAAACTCGATAGAAGCGAGGAAATAGAAACTGCCTGCTGGACACGACACGGATTTGCTCCCGCCGCGGGACTAGAAAAACTCAAAGAACAGATGCAGGGTGTGGACCTTCCTGGATTGAAGATTCACGAGGACATCATTATCGGTCTTTTCGAAAATCCGCTTTCCCCAATCCTTGAAGAACTAGAGCACGTTGGTGAGCTTGAGCTTTCTCCACTGCTACGAGCAATTGCTGGACACCGGGCAAACCGAGACAAATTGTTACAACCTCTTCCCGCCACAGACGGAACTGACGCAGATCCAGATAAAGAAGCTGGGGTAGGGGACTTAGCGCCCGCGGATCAAAGAATCCTCAAAGCCGCGCAAAACGGCCGGAGTTTTTTGGTGGAAGCTGGACCCGGAGTTGAAGCAAGCCCAATTACTGCTGCCCTATTAGTAGAAAATGTAAAACAGAAGAAATCTGGGGTTTACGCGACTACTGATGTTCCCTCGGCCTACGCTTTAGCAGATACTCTTAAAGCACACGGTCTTGAATCCTGGACGGTTAACCTTACTGATTGTCAGAACTGGCGGCAGGAATTACGAGAAAAGCTACTCTTCGCCCTGGAGGAGGCACTTGCTCCGTTACCTGATTCTTCTCCCGAGATAGAAGAACCGGTTGTAGACTCGGCACTAGATAGTGATGACCTCGGGCAAATTCGCCAAATTCGCCAAGAGCTGCGAGAGATTCGCGAACAGTTAATGCGCTATACCAATCATCTACACCGGGTACATGAACCTTGGAACATTAGCGCTTATGAGGCATTGCAGGTACTCGCCGATTTAATTGGAATGCGCCCGGCTCCTCGCACTAAGGTTCGGTTAGCACGTCATGTATGTCGTCAGATTCATCGTGATGGTGGACAAACCGCGCGAGCTGCCCTTGATGATGCGGTGGCTTTGGGGCTGTTTACAACCGAAAAACGAACAGATCCTTGGGCGCAGGCAATAATTTCGCAGCCCGAACAGGCTGAGCCTTTAGTTACGGCTGTAACTAGATTGGCGAGGACACAGATACCGCAAATCCGTAAGCAGGTGGAGCGAATTTCCACGGAAACCGGTTTGCAGACCGCGCTTACTTTGCAGCAGTGGATAGAGCAGCTGGAGCTTTTGGAGAATGTGCGCCATACGCTAGACGTTTTTCTGCCGGTAGTTTTTGAGCGCTCTGTGGCCGACATGATTTTTGCGACTGCTACACCAGCTTGGCGGCGTGAACACGGCAAGGTGATGAAGGGGTCGATACGTCGGCGTCTGGTAAAGGCCGCAAAAGAAATGGTTCGCCCTGGACGCACCACGGAAGACCTCCATGAGCAGCTTATTGAAGCGCAAAAGCAACGCGCTTTATGGACTCGCCATTGCGCGGCAGGAGGATGGCCACGTCTTCCCGACGACATTGATCAGATGCGTGGCGAAATCCAAACAATTACGGCTGATTTGGATATGGTGGCAAATGCTTTTAAGAAGCAGTATCCGGATATATACGCTCTGCCGTTGGAAGAATTAGCTTCTTTCTTGGAAAGTTTGGCCGACGCTCCGTCGGGAGCGTACACCCAGCCCGCCCTGGGGGAAATTCGCCAGCGTTTGGAAATACTCGGTCTTGCTGAGTTTGCTCAAGACATGCAAGAACGTGGGGTTATTCCCGACATGATTGTGGCCGAGTTGGACCTAGCTTGGTGGGCTTCAGTGCTGAATCAAATACTCACGGCTAGTGACGGCTTTAAGGCCCCTGAAGGGCCCGTTTTAGAAAGTTTATCTGCTCGTTTACGCGAACTCGATCGCAAGCAGGTTGACTCTCTCTCGCGTAAAGCAGTGGAAGCCTTCACCGCTGCGCGCCGTCAACTTGTCACTATCAATTTAGTGGAGGCACAAAAAGTACGTGCTGAGCTAGCTTCAGATAATGGTTATGAAGTGCTGTACCTGATGGAAGAGCACCCTTGGCTATGGGAACTTTTGCCTTTCCGTATTGCTCCGCCTTTATTGGCCGCGCTTCTTTTCCCACATTCCTTAGATTACGTAGTGCTCGATCGGGTAGAAACCTGCGCTACCGGTCTCTATGTTCCTCTTATAGCGCGCGCGAAACAGCTTATTGCAATTGGTGATGGAAAGTTTGGTAACGGTCGAGCCTGGGAACAGCTATGTCGCGCTTTACCGATTATTAGGGCATGTGCTTCACGAGTGCAGTCTCATCAGCCAATTGCGGCGCTGCTATCTAAATATGGTTTCCATACCAGCGCTGCGCCAGTACCAACTCCTCGTAATACGGCAAGAGTAGATTTAGTTCATGTGGACGGGCGGGGAACCCCGGCTCTTGGGGCGATGGCAGTGGAATCAACCTCGGCAGAAGTTGAACGAGTAGTTGATATGGTCATTGACCATGCGGTTACGCGTCCGGAACAATCTTTGGCTGTTTGTGCTTCTAATGAGCGCCATGGGCAGCATTTACGAGAGGCTATTTTGCGGGCAATTGTCGGTTCGGTCTCCGTGGATGATTTCTTCCGCACCGATAAAGCTGAGCCTTTCGTAGTGGTAGACCCCAGCCGTTCTCTGGGGATTCACCGCGATAGGGTAATCATGTCCATGGGCTTTGGGAAAACCCCCCATGGCCGGATGCTGCATGATTTTGGCCCAATTTCTAAACCAGGAGGCGAAAATGTACTTGCTTCACTGCTTGATGTGGCACGCGATGAGCTTACATTGGTAACTGCTTTTAAGCGTGAAGAACTAGACGAAACTCGTTTACAATCCCCCGGTGAGCGCTTGTTCTTGGACCTATATGCGCTTGCTTCGGGTGCGCAAATGCAGGAATCTGCCGGATGGGAAACTGTCGGATATGCTCCCGATCGTTTGCTGGTAGATTTAGCCGAGCGACTTTTCCGAATCGGTTTGGAAGTAGTGCCTAACCTCGGGGTTGAGGGAGGATACCGAATCCCCTTGGCCATTGGGCATCCAGATGTTCCGGGAGAACTTCTTGTAGCTGTACTTACCGATGATGAAAGGTATGTCGCTGAGCCTTCTTTGCGTGTACGTGAACGTCATGATGTAGAACGTTTACAGGCCTCTGGGTGGATGGTGCGTCGAGTCTACTCAACAGCTGTTTTCGTTAACCCGCAGGCGGAAGCTGATTCTCTTGTAGAGCTAGTCTTGGACGCTGTGGACTTGCGCTTGGGACGCGATAGTGATTCTTCGAGTTCCGCTTCGCTAATTGCTGTTCCGGACAATATAGAGCAGTGGGAAGAAGAGACCCTTCACGGGCAGGTAGAATCCCACTCAGATAGTGAATCTGCGGATGATTCTTCGGGAGAAGTAGATAATGAATCTGCAATTGAGGAAACGCAATCTAGTTCAGATGATGCCTTGAGGGAGAAAGCTACTTCTTCGCCTGAAGAATCAAATGCAGAATCTGATCTGGAAGTTGAAGAGGTAGAAACTCCCGTATTAATTTCCCAAAGTTATGTGCGTGAACGTGCCTCGCGTCCGGCTATCGCGCAGGGACTTCCTTTGGCAGCCTATAGCGATGCACAGCTTACGGAGATGTTGCTCTGGGTTGCTTCCGACGAGGTGGCGCGGACACCTGAACAGTATGTATCTGAGCTTCATCGGGCTCTGGGACTAACCCGAACCGGACGCCAGGTCAAGGCAGTGCTTGGATATATCGTTCGCTCTGCAGAAGAAAAAATATCGCTTCTTTCTTCTGATGACTCTGAAGATGGAGAGAGGAACTTATAGAGGTAAGAAAGGCCGCCGGACAATTTTGTTTGGCGGCATCTTTCCCTTTTATCTAGGGGTATACGCTTGAGTAACGAAGATAAACAAAAAGAGTCTGGAAATGTTGAGGGGAAATCTCGTTTGGCTAAGCCGCGCAGACGTCGAGTAGCTCGCTACATTTCACCAGTAGATCAAGAACGTCTAGAAAAAGGACTGACTCCGTCATGGCAGGAAGGCCCTGGAGATGGAGTTAGTTTGGAAGATGATAAAAAAGGGGGTGGCAACGACCAACGTTTATTGGCCGAAATACCACCCCATCATCACGCCCACCTAAGGTAGGCGGTGGAATCAGCGTCCCTGCTTGAGCAAGTCGCGGATTTCGGAAAGAAGAGCAACGTCCTCGGCTGGAGCAGCAGGAGCTTCTTCTTCAGCGGCGGCCTTGCGAGCACGAGCCTTGTTAACCGGTACGACTACGAAGAAGTAGACAGCAGCGGCGACCATCAGGAAGTTGATGAGGGCGGTCAGGATGGTACCGGGCATGATGACAGCTCCGTTGAGGGTGAAAGCGCCGAGCTGGTCGAACGAGGGGGCTCCGAAGATGGCGCCAATCATGTTCATGATGACGTCAGTTAGGGCCTTGACGATGGGAGCGAAAGCTCCGGCGATAATGACACCAACGGCCATGTCGACGACGTTTCCGCGGGTAATGAATTCTTTGAATCCCTTAAGCATGGTTATCTCCTTGTAGATAGTAAAAGATTTGCGCAATTGCGAATCTATTTGGTTCGCTGAAATATTTGTAGCTGAAAGATAGTTCTCACCTACGCGCCTTGATATACGTTATAGGCGAAAAGGCCTAGGCGCTATTGTAAATAGCTAAAAAAGGCTGTGTTTTATCACACGTAAGGTTTATTGTCGGTTTGTTTTGTCTAACTATTTTTGCTTAATTGTCTTTGTCGTAGACGGTGTTAGCAGTTACTCTTAGAGTATGAGTGCTCAAGTTAATCCCGTTGAATATGCTGTAATTCCTGCCGCTGGTCGCGGAACTAGGTTCCTTCCGATTACAAAATCTGTTCCAAAAGAGATGCTACCTTTGGTCGATACTCCTGCAATTGAGTACGTAGTAGCAGAGGCTGCGCGCGCTGGAATTAGTGATGTGTTGTTAGTCTCTTCAAAGTCGAAGACTTGTATTGAGGACTATTTTGACCGTGATGCGGAACTAGTTTCACTACTGCGTAGGGACGGTAAAGATAAACTCGCAGATTTGGCTGAGCGTGGTGAAGCCTTGGCTAAGGTACATTCTGTACGTCAGGGTGAACCGTTAGGTTTGGGTCATGCGGTACTGCAGGCAAAGTCGCATGTCGGCGATAGCGCTTTTGCGGTACTTTTGCCTGACGACATTATGCACCCTACTTCTGAGCTACTTGCCGAAATGGTTCAAACTCGTGCTCGCTACGGTGGTTCGGTAATTGCCTTGATGGAGGTCCCCGAAGACCAAATCAGCGCTTACGGTAATGCAGCCGTAGAAGAAACTGAAGATGGCGGCCTAAAAGTCACGGCACTAAAAGAAAAGCCTGCTCCGGGTACTCAGCTTTCTAACTATGCGGTAGTTGGGCGCTATGTTCTTGACCCGGCCGTTTTCGGGCTACTTGAACACCAGCCGACCGGGGCCGGTGGGGAGATTCAACTTACCGACGCGCTAGCAACTTTGATTGACCTTGACCCGGCACAGGGCGGGGGTGTCCATGCGGTGATTATCAAGGACCGTCGTTTCGATACCGGCGACAAACTTGGCTACTTAACCGCAAACGTTGAGCTGGCATTGGAAGATGCGCAACTTGGCCCACAGTTGCGCACTTGGCTGAAATCGCTTGATTTGGATGGTAACCAGTGAAATCTGTAGCTAAGCACGCTAAGGATTGTGTTAGCGCGGTTGGCTTACTACCAGAGCTTGAAGTTAGCCTGGTGGAAGCAGTCGGCTGTATTTTGGCCGAGGATGTTTGTGCTCCTTTTGACCTTCCAGTAACAGATTCTGCGGCTTGCGATGGTTACGCTTTACGATCGGCGGATGTACGTGAAGCTCACCCCGATTCACCCGTTGAACTTGCGGTGGTTGAAGAAATCAATGCGGGAGATATTAACCCGCTTTCCCTATTGCCGGGACATGCGGCAAAAATTTCTTCCGGTGCCCCTTTGCCGCAGGGGGCGGACGCTGTGCTGGCCTTGCAATACACAGATAGTGGCCGTGCGCGGGTGAAGGTACGTTCAGCTCCTCGGGCGGGCGAAAATATTCGTCGCACGGCTGAGGACGTGGCTGCCGGAACACCATTAGTGCGTAAGGGAACTCGTTTATCTTCTCGTCAAATTGCTTTGCTGGCGGGGGCTGGTAGGGCACGCGTATCGGTGCATCCGCGCCCTCGGGTAGTAATGATTTCGATTGGTGATGAACTGGTGGAGCCGGGAGATAATCCTCATCCCGGACAGGTTTTTGACGTTAACGGGCATGCTTTAGCTACCGCGGCTGCTGATTTGGGAACCGATGTTTTCCGAGTCAGCGCGGTTTCGGATCAGCGTGGAGCGCTCCGTTCGATGATTGAAGATCAGCTAGTGAGAGCCGATTTAATCGTGACAACTGGTGGACTGTCCGGTTCTGAAGCTGATACCGTCCGCGAGGTACTAGCTCCTTTGGGTGAAGTTGAATTTGATCAGGTCGCGATGTGGCCTGGGCGAGTTCATGGGGTCGGACATGTAGGAAAGGGAATCCCAATTTTTTGTCTGCCCGGCGACCCGGTTGCGGCGCAGGTTTCTTTTGCCGTATTTGTGCACCCTGCTATTCGAGCTATGGCGGGATGGGCGGATAAGTTCCGGCCAACTTTGCGAGCTAAAGTCGACCGTGGATGGTATTCCCCGCGGGGGCGGCGTGAATTTGTGCGCGTGAAACTGGAAGGGGACCCTCGCCAGGGTTACACCGCCGTTGTACAGGGCGGACCGCACCAGCTTTTGCTTTCGGCATTGGGTAAGTCCAATGCGTTGGCGGTTGTTCCCGAGACGGTAACCAACGTTAATGCCGGGGACGAGCTGGTTTGTATACTCCTGGATAACTGACGGGTTTTTCGGTGTTTTTTTCGCGTCACCGTAAGTTGGCTTCTCTGCGTGGGCTACGGGTTGAAGTGCCGGTTAGCTATTTGGAGGAGTACCGTTCTTTGGCTCCGCTTAGCTCTGGGCGTGCGGCTTTACCGGATGAGCTTTACCTGCAGTTGATTGTGGGACGTGAACACATTGACGTGCAGTCTTTGCGTGAAGGCGCGGGTAGCTGGCTTAGCGTTTGGAGTGCACAGATGCCTCCTGGATTTGAAGATGATGCCCCGACTATATCTGAGTTTATTTACGATAATGACTCTGACCTGCTTGCGGGGCGGGGATATTCTTTCGCGGTGGTTGCGGAGGGTCAAATCGTGGGGGAAGTTTCGCTTTTTGATATTGCTTTAAGGGCGGTTCGCTCAGCCGGTTGTGGGTACTGGATTGTTCCCGAGTTTGCGGGGCGGGGAATTATTCCCCTGGCAGTAGCTACTCTAATAGAGTTTGCAGTTTCCGATTTGGATTTGCACCGGGTGGAGATAAACATTCGCCCAGAAAATGAGCGTTCTTTGTCAGTGGTTCGTAAATTAGGAATGCGCTACGAGGGTCGGCGCGAGAAGTTTTTGTACAGTGACGGAAAATGGACTGATCATTTGAGCTTTGCGATAACGGCGGAGGAAGTCGCTCAAAAGACCCCGTTAGAGCGCTTACTTACGCGTTAATTTTCCTTTTCTTCTGCATAATCGGTATTTCTTTACAATGTTTTAAGTTTTTATCGGCGCGCCTCCCGGGGTTAGCTGTACTTTTTTGTACGTTTTTAGGGTGGAGTTTGGTGGATGGTTGATATTCGGGATGGGCATAGTGGTAATGCTGTGTCTTATCCCGGTTTTGGCTCGTCATCGGGCTTGGCAAGCGATGAACCAGGCCGAGGATAGATTTTCGGAGAATATACGCATACCGCAGCGTTCTACTCGGCCAACCGTTACTGCAGATACGGCTTTATCGGTTCGTTTGCACCCGAAAACTCGGGTAGTTAGAAAGAAAGTTGGGGAGGGGGCAGAGATGGCCCAGGTTGTGAAGACTGAACTGGCAGGAGCTATTTCGGCTCGTTCTAGTTTGAAAGGAAAGGTAGCTCTTTCCGCTGCCCGTCGTCGACTCGGGTTGATGGGTTCTGCTTTCTTGTTACTTCTTTCTTTTATCTCTGCAATTTTTGGTTTTACAGCTTATCTGTGGATGTTGCTTCCGGTTGCTATGTGTGTTGCCCTGCTGGGGCACGGGGCCATCGTAAGCAATAGGTTTAACGCGCAGCTAGCTGAGGCCGATGAAGAAATATCTCGGTTACGCACCCAGTACCGAGTGGAAACTCGGGCGCGTCGTGCCGCTGCAATTGCGGAAGAAAAGGCCCTGGCTGCCGCTGCAGAAGAAAAACTACGCGTTACCGCGAGCATGATAAGTGAGTCCGGGAATGTGGCGGGAAGCCAGAATCTTTCGCAGGGAACCAAGTCTTCCGCTTGGGTACCAACCCAGCTGCCGCGTCCGGTTTACCAGATGCGCGCTACCGCTCCGCGTCGCCAAGTTGAGCTGGTAAAAGACCCAACCGCCCCGCACGGAGTAGCCGTTCCAGTACGACCGATGCAGGCGCGTCGCCCAGAAACCGGGGCATTAACCTCGCTAGAGGTAGCTGATGGAGCATCCCTACGCTTTGATGTAGATACGGTAATTGAACGCCGCCGCGCAGCAGGATAATTTGATACTTAAACCTTGGAAATAGGGAGTTAGTCTTGGAATAAAGCCAATTCTAAGGAAAAACTTCCAATAGCATTTTAAATTCAAAAGTGCTAAACTTTTCAAGGTTTTAGGGGCTATAGCGCAGTTGGTAGCGCGTCTCGTTCGCAATGAGAAGGTCGGGGGTTCGATTCCCCCTAGCTCCACAACGAAGTAATCACCAGGCAAGAAGCCATCACCGATCGCCAGACCCGGCTTGCCCAAGCTCGAGCAATCATCGACTTCCTTGATAGTAACCCGCCGCTGGAATACAGCGACGACGCCTGGGCACTACTGGTCGATCACGCGGAGGTGGTGGCTGACGGATGCATCTCGATCTCATTCAAGGACAACGGCAAGCAGGCATGAAGCGTCGTACTATGGAGCCTGGATTAAGCGACGATGATAAGATCTGCGTATTGTTAGCCCCGAGTCGTAGTCGCTGGGTTGATAATTATTCTGGTCAGACGAGTGAAATTTACTCAGTAATCCAGAGATATCGCTGTGGGTGCTTTCGTCTCGAAGATCTCATAACAGCCAATTCCGATGCAGAGCTGCGAGAGCAGAGTGGAGATTCGATGGACGTTATCGCACACGTAGAAGACAACTTGGTTGCCGTTCATGCAGGCGTGGAGTTGGTGAGGGATTTCGTTGATCCGCAAAAGTGGATCAGTTCAAGCTATCAGATAGCTATGCCCGGCACGCACGGAGAAAAGATTGTACATGAACGTCAGGTTGAAGTCGGCCCATTCCACATGCTTAACACACCAGTCACCAGCTCGCTGTATCGGAACGTGATGGGGTTGTCCGAACAACCGGTGAGCGCCTCTATTCCAGCCGTTCACGTGAGTTGGCTGGACTCGGTCAACTTCTGCAATCGGCTATCTGAATTGGCTGGGCTTGAGTCAGTCTATGAAATCGGAAAACGGTCGATTGAAGTTGAAGTGAGACATGGGAGCCGAGGCTTCCGTCTGCCCACTGATGCTGAATGGCAATTTGCCTGCCGAGGAATGAGAACTGGCTACAGGTACGGTGAACTGGACGAGATCGGGTGGTACGAAGGGAACTCAGGGAATCAGCTTCGCGACGTCGGGGGTAAGCTCCCAAACCAGTTCGGACTCTTTGATATGATTGGAAACGTCTGGGAGTGGTGCTTCGACCTTTATGACACCGATCGATACGGAGACTATCGCGTATTCAGAGGTGGTAGCTACTTGAGTAAGCCGTGTGCCTGCGGAGCGACGTCGAGGCGGAAGACCTTCCCTGACTTCCACGCAGAAGATATAGGTTTTAGAGTCGTTCGTGGCGTAGATGAGTAAATGTGTAGATTGCCGGTGAGGGAGAGCACATCGCGTACGTGAGGTCGCTCGGCGATTAACTTTGCTAGCTGCAAGTGCAGGTTCGTGGGAACCGGAATATACACCTATCAGACAGGTGCTTGCACCCACTCCTCCGACTTTTGCACCCACCCAGCCGTTTCGTGCACTCACCTGGGCTTTGTAGCCAAAGTTGAGTACGGACAACGGTCCCGTTCAAGAGCAGCACAGCACTACACCGATTTGCCTCCTTCATGGGACACTCCCATCGTCACCATGTAGGCGCTCCCAGAGGGACTGCAGCTCGCGATCCTGAGCCTCGTAACCCGGACGCCCCACGTTCTTGAACGGCTCGCTGGACAGCGTGAATCCATACGCGGTGTTATTGATTGGTGTGCCCTCTCTACCATCACGCATCGACTTCAGCAATGACTCAACCATTTCGGGCTCGAGCCGGCGCGTGAGCTGCCGCATGTGCTCAATCTCTTCCTCGGTTGCTGGAGGCACGGAGCGCTTTTGATCATCCTGGCGTTTGCCCTCGATGTGCTCTCCGAGCCGCAGCTGCCATCCTATCTGGTGGACGTGCTCGAGCACCTTGCGCACAGCGTCCGGATCGGTTGCGTCATCCGGAGTAAGCAGCTCTCCCTCTGGCGAAACGTCGACGTAGAAGCCCCGCTGCTTGAACGAGTTAAGCTCCTGCTTCCACTTTGCAATTGTGCCGAGCGCCTCGGCGTTCTCCTCGGGGTTGGGCGGCTCGATGCCGAACCAGTATTGCTCCTCCGCCAGGAAGCGGTGGACTATGTCGAGCTTGAGGTGATGCTCGCGCCAGAGTTTCTTGAGTCGGTCATTGACGAACGCTTCACCTTCGGGGCTATGAGCCATACTGACTCGGCGCTCGTGAAGGGCGATTGCCTTGCCCGACTCCTCCATGCCGAGGATCCCAAGCGAACGCGCTAGCGCGGCGTCGCCTTTGTTGAGCAATGACAGTGCCGCCAGCAGGAGACGGTCGGCGTTCGCGAGCAGGGCGTCCTGGAGGGCAATAACCTGTTCGGGAGTGAGGTCGGCGGGGAGGTGCTGCTGTTTGGCCATTCTTCCATTATCGCAGTTGCAACTAACATGCTCCAAGGCGAAGGGGCAGGGGCAGATTGGCCCGGATCGCTAGACATTTTCTGTTGTCGGGACGCGATAGAGTGTATCTTCAACATACGACGTAAGTGCCGCTCAGCATGTGGTGGGGTTGCGCTTCACCATGTGGCAATATATCACGACAAGCATTCTTCCCAGCCGGATGTTGTCTCGGCCTGTAGTCGATTCCATTTATGTCGCTGACAAGTGACTTCTTATCAACAGATGCTCTTTCAGGACCAAGAGTTCGACACGTGCCCCTGACCTCCACCATTTAGCTTCAGAAGTTAATATGAATCTGAAGTATCTAACCCCGATGTTTTGGCTAGAAAACTGGCGAAAATGTCGGGGTTTTGCTTTCATCATGCCGGGTTTGGGAATTAACCCCATTACGGGCTGTTGTCCAGCTTGAAAATCCTCCAAAATGGCACCTGCAAAATTCACCACTGACCTAACTCGGCGTTACTCCTGAGACATATGCCCAGAAGTTCGAGGCCGTTTAGGGCTGCTTGTTTCTCGCCTGAATGCTAAATCTATTTCGGGTCAAACAATACCAAGAAGAGTCTCGCCGTGCTCAAACCTAGCGCACGGTGCTATCACTCCGAGTCAGATTGAGCTTTCGAGTAGAGCTTTCGTTGTGTCATTCAATCTAACATCCGCTCCTCGGTTTGATCTTCGGGAGATTGCCTACGACCGGTGGGGAGCAGTCCAAATGAGCCAGAACCTCGAAGACGCTGGCTTCGCGGTCGTGCCGTTTGGGCAAGGATTCAGGGACATGAACCCACCATCAAAGGAACTCATGAAACTCGCCCTCGAAGGACGCCTCGCACACGGCGGGCACCCAGTCCTGTCATGGATGGTTGACAACATCCACATGCACACCGACCCAGCAGGAAACATCAAACCCGACAAACAAAAAAGCACAGAGAAAATCGACAGCGTCGTCGCTTTGATCATGGCTTTAGATTGTGTCATCAGAGACGGCGGACAATTGGGCGGGAGTGTGTATGACGGACGGGGATTGCTTGTACTGTGAGATTTTTCCTAAAACTATTGACAGTAAGGATAAGTGCACGTATAAATTTGCGAAATTCTAAAAGGAAGCTGCGGCCCAGATTCCCAAGCTGCACTACCCGCCGTTACGTAATACAGTACGGCAAAAAGGAAGAACTATGGCTAATAGATTCCACTGGAAGACGCTTACAGTGTTAACCGTATCAATCGCATTAAGTTTGAGTGCGACTGGTGCGGCAAGTGCTACCCCTTTAGCTTCTGAGAATAAGATCTATTCTAATAGTGAGGTAAGTCAAGCCCAGCAAGTGCTGGGGATTTCCGAGGCGGGCACCACAGAAAACATTACCCACAAAGCAATATCACCTAATCGAGGTGTGGTTTCTTCTGATGTGGATGCAGAGAAAGTAACTGTGCTTGAGGTGGAGCAGGTAGATGGAGAGGCTACTGTTGTTCTGCAAAAAGACGGCTTCATCAACGTTGATGTGTCAGCGGCAGTTGGCGATCAGCAGATATATGATTCATTTGATGTGGTAAGCCTGACGATTCTTGATGACAAGAGTGGCGACTATATAGCGGAACTGCGCTCTAGTGCCACGGGAGAGATTGTGCGAATTGATACAACTCTCGCCGAGCCGCAAGCATTTCCAGCTCTCGTTGTTCTCGGTGCAGTAGCACGTGTTGGCATTAAAGCGGCAATTAGGCAATACACTAAAACGCAGATAAAGAAAGCTGCGAAGAGCTACCTGCTTCGGAAGCTCAATGCAAATGGCTGGAACCATATTATGAACGCTAAGCACAATTGGTCTCTTGTCGGAGCAAGATCCCGAGAGCAGGTTGCTGAAATCATTGGAAATGCTATGGCCAATGGTTCCCGTAGAGCGTTCGCAAATCACGTAGAGGTAAGTTATTGGTACAAAGGTAAAAAAATTATTGTCCGCTATGCTAAAAATGGTGGCAAAATTTCAGATGCATGGGTCGTGAGATGAGTAAAGATTGCGAATACTTTGTTGATCTTGTTACGTCTGTAGATTCGTTGAGCTCTCACGCGTTACGTGAAGAGATTCTTTCACGCCCTGTCGATTTTTGGAGTCCTAGCTACTGTTGGGAATGGAAACAATCGAATTCTAAAAAGTTTGCGCACTTTATTGTCTTAGCTATTCGCAGTTTGGACGGTACTGAAAGTGATGAAATTGTAACCGCCTTAGTTGATAACCTTCATATAGTGGTTCCATGGTGCGTTGAAAATGTCGCGGAACTCAGCATGCTTTTAATTGAAGAGTTTATCGAAAAAAAGATTGCTCAAGTTAACTCGCTACTTCAATATGTTGAGAGTGGGTTTTGCGAGCATCCTGATTTTAGTGATAGAAAGCAAGCACTATTCGATGAGCTCACACGCTATCGTGGTGCTGTCGATGGTCTGAAGTTTAATTACCTTTCAGAAAATTGGCTTGACGAAATAAATAAATAGTGATTTCAGAACCTAATCATACTCATAAGCGCCGCTATATGACGGTGAAGAGCAGACATCATATAGTGGCAGTTGTTCTTGCATTGACTTTTATCCTAATTTTTGTATGCTCAATATTGGCGTACAAAAGGTTGTCGCCGGTGCGTGCGGGCCAGAATCACAACGGCACCGTTGTGATCCTTGATGATGGTTGCCCTGATACCTCTGTTACTACGAATTTTAGAGTGGCTTGTGAGTCGATATTTGGTGCTGCTGGACAAGGTGTGCATTCTTCTATGCTGCTTAAAACGCTAATTAACTTTGATCGCGATTTTGGGCTTCCAATTAAAGATCTTATCTTTGTTAATATCGCAGACGTTGATGGTAGATCTTCAAAGCTCGCCATTGCCGAAGGGTTGCGCCTAGCAAAAAGTTTTAATCCGCTGGCAATAAACCTTAGCTATTCACTATCGCGGCGAGATACTGAGATTGACCATGCATTGCAGGACTTAGCCGATAGCGATATTAAGGTATTTGTGGCGTACTCTAATCTCTTTTTTGAAGAAGATAGTTTTCCCGCTTCCTCGAAGTTTAGTATAGGAGTAAAAATCGGTGAAAGCACCGCGCGAGAAAATCATAATACCATTGTGGTTCAGCGTGAATTAGTTGAAGACTTCTCTCAAGAGCAACCCTCAACATCAGCAGCCTCAATCCTTGCTTTAGCTTACACTCTCATATGCGAAGTAAAACCAGAATCAACGGACTCTGAAACAGCTATATGCAAGGTTTTAGGAAATGAGATGTAAATAGGTTGGCGTCTCGTAGCGTTCACACACTCTCGTTCGGCGATTTGCGTGATTTAAAGTATCCTAGGAATCAACGCCAGAGAGTTTAAGAGTCAAACACGCTTTTTGTGTCATGGTCTAATATTGCATTTCAGTTCTGTTGTCAAGTGTTGGTTGTGAGTGTTTCTTGTCATGCCCTCAAGGTTTTTGTGGAAGCGAATCAAATGTTTTAACGCCTTAATACGTCGCTGTTGCCACTGCAAAATGGTTTTTGCGTTACGACCTAACAGAAAGAATTCTATGCGTCTATTCAATTGGCTACGCGGCATCAACGTCCATGGGGCAAACCACCAACTCTCAGCGAACTACAGCTTCCTGTTCGGTTCGACTTCGTCTGGTCACCCAGCAACCGAGCAGTCCGCTATGCAACTAACCGCAGTCTGTAGCTGCGTGTGGATCCTGGCTGAAGCAGTGGCTGGGCTACCACTGCATGTGCCGGGACTGGGGTTCGATGGGCTGGTTGGCTATACCCCGATTCAGATGACTAGGAACGCCATTGGTGTGGCACAGACCACCGAGGACTACGGGGCATCGTTTTTCGCCAACGGCGCCGCACATGATTGGAGATCTCGATAAAAAGCTCGTTTTCCAACATTGAGCAGCAGTCGTTGGAGTTTGTGAAGTACACGCTGAATCCGTGGGTGATCCGCTTCGAACAAGCCATCACCAAAACCCTCCTCGCGACCCGCGAGAAGCCGACGCTGTTCGTGAAGTTCAACGTGGAGGGGCTGGTGCTGGTGGGCATAAGAAACTTGTTAAACCAATTCGTGGGGGAATCCGCCACGGACACCCAGTAGTGGTGAATCGGCAACTGTTGGTAGCTAATGCTTTTGAACAGGTGATTTCCGACCGACTACCTCGTACCCACCGAATAATTCGTCATTTCTATGACCGGTATGGTTTTGATTTGGCGAAACGTATCAGAACAAAATGGGCAGCCGATATTGTTTGGGTGTTAATGAAGCCTTTGGAATGGGTTTTTCTCACCGTTATTTACCTTTGCGTACGTCATCCTGAAGACCTCATTGCCATGCAATACACGGGCATCCACTATCGAAAACTCAACGATTTGAACAGATAACCTGCTACGCCCAGAGGGTATCAATGCAACAATAAGTCTTACGAAAGCAACGTGACAAGTAGTAGATTATTCCTACAACCACGAAGTTCGACACGTGCCCCCTGAACTCCACCAACTAGGTGCTGGTTTGGATACAATCCAAACCAGCATTTTTAATACTTGGGGGAAGTGTCGAACTCTTTTGGGAGGGTTCGCACTTCCCCTGTTTTTCTGCTTGGTCTAGGTTTTCTAGGGTGATTTCGTTTCCGTGGTCGAAGAACCATGAGGCAATGGTGATGGTGTCATCACTGACAAAGACTTTGTCGATGAAGTATTCGAAGAGCAGGTCAGGTGTTTTAGTGATGTCCATGGTGGCGTGTACGTATTTTTCGTAGAAGCTACCGATATTGGCTTCGTCTTCGAATAGCGCGGCTTTCACGTTATGGAACTGGATTGCTTCTTCTAGTTCTTTCTTTTGTTCTTCTAGGGCTTTCATGGCTTGTGCAGTGGTGTCGTTAAAGATGCCTACTGCGATTGCTTTCACGAAGTTACCGAAATTACTTTCTATGTCTTTTCGGCGTGCTTCTAAACTTTTGAGAATCTCTTGTTCGCGACCGTGTGTTTGCCGGTAGTGGTTTGCCATGTCTACAGCTAAAGAGGCAAGCATTTCAGTGTCGGCTAGGAATGATTCAACAATGTTCGCAATCCAGGCTTCGATGTCGTCTTTGCGGATCTTTTTCGCATCACATGTCTTTTGCGTTGGTTCAGGCAGTAGTAGTAGCGGTAGGTTTTCCCTGTTTTGGATGTGCCGGTAAAACTAGGCAATGGGGTGTTTTACGTTTTAAGTCGGGGTAACCCAGATTTTAGGGGCAGGTCACGATGAGGGATGCGTTTTTGTAGGTAGCTGGTTCCGATTCTTCCCCGTAGCTATTATACCTGCGGACTTGGCCGGTGATAGAAATTTTGTTTCCTTGACGTGTTGCCGAGAAGTGTTCCTTTGGGTCAGACGCTTCCTTATTCCAAGTAGCTTGGTTAGCTTCTCCGGTTTTCGGATTAATTTCCGCTCCATATCCTAGCCCGATGTCAAGAACATCAATGCCAGATTCTCCCACCCACAAGGTAGACCAATAACCTTGATCACCTAAACTCTTAGGCGTATCAACCTGTACCTCCAACCTCGCCCCGTTTTGAACACACTTTACATGTGCGCCAGTAGTATCCAAGGTAACCGAATCTACAGTTGCCACGATAGATCCACTGGGGCTTAGGCAGCCCGCATCCTCGTTGGTAGAAGATTGGTACTTGACACAATTGTCTTCGCTCTTATGGGGTGAAGGAGTAGCCTGCTCACTAGATTTTTTACTGGGGGTCGAGGTGTTCGTAACACTGCTGTTGGGTGCGGATTGTAATGTTTTATTCGGTTGCATGCTGTGGCTTGGCCAGAGCCAAATAACTACAACTAAGACAAGAACCAACCCCCCCCACAATACCAACGTATTTAGTTGCGTTACGCATGGGAACCCGCACCCCCTAGTTAAGCAGTTGAAACTATATTTAAGTGTATTTTAGCTCGCAAGGGTCTCTGTGGAAAGTGTGTTGGCAGAATCGTTTATTTTTCGTCTACAGGGATAGGTCTAGGAGAGTTGATGTCGATAAATGATACGTGACCACCCGTGACAGTAACAAGATTGTTCAAAATACTCCAGTCAGCACCCACAATGTACGGGTAGTCATTTGGCACCCAATCCAAGTTTTGGTCTGACCAATCTAAGAGAACATTATCAGCCGCAAGTTTTCCCTCGTATGCATGGCAGAAAAACTCTGGTCTATCCAAAGGGTTTGCGGAGTAGCTATCTACGCAGACCTGGTTACCATTTTGATAGAAATCAACATGATCATCATTAGTTGAAGCAAAGGCTACAACTAATCGTCCTTCGCGTGGTGGATGTGTAGCAGGAGCACGACTAGACGTAATGTACCGTGCAACGATTAGGAACAAGACGAGTAGAATTATAAGAGCAACCGCTAATATTACTCTTTTTCGCCCTACGAAATAGGAACGCATTTTTCTTCCCTCCCCTTTTAACTCTAGATGCCACTCAGTTTGCCTCGCTAGTTACGCCAAGATTGCTAAACCTGCAAGTTCCGCTATCGAATATAACCGTGACCGGTAGAAGCAATGAATTTTGCTTCCTGAGTGTTACTCAATGCTTTCGATATGGACTGGCCTGAAATACCGTATTATAGCAATGCAATAATCAGCAGATGATCCCTGCAACCACGGAGTTCGACACGTGCCCCCTGAACTCCACCAACTAGATGCTGGCTTGGATACAATCCAAGCCGGTATCTTTTTTCATACTTGGGGGGAGTGTTGGACTCTTTATGGGGTATTTCCCCTATTTTTCCGCTTTGTCTAGGTTTATCTTCTTCTGCCATGTTCATGGCTTGTGCGGCGGAGTCATTAAGGATGCCGGTGGTGATTACTTTAACGAAGTTGCCTGGGGAGGCAGGGCGTAAGCATACGCGTATCTTCCCGTGTTACGGCGAGGTAAGTTTAGAGACTCTGTCAGATTAATGTGATACGGGACTGATAAAACTATTGGAGTAACTACGGCTAACCTATCAAGGTTGAAAATAGGAAAGTTCGGGCAGGGCGGTTTTCCTGACACTAATTTGTGAGGTTCTGGGGCGCAACTAGGCAACCTGCTTGTGTTTATGAACCGAGATGAGGTTTGTGCGGCTTAAAGCGTTGTAGTGCAGTAGCCGATGCGACGCCTGTTTACGATTGAGTTTTATGTATCTTGCCTGCCGGTATGGTTATTGTCGTATGGCAGTATATGTTGATTGGATAGAGGTGACTGCTTCTTGTAATTCGCTTTGATACCGCGGTTCGAAGGGGGTAAGAAAGGAGAGAGGGTTGGGGCAGAATCCGCTGTAGGTTCCTACAAAAATCCCATCGTTTAATGATTACTGCCTGATTATCGACACAATAAGAAGATTTTGTTAGAAACCTAATATAGTCTAAGCTGTCGTCTTCCTCGTTTGGAGTCATATACGGAGAAATCATTAACAAACACGAGTTCGGGTAGTGTTTTATTAAAACTTGTTGTTCACGTCAAACACAGTCTATTAGCGCATCATCGGCATTGCGTGAAGTAAAAACTATATTTGGGTGAAATATATTCTCGTTTTCCTCGCAAGCAGCCAATATACAATCTGCGCTAGTGCCGGAGGTGTCTAGTTCGCAAAGCATGTTGGTATAGCTAATAGCCATATCACTTATGGTTATTTTCTTGAAAGAATAGGGGAGACTTCCTGCAGTTTCAGTATTTTTGTTTATTTTTATTCTCGTTTATTAGCTCTTTTTTGTTGGGCTTTTCGTTTGCGTACTGCTTTAGTGTGAGCAATGCTGATGCGTTCCCATTCTTTTTGTTCGGCTCTGCCTTCTATAAACCATTTCGGCAACATAAAGCTAGGCATCCAGAAAAAAGAAACCAGAATGAGGCAACAACAAACCACAAACACAGAGGTAATGATTCCTCTGAAAGGTTCAGGCGGCTTACCAAAGAACATGAAACTAAGGGGAATTAGCAAAATAATTCCCATATACAACACGCTAAATCCCCAATAAAAGACATACATGAAATCCGTGGCCCACCAACGGAAATAACCCTTATAAGAAGCTGTACCTATAGCAATACACGCCAACGCAAACAATGGCAACATAAACCTTATCGCCCCTTCATCCCAGAACAAGTAGCATACTAATGGCTTAAAAATATCATCAGATGCGCTTTTACCAGCACTACGCCTGAGAAAACCAAGTGAGATACTGCTATTGAGGATACTTTCACTCTGCTGGAACTGTGCGATGTCCTCAAGGGTGGTGGGCAACTAAACCCTATGAGCATGTACGCTTCCTAGGTTATCGAGTAGAGCAGCAATATCCAATAACCAGTACGCGGTTGTACCCATGATGAGAGAAACCCGATGAGGTTATGCAAGCTATGCCGGTCATGCTAGACCGTTCTGGATGGTGACTGTTGGCGAAAATCGGGGTCTGGGGCTGATGAGGTCTATACCTACTGGCAATTCCGAGGAGTCTGAATCGCATCTATCCCTGGCCTAGTCTGGAGAGGAGAGGTTCGAATCTCTATGCCTTGAGAGGTTCAGCGGGCGCGATACTCTCGCACAAACTTCCCGAATAAAATCTAGTATTAGTCTTAGTCGGTGCTGGCTTTAAGCGCATATGGACTGACTAGATGGGCACGCAGAACGATCTTAGAGCTGGCCTTGGGTCCGTCATCATTGAATGCCTCAAGACGGAACTAATCGGCTTGATTGAAGTTTGCAAACTTCCCAACGATCTTCCCATCGCGTGTCTTCCCACCTACGATTTTGAACTGGTTGAGGTTGATACTCTCGGGACTATTAGGCTAGAAAGCCTCAATATCCGAAATAGCAAGTGCCTACTTAGATCCTCGACAATCGATTTTTTGGGAATTGCTTTTGTCTTTCTAACTGATGTTGTGAAACGAGTGGCGCATGTACCTTCACCATCGTGTTTAGATTTCGTTGGACGCATAATAACTTCAACATTTCCTCAGACTCCTTGATAAAGGAGTGAAGAAGCCCCTTCAATGGCGCTCCGAGTGCCCCCGTATCCCCAGAAGGCGTACCCTAGCGTCTTCTCTTCCTCGATTTACAGCAGAAGACTCATCTAAAGCCCTTGGACGCTGCTGGCCTGCAGACAGGTCGGTTTTTTATTAGTAAAGTACGTCAAGAAAAGCGTTACTGGAATATTGGTAGGTCAGTGGTAATCTAACATACTGGATATCGAACTAAACTAGTAGGCGGACAGCCAGCGTATTACGGTAAAGCTGCGCCTCAGACTGACCCTGTAACCGGTACTGTCTGCAGTGGTGGTGGTGGGCAGGTCTTTACGCCTGATGTGTTTGGAAACCCCTTCGAGGTCATAGAATCATGGCCACTAGAACCATAGAGGTGTCAGATGTGTGTAGGATTAATAAGGACGTTGCGTAATCGGGATGAAGCCGTGTGTGTCTTGCGAGACTTCTCGGATCTGCTTGGACGTGATGGCTACGACGGCTGGTCTAAGACGTTATCTATTTGCGCGGATGATTTGGCTCGACAGACGTCAATGAGGGCAGTGTTTAAACACTGGCAGCAGGTTAATAGGTTGATTAGTGGATGGGGTAGGTTAACCGATCAAGTTCACCTGAGAGATGATAAGTGGCACGAGGGAAGTAAGATTCCGTACGCTGAACTTACGGATCTTGAGAAAGCCTATGTGCGATTTCTTAAATTTTTCTCGTTTTTCTCGTGAAGTATATGAGCGTATCGACTCGCCAGGGGGAAGGCCTTATGCGGATTATTAAAGCTGATGATTCCGATATTAGAGGGCTTGCTATGTTGGTAGAATCTACAGTGGCTTGGGCGGCCTTGATGCTGTTCAGCGAGGGGTGTGTCTATGAGGATATACGGGAGAGAATTGGGAAAAAATTCGAACTGCATGTTGTAAGGCGAATTTCTAAATGGCCACTGTTTCCGTGGAACTCGTTACGTTCATGGCTATTCTCTAGGAGAAGCTAGCTAAACTTTTATTAACTGTTTCTGATTTTAAATAGTTTAGAGATGCTGGACTTATGGTTATTAGAACCCTAATCACTTTTTTCCATAGGCAGGAAGCCTCTGAGGCATTTGCTGTATTCGCCAAAGTTTTAGAAGATTGCGACAAGACAGAAATTGCAGCTAAATTTAAGCACTATTCTAAAGATATAAAAGAGGCGTCTTTGCGTGACGTTGCAAAGATAATTCGAGCTATTCGGCAAGTGTACCGGTGTGGTTACGGAGGGCCTCTTGATTTTTTTCCTGGCACAGATACGCCAGAAAATCGGTTGTTGTCTGAGCGTTTTATAGCGGCCGAGGAAGTAGTTAGCCGCTATGTTTAGGGTTCCCTTCCCCGAGGGTATCCTCATGAAGAACTTCTAGGATTACACCGAGAATGAATGAACAGTCTCGCAGAACTCAATGTGGATGAAGGTAGTCCTTGGGTTAATAAGAAGTGGATTAACTATCAAATGACGGAGGGTAAAAGGTAGTTGATATTGCTTCTGGAGCAGTGCAAAACCGTCTAGTATCCTGATTTAGTTATTTTCACAGTCCTCTAAGGGTATTCGTAGCGGGTAGAGGATTCGCCAATAATGCAGGCGGTAAGGTAACTGCTTAACCATCCAAAAGCTAATACGGGGACGAGGTAGAAATAGTTACTAAATCCTACTCCTAGTATTGTAGCTATTGCGGGAATCCCTAACAAAGAAATAAACCAACGAAGGTAACCGAAGCATAAAGCAATGATAATTCCTACAAAGCACCCGCTGATAACGCTTAAAATGAGATTAGAAATAATCGCGTTACGATAGGTAAGAATCCCAAAAATATATGCTTGCGCGATGCAGCAGAACCAAGCGTATGAAAAATATTTGAACTGCTTTAGGAATGGCTGACTATGTTTATCGTTCCATAAATGCTTGTACTTTTTGTATCGTTTAATCTGAAAATATGAACCTGGTCTGTATAGAAAAGCGATAAGTACTAGCATTACTAATAGCCAGTGTAATTGTATGGCTTTAATTCCAAGGGGGATGAAGGCTAGCCAACCGTACCAGGTGATGATAAACATAGGTGCGAGATACCAAGCAGGGGTTATATAAAATAATCCAGAACATACTAAACAGGCGAGTCCGAGTACTGCTAGACGGTCGTAGATATCGCCAGCGCCTACCATTCCGTACGTAATTATGGTAATTAGACAGATGGGAAGGTAAAGAAAGGAAGTTACGTTCTGTTTAGAATGACTCTTCATTTGACTAACTTTATATCGTAATTCCATGTGTTACTAGCGTAGTCTGGACTACAGCCTAGATTCAAAAATCCTAGCTTTAGAGATGCTTAGTTTTACCAACTCTTTAAATGGGTAAATAATAAAATGCAAGGTGTGCCTTGCGATGATTGTGTCTGCTTTGGATTACGTAAGATACCCTAAACTTCCTAACCGTTATTGGGCTACCTTCAAGTGATAGAACGTTAAAACCGGCTAGTCATTTTGCTATCCATATCGATATTTGAAAGCGCTAGAAAAACACTAAAGAAAACTTTTGTATAACAATTTTACTTAACCTTTAATTTAATCTAATAAAAAATTAAATATCTGATAAACTTTCTTAGGGTAAGCCAATTAAATGTTGGAAAACTCTATGCGGGAGGCAAAATGACTCGCACCGTAACCATGACAAAAGTTGCCGCCATGGCAGTTGTCACGGCATTCGCGCTGAGCGCCTGTGCAACAAAATCAGGAGGAAATGCTTCCTCTGCAAGTAATGATGGGGGCGGGAGTAAATCCGTCATTACTGTTGGTACTACAGATAAGGTGACGAGCCTAGACCCGGCAGGTGCCTATGATAATGGTAGCTTTGCGGTTGCAGTACAATCCTACGGTTTTCTATTTAGCGCTCCCTATGGAAAAGCTGGAGTAGAACCAGACTTGGCTGAATCTGGTGAATTTACAACTCCGAAACAGTTCACAGTAAAACTAAAGCCGGGTCTTAAGTTTGCCAACGGGCATGATTTAACAGCTTCTGACGTGAAGTTTTCTTTCGACCGAATGCTGAAGATTAAAGACTCCAATGGCCCGTCTTCTTTGCTGTATAACTTGGAATCAACTGATGCTGTTGACGACACTACCGTTGTATTCAACCTAAAGGCTCCAAATGATCAGGTTTTCCGGCAGATTTTGTCCTCGGCAGCTAGTCCGATTGTTGACGAGGAAGTTTTCTCCGCAACCGAGCTAACGCCGGCTGAGAAGATTGTCGAAGGCAATGCTTTTGCAGGTCAGTACACCATCGCTAAGTTTGATTTGAACAACCTTGTTCAGTACAAGGTAAATCCTAACTACAAGGGTTCGCATGGGGCTCCGAAAAACGACGGCGTCAACGTAAAATACTTTGCTGATTCTTCCAACTTGAAGTTGAATGTACAGCAGGGAGAAATTGACGTTGCCTATCGTTCCCTTTCGGCAACTGATATTGCAGACCTTAAGGGCAATGACAAAGTTAAGGTAGAAACTGGACCTGGTGGAGAAATTCGCTACATCGTATTTAACTTTGACACGATGCCTTTTGGGGCAAAGCAGAAAGATGCTGACCCCAATAAGGCGCGGGCGGTACGTCAGGCTATGGCTAACTTGATTAACCGTGAAGAACTTTCTACTAATGTATATAAGGGTACTTACACTCCTCTGTACTCCTTCGTTCCCGCAGGTCTAGAAGCCTCGCAAGAGCCGTTGAAGGAAATGTACGGTGATGGCAATGGTGGTCCTGATGTAGAAAAGGCGAAGAAAGTCTTAGCTGATGCTGGTGTGCAGACTCCGGTTCAGATAAACATGCAGTATTCTCCAGACCACTATGGTCCTTCTTCCGGTGACGAGTACGCCGCGATTAAGTCTCAGCTAGAAAAAGACGGTCTATTCACGGTTAATTTGCAATCTACTGAATGGGTACAGTACCTCAAGGATCGTTCTTCTGATGTCTACCCGGTTTACCAGCTTGGTTGGTTCCCGGACTACTCTGACGCCGACAACTATCTGACTCCTTTCTTCGTAAAGAAAAACTTCTTGGTTAACCACTACGTTAATGAAGATGTTAACAAGATGATTTTGGAACAGGCTGTAGAAGGCGACAGCGCTAAGCGTCTGCAGTTGTTGAAAGATATCCAGAAAGCAGTTGCGGCTGATCTCTCAACTCTGCCTTATTTGCAGGGAACTCAGGTAGCCGTAGTAGGTAAGAATATTGATGGAGTTACGCTTGATGCCTCCTTCAAGTTCCCCTACGCAACACTGACGAAAAAGTAGAAATAGGTCAATCTGAACGATGACTCCTCAAAATACCAGTGCTGAGCCAGTCGGAGCGGGAGCTTCGGCTGGCTCAGCCGCCAAAAGAGAAAAGAAAAAGTTAAATAAGGAATCTAAACAGGGGATTACCCTGTGGCGTTACATTGCTATTCGCGCGTTCCTCATTATTCCCACGGTTTTTATCCTCGTGACGATGGTTTTTATGCTCATGCGGATGACAGGTGATCCTATCACTGCTGCGCTGGGTGGGCGTCTTACACCTGACGAGTTAGCAAACCGTGTTCACGAGGCGGGATATGATCGTCCGCTTATTGTGCAATATTTGCAGTATCTGGGTGAAGTCTTTACGGGTAATTTTGGTACGGCACTCTCAGATGGACGTCCTGTTATTGAAATTCTTACCACCTTTGGTTCAGCGACTTTGGAGCTTACTTTCTACGCCTTGATTGTGGCTCTATTGGTGGGTATTCCTTTAGGGAAGATTGCCGCATATAAACGAGATTCAGCTACAGATGCGTCTTTACGGATTTTCGCAATTTTGTGTTATGCAACTCCCGTTTTCTTCTTTGGATTGCTGCTGAAGCTAATTTTTTCGGTATGGATTCCTATATTGCCGGTTTCTGGTCGGGTGTCTACACATTCCAGCGTGGAGCTATCTGATTTGGTTGCTCCCTCGGGGGTCAACTTTGTTGATGCTCTTCGTCTGGGAAATATAGATGTACTAACCGACGTAATATTGCACGCTGTTTTGCCTGCTTTAGCCTTGGGACTGTTGACCGGGGGAGTGTTCTTGCGTCTAGTGCGTACGAATATGATTGGAACTCTTTCGATGGATTATGTTTCTGCTGCGCGTTCTCGTGGGGTAGTTGAACGTCGTCTAATTAATCGTCATGCCTTCCGTCCTGCACTAATTCCCATCATTACAGTTATGGGAATGCAGATTGCTATGTTGCTGGCAGGTGCTGTGCTTACTGAAACTACATTCGAGTGGAAAGGGCTTGGTTTTATGCTAGCGCAATACCTGGTAGCCCGTGATTTTGTGGCTGTTCAAGGAATCGTAATTCTCTTGGCTGTAATCGTGGCGGTAAGTAACTTCCTAGTTGACATCATTGCAGCTCTTATAGATCCAAGGGTGAGGTACTAATGGATAGCGTAAAAACAACCTCAGAAGCAAAAAGCTCAACCTCGCCTGCGGTTTTGTCTGCACCTCGAAAGCGTAATTTTCCGCTATTTAAAATGGTTAAGCAGTCCCGTGGGTGGCAGCGTGCAATGCTATTAACTGGAATGACTATCTGTACACTTTTTGTGTTTACTGCGCTGGCAGCCCCTATTTTAGCTCCTTATGGTTATGCGCAAACAGGTGATTCGGCAGGGTCATTTGGAACCCAGCAACCTCCTAGTGCGCGTAACTGGCTTGGAACAACAGTTTCCGGTTTTGATGTTCTTTCTAGAATTATTTGGGGCACTCAAACGGCTCTGATGGTAATTATCGTTGCGGTAGTTATCTCTTCGGTCGTCGGTGTATTACTCGGGCTAGTTTCGGGATATATAGGTGGTTGGTTAGATAGAGTTCTAGTGGTTATTGCTGATGCGGTGTATGCTTTTCCCTCGTTGCTTTTAGCTATTGTTATGTCTATTGTGATTTCCGGTGGACAATCCAGCTTGATAGGTGGTGTATTAGCAGCTTCGCTGTCTATTACGGTTGTATTTATTCCCCAGTACTTTCGGGTAATTCGTTCCGAAGTAGTGCGAGTTAAACACGAACCTTATGTGGAAGCAGCTAAAGTCGTAGGAGCTTCGCATGCACGTATCATGGGAAAACACATCTTACGTAACTCTATTCGAACTTTGCCAGTAATTATTACCTTGAATGCGTCGGAAGCGATTCTAACTCTGGCTGGCTTAGGGTTTTTGGGATTCGGAATTGAACCAACCAAAGCTGCAGAGTTGGGGTATGACCTTAACCGTGCAGTCGCAGATGTGACTTCGGGTATTTGGTGGACCGCGCTGTTCCCCGGAGCGGTTATTGTCCTAATTGTTTTGGGAGTAACCCTAGTTGGAGAATCTTTAAATGACCTCGCTGACCCGCGTTTACGCGGTCGTGCAGCAGCTGCCGTTTCTGGTGGATCTCAACCAGTAGAAATAGTGACTGAAATTAACGACAACCCTGATGAGGATTTGTAAATGAGTGAAATGAATGAAGCAACCCCACAGGTAAAAAGCGTCGCATCTATAGACAATCTGGAAGTAGCGTTTGCTACCGATATGGGTTCAGTTCAAGCGGTACGGGGTATCACGCTGGACGTGCGTCCCCGTGAGGTATTGGCCGTGGTGGGAGAATCGGGTTCAGGTAAGTCTGTAACTGCTAAAACTCTACTAGGTATGTTGCCTTCAACTGCAACTGTGCAAGGAACTGTTGTCGTTGGTAAGGATTCCAATCACACCATAACTGTTACTTCGGCAAGTCAAGCTGATTTGCGGAGTATGCGTGGGGCTGACGTCTCGATGGTCTTTCAGGAACCCAGCACAGCGCTAAATCCTGTCTATACCATTGGATGGCAGATGGCTGAAATCTATCAGGCACATCGTAATCAGTTGATTGAACGAGGGTGGACAAAAGAGGATTTCACTAAAAAGGCAATACGTGAGCGCAGCATAGATTTGTTGGAGCGTGTAGGGATTCCTGACGCACATGAGCGTATCGATTACTATGCGCATCAATTCTCCGGGGGACAAAAGCAACGTATCATCATAGCGATGGCTTTGGCCTTGGATCCTGGCCTAATCATTGCGGACGAACCAACTACTGCTTTGGACGTAACTGTGCAAGCAGAAATCCTGCAGCTATTACGTAACTGTAGGGATGAGTTTGGTGCTTCCGTTGTGCTGATTACTCACAACATGGGAGTCGTAGCGGATTTGGCTGACCGGGTTGCGGTTATGTACCGTGGTGAATTAGTGGAACAGGCTGAAGCCCACGAACTGTTCGCTAACCCGAAAGCTCAGTACACCCGTGATTTGTTGGCGGCAGTTCCTAAAATTGGTGAACGTGACAAGGTAGATCCACGCCAGGCACATGCCGAGAGGGAATCGGGTAGCGTAGATGAGTCTCTTAGCGCCGTGGCTGCATCTTTCCAAGTAAACGAAATTACTGATGGAACACATGGATTGATGGAACCGGAAGAAGGTGACACTAAAGATCCTCGCTTCTTAGGACGCCCGGTGGCGGTTCGTGCACGTGATATGCAAGTGCGATATGAAGGCCGTTTTGGTAAACGCGGCTTCTTGGCGGTTAAAGATGCTGATTTCACGATTCATGCGGGTGAGGTCGTTGGATTGGTAGGTGAGTCAGGTTCGGGTAAAACTACTACAGCCCGTGCGGTAGCTGGTTTAACTAGGGTTACCGGAGGGTCGCTTAATGTCCTAGGGTGCGAGATGAAAGAAGCGAAGGAACGAGATTTCCGTCCAATTCGTTCTCGTATTGGGTACGTATTTCAAGATCCTGCCGCTAGTTTTAATCCATTGCTGACAATTGGTGAATGTATTGCGGAACCGCTTATTATTCACGGTCATGTAAACGATGTGCGCGCCGCTCGCCCTCGGGTAAATGAACTGTTGGACGCGGTGGAGCTAGCCTCAACTTACGCTGATCGCTATCCTCATGAATTATCTGGAGGACAGAGGCAAAGAGCTTCTTTGGCGCGTGCTTTGGCCTTGGGGCCGGAACTGTTGATAGCGGATGAGCCGACCAGCGCTTTGGATGTTTCTGTTCAGGCTACGGTGTTGGATTTATTCCTGGAATTACAGGCCCAGTTCGGTTTTGCCTGCCTATTTATTTCTCACGATTTAGCAGTGGTAGATGAAGTTTCGCATTCTATTTTTGTTATGTACAAAGGTGAAATTGTGGAACAGGGAGTTGCTCGTGATGTCTTACAGGGCCCCAAGCATCCTTACACGCAACGTTTGTTGGCTGCGTTACCGGTGCCTGATCCGGTTAAACAAGCTAAACGTCGTGAGATGTTCAATCAACTACCGGCATTTGAACTTTAGTGCAGCTAGCTAAATAGTATTTATCTGTGGGGAGGCCAGGTCTGTGCCCTCCCCACAGATAGTCTAAAGTCCAAAAGTTACAAGAATTAGCCAATATAGCTTTTCGGCTGGGTTGTGAGCCTGAGCTGTATTCATCAGGCAAGATATTCTTTTCAGTTCCAATAACGATGATTGGCAATTTATCCTTGTATTTTCAGCACCTCTTAAATTGATGGCGTAAACTGGAGGGGTGAAAGAAAGCAGAATCCTCCTTTATTATCGTTTTGCCCCGCTGTCTGACCCGCAGGCTGTGATGATGTGGCAGCGTGCCCTTTGTGAAAAATTGCAGTTACGCGGTCGAATTATTGTTTCCGAGCACGGGATTAACGGTACGGTTGGCGGCGATTTGGATGCGTGCAAACGTTACATGCGCGAAACGCGCGAATATCCGGCTTTTAAGGATATGGAGTTCAAGATTTCTTCCGGCGGCGCGGAAGATTTCCCTCGTCTAAGCGTGAAGGTACGTCCCGAGATCGTTACTTTTGGCTCCCCCGCAGAGATTAAAGTTGATGAGAATGGCGTGGTCGGGGGAGGCCAGCATCTTAAGCCCGAACAGCTCCATGAACTGATGGAAAAACGTGGCGAAGAAGTTGTTTTCTTTGATGGCCGTAATGCTATGGAAGCTGAAATTGGGCATTTTAAAGACGCAATTGTTCCTAATGTAGAAACAACTCGCGACTTTATTTCCGAGCTTGAATCCGGAGCCTATGACGAATTGAAGGATAAGCCGGTGGTTACCTACTGTACGGGTGGTGTGCGCTGTGAGGTCCTCAGTGCACTCATGAAAGACAGAGGTTTTAAAGAGGTCTATCAGCTAGACGGCGGTATTGTCCGCTACGGTGAAAAGTATGGTAACAAGGGTCTATGGGAAGGCTCCTTGTATGTTTTCGATCGCCGTATGCACATGGAATTTGGCGAGGACGCAGCTCAACTCGGTAAGTGTGTTACTTGCGGTAACGCGACACACAAGTTCTATAATTGCGCTAACGATAAATGTCGCAAAATGATTCTGCTTTGTCCTTCTTGCGCGGATACAAAATCACGTAGTACCTGTGGGGCTGAAGATTGTTTAGATGAGGTTAAAGTAGGCTAACTTTTAGTCTGAGTCTAAGATGTTTTTTAATTCCGCTATTTCCTTAGTGAGATAGCGGAATTATTGTATAAGTGAGCGTATTGTCTTATATTTTTTCGTATTCTGGGTCTTTGACTAAAATTTTATCATCGATAGATTCCCCAATTTTGATTATTTCTAAGCTATCTACTTCTACCCCGTTAGGGGATTTTGTCGTATATATGTTTGTGGAATAGCAGGGTTATTTCGGATTGATAAGAGAATGTGTGGATTTGTGTTTTATCAGTACCGTGGTGGGCAGTCGTCATTTTTATCTCGTTGTCGGGGATAGTCTCCAGATTTATACTGATTGTCCAATCGGGATTTTTTATTACTTCCAAAAGTATGTTGATAAACCAGTATATGTTGGCGAATTCTGCCTAGATTCCCATTTCATCAGAGGATTTTTCTTCTAGGATAATAAAGCGTTTATCAGCAAAATAGACTGCCTGCTTTACGGTGAGGGTTAAACACTATTCTTCTTTATGTAGTTTTAATGTGGGTACCTTATAGAAATTAATTTCTGGCGAAAATAAAAAGAATCAGCTCATAGAGACTATGCGCTTATCTATGAATCATGCATATCTATTAGCGATGGTTTTTCTTGCTTTCTCGGAGTAATCTAACAACTTTTAAAAAGTGCTACTAAATGCCGACGGCCGTAGCTAAATTTATTTTACTGCACACATTAAAAGTGTTATCTGTCCTACATAAATTCTTGTGTGTCCTGGTTTACTGAACGACATCTTTTGCTTCTTTAGGGTGGAACTAGGTTTGAAAGTCAGACTTATTTTTTCTACGGAGGTAGATGTAATGAATGAAAACGTAAAAGTATGTAAGACCCCGGTTGAATCGACTCCTTTTCACCGTCTTTTAGCTGGACTTGCCGGAGGATTTGCCGGTGGTGTGGTTTTCGGAATGATGATGTGGCAAATGGGCATGTTTTCCATGATTGCAATGATGATGGGATCAGATTCTGCGCTTGTGGGCGCGGGTATCCATTTGATGATCTCTCTTATGTTCGGTGTTATCGGCGGTTTCTTATTGCCGTATATGCCCTCTTGTCCCAGCCGTGGACTTTTATTTGTTCTTCTGTTCGGTATAGCTCTATGGGTTGCTGGGCCGCTGGTTGGAATGCCGTTATTGATGGGCGGAAAACTTTTTACGATTACTAATGCAACGATGATGTCTCTAATGGGGCACATTATTTATGCTGCAGTCACGCTGTACGTTGGTCGTGCAGTATTAAAGTCACTTTCATGAACTATTCTTGTCGTATGAGCATCCAAAAGAGTTTGGCACGAACCATTTCCGAGGCTGACAAGCAAGAAAATATACAAGTAAATGTAGAATCCGCTCCTACTTGTTTACGCGAAGTAGAGCTTTTTGAAAAAATTCCTCAGCAGGAATTGGCTGAACTAAATAGGATGCTACCGCTTGTTAAATATAGTGCTGGGGAAATTATTTATGACCCGTTACGTCCCAAGAGTATTCTTTTCATAATCAAGGGCGGGCGAGTGAGGATTTTTCAGACTGCGCTAAGTGGAAAGACCCTTACCTTATCTGTGCTTAATCCTGGTGATGTATTCGGAACAATGCCAATTCTTGGGCAGGACATGGGAAATAGTTATGCGGAAACGTTGGAGGAAACAACGATTTGCAGGCTAGATCAAGAACAAGTTGAGAAATATTTTCTTGCTGATTCTCGTATTTCCCAACAGGTGGCACTAATCCTTTCTAAACGTGTAAATGAGCTTGAAACTCGACTCAGTGATTTAGCTTTACGGCCTTTGCCGCAAAGGGTTGCTTCGTTACTTTTAAATACCTCGGTAACTTCGCCTTTGCCATGGCGTCATGAGCGGGTAGTAAAGCTTACGCATGAGCAGTTGGCTAACTTGGCTGGAGCTAGTCGTGAAGGGGTTAGTAAAGTTCTGGCTGACTTTGCTCAACGTAAGTTCATAAAACAAGGTAGAGGAATGATTACCTTGCTTACTCCTGATGCTTTGCGGCAATTTAAGGAAAGTGTTCCTGAATATTAAAAAATGGTCTCGTCGTTTTGAATCGGCGAGACCATTTTTTAGAAACTTAATTTTCTTGAGTGATAAATTTATTTGCAACAGAACTGCAATAGGATGCTAGCATAGTAGCATGAGTCTGAAACAGCAGTTTAATGTTTATTTGGAGCCTGAATTAATTCGCGCTGTAAAGCACCGGGCTATTGATGAGGGTATTTCTCTTTCTGCTTTAGTTTCTAAGGCGTTGCTTGGCTACCTTGAATTAGCCGAAGAAAATAAACGGGAGAAGAAAAATGAATCTTAGTGTTTGCCCTTATTATTTCACGGAAAATCCGCGTGAAATGATTAAATTTTTTGAAACTTTGGGAATGGTTCCAGCTGTTACGGCGGGGGAAGGGTATGCGATTCTTAAAGCTAAATCCGGCTATCTAGCGGTGCATAATACTTTGTCCTCTAATTTTGGACTCAGCGGTGAGGCTCACCTAGTTTTAATGGTGAATAGGCTGGAAGAATTTCTTAAAGAATCCGAAAGTAAATGTATTGATTTGCAGGTCTGGGATGAGGCCTGGGGACGTCAAGCGGGAATAATTGATCCTTCTGGTGGCGGGATTTGGATTAACGAATTAGAACATGATTCCTACGGGTATGTTTTTTCTGAATCATCTCAAGAGCCTGAGGATATTGAAGTAGTTTCTGTCCGCTACAGCAGGAATTTTGCGGAAGATCGTAAATTTTTTGAAACTTTAGGGTTTGTATCTGCACCTGGGGCTAGTTCTTTCTGGGAGCAGATGTCAGCTAGTGTTAACTCTGGCTGGATTGGTCTGCACCAGATTTATGGTGATAAAGCACCTGTTCGCGTTGAACCTGGTAATCCTGTTGGGGGGAGCGTCCCTCTGGTTTCTCTTTCCTTCCAAACGTGTATTCCCGGCGAAAATTTCTTAAAAAAACTTCGCTCCGCGGGGTATCCGGCTTTTATTTTGCGCGATGAGATTGGGGAGCGAGTCTGCACTACAACTCCAGACGGCATAAAGCTAGAAGTACATGTATCTTCTAGCGCTCGATAAACCTCACCTTGAATTACGCGGTAGGTTACATTCATTTTCCAGTAGCTGGGGTTATCTAAGGTGGATATTTAAGGTAAAAGTTTATTTTCTGACTTTTCCTGTTTTAAGGAGATAAATTTTCCTAAAAGAATCGGGTGACAGCTCTTTTACTTTGAGTAGGCGTTTTAATTGAATTCTCTTGGGTAATTAATTTAGGATGAAACTTTTCTAATCGGCGCCAGCGAGTTTAACAATATTTTCGATATGTAGTAATGTGTTTATCTTCGTATATCGGGAATGTTGATTCGCACAAAATATGAAATAACAGGGACAAGACTCCGGTATCTGCTTGAGAGATGAAGGAAGGCTCGCCTTCAAGGAGCCTTTTTCATTTTTCTAATTTTGCTTTGTCAGAAAACTTGTTGCCTAAGACTTTTGTGTCTTTGGGGGATAAGCACTAAATATATAGAGGTAACTTTGATATCTAATGAACAGGCGCTTTCCTTAAATGAAAGTGGTGAGCTTAGTGCTCGAACACCTAAGACTACGGGAATTTCGGTCTTCGGTCTTATCATTATGAATGTAGTTGCGGTGGTGAGCTTGCGTGGGTTACCAGCCGAGGCGGTTTACGGTCTTAGTTCTATTTTTTACTACCTGTTTGCGGCGTTGTTTTTCCTTATTCCGGTTTCTTTAGTAGCTGCGGAATTGGCTACTGGCTGGCCGGAAAAAGGAGGAGTTTTTCGTTGGGTTGGAGAGGCGTTCGGTCCGCGATTGGCTTTTTTGGCAATGTTTATGCTTTTTATCGAGATAACTATTTGGTTTCCCACTGGGCTTACTTTTGGGGCGGTTTCTTTAGCCTATATCAGCTCTGATGCGGCTTTTAGTGCCGAGCTTTCCGCAAATAAGTTTTTTGTTCTATTTGTGGTTTTGAGTGTTTACTGGCTGGCTACATTAATTGCTTCGCGTGGAGTGGGGGCATTTTCCCGTATTGCTAAGTGGGGAGGGATTGTTGGAACTATTATTCCGGCAATAATTTTGATTGTTCTTGGATTTAGTTATCTAATTGCAGGGAACTCGCCGCAGATTCAGCTTCACTGGGGTAAGGTAATTCCAGATTTTTCTAATTTTAATAACATAGTTTTGGCTGCAAGTATCTTTCTGTTCTATGCGGGAATGGAAATGAATGCCATTCATGTTAAAAATGTAAAAAATCCACTTCGTAACTATCCAATTGCGGTTATGTCAGCATCTTTAATCGCGGTGGTGATTTTTGTCCTGGGAACTTTAGCTATTGCTTTTGTTGTTCCATCAAGGGAAATTAACCTTACGCAATCTTTGCTGGTTGCATATAACGAAATGTTTAAGTGGGCGGGAATCGGTTGGGCTTCGCCGATTATTGCTGCTTGCCTTGCCCTTGGGGTGCTAGCCGGAATTGTTACCTGGGTAGGCGGTCCCTCAAGTGGATTACTAGAAGTGGCTAGAGCGGGCTATTTGCCACGGTTCTTTCAATACACTAATAAGCATGGAATGGCTACGAATATCTTACTTATTCAGGCTTTTATCGTGACCTTGTTATCGGTGCTATTCGTGATTCTTCCGTCAGTACAAACGGCTTACCAGATTCTTAGCCAATTAACTGTGATTCTGTACCTGACAATGTACATATTGATGTTTAGCGCAGCTATATATTTACGTTATAGCCAGCCAAATCGTCTGCGGCCTTACTGCCTTCCTGGTGGAAAAATAGGAATGTGGATTGTCGGTGGTGCAGGCTTAAGCGGATCACTTTTGGCTTTTTGTTTTTCTTTTGTACCTCCTTCACAGATTCCTGTTGGTAATCCATGGGTATATGTGGGAATCCTGGTAGGTTTAACTGTGATTGCAATTTCCTTACCGTTTATCTTTTATGCTTTACGTAAACCGAATTGGCGTGCTTCGAATGCTGATTTTGCTCCGTTTACATGGCAGAGGGAAGAGAGGTATGAGGAGTCTTCGCGTGGTACTTCTTCGCTAATTCCTGCAACTATGCATTCCACGATTGATGCTCCCTGTTCGCATACGCGGGAAAGCTCTGTGGGAAAATGTCAATGTGTGACGGAATGAAGATAGTTATTTCTAAGATGCGGGTGGGCGAGGAAAGTAGTTCTTAGCCATCTTTATTTTTAGATTTGAAACTTCTTTTTAATTTAGGTGTCAATAAGGATAGCCTAACAAAACATGTGAGTTATATTTCTTTTTTTATGTAAAATCTGCATTTTTTGTAGTGAAATAGGGCTTTTTTTAGGTTTTGGGTAAAAGTTGGAAAATGTTAGGACGTTTTACCCTGACTTTCACGTAAAATACTTTTATGATGTAGTCGCTATCACATAACTGCTTGTTAGGTTAAACCGATGGAGGGGTGACGTAGATGACTGAAGATGTGAAAGAAAAACTTCCTACCTACACAGAAGAGGAAGAAGAACTCATAATTCGTAATAAGGACGGAGTTCCGGTGGGGGTTAAACCTCATAACAAATGGACTCCCGTAAAAATAATTACCTGGGTCCTTATTACTTTGCTTGGAACCCTAGGGTGGACGATGCTAGCTATCGTTCGAGGGGAAGAGGTAAATACTATCTGGTTTGTAGTTACAGCTATTTGTACCTACGCGATTGCTTACCGCTTCTACGCGCTTTATATACAGCGTAAAATTATGCGTCCTGACGACTCTAATGCAACGCCCGCCGAACGTATAAACAACGGCAAAGACTATGATCCTACGCAACGAGTGGTTCTGTATGGTCACCACTTTGCGGCAATCGCCGGAGCAGGTCCTCTAGTTGGCCCGGTTTTGGCTGCTCAGATGGGTTATTTGCCGGGAACCTTATGGATTATCTTCGGGGTGTGTATTGCCGGTGCGGTTCAGGACATGCTGGTCCTCTTTTTCTCCATGCGTCGCGGAGGTCGTTCGCTCGGACAGATGGCAACTGATGAAATCGGCAAAATCGGTGGAACAGTGGCAACTATTGTTGTGCTTGTAATGTTGATGATTGTGCTGGCTGTTTTGGCTATGGTCTGCGTCAAGGCCCTGGCTGACTCTCCGTGGGGTGTGTTCTCTGTTGGGATGACAATTCCAATTGCGATTGGAATGGGTCTTTGGTTGCGTTACGTACAACCTGGAAAAATTACTCAAGTGTCTTTCGTCGGTTTCGCTCTGCTAATTTTCGTGATTATCGCTGGGCGCTGGGTCGGTGAATCCTCTTTTGGTCAGACTTACCTACACCTTTCGCCTACGACTTTGGTGTGGGCAATGGTTATTTATGGATTCCTTGCAGCCGTTCTTCCGGTCTGGGTATTGCTTACCCCACGCGATTACCTTTCGACCTTTATGAAGGTGGGAACTATTGCGGTTCTTGCTCTAGGAATTATTCTTGTACGTCCAATTGTTGATATGCCGGCAGTTACTGACTTTGCGACAAACACCTCGGGGCCTGTATTTGCTGGGGCAATCTTCCCCTTCCTCTTTATCACTATTGCCTGTGGTGCTCTATCGGGTATGCACGCGATGGTTTCGTCGGGAACAACCCCGAAGATGCTGGAGAAGGAATCGCATGTACGCATGATTGGATATGGCGGCATGTTAATGGAATCTTTCGTGGCAATTATGGCGATGGCCGCTGCGGTTTCTTTGAATATGGGTGTTTACTTTGGCATGAATACTCCGGTAGCTTCGGTGGATAAGCTTGCCGGTACTGCGGTAACTTCAACCACGGATAATCGTGAGGATATTACTGCTGCAGCGATGCAGAACCTTGGTGTGAAGGATGTTCATGGCAACCCTGTTACTGTGAAATGGGAGTCTTGGGATGACAATGGCAACCCTAAGACCTTTACAGGGGGAGATGCCTATCGTCAGATAGCGAAAGACGTAGGTGAAACTTCGATTGTTTCGCGTACGGGTGGAGCGCCCACACTCGCCGTCGGTATGGCCCACATTCTTCACCAAATTGGCGGTGGCCGTTTGATGATGGGATTTTGGTATCACTTTGCCATCATGTTCGAAGCGCTGTTTATTCTTTCAGCTGTTGACGCGGTTACGCGTGTTGCTCGTTTCCAGGTCTCTGATGCCCTAGGAAATCTAATACCACGATTCAAAGACCCCTCTTGGCGAGTTGGAGCTTGGTTTTCAACCGCTTTGGTCGTGGCTACTTGGGGTTCTTTGCTCTTGATGGGCGTTACTGATCCGCGAGGTGGAATTAAGACTTTGTATCCGCTATTTGGTATTGCTAATCAGTTAATTGCTGCGGTGGCGCTGTTGCTTTGCACTGTGATGGTGATTAGAAAGGGATATCTAAAGTGGGTCTGGATTCCTTTGGTTCCATTCTTGTTTGATACCGCGGTTACCTTTACTGCTTCGTGGCAAAAGATTTTCTCTACAGATTCGCGAGTGGGGTATTTCCAGCAGTGGCGTGATGCGCGCGCGGTTTTGCCGACGCTCACCGATCCTGCAGAGATTACCGTACAAAATGCAATTGTTCGTAATGCCATGATTCAAGGGACTCTTTCGATTGTTTTCGTAGTTGCAGTTGCTTTTGTAGTGTTGGCTGCAGCATGGCGGGTATATAAGGTCCTTTCCACTGGCGATAAAACGAATTCTGAAGATCCTTACCAGGAATCTAATTTCTTTGTTCCTTCTGGCATGGTTGCTACTTCGTTGGAAAAGAAATTGGTAAAAGAATATGCGCTAGTTGGTGATCCGGACTTGATTCCGGGGCGTAAAACTGCGCATTAGATATAAATGACTGTTCGGGTGGTGGGCCTTTCTTAAGGCCCACCATTTCCGGCGTTCTGTGTGCGGTAAGAATAAATTGATTAGGAGAGCGGATGCGTAAAAGATTTTTTGAGGGCTTGAGGGTTGCTCGTAGTCTATGGCGAGACTTTACCGGGGAGTCTGCTTACGAACGCTACCTAGATCATCATCGGCGCCATCATCCCGAAAAAGAGCCAATGACCGAGAGGCAATTCTGGCGTGAACGACGAGAGTTTGCCGAAAAGAATGTCTCTACAGGGTGTTGCTAAGGAAAAATGTAGCTTTAGTCTCTTTTAGGTGTTTACAAGCCGTCAGGGGAGTGGTAAATTAGTTTTATGGCCGATTCATTTCATGGGTTATTTGAATAGATAATCCTTGAAAATAAGCCAAATATATTCGATATGACTAGCGTCACAGGCGTTTTCGTTTGCGAAACGTCTTTCGGGGCGCGTATAGTTATTTCTCGGCGCCGATGAGGTGCTAACAAATTTTCCTTCTGCTGATTTGCTGGGTTTTCTGGTTTTTTGGTGGTTGTGGAGGGTGTTGTTTGATAACTCGATAGTGTGTTTTTGTTCTTTATGTTTTGTTTATTTTTTTGTTTTTGTTAGTTTTTTT